>NZ_JBXCIX010000001.1:0-1193421 GCF_056786375.1 Paenibacillus sp. Y930 | reverse complement strand
TTACTATGCCGGCGTGGCGGAATGGCAGACGCGTTCGACTCAAAATCGAATGGGAGACCGTGGAGGTTCGAGTCCTCTCGCCGGTACCACTTTAAATCATTGGTTCATCAGATAATTTATCTGGTGGGCTTTTTTTGTTTTATAGCCCAACCCCCACTCATTGTCTGCGCTGAAGAAACTTTGGAATTATAATTCGATTACCCATTGCAAAGCAAAGAAAGAGTCCTTCGTCCTTTAATTTACAGGGCGAAGGACTCTCAAATCCGTACTCTATGAAAACGATCAACCGACACGCGTTGTTTCATTCCACATTTGGAGAAACTAGCCGCGTCATATTTGAGCCTTGCGGACTGGCCATATATAGCCAATGAGTGCTCCAGCTACAGCAAGGCACACCCAGCCAAGACCAATGTCATAAAAGGGTAAGAAGTCGCTAAGCAAGTCGGTGAATGACTCTAAAATATTGTGAATCGGCAGGAAACCTCCAAGCCAATCGGTAATGAAAGACAAATTCAGTTTTGAAATAGATAGACCCTCGACGAAACTGAATAGTAAGGTTAGCGCTAGACTTCCCCAATAAACCTGTTTTTTACCTTTGAAAAGCGGATGCAGGAAGGTTAAAAAGATAAGCACTATAGAAATTGGATAAAGAATAGTTAAAACTGGAACCGAAAATTCAATTAGTTGGCTTAATCCGATATTAGCAAGCAATGCGCTAGTTATTGATAAAAGGATAGCCCATACCTTATACGAGACACGTGGCATTAATTGATACAGGTAGACACTACATGAGGTCGTTAGCCCAATACTTGTCGTTAGACAAGCAAGCATGACAATAATGCCTAAAATGATCCCACCAAAATTACCGAAATAATGCTGAGATATATTGGCGAGGATTTCTCCCCCATTATTTAAATAGCCAAACTGTTCCACACTGGTGGCTCCAATATAGGCAAGCAATGTATAAATAATCGCAAGAACTGCTGCTGATATAAGAGATGACTTCACGCCTGTAATAAGTAACAGTTTTTTTGATTGAGCCCCTTTTTCTTTAATTGCGTTGATAATAATAATTCCAAATACGAAAGCGGCGAGCGCATCCATTGTCAAATAGCCTTCTTGAAACCCATGAAATAACGCATTAGCCTGATAATTAGCTTGTGGCTCTTGAGGAATCCCAAGTGGATTGATTAAAGCAACTGCTGCTAAAATAGCAATAAATAAAATTAATACAGGTGTAAGTATTTTTCCGACGATATCAATCATCCTTGAAGGATTTAAAGAGCATAAAAATGTTATGCCGAAAAATAAAATACTAAACAGCAGCAATGGGACAAAGCTAGCTTGTTCGCCTAAAAAAGGCTTAATGGCAATTTCATAAGCGACACTACCTGTTCTAGGCATCGCAAACAGTGGACCTATTGTTAAATAGAGTGTAGTTGTAAATACGAGTCCGAATATAGGGTGAGCTCTTTTAGCTAAAGAAAGTAAATCCTGTTTTCCTGAAAAACTGAAAGCGATGATGGCTAAAAGAGGTAAGCCTACTCCAGTGATGAGAAATCCTAGATTTGCTGACCAAACTTCCGTACCAGCAGATTGCCCTAGCATTATAGGGAACACTAGGTTGCCAGCACCAAAAAATAGAGCAAACAGCATAAGTCCGATGATGATGGTATCTTTTGTTGAAATAATCTTGTTCATTGTGTATTAGTCTCCTGTTGAAATTCGTAATGTATAAATTGCTGAAAATTATCATGATTACAAAACGAGTAGTAATCCCATAGATTGATTTTATCATATTCGGATCCTCCGTTCGATGTTTTTTGTGAAAAAGAATCAAAACGGTGGTGGTGGGGAGCGATAGCGAGGATTAAAATGGACGCACGGATAACAAACATGATAAAACTCTTTCGTTAGATTTTATTTTGCCGATTTAACCAAGACTTAACCTTTGTAGATTATCCTTTAATTGAGAAAGGGGAAGTGGAATATGAGAAAAGGAATACTTGTTTTAATATGTGCGTTGTTCATCACAATATTAAATGGCTGTGGGGAAAAACAAGATTTAGGAGGCGACCAGAATAAGCAAGATCGTTCACAATTACCGATTGTTGAGCAACCAAATGACACTGCTGCTGTTCATCACAGCGAGACAAAGTCAACGGATTCAGTTGGAATACCGCCCTTTATTGACCATCTGGGCATATACCCATTCCCTGTGCCATCTGGCTGGAAAGAGGAGAAGTTTGAGGTTCGAGAGTATGACGAAGGGATGGACTGGGAGGCTATCTTCACTTTCGATGGAGATGAGGTGGAGCAGGCTCTCGCTTATAAGGAAGTAATCGAAGAATTAGGGTATGAGACCCAAACCTTATTGAATGAAGTATTTAAGATAGGGACGGCAGAGTTAGCAGGAGTCACTTATCACGGTACATTTACTTTCAATATTGGCGATGAATACAGCGAATGGGGCAAGGGGCAAGCGTATGTGGAGATTGTGTTTTCAGAGAAGAAGTAACCAAAAACCTGAGATGGTTAGGTGAAATCTGAAAAAAACTATTTTTACGGAAGAGGAATACGTAACTTCAAAAGAAAATCGTTTTGTACGGTTCCATGCCCCGCAGTCGATCTTCACATTCGTAGCCTATTTATTCTGAGTATGGTCATCAATGTGTTTTCATTACTAGGATTTCTGATTAGTATTTTGATGTACTTAACGGATCTTGAATAGAAAGGAATGGATCATGCTGAATTTCCGATATCGTAACTACATTGTTACATTCGCTGTATGTCTTGTAATAGTTGTCATCTTTACAGCATGTCAGAAAGTCAAGACTGAACAATTTGAAGGAATGAACTTTGCTTGTGCAGATGTTCGATATTCAGCTACCGCTGGAATGCCGATGGACATGATCAAGCTTAATGGGGCTCCTTCTGAGTTCGAAAAGCTTTTGTCGCTAATCGTGATTAGCGACGGTGGAAGTATCGCCTCGCGGGGACAGGTTTGGCCGCCGTGCATTTAATCCCAATGGAACGTTCTTTTTTAAAGATACGAGGATTGAAGTGTTGCCGATTGAAGTGATCGTCTCTCCAAGTGAAATGACGTTTAAGCCTGGAACATCTACCCAAGTCAGGGCAACGGTCCATAATGCCAATGATACGGGAGTCGCTTGGGAGGTTCACCCTGCAGGCGCGCATCGGATTACAGTAAGAACGGAGCCGAATGGGAAATCTATACTGATGATAGATACCTCCTATAATGAAGCAGATTTTCCCGTTACGATTACTGCGGTCAGTACATCCAGCATGGGTCTAAGGGTGCTGCCTGATGCTCCGCGTCGTGAAGGACACGCGCTTTTGCGTAGCACGAGCAGTAGCATTGAAATTTCGCCCAATGAATGCTGTGTAGAACCGGGCGAACAGCAGGCTTTTCAAGCCGTCGTTCATAACTTTTCCAATCAGAGGGTAACTTGGGCTGCAAGTGCAGGCACGATAGATGGAAGTGGCTTATTTACTGCTCCGGATCAAGTTGCAATCGTTACCGTTACCGCAACAAGTGTTGCTGATCCTTCTTTGAAGAAGAGTGTTCCGGTTCGAGTGGGAGATTGCACATGTTCGGCTGAATGGGAAATTAGTTCTTTTCAGGAAAAACAAAGCTCTAATACATCTCGCATGGAACGTGCTGGAGAAGATGGCGAGGGGCGCTTAACGAAATTGCTTTTTACAAACCTATTAAACGGAGAAAACCTTCAAATTATATTTGAAGGAAATGGTCCTTTACCTGGCGATCAAGGTACTTTTCCAGTGAAGATTATTAACGTAGGCAACGAAATGTCCGACAGATCCGTGCTATTTAAGAATGGAGCGATAGCGGGTGTACCGAGTCCACATCATCCAAACGGTTTCTACATGATACCACCGCCGGCATTACGTGACGGAAACGCAGAGCCGATGAGTGATGAACTGAAAGCGACGGTGACCATTGACGAATTTACCCAATTGGGTTCTGAGCATGATCACGTCTGGATTAGCGGTACGATACAAGGCGAGGTAGAGGCATCAGAATATAAGGATTACCTATCATCAGAAGAAAATATGAGTACGGTTCATTTAATTGGTACTATAAGGGGAAATTTTCAAGGTCATTATACGGTTCGCCATAAAAATCCGACAGTCAATCCGCTCGCTGACTTAGGATTTGAACTGCCATTCATTGGTGGGGGCTCTGTGTACTGGGATGTTTGCGGTATGGAAGAATCGGAAATCCCTTTTACAGAATCCATCAATTTGCAAGATATTATTCATTCAGATGAGTATATAACTCAGATGGATCCTGATGAACGAAAGGAATTGGAAGACTTAAAGGAAATATTAAAATTACTCGAAAAATAGTTCAAAATCTTTACCTAGATTTAACCTTGAACGGATAGGGGATGTATTAAAAATGAGGATTCCAGGAGGGAAATTACAATGAAACAATGGTTTAATCAGAAAAAGTTAATCGTAGTGCTGTCAGTCGTATTGATGTTCAGTGCCACCGGAAGTGTTATTGCGGCGAGTCAAATGACAAAAATAACGGCATATTTGAATTCAGGACTAACGATTTTGTTAAATGGGAAGAGCTTTGTGGCAATTGATGAGGTAACAGGAGAAAAACTTTCACCGATCACTTACAAAGGTAGAACATATTTGCCGCTGAGAGCAGTAGCTGAAGTAACAGGAATTGAAGTAGGTTGGGACGGGAGTACGCAAACGATCCATCTAGGTGATGAAAAGGAGGAGGAGATTGTTGGCGAGGATGGAACGATCTATACTCCTGTAACTACGGAGTATGTCGATGCTGCTGATGCCGGGGCATACCGATTAAAAAGCAAGGAGCCCAAAATTCTAAATCGAGGACCTAAAAGTGATTTTGAATATGGCTATGCCAATGATTCCATACATTCCTATTATCTAAGAATGACAGTTGATAACAGTAAAAATTTTGATGTATTCAAAACGAGAATTTGGCTTGAGGACTCAAAGGAAAGCGCATTGCAAAAAGCACCGTTTATCGAAGTAATTGGATTGGATGGTTCGGGTCCGATTGTGGTAATGGAAGGTGAAGACGTACAATTTGGTAAGTATTATGATTTGGAAGTAGAAATTAGCAATGTGGAAAAGTTTTATGTTAGAACGAATGGAGTATTGAGTGTAATTGGTGAACCTATGCTAGGTAGATATCCAAGCCAATAATACAGATCGGGAAAAGGGGGCAGATTGCCCTCCTTTTATTTTTAAGCGTAGCGGGTGCGAGAACAAGTCTCCATCGTTATGTATTCATACATAGAATACTGTGGTGGGCAGATATCCTAATAGCCAACCCGGATTGGCAACGCAACATAAAAAGTACTACCTTCATTCAATTTACTTTCTACCCAGATTCTCCCTTTATGGGCATGAACAAGTTCTTTAACGATAGCTAATCCTAATCCGGTACCAGTCTGTTCCGCTGCTGCAGTAGACGCAGATGCTTTATAAAATCGATCGAATATAAATGGCAGTTTGTCTTCACTGATGCCATAGCCGTTATCTTTAATCTGGATAATAACTTCCTCATCAGTCTTATTGACTTTAACTTGTATAGATATTTTTCCAGCACCTTCAGATGTATTTTTAACAGCATTAGATATTAAGTTTGAAAACACTTGATCCATTCGTCCATTATCGATAGAGCAGTTAAAATGTTTTGATCCCTTAATAATGTTAGTTGTTTCGACAATCCTACCATATTGAGTAACATCAAACTCGAACTTATGATAGATTTGTCCAAGCCATGTATCTAAGTTTATATTTTGGAGATTTAAATTCGAATGCCCAGCTTCAAGCTTGGATAAATCAGATAAATCACTGATTAACCGACTGAGGACATTCATCTTGTTATGAACGAGATTACTAAAATAAGCATCATCTGAGTCAACTAATCCACTTTGTAGTGCTTGCACATAACTATGAATTAACGTAACAGGTGTCCCTAGTTCATGTGCTATATTTGCTAGAAGATGGCGGCGTGATTCCGCCATGGCAATTAAAACTTCGTTCATTTGTGTCAGATCAATATTAGCGACTTCCAATGCTTGTGTGCGTTCTTGTACTTTTTCCTCAAGCTCAAGGTTCAATATGATTAGTTTCTGATTTAAGCTTCTTAGTCGAACTAATGTCTTCACACGAGAAAGTAGTTCTTGCTTATCACAAGGCTTGAGTAAATAATCATTAGCCCCGACCTCGAATGCTGTAATTCTATCACGAACTTGATTTTTTGCCGTGAGCATCAAAATTGGTAATTCCATTAATGAATAGTTATTTCGTAAACGTCGACACACTTCGTAACCAGACATTTTTGGCATCATAATATCGAGGATTAGCAATTCAATCTCGTGCTCGGCGATGATGCTTAGTACTTCCTCTCCATTAGAAGCTGTCAATACTTGATAGCCTTCTAATGTGAGTTGATTCATTAGTACTTGTAAGTTGATAGGCTCGTCATCAGCGACTAATATTTTGGATAATGTGTTGCCTTGTGGTTGATAGCTTGTCGTTAACAGTTTTATCTCTTCTATTAAGAGAGGTTCTACTGTAATTGCAATTTCCTTTACATACTCATCGCCCGGTTGTATAGGCAGGGTAAAACTAAATATTGAACCTATTCCTACCTTC
This sequence comes from Paenibacillus sp. Y930, assembly GCF_056786375.1. Classification (NCBI taxonomy): domain Bacteria; kingdom Bacillati; phylum Bacillota; class Bacilli; order Caryophanales; family Paenibacillaceae; genus Paenibacillus; species Paenibacillus sp. Y930. The sequence goes on along the minus strand of NZ_JBXCIX010000001.1, from coordinate 1,186,725 downwards.
GAATGTACTTCAATAATGCCGCCATGCAACTCGACTAACTGCTTTGTTATGTTTAAACCGATGCCAGTACCCCCAACATCTCTCGAAAGAGAAACATCACCTTGCTGGAATGGTTCGAATATAATGCTCTGTTGTTCTTTAGAAATCCCTTTTCCAGTATCCGAAATAATTATTTTCATTTGTTTATCTTTAAGTTCAGCTGAAATAACTACTTCACCATGATCAGTATATTTAATAGCATTGCCCACTAGGTTATACAAAATTTGCTGGAGACGATCTTGATCCGCATTTACAGCTGGTAGGGTATCATCAGTAAGATTAATAAGTTTTATCGCCTTATGCTTCACTAATGGCTGACAAATAGTAAGGATGATATCGACTAGTCCTGGCAGGTAGATTGGCTTTTTATGTACATCTAAAGCATTATGTTTTAATTTTGAAAAATCTAATATATCGTTTATTAAATAACTCAATCGATTACCACTAGTTATGATCATTGCGAGTTGATTGCTCATCTCAGCAGGAACATCTCCAGTCGCACCATCACGTATTGATTCAGCAAGGCCGATCATTCCATATAGTGGTGTACGTAATTCATGCGATGTAATTGCTAAAAACTCATCTTTAAGTTCATCTGCCTGCTTTAAACTTTCTATAGCCAGAGCATGACTTTCTGTAGCTTCGTGTTCTGCTAGCTCCTTTTCAGAACGCATAATATTGATTTTATCTGCCAACGCTAGAGATAATAAAACGACCTCTACTACTAAAGTAATCTGCCCCGCATATTCTGTGTAATTCGAAAAAGGAATGACTGCTGCTCTCTCTAGTATCGTGATAGATATCCCAATAAAGAAGAATGGCCAACCGACTATAAAAAATCGTGCCTGGCGTGCCCCTCGCTTTAAGCATATGAAAGCGACGGTTAGTACTGCAATAAACGTACTGACCGTACTAAGGAGCATGATATTTAGTGCGACTAAATTCGATATAAAGAGCATGACGATGACGACAGCGTTTAAAATCATCAATATATATGAAGCCGATTTGAATTTGGGAAAATAGCGATCAGTATCCAAAAAGCTTCTAGCAAACATAAGAATACCAATGCATGCTAGGCTTACCCAAAAAGGAGTAGAAATTGTATTCCACCAAGGAGAATATGGCCACAAATATTGAAAACCGAGTCCATTAAGCGACAATTGCCCTATAACTGTACAAGTAATAGCAAGCACATAGTATAAGTAACTTCTCAAGCGCAAACTGAAATATAGAAATAAATTGTATAATATCATGACTAAAACCATGCCGTAAAAAATACCAAGCAATGTAAATTCAGTTTGACTTTTCTGAATCATGGATTGAGTATTCCAAAGGTAAAAAGGCGGATGTAGACCACCTGCCCCATGAAGTAAAATGTAAAAGGTTTTCGTCTCGTTCGCTTCTATCTTCAAATCAAAAATGAAGTTACGATGGTTGATCTTTCGTTGTTCAAATGGGTAGATAGTCCCTGCATTATGAAGTTCTATTATCCCTGAATCATCTGCAGAATAAATATTAATAAAATAAACAAGTGGGAAAGCGATTTCAAATAACCATTGTTCTTGATCCGTTTGGTTATTTACTTCAAACCGAGTCCATAGTGCAGCTTCAAAAAAGCCGCCTTTTTGTGGCATTTGCTCTGAATAAGTAAATTTATCCGCATAGCTAACGGAAGAAACATCGTCGATTGTTAGACGCTTCTCGTTGTCTTCCAGCATATACAAATAAGAATATAAATCTACCTTTTCGGTAGACTCACGCAAAATAAGAGTGTCGCCTTGATATTCTTGGGCTTCAGTAGGAAGGACATTAACGGTAAACAAAATAATAATTAGAAGAATAAAAACATATTTGGATTTAGATTTTAACACGAATCAATTCACTCCTCTTCAAGAAGTTACATTATTATTACGCAAATATTAATATATATATTCTTCCATACTATAGCTTAAAAACACAGCTTTTTGTCAAATAAGCTTTTTATTGGGTCATTAGTCACGTTTTATATTACTTAACCTAGACTTAACCTTGGTGAACTAAAATATGATCAATTCAAAGTAAATAGAAAGGGGATGATTAAGATATGAGTAAATTATTGTTAAGTTTACTTTTAGGTTTTATTGTAATTATGTTAACGGGATGCGTTTCGATACCGACGGGTGATGGCGGGTCGCTAAAACTTTCCAAAGATGGCGTCAAAATTAAATCAGTAGATGGTGAAGATTTAGCAATAAATATTGACACAAATGAAGGAGGGATATCATTCTCTGGAACTGACGAAGAAGGTAAGGCAATAGATTATAACGTGTCACTTAAAAATGATATACCCGAAGGATTTCCTAAGGAAATTCCTATACCCGAAGGTGTAGAGATCCAAATGAGTTCTGTGACTGAGACGGAAAGTGGAAAAATGTATATGGTGAACTACGTCATTGAGGGTAAAGTTATTGATTATTATAAACTATACAGAGGGTATATGGATAAAGCAGGCTATACAGAAGTTGTAGACTCTAGTGGAGGCAACGCCGATCAAGATACGAAAACAGAAAATATTTCAGTGAAAATCAACGAAAATAGCAATTTAATTATTGGGATTATGGTGAATGGTACAGGGAAATTCGATGACGGCAGCATTTCAGTTAACATCATTTATAGCGAGTAATTAATTTTACACTTAACCTAGACTTAACTTAGGGCTGATATAACAGAAGTAGGTTATTATAGATTATTCTTAATGAAGGAGGGGATCAAACTTACTTTCCGAGAAGAAAAGGGTATACAAAGCTAGACCCGCGATGTTGTAAACACTTTCAAGTAGACGAATTGAGTGGGGTAAGTATTAAAAGTGATAGAATCCGGTAAGCCTAAGGATTTCTCACTATTCAAAATTCAAGTGAAAAGGAGAATATAATGATGGGAAAAACGATGTATGTACCACAAATGAAAAAAGGATCAATCATTTTACTTTGCCTAGTTCTTATAATTAGTACGTTTACAATTACTTTGAACGCGGAAAAAGCTCGTGCTAATAATCCAATTGTTATTACAACCGCAGAGGAGTTAGATTTAATCCGCATTGACTTGACGGGAGATTATGTGTTAGGCGCGGATATTGATTTAGACGTTGCCCCATATAATGAAGGTGCAGGATGGACGCCGATTGGTTATTTCGAGGGCACGTTTAACGGAAAAGGACACACTATTAGTGGTTTAATGATTAACAAAAACATCAATTCAAGTGGATTATTTGGTGGCGTAAGCGGTAAATCGGTAATATCTAATGTAAACCTAGTAGATGTAAATATTCTTGCTGGTCATAATATTGGTGCCTTGCTAGGTGAAATGGGCAATGGTGGCTTAATTGAAAATGTTACGGTTACAGGAGAAATAGTCGGCGCGGATAATGTTGGTGGTATTGCTGGTAATCTCAGCAATGCGAAAATAAAAAATAGTCATGCGACGGTCAAAGTATACAGTGCCGAACGGGCAGGTGGATTAATCGGATCTGCAGGTGGCGATGGGGCTTTAATTGAAGGAAGTACTTCAACTGGTATAGTAGAGGGCAATGGTAGTATGGTTGGCGGACTTGCAGCGTCAGCTACTTATGTTAAAGATAGCTCCTCATCAGCAAAAGTCATTAGTACGAATGCCGCTGAATATAATAATGTTGGTGGATTGATCGGATATGTGCACCCATTTAGTGGGGAAATTAAAAATAGTTTCGCAACGGGTGATGTTGAAGCAATCAGCAATAATGTTGGTGGTTTAATCGGGCATCTTAGTGTTAATGGTACATCTGTAACGGTTGTGGATAGTTATGCAACTGGAACTGTGACAGGTAAAAATAATGTTGGTGGTTTGGTCGGTGGATATATTACCGGAGGTAAGGATAACTATAATAAATTACTAATAAAGGATAGCTATGCGACTGGTGATGTATACGGTGAAAATCAAGTTGGTGGTTTAATTGGCAGTCAGGATGGTCAAAATGCACTGCTCCAGAAGAGCTACGCAACAGGTAATGCAAATGCAACAGGTGATGATGTTGGTGGACTAGTAGGTCAAGTGCTGAACCAGGCTACAATAAAGGATGCGTATGCTAGAGGTACTGTCAATGGTCAAAGTAACGTTGGTGGATTTATTGGGAAAAATCAAGCATCAACGATTCAAAATGGATATGCGGCTGGGGAAGTGGATGGAGCTGGCAGCAATGTTGGTGGATTCGTAGGGCTAGACCAACGTGGGAACAATATTGCTAACTTCTATGATGAACAAACAACAGGACAAACAGATTCAAATGGTGCTACGCCAAAGTCAACAGCAGACATGAAAACGCAGTCTACATTTAAAGGATGGAACTTCTCAAGTACGTGGAAGCTTGAACAAGGTGATTATCCGACCTTTAGAGCTGCACCACTTATCGAGTTCAAAGATATTAGTGGACACTGGGCAGCAAATCAAATTAACGAAGCAGTAGACTTAGGTTACTTTACAGGCTATGAGGATGAGACGTTTAAACCTAACACTCCGATTACCCGGGCTGAATTTGCAGTGATCATTGATCGGGCGTTGGATTTGGATACAAGCGGCGGGACAACAGAAACATTAAAGGATATCTCCAACCATTGGGCGAAGGATGCTATTGAAAAAGCACAAAAAGCCGGTATTGTTAATGGCTATTCAGATGGAACTTTTCGACCAAATAAGGAAGTGAGCCGCGCAGAAATTGCTGCAATGGTCGCACGAGCACTTCAATTAGATCCAGCAATAAGTGGAACAACAGAATTCAGCGATGATGACCAAATTCCTAATTGGGCTAAAGGTTATGTGGCTATTATGAAAGAGCATGGCATTATCACGGGACGTGAAGGAAATACATTTGTCCCTGCCGCCGACACAACAAGAGCGGAAGGTGCAGTAATCTTATTACGTTCAGTTAAATATTAAGATAAAGACGACAACGTACTAATAATAATTTATTCAGAAAAAAACATATTAGGTGGCCAACCTACTTTGAACTGCACGCCAATGGTTAGACATGTTCTAACTATTGATGTGCAGTTTTTAATTTTGTTGGGTTATTTTAATGTGCATCTATAAAGGGAAGGGGAAATTCAAATATGAGAAAAGGGTATTTAGTTTTAGTATGTATGTTAATCATTGCTGTTTCAAATGGTTGCGGGGGTAAACAAAACTCATCTAGTGAAAATAAACAAGGGGAATTACTAGGGCAAACGAATGCTGCTCCATCGGATCACAATAGTGAGATAGGGTCTGCTAATAAATCTAAAACACCACCAATTATTGATCATCTAGATAGTTATCCATTTCCAGTCCCATCTGGCTGGAAAGAGGAGAGATTCGAGGTGAGGGATTATGATGAAGGGATGGACTGGGAGGCTGTTTTCACATTTGAAGGAGATGAGCAGGAGCATGCTGCAGCATATAAGCAAGTCATCGAAGAACTTGGTTATGAGGTTCAATCCTTAATGAATGTTATATTTAAGATTGGAAGGGCAGAAATTGCAGGACTTCCATACCACGGTACATTTTTATTTGAGATTGGTGATGAACATAGTAAATGGGGTGAAGGGCAAAGGTATGTAGGAATTTCATTTTCAGAGCTAAAATAGCCAATTGTCTGATCAATGGTGACAACGAATGATTTGAATGAATATAGTTAGGGTGGCAGCGACTTTAAGTAGAAAAGGGCGCTGCCACCTTTTTATGGGATAGCAATTGAATCGATTCTAGTTTTCTTATTATGCGGTAATACGTAATGGCTTACAAAGTATGAAAAAGCCTTTTGATCGTGATGAATGCTTGCTCACGTGTATAATTTCCTGAAGGATCAAATCGATTGTTTGCTACTCCACCCATGACCGCCATACGAGTCGACTTATCTTCAAGAGCAGCTACGTACATGACTCCATCGAGTGCCCAACTAGCTATGGATGCCTGATCCGCGTAGGGAGACGATTGAGGTGTTGTTTTTATTCCTAATTTGAGCGCAGCTCTTTGCAGCATTACCGCTGCTTCTTGCCGAGTAATTTTGCCGTCTGGATCAAACCTTCGAACTCCTTTACCATTCACTATGCCCAGATGATATGCAGCAAGCACGATGGGATCATTCGTATCATCGAACACATTTTTCGGGAGATTCCCTTGAATTTGTGTGATCCAATCGTTAACAGACAAGCCATCGATGACACTAAACAGATTGACGATTAATTCACTAAATTGCTGGCGATTGATATGAGATGTATAACTTTTGTTCATAGCGTTAGGTACGAGATTCAGTGTTACCGCTGCTTCTATCTCAGCAACTGCCCATCTGGAAGGCTTCTCTATATTTGGTGTTGCTAATGTCGTCTGGAAGTTTGTATCAATGAATCCCCATTTGCCCCCAACCGAAACACCAACGAGTCCTTCATTAAAGTCACCTGAAATATCCTCGAATTGTGGAGATATGACTATATCACCTGTTCGATCGATGAATCCCCAAAGCCCATTTTCATTAATTGCTCCTCTTCCATCGCGGAATTCAATTTTTCTTGCTAGAGGAAATTGGGGGGCAATAATTTCATTGCCTTGGCGATCCGTAAATCCGTAATAAAACTCTCTCTGCATGATTTTATATACGGCTGCAATTCCGTCGTGAAAAGGATCAGCCATATCATAATAATGCTCATCCATAAAGTTTATGGTTAGATTGCCATTGAGGTCAATAAAACCTTCATCTACAGGTGCAAGTCCCTCTTTGAACATAGATGGCGAGGAGTATATAAAACCCGTGAAGGCCTCACCTGTTTTGTCAATAAAGCCCCAGCCCTCCCAATAATATACGGCTGCAGCCCCTTCGCTGAATGGCGAGGCTAATTCATACATAAGTTCGATGACAATATCTCCTTGCTTGTTAATGTAGCCCCATTTGTCATCAAGGGAAACAGCAGCAAGTCCTTCACTGAAGGAAAAGGCGTAATCATATCGCGGTTCGATTACAATATTACCGAATTTGTCAATGAATCCCCAACGATCATTAATGGATACAGATGCTAGTCCTTCACTAAACCCTCCAATATTATCCGGCTGAATATCCAACATTTCGAATTGCGGTTCTATGATCATTTGTCCAGTATTGTTAATAAATCCCCAGTATCCATTGCTTGCGACCCCAGCCAAACCATCATGAAATGGCAAGGCATAATCATACTGCTGCGGAATCACATGAATTCCCTTTTTGTCAATATAACCCCAGTGTTCATTGGAAAAAACTGCAGCTAATCCCTCGCTAAAGTTTTGCACCATCTCATATTGCGGTGTAATTGCGTAGGACGAAGCAGCTTTTCCTTGCATCGTGGGTAGTAAGGACAACAATAATAGGAAACAGATGAATAAATGTCTACTTTTTTTCAAGTTATACACACTCCCTTTTTCAGTTTACATGTAAAAATAGATGATTAATACGTTAGGTCTATTCTAATATTTCAAGGTTAAATATAGGTAAAGGGTTGCACGAAACCTCAAATTTCTTTTTCATCACTTAACCTCGACTTAACTTTAAGCTGGCATAATTGAACTACGTATCTACTTTAAGTAGGAAAAATGAAAAAAAGGGGTTTTGAATATGAGAAGAGGATTTTTAATAGTATCGGTATTGTTGGTCGTCGTTTTGCTAAGTGGCTGCGGGGAAAAAAAAGTAGAAGGTGTCAATGAAGTTGTCAATGAAGTTGTCAATGAAGTTGAGGATGGATCACAGCTTATCAATGAGTTGGATGCGAAGCGCAGTGCTGAGCCAGCACAGATTCCGGATCAATTTCCATTACCAATACTGGATGGTTGGACCGAAGGGGAACCATTTGCTGAATTGGCAACGGGAAAAAAGCGAGGGTGGACTGCTGAATACTTTTATGAAGATGACATGGAGGCTAACGCTAAGCTGTATGAGCAGTTATTACTTGAACATGGTTATGAGGTAACTGCGAATGCGATGATGGAGACTAGTATAGGGCATGGTTATATTGTAATTGGACATATATCTGGGATAAATTATGGAGGTGCTATTGTATTCGATACAAATGCGGAGGGACAGCATCGTGTCTGGATGACATTTACTGAAAAGAAAGAAGATTGAAAGTATGCTTAATTCAGGTGATTAGGCGAATCATTGGATCTATTAAATAATAACTATTGAGTTTACGAAGAAAGCAATGTATCTTCTATAGGAATATAATTCGTCAAGCATCTAATCTAGAAAGGAGGGAGATAGTGGCTGGTGAAAACATTCTTATCGTTGAAGATGAGATCGGGATTAGGGAACTCATCCAATTGTATTTGCAGAAGAATGGCTACCATGTTCTAACTGCTAGCGATGGTGAAGAAGCTTTAACGATTTTGGAACGAGTACACCCCCAACTCATTTTGTTAGATATTGAAATGCCGAGGATGGATGGTTTTGAACTATGCAGGCAAGTAAGAACCAAATTAACGTTGCCTATTATTTACTTGAGTAGTAGAAGGGGAGTCTCTGACAAATTGAAGTGCTTCGAACTGGGCGGCGATGATTATATTACGAAGCCATTTGATTTTAGAGAACTCCAAGCTCGGATTGAGGTGAATCTGCGTCGATACCGTCAATTTGGCTCCGATATGGAACAGTCGAGCGCCATACTAAAATACGGTGAGTTAGAAATTGATCTAAATTGTTATCAAATTAAACTGAACGGTGAGCCATTAGAGTTATCTGCAAAAGAAGCACAGTTGCTAATGCTACTGGTTCAGCATCCCAATCAGGTGTGGAGCGCCGAACAATTATATGATAATATATGGGGCTTGGAATCGACCGGCAATATTGAAACGGTGAAGGTACACATCAGTAATTTACGTCGCAAGCTAGAAACGGATTCAGCTCATTTACAGTACATTCGCACGGTTCGTGGCTTCGGTTATTTATTTGCGAAATGAGATTTATTTTGAAGATCAATCTATCTTTTTTTGCACATAAGGAACTATGCTATCTTAACCTAGACTTAACCTTACTTCCTTATACTCAGTTATAATTCGGTAATATAATAGGGATACAAACTAACGAGGAGGATAAGATAATGAGTGATTTGGATGAAAATCAAATTAATCAGACGGTGTTTAAAGAAGAAGGGGGGGCTCCGATGGAAGGTTTTGATTCTGGAAAAGGAAAGACAGCTTCAGGCTTGGAGGAAAACTTGGCAGGGCTATTATGTTATCTCTTTGGGTTTGTTACGGGCATAATATTTTTGTTGATCGAAAAAGAAAACCGATTTATTCGATTCCATGCATTGCAATCGATCTTTACGTTCGCAGCTATATTTGTCGTAAGTATGGTGCTCAACGTGATTCCACTATTAGGGCTGCTTGTGAGCATCTTGTTAGCGCCGTTATCTTTGATCTTGTGGATCGTTTTAATGGTGAAGGCTTATCAGGGGAAATGGTTCAAATTGCCGCTTGTTGGAGATTTGGCAGAAAAGCAACTGAAATAGGCCAAATCCGGTGGGAATAAACGAAGTATAAAAATAGTGAATAATCGCTAAATAATTAATTCAATGGCCGATTTCAGGGGGGACTCAACTACCTTGAAATCGGCTTTTCTTATAGAGGTAGTTCAAAAAAAAGATGGATAGAAGTTTTATTAATAGATAAGTTCTGTTGTATGAGAATAGTAAAACTAGTAAAATTAAGCAAATGCTATATAATATTAGTGATGGTTACTATTAAAGAGAATAGGTGAGGTTGATTTATGTTTCATCATCAATCTGTGAAATACAAACTTATGGTAGGTTTTATTGTAGTTATGATCCCTATCGTGACCTATATGTTAATTAACAATTCCAATTCTCGCGATCTTGTACGAGTGAAAGTATCAGAAACGTATAACAATACGTTAACTATATTCACCGGTCAAATCGATCACTATTTAGAACAAATTGATGACTATCTATATAAGATGGGCGTTTTGGACGCGGATATTGGATTGTTAACTTCTTACCCTGTAAGCAGCAATGAGTATACATTAACCAAAGTTAGAATTGATGCCAAATTGGATCGTGATGCTGGAGTATATAATCTCGTAGATTCTATCTTTCTCTATCAAGCAGACGATATTATTTTTGGTACTGAAAGCGTATACAGTAATACTTATAAGTTAATAACGGAATATATGGACGCGTCACCATTGAAATCTGCCATGTATCAGTACGGTAAATCAAGCTGGCAATTAGGTGAAAGTGATCATATTGCTGGTAGATACTTTTTGATCAACTACATAAAAGTAACCGATGATCTATTTTTTGGAGCGATTGTAACGATTCAAGATATTCACGATCTATTGTTGATACAGTGGAATGACGGTGATATTGGATTTACTGATATTTTCAATGTAGAGAATGATCAGCTATCAAATGTATTAACGGCATACAGTAGTCTAGAGGGAGAATCAAGCTCTGAAATTATTGATGCGAATGCTAGTGATTATGTGTTACTTGAGCAACGCAGTCATGTAGCGAATATGGCATATCGTCTTGCGATACCTGAAAAAACAATTATGCGAGAACTATTGTTTTTTCGAAATGCAACGATTGTTGCTCCTATCTTTTTCTTTGTTATTCTCGTTCTATACATTCTATTTATGCAACGAATGCTATTTAAACCTTTGCATCAGTTAATGCTCGGTATGAAAAAGGTTTCATTGGGAAATTTGGAAGTGCGCTTGCAACGTAATCATACTATTGAATTTGATTTTCTAGCGAACACATTTAATGATATGGCGGAGCAAGTGAAAAACTTGAAAATTGATGTGTACGAGGAACAGCTACGAGTGAAGCAAGGCGAGCTGAAGCAACTACAATCGCAAATCAATCCGCATTTCTATATGAACTCGTTAAATATTATTTATAACTTTGCTGTCCTTGAAGAAATGGATTCCGTGAAGAAAATGTCGTTACATCTAGCAGATTATTTCCGCTTCATTATGACAACGAATAGAGAAATGATTACATTGAAAGAAGAATTGAAGCATATTGAAAACTATATTACGATTCAGCAATTACGTTTCCCTAATCGATTAGTTATGACGATTGAAGATATCGAACCGTTTTTGGATTATCCAATCGCAGCGCTAACGATCCAACCATTCATAGAAAATGCGATTATTCATGGCTTCAAAAATCGCAAACAAATATTTGAAATTACAATTGCTGCACAGCGTAACTCGGATAACAGCTTTGTGATTACAATTTCCGATAATGGAACTGGCTTCCCTGATGATGTTCTTACTAAGCTAAGGCGGCATGAGGCGATTGAAGAAGGTCAACGTACAAGTCTAGGTATTATGAATGTCATTAATCGGCTTGAATTGCTTTATGGAGAACTAGCAACGATAGAATTTCGCAATAACGATGCAGCGAGCGGTGCAGTCATCGAAATATATTTTCCTATTCATGAGGAGTTGAAGTAATTTGTCATTCAATTTGTTAATTGTTGATGATGAGGAGATTGCGATAAGAGGCATTATGAAAGGTATTCAGTGGGATAAGCTGCAATATCAAGAGATTTATACAGCTATGGATGTAGAGGAAGCGCAGGAAATTATACGAAAGCATCAAGTACATGTTGTATTATCAGATATTGATATGCCGGGGCAAAATGGACTCGATCTACTCGAATGGATGAATGATCATGCCATGAATTGCGTAACGTTATTTCTAACCGGACATGCAGACTTCAAATACGCACAACAAGCTGTACAACTGTCTAGCTTCAAATATTTATTGAAGCCAATCGATCATAGATTATTACAAGAAGCATTGGCGGAAGCATATAAGAAAGCGGAAGAGATTACATCATTAGATTCTATTCGTTCAACGTATGATCAATTTTTTCAACAATGGCAATTAGAGAGACCACTATTAGTTGAACGATTTTGGCATGATCTTATTCATTATCGGCAATCACTTGCTTCCGTATATTTGGATGCAGCGATGAAAAATTATAGTATTCAGCTTCAATCGGACAGCCAGATTCAAGTTATCTTCATTAGCATTGAGCAATGGAAGGAAGAATGGTCAGCACGAGATGAGGAAATAATGACCTACGCGATCAAAAATGTAGCGGAGGAATTTTTCTTAGCGGATAGAACAGGTCACTGTATTCAAGATGGTCAAGGGGTTCTCTATCTTATTATGTATGAGCCGAGTGTTGAGCAGCAATTAGCACTAACGAATATATCCTATCGATTTATCGCGCATTGTCGAGAGTACTTACATTGCTACTTATCTTGTTACATCGGAGATAGTATTCCAATACCATCGATTCGTGATGGTATTCGCAATCTGCTTGCCATTGAGAAGCAAAATGTTACACAATCTTGTACGGTGAAATTAGAAAAGGAGCTAGCGGTTAAGCTGGAATCCAATACTAAAGCTGTTGTACACTTCCCAGATTGGATCATATTGCTTGAAACGGGAAAAATGACACAGCTTGATTATCAAATTGATGTTTATTTTGATAAACTTCAACAGGATCAAGTGAGCTACCATGATCTTGCTGCTTTCTATTTCGGATTTATGAATAGTTTAATGCAATGGCTACAGATGAAGGGGATAAGTAGTCATGGGATATTAAGTCTTCAGCATTGGGAAATGAATGATGGTCTATTGAAATCCTTATCGCGGCTAAAAGCATGGACGATTCAAATTTGCCATCAAGTTAATGGGAATTTGTTTGCGGAAGGGAAGCAGGTTTCCACTGTCGTTGAGAAGGTGCAGCAATATATGATTGCGCATATGGATGAAGAGTTTAGTAGAGAACGATTAGCAGAACAGGTCTATTTGAATCCTGCGTATTTATCACGCTTATTTCGTCGCGAGACTGGCCTTTCATTAACCGATTATTTAGTTAAGAATCGAATAACGAAGGCGAAAGAGCAACTAGAGCATAGTCAGCAGCGGGTAAGTGATATCGCAATGGAAGTAGGATATGCTAATTTCTCGCATTTTTCTAAATTATTCAAAAAAACGACTGGGCTAACGCCTCAGGAATATCGAAAAAAGGTTCAAAAAGTATAGTAGATGAATTCAAGTAGTCATTATAGCGTTAATCGAGTCACGACACCGACAATGTTCGGTGTCTTTTTTTTATACAATGTGAATATAGCAACGAGACAATATAGAGAGGAATGTTGGGGTTATGAGTACAGAGACCATAAATGTAACAGTGAAGCAAGCACCTAAGAAGAAAGCATCAATCCTAAGGACGATGAAGAAATACTGGATGTTCTACATTATGATGCTTCCAGCAATTCTTATTTTATTGCTGAACAACTATATCCCGATGTTTGGGATTATTATTGCCTTCAAAAATATTAACTATGTAGACGGCATACTGGGAAGTCCTTGGAGCAAATTTGAAAACTTTAAGTATTTGTTCATGACAAAGGACGCTTTAATTATTACGAGAAACACATTGTTGTATAACAGTAGCTTCATTGTGCTAAATCTAGTTTTCCCGTTAACGTTTGCAATATTGTTGAATGAAATTAAAAATAGATTTTTGGCGAAATTTTATCAAACGGTAATGTTTTTACCATACTTCCTATCCATGGTTGTTATCAGTTATCTTGCCTATGCGTTTCTAAGCGATACAAATGGATATATCAATAATTCATTATTACCAATGCTAGATATTGAAGCGATCAAATGGTATTTCACCAAAGATTTTTGGCCTTACATTTTATCAATGGTCAATACATGGAAAAATATGGGTTACTATACGGTAATCTACATGGCAGCTATTATCGGTATCGATGAAGAGTATTATGAAGCCGCTACAATCGATGGTGCGAGTAAGTTTAAGCAAATATTCACGATTACGATTCCATTACTAACGCCAATCATTACGATTATGACATTGCTTCAAGTAGGTCGTATTTTCAATGCTGACTTCGGATTGTTCTTCCAAGTACCAAGGGAGTCAGGCGTATTATTTCCAGTAACGAACGTAATTGATACGTATGTATATCGAACTTTCTTAACGGTTGGTGATATCGGATTATCTTCAGCAGCAGGCCTAGTACAGTCTGTTGTAGGCTTCTCACTTGTATTTTTATCAAACTGGATTGTAAGGAAAATTGACAGCGATAACGCATTATTCTAGAGAGGTGATCTAATGAATGCACAAATAGAAAAAGTGACTACACAAGCTAATCCCAAAAATAGATTGCCGAAGTTAGCGACGTTCGGAATTCATTCTATGTTCACCGTATACTCGTTACTTTGTATCATTCCTATCATTCTCGTAATTATGGTATCGATAACGGATGAGGGCGCGATTGTAAGAGAGGGATATAGTTTCTGGCCAAGTGTTTTCAGCTTTGATGCTTATGAATTTCTATTCAAGGATGCAACATCCATAATAAGAGCATACTCAATCTCGATCATTGTAACGGTTGTTGGCACATGCTTAAGTATGATTATCATCGCCTTGTATGCTTATCCAATCTCGCGTAAAGATTTCCCACATGCTAAGTTTTTTACCTTCTTCGTATTTTTCACCATGTTATTCAATGGTGGTCTAGTACCATGGTACTTAGTATATGTGCAATTGCTAGATTTGAAAAATACGATGGCAGCACTAATTATACCGCTCTTAGTTGCCGCATTCTTTGTGCTTATTACACGAACGTTTTTCCAAACAACGATTCCAGCTGCTATTTTAGAATCAGCAAATATGGATGGCGCCGGTGAGATGAGAATATTTTTCCAAATTGTATTGCCATTATCTCTACCTGTACTAGCGACTGTAGCATTGTTCCAAACGTTAGCTTACTGGAATGATTGGTTTCTCAGTCTGGTGTTCATTACGAAGGAAGATAATATAACGCTACAGTACTTGATGTATAAGACGATGTTGAATATTCAATATCTATCTACGAACAGTACAGCAGCTTCTGCCATTATCGCAGCGGGCGGTACGTTCAAATTCCCAAGTGAAAGTGTTCGTATGGCAATGGTTATTATCGGAATTGGCCCTATTATCTTTGCTTATCCGTTCTTCCAGAAATATTTCGTCAAGGGGCTTACGGTAGGAGCGGTAAAAGGTTAAGCAATTGTGAGGTAGTTCAAAAAGCGGACTTTGATAACGATGATAATACGTTGAAGCGTAGTCGCGTCGAATATGAAGCGAACATGGAAAGTACGGTTCGCATGTACCAATAACGTACATTTGCGCTTCCGATTTTCTCAAGTAGCGCTTCATCTTCTCGGTTCTGAAAGCCCGCTTTTTGAACCTTCATTGCAAATATGTTCAGCTATACCCAGCATTGCTGGTTAGCATATAAAAATTTTGGGAGGTCGCAATAATGAGAAAAAGCAAAAAAAGAGCTTCACTGTTAGTGACAATGATTTTGGCAATATCTCTGCTTGTTACAGCATGTGGTGGCAATAATAACCCAGCACCATCGAATACTCCAGGTGATAAGAATGACCCGACTCCAGCTCCAGCCGTTGATACTCCGAAAGATGAAGAATTGAAAGCTGTCAAATTAGTAGTAGTATATCCGGGTGGCCCTCAAAAGGATGAAAAGCTAATTGAGGAAGAATTGAACAAATTGCTTACTGATAAAATCAATGCAACAATTGACCTTACTCCTGTAGATTGGGGCGCATGGGATGATACAATCAATCTAATGATTGCTTCTCGTGAAGAAGTAGATGTTCTTTTCACAGCACAATGGAACGGTCATGCTAGTAATGTAGGTAAAGGTGCATTCCTTGAGCTTAATGATCTAATTGCACAGTATGGTGAAGGTATTACTACTTCTCAAGATCCTGCATTTTTAGATGGTGCAAAGATCAATGGTAAAAACTATGGTGTTCCAACAACGAAAGAGCTAGCAGCTGCTGGTGGTATCGTCTACAATAAAGAAGTTACTACTGAACTAGGAATTGATATGACAAATGTTAAAACAATTCAAGATCTTGACGCTGTATATGCAGTTGTAAAAGAAAAAAGACCTGACCTAATTCCTCTTTATATCTCTTCAACAGATAATACATTCAATGCTCACTTCTTCGGAAATTATGATTTCCTTGGTGATGCTACGATCCCTGGTGCTATCTTTAAAGATGGTACTGATACTAAAGTAGCTCCAATCGAAGAAACTGCTCGTTTCTTAGAAACAGTAAAAACGACTCGTGATTTCTTCAATAAAGGTTATATCAATGCAGACTCTGCGACAAGTAAAGTAGCTTCTGCTGATGCTTGGAAAGCAGGTATCGTATTCTCATCTATCGAGGCATTGAAACCTGGTAAAGACGAAGAAGTTGCAAGTGCTGCTCTTCTTAGTGGTAAACTTGGTCAAATCCAATTAACAAACAAAACAATTGCAACATCTGAAACAGCTGGTTCTATGTTAGGTATTCCTACAGCTTCTAAAAACCCAGAACGTGCGATGATGTTCATTAATCTATTGCATAGCGATAAAGAAATCAACAATCTAATTAACTTCGGTATCAAAGATATTCACTACACGCTTAATGGTGAAATTATGACCTCAACTGATCGAACTGCTGACTATACTCCTGGTCATGCTTGGATGTTCGGTAACCAATTCTTGAACTACCTATGGGATTCTGAAGATCCAGATAAATGGGCTAAATTCAAAGAATTCAACGAGGGTGCTGTTAAGTCTCCTGCTCTAGGTTTCGTATTTGACAGTGAGCCTGTTAAGAGTGAAGTTGGTGCTCTAGCGAACGTAATTAAACAGTACCAAGTTGCTATCGATCGTGGTGCAGTAGATGTTGATTCTGTACTTCCAGAATATATTGCAGCACTTAAAGCAGCTGGACTTGATAAAGTTATCGCTGAAAAGCAAACACAATTTGATGCATTCCTTGCTAACAATTAATTAAAATGAATGTAGCAGCGCCAATAGTGAAAACTATTGGCGCTGCTTTTTTGTATATAGAGGAAACAAGATGAACGAAAGCTATTGCGTTTTCAGTCCAAACCTATAATATAAAGGTATAAACTGGGATGAGATGCGGGGGAATGTTATTGTGATGCTTACGTTTCGTCGAGTAGCAATAGTACATATTATGATTGCCCTTTCTATTGCTTTAGTTGGTTGTTCTTTTGTGCAACATAAGGAGCTATCTGAAAATGAAAGCGATTTAATTGAAGAGAATCTAGTAGAAGATTTAGCTGTAAATGGTGAAGGATACACATTGAAGTTAGTTTATATAGGTACGCCGCAACAGGATGAACCATTAATAGAGGCAGAACTTAATAAGTATTTATTGAAAAAGTTAAATGCAAAGCTCGATCTAATCGTGTTAGATTGGGGATCTTGGGATAACAAGCAAAATATTATGATTGCATCACGTGAAGAGGTTGACGTTGTATTCACTTCGCAATGGAGCAAGCATTCTTCGAATGTATCACGGGGAGCATTTCTACCGTTGAATGATTTACTTCAGCAATATGGCCAAGGGATAATCGAAAGTCTTGATCCAAAGCTATTGAAAGGCTCACAGATTGAAGGAATTAACTATGGAATACCAACGAATAAGGAGTTCGCCGCGCAAGGAGGACTTATTTATCGTACAGATATTGCTAAGCAGCTTAATTTGGATATGAGTAAAGTTCAAAGTCTGCGAGATTTGGATGAGATTTATGCCACAATTCAACGGGAAATGCCAAATATCACTCCTTTATTCATTAAAAATGGCGAAAACTTCAACTCTCATTATATGGTCAATTATGATGGGCTAGGTGATACGTCGATTCCAGGATATATTCTAAAGGATCGAGAATCTACGACGATCAAACCACTATATGAGATTGATCGTTACATTGAAAATTTATATTTAGCTAGAGATTATTTTCTGAAGAACTATACGAATAAAGATGCTACAACGACACAGATGATGGTTAGTGATGCACTAGCATCTCATGAATATTTTTCAGTTGTCTCGCCAATTAAGCCAGGCAAGGCAGATGAACTAGGAGTACAAACGGGCTTGTCAGGTTTGCTCGCTCAAATTGAGTTGAATCAAAAATCGCTTGCAACTTCGGAGACCGCAGGTTCGATGCTCGCTATTTCATCAACGACCCGACATTCCGAACTAGCAATGACATTAATAAATTTATTGCATACGGATGTCTTTTTGAACAACCTCATTAATTTTGGGATTGAAGGTATCCATTATGAGAAAACGGCGAATAACACGATTACAGGGACTGAATTAACTTCACGCTATAGCCCAGGCTCTAATTGGATGCTAGGAAATCAATTTATCAATTATTTATGGGATACGGAAGACCCGGATAAATGGAAACAATTCATTGCCTTCAATGAAGAAGCAGTCAGTTCACCTGGTCTTGGCTTTATATTTGATGGCGAATCGGTTCGTTCAGAGGTTGCAGCTGTTATTAATGTAGATAAGCAATATGTGGTCGCATTAGAATCGGGTTCGGTAGATCCAGCAATCGTGTTACCTGAATATATTGAAAAGTTGAAAAGTGCTGGCATCGATCAAATCATGGTTGCCAAGCAAAAACAGTTTGATGCCTTTCTAGTAAAGCAAGGACGATAGCATACTAGTCTTAGAGAGGATTACTGTCCCCGTCTATAGTCTAGGTTAAATACCGTCATAGGTCTGTTTTGAACATCGCGAAAACAATCTATACTAAGTACATAAGCAAGAGCAACGCAAGGCACCAAACAAAAGAACAGAAAGAGGTGAGTGAAAGGAATGAATGGCAAATCATTGCTAGGTATTATCTGTATCGTAATTGGTGGTATACTCGCACTAAAGTTTTTCAACATACTGCTTGGTCCGATTATCGCATTCTTACTTCCATTTATTTTAATCGTGTGTGGATTTTACGCACTTAAAAGTGGTAAGAAAATCATCGGTAGCTTATTCTTAATCATCGGTTTTGTATTGTTGCTTGGCAATCTAGGATCTATCCTTACTTTAATATTAGCGATTGTATTAATCGTTGGTGGTATATCATTCATTAAAGGGAAGTTTGGTTCACGTTACTAAGGTAGGAGTTAATAAAAAGTTTTAGGAGGTTAGAGGATGGGAATTGTTAAACGCATTCGCGACATTACAATGGCAACATTGAATGATCGACTTGAAAAAGCAGAAGATCCAGTAAAATTGATTGACCAGTTTCTATGGTCAACCCGTGATGAGATTATTCAAGCAGAGCGTCTTCATCATCAATACTTAAATCACTCTCATCAATTAAAGTCACAGTGGTTACAAGCTGAACAACAAATTGAACGTAAAGAATATCAAGCGATGGTGGCCTTGAAAGCTGGAGAAGAAATGATCGCAAGATCAGCTCTATCTGAAAAAACAATGCTTGTTGAAAATGCTAACTCCTACCGTGGGTTATATGAGCAAAGTAGTGATTCTTTAATGGAGCTGGAAGATCAGCTTAGAGAACTACGCCAAGAGTATCAGCTTGTATATGATAAACGTGCCTTTTATGTATCGCGTATGGAATCACTTCGCTTGCAGCAAAGAATGAACGAGCGAATGAGCTTCAACAATAATAATAACCCTGCGCAAGTGATGCGAAAAATGGATTCACGCTTGAATGAGATGGAGAATGAATCTCAAAGCTTGCGAGAAGTTCGCAAAAACAATGGTGGTATGTATGGAGATCCAACTGTAGCAAGTCGTCAAAGTCTCGCAGTTGACCGTGAGATGGAACAGCTTAAGAAAAAATTAAACGGGGAAGGATGGTCCTTGTGAGAAAAATATACCGCTCCAGAACGAATAAGATGCTTTCAGGACTCTGTGGTGGATTATCTGAACTAACAAATATAGACGCAACCTTGTATCGTATATTGGTAGTGGTCCTATCGATATTAAGTAGTGGAGGTTTTGCACTAGTCTATATCATTGTAAGCATGATTGTTCCAAAGACACCGAATATATACAATCCATATGGTCCAACTAGTGGTCCAAATAACCATACCTATGGATACCAGAACCCGATGCAAGGTCATGATCCAATGAACCAACGTACATCATATAATTCTAATTGGAGCTCATCTAGACCAGCAGATAACACTGCTTATCAAGCTCCTCCGCAAAACACAGATCAGATGATGGATGATCTAGAAAAAAAAGCATTACGTCGTGAAATAGAAGAATTGAAAACAAAATTATCTCGAATCGAGAAGGGAGAATAATATTATGAGTATTTTCAAAAGAATGAAAGATATGACAAAGGCAAATGTGAATGACTGGTTGGACAAATTAGAGGATCCTGTTGTAATGATTAATCAATATCTACGTGACATGGAGGCTGAGATTCATCAAGCTGAAGTTACTGTAGCGAAACAAATGGCTGGGGAACGCAGTATGCAGCAAAGTCTTGATGACAGCATTCGTAATTCTAATGATCGTGAATCTAAGGCTGAAGCAGCACTTCGTGCAGATCAAGAGGCGCTAGCAAGAAAATTGCTTGAAGAAAAAGTTTATTTCGATCAAAAAATTGTAGAATACACAGATCTTCATGCCAATGCGAAGGAGCAAGCGGAAGCACTTATGCATCAATTGCATGAGATGAAGGATGAATTCTATCAATTGCGTAATAAACGTAACGAGCTTGCGTCAAGAGCACAACTTGCTAAAGCACAAAAACAAATGACTTCAATTTCTTCAAATCATACGCTTGAAAATGGAACAGCAACTCGTGGTTTCCAACGTATGGAAGAAAAAATTATGATGATGGAAGCAGAGGCGGATGTGCAACGTTCACCATATGGCTACAGCTCATCTAGATCTACAGCGGCACCTACACAAGCACCACTTACTGCTGCTGACATCGAGCGTCAAATGAAAGTGGAAGAGCAAATTCAAGCGATGAAGAATAAACTTAATCCTGTTGAGTAATCGTATATAATTATAGAACACAAGGAAAGCGGACCGAATATCGGTCTGCTCTTTCTTGCATAATGACGAACTGAGAGCGAGGAGCTTCGTGAAAAATTCGGAAGAGTTACCTAACGAAGAAAAAAAAATCAGGTCTAGAGTCATGCTTGAGACATTTATCTGGTTATTAATCATCGGAAGTTTCTTGCTAATTATACTGCAAGGGGCAGGATTTCTGCACATTATGAGTTTGCAAGGAACATGGGCAATTATAGGATTATGCGCACTTGGAGTAGGGCTCGCTGGATCGGCAATCTATCAATATTTTATTAATTCTCGATTAAAGGCTTCGATGAGAAAATTGCTTGCACAGCGAAAGGCTTATTCGCCGATCACATTGATTGGAAGCGAGGATCCAGTTAAAGACGATGAGCAGACAGAAGAAGATTCACTATGGGAAGAGCAAGTACGTTTCACGGCAGTCATTGAGGAGCGTCAAAGGCTAGCGAGAGAGCTGCATGATGCAGTAAGTCAACAGTTATTTGCGATATCGATGACGGCGACAGCTGTTAGCAGGACGATCGAACGTGATTGGGAGCGTGCGAAGCGGCAGGTTCAGCTTATTGAAGAGATGGCATCTGTTGCACAGTCTGAGATGAGAGCGTTATTGCTTCATTTACGCCCTGTACATTTGAATGGGAAAAGTCTGGGAATGGCCTTGACCGCACTTGTCGATGAGCTACAACAGAAAATCCCGATGCAAATTGAATTAGATGTGGATACATCGATTGTGATGCGTGTCGAGATTGAAGATCATCTATTTCGGATTGCTCAAGAAGCGTTATCTAATGCATTACGACATTCTAAAGCTGAGCATATGCTTGTGAAGCTGTATAAGCTTGATCATGATGTACATATGATGATTCAAGATAAAGGTGTTGGGTTCGAGATGGGCGCTCGCAAACAAGGCTCCTACGGTCTACTAACGATGGAGGAGCGAGTCATTGAACTGGGTGGGCAATTCAGGCTTTCTTCAAACGTTGGTGAAGGTACAACTGTATTTGTATCGATCCCTTATGAGCCTCCAATCGTTACGAATGTAAGCAAAGGTTAGGAAGGGGTTAATACATGGATAGACCGATTTCGGTATTATTAGTAGATGACCATGAGATGGTGAGAATAGGATTAGCAGCAGTGTTGGATACAGAGGATGGAATTGAAGTGGTTGGCGAGGCGAGCAACGGCTACGATGGCATTAGAATGGCAACAAGCTATCGACCTGATATTATATTGATGGATCTTGTTATGGAGCCTATTGACGGCGTTGAGACCACCAGACAAATATTGGAGGTTCATCCTGATTGTAAAGTCATTGTGCTTACTAGTTTTATTGACGATAGTAAGCTATATCCTGTTATTGAAGCGGGAGCATTCAGCTATTTGTTGAAAACTTCGCGAGCAACGGAAATTGCAGATGCCATTCGTGCAGCTGCAAGAGGACAATCGGTCATCGAAGCACAAGTTGCTGCTAAGATGATGAATAGACTGCGTCAGCCGAAGACTGAGCCAAAGCAACAACTACATGATCTATTGACAGATCGTGAGATGGACGTATTAAAAAGTGTAGCAAGAGGGCTGTCGAACCAAGAGATCGCTGACGAATTATTTATAGGTGTTAAGACGGTGAAGTTCCATATTACGAACATATTTAACAAATTAGATGTAGAAGATCGCACGCAAGCAGCAATTTACGCACATAAGCATGGAGTTGCTGAGTAAATAATAGCCCTTATCGTATCACGCAATATCAATGATCATACAACGATCATTGATATTGCGTGATTTTTTATGCTCTTTTTCTGTCGAGGAAAACGAACAATTGTTGCCTAATGGCAGCTGAGCGACAGTGACATCATTGTCGCTGTCGAAAGTCTCTAAAGCCTCGCTACATAGCGGAATTTGCGTCCGTAATGTCGCACGAAAGTTGCCAAAGTAATGCAGGACATCGTTCGTTGAAAGCGTATTACTATACCTTACAAGATTAATGAGGTAGTAAGATAGGCGAGGGGGATTAATGATGGTTTATATGATGACACCTAAGGCCAAACCAAAGAAACAATCTCGATGGAAGCTAGTTGTAACGGTAACGATTATCGCAATATTAATGTTATTTGCTTGGATGCAAGGGGAATCAACGGCGCAGCAAGCTAATCAACAGGCGGAATTATCAGATCTGTCGCTATTATGGAAATGGAGTGACGAGCTGTTACTAGATGGTGCAGCTAAAGGGAAATGGTATTTGCGCTGGGATACAACATTATCATCAGCAAGCTTTCAACAATTAACAGATCAATTTTTCAAAGATGCAAACGGAGCGCCTTTACCGAAAAATATCAGGAAAAATAGCGCAATAATTGATGGAATGGGATCATACAAGGGGAGTCATTTGCAATTAAGCACAATCGAGCAGTTAAATGATAGTAATCCGACAATAATTTTGTTGCAAATTGAGCAAGGTAATATAGATAGATTTGAAAGTATGAAAACTTATGTGAGCCAATTGAATCGTTTAATTATCGGACAAGATCCGCAAGCACAAATGAGTATGAAGGTATTTGGGACAGCTCAAAATGATCAAAGCTTAAAGACATTACAGAAGCTATCCGTTAGTCAAATCGTGGAACAATATGAGGATGTCGGCACGAAAAGTAGTACATTATTTACAAATAGCGTTCAAACATCTCGGTGGGTCAAAGATGGAAAAATGGCTAATTTACAATTATCAGAACATCGTAGTAGTATAGACGCTAACGTAACCATAACATTAGCAATTCCGCTGATTAGTGGGGAATTTGGTGAGGTTATCGTCGAAAATACAACTAATTAGAAGAGCTTACGTTGTCTATTAGTAATTTTTATGCAAACTTCATGGCGAATTGAGGATGAATATGCTAAACTACATTACATGTAAATGCGTATAAAATTTATAAAGAAAGAATGAGACATATGACCTACAATACTTCAATTGAACCTGTTTCACCAAAAGGTGCTATTTATTATTTGTTTGGTGCAACTGGAGATTTGGCGCGACGTAAGCTATTCCCGGCATTGTTCAGTTTATATAAAGAAGGAAAATTGTCGGAAAACTTTGCGGTAGTTGGATTAGCTCGTCGTCCCCGTACCAATGAGCAGTTTCGCTCAGATTTATATGATTCCATTAATGAATTCTGTCGATATAAAGCTGACGATCTAACTATGTGGAATCGTTTTGCTGAACATTTCGTATATATGTCTCTTGATATTAACGATGTGGAAGGCTTTAAAGCATTAGATGTACTATCTGCTGAGCTTGATGAACAATTCAATATTCCTGGTAATCGTTTGTTCTATCTAGCGCTAGCACCGTCGTTATTCGGTCCGGTTTCATTCAATATGCGTGACGGCGGCATGCTGCAATCTAAAGGCTGGCATCGTCTAGTTATCGAAAAACCTTTCGGTTATGATCTACCATCTGCACAAGAGTTGAACAAACAGCTTAACCAAGTGTTTAAGGAAGAAGAAATTTTCCGAATTGACCACTATCTTGGTAAAGAAATGGTGCAAAATATTCAAGTGCTTCGTTTCTCGAACTCATTCTTTGAGCCACTGTGGAATAACAAGCATATTGCGAATGTACAAATTACACTTTCTGAGACGGTTGGCGTAGAAGATCGTGGTGGATACTATGACAAATCAGGAGCATTGCGTGATATGGGGCAAAACCATATGATTCAAATGCTGTCGATGATCGCTATGGAACCACCTAGTAGACTAATTGGTGAAGATATTCGCGATGAGAAAGTAAAAGTTCTTCGTTCATTGCGTAACTATACTTCAAGCGATGATGTTCGTAATAATGTTATTCATGGTCAATATTCTGCTGGTAAATTTGGTGACAAAGCGTTACCTGGTTACCGTGAAGAGGATTCAGTAGATGACAGTTCTACAACTGAAACTTATTTTTCTGCAAAAGTAATGATTGATAATTTCCGTTGGGCAGGCGTACCTTTCTACATTCGTACAGGTAAACGTCTACCAGTCAAAACGACAGAGGTTGTTATCGAATTTAAGCCGGTTGCGAACAATATTTTATTTGGCACAAAGCATGATCTTGCACCGAATTTATTAGTGATCCGAGTTAATCCTATGGAAGGTATTTATATTAAATTAAATGCTAAGAAACCGGGATCTGACAATGAAGTTCAACCAGTAAATATGGAGTTCTGTCAAAGTTGCTTAGTAGGTATTAATACACCAGAAGCATATGAGCGTCTAATTAATGATGCTGCACATGGTGATTCTACTTACTTTACACGTTGGGATGAAGTATCGCATGCATGGTCATTTGTTGATACAATCGCTCAAGCTTGGCGTGAACAATCCGATGATCTACAATTTTATCCTGCAGGCTCTTGGGGTCCGACATCTGCAGATGATTTGTTAGCTAAGGATGGTTTCCACTGGTGGCCAGTCAATGGTCAGGATGAAGACAATGTGCTATGGATTACAAATAGCCGCTAAATTAGGGGAAGTTCAAAAAGTGGACTTTGATAACGATGCGTATGCTAACGTAGCGTATTCGACGTCGAATATGAAGTGAACTTGGAAAGTGCGGTTCGCGTGTACCAACCACGTACACTTGCGCTTCCGCCTTTCTCAAGTAGCACTCCATCTTCTCGGCTTTCGAAAGCCCACTTTTTGAACCTTTATTGGAAGCTTCGAGCGAGAGATTGGCCGCTGGTGTACTCATGCCGTACACGTTGCTGGGTTTTGTTATATCGCTTTTGATAACATTATAGGTTCGGCTGTATTTTGAGTAATGAAGGGAAGGCAAGTATGAGTCTAAGCAAAGAAATTATACAAGAAGTTGAAAAGCGACGTACATTTGCTATTATCGCTCATCCCGATGCGGGTAAGACGACATTAACAGAGAAGCTCCTCCTATTTGGGGGAGCCATTCGTCTTGCGGGGTCTGTAAAGGCTCGTAAGGCTAGCCGTCATGCTACATCTGACTGGATGGAAATTGAGAAGCAACGTGGTATCTCGGTTACATCTTCTGTGATGCAGTTTGATTATTTGGGACATCGCATAAATATTTTGGATACACCAGGTCACCAAGATTTCTCTGAGGATACATATCGTACATTAACTGCTGCGGATAGTGCAGTAATGTTGATTGACGTAGCTAAAGGTGTCGAGGCGCAGACGATTAAGCTATTCCAAGTATGTCGTCAACGTGGTATTCCGATTTTTACATTTATTAATAAATTAGACCGTGAAGGTAAATCGCCGTTCGATCTAATGGAAGAGCTGGAGCAAGTACTTGGTATTCGCTCTGTACCGATGAACTGGCCAATCGGTTCTGGTCGTGAGCTCTGCGGCGTATATGACCGTATGAAAAACCGAGTCGAATTGTTCCAAGGGAAAGACCATACTACGATTGAAGTGAAAAAGGTTGATGATTATAACGATCCAATCATTCGTGAGATGGCCGGTGATTTTCTAACTGATCAATTGATCTCTGATCTTGAACTATTGGATGTTGCTGGAGATGCTTTCGATTATGATAAGGTTCGTTCAGGTGAATTGACGCCAATCTTCTTCGGTAGTGCGGTTAATAATTTTGGAGTGCAGACATTCCTTGATAACTTCTTGGATCTTGCTCCAAAACCAGGTCCGAAACTAAGTGCCAATGGTCTCGTTGAACCATCGGATGAGAAGTTCAGCGGCTATGTGTTCAAAATCCAAGCGAATATGAATCCGGCTCACCGAGATCGTATTGCTTTCTTACGTATTTGTTCTGGTCGTTTCGATCGCGGCATGTCCGTTAAGCATGTGCGTAATGGGAAGACGATTAAGCTTTCTCAGCCACAGCAGTTTCTTGCTCAGGATCGCGATGTTGTCGATGTTGCTTATCCAGGTGACATTATCGGTTTGTTCGATCCAGGTATATTCCGAATTGGGGATTCTTTATCGCAAGGTAGCGATATTGTTTTCAATGAACTACCTACGTTCTCTCCAGAAATATTTGCTAAAGTTACTGTGAAAAATGCGTTGAAACAAAAGCAGTATCAAAAAGGAATCGATCAGTTAACAGAAGAGGGTACGATTCAAGTATTCTATTCCGTTGGTAATTTCAGCGAAATTATTCTTGGAGTAGTTGGTCAATTGCAATTTGAAGTATTCCAGCATCGAATGTTAGCCGAGTATGGTGTTGAACTCCAACTTCATCGTTTGACGTTCCAATTTGCTCGATGGATTGTTGATGAGAAGATTGATCCAAGCAAATTCCGTATCAATTCTACGCTCGTTCGAGATAAGAAAGACAATTATGTTGCTCTATTCGAAAATGAGTATGCGATGCGTACAGCCGTAGATAAAAACCCGAATACTAAATTTTTAGAGGTCGCTCCTTAAGGGGCGATCTTTTTTGGTGAACAGCGATCTGTGGGACGAATTAGCCTTGTACAGATGGAAATTTATCGGGACAATATTTGTGAATAGCTAGTCCTTAAATTTATTTTTAGAGCATTTGAGGGATTGACAGGAAAACGATTACATGAAATAATGAACGCGTGTACACTTTGGACTTAAAACGTTTATATGAACAGAAAAAGACATGCTTTCGCAGCATATTTCATTTCAATGTAGCAGTAACTATAAGTAATGAAAAGTTGAAGCATATGCTTTCGAAGTACTTTTCATTATCAAGGAGTATATCAGGTAGTCAATAAAAAGTTTTGGGAGGTTAATGAATGAGCAGGAAGGATGTTGCTAAGCTCGCGGGAGTATCTGAAGCGACGGTTTCACGCGTCATGAATAATGTAGGACCAATCAAGAAGGAAACGCGTGAAAAGGTCATGAATGCAGCAGCACAACTCGGCTATGAGCTTAATGCGCTTGCTCAGCAACTTGCCCGTCAAAAAAGTGGAAATATCGGTGTCGTATTACCTTATGTTCCCAAAGTTCATTTGTTTTCCACTTACTACTTTTCTGAAATATTAAGTGGAATAGCAGAAGTGGCTAAACAAGCAAATGTTGATCTTCTTATGCTCTTTCAAGATACCTCGAGACAAAAAGATTATAGTAGGTTATTTCGTTCTAAAAAGATCGACAGTTGTATCATTCTCGGCGCAACAGATACTGTAAATGAGCGAGAGGCATTACAGGAACTAGAAGATAATGAGTATCCATTTGTAATTATTAATCAAAAATTCCATGGGAAACAGTATGCATTCGTGGACGGGGATCATGAACGAGGTAGCTATGAAGCAGTTAATCATCTTCTTGAGCGCGGTAGCAAACAAATTGCATTTTTGAATGGGCCTGTTCAATATTCTAATAGTATTGATAGATACAATGGCTATGTCCACGCATTAGCCGACCATGGTATCGCTATAAATAGAGAATGGCTTTTCGAAGGGAATTATAGCCGGAAAAGTGGTGTTCTTGCTTCCGAAGCGTTAGTTGTTCTGATTAAAGAAGGTCATATCGATGGGATATTTGCTGCTAATGATCGAATGGCGATAGGTGTCATGGAGGGATTAGCTAACCATGGTCTTGAAGCGGGGAAGGATTACCGCATTATTGGTTATGATGATTCGGATGGGGCACGCATTGTTTCACCAAAATTATCATCCGTAGCAGTTCCTTTTTATGATATGGGCGTACAAGCGGCAAGTATGCTACTAGAACGAACCAATGATCGAGAATTAACCATTGATCAAGAGCAATTAAAAAGTCGCATATTACCTGTAAAACTAGTCGTTAGAAAAAGCTCATAATTACATCTTCTCTATTTTCGAAAGCCTACTTTTTGAACACGTACAATAACTTAATATGAAGGGTGGAAATTATAATGAAAAAAGTTCGCGTTGGTATGGTTGGATATAAATTTATGGGGAAAGCACATAGTAATGCATACCGTGTGTTGCCAATGTTCTTCCCACATTCGGTTGCACCTGAGATGAAGGTAATATGTGGTCGTAATCCAGAGGCACTCGAGCAAGCTAGAGTGCAATTCGGATGGGAAGAGGCTGTTACAGATTGGAAAGAGCTATTAAAGCGAGATGATATTGATCTTATTGATATCAATGCACCAAGTGATGCGCATAAGGAAATTGCCGTAGCTGCTGCTAAAGCTGGTAAGCATCTATTTTGTGAAAAGCCATTAGCACTTACATTGGCTGATTCAAGAGAAATGCTAGCGGAGGCTGAAGCCGCTGGTGTGAAGCATATGGTAGGCTTCAACTATCGTTTTGCACCTGCTGTTCAACTAGCTAAAAAACTAATTGAAGAAGGGCGAATCGGTCAAATTTATCATTTCCGTGGACAGTTTTTACAAGATTGGATTATGGATCCACAATTCCCGCTTGTATGGCGACTACAAAAAGAAATTGCTGGTTCAGGATCGCTTGGTGACTTAGGAGCACATGTTATCGATATGGCTCGCTTCTTAGTCGGCGAATTCCAGGAAGTTATCGGTATGAGTGATACATTTATTAAAGAGCGTCCAATTGCTACAGCTATGACAGGTCTTAGTGCAACTGGCGGCACGAATTCTACTGAAATGGGTCCAGTAACTGTTGATGATGCAACACTTATGATGGCACGTTTCGAGAACGGAGCACTAGGTAGCATTGAAGCTACTAGATTTGCAGGTGGACATCGCTGTACGAACGGATTTGAGATTAATGGTAGCAAAGGTAGTATACGTTTTGACTTTGAACGTATGAATGAACTAGAAGTATACTTCACTGACGATGCTCCTGATGTGCAAGGCTTCCGTCGCGTACTTGCAACTGATGCCCCGCATGCTTATATGGATGCTTGGTGGCCAGCAGGGCATACAATCGGTTATGAGCACACATTCACACATGAGATGGTAGAACTTATGAAAGCATTTGAAGAAGACAGACAACCAAGTCCTAACTTTGTAGATGGTGTGAAATGTCAAGAAGTGCTGGAAGCTGTTGAACGTTCGATTGATGAACGCAGATGGGTAGCCATTAGTGAAGTTTAGTAGGCATATGCTTCCGAAGTAACTTTTCGTTACAAGGAAGCTATCAATTATACGATACGAAAAATTTTTAGGGGGAATAGATATGCGTAAGGCATTGATCGTATGGGGTGGATGGGATGGCCATCAACCGGAGCAAGTGGCGGCAATATTCAAACAACAGCTAGAAGCAGAAGGATTTCAGGTTGATGTTCAATCATCATTGGAGGCATTTGCTGATGTTGAATATTTGAAAAGTCTAGATCTGATTATTCCAGCATGGACGATGGGAGAAATCGATCAGAAGCTAGTTGATAATGTTTCCATAGCTGTACAAAGTGGAGTAGGTCTTGCGGGCTGTCATGGTGGAATGTGTGATTCGTTCCGTAAAAATGTAGATTGGCAGTTCATGACAGGTGGTCAGTGGGTTGCTCACCCTGGTAATGATGGCGTTCAATATACAGTGGAAATTAACAATAGCACCAGCCCTTTAGTTGAAGGAATAAATAATTTTGGAGTATCAACTGAGCAATATTATATGCATGTTGATCCAGCGGTAGAGGTACTAGCGACAACTCGCTTCCCGATTGTAGATGGTCCGCATGCTTTGAATAAGGCAGTAGATATGCCGGTCGTTTGGACGAAACGTTGGGGCGTTGGACGTGTATACTATAATTCACTTGGTCATCAAGCGAATATTATGGAAATTGATGAAGTGAAAGAAATGATGCGTCGCGGCTTCTTATGGAGTGCAGAAGGAAAAACGTTAGCGCAAGCGGGGGAAGCAACCAAAGCTGCCTACACAGGTATGCAAGACAATCAACTTTAAGAGGTAGTTCAAAACATCCACTTGTGATCACGATGATTAGGCTGACGTAGCATATTCGGCATCGAATATGCCCCCCATCGAAAGCCTGCGTGTGCTCACGTACACAAAACGTACGCTGTGCTACTCGTTTCCGCTGTGGGGCATCTTCTTGGTGCTGACAAGCAAATGTTTTGAACCTTCATTTTAAGAGGTAGTTCAAAAAGCGGGCTTTGATAACGAAGTAAGTGCAGGATGAATTTATAAATACTCAATACTAAAACTGATATGTGAGGATAAGGGTGACTGCAGGAATGGATAAAATTAAGGTTGGTATTATCGGAGCAGGAAATATTAGTGGCATTTATTTGGAAAATGGTAGTAAATTCGATTCTATGGAAGTTATCGCTATTGCAGATTTGGATGTACAACGTGCGGTTGAAAAAGCAGAGCAGCATGGGATTAAAGGTTACTCTGTCGATGAGTTAATGGCTGATCCAGATGTTCAGATGGTCATTAATTTAACTATTCCGCAAGCGCATGCAAGTGTAAGCATTCGAGCTCTTGAAGCTGGTAAGCATGTGTACGTCGAAAAACCATTTACAGTAACCCGTGAAGAAGCGGAGCAAGTTAATGCGATAGCAGAGCAAAAGGGACTATATGTAGGTAGTGCACCGGATACGTTTCTAGGAGGCGGAATTCAAACTGCGATTAAAGTAATCGAAGACGGTTGGATTGGAACACCAATTGGTGCAACTGCATTTATGTTAACGGGCGGTCATGAACGTTGGCATCCAAATCCTGAATTTTACTATCAAGTTGGTGGAGGACCGATGTTTGATATGGGTCCATACTACTTGACGGCTTTAGTTGCGATGCTAGGGCCACTTACGCGAGTGACAGGCTCTGCTAATATCTCTTATCCTGAGCGTACAATTACAAGTCAGCCAAAGCACGGCACGAAGATTAAAGTAGAAGTTCCAACTCATATTGCTGGAGTATTGGATTTTGCTTGTGGAGCAATGGGAACGATACTTACAACATTTGATACACCAGGACAATCGACATTGCCAAGAATTGAAGTTTACGGTAGCCAAGGAACATTATTGGTTCCAGACCCTAACAATTTCGGTGGGGAAATTAAAATTAACCGAGCTGGAGCTTCAGAATGGACGAACATTCCGTATTTATTCAGTAATACAGATAATAGTCGAGGCTTGGGTGCCGCAGACATGGCAGCAGCAATTATTGAAGGACGCAGTCATCGAGCGAGTGGTCAATTAGGCTATCACGTACTTGAGGCTATGCATGGTATTCATGATGCAGCAGCAGAGGGGAAACATTATATGATGAAGAGCAGCTGCGAAAAGCCAGCGCTTCGCCCTCTAGGTAAACGTGACTTTGAAATTATGTAAAGATAACATTTTTTATATATGATGCTATTATGAAAAGCCTACTTCAATGCAACAATTGAAGTAGGCTTTTTACTATGTTCAACGCAGTAATTAGTGCTCGACGAGATAAAAATGATCGATATTAGAGGCATAAACAACAAATAAGGTATCTGGTGTCCGTTATCCATCGACTGAAGAAAAAAAACAATCTAGATTGATACTCAAGCGCTGATTTTGGTTCTGAGCCTCTAATATGCTGGGGTAGTTCAAAACATCCATTGTTTTTCTTTGTGCACTAGATAAATATGTAAAATAACCATATAATAGAAATATAATGTAATTGTAAATGAAGTAGGAAGTCGAGGGTCCTTTATGACAATGCAATCTAGTGAGAAATTAACGATAGCTCAGGATGCTAAATATATACTTATTCATAATGGTAATATAGTAACTGAGGTTGAGACTATTCAAGCTTCGATCGTCATACATCACGGGTTAATTGAGCAGATTATAACAGTGGAAGCTCAAGTAGCAGATTGGTTATTAGAGTATCCTCAGGCAAGAATTATTGAAGCTACGGGTCACTATGTATTACCCGGATTAATAGATATTCATTGTGACGCGATCGAAAAGGAAGTGCAGCCTAGACCTAACACCATATTTCCGCTTGAGCTGTCTTTGCTAGAATTTGAACGAAAGCTACCACTTCATGGTATTACAACGATGTATCATTCATTATCTCTAGGTGTGGGGCTAAGTCTACGAGGCGTTAACCTTATGACTGAGTTAGTTCAGCTTATTCATCGCTATAATACGGAGCGGGGAATGGTAAGGAATCGTATTCATTTACGGTTTGAGGTGACCTATCATGCAGGGCTACCTATTGTCGAGCAATATATTAATGAAAACTACATTCATTATTTATCTTATATGGATCATTCACCTGGACAAGGACAATACCGGGCGCCAGGTTCATTTGAAAAGTATGTTATGAAAAATCAAGGCATAACCTCTGATGAAGTAAAAGTTATCGTTGATGAACTGCTAGAGCGACAAAGCGAAGTAGATTGGAGTCATTTGAAACAGTTAGCAATATTAGCCAATGAGCGCAACATTGCCGTTGCTTCACATGATGATGATACGATTGCGAAAATTGATCAAGCAGTGCAAAGTGGGGTAAGCGTAAGTGAGTTTCCGATCACATTAGAAGTAGCGCAATATGCAACAAGTAGTGGGATGAAAGTGTGCGTAGGTGCTCCGAATGTCGTTCGTGGGGGATCGCATGATAATAATTTGAAAGCAGTCGAGGCATTGCAGCATGGAGCGGCGCATATTATATGTTCTGATTATCATCCTTCGTCTATACTACAAGCGATTTTCAAGCTTGCTAACGATGAGGTGCTACCACTTCATGAAGCAACGAAGCTAGCAACATTGTATCCTGCAGAGGCAATGAGAATAGCGGATCAGCTTGGATCTATTGCAGTTGGCAAAGCGGCCGACATTATTATTGTCGACCACTTCCACCAGATTCCCTGCGTCCATACGACAATTGTGAATGGCGTCGTTGTATACGAAACTAGACCATATATGGAACGTTAATACGATGGTGATGCTGTTGTAGAATTATGATCCGATTGCAAATGTTCGAAAAGCGTATTGACCATAGAAGTTTGTAATGTTTCATTCGCATCTTTCCAGATAATCTCGAATAGAACGCCTAGTCCTGGCAACGCTCGTTCATCAGCATCTACGGAATCTGTAATCGTCTCATTTAATTCAGTTATGCTGCTCTCTTGAACGCGTTGAATAATAGCTTGTCTTAGATCAAAATTTTGCATGCAAATAGTGCCCCCTAATCGTATTCATTAATCTTGAGGAGATGACCCCAGAAAGCATATTGTTAAATTTGACGGTTATAGCTTTACTGTTCCCAGTTAAATGGGGTATCATTCAACTTATTGAACAAATTTGAGGAAGGTCTGTGAATTAAAATGACGAGAGAACATCTACTTCTTTCCTCCGTTGCAAATGAACGTGTCAAGCTATGGTCATCATTACTGGAGAAGAAAAATCGTGATCGCCAAAATATGTTTATTATAGAGGGAATTCATCTTGTGAAAGAGGCAGTATCATCTGGAGCTGAAATCGAAGCGATTGTCTATGATACTGAACGCGGTTTGCCTGAAGAAATTGCGGCAATAAGTGATCAAGTACCACATTATACGCAGTGGTATAAAGCATCGAAGCAAGTAATGGCCAAATGTACTGGAACGGAATCTGCTCCGCCAATTTTTGCTGTACTAGGGAAATTCAAAGTTTCCGAGGAAGCGTTATTCGATAAAAAAGGTCTAGTCGTTGTCTTAGACGGTGTACGTGATCCTGGAAATGTAGGCACGATTATTCGCAGTAGCGACGCTGTTGGAGCCAATGCAGTAATTCTCGGTAAAGGCTGCGTTGATCTATACAATCCGAAGACGGTCCGTTCAACGATGGGCTCGCTATTTCATTTGCCGATTATCGAAGGTGATCTAATATCTTATATTCAGCAGGCTAAGGAGCAAGGTATTCACATTGTAGGGACAAGCCTGCAGGCAACGGATAATTGCTATAGCTACAATTGGCAGGCTGGATCTTGGCTTGTTATGGGTAGTGAGGGAGATGGTCTGTCTAGTGAAGTAGAAGCGCTAGTGAATAAAACGGTTATTATCCCGATGGAGGGTAATAGTGAATCGTTGAATGTAGCGATGGCGACGACGGTATTGTTGTATGAAGCGTTAAGACAACGGAAGTTTAACTAACTAATAATTCCTATCCACCAACCTAAATAACTGTCTTCACCCGAAATTACTGTCCTCAAACTCACCAAAGACTGGAAACTGGTCGGCGATCTGCCCAAACCAACCTCCAGTCTTTTTTCTGTTTCTGTAGTGATGGAATCCATCCAACACTAAGAAGTTATATTTATTGAAAATAGCTTGCGCCTCTACTTTAAGGAATTCGTAAATTTTTTATACCTCCTCGGCATGCTTTGTGTCCTCAATAATCCCTGCATAATTACCCATTATAAGCTACAACATTTAAAACCAATATAAAATTGTATGAATAGGGCATTTCTTCTCATGTACAGGGAATTCCCTTATTTGAAGTCGTTCCAAAGCATTCCATACTTAGATTATAAGAATGAAAATAGTTGGATTCCCCTTCAAGTAATTCATTCTAAAATGAAGGAGTGCTTGCATCAGATGAAAAGAAAATTTGGTCTCTCATTTTTTAAGCCGTTAGAAAGCTATTCAAACAACTGGTCTATTCTGGAGGAAAAAAGTAGAGATTGGGAAAATATGTACCGCGGCAGATGGTCGCATGACAAAGTTGTGCGTACAACGCATGGTGTCAATTGCACAGGATCCTGCAGTTGGAAGGTTTTTGTGAAAAATGGAATTATTACATGGGAGAATCAACAAATTGATTATCCCTCTTGTGGGCCAGATATGCCGGAGTTTGAACCGCGAGGCTGTCCTAGAGGTGCTTCATTTTCATGGTATGAATATAGTCCGTTGCGTGTGAAGTATCCGTATATGCACGGTCGATTGTGGCGGCTATGGAAAGCAGCATTGGAGGAACATGGAGATCCGATCGAAGCTTGGGCAAGCATTGTAGAAAATCCTGAAAAATCGCAATCCTATAAACAAGCTCGCGGTAAAGGTGGGCATGTTCGTGTATTGTGGCAAGATGCAGTTCAATTAATTTCAGCTCAATTAATATATACAATTAAGAAATATGGTCCAGACCGTATTGCTGGGTTTACACCGATTCCAGCGATGTCTATGGTCAGTTATGCCTCCGGTGCTAGATTCATCTCTTTATTAGGCGGTCAAATGCTCAGTTTTTATGATTGGTATGCTGATTTACCGCCAGCATCTCCGCAAATTTGGGGAGAACAGACGGATGTACCAGAATCATCAGATTGGTATAACTCTGGTTATTTAATTATGTGGGGCTCGAATGTTCCTTTGACGCGGACACCAGATGCTCACTTTATGACAGAGGTACGTTATAAAGGGACAAAGGTCGTGTCGGTAGCTCCTGACCACGCGGAAAATGTGAAATTCGCAGATAATTGGTTAGCGCCTCATCCTGGAACTGATGCTGCACTTGCTCAAGCAATGACACATGTTATTTTGGAAGAGTTTTATATGCAACGACAAGAAGAAATGTTTCTTAACTATGCCAAACAATATACAGACATGCCGTTTCTAATCCTGCTAGAACCGTACGAGAATAAGTATAAGGCGGGACGGTTTTTGCGTGCAAGCGATATGGGACATACATCGGAGCATGCTGAATGGAAGTCAGTAATTATTGATCAGAACACAGATGAAATCATCGTACCTAATGGAACGATGGGCCAGCGCTGGGAAAAGGATAAGAAATGGAATCTGATCCTTGAGCGAGAGGATGGAACTCGAATCGAGCCTGCTCTATCTGTTGAAGGTCAAGAAGCCGAATGGCAAGAGATCGTGTTT
Organism: Paenibacillus sp. Y930; assembly: GCF_056786375.1. Lineage (NCBI taxonomy): Bacteria > Bacillati > Bacillota > Bacilli > Caryophanales > Paenibacillaceae > Paenibacillus > Paenibacillus sp. Y930. Next base: position 1,149,994 of record NZ_JBXCIX010000001.1, on the reverse strand, counting down.
CCCTTTTTTGATAATAAGGAAAATGGCACTTTCGTTCGCTCCATTCCGGCGAAGCAGCTAACGCTGCAGGATGGAACGACTCATCTTGTCACGACTGTATACGACTTAATGTTAAGTCAATATGGCATTAAGCGAGCAGGTGGTAAGCATGAAGCTTCGGGCTATGATGATGCAGGTTCACATTATACACCTGCTTGGCAGGAAAATATTACAGGTGTGAAAGCTTCGTTAGTCGTACAAATAGCTAGGGAATTTGCACAAAATGCATTGGATACTGGCGGGCGATCAATGATTATTATGGGGGCGGGTATCAACCATTGGTTTAATAGTGATACGATTTATCGCTCTATTCTCAACTTGGTCATATTAACAGCTTCACAGGGTGTGAATGGCGGAGGATGGGCTCATTATGTCGGTCAAGAAAAATGTCGTCCGATTGAAGGCTGGTCTACAATAGCTTTTGCTCGAGATTGGCAAGCACCGCCGCGATTACAAAATGCAACTTCTTTCTTTTACTTTGCCACAGATCAATGGAAGTATGAGGAGATGAACAACGACTCATTGAAATCACCTACAGGCGGTGACATTCAATATCAACATCCTGCTGATTACAATGTACTGGCAGCGAGACTAGGATGGCTGCCTTCGTATCCACAATTTGATAAAAGTAGCCTTTCGTTTGCTGACGAAGCAGCAGCCAATGGAAAGACGACAAATGCCGAAATTATTGAGCATGCCTATGAACAAGTTGTTTCTGGAGAAACAAAGTTTGCTGTGGAAGACCCGGATGCACCTGAAAACTTCCCGCGTACGTTGTTTGTTTGGCGTTCTAACTTGCTTTCCAGCTCTGCCAAAGGCCAGGAATATTTCATGAAGCATTTGCTAGGCACAAGCAATGGTTTACTGTCAACAGCGAATGAAGATGAGAAGCCAACGGAAATCGTTTGGCGAGATGAAGTTGAAGGAAAACTTGACTTGCTTGTTGCGTTAGATTTTCGGATGACATCAACGCCAATCTATGCGGATATTGTGTTGCCTGCGGCGACTTGGTACGAGAAGGTGGACTTATCATCAACAGATATGCATCCATTTGTACATCCATTCAATCCAGCCATTGATCCGTTATGGGAATCGAAATCAGATTGGGATATTTATCGGACGTTAGCGGCGTCATTGTCTGAAATGGCCAAAGATCATCTACCGGGCGTGTATAAGGATGTGGTGACAACACCGCTTGCTCATGATACCCCAAGTGAAATTGCTCAACCATTTGGTGAAGTCAAGGATTGGAAAAAGGGACAGATCAAGCCGGAAATCGGTAAAACGATGCCGAACTTTACTGTTGTAGAGCGGGATTATACGCAAATCTATGATAAGTATGTTACTTTGGGGCCATCATTGGCGTCAGGGAAAGTTGGAGCACATGGTGTCTCTTTCTCTGTAAAAGAAGAATATGAAGACTTGAAAAAAATTAATGGAACATACTTCGATGAGTCCATCAAAAACGATTTGCCGAAGCTGTATACAGCTAGACAGGCAGCCAATGCAATGCTGCATCTTTCATCAGCAACGAATGGAAAAGTATCGCAGCGTGCTTGGGAATCAGCTGAACAGGACACTGGTGTCACACTGAAGGATATATCTGCCGATCGAGCTGCTGAGCGAATCACATTCGAAAGTATAACAGCGCAGCCGCGTGAGGTCATACCGACGCCTGTATTCAGCGGCTCGAACAAATTAGGACGCAGATATTCGCCTTTTACGACCAATATAGAGCGACTTGTACCATTTAGAACATTAACTGGACGCCAGCAATTTTATATCGATCATGAGATTTTTTTGCAGTATGGTGAGGCATTGCCTGTCTATAAGCCAACATTGCCCCCAATGGTATTTGGTCCTCGGGACAAACAAATTACCGGAGGTAAGGACACTCTAGTACTTCGGTATTTGACCCCGCATGGGAAGTGGAACATTCATAGTACATATCAGGATAATCTGCATATGCTGACATTGTTTCGCGGTGGTCCAACGGTATGGATGAGTAATGAAGATGCGGAACCATACGGAATTGAAGATAATGCGTGGGTTGAAGTCTATAACCGAAATGGTGTTGTGACAGCAAGAGCAGTTGTTAGCCACAGAATGCCTAAGGGAACGCTGTTCATGTATCATGCACAAGACAAGCATATTCAGGTTCCTGGTTCAGAAATTACGAATGAACGCGGTGGTAGCCATAATGCGCCTACAAGAATTCATATGAAACCGACCCAAATGGTGGGTGGATATGCACAGTTAAGCTATGGATTTAATTACTACGGTCCGATCGGTAATCAACGCGATGTGTACGTTGCCGTTCGTAAAATGAAGGAGGTAAACTGGCTTGAGAATTAAAGCGCAAATCGCAATGGTGATGAATCTGGATAAATGTATCGGCTGTCATACGTGCAGCGTCACATGCAAGACGACTTGGACAAATCGTGAAGGCGCAGAATATATGTGGTTTAATAATGTGGAAACAAAGCCAGGTATTGGCTATCCGAAGCGCTGGGAAGATCAAGAGCACTACAAGGGTGGTTGGTCGCTGCGGAAAGGTAAGTTAGAGCTAAAGTCTGGAAGCAAGTTATCCAAAATTGCGCTAGGGAAAATTTTTTACAACCCAGACATGCCTGAAATGAAAGATTATTATGAGCCTTGGACTTATGATTATGAAAAGCTTACTAACTCGGGGGAGAAGAAGCATCAACCAGTTGCGCGAGCTAAGTCGGTTATCTCAGGTGAATATATGGACTTGAATTGGGGGCCAAACTGGGAAGACGATCTAGCGGGAGCACATATTACAGGCCCAAAAGACCCGAATATTGAAAAAATTGAAGAGGAAATTAAATTTAATTTTGAGCAATCGTTCATGATGTACTTGCCACGGTTATGTGAGCATTGTTTGAATCCCAGTTGTGTTGCTTCTTGTCCATCCGGTGCGATCTACAAACGAGATGAGGATGGGATCGTACTTGTAGATCAAGAGTCCTGCAGAGGGTGGCGCTATTGTATGACGGGTTGCCCATATAAAAAGGTTTACTTTAACTGGAAAACAAACAAAGCAGAAAAATGTACGTTTTGTTTTCCACGAATTGAGGCAGGTTTGCCAACGGTTTGCTCGGAAACTTGTACAGGGCGGATTCGCTATCTTGGTGTATTGTTATACGATGCTGATCGCGTATCAGAGGTTGCTTCAACACCGAATGAACAGGATCTGTATCAGGCGCAATGTGATCTATTTCTTGACCCGAACGATCCGGCAGTCATTGAACAAGCCCGCAAGGATGGGATCTCAGAAGATTGGATTGAATCTGCCCAAAATTCTCCTGTCTACAAATTAGCCATTGAGTACAAGTTGGCTTTTCCGTTACATCCGGAATATCGTACATTGCCGATGGTATGGTATGTGCCGCCACTTAGTCCAATTATGAATCATTTTGAAGGTAAAGATTCGATTAAAAACCCAGATATGATCTTTCCAGCGATTGAAGAAATGCGAACACCGATTCAATATTTAGCTAATTTGTTAACCGCTGGTGATACGAAAACAGTCAAAGAGGCATTACAGCGTATGGCGATGATGCGTTCCTATATGCGCGCGAAGTTTTCAAAGCATGATTTTGAACTTAACCGATTAGAGCGTATAGGTTTATCTGCTCATCAGGTGGAGGAGATGTACCGTTTGTTAGCGATCGCTAAGTATGAGGACCGTTTCGTCATCCCGACCTCCCGTAAGGAAGGGTATATGGATCCATATCGCGCGCAAGGGTCAGAAGGATTTGGCTTAGATTGTGATGGCTGCGGTCCATCGTCCCCCTCAGAAACGACCAAAAGTGGTAAGAAACTATACGAAGAAAACTTTTACGGGGGGATTTGGCGTGATTGATCTCATCAAGCTTGCTAATCATAAACAAATATTTGGATTTTTTGCGCAACAATTGTCTTATCCCGATAAACATACGTTTGGGCATCTGGAGATGGAGATGGGAATGCCTCCTTCCATTATGGAGCAAGTAGAAGTCTATTGGAGTAAGATACGACAGCTCAGTATGGATGAGATAGAAGAACTATACGTGCAGACCTTTGATTTCCAAAAACAATCAACCTTATATATGACCTATGCCAAATTGGAAGATGCCAAAGAGCGCGGACAAATGCTTGCAAAGTTAAAAATAACGTATGAGATGTATGGTCTTGAAATTACTGAAGGCGAGTTGCCTGATTATTTGCCGCTGATGTGTGAATTTTTGTATGCTGCCGATTGGATCCGTCATAAACATTCCGAGGACAGCCTGAAGACATTAGTAGCTGTATTGGAGGACGGTACATACGGGCTTCTACAAGCTTTGGAAAAACAGGGAAATCCGTATTTTTATGTAGTTAAAGCATTAAGGGAGACATTCAAGTTGTGCCTTGAAGAGGAGGTAGGCACTCTATGAATATGATTGATCAATTCGTTTGGGTAATTTTTCCTTATTTGTGTATCGTCATATTTATTGTTGGACATATTTTCAGATTTCGTTATGATCAATTCAATTGGACAGCTAAGTCCAGTGAATTTATCGAAAAAAAACAATTAGTTATTGGTAGTATATTGTTTCATATAGGCATTATTCCAGTCATAATGGGTCATATTGCAGGTCTTGGTATCCCGAAGTCGTGGATGAACGCTTTGGGAGTGAATGATCATTTATATCATTTGGGTGCAATGTATGGCGGAGGGGCATTCGGATTTGTTACTTTGGCAGGCATGGTCATATTAACTTCACGTCGTTTAACGACTAGATCAATTCGCAGACTAAGCTCAGCTTCGGATATAATTGTAAATTTATTGCTATTATTCATTGTTTTTATGGGGATGTATGCGACCCTCGTTACGAACGTTGTGCAGCCAGATTTCGATTATCGTGAAACAATTTCTGTGTGGTTCCGTGGTTTACTCGTATTTAGCCCGGATCCGTCATTCATGTCCTATGTGCCTATATCCTTTAAAATTCATATCCTGTTTGGCTTTTTGATTTTGGCTTTTTGGCCGTTTACTCGCTTAGTTCATGTATGGAGTGTTCCCTTGAATTATACACGGAGAAGCTATATTCTTTATAGAAGGCATCGACCACGTATATCTAAGAAATAAGAAAAAATCGCCCCCAAATCGCTAACGTGGGTTCAAATATGAATATTTATGGACATCGCGTTAGCTAGGGGTTACATACACTCGTATGTGTTTACGGTTAGGATAGGAGATGTAGATATGAAGCAAGCAGATCGTTATTTTCAAACAAAAATAGATCAAATACGAGAACAGTTCGGCTATCATTATGTTTCCCTTGCTTTCGCACAATCCGCAGCGGATAGCTTTGGAATTACGTGGCAGTATGCATCGGGCAATTTGAATGACCGATATAAACGGATTATATTACAGTCTGGGAAGGGAGTTGCTGGAGTTGTGTTCAAAACGGGTAAACCGATGTTGGTTTCTCGTGTGAAAGATGAGTTACAAAAAGAAGATCTTTTTAATTATCCGATTATTGTCGCGGAACGCTTAGATAGTTTAGTCGCCATTCCGCTATTTCACATGGAACGCGTCACTGGTGTACTGCTTGTAGGTTATCGTGGGAAAGAGACCATGACCAAACAAACGATTAAAGATTTATGTGGATTTTTGGACGGCCAATTTGGTGACTTCGGGATTAAGGAGCTGACATTCAATTGACCTTGTTGCCTATTAAAAATATAACAAAGCTAATGGAGAGCTTATTTCACAACAGTTCGGAAGCAATGTTTTTTTTCGATGCACAAGGAATAATGATTGGTATGAACCCTGCCGCTGAGTATATATTGGATCCCAATGTGCTTGAAAAAATACAAACGAGAGAAGACAATACATTTTGTATTGCATGTAGGGGCTACACGAGTGAAGAGGAACTTATGACTTGTATGAAATGCTACTTATCTGATCCGATGGCAGATCGTACTTCATTCCAAATATATCTCGAGACAAAAAGTAAAGAGAACGTTCCATTTTCAGCAAGTTTTCAAATCATTGATCCCGATTCAGGTACCCACGTTTTGATGCTTCGTGACTTGACCAATCAACTAGTAACGCAAGAGTCGCTTTATCGAAATAAGATGATGAAAAGTATTATTAAAGCGCAAGAGGATGAACGGAAACGTATCTCTCGTGAATTACATGATAGTGTAGCACAAGAACTATTAAGCTCGCTTGTCGATTTGCGGCTTTTAAAATATTTAGAGATTCAAGATAATGTTTTGCAAAAGATTTGTCAAACTGAAGCCTCCCTTGCTCGACTACTGGAGCAAATTCGTAATCTTTCCGTTGAGCTTCGACCAGCATCATTAGATGATTTAGGATTAGAAGCCGCATTTCGCTCACATTTTAAGTGGATTACAAAAAATTATGGTGTGCTCGTTCAATTTGTTGCAGAATTACATGGTTCACGCTACAACAATGAAATTGAAACTGTCGTGTACCGGATTTGTCAGGAAACGATTTTGAATGCATTAAAATATGCAAATGTTGATGAAATCAGTGTTCGTCTTTTTGAATCTAAGCAAAATTTAGAATTAATTGTTGCCGATCAAGGAATTGGCTTTAATATTAATATGAGAGATTCACGAGGAACGGGACTTGGCTTTTATGGTATGAGAGAACGTGCTGAACTTGTAAACGGACAGCTTACGATTGCTTCGGAGTTAGGAAAGGGGACAACGGTACATTTACATATCCCAATCCTTCAGCCTCATTCGGATCGTGAATGTTGACCTTCTGGACCGACATTGAAATGGAGGGAATACGAAGTGAAAATTGTAATCGCAGATGACCACGCTGTCGTGAGAAGCGGTTTTGCCATGATTCTTAACTATCAAAATGATATGGAGGTTGTAGCCACTGCAGCAGATGGAATTGAGGCCTATAAAATGGTAGCAAGGCATCAACCAGATATTTTGCTGATGGATTTGAGTATGCCGCCTGGAGAAAGTGGATTGATTGCTACTGCAAAAATCAACGAAGATTTCCCTAATACGAAAATAGTGATCTTAACGATGTTTGATGACGAGGAGTATTTGTTTCATGTGCTTAAAAAGGGTGCAAGAGGCTATGTATTAAAAAATTCGCCGGATGAAGAATTGGTAACAGCGATGCGGATGGTTTATCAAGGCGGTATCTATATTCATCCGAAGATGGCAAATTCGCTCGTCCGTGAATTTGTAAACAAATATCAAACAACGGATGAAAGTGATCCATTTCAAATACTGACAACGCGTGAAATTGAAATTTTGCCACTTGTTGCTAAAGGATATGGAAATAAAGAAATTGCAGAGATGCTCTTTATATCCGTAAAAACTGTGGAATCTTACAAAGCGAAATTGATGGAAAAGTTGAATTTAAAAACGCGACCTGAGCTAGTAGAATATGCATTAAAAAAGAAACTACTAGATTTTTGAACGAACTAAAAGATCGCGTAGCATTGAAAGTGAAATCATTTCAAGGAAGGGTTGGAGTTAAATGTCTGGAAATCCGTTTCAAAGCACCGTACCAGCTATGCGTATACTTGAAAATGAGCATCGTTATTTATCATATTTGATGCATGAATGGCATACGATTGTGTTGAATTTACAAAATTATAAGTATGGTATTGAGCAGGCCAGACAGGAGTTTACACGGCTGCGACAGCTCATTGATGTTTTCAAGGTTACATTCGAACAACATACTAAAAAGGAAGAACGTTTTTTCTTTCCATTACTCGGCCAGTTTATCGGTTATGAGCAAGGTCCACTCGTGTCAATCGAGCATGAGCATGGAGAAATTACGGCATATTTGGATCATTTTCTCTATCATTCAGCCGGCGAGCATAGTTATAGCTTGAGTGAAATGTCTACTATTTCGCGCGATGCCGGGGAAGCATTTGAAATTTTGACCATTCACTTTGTGAAGGAAGAATCAATACTATTTCCTATGACTGTGCAAGTCATGAACGAAGCAGATCAGCATGCATTGTCACAGCAATTACATACATTGATCATTTGACGATTAGAGGAAGTTCAAAACATTCACTTGTGATCACGATGATTAGGCTAACGTAGCGTAATCGACATCGAATATAAAGCGAACTTGGGAAGTACGGTTCGCGTGTACCAACTACGTACACTTGCGCTTCCGCCTTCCTCAAGTAGCGCTTCATCTTCTCGGTGCTGACAAGCGAATGTTTTGAACCTTATTGGAATAGGAAGTTCAAAACATTCACTTGTGATTACAATCACAACCCGGACTATATATCTTCGTTACAATGTAATTAGTGACCAGAAGGAGGAATAAAGCATGATCCAAATTACACTAGAGACCCAAGTTTCAGATATCGCAACAGCATTACCTAAAAGTACGGATTTGTTTAGAAATTTACGTATTGACTTTTGCTGTGGTGGGAAAGTATCTTTGCAGAAAGCGGCAGAAGCTCGTAATCTTGATCCGGCGGAAGTACTCGATCTAATTAAAGAGGTAGAGGAGAAGAGTGAACGTCGCGAAAGTATGGCGCCTGCTTCATTCGGAGAAAAGACGTTAATTGCTTATATTCAAGAAAAGTATCATGAAGAGTTAGAAAGAGAATTACCAGCACTTACACCATATATAACAAAAGTTGCTCGCGTTCATGGAGATGGCCATCCGCATTTACTACGTGTCCAAGAAATATTCAAAAAATTACGCGATGAACTGCTTGAACATACAGCGGATGAGGATGAAAATGTGTTTCCGCTTATTCTAGAATTTTTGAAGAATCCGTCGGCAGTGTTGAAAGAACAAGTAAGACCACATATTTTTGAACTAGAGGAAGAACATGAAAATGCAGGGCGATTATTAAATGAACTTCGTGACATTACCAATAATTTCACACCTCCTGATGAGGCGTGTGGGACATACCGAACAGTATATGCACGTTTGGAACAACTTGAAAAAGATACATTTGAACATGTCCATCTCGAAAATAATGTGCTATTTGAACGTGTACGCGCAAATATGTGATAAGTTTTGTGTTTTGAACAAAAGTCCCGGGCTGGCTCCATTTTGAGCAGTCCGGGACTTTTTGATTGCAAAAAAACAATGTTAAGCTGCTTATTTAGAAGTATAGGGAATTTACGGTCATGAACAGGGGAGTCCCCCTATTAAAATTGGTCGAAAAGATGCGATATAGTATAGATATGGGAAGGGGAACCCAGCTTTATTCATTCACTAACCAAGAAAAGGTGATGTGTTTGATTAGAAAAGTACAATTGCCATTACAGACTTTGAATCTAGTCGTTGGCTTTGCAGTTTGGGTTATTATTTCTTCTTTATTGCCATTTATGAGTGAGGATATTGATATACCTGTCAGCCAAATTGCAATTATTACGGCGCTGCCTGTTGTTTTAGGTTCAATATTGCGAATTCCTTTTGGCTACTATGCGAATATCATCGGGGCTCGACTCGTTTTTCTAATAAGTTTTATAGCGTTGCTCTTTCCTGTTTATTATATTAGTGAAGCTTCTACTACGACAGATTTAATTATTGGAGGCCTCTTTCTTGGTATCGGCGGCTCTATTTTTTCTGTTGGTGTCACTTCATTGCCGAAATATTATCCGAAAGAACGCCACGGTTTAGTCAATGGTATTTATGGATTAGGCAATTTGGGTACGGCAGTGACAACGTTCTCAGCACCGTTAGTAGCGACTGCGTTAGGCTGGTCGGTAGCTGTAAAATTATATTTAATTATATTGCTTGTATTTGCTGCATTGAATTTTATATGGGGGGATCGCAAAGAAGTTCGAGTGAAAACGCCAATTATGGATCAAATCAAAGGGGTTTATAAAAACGAAAAACTTTGGTTATTCTCTCTGCTATATTTTATTACCTTTGGCTCGTTTGTTGCCTTTACAGTATATTTACCCAATTTTCTTGTCTCGAACTTCGAACTATCAAAAGTAGATGCGGGCATGCGAACAGCTGGATTTATTGGAATAGCCACATTTATGAGGCCTGTCGGTGGCTGGCTCGCGGATCGCTTCAATGCTTTATACTTACTCATTGGTATATTCTCGCTGTTTACCGCAGCTGCAATTATTCTAGCTTTTTCTCCAACGATTGCATTATATACCGTTGGAAGTCTAGTGATTGCCATTGCTTCGGGCACCGGGAATGGTGTCATATTCAAACTAGTTCCACAATATTTTAATAAGCAGGCCGGGATCGTTAATGGAATTGTGTCGATGATGGGGGGATTAGGCGGCTTTTTTCCACCGCTATTACTGTCAGTTATTCATGCCATTACAGGACAATACTCGATTGGTTTTATGCTCTTATCTCAAGTAGCGCTGGCAAGCTTAATTTTAGTTATTTGGATGCTCTATCATGACAAATTAAGTCTTTCTTCTGAGGTGTTTAATTGCACAGGTCAAGGAATATTAGTCACTGACCAGAAAGGGATTATTAAAGCGGTTAATCCTGCGTTTACAGCGGTGACAGGTTTTACAGCTGAAGAAGTACTTGGCGAAAAGCCTAATATACTGAGAAGCCACAGACAATCCCGTGATTTTTATGTTGCAATGTGGGAGTGCATAAAACAGAAAGGGATGTGGCAAGGCGAAATTTGGAATCGGCGAAAAAATGGTGAGGAATATTTACAATGGCTGAATATAAGTGCAATCAAGGATGAAACTGGCGAAGATCTGCGTTATGTTGGAACATTTTCAGATTTGACGATAGCCGGCAAAAAAAGCGATTGACAACAAGATTTAGAGGAGGAGTGAACAGGTGCAGGATCGTTATTCACGGCAATCTCGATTTAATCAAATTGGAACGGATGGCCAACTTAAGCTTGAAAAAGCAACCGTCGCAGTGATTGGCTGTGGCGCACTTGGTTCTGCCATTGCAGAAACGCTTGTACGTGCGGGAGTTGGTCATCTCCATCTCGTTGATCGCGATATTGTCGAATATTCCAACCTGCAGCGTCAGCAGCTTTTTCATGAGCAGCATGCTAAAGACATGATGCCGAAGGTAGTAGCTGCAGAGCAACGATTACGTGAAATTCGCTCGGATGTTCAGCTAACGTTAACGATGGATCACGCAGATGGAAGACTTTTGGATGACTTGGCAAGCAAGAGTGATCTGTTATTGGATGCCACAGATAATTTTGAAACGCGACTGATGATAAATGATGCGGCACATAAACATCGACGTCCATGGATTTACGGAGCATGTGTAGGTAGCGCTGGTGTTGTGTTTCCCTTTATCCCCGGGGAGTCTGCTTGTTTAAGCTGTTTATTGCCAGTGCTCCCTTCGATTAATGAAACCTGTGATACGGTAGGGATTATTGGGCCAGCTGTTCAGACTACGGCTGCATTGCAATGTGTAGAAGCGTTAAAATGGTTGACGGGGAAGCGGGAGGCGATGATGCAAAAAGTACATCATTTTGATCTATGGAATCATTCCCGCATGGATGTGGGCATATCGCAGATAAAACGTTCGAATTGTCCGACATGCGGCGAAGCGCCTATCTTTCCATCTTTATCAACCGAAGGTCAAACGAAGCTAACGGCGCTGTGCGGGCGCAATACGGTGCAGGTTGTTCCTGACCGTAAACGGACGATTACGTTTGACGATGCAGAAAAGGCTGGAAAATTAGCAAATGCAGTTGTCAGACGAACGCCATATTTTGTTGAACTGCTTCTTTCGGAATATCGCTTAATTTTGTTTGAAAACGGACGTCTTCTTATCCACGGACTTCATGATATTCAGCAAGGGAGAAAACTATATCATCGGTTATTTGGTTAAGGTGGATGGGGAGAATGCAATGGTCGAGATAAGGAAACCTATTTCTATTACAGAAGCAATTGCTCGGGTGATGGCATATATACAAGTGACGGAGCATGAAGTCGTTCCGCTAATGGAAAGCTATGGACGAGTTTTGGCGGAATCGATTGTTGCAAGACATGATGTTCCCGCTTTTCATCGGGCGCCTTACGATGGATTTGCGATACGATCAGAGGATTCAAGGCTTGCTAGTGAACATAATCGAATCTGCTTTCGCGTTGTTGAACAGATAGGTGCTGGTGGATTGGCAAGCCGTGCTATCGAGCAAGGGGAAGCTATGCGAATTATGACAGGGGCCTCTATGCCTCCTCATACCGATGCGGTTGTGATGCTGGAGCAGGCTAAAATTTTTTATAAGGAAAATTGCTTTACGATTCGAAAGCCGTTTGAAGCGTGGGAAAATGTTTCGCTTCAAGGAGAAGATGCTAAAGCAGATGAAATACTAGTGGATGACGGAAATTACATTCATCCTGGCATAATCGCATTGCTCGCTACATTTGGATATGATACTGTGCAGGTTGCCAAAAGGCCCGTTGTCAGTCTGATTACCACGGGCTCCGAATTATTAGGGGTAGAGGAACAATTAGTTCCAGGCAAAATTCGCAATAGCAATGGTCCGATGATTGCCGCGCAATTAGCGAGAATGGGGATTTCATTACAATTAAATAGTAGATTAGAAGATGATATGGAAAGCTGCCTAAAGGGAATACAGCAAGCATTGGCTGCAACGGATTGCGTTATTACAACAGGTGGTGTATCAGTAGGAGATTATGACTATCTGCCAGCAATCTATGAAAAATTAGGTGCAAAGGTATTATTTAATAAGGTGGCCATGCGACCTGGAAGTGTTACGACAGTTGCTGTACTGAATGGAAAGTATTTGTTTGGATTGTCAGGTAATCCATCTGCTTGTTACATTGGATTTGAATTGTTCGTTAGACCAGTTCTACTGAGTATGATGGGATGTAAAAAGCCTTATTTACCTTATACTCAAGCGGTTTTACTGGAGGATTTTACGAAAGCCAATCCGTTCACGCGGTTCGTAAGAGCCATTCATGATTTTGACGGAGCTGGAGCCAAAGTTATTCCTGCCGGCTTTAATAAATCCAATGCTGTAAGCTCGATAGCAAGAGGTAATGCCTTTATGGTTCTGCCCGGTGGCACGAGAGGGTACCAAGCAGGAGATGTTGTCGATGTCCTTTTACTGGGTGCGGAGGAAGGTGAAGAAAAGTGGCTGATCTGAACGTGCTGCAAGTCGTAGGCTACAAAAATAGTGGGAAAACGACGTTGATTTCATCTTGGATTGAGACTTTGGCCAAAAGAAATAAAAGTGTAGCGGTTATTAAACATCATAGTCATGACAGCCAGCTCAATCAGCCCGATTCTAACGTGGATAGTATGCGCTTTATGGCCTCAGGTGCAATCAGTTCATTGGTTTGCGGAAACGATCTGATTCAACTTCATATGCGACAACCTCATTCTAGCTTATCGCAAATGCTGCAGCTTGCAAGCATGGCGGCTCCAGACTTGATATTGATAGAGGGCTTTAAAGAAGCGGACTATCCGAAGGTTATACTTATTCGCGAGGCAAAGGAATGGTTAACATTAGGAAAATTGTCTCGCATTGTTGGTGTCATTACGCATGAAAATGTCGTATTGGAAAATATAGAAACCATTCCTCGGGAGAAGGCTGATTTGACAGATATGCTACTAGGAAAATGGATGATTGGTGAGTGGAATGAAACGATATGAAGTGGTCAAGGAGCCTATACAAGTTCAACCTTATATTGACTTTTTACTAGATGGCCGTATTGGAGCGGTTACAGTGTTTACCGGTCATGTGCGCGAATGGACACATGGCGTCCGAACGCTCTATCTCTCGTATGAAGCCTATGTACCAATGGCAGAAAAGAAGTTAGCGGAGATTGGTCGGGAAATTGAGGAAAGATGGCCGTTAACGCGTACTGCGATTGCACATCGGATAGGTGAGCTACATATTTCAGATATTGCAGTCATTATTGTTGTGGCTTCTCCCCATCGGAAAGCTGCATATGAAGCTAATGAGTATGCGATTGAACGAATCAAGCAAATTGTACCGATTTGGAAAAAGGAAGTTTGGGAAGACGGAGAAGAATGGATTGGAAATCAAGCGAAAAAACCAAATGTAAGGGAGTGATCGTATGATAACTGTTCGGTATTTTGCCGGATTAAAAGAAGTTACGGGTATAGAGCAAGAGTATTTACCTATAACATCGATGACTGTGGAGGAATTGATCGAATGGGCTGCTAATACATATGATGGCTTTTCAAATGCTGCACATTCTATTCTTGTGGCAATTAACGAAGAGTATGTTCAACGAGATAAGGAGATCCAGTCAGGTGATATCGTTGCTTTTATCCCACCTGTAAGCGGCGGCTAATGAATACAGTAGGCATATTGCTTACAGGTGGGCGATCTGTGCGCTTCGGATCACCAAAAGCCTTCGTTGTAAATGAGCAAGGTCATTACTTTTATGAACAAAGCTATCAAGCGCTTGCAGCAGTGTGCGATAGTGTAGTGATTGTCACATCGAAGGAGTTGCTTCCACGTTTCCCTGCAAGCCTACACGTTATAACAGATTTAAGTGAGTTTCAAGGAATGGGTCCGCTTGCCGGAATATATTCTGGAATGCTTGAGCTGCAGGCAGATCGCTATGTGGTATTGCCTTGTGATATGCCTTTCATCAATAAAGATGTGCTTTCATATATAGTTGAGGCAGCGGTAGATACAATGATTTGTGCAGTGCAAATCAAGGAGCAAAAACATCCTTTAGTGAGCTGCTGGCATCGGACCATGTTTATTCCGCTGTATGGTGCGCTAGTACAAAATCAGTACAGTGTGTTGAAACTCATCGATACAGTTAAAGCAACATGGTTAGATGGGGAAATTATTGTAGATAACGCATGTCATGTTTTTCGCAATATCAATAGACCAGATCAAATGAAAGTAGTGGAGTAGTCATGACAACATTAGTTCGCGATAGGCTGCATAGACCATTGCATGATCTACGATTATCAGTAACAGATCGTTGTAATTTTCGTTGTACATATTGTATGCCGAAAGAGATTTTTGGAGATGACTACAATTTTTTACCGAAAAACGAACTTTTATCTTTTGAGGAAATGACAAGATTAGTTACCTTATTCGTAAGCTTAGGCGTTAAAAAGATTAGAGTGACAGGCGGAGAACCGCTATTGCGTAAAAATCTGGATGTACTGATTAAGCAATTGGCTTCTATTGATGGGGTAGAGGATATTGCTTTGACGACGAATGGGCTGCTTCTACATCGATATGGACAGCAATTATTTGATGCTGGCCTAAAAAGGCTTAATATTAGCTTAGATGCGATAAATTCAAATATATTTGGTCACATGAACGGCAGAGGAATTGATTCAGCACTTATTTTAGAAAATATTGATTATGTTAAACGACTTGGTTTTGAAGTGAAAGTGAATATGGTTGTACAAAAAGGAGTAAACGATAGCGAAATCATTCCTATGATGGAGTATTTTAAAAGCCGTGACATCACATTACGATTTATTGAGTTTATGGATGTGGGGAATGACAACGGATGGAACATTAAGCAGGTTGTTACGAAGCAGGAAATGCTACAGCAGCTTAGTCATGTTTACGAGCTTAATCCAATGGAATCAGCCTATTTTGGCGAAGTTGCCCAATACTATCATTATAACGATAGTAGAGCTAGAATTGGTTTCATTACTTCAGTGTCAGAATCATTTTGTTCGTCTTGCACGAGAATCAGATTATCGTCTGAAGGTAAGCTTTATACTTGCTTATTTGCTACTGAGGGATTCGATTTACGCGCTATGTTGCACAAGGGAGCTTCTGATGAAGAATTATTCGAAGCATTGAAACTACTGTGGACAGGTCGTACAGATCGGTACTCGGATGAACGAACGGAATATACAGCGAATAATCGTAAAAAAATCGGCATGTCCTATATAGGCGGTTAGAAAATGTATGAAAAGGGTGATAACTATGGCAGTAGGGCCTTCATTGCGGCAATTACATTCACATCGAGCGATTCATGACGGTGGGCTTTCCGGAGCGATAAGTAAAACAGCGGATTTTATTAATGCTAGTAAAACAGGAGATACTGAGCAGATCAATATCATATTGGATGATTTACTTGATTACTGGGAAACAAGAATTATTGGCCACGCAGACTCAGAAGAGGACGGATTTTATCAAGAGCTTGCAGAACATAATCCATCCTTGCAAGAAACAGTCACTAAACTAATTCGTGACCATGATTTGTTAAAGATTATCGTAGCGGATATTTTCAAATTACGGGAAACTGAAGGGTTGAGTGGTGAAATTCTTCCTAAGTTGCAAGCGCTCATCGTTGTTAATGAAATCCACAGCAGAGATGAAGAACGTTTGCTCTTTGGTAATTAGTTACCTACCTAAGAAATGCTGTCGACCAAAGACTGGAAACTGATCGGTTAATCCCTGATTAGACTCCAGTCTTTTTTCTGCATATTAGAAAGAGTAAATTGTTGGTGGAACCGAAGCTTCCACCTTTTTAATTTTTTGGGTCTAATGTTTTGTGACAACTTGTACAGAGTTAGAATAGCTCGAATAATGTTGCCGTAACGCCAAAATTGATGTTACAGAGTTAGCATAGCTCGAATAGTGTATCTGTAGCGCCAAAATTGATGTTACAGAGTTAGAATAGCTCGAATAGTGTATCTGTAGCGCCAAAATTGATGTTACAGATTTTGGTGGGTGACGTAAGTAGAAAAGTAGGTATATCCTTTTAAGATCATATAAGTCACCGGGTCCAAACAGAAGTAGATCACTAGGCTCTATAACTATATTTAGAAGGAGAAGAGAATAGTGCTATCAATTTATTATGATTTCACCAATAGGTAAACTCCCTTTAACTATCCACATCTCTACCATTTCGTTGAAAAAATCAGGCTTTGCCATAGATATTCCATGCCCAATTCCAGGTAGGATGACACCTACGCAGTTTACATTACTTGCGACAATATCCTTTGCAGAATCTTTCATCACGGATTTTTCTCGCTCTCCGACCGTAACTAATATTTTACCAGTTGCTTTTGTGAAATCTTGAGGTATTTCAAACGACATATTTTCCTCTAATATTCGAACTAGCGTATCGGAACTCATTTGACAGCTTTCGTTATAATACTTTTCGAAATATTCTTTATTCACATATAATGTTCTTGCTTGTAGTTTGGCAAACAGCCTATTGCGCATTAATGGTGACGTCAATTTAATAGAAGGGCGAATCCACTTTTTGATAGATGTAATTGGTCTCACTAAAGCACTATTAATAATTGCAAAGTCAATTAAATTGGGTTTCATACTAATGAGTTGAATCGCTACTTGAGCACCTAAAGAAAACCCAATGACAATCACCCTTTTACCATTTGCTTTTTCTTGGATTAATTCAATCAGATTTTCTGCACTATTTTTAATTGAAAAGTTTTCAGTATCATTGCTTTGACCTTGCTCAGGTAAATCTGGAACAACACAGTGAAAATTAGTGAAATATTGAATTTGCTTATCCCACATCCAACCACTCACTCCACCGCCATGTAACAACAACATGAGATCAGCGTTTTTATTTCCATATTCTTGATAGTGTAATGTCATCTCGATTAATCCTCGCTTCCTAGCAATGATTTGCTCTAGCAAAAAAATCAGCTATTTTGCTAGAGTAATGACTTGTAATTTTTCTAATATGTCCGTTAACTGCTTCAATTCTTCTAACGACAGCTTTCCATAGATGTCTCTATTGATTTCGTCTTTCAAAAAGGCGATATCGTCAAAATATTGATTGGCTTTATCGGCCAGAATTAAGACGATTTCACGGCGATTGTTCGGATTAATAAACCTTTCAATATAATATTTATCTTCTAGTTTATTGAGTAGCTGACTTACTGCACTTGTTGTAACACTTAACTTATCGGCTAAATCTTTCGTTGAGGTTAAACCCGATTGTATTAATTCTAGTATTAATACTTGTTTTGTAGTCAACTCATTATCTAGCTTACTTTCAAATTTTTTTGCTATTTGAATATTGATCTCGTTATGTAAAACGTTCATACGATTAATATAATGATTTTTCATTATAAGCATTACCTCGCTTAATAGTTAAGATAGCTTAATTATAAAGATAGATTACTCAACCGTAAATAGTAAATTTGAGTAATCTTGATCTACATCAAGGCGAGAACTGCTATAGGGCGTTATGATCAATGTAACAACTTATAGGGAGCTGATTCATATGACAACAATTAAATTCCAATTAGATACGTTAACTTGCCCATCGTGCATCAAGAAAATTGAGACGACACTTAATAAGCGAGCGGGCGTCGAGAATGCGAAAGTGCTATTCCATTCTAGCAAAGTGAAAATAGATTTTAATGAATCTATCGTATCTACCGAGCGATTAGCCGAAACGATTACGAAGCTTGGCTATCCTGTATTAGGAGAAAAGTAGTTAATAGCTTTATTGGAAAGGAGGGTGAACAGTTATGACTGGAAAAGTTAAAGCCTACATCGCAGCGATCACAGGATCGCTGCTGGCAGTAGCATTGATATTTCATCTAACGGGTTGGCATGTAGCAAAGGATACATTACTGATCATTTCAACAGTTATTGCTGGTATTCCGATCATTAGTAAAGCATTACAGGCATTGAAAATGAAGGTTTTCAGCATTGAATTACTCGTATCAATAGCAATCGTTGGAGCTTTAGTGATCGGCGAATATGTTGAATCTGCGGTTGTATCCTTTTTGTTCTTATTTGGGGCTTATCTTGAAGCGCGTACGTTAGAAAAGACGAGATCTTCGTTGAAGAAGCTAATGGATATGGCTCCGCTCGAGGCTACTGTTATTCGAGACGGGGAGCGACAGACGCTAGCGATTGATGATGTAGTAGAAGGTGATTGTGTCGTTATTCAATCAGGTGAAAAAATTGCTGTTGATGGAAAAGTGAGCGCTGGTCATGCTTTCATTAACGAGGCAACGATTACTGGGGAATCCGCGCCTGCAAGCAAAAAAATATCTGATCATGTCTATAGTGGGACGATCGTAGACAATGGCTATATAGAGGTTATTGCTGAAAAAGTTGGTGATGATACTACTTTCGCGAAAATTATTGAACTTGTGGAGGAAGCACAGGAATCGAAGACGAAGACCGAGAAATTTCTTGAGAAATTTGCAGCGATTTATACACCTGCCATTATCGTATTGTCCATTATTGTCTATATCGTAACGAGAAATATTGAATTTACATTGACATTCCTTGTTATTGCATGTCCAGGAGCACTAGTTATTTCTGCGCCAGTATCGATCGTTGCGGGTATCGGTAATGGTGCAAAGCATGGCGTATTAATTAAAGGTGGAGAAATTGTAGAGAGACTGGCTAAAGTTAATACGATTGTATTTGATAAAACAGGAACATTGACGAAAGGGCGGCCAGAAGTAACGGATATTCATACGTTTTCGATGCACGAGAACGAGCTTTTACGAATGGTGGCTGAGGCAGAAATGATTTCTGAGCACCATCTAGGACAAACAATTGTCAAAGAAGCAAAATCAAGAAAGCTCGCTTTAATTGGTCAGCTGGATGATGCTGAAGTGATTACAGGAAATGGGATTAGAGCAAATATAGCTGGAAGAGAGCTTGTGATCGGCAATCGTAAGCTTATGCATAAATATACGATAGCTATTACTGCAGAAGCGGAGTCTTATGCGCTTAAGCGTGAGAAGCAAGGTAATACGGCGATATTTGCTGCTATCGATGGTAATCTAGAGGGGATAATTTCGATCGCAGATCAGATCCGACCAGAGGCTAGCGAGGCGATCAAACGATTACGTGAAGCGGGAATTAAGCAGTTCTATATGCTAACAGGCGATAATCGCCATACAGCAGAGTTAGTTGCAGCCGACTTAGGTATCGATCATGTTTTCGCTGAGATGCTACCAGAGGATAAAGTAGCTAAAGTTCAAGAGCTGAAGGAATCTGGTTTTGTCGTTGCGATGGTTGGTGATGGCATTAATGATGCTCCAGCACTTGCCACAGCTGATATTGGCATTGCAATGGGAGCGACTGGAACGGATGTTTCCATGGAAACTGCAGATGTTGTATTGATGGCAGATAAGTTGGATCAATTCGCACATGCTTACTCATTGGCCAAAGCTACCGTCAGTAATATGAAGCAAAATACGTTTCTGGCAATTGGCACCGTTGTCGTACTTCTCATTGGTGTATTATTGCAAAAAGTATTTCTCTCACTAGGTATGCTTATTCATGAGCTGAGTGTACTACTCGTGATAGTTAACGCGATCAGGCTTGTAAGGTATAATAGTGGAAAGGTAAGTTCAAAAAGCGGGCTTTGATAACGATGATTGGCTAACGTAGGTTATTCGACATCGAATATGAAGCGAACTTGGAAAGTACGGTTCGCGTGTACCAATAACGTACACTTGCGCTTCCATCTTTCTCAAGTAGCGCTTCATCTTCTCGATTCTGAAAGCCCGCTTTTTGAACCTTTATTGGAAGGGTAAGTTCAAAAAGCAGACTTTGAAAACGATGATTAGCTAACGTAGGTTATTCGACATCGAATATGGAGCGAACTTGGAAATTTTAGCATGTACCAATAACGAGAGGATGTGTTAGGAGTGAGCTCGTGTGGGCATTCGGATCATCGAGACAAAGAAGAGATGCAGCAGCTTTGCATCTCTTTAGTGCCGATCTTTAATCATTTGCCGTTAGATGTTATGAAGGAGATTGCTAGTACGACGAAATCTAACTACTATGAGCGTAATGAGGAAATATTCGAGGCAGGGACTAATTCCGATAGCTTATATATTGTGCATCGAGGTAAGGTGAAAGTATATCGGCTATCGGAATTAGGTAAGGAGCAATTAATTCGCATATTAGAGCCAGGTGATTTCGTGGGCGAACAAGCTTTATTTACAGAGTCGGTACATGAAAACTTCGCTGTAGCATTGGAGAAAACGGAGCTATGCGTCATGCAGCGTAATGATTTACAAGCTTTATTACTTCAATATCCAATGATCTCGTTCAAAATTATGGAGGAATTTAGTCGACGTCTTGGTCAAGCGGAAAAACAAGTAAGCAGTCTTACTTCAGAAGCTGCTGAAAAGCGAATTGCCACTTACTTGGTTGAGTTAGCTGAAGGTCAACAGGTAGCCTTGATTACATTGCCCATGACAAAGAAGGATCTTGCCTCCTATCTCGGTACAACACCGGAAACCGTTAGTAGGAAGCTAACAGAATTTCAAGAACAGAACTGGATCGAACAGGTAGGACAAGGTATTATTCGCATTATTAATAGGGATGCATTGTCAGCGTTATAACTTAAGTATGCCTTCCCATCGAAAGCTAAGCATGAGCTTTTGATGTCTGTTTCTTACAGAAACATTGTAGGGCCGCGTGTACCAATTTGACGGACACCAGAGACCTTATTTGCTATGTAGGTCTCTATTATCCATTTTACCGGACACAGATGCACTTATTTTACATTTTTTGATACAATTGGACTCCATTAAGGGCAAATAACGGATTCTCTGTCCTCTAGAATGCCATTCGACCCTGAAATTCACAAATAACGGTTTCTGTGTCCTTTTAGGTTAATGTAGGCACGCACAAACCAATAATGTACAATTGCTCTTTTCTCCTGCATGTAAAGCATCTAAAATAATTTTTGTATATCATCCTCTTATTTACTCAACAACGAAACGGTATTATTCAGTTCACTAATAGCTCACCCTATTAACTTAAGTTTGTTTATAGTTTTAAACTATAATTGAGATAGGATATATATATTTCCCTTACAGATGGAACTGTAACAAAATGTAACTAATACATGATTGATTCGTTAAATATAAATGTTCGTTGTGAGGGGCGCTAGTATTAGGTATATATCATGAAGTCTAAGGAGCTGAACTACTATGGATTCAAATCAAGTTTGGAAGTCTGAGTTGTACGACAAAAGATTAAGCTTTATTTCTGAATTCGGCAAAGATGTCGTTGAACTGCTTAATCCACAAAAAGGGGAAAGCATCCTTGATTTGGGCTGCGGCACAGGTGATTTGGCATATGAAATATCAAGCCATGGAGCGAGCGTTATCGGTATGGATTTCTCTAAAGAGATGATTGAAAAGGCTCGTGAAAAGTATCCTCATATTAATTTCGAGCTTGAAAACGGTGAAGATTTTACCGTTGAACAATCCTTCGATGCTGTCTTTTCGAACGCAGCGCTGCATTGGATGAAAAATCCCGAGAAGGTGTTGAAATGTGTATGGGATGCACTCGTTACTGGCGGAAGGTTTGTTGCTGAATTCGGAGGCTACGGTAATGTTGCTGCTATTATTAAGGCAATCAATGACGTATTTGCTGAAGATTACGGAAAAGATGCTACCATATACAATCCATGGTACTTTCCAACGATAGGAGAGTATAGTTCTTTGCTAGAGAAGCAAGGTTTTCGAGTAACGTATGCGGTTCATTTTGATCGACCAACGAAACTAGAAGACAGTGAAAATGGATTAAAAGATTGGTTGACCTCATTTGCAGACAACTATTTCAAAGATGTCGGGGAAGCGGAGAAAAACATTATATTTGAAAAATCCGCCAACAAAGCTAGAGCAGAGCTATTTCAAAATGGTTTTTGGTATGCGGATTATAAGCGGATAAGAATTATGGCGATTAAACAATAACTCCTCGTCAAGCGAAAGAAAAACTAGAAGATCACGATCTACAAACCCTCCAGGACACCATGAAAAAATAGAGCCAGAAACGATATAGCTGTTATAAGCTTTCATATGCTCTTCATATGGGGATGTCTCCTTGTTGGTGTTTTCTGTCAGATCGAATGCTATATTATATCAAATGAATTGGTATGATTTCAAACATACATAATGAAATTTATTTTCACAATGAAACAAAGTGTCACATTTGCGAGATTCCAATTGTTACTTAAGTAGGTAGATAAGGAAAGGGGGATACAATTGACTACTGAACAGATAAATAACTATGTTAGTAAAGCACAGCTTGGAGATCATCAAGCTTTTTCAGAGCTAGTAAAGATAAGTCAACAAAAGGTGTTTCGATATTGTTATCCGATGTTGACTAATTATCAGGATGCCGAGGATATTGTGCAGGACACATTTATTAACGCCTATCAGCATTTGCACCACTATAAATATGAAGGGAACTTTATTGGTTGGTTGATGACAATAGCCCACCGATTATGTCTTAATAAGTTGAAGAAGGACAAGCGAATGTTCGCCTTACTGCATAAGATGACAATTGAGCAACCAATAATGGCTATACAACAGGACGAGCAAATGAATGAAGAAATCTTTAAATTACTTAATTATCTTAAACCAAAGTATCGTGCGATCGTCATACTAAAAGTAATTCAAGGCTTCAGCTATGAAGAAATGAGTGGAATTTTACAAGATAGTCCAACCAATCTACGTAAACAATATGAACGTGCAAAGAAAAGATTGCAACAACAGAATTGTAGATTAGATATAGATAAGGAGAGTGAAGCATATTATGAGTGCAGTCCAAAGCTTCGAACAACAAGTAAATGAAATAAAGATTCCTGAGATTGATGTTCATGATCAAGTAATGCACGCTATTTCTGCTAGGAAAAATAGAAGCATCATGCTTCAACCAAAGTTACTAATTGCAGTAGCGATATCACTTGTAGTTCTTATGGGAACAGGATTTGCATCTGTGAAAATAATTAATCTATACAATGATAAGGGCGAACAGTGGGTTTCGATTCTACCTTTTAGCGAAGAGGAAACAAAGCTGCATATAGCGCAGAGAGGGATATCAGATTACTACTTAACTCTCATCGAAGAAGGTGAAGCGATCGCAGTATATAGTCCAAACAATAATAATGATCGGGTTGTATCTGTAAGTTCGAAACCAGTTGAGTACAAGCAGTGGGATAGATTAACAATGGACGTCAGCGATAGTTTTCCAATGCCTGCATCGTTGAATAATAAATTTGACTTCCAATTTGCAAATATTAATCATGCTGCAGTCAAGCCAAATACTGAGAGTCTAATAGAAGAAAGTCGTGCGAATGGCGATAAGGTGACCTATGAAAAGCTAAAAGCATTAGAGGAAATTCTATCTGTAACTCTGGTGTTTATTATCGGGGATTATGATTATACGGTAACAATGTCTGAAGGGCAGACTTGGGAAACAGTATATACTGATCAATTTCATAATGAAGGATCACAGCAATTAAAGATTAGCGGAATCGATGGTTTCTTAACGTCGAATGAACATGGAACGAATGCGATGTGGAGATCATCTGAGGAGATGGGAGATGTGTTCTACAATATTTCTACGAATAATACTTCACCTCATGTTGCTGAAGAGATAACATCATTATTGAGTCAATTGGTTGCCGTTCACTAGTATATCGGACCTCCTTAGACATCTCGGGTCTATTTATTGACCTAATTGTCTAAGGAGGTATTGTTACATACGGTTAGTAGAACAAATTAATAATAGAAAGGATTACTGCAATAGTACAAACAATTACTGAAATAATACTGAGAATATAAGCTCTTACACTACTACGGTATAATTTCTTAATACGGTTCGATTCGTCCATGATGGTATCACCTCCCTTCTTAGTAGTGACGTTTGATTAGTGGTGATTTTCTTTGAATGAGTTGATGATGCAATACGCATGTAATGAGAAGATAGGTTTCATAGCTAGCAATAAAATCAACGGTTTCCTCTTCAGTATGTTCGTTCATATAGCCAGCGGATAAATTAACAGAAGGAATACCAAATGTTTGAGATAGTATTCTTGCATCACTTGAGCCGCCAGCGGTCATTTTCCAGTCCGACATTCCAATTAGTATTCCTGCTCGTTCAAATAACCGGCCATATTTTCTAGTGCAAAATGGGATCATATCTGCATAGGACGTAACGATATCTCGAGTAGATCTTCTATCCACAACAATAGCTGCATCTACATCTTTTAGAAAATAGGGGTCTAGTTTGCTGGACCCGATTAATCCGATTTCTTCCTCAACTGTAAATGCTATTTTCAATGTTCCTGTAAAGTCGATTTGGTCTATATGATCTATTACTTCTAAAATGATAGCTATGCCTGCGCGATCATCTGCGCCTAATATACCGTGAGAAGATCGTAAGTAATTATTATCTTGGATAATTAATCTGTCTTGCTCGAGTTCTGAATAGATATCCATATGTGAACAAAGTAAAATAGTAGGTCCCTCTCCTTTATAAAAAGTAACGCATAGATTTCCAGCAGAATCGACATATATGTGATTGGCGGTATGTTCTAGCTTGGTATAAAGATGTTGTCTTATTTGTTCTTCATTACGACTTTCCCCTGGTATAGATAGCAATTGAATTAAAGAATTCTTGAATTTCGCTATGTTGTGAGGTAGTGGTACTGCAGATTCAAGTGTCAAATGATAAAGATTTTCAGCTAGTTCCAATAGTAATTCTAGCTGGCCACCGCAATCTAATGTAATTCTATTAGGTGATATAGAAAGCAACAATCCGGTTGGTGCTATTTCTTGTAATAATTCAATTTGTATCGTAGTAAGAGGCGAAAGCATCCCAATTACAGGTAAGCGAGATTTATGTGGTTGACAACTAAATAGGGTATACATTTGTAGATCATTCATCCAACGACAGATTCCCTTCAAATAGATATCAATATCTGCAAGTGGGAGTTCTTGCTGTGTTGGGTCTATTAAAGTTTCGCCGCCAATGCGGAATTCATAAGATGAATATCTAAGTTCATTCATCCACTCTTCCTCTGAAATGGATGATAACTGTCCAATATCTTTACCTAATTTCATTAATGTACTGTTGAGAAGTTTACTTGCTATACTTGGCTGCCCCTTATATTGTGCAAACTGATCCGTTTTCTGGATTCCATACCGAGCTAGTAATTGTGTTGTATTCATATTGAATCATCTCCTTTTTTCTTGTAAGGTTAGTGTAATATACGAGTGTGACACGCAGTCACAGTTGAATTAGGAGTGATCAAGAGTGGTAAAGGAAGATGAAGAAGGATTTCCATATGATACTGAAAATGAACTAAAATCTGACTATAAAACAGCACGGAAAAATAAAAACAGGGAACAAATTGAATATTCAAGAGCGCAATTAGTCAACTTATATGTGCGTTATGGAGAACAATACAAAGGTTCAAAGCAACCTGACCAACAGGCAGCCAAAATATGCTTGCTAAAAGCTATAGAACTGCAACAGGATCATCCGTTTGCTAATTATCGTTATGCACATCTTATGTATTGGGATAAAGAGTATGAGGCAGCACTCTATCATTTCAAATTAGCGCTAGAAAGTCGCCAAAAGAAAAATTTAACGGATACACAGCGAATGATTGCAAATATTATTAGATCAAATTGTGGAGTTTTGATAGCTAGAGAGGCAAATAAAAAAGTTCACATGTATGAAATGCAAGAGATTCAAACGATGGATCCTATTGAATATGAAAAACGAAGTCATTATCTTAAGCAATTGATTAGCGCTAATGAAGAACGAAGTCAATCTCTTGATCAAATGATCAGTGATAATGAAGAAAGATTAGAAGACTGTATGTACATACGGGTAGATCCGAAGAATGATAAATATATGTCAGAGGAAATGTATTATCAAGAAATTGATGAGGAAAATGAAAATGAACTAGTAATTAGTTATGGTCTGCATAAACGAGAAATACATTATAAAGGAATGCAACCCATTGCCATATCACTAACGGAATTATCAGTGCTACACCATATTATGATGTCATCGATATATCTTGAAGCAAAAGATATAAGAGAAAAATTTGTAGAATTAGAGATTCCAGTTCCAGTTACAGTCGAGACGATTCGCCAATGTTTAAGTAGATTAAAAAGAAATATCCCATATTGGGATGAGATTATAAGTTCAGATATAAGAGGAAATTATGCAGCACGATGTAGACGTAAAGATATACAATATAAGCTCTTGTGCCACACAAGTGTTGAGTATCAATTGTGGTAATAGGACTGTCTAGGATTGTAAAATATTAATTCAATGGCGTCTGTGTCTCACAGACGTCTTATTTTTGTACGCTTGGCAGCGCAATCGACTAAAGAGTGAAAGTCTCTAGTAATACCGCAGGGTGGCGGAAGTACAGAGCTGATGCATAGTGTTTAGTCCATGAGGATAGGTGTGGATGATGCGAAGGCAAAACCCGGAACAGGAGGTAAGCCAAGTTGGCTGACGTAGCCGGATGACCTTGCGAAATATGGGAATGTCCAATACCACCAACGCTACGTAAGATATGGGACTGGATTCGGGGGGAAGTCGGTTGACGTGACCCAAAGAGGTCTCCTCATTTCCACCCAGGTGGTAACCCTAATCCAAAATTGGACTTCTGTCAATAGAGTGGACATAAAAAGAAAGACTAGATTAGGCGGATGGGACAGGAAATCTTCCATCTGCTGAGAAGGACTGCCGTATTCCCAGTGTCTTGAGTACTTCTCGATACTCATGATTCGTATATTGACTGCCTCGATCTGAATGTAGGAAAACTCCCTTAGTAAGCTTCTGAGTGGATACAGCTTGATGGAGTGCAGATAACACACAAGCTATATCCATCGTTTGACTGAAACACCAACCAATAATCTTAATTGTAGATAAGTCCATAATCGAAGCTAAATAGCACCAACCCTTGAATATCACTTACCCATTTTCATTTCTCTTGCTTGCCTTAAAATTTCTCTTCAGCAGGTTTTCGCCACCATTATACACAGCATCTGATTTGTACGGTCTATACTTTTTGACCACAACAGATCAGAGCCCTAGGCTTCTCATGATCCGCTGTACTCGTTTCTCATTCACTTTAAATGGGAGTTGTAGCTTAAGAAGTTCTTCCTTGATTTTAGGCGATCTATAGACATCATCTTGTTCACGATAGATGCGGATGATCTCTTGTCTTAACCAATTATTTTCTTGTTTTAATCGACCCTCAGTGCGTTTTTGAGTACAGTAATAGTAGCTGCTACGTCAAATCCCTAGCACCTTACACAATTTACTTTTGCTAAGTTTGTCAGACTGGGATACGGTAACATCGACAACCTTACGAACACTTATCTTTTGACGAATATGGTCATAGCTTTTTTTAGGATCTCAAATTCCTCTTCAAGCTCTTCAATTCTAGATTTGAACTTTTTGACCTCTACAACAGCGACTTGTTCATTGTCTACTTTAATCTCTTTACCTTCATTGACCCATTTTTAAAACTCCGTTTTGCTTAGAACATATTCACTCATAATTTCAGATGCTGTTTTTCCGTTACGATGAAGTTCAACGATCATGGCTTTGAACTCATCACTATATATTCCTTGTTTAGTTCCCATAGTTGGATACAACCTTTCAATATTATTTTATCAGTCTTCCTTTTTGTGTCCACTACTTTATACTATCTCCAATCCTTGTGGGCACAACGGAAAAAAAGAGCCAAAAACGATATAGCCATCGTTAGTTTTAATGTCCTTTTGGTAGAGGGCAAGACGTAAATCTATCCCTTTCGTCGACAGTACTTCCACTTTTGTAAGAGCGAGGTGAATCAGTGTCTTCCCGAATATCCCACAACTTATTCTTCCCATCCGGATTCCGCTGAGGTATAATCGAATGAGAACGTGAGTTCTTGTTTACTGTTCGAAAGGATGTGGAATTTTGAAAAATAGAGAGCTAATGTACAGAACCCTACAGGTGTGGATTAAGCCTGGACATCGCATATTATCTTATCTGGATCAAGCTTGTCAGGATGCTAAAAACCTGTACAATACGACCAACTTCTTTATCAGGCAGAACGTTACTAGCTGGACCACTTTAGCCCTTGAAACAGCAGGTCGTGGACATGCTAGCTTCATACCTTGACCTCATGAATGAAAGAAGGAGCGCAAAAATCTTGCCCATCCATTCAAGCTGCCATCGTAAGACAAACCTTTTTTCAATACAACTTCTTGGACGCATTATTCAAAGTGATGAAACAAATCGATTATCGTGCGCTTCCAAGATAGAGTAGTCAGAGTATCTTATCTATGGTATTCCAAAAAAATGGATTTTTTTGCGGGCATGAAAAACTACCACAAGCATCCTGAGAATTACAAGGGCAAGCCCCATATTCCAGGTTATGCTCGCAGCAGAGTGAAATATGTCTACTTCTCCAATCGAGACTATCTCATCAAAGAACGGAAATATCCCAAATTTTCCAAAACGAAGTTGCAGTTAAACATCGGTAAACTGGTCGTATCCAGGCACAGCTGATGCAAGTTCGTGTCAACCCCATGCTAAGCAAAAATGGATAATACATCAGAACGCTCACTTCAACTGATGTTACAGCATTGATAAATAGCGGGAGTATTCATCGGATTATTTTCTATAAAGAAATCATCATCCTATTAAGATTGATCGGTATCAATCTACTTTATGTTTTCTTGTTAACTAATATATATTGCTAAAGCACACTTGCCAGTACCAGATCCGCCGATAAGCTGTTCTCGAAGTGGACAAGATATTGAAAAATTAAACTTCTTACGCTATCAGGTACTTAACCTAGTGAAACAAGAAAATTCTAGGTGTGGTAGCGTGCGAAAAAAAATCTGCGGACTAGCCCCCACCTATTTTAAGAAATCACTTCAACTTTCTTCAAACCCGTAAGCGATTGCCCTTAGTAAATACTGCTATTGGTTGTTATTGTTCCTAGCTTGGAATATAATTAGAGTGGAGGAGAAGTGAATATGGAATCTGTAACTTCAAAAGAAATCGCATTGATTTGGGGAGTTTCGAATAGGAGAGTCAATACTCTTTGTAAAGAAGGTCGTGTTATTGGTGCACGTAAAAATGGATTAATGTGGCTCATTCCCAAAAGTGCTAAAAAACCAATAGATCAAAGAAAATTAATAATGGAATTTTGTGATATTGATGTGAATGTATTTAATAGTGAACAAAAAAAGTATGAATTTAATTTAGATAAAGAATTCAAAAAAACAAATGGAATTTATTATACTCCATATGAAATGGTGAATTTAATGTATCTAGAGTTAGAGTTGCCTTTAGATGCTATAGTGATTGATCCTTGTTGTGGTAAGGGAAGTTTTATATTGGGTGCATTGAAACATGGCTATAAAAATGTGTATGGTGTCGATTATGATGTAGAAGCGATTAAAAGTATCTCATCTTTTTACAATTCAGATAGAGTTATTCATCATGATAGTATTAATCATTCTGCAGAGGCTACACTTTTAAAACTAGGCGTTGATAAACCAGATTTAATTATTGGAAACCCACCGTATGTACCACATGGTAGTGTGTTTGGAAACTTGTTTATTGGTTCAATCATTAGAAGCTTAGATATGCTGAAAACAAATGGAATTCTTTCATACATTATTCCTAAAAATTTTTTACATGTGTCGACATATAGCGAATTAAGAAAAACATTACTACAAAAATACCAAATCATTTCTATTGTAGATTTAGGCATGTTTTTTAAAAATGTACGTGGTGAGCAAATTGTAATTACAATAAAAAATGCGGAACCAAATCTAACATCAGAAATTGCATTTAAGGGATATATCGAATCTAGATTTAATGAAAAATCAAAAATAAAACAAAATACGTTTTCTGATGTCATTAGAGTATATATGTCGGAAGATGATAGCCAGATATATGAAAAGCTAACGGGATCCTTTCAAAGTTTAGAAGAGTATTGTAAAGGTTATATTGGAAGAGGTCGTTCAAAAAGTAATGAGGCTATAAGTGGAAAAGATATAAAAAAATTCGGATTTAAACATACGAAGGTTCCGACAAGTGGTTATAGAATATTTATTCAAAATATTTATAGTGCGGAATCAGGGATTATAGGCTCTTTTGCAGGTGATTTGGAAGCAAAAGAAACAGTAACTATCATAACGGATAGTAGTGAGAAAAACTGTAAGTATTTGTTGAGTTTATTACATTCTAGATTGATTAATTTTTATTTATTCAAATATTGTTTCAATGGTACTAAGTTAACTGCGCATACCGACAAAAAATATATCAATCGTATTCCAATAAAAATAGCAACAGGGGATAAATACAATCAGGTAGTCGACTTAGTAAATGATATTGAGAATATTGAGTATTTAAGTAGTGAATGGCATGGGAAATATGAACAAATGAATAGACTAGTTAATGAAATTTATGGCTTAACGCAATCAGAAGTAAGCTTTATTGAAAATTATATGAAAAATATGCAGTCGATTAGGTGGTCAAATAATGAATAATGATAAACGAAGAAATGATTTAACAGGTAAAGAGTGGTTACAAAATTCATTCAGTATTTGGAGAGATATAAAAAAATCAGCTGATGAAAAAAAAATGGCTCATCCTGCATCCTATCCATCAGATTTAGTTGAAAAATTAATTAGAACGTTCTCTAGAACGGGTAGTCTAGTACTAGATCCATTTAGCGGTGTCGGTTCTACAATGGAAGGCTGCATTAAAGCGGAGTCTAAAGGTATTGGCATTGATCTTTCGGCTGAGTTTTGTGAAATAGCAAAAAAACGTTGTGATCATGATGAGATTAATATAATTAATGGAGATAGTATAAAGGTACTAAAAGGATTTGATGAGAATCAATTTGATTTGTGTATCACCTCGCCGCCGTATTGGGATATATTGAATATGAAACGAAGTGTAGACAAGAAGGAAAGTATAGGATATTCTAATGATAATGAAGATTTGGGTAATATTACAAGCTACTATGAATTTTTGGATTTATTAGAGGAAGTTTTTACGGAAGTGCATAGAACATTGAAAACAGACAAATATTGTATTGTTAATGTTATGGATATTCGTAAGAAGGATAAATTTTATCCGTTACACAGCGATTTAGCAGACAAAATGAAAAAAATAGGGTTTATCTATGATGATCTTATTATATGGGACAGACAACATGAATATAACAATATGAGGCCATTAGGCTATCCGTATCGATTTAGAATTAATAAGGTTCATGAGTATTTAATGATATTTCTAAAAAAGTGATTTTTGGGGGTAGACTTATGAGTGTTTTTTCTACAAGTGCAATGGATATACATTTTCATTCCAATAACAGTTTTTTTGAAGCCATTGGTTATTTAGCGAATAATAGTAATTTATTACAATTTGAGGCTCAGGTCCCAGAAGATAAGCTTAACAGGTTTAATATTGAGTTGCCTGGTCAAGATTGTTACGTTATATCAATAGATGAACCAACTAGTGGTGGAGATAAAATGAAAACTGGGGTACAACTGAGATTATACTTAGATTCACCAAATACTCATAAAGCAACTAGAGAACTTCGCGTATGTATTGTTAATGGTAATAGAATAAATAGAGGATTATTTTCCGAAAAATTATTGAGGGATTATGGATTCAAGGTTGGCAGGACACAAAATAGTGTGGCTATTCGTAATATTATACAGTCACAGTACCCAAACTATTTAGCTGATTTCGACAATGGATATAATAAATAGATAGCGAGGACACCAATGAATACTGAAATGGCATATTTACTAGGTATGATATCTGGAAATGGTGAAATTAGTCGAGGTCCAACAGAAACCATAATTTCGATTGATATTCCACATAAGAAATTAGAAACAGAGGCTTCTGACGACGTTAGAGTATATGTAAAGGCTAGTATATCTGATATTAGAAGTATTCTTGAACCATTAATGGGAACGGGGATTGAGTTTATTCAAAATAGATCGGCAACAGTACTCTCATTCAGAAAACCCAGTGATGACTACCTTATTAGGGAGATTATGAGATACATAGGCGATGCCACTTCGCATGATAATATTCGTATACATCATGATGTATTTCAATTTAGTTATGATGAAAGAATTAGTTTTTTAAGAGGGTTCGCTGATGTAACGGGATATATACGAAAAAGCAATTATTTTTTTGAAAGACATATGCATAGGGTATACTTGGAAGTACCACATAATTGGTATTTGGTTGTTGATATATGTAATTTGTTGAAAACCGTTAATATTCCAGTACAAAATATTGATTGGGCGCATCCTAATACAAGAGATCCTAAGCTAACAAAATACAATCAAGGAAAATTTAATTTTTGGAAGAAAGAGCACCAGATAAAAATATTTGCTAATGAATTTGTGCCAGTAGGCTTTGCGATTATACACAAGAATCAGGCATTATCTAAGTTTTGTAGTGAGTTGAAAGCATACATTACTGCAGCTGGTAAGAGTATTGAAGGTACTACTCATAAATTTTATTGGCAAGGCAGGAAGGTGAGTAAATGCAACCCTCATCATCCAGGTGAATTTGACGAATTTATTCCTGCTGAGATTCGTGGTAACCATTATGATTCATGGAAACATATTGCTAAGGATTTAGGATATGAGGAGTAATGTAAGTAGTGAATTTGAATTATATGAGCCCATGATGAACTGGCTAGAAAGTTATCTTCAACATAAATATAAGGGATATGAAATTATCACAGTAGATGCTCATAGTGAAAGACTTGATAAAGTACTTTCCAATTATGGAGTGAGTAAAGACCAAGCTATTGGTTTGGATATTCAGATTGATGTACTTGGTATTGCTAAGAAAAAAAAAGATAGCAAATTATTTTTTATTGAAGCGAAGAAAACAAATTTAACGTTAAGGGATTTAGGACAATTATGGTCCTATTGTAAGTTAATTGGACCGGATGAAGCCTTTTTATTTACTTCGGCAGATTTAGGAACTCTTAATAAAATTTTAAATGTGCTGAAACGTGAAGATTTGTTGGATTATGGTGAACGTAAGATAATAAAAAAAATGAAGGTAGCAAGATGGGATCTGATGACTAATACACCAGATTTCCCTACAATGATTCCTAAAATGTAAATCGTCAAGTTTATATAACTTAACTTTAATCTCATAATGAGAATTTCCTCTTCAAATAATCTCCATACAAAAAAAGACAGAGTCCGCTCTTTTGGTTAGAATGAAAGTTCTCAGACAACCATCCACCAAAGGAGTGTACCAGTCTCATGAATAATTTAGCACATGACCAATGAATCCATAAAGGCTTTCAAGAATGGAACTTACCATTATATTTTTCAAAGCCGGTTTTACGACATCTCTTGCATGCTGTAGACGGCATGTTGAGTATTTTTTTTTCAGGAAAACTGACAGAAATTCATAAAGCCAGCCATCATCCAAAGATTGAGGTACGCAACTGCCTTTTTCTTTCGTTGGCTAATTGGATAGAGATATTAAGAAATAATAAACTGTAGCCTCCCTAAATGGGAGGCTTTTTCATGCGATGATAGGTTGCTGGCAGATATATGTCGGTCTTATATTGTATGTGGAAAATGCAATGGCTTTTATTAAAGCCTCTTACAAAACAACAATGGTAATGAGCGGAAGCATAATAGAAACGACATTATTGGACAAAATTAAGTCGAAAACAAATCCCTATAGACATGTAGTAATAATTACCCGATACTTTAAACAGTACGATCACTTAAAGAAGATGAACCCATGGCCAACAAGACTTACAAAACAATCACTCCCTAACTGGCTTGAACAGCTAGAAGTGAACCAGAAAATTAAGCGTAAGGTTACGGTATATGGAGAGGTCTTTTTCGATGAAGAAGCAAGCTATGGAGCTTATGTGTGCATCGAAGACAAGAAAAAAACAATTACCATTTCAGGTGATATTCCGTTTGCGCTGCAAGAGGGACAGTCTTATCTCATTGAAGGTGCAGTAACTTTATATAAAAATAGTAAGCAAATAAAGCTTGATTCTATCAAAATTGAAAAGCTGACGACGCCAGAGGGTGTTATTGTTTTTCTGCAAAGCTTGAAAGGGTTAAAGAAGCGAGCAGAGCTACTTTATGATACATATGGATTGGAAGTTATTGATATTTTGATGAATGATCCAGAGCGGATCGCTAACGAAATATCAGGTATAGGCATGAAGCTGGTCGAGAGCTGGAGTCAGCAAATTAAAGTGCTAGACGGTAATTATGATTTACTAGCCCGATTAATGAATTGGGGCATGACGCTTAATCAAGCAAAGCGGCTAATTAAGGAGTTAGGCAAGAGGTTGATCATGTTATTGAGAAAAATTCGTATACTTTAATCCGACTAGTGAAGGGGTTTGGCTTTCGTCGATGCGATCCGTTATGTACCAACTGAAGCAAAAGTATCGTTTTACAGTGCTTTCGTTTGAGATAGAGTCGATTAATAATCACATTCAACGATTGATTGAGCGAATGAAGCTTGTTGAGTCGGATGAACGGATTTATTTGCCAGAGGTGTATCAATCAGAGCAGTTCCCTCATGAAGAAACCTTAGAAAAATTCATGAATAAAGACTAGTGGTATCTTCTACAAGAGAAGGTTATCTTCATTATATGATGTCGAACGGCGTTCTAAGTGTTTCTTATTTTAGGTCAGCAATATCCGAATAATCCTGTTCAAACACACACCTAAGGTCGTGTGTTTTTATTTTTCTCCGGACCAAAGAAATTAAATCCATTACAAAAAAACCACAAAATTTAATCGTTACATTACAATTTATGGTTATAGTTAATGAAAATATGAAATCAGAGCAAGAAAAATGAATTAACAAAAGGAGACAATGTATATGACATAAGACAAGGGAAATGGAATCATTATCGGTATTTTACATTGGTACGGCTATTTATTGTTTAGAACAGATCTAGTGCCAAGATCGTTAGCATCATTTGGTAGGATGTAAAGCTAATGGAAAAATAAATCATTTGCACAAATGAGTAATGAATCATTAGACGATTCGCATAGTACTAGTATAGATTGGGAGGGAATCCATTGAAAATGATGAAAGCTATTGTTTGCACTAAGTATGGACCGCCGGACGTACTCCAACTCCAAGAGGTTGAACAGCCTTTACCTAAGGAGAAGCAGCTGCTCATTCGCGTTCAAGCAACTGCAGTCAACTCAGCAGATTTGCGTTTGCGTAAAGCAGAACCTTGGGCGGTCAGACTTGCTTTCGGTTTGACAAAGCCGAGACTACCGATATTGGGCGGTGTGTTTGCAGGGACAGTTGAAAAGATTGATTCCCAGGTTCATCAATTTGCAATTGGCGATAAAGTATTTGGGATGACAGGGATGGCAATGGGAGCATATGGCGAATATATATGCGTGCCTGAGAACGGCTGTGTTGCTGTTATTCCGAAAAATATGGATTTTGCCCAAGCGGCTGCAGTTCCTTTCGGAGCAATGACTGCCCTACATTTTCTGAACAAAGCACAACTTCAAAAAGGAGAAACAGTTCTAATTTACGGCGCATCAGGGGCTGTAGGTTCGGCTGCCGTCCAATTTGCTAAGGCTAGCGGCGCTGAAGTGACTGCTGTATGTAGTTCAGCTAATACATCTTTAGTGCAATCCCTTGGAGCGGATCATGTTATAGACTATACAAAAGAAGATTTCACCCGCCATACAAAGCGATATGATGTTGTGTTTGAGACGGTAAATAAACTCCCTTTTTCGCAATGCAAGAGATTGGTTCAGAACGAAGGAAGATTAATTCTAGGTGCGGCAGGCTTAGCAGATATGTTGAGAGGAACATGGAACGACAAAACAAAGCGAGTGAAGGTACTGTCGGGTCTGGCTCAAGAGAAGAAAGAGGATCTTCTCTATATTAAAGAGCTTATCGAGAAGGGCCATTATGTGGCAGTCATAGACAGAAGCTATCCACTGACGGCCATGGTAGAAGCTCATCGGTATGTGGAGCTAGGACATAAGAAGGGCAATGTAGTCATTGAGCATGAAGCTTAGCTTAGTCTGGGAGATTACTTCGCTGGCAGCGCAGTGGGCGGGGGTTCGAATCCCCTCTTGGCTTCATCAATTTGCAATTGGCGATAAAGTATTTGTAATGACTGATTAGATAGAGATATTAAGAAATAATAATCTGTAGCCTCCCTAATCGGGAGGTTTTTTCATGCGAAGATATACTGCTGGCAGATATAAGTTGGACTTATATTGTATATGGAAAACGAATTGGCGTTGAATAAAGTCTCCTGCAACATAACTCCCTATAGACATGTAGTAGTAATTCACCGATAATTTACTATGAACTATCCATTAAAGAAGGTGAACCCATGGCATGGCCATCAAGACTTACAAAACAAACACTTCCTGACTGGCTTGAAGAGCTGGAAGTGAACCAGAAAATTAAGCGCAAGGTGACGGTATATGGAGAAGTGTTTTTTGATGAGGAAGCAAGCTATGGAGCTTATGTATGCATCGAAGATAAGAAAAAAACATTTACCATTTCAGGAGATATTCCGTTTGCCCTGCAAGAGGGACAGTCTTATCTTATTGAAGGTGCTGTGACTTTATATAAAAATAGTAAGCAAATAAAGATTGACTTTATCAAAATTGAAAAGCCGACGACGCCAGAGGGTGTTATTGTTTTTCTGCAAAGCTTGAAAGGGTTAAAGAAGCGAGCAGAGCTACTTTATGATACGTATGGATTGGAAGTTGTTGATATTTTAATGAATGATCCCGAGCGGATCGCTAATGAGATATCTGGTATAGGCATGAAGCTGGTCGAGAGCTGGAGTCAGCAAATTAAAGTACTCGACGGTAACTATGATTTGCTAGCCCGATTAATGAATTGGGGCATGACGCTTAATCAAGCAAAGCGGTTAATTAAGGAGCTAGGGCAAGAGGTCGATCATGTTATTGAGAAAAATCCGTATACTTTAATCCGTTTGGTGAAGGGTTTTGGCTTTCGCCGATGCGATCAAATTGCAAAAGAGTTAGGGTTTGATCTTACGGGGAGAAGTCGGATGCTTGCGGCTATTCGTTATGTACTACGAGAGGCATCGCAAGAAGGACATTGTTTCCTAATGCGAGCGGAGCTTCTACAGCGGGTCAAGGCTACGTTAGATGTTCAGCTAACAGTAGTAGAAATGGAGCAACTGCTTAGTCAATACGCTGGGCAAGCGACCATTGTGTATCAATTAAGTGGTAACAGCTATGCGCTTGATTATGATGCGGTATCAGTACAGTACGCGCGATACAGAGCAGAAGGAAACTACCAGCTGAAGCAAAAGCATCGTTTTACAGTGCTTTCGTTTGAGATAGAGTCGATTAATAATCACATTCAACGATTAATCGAGGGAATGAAGCTTGTTGAGTCAGATGAACGAATTTATTTGCCAGAGGTGTATCAATCTGAGCTTATCGTGGCGGCTAAAATTTTACGGATACTGCTTCATCCTACGATTCCCTTTGACGATACTGAAGGGGATATACAGTCGTATTTGCAGGCTAATCAATTGCATTTGGAAAGTAAGCAGGCAGAAGCTGTTAACAGTTTTACGGAACAAACAGGCGGAATGTATATTTTGAATGGAAGTGCTGGCTGCGGGAAGACGTTTACGCTTAAAGTCATTCTCGCACTATTGGAAATGCAATATGAACAGCGGAATATGCCATTCCGCGTCAAGGTGTTTGCTCCTACTGGCAAAGCATCTAAAGTAGCTGCAAAAGCAACGGGGCGGGAATGCACGACGATTCATCGTGGGCTCAAATTCAAGCCAGATGGTGGATTCGAACATAATGAGAAGCTACCCTTGGATATTGACTGTCTCGTCTTAGATGAAAGCTCAATGTTAGATATCGTGCTTGCCAAGCATCTATTCAGCGCGATCCCACCTCATTGTAAAGTGATATTTATGGGAGATACGAAGCAATTACCGAGTGTTGGAGCGGGCAATGTACTTCATGACTTGATTAGCAGCGAAGTGATTCCTGTGATTACATTGGATGTCGTGAAACGGCAAGCGCAGGATTCAGGTATTATCGTAAATGCGAATAAAATCATTCAAGGTGAGATGATCGATACAAGTGCAGACACATTAGATGCCTATGTTATCTATCAGAATGAATCCGAAAAGGTGCAGCATACCGTTATCCGTTCGATTGATAGACTACTTGCAACACGAGATATGTCTATCGAAGATATTCAAGTATTATGTCCTCAGCGTAAAGGTGAGGTCGGTACGTATGTGATGAACTGGATGATTCAGCAAGCATTTAATGCTAGCGAAGAAGGCATAAAGGTTGAGAATAGAAAGATAGTTAAGCAAATAAGTGGCAGCGACGAAGCAGAAGAAATACCGTTATACTTTAAATCTGGAGATAAGGTGATTCATACCGCTAACAACTATCAGATGAAATGGTATACGAAATCGAGCTCCAATAGCTACGAGGAGAACAGTAAGTTAGTTGGCATTACAAATGGTGAATGCGGCGTAATCGAAGAAATTTATCAGGTCAATCAACAACAGGATGAAGAAGAGTATGTTATCGTCGTTCGCTATGAAGATGGCTATGTGAAGTATATGAACCAATTCGATGAGCTGGATCATTGCTACGCGATGACGATTCACAAATCACAGGGCTCACAATGGCCAGCTGTATTGATGGTGGTCATGATGGAAAACTACAATATGCTAGATAATAGTATTTTCTATACGGGATACACAAGAGCAAAAGATTTCAGCTGCGTGATCGGTCAATCGAATGCAATTGCCCACGCCATAGCTACATTTCGCAACCTAAGACGTAATACAAGCCTTAATGAGAAGTTTATCGTTGATGATGATGTGCAATAAATATTAGAACAATAGCTATAAAACTTTAATAAGACAATATCATTAAACGCATCCCGAGGAACGTTTGATGATATTGTCTTATTTGTTGTTGCGAAAAGGAATAATTACATTGCGGCATAGTGTGTTATTAATTTCATGCCAATAACTAGCAATCTTACCTATCGGTACTGTATATTAAACCATTGGCAATGTATATTAAATGGTTAGTTAAGAATGTAAAGTAATAGTAGGCTAATTTAGCTAGTTTCGTTTGAGAAAGTGAGAATAATAAAATTGTGTAAATTCATTAGAAATCATCTAAAAAGGCAGATGTTGATATTGACAAGGGAAAGAAAGTGAAATAACATTGTGAAGTAAACAAAACTAATCGAAAGTTAATGAAATGTAAAGGAACAGTGAATAGCAAAATATTCTTGTTATGATTAACCAACAATTGGGTCCGAAAATGAAAGCGATATCAAACAAGTCAAAAACATTTACTTTTTATTAATAAATACTAGGAGGGACTAAAATTGGCGTCTATCGAATTTAAGCAGGTTACAAAATCATTTGGTGATAGCACGGTCATTAAAAATTTGGATTTAATGATAGAGGATGGAAAGTTTACAGTTTTGGTAGGTCCATCTGGTTGTGGGAAAACAACGTTACTACGTATGATAGCTGGACTTGATCCTCAAACTTCAGGGTCTGTGTTAATAAATGGCAAAGATGTTACAGAAATTTCACCTGGTCAACGTGGAGTGGCAATGGTATTCCAAAACTATGCGATTTATCCTACGATGTCCGTTCGTGAAAACATAGAATTTGGATTGAAAAATAATAAGGTTGCTGCGGAAAAACGGAAAGAGCTCATTGAAAGTATTAGTGAAACAGTAGGTTTGAGTGAATACCTAGACCGAAAACCATCTACGCTTTCGGGTGGACAAAGACAGCGCGTAGCTTTAGCCAGAGCGATGGTGAAACAACCGTCTGTATTTCTAATGGATGAACCATTGTCTAATCTTGATGCTAAGCTTAGAGTACAAATGCGTATTGAATTAATCGAACTACATAAGAAACTTGGAACTACATTTGTATATGTGACGCATGATCAAGTAGAAGCGATGTCTATGGCGGATACAATTGTACTTATGAATAAAGGGGAAATCCAACAAGAAGCTGCACCAGAATTGATCTATAATGAGCCCAATAATATGTTCACGGCACAGTTTGTCGGTGTTCCACCAATGAATACTTCTTCAATAGGAAAAGGACCA
This sequence comes from Paenibacillus sp. Y930, assembly GCF_056786375.1. Lineage (NCBI taxonomy): Bacteria > Bacillati > Bacillota > Bacilli > Caryophanales > Paenibacillaceae > Paenibacillus > Paenibacillus sp. Y930. The sequence continues at coordinate 1,109,045 of NZ_JBXCIX010000001.1, read as the reverse complement.
ATTTCATTTGGTTTTAGACCAGAAACAGCAGTGATTTCTCGCGAATCTACTAATCTATGGTTCCAATATAAAGGGATGATCACAACTAGAGAAATGCTCGGCTCTGAAACCATCTACACTGTGAGGAACGATAAATATTCCTTTATGATTAAATGTTACGAAGACCTCTATGTGGTAGATGAAGAGGTGTACGTAGGGGTTCAGGAAGAAAAAATGTACTTATTCGATGAACAAGAGCAACGTATTCTGAAAAAGGATGCGAAGTTTCAATCATACATGGATCTATTGAAAGGAGAACGCAATGAATAAAAGAAAAATATGGGTAGCCATGCGTCCATATGTGATGGTTCTACCGGCGATGCTTGCAATCCTATGTTTTGTCATTTATCCCGTTATCTATTTATTTCGGTTGAGTTTGTTCAAATATAATTTGTTGAATCCAGCGAAAAGTAAATTTATAGGATTAGATAACTATGAACAGCTATTTTCTAAGGCTGAATTCTATCAATCTCTATCTAATACAGTTTTTTATACCGTAACGATTGTAGTGTTAACCATTGTTCTTGCACTAATACTCGCGGTATGGATTAACTTCAAAAAAGGGTCAAAGATTAGTACGTTATTACAAGCAGGTCTATTTACTCCGCATATTATATCAATCGTTTCTATTGCGTTAGTGTGGATGCTATTAATGGATCCAAGTTATGGTGTACTGAATTTTGTCTTAAAAACATTGGGCTTACCGCCATCCACATGGCTACAAAGCTCTGAAACATCGATGATGTCCATTATTATAGTTTCATTGTGGCATAACGTGGGCTACTACACATTAATTATTGTTGCAGCATTACAAAGTGTTTCACCAACCATATATGAAGCTGCAGCACTTGATAATGCAAGTCGCATTAAAACCTTTTTCAAAATTACGTTACCAATGATTTCTCCGCAGCTATTTTTCATTCTTATCATTATGACCATTGGTTCGTTCAAAGTATTTGATACCGTTAAGATTATGACCAATGGTGGACCTAACGGCTCTACGTCAACATTAGTATTCCATATTTTTGAGTATAGATCTAATAACTTGGGATATGCGTCTGCAACAGGGATTATACTGATGGCTATTATTGCATTATTGACCGTTGTTTACTTCCAAATGCTATCTAAAAAAGTTCATTATCAATAAAAACGAAGAAAGGAAGAATACAATGAATTTGAAATGGCATTATGTGAAATCAGGCATAGATATCGCACTTAAATTAGCAGTATTAATTATCTTTATCTTCCCGTTTTTATGGATGATTATGACGGCATTTAAGACGATAAATGAAACGATGGTCTTTCCTCCAAAGTTTTTACCATCTGGTTTGGAATGGGGAAATTTTGCAAATGCAATGAAATCCGGTCCTTTTCTTACTTATGCAAAAAACTCAGTAATTGTAACGATAAGTATTATTCTTGCGCAATTTATCGTTATGATCCCTGCATCATATGCGTTCGCTAAATATAGGTTTAAGGGATCGAATCTTCTATTTGCCTTAGTATTACTTGCATTTATGATTCCTGGCCAAGTTACTTTTATTCCAGTGTACTTGATGATGGCCGATTGGGGACTCATTAACACATTATTACCTCAAATTATTCCATTTCTAGCTAATGCATTTGGTATTTTCTTATTACGTCAATATTTTATGCAAATCCCGAATGAAACGATAGAGTCAGCTAGATTAGATAATGCCAATGAATTTAAGATTATGATGAGAATTATGGTGCCGATGTCTGTTCCAGCATTAGCCACGATAGCTCTATTCAGCTTTGTGAGCCATTGGAATGACTACTTCTGGCCTTTAGTTATGACTGACTCTATTGGAGTAAGACCATTAACGATAGGTATTGCGATGTTACGTTCTACAGAAGGGATAAGTAACTGGCATATCATTATGGCAGGTAACGTAGTGCTTGTACTACCTATACTTATTGTCTATCTGTTCTGCTCCAAACAAATCGTTAAAGCATTCGTTTATTCAGGAATTAAGTGATTAATTTCTTTATAATATAACAAACAAAATGGAGGAGTTTAATTTGAAGAAGAAAGTTACTAAATCACTAATATTGATGATGTTGTTATTAACTGTTGTACTGGCGGCATGCTCTAACAATTCTGGTAATACGAAAAATGTGAACGAATCGAAACCAACAAACAATGCTGGTGGATCGACGGCTACAGATGGTACGAAAAAACCTACAGGTAAAAGCGTTGTGCAATTTTGGCATTCCATGGGTGGTAATAATGGTGAATATATTGATACTATGGTAGCTGCGTACAATGCATCACAAGACAATGTTGAAGTTGTTGCAACGTTCCAAGGTAATTATCAAGATACATTAACTAAAGTTCAACAAGCAGTACCTGCTGGTACAGCACCAGATATTTCTATGGTTGAGCGTGGTTTTATTCCATTGCTAGCAGAAGCTGAAGTTGTTGAAGATTTCTATCCATGGCTTGAAAGCACTGGCATGAGTGAAGATAATTTTATTGAAGGATTACTAGGTAATGTGAAATTTAATGGTGAACTGAACGCACTACCATTTAACCGTTCTACACCAATTCTACATGTTAATAAAACAATGTTAGATGAAATGGGGCTTGCTGTTCCAACAACTTGGGATGAGCTAGATAAAGTTGCTAATGCACTAGTTATTAAAGAGGGTAATGAATATAAACGTTATGGTTATTCCATGGGATATGCAAGCTGGTATCCCACTGCTATGATCACACAACAAGGCGCAGGATTATTTAATGAAGAAGGTACAGCTCTTGGATTTGATGGTGAAGCAACAGTAGCTTTTGAATTTATGAAAGATATGCAAAGTACAGGAGCTCTTTACTACCCACCAAATACAGATGGGGGTACTATTATTGCATCGATGTTCTCTAGTGGCCAATTGGGTATGATTATGGAATCTACTGGAGTTATCGGGAAATTTGCTGGAGTAGTTGACTTTGACTATGTAACTGCATTCTTACCTGCAAAAGAACGTTTTGCTGCTCCAACAGGTGGTGCAAACTTAGTAATGTTCAAAGATTCTAAAAATAAAGAGGCAGCATGGGATTTCTTGAACTGGGTGTTTAATGACCCACAAGGTGGCTTGCAATTTGTTATCAGTTCAGGTTATGTTCCATTTATGCATTCAATGATAGAATCAGCAGAAATGAAAGCGGCATTGGAAGCAGTTCCTGCCCGCATAGTGGCGTTTGACCAATTAAATTATGCTGCTGACACAAACAATTCTGCTGCTTTTGCAGCGGTTGACCAAGTATTAATGAAAGCAATCGAAGCAATCATGTATGATGATGAAGATGTTACTACAACAATTGAAGGATTCAAAAAAGAAGCTACAAAACTGCTGCAAGAGTAGTGTTAGCAGTATAAAGATTATAATAGATGAAGGAGACATCCACTATGCAGATCAGAGGTATCGCACATCGCGGGGATCCCGTAAATTATCCGGAAAATACATTGTCAGCTTTTCAAGCTGCTGTTAACTTGGGTTATAACTATGTCGAACTTGACATTCAGTTAAGTAAAGATGGTGTTCCCGTTGTTATTCATGATTATACTGTAGATAGAATGGGTGATCGCGTCGGTAAAGTTAAAGATTTTACGTTAGCTGAACTGAAGGCAATCAAAATTAAAGAAATCGAAACGATCCCTACATTCGAAGAAACGATGCAACTTTTACGTGGAAAAACAAATGTGATGGTGGAATTAAAGCAGGCTGGAAACTTGTATCCAGGATTAGAGCAAAAAATGCTAGATGTGTTAAAGAAGACCGATACCTTTGATCAAGCGCTTGTTATCAGTTTCGACTTTTTCAGCTTACAACGTGTTAGACATCTAAGTGCCGATGTTCGAATTGGTACAACGTCTAGCAATGCATTACCGAGCATCTTCCCATGGCTCAAAGAGTATCGTTGCGAGGCGTTAGGTGTGCCTACGAAAATGTTAACTGAAGAATATGCGAATATGATGATCGAGAATGGAATCGAAGTTTGTCCTTGGCAAGTAGATACGATCGAAGATATGGAGTTTATTGCAAAGCAGTTTCCTTACTCTTTGATTACTACGAATCAATTGGAGCTTTGGGCTGATTTCTATAGAGAGCATCCTGAAATTAAGCGAGCGTAGAAGACTATCAAATTGCTCTTACTAAAAAGCGAGAAGGGGAAACCTTCCCGCTTTTTTTGTTTCATTATTTTTTGGGGGGAAATAATTAGAAAGTTAAAGATTGACAAAACAAAGCTATACGAATAAAATTAATGGATAAACGCAACTTATACGAAAGTAAACGAAATATAAAGTGAAGGGAAGCGCTTTAATATGGCATTGGTTTCATCTACACCATTATTAGTCGAAGCTAGAAAGCAAGGTTATGGAATTGTAGCTTTTAATATACATACATTAGAGATGCTGCAAGCGGTCGTTGAAGCAGCTGAGGAAAGTCGTTCACCACTTATTCTACAAACAACAGTAGGTACGGTGAAGCATCTTGGAATTGAATATATTGTCGGAGCTGCAAGAACTGCGGCCAAACAAGCTAATATTCCAATTGCGCTCCATTTGGATCATTGCCAGGATTACGATCTTATATTGAAATGTATGCAGGCAGGATATACTTCCATCATGATTGATCAGTCTATGCATCCATTTGAGAGAAATGTCGCAATGACTAAGAAGGTTGTTGAGATAGCCAATGTCCTTGGTGTTAATGTGGAAGCTGAGCTTGGTAAGGTTGGAGGAGTAGAGGACGATATCCATGTTGCTGATGATCAAGCTACTTTAGCTGATCCAAATGAATGTTTACGTTTTGTTGAATTAACAGGAGTGTCTACATTAGCTCCAGCTATTGGAACGGCTCATGGTATTTATAAAGGAGAGCCAAATATTGATTTTAATAGAATTGAATCGATATCCCAATTAGTAGATATTCCATTAGTACTTCATGGTGGATCAGGTATTCCAGAAGCTCAGGTGAAGAGATGTGTAGCGCTTGGAATGGCAAAGGTGAATGTTGCTACAGAATTGAAAAATGCGTTCTCTCTTACTCTTCAAGAATCATTCCTAACGAATCCATCAGAACTTGATCCACGTTCTTATATGGTTGCTGCCAAACAAGCTGTTAAGCAAATGGCTATAGATAAGATGAGAATGGCTGGCTGTATCCGAAAAGCATAAGTATTGCTGTTGAGAGGAATGAGCTAAGTTATGGTGCATGAATATTTAATAGGTATTGATATCCGACCTATTATCCTCAATCCGTGTATGCAGAGCAGAATCCCGAGGAGTGGTGGCAGGCGGTTATTGCTAATTTACAGGAAATGTTCCACGTTACTGGCATTGATCCATCACTTATTAAAGGAATCGGTGTAGGCACCGGAATTTATAAGAGTTTTGAGGAAGCTGTACAGAGAACGGTACGAATTCAACGAGAGTATATTCCTAATGCTAACCATTATTCCGTGTATTCAAATGGTTATAGTATTTATATCAAATTGTACGAAAGATTAAAGGATTTATTTTTGAGATTGGATGGTGAGTGACGTGAGAGCTGCAATATTATATGCGCCAAACGATATTAGGGTAGAGGAAATTGAGACTCCTTTAATAGGGGGACGAGATATACTTGTAAAGGTAAAAGTAACGGGTATTTGTGGTTCGGACCTTCCAAGAGTTATGGGCGATGCTGCCAATCATTATCCAATTGTACTTGGCCATGAATTTTCAGGAATAGTTGAGCAAGTCGGCGAAGAAGTCTCACGAGTGAAGGTAGGTGACAGGGTAGTCGGTGCCCCGTTAAAACCATGCCATCATTGCGATGATTGTAATAAAGGTAACTTTGCCCAATGTAAACATTATTCATTTGTAGGTTCTAGGGTCAACGGTAGCTGGGCGGAATATGTAGTCATTCCAGAACAAAATGCCGTTATTTTTGATGAACAGGTTAGCTTTGAAGAAGCTGCTCTTGTAGAGCCATCTACTGTAGCTTTACATGCTCTTCGACATATTCAGTATCAAGGAGGAGAGCATGTTGCAATTCTTGGTGCTGGAACGATAGGTTTACTAGCTTTACAATGGGCAAAAATATTAGGAGCAAGAGATATAACTATATTTGATATTGATGATGAGCGGTTGGAGATTGCTCGAACATTTGGAGCAGATTATCTTATTAATACGTCAAAAGTAGGATTTGAGAATATATTGAAAGTTGCTACGAATGATAAAGGCTTTGGCATCGTATTAGAGGCTGCGGGATCGGATGTAACCATGAAGCAGTCTTTTGAACTCGTTGCTAATAAAGGGAAAGTTTGCTTTATTGGTACTCCATCTAGAGATATCACTTTTAATCATAAGCAATTTGAGTTGTTGAATCGTAAAGAATTTATGCTTAGTGGTTCATGGATGTCCTATAGTGCTCCATTCCCTGGTGATGAATGGGAATTAACATTGCAATTTCTCAATAAAGGTCTATTAAACTTTAAAGATATGATTTTCAAAGAGTATACAATAGAGCAAATAAATGAGGCGTTTGATTTGTATCGAGTTCCAGGATTTGTAAAAGGGAAGGTAATATTTAAGTTTCTGTAGAGATTCACTGTATTTAACTATATTCGTCATGTTTTGAATTGCTTTTTATAATTTCTGAATTATAATTAATGAAAGTAATCAAAACAAATGGAATTGTAAATATACTGTGGTGAGGTTATTAAATGAATAGTGACGGAAGTAGAAGATTGAGAAATATTGAGAGACATCAATATATCGTCGATTACTTAAAAATGCATAAACATGTAGATGTCTCCTTTTTAAGTGATGAATTATTTGTATCTGAAGTGACTATACGAAAAGATTTGGAAAAGCTTGAACGTGACGGTATGTTATTGCGCAGTCATGGTGGTGCTGTTTTGAATGATCATCTTTTTAATGAACCTTCTTTTATGGAGAAAGAAGATAAATTAAATGAAGAAAAATCTCGAATTGCATCAGAAGCCGCAAAACTTATTCAAAATAACACGACGATTGTCTTATCAACAGGAACTACAGTAGGTCATTTAGTACGAGAAATAAGAGATCGCACTGGAATGACTATTGTTACCAATGCTATAAATGTTGCTACAAGTTTTATGACCTCATCAGAGAATAAAATTTTCTTAACAGGTGGAAATATTAGACCTAATACGTTTGCACTTATAGGTGAGGCTGCTGAGAGATCCTTGGATGGTCTATACTGTGAATATGCTTTTATTGGAACCAATGGCCTTAGTATAGAGCAAGGATTAACAACTCCTAGTATGGATGAAGCAGGCATTGTTCGTAAATTAATCTCAAGTGCTAAGCAAGTTGTGTTATTAGCAGATCATAGTAAATTTAATAATGTTGCTTTTTATCGTATCAGTCAACTCGATCAAATCGATATCGTGATCACAGATGAAAAAGCACCAACCGATGTTGTAAACAAACTGCGAGAGATGGGCATACAAGTACTCATTGCGTAGTTATAGCAAGACATAATCAATAGAGCCTTCATTATCTTAAATGATATGAGGGCTCTATTGATTAGAGTGAGAAATTTAAGCAAGTTGTATTTGTACTTTAAGATCATTTGAAGTTAGGCCTTCTGCAAATAATGCCGGTACATCCTCTAAAGAAACCACTTTAGTTATTAAATGTTCTAATTGAATTCGATTTTCCTTCACCCAATTCAATGCTGGATAGAACGTATGATTAGTAGCCATAGAACCGAATAATGTCCAATCCATTTTATATAGATTAAAGGGGCTAATGCTAATTTTACAGTCTTGAGCAGTTACTCCGAATTGCAAATATTTTCCTGTAGGCCCTAGGTAACTTAATGCTTGTTCAATAACAGCTGGAATTCCTGTTGCATCAACAACAATATCAAATCCACGAGCATAGTTTTCACTAGTTAAATAGAAATCGATATCTTTGCTAAGGATTGTCGTAGTTGCTCCCCATTGCTTGGCCAGATCAAGCTTATCTTGAGAGATATCAACGACAACAAGTTCAGACACACCTGTATGAGCAAGTGCTTGAATGAGTTGCTGACCCATTGCCCCAGCACCGAATAACATTGTACGATCACCTATCTGTGGCTTCAGACGATTCATACTATGTACTACACATGCTATAGGCTCAATGAATGCTGCTACTCCGTAGTTCATTGTATCAGGAATTTTAAATACATTTTGGACAGGTACGACAACATATTCAGCCATAGCTCCATTAAGTGTAACGCCAGTAGCATTCCAGTTATCACAGTGATTACCGCGATCCGTTAAGCAATAAGTGCACTGACCGCAATTGATATTTGGCTCAGCAGTTACGCGATCCCCTATTGTATATCCTGTAACTGCTTCACCTACTTCATGAATTAAGCCTGAAAATTCATGTCCTGGAATTAGAGGGTAGCTTGCTAAAAATTCCCCTTTATAGATGTGGATATCTGTACCACAAATACCTACACGTTCAACTTTTATAGTAACTTCACTTTTACCTGGTGAAGGATAGGGAACTTCTTGGACACTAGCGTGCAAGGGAGAATCTATAACAAGTGCTTTCATTGTATTCAACAGAATAACCTCCTTATAATTACGGTATGTGTTAACAATAACTTTACATGAATGAAGGTTGATAAAGTAAGCATTTTAGACTAACCTATTTTGATTTTCGATTAGTATCGTGATCGAAATGGGGAGATAATTGTACAGTCATACCGTACTTTTAATAGTTATGAATGTTTAGTAAAAATAGCAGCATATACTTTATACTATAGTTGTGAGAAGAATGGCAGATAAGAGATAATTATATGAAGCGGGTGAATTCAAGATGTCGATGATGAAAGCAGCTGTATTAGAGAGTCAAGGGATAATGAATGTTAAATCAGTTCCAATTCCAAGTATCAAACCAGATGAGGCCTTAGTGAAGGTAATGTGTATTGGAGTTTGTGGATCAGATGTTCATTATTATGAGCATGGTAAAATAGGTCGTTATGAAGTGAAACAGCCAATCATACTCGGACATGAACTTGCTGGTGTAGTTGTTGAGATCGGTGATCATGTGACCAATATTGCTGTAGGAGCACGAGTTGCGGTAGAACCTGGTGTCACATGTGGACGCTGTGAATATTGTAAGAATGGACGCTATAATCTATGCCCAGATGTGGTATTCATGGCGACACCGCCTGTTGATGGTGCATGGTCAGAATTTGTAGCTATTCGCTCAGACTTTCTTTTTGCTATTCCGGATGAAATGAGCTTCGAAGAGGGGGCGTTATTAGAACCTTTATCTGTTGGGTTTCATGCTTTGAATCGAGCTGGAGTAAAACCATATGACCGCGTATTAATAACTGGACTTGGTCCAATCGGACAATTAGCTGCTATGGCTGCTCGTTTGTTTGGTGTATCAGAGGTTTATGGTAGCGATGTTGTTAATTATCGTAGAGAGCTTGCAGTATCTAATGGAATTAGTGATATATGTGATCCTATGAATGAATCGCTAGATGATAAAGTGAATACTTGGACCAATGGTCAAGGCGTAGATATTATTATTGAGACGTCAGGCAATCCGAGGGCTATCTCAGAGCTAACTTCTCAAGTCAAGCGCGGTGGTAAAATTGTATTGGTAGGTCTACCTACCGTGCCCAGTGTAGGAATGAATATTAATGAGATCATTGATTCAGAACTAGATATTTTTGGGGTATTTCGTTATGCAAACACGTACCCAGCAGCAATTGCGGCATTACAAACTAATAAAGTGCGTCTTGAAGATAGCATTACTCATAAATTTACGCTTGATGATATTCAGAAAGCGATTGATACTGCAATATTACAAAAAGACAGTAGTATGAAAATTATGATCTATCCAAATAAATAAGAAAACGAGGGGATTTCATTGATAAAAGGAATTATTTTTGATTTTGATGGCTTAATTATTGATACAGAAAGTGCTTGGTATGAATCATTAAGTGAAATTTTTGAAGAACACGATGCAGATCTTCCATTTGAAACATGGGTAAAATGTGTAGGTACAAGTCATGACGTATTCGATCCATATGAGTATTTGGTTACGGTTGCAAGTCGTCCAGTTAATATTGATGAAATCAAAATATTAGCTGGTGAAAAACATGCTCGTATTATGGAAACTCGAGTATTAAGACCAGGTGTAGAGAACTATTTGAAAACGGCACAACAGCTAGGGTTGAAGCTTGGTATTGCTTCTAGCTCTCACTTGTCTTGGATAGAGCCGTTTGCTAAGAAATTTGATATTGATAGTTACTTTAGCAGTATTCGAACTGCTGATTATGTTGAGAAAGTTAAACCTGATCCAGCGTTATATTTACAATCCTTGGAGGTACTAGATCTAAAGCCCGAGGAGACAATAGCTTTTGAAGATTCGCCAAACGGAGCGAAAGCAGCCTATACTGCCGGTTTGAATGTCGTTATTGTTCCGAATAAAGTTACGGAGAACCTTATATTTGGTCCTCATGATCTTCGTATTTCTTCTATGGACGAGAAACCTTTACATGAAATCATAACATTTATAGAATCTAAGTAAAATTAAAGGATGGATCACTTTCAAGGAAGCATTTTATGTGCCCTTAAAGTGATCCATCCTTTTTCGTTATGTTATTTGGCTTAATTCGGTAAGAAGATTTTCCACATCTTGACGAATACGAATTCCTTGTTCCCATGAATCAATTTGCTCTAACGTCATTTTCAGCTGGTAAATCGCTTCTGTAATTTTTCCTGTTTTGGAGTAAAGCTGAGCGATTGCAAATTGATAATATATTAATTCGAGTTGATTAGCATTCGGTCCATAGAATAGTAATTGACTAAAAGCCTTCTCGGCTTGCTCGTATTGCTGACAATGCAAATGAGCTAATCCAAGAAAATAGAAAGATTCTATCGACTTTTCACCGTCATATATGGCGCTAACCGAATGTGCTTTTTCTAATATTTGAGTAGCTACTACATAATTCTTCTCAAGAATAGAGATGTTACCTTGAATAAGTAAGGTTCGATGTAAAATAATCGGTGATGTTGGTATGGCTAGTGTACGTTCAATATAATCATTTGCTTGCGACAAATCTTGATTTGCTACATTATATCGAGCAAGGGATTGGTAGGCTAATGCTTGCAAATCGTTATATTCATCTTCTTGTTCGGCTAGAATATTTCCTTTGTTTGATTCTAAAATTTGTAGACTTAGATGGATTTGCTCTAATCCCTGTTCTATATCTCCAAGCTCAAAGCAAGCCCAACCAATGGTATCAATTCTGAATATGGTCTCGAGTAGCCATTGCTTCTCTCTGTTTGCTGCTTTTGCTGCCATTATCCCATATTCAATACGCAATGGAAGACTGATCCGACTAAGTAAGTGAGACAAGCGAATCATTAAAGCAATTAATATGGTTGGTTGATCTTCATTTACCGACCATTGTAGAATATGAAATAAATTAGGCCATTCTCTTTTGACAAGGGTTAGATCTTTTCCAGGGAGACATTTCCAATAGAGATGAGTGATCTGCTTATGATGCAGCTGATCCTCAACAAATTGGATGTAATAGCTTCCCAAGCGATGTTTTGCTTGCGCTAAAAACTCGCCGTGCTCCTGTATTCTTTGTTTACCATAAGCAATAATCGTTTGATGGGCATAATAGTAGCTCCAATTCTCAAAACGTTCGGTCGTAATTAACGTATAAGCTTTCATCTGGTCGAGAGCCTGATGAAAATTGCGACGCTTCAATCCTGCAGCTGCCGCCCAGCTATATTCATCTGGAGGTGTCTGAAAGAAATAAAGTACCATCCACAATTTTTGGACGTCTTCTGAACAACGATCCCATGTATGTCCGAATAAAAAATCAAAAATAGAGTTTAACGAATAACTTGCGGAACGAATTTCTGTAATAAAGCTGTCTAACGGAATGGCGTTATCTGCGATATAGGCGATACTCAATGCTATGGCTTTCGGATTCCCTGCGGTTACCTCTACAAGTTTATATAGTAGGCTTGGTTCACTATTAAGTATTAGAGATAGATATTCTTTTTTTGATTCCTCATATGTAGTCAATAAGTGATATTGTGTTTCGTCTAAAAGATAATGTAATGCATCTTTTTTCTCTAAACCTTCTAATGGGATAACAAAGAGATCTCGGGAACTATTGGGAAACAATTTTTGTTCATGTTCACGTGAGCTTAATATAACTTTCACCTTAGGTGGTAGGTTAGATACAAAAGATAGAATATCTACATCACTAACATCGATATTATCGACAATAATTAAAATATCACCTAGTTGAGAAGACGTAGATAAAGCATTTCTAACGATAAACTGCTTCTCATTAATTCCTTGCTCAAGAAGTTCTACACGACCTAATTGATAAGCAATCGTATCTAAAAAATAATTATAACTCATACCTTTTAGGTCAGCACTAACCCAAATTATACTTGTAAAACCTGGCCAATCTGCGTTCGTAAGTTTTACTTCCTCGTGAACTTCACCCAGACAAGCGTATGCAGCTTCGAGAATAAATGTGCTTTTTCCCATTCCACCCCATCCTGATATTAAACAAAGAGGTGAGGGAGATTGCATCCATTTGTTAAGTAGTTCCAACTTCCTTTTTCTTCCAATGAATATTTTAGTCCATCTAGTAGGTAAATTATGTATTGATAATTTCTTAGGTAGATTGATTGTAAGGGGAAGTATTGTTACAGGTGTAGCTTCTAGGATCTCATTTAGGCTTTCTTGATTGAATAGACGATTGATTAGTTCATCTATTTCATTGGTATCTGGTGAACCGAAAGTTTGATTGTCAAGTTTCAGTTTTGCTTTCGAAAGACAAGCAATAATCCAAGGAGGAGAAGGTGGATCTAATACAGGAATAGAGGTCGTCTTAAGAATCTCTATAAACCATGGTAGTTGCTTGTCACTATGCTTCAATATAATCCAAAGAATCGCAAATAATTTTCCATCTTCAATTCTGCTTGGTACATATTTCTTTCCCATTTGACCTATCCAGCTTTTCAAGGTGTTGGGCGAAATACCAAGTTGACTCGCAATTTTATCTAAATAAGATTCCGAGATATGTTCCCCACTAGGCTGCAGCTCTCTTTTTTTTCTTTTCGTTTTATAATTCGGATGAGATTTTAATAGTGCTACACCTGAGTAAAGTAGTTCAGAGAATAAATTTTGATTTTCTAACTCAGCCACTGTTGAATCTCCTCCAATATAGTAAAGTATGCTTAAAATGAATGAATTGCTTACATTGTAATTATTAATAGAACAGTTCAACTATAGAACAGTTCAATTATAGAACAGTTACTAAAATAAACCAAGAGTTAGCGTCCCATATGATAGTACTCATTTGAATTAGAGGCTAAAGATCGCAACGATTAATAATACGATAATGAATGTACCGATAATTATGCTTCGTGCTCTACGTTTAGCTAATAATGGCTGCTCTACAAGCTTCATATATAAGGATACAAAATCTCGTTTCGACCATAGTTCCCATTGTAGGTTAAAGAGATTGATTGCAATATAGGTTAGCAAGATAATGACAGCGAATGGTGCATATCCCGGTACTTGTGTTAGTGCAAAGCAACTTACAGAAAGGAATATTAACCATACTTTTAATTGTCCGAAGTCTCGAAGCAATGATTTAATATATAAATCTCCGATTATACTACCGAGATTGTTTCGATTGATTAACCGTTGTGACTGACTAAAGAGTATAGGTTTTTTGCGTTTACTTGTTGAAGTTAACTCCATCGACTGACTGAGAATCATCCCTGTAAATTGAAGTTTATTCTCATTGGCATTAGACAAATGCTGCTGAAAGTTAAGTGGGGTCATTGCATATTTTTTAATCATTATGAGCGCGACGATAAGATTAATTATAATGCCAACCCAGTATGGGAAAACATGATCGAGATAAAGGAATATAGGTACGAATATGATACAGCTGTTGATTATGAAAATGAGTAGTTGTAGTAGCCATTTCTTCCACCAAGCTGCTGTAATCGTCCAACGATGATTTACGATCAACGGAATGATACTACTAATCGCAACATACGCTACAAGCATTAATATATGTAGAGCAGTCCACTCGCTAACTAATACTAGAAATGGAAGTAGTACTAGCGGTACACATAAACTTAGAAGCTGAACAATGAACCAAGAATATATCAAACCATAACGCTTTAATGACAATAGCCATCGGGGCTTCTGAAGCAATACGACTTGATCAGCATCTTCTACCAATAAAGTGATTTGACCAATGGAGACAATAATCGTAATGATGATTAAACTAACTATATCCCATGGAATATTAATTGCCCACTGAGGTATTTCCAGCCACCACTCACGATAAAATCCGATGAATATAACAACAGCTGGGATAAGGATATAAAGCCAAACTGACCAGTCAAAAATACTATCTACTACTTTGTAAATTCGTAAGTAATGCTGTTTCAGTCGAACTTTGAATAATTGAGCCATTGTTAGCACGACATCACATCCGTTGTTAACGTATTAAAGCAGTCAAATAAAGTAGCTTGGTCATCTAGATCAGCAGCCATTATTATTTCAGCTAAAGTTCCGCTAGCTACAACTTTCCCTTGATGAATAAGCACAAAAGAATCGCATATACGTTCGGCAGTGTCAAGCATATGAGTACTCATCAGTACACCAGCACCTTGAGCTCTTGCATCGTCAAGTAACGACAAGAAATCAATTGTAGCTTGGGGATCAAGTCCGACAAATGGTTCATCCACAATAAATAAGTCTGGTTCTAAGATGAAAGCGAGAATGAGCATAAGTTTCTGCTTCATCCCTTTGGAAAAGCTACTTGGATAATGATGCTTCTGGTCTACGAGTTTAAATTGCACAAGAAGTTTTTCTGCACGTTGTTCGAAGTCATTTTCTTCAATTCCATTAACAGAAGCTACAAACCACAGATGCTCCCATAATGTGAAGTATTCATAATAGATCGGTTGTTCTGGGACGTATGCGTAACTACCTGATTGACCCCCTATGTCAACATGTCCAAGGCGGTAGGGTGTAATGTCCATAATAGATTTAATTGTAGTGCTTTTTCCAGCGCCATTAGGGCCGATTAACCCTACTAGTTCACCTTGATGAATTTGGATATGTATAATAGATATGGTTGCAATATTTGGTTCATATCCCGCTTCCGTTATATTAACATCGAGTATCAGCTTTGCTTTATTTGAGTTCGATTTCATATAAGCCTCCTCATTAACATCGATAGTTTTGTATACGTCATTAACGTGAATTTGTTTCATTCTTACTCAGCGGAGAGAACTAATCTCTTCACCTACGCCGTAGCGTCCCCCGACTTGATCTCTTTGCTATAGCTTTAACCTATACCTAAGTATAGATTTTTGGAATTATTTATAATATGTACAACATGATACTCTTAAGTCAAATGAATTAAGGGAGCGATCATGATGGTGAAAAGTAGTTTGCTTGGTTATCCACGTATAGGAGAACAACGTCAATGGAAAAAGGCTTTAGAAAGTTTTTGGAATGAGCAAATCAACGAGCAACAATTACTAAGTCAATTGCAGGAAATTAGATTGCAGCATCTTAGTAAGCAGAAGGAAGCGGGAATTGATTACATTCCAGTTAATGATTTTAGTCTCTATGACCAAGTGCTTGATACATCAACAATGCTTGGCTTAATTCCAGAGCGTTTTCAGTATAATGGCGGAGTCGTATCAACAGAGCTTTACTATGAAATTGCCCGTGGCTCGAAGGATGCAACTGCAAGTGAAATGACGAAATGGTTCAATACGAATTATCATTACATCGTACCTGAACTTGGCAATATTGAGCCGCAATTAACGGTAAACCGTCCACTTACTGCTTATCAAGAAGCCAAACAACATTTAGATATTGAAGGTAAACCCGTTTTGCTAGGCTTGTTTACATTTGTAAAGCTATCGAAGGGTTATCAGCGTGATCAATTTACAGCTTGGATTGAAAAACTGCTTCCATTATATATACAGATTGTGCAGGAGCTCGAACAAGCAGGTGTGCAATGGATTCAAGTCGATGAGCCAGCTATCGTGCAACAGCTATCAGACGAGGAGCTTACTACGTTACAGCGTATATATCAGGTGTTAGCCGAAGCGGCACCAAAGCTACAAATTATGCTGCAAACGTATTTTGAAAGTGTTGAACGTTATGAGCAAATTGTTCAATTACCAGTAGCGGGTATAGGCTTAGATTTTGTACATGGGGTAGAGCAAAACATTGCAAATATTACACAGTATGGCTTCCCAGCTAATAAAGTATTGGGTGCAGGCGTCATTGATGGGCGAAACATTTGGAAGGCTAATTTGTCAGAGCAGCATCAACTACTTCAATCATTGAAGGAGCGAGTAGGAGAGCAGCAATTATGGGTTCAGTCATCATGCAGTCTATTGCATGTTCCTGTAAGCTTGAATCGTGAAGTTGCATTGCCAGAAGCTATTCGTAACGTTATGGCCTATGCAGATGAGAAGATCGTAGAAATCGTTCAATTAACGTTAGCGATTAACTGTGTTGATATTGGCTACTTGACCCAAATCGAACAAGACAAAGCAGCGTTTGCAACGTTTAACAATTTAGCACAACGCAATCAACAGCAAGTGTATGCAACGATTGAGCAATTGAAAGAAACAGGTCTCGAGCGCTCAGTTCCATTTGCTCAGCGTTATAACGAGCAGCAACAGAAGCTGGAACTGCCAATTTTACCAACAACAACGATCGGAAGCTTCCCGCAATCATTGGAAGTTCGTCAAGCTAGACAGTTATGGCGCAAGGGCGAATGGTCGGAGGAACGCTACAACACATTTATCGAGGCGGAAATTGATCGTTGGATTGCTTATCAAGAAGAGCTTGGTTTAGATGTTTTCGTTCATGGTGAATTTGAACGTACCGATATGGTTGAGTTTTTCGGTGAAAAATTAGGTGGATTCGTCTTCACGAAAAATGGCTGGGTGCAGTCATACGGCTCTCGTTGTGTGAAGCCTCCCGTTATCTATGGGGATGTAACCTTTATCGAGCCGATGACGGTGAAGGAAACAGTGTATGCGCAAGCGCAAACGGATAAACCAGTCAAAGGAATGCTAACAGGACCAATTACCATTATGAACTGGTCATTTGTACGCCAAGATATTGCTAGAGAAGAGGTTGCTTATCAGCTAGCCTATGCATTGCGCCAAGAAGTTGAGGCATTAGAAGCAGCAGGTATACCAATTATTCAAGTCGATGAGCCTGCCGTAAGAGAAGGACTACCATTAAAAGCGAATGAACAACAAGCGTATCTTGACTGGTCGATTCGAGCGTTCCGTATGACTACTTGTACTGTGGAGGCAACAACGCAAATTCATACTCATATGTGCTATTGTGATTTCCACGATATGATCGCTTCAATCGAGTCGATGGATGCTGATGTTATCTCGATCGAAACTTCACGTAGCCATGGTGAATTAATCGGTAGCTTTGAACAGAATACGTATCCACAAGGGATTGGACTTGGTGTATATGATATCCATAGTCCACGCGTTCCAGCTGTAGCAGAAATGACAACGATGATTGATCGTGCCCTGCAAGTGCTGAGTCCGAACATTTTCTGGATTAATCCCGATTGTGGACTTAAGACACGTAAAGAAGCAGAAACGATCGATGCGCTTCGTAATATGGTTACGGCTACGCTAGAGGCGAGAGCAAAGCTGCAAGTGCAAGTGTAAGCATAACGGTAAGTGGATATTCTCCGAAGACGTAGTAGTTGCTACTTACTAGGGAAGATAGACGATGACGTTGCATACAAAAATGCCGAGTTTAGGGGGGAATTACTGCCCTTGCTCGGCATTTTTTATGTTCATTTTTTTCATACGGTAGTAAGATAAGATGAATGTGCACAAACTTAATATAACTGATAAAGTTATCGTGATAAGTCAACTAGAAAAGAGGTTATCGGTAATGAAAGAGCAGAAAAAAAATCATTCTTACGTTCGACTGATGTGGAGCATGATGAAGGTTGGCTTACTAGGCTTCGGCGGTGGACCATCGGTCATGCCACTATTCCGTCATGAAGCAGTACATACATATCAATGGATGGATGACGATGAATTTGGAGAAATACTAGCTATAGCTAATGCATTGCCAGGTCCGATTGCGACTAAAATTGCGGCGTACTTGGGATATCGCTTAAAGGGCGTGAAAGGTGCGATCGTTGCTGTACTTGCCCATATCATCCCTTCTAGTGTAGCCATGATTGCATTAATGTCAGCAGTATATTTCTTGAATGGCTCTCCTATTGTGCAAGGAATGATTAGTGCGGTTATCCCTGTTGTAGCAGTTATGCTTGGCGTTATGATGTATGAATTTGCGGCAAAAGCAGTTAAAGGACTTGGTAAGTATATAGGTGTAGTAAGTTTTATATTAGCGTTTCTATTATTGCAAGTAATTGATATTCATCCTGCTATTGTTATTATTGTATTTCTAGCATATGGAACGGTACATTTCCGCATAATGTCAAGGTGGAAGGTGAAACGACAGCAGGAGGGTGATATATAATATGGACTGGCTGGAATTGTTAAAATTATTTATTGGTTTCTTTGTTGCAAATGTACTGGGCTATGGTGGTGGACCTGCCTCGATTCCATTGATGTATCGTGAAGTGGTGACGAACTATGAATGGTCAACAGCTGCTGAGTTTTCTAATATTCTCGCACTTGGTAATGCACTGCCAGGTCCAATTGCTACAAAAATTGCTGCTTATGTAGGGTACGATGTAGGGGGTGTTGTAGGAACTATTGTCGCTTTAATGGCTACCATTATCCCTTCAGCAGTTGCTCTTATCTTATTATTGAAAGTACTTCGAAAACATCGTCAATCTAATGTCGTGAAAGGAATTGGACTACTTGTTCAGCCTGTTATTGCCATTATGATGTTAGTACTTACATGGGAAATGGGACAAAGCTCAGTAGAAAGTATTGGTTGGCTGCAATCCATATTGATCGCGGCCGTTGCATTTTGGGCGATGCAGATGAAGAAAATTCATCCCGCTATTGTCATGATTGCTGCTTTTGCTTATGGGGGTATCGTGATACCGTATATTTAGGCTCAATAGTGTATCGAAATAATAATATCTCTAAAATTTTGTGATAATTTATGGTAGTATATATTAGTATATAGAAGATACATAATATTGGGTCCTTACTATAATTGTTGGAAGGTGTTGTGAGATGGCGATATTAAGTGTTATTAAATTCGACGGTCTTAGAAATCGTGAATGGGTAGTGTATCGTTTTCCTGGTGAAGAGTTCAATACAGGATCTCAACTTATTGTAGGTGAAGGCCAGATCGCAGTTTTTATAAGAGGCGGCCAGGTGTTGGATATATTTTCAGCGGGAACATATACATTAAGTACAAATAATATTCCTATTTTAAGTTCGCTAATTAATTTGCCGTTTGGTAATCGAACGCCATTTACTACTGAAATCTATTTCATTAATCGAGCTGCCAAATTAGATTTATACTGGGGTACGACAGATCCGATTACTTTAATAGATCCTAAATATTCCGTGCGAATGCGAGTTCGTGCGCATGGTCAAATTGGTTTGAAAATTGTAGATTATAGAGTTTTCATAACTGAACTTATCGGATCACTTGGTGATGGAAACATAGTGAAATATGATAATGTTATCCAATTTTATCGCGGATTAATTGTTACGAAAATAAAGACATTAATATCCTCAATTATTATTAATCGAAAAATCTCGGTTTTAGAAATCGCACCGTTATTAGAAGAAATTTCAAGTGAAACAAAGAGTAATTTACATGAGGAATTTGATCGTTACGGAATTAGTGTCTTGAATTTCTATATTACTTCTATTAATTTCCCGGACGAGGATTTTGCACTCATTAATAGTATTTTAGGAGATAAAGCGGCATTTGATATTATTGGTGATAATCGTTATAACGTGAAACGTACATTTGATGTGATGGAGACGGCAGCTGGTAACGAGGGCAGTGGAGGCTTAGCAGCCGCAGGGTTGGGTCTAGGCATTGGAACAGGAGCTGGTGTTACGCTAGGTCAAACATTGAATCAAAATGTAGCGAATACGGTACAAACCGCTCATATAGCATGTTCTAATTGTCATACGATGAATGATTCCCATTCGAAGTTTTGTTATGGTTGTGGTAACAAAATGGCACAGGAGCAGTTACAATGTCCTTCTTGCCAAGCAGCGATAACTAGTAATATGAAATTTTGTGCGCAATGCGGTTGTTCCTTAGCTAAGCCGAAGTGTAGTCATTGTAGTGCTGAATTAGCAGTTGGTGCTAAGTTTTGTGCTGAATGTGGTACGAAAACGGAGGGTGATGCTTAATGAGTTTATCTAAAATGTTGAAGCTATGTGCATGCTTCATACTTGATGCAGCTCTTATTGTAAGCTTTACTTATTTCTTTGCGCTATACTCGTTACTGGACCTTGCCAAATCAACATTGATGCTCATCGTGTTATTATGCGGCCTTGCAATATGGAATTTGATCATTTTGGCACCTAGAGAAGTTATGAATAAGCTAGGAATTGTATATTCAGTGTTCGTACTATCGCTATTAGCCATTTATCCATTCGTTGCGATTATCACTTCGATATTACTACTTCCAGTAAATACGATCTGGTATTTTACAACTCAACTTATCGTCGCCTTTGTGTTTATTATGATTGTCGCAATCATTTTGCCATTTGGCAAAAAACAAGAAGCTGAGCGAGAAGCTTCCGAGCAAGTGGCAGCTGCAGGTGATCGACTGTCGTTGTTACTTATGCAAATTGATGATGTAGTCGGGGATCATGCGGAGACTACTAGTTATAGTCATTTGAATGATCAATTTAATCGTTTGAAAGAAAGATTACGTGCATCAACGCCTTTCACAAAAGTGAATCAGAAGATCATCGTAAGTGAGATGGAGCGCGAAATTATTGATGAGCTGCATACGTTATATCAACGATTAAAGCCGGAGCAAGTACATAATTTTGTTGCCATTCAAGCTACTATGGATCATATCCAAAAGCTTGTTAAGCATAGAGAGCAACTATTAATTAAATAGGAGAGATTACAATGAATGAAAACAGATGCCCTGCATGTGGCGCATCAAATGCCATAAACAGTACACAATGTAAATATTGTGGTGAAGCAATTGTAGTTCAAGCAGCCGCTCAAACTGCTGCCGCACAGGCTCAACAACAACCAATGTATCAACAACAACAACCTTTCGTTCAAAATATTTATCATCAACCACCTCCACCTCAGCAACCGGGACAAACACTTATCGTGTCTACGAAAAGTAAAGTAGTAGCGGGTTTACTAGGAATTTTATTAGGTGGTTTAGGAATACATAAATTTTATCTAGGTAAAATATTCCAAGGTATACTCTATTTAATATTCTGCTGGACATATATCCCAGCCATTGTTGGTTTTATTGAAGGTATTATCTACTTATGTACTTCCGACGAGAATTTTGCTCGTAAATATGGAAAACGTGCATACCAACCCTATCAATAACAATGCTATAATTGTGGTCTGACACATCGAAAAAGAGCCTAAATCCGATTAGTAAAAATAATCGTACTTAGGCTCTTTTCTATGATGAAACGGTATGCTTTTCAATAAATGTATTGATCTCGTTAATCTGTGAGCTGTTGCTAGATGGAACGGTATAAGTAGCGCCCCAGTATCCGGTTGCTGCTGAGCCTTGAGCAGGAAAGCCATATAGGTCAAGATCGTGAAGAATACGATGCATATAGCGTAATGCCTCAAGATTTCGTTGCTCAGAAGCGATATGAAGTAAAGAAATCAAATTGTTCATATCTGCGGTAAGATCTTTTTCTGCGGGTAAACCATCTCGAATAGTTTCGTATTCCGCTTGTTGAAGAAATGTAGAATCAATAACTTTTGTCCAGCTGTCGGTTGCTTCCGGTGTATAAGCTTCAATTCGCCCGCCCATGAGAAAATACTCAGATTGTGCATGCAGCGACCTTAGCTTCTCGAGAGCATTGTATTCTTTAGAGTTCTGATCCATTAAATACTCTTGAGAGGGGAATTTAATAGGCTCATTATCTATCACATCAGCCTTATCTTCCAGACCATACAATTTAGCATAATAAGTCGCCTTTTGTTGCTCGGTTTGTATAGCTTTGTTAGTAAGTGTTATGGTTACAATTATGGCGGATATAAATGCTACTATACTAATCGTACTAATAAGTAATCCAATTTTGTTTTGTTTCACGTCTATTATCTCCTGTTGAATAAATGAATTCGAGTTACTGTTGAAAACACTCAAATATACATTATACTGCAAAAGCTATTTATAACACCTTGAAATTTTTTACTATCAGCGATAAAATTCACATATTAGCTTTAGTATGCACCGAATAGTACAACATAATTAGGAGTAATATCGGAAGTTATTGCTGTAATTGTAATGACAAAAGTAGGGGCAAATGCTCGATAATTACGCTAAATGTGATATAGTAGGAAGAGAACATAATAAGAAAGAAAAGTGGGATACAGATGATTGTCATTAAAACAACGGAAGAAATTATGAAGATGAAGCAAGCAGGAGAGATTCTAGCTGCTTGTCATAAAGAAATAGCAAAAATGATTAAACCAGGTATAAATACGATGGAAATTGATGAATTTGCTGAGAAATTTATGCTCGATCATGGAGCTACTCCAGAACAAAAGGGATATCATGGCTATCCATTCGCAACATGTGCATCTGTTAACGATGTGATCTGCCACGGTTTTCCTAGCAAGGAAATGATCTTGAAGGATGGAGACATTGTAACGATTGATATGGTTGTCAATCTTAATGGTTGGTTAGCAGATTCTGCATGGTCGTACGGTGTAGGTCAAGTTACTCCTCAAACACAAAAATTACTAGATGTCACCAAGGAATCTATGTATAAAGGGATTGAGAAGGCTGTTATCGGTAACCGTATTGGAGATATATCTAATGCGATTCAAGTATATGCTGAGGCTGAAGGTTTCTCTGTCGTACGTGACTTTATTGGTCATGGTATCGGCTCTGAGATGCATGAAGAACCACAAGTTCCTCATTATGGACCAGCAGGTAGAGGTACACGCTTGAAGGAAGGTATGGTACTTACGATAGAACCTATGCTCAACGTTGGGAAATATCATGCCCAATTAGATGCTGATGGGTGGACCGCAAGAACGGCAGATGGTAGCTTATCCGCTCAATACGAGCATACACTTGCTATTACAGCTGATGGACCATTACTAATTACACAACAAACCTAATATAATGCCCGAGCATACTATGCGATTCCACAATGCATTGATCTGCTCGGGCATTCTTCAGTTTAGATGAATGTACAAATTATAGCTACAGAGTATAAATACGAGGTGCCTATGTTACAACCATTTTTACAACAATATAAAGATTTGGTACAGCTGAATGATGTTCAGCAAAAAGCAGTGGAGCATTTTCAAGGTCCAATATTATTGCTTGCATCACCAGGGTCAGGTAAGACGACGACCATTATTATGAGAATAGGCTATCTTGTTAGCTATCACAAAGTTCAAGCTGATCAAATTATTGCGGTTAGTTTCAGTAAAGCATCAGCTCGTGATATGAGTTTACGCTATGAACGGTTTTTCCCTGAGCTTCCGAAAGTGAAATTTTCCACAATCCACAGTCTTGCATTTGAAATTGTCATACAAGGATTACGGAAGCAAGGAATCGCGTATGAAGTAATCGATGGTTATGACAAAAAACCAGCTGAAGAAGTAGTCGAGCAAGAAGTTAGACTTCATAAAAATATTATATTACGACAACTGTATGAAAAGTTATTTCATGAAAAACTGAAAGATGAACTGCTGGATGAATTATTGACCTATATTAGCTATGTGAAAAATAAAATGATTCCGCCCGAGCAATGGAGTTCGATCCCTTGTAAAGTGAAGCAAGCGGACGAATTATTGCGTATGTATGAACAGTTTAAGCAATCACAAGAGAAGCTATTGCTAGATTTCGATGATATGCTCGTCTATGCCGAGAAAACATTACGAGAAGATATGGCAATTCGGAATATATACAAGCGCAAATATCGTTTTATGTTAACGGATGAAAGTCAGGATACTTCGTTAATTCAGCATCATATTATTGCACTACTCGTTGAAGATCATCAAAATCTTTGTGTCGTTGCAGATGATGATCAATCGATATATAGCTGGAGAGGTGCAGAACCTACTTATTTATTATCGTTTAAGCAGCATTATCAGACCGCTGAAATTTTGTATATGGAGCAAAATTATCGTTCATCGCAAGAAATTGTAACGATAGCTAATCAATTTATAAGGAAGAATCATAACCGATATCCGAAGATGATGTTTACCGAAAATGCAGCTCGCGAGCTTATTCAGTTTCATGATTTTCCATCTGTACAAGAAGAAATTAATTATATTGCAAGTAGCTTACAGCAATCTGATCAGTTACAAGAAGTAGCTGTACTATATCGTAATCATTACTCATCTATTATGCTCGTTAATGAGCTAGATCGCAGGGGAATTCCGTTCTATATGAAGGATGGAGATGATCGTTTTTTCTCTCATTGGGTCGTTGAAGATATTTTGAATTTTATGAGATTAAGCTATACCGATCGTCGAATGGATATATTTGAGAAGCTCGCGATGAAAATGAATGTATATTTATCCAAACAGCAAATAATGCAATGCAAACAATTGCATGAACAGGAGTCGATATTCGAATTATTGCTAACTAAAGTGACGTTGAATGACTACCAACCGGAACTCATTATTCGTGCTCAGCAAACGATTCGATTACTCCGAGATATGAGTCCTGTTGAGGCGATTCAGCGCATCCGCAATGATCTAGGCTATGATAAAGCAATTATTGGATTATGTGAACGGTTAGGTTTCCGCAAGGAATATTTACTTAGTATCCTTAATAGCTTAGAGGGAATTGCTGAAGGTCAACAAACATTAGCACAATTTGCAGAGAGATTGAAGCAACTTGAGCAAGCTCAACAACAAGCGAAAAACAAAAAGCGAGAAGCCGTTGTAACCTTGTCTACGCTACATAGCGCAAAGGGGTTAGAATTCAATGTTGTCTTTATGATGGATCTAGTCCAGCAAGTCATTCCATCGCGTACGGATCAAGATAGTAGGGAGTTAATGGAAGAAGCGGCTAGACTGTTCTATGTAGGGATGACCAGGGCAAGGCATAGCTTGCATTTGATAACGGTACAACAGTGGCAAAATGAGCGAGCGAAGGAATCAGAATTTGTACAAGCAGTAAAGAGTATTCAAAATTTATTGCCGATGATGTTGGAGCAAACGATGTCAGCGCAAATTCAGCAAAAGCTTGATCATATCGTCAATCATCAATCGTCAACGATAACGCAATTTAGTACTGCGAGCAAAGTGAAGGCTACGAATGCGAACGCAATTAAAGATGCGAACGCATTAGTCGTTGGTATTAAGATTACCCATGAACAATTCGGTGACGGTACTATCGAAGACGTACAGTCCACCAAAATTAAAATCAATTTTGTGGAGCACGGATTGAAAACACTACAAGTTGAGATGTGTATTACGCAAGGATTGTTGGAATTACAGCCGTAAATGAATAAGTAGGATGGAGTAGGTGGATAGGTGACGGTAATGCTTGAACTAAGAAATATTAGTAAAAGCTTTCAAGAAGACGTCTCAGAGAAGCAATTGTTTCAAAATGTATGTGCCAATATTTCAAATGGGCAACGAATCTGTTGCACTGGAGAGTCTGGACAAGGGAAAACTAGCTTGCTACGAATTATAGCGCGCTTAGATGTTCCGAGTAGTGGTCAGCTGTACTGGGGTAATCTTGAAGCTCCAAAGTGTGATGTTATGCAATGGAGGCAACAGATTCATTATGTTGCACAGCATGCCGTTATGCTGCCAGGGACAGTGGACGATAATTTGCAGTTGCCGAGCCTATTACATGGTAGAGATTTTCAGCAAAGTAAAGCGCAACAATTGATGAATCAATGTGGACTTGAACATATAGATTGGCAGTCTGTAGCAGCAAGTCTTTCTGGCGGAGAAAAGCAAAGACTTGCATTAATTCGCGGCCTATTGTTGGAACCGAAAATATTATTGCTTGATGAAGTGACGGGCTCATTAGACGCTCATAATCGAGATTTGGTTGAATCATTATTACTTCAATGGATCGATGAGACAAATGGAGCATACGTATGGATTTCTCATGATGCTAATCAAGTGAGTAGAGTTAGTAATGAGCAATGGCATTTTGCGCAGCATCAGGTTACGATTTGTCAGGGGGAATCATTGACATGAGCATGTTGAGTCTTAGTTTCACTTTATTGTTTATTGCGGTAACCATATTAATTTCGATGAAAAAGAAGTTGCTGCTAGAAAAAGATATATTTATCGGCACAATCCGGGCAAGTATTCAGCTTATTGCGATTGGTTACATTCTTAACTATGTGTTTGCAACCGAAAATATTTGGCTGTTTTTTGCGATTATTACGATTATGATATTAGTTGCGGCACATAATGGCGCAAAGCGAGGTAAAGGCCTTCGCGGAGCGATGTGGAAAATTGCTTTATGTATTTTCCTAATTGAAATCTTTGTTATGGTCATTTTACTTGGCATGAAAATTATAGAGCCTACCGCCCAATATATTATTCCACTTAGCGGTATGACGATCGGTAATGCCATGGTAGTATCCAGCTTATTTCTTACTCAATTGAAGCGAGAAACAGAATCATCGCGTGAAGAAATAGAAACTTTACTTGCACTCGGAGCAAATAGTAAACAAGCACTGCAAAGCTTACTAGTTCGTTCTGTGAAATATAGTATGATTCCTACAATAGATAGTTTGAAGACAGTCGGTTTGGTTCAATTGCCTGGAATGATGACCGGGATGATTATTGCGGGGGCAAGTCCAATCGAAGCGGTTAAGTATCAGTTATTGATTTTATTCACGCATACTGGTGCCGCAGCGTTAACGAGTATTATATTAAGTATGTTATTTCATAAAAGTGTATTAACAGCTGACTTACGGATGCAAAAAACAACATCTGAATAATTGATTATATTAACGAGTCAAGAACAATTGTGACTTGATTCGGGAGATGAATTGGTTTCGGATAAGCGATGACTTAATACCGTCTCAATTGTCTGACATGTGGGAATGGTAGATGAGTTCAAAGGAGTTTTTTTTGCTAGTGTGCATCTAGTTTTTCTATAACGTAAAAATGCCGAACTTAGAGGATGGGTATCATCCTGATAAGTTCGGCATTATTTAATTCCATTTCATCATTGCGTATCATTTTACGTAGCGTCTAACTACTTATTTGTTACCTTTCAGCAAGAAGAATTCACATGTTTGACGAGGGTGATATGTAATATCACCAACGGATGCCTGAGTTACGATCTTCTGATCATCAAAGCGTACAATGATCGCTCTGTTATCAATGATCTGATTATCTTGAAAAACACGAATCTTTTTTTCTTTGTCTAATGCCTCTTGAAAATCAACATCAGACATTAAGCGGTATAGTAAGGACATATTTCCTCCATCTTGTTCGTTGATTATTCCATTATATAGACAATCACAATCAATTGGAATGAGAAAGCGATCAATAACAGAAAAGTAAATGTATTTTAACGATGTTATGCTATTACTATTGGAGCTATAGTAGTGGGTGAAATAAAAGTTGCAAAGTAATCGTATCAAGGAGCTACTAAAAAAAAATAGGGGGAGATTAGATGAAGTTTTCAGTATTCACTGTAATGATGCCCGATTGTAATATAGAGAAGACGGTACAGCTACTTCGCGATAATCAATATGATGGAGTAGAGTGGAGATTGATTGATCCAGATCAATCCAAATCGGATGAAGCACCATCATTTTGGGGTAATAACTATTCTACTGTACCTGCTAGCGCAACGGTTGAACAACTGCAACATATTGGGGAATTAAGTAAGCAATATGGACTAGAGCAGCCTAATCTTGCCTCTTATATTAAAGTTGGAGATATAGCGGCTACGGAGCAGGCAATGAAGGCTGCTCAATTATTAGGTGCACCATCAATTCGTATTGGAGTACCGTCATATGATGGGACAATTTCATATAAGCAATGTCTTGCTGATAGCAGAAATTATATCGCGCAAGTACAGGAATTAGCTCAACAATATAAGGTGAAGGGTTCGATTGAAACGCATCATGGTAATATCGCTTGCAGTGCATCTGCTGCCGTACGTTTAGTTGAAGGCTTTGATCCTAACTGTGTCGGAATAATATACGATCCTGGTAATATGGTGCATGAAGGCTATGAAAATTATCAGATGGGACTCGAAATAATTGGTGATTACTTAACGCATGTTCATGTGAAAAATGCGACGTATAAGTCATTAACGTCAGAGGACCTTGAAGCAGCCAAGTGGCAAGTGGAATGGAGTGCGATTGATACTGGAGCTGTTCATTGGCCTCGTGTACTGAAGGCATTGAAGGCTATTGGCTATGATGGTTGGTTGAGCATGGAAGATTTCAGTGGCTCTCAATCGACGGAGGAGTTGCTGCAGCATAATATAGCATATATAAAGTCTTTACTTTAATTAAGGAAGTTCAAAACATCCGCTTGTGATCACGATGATTATGCTAACGTAGCATAGTCGGCATCGAATATGCCCCTCATCGAATAGGAAACTCAACGTGGACCTTCTTTTTCACTAGTCTAATGCATAAGAATAATTAGGCTAGTACAAAGGAGGTTCCAATGTGGCGAAATGGGGGAAAAGAGGAATTCTATGGCATGTCACTGAGTTTCTAGCTGCGATTAGTAATTCCTTACAAATAGGTGGGACTTCACAGCCGAAGGGCTGGAGAAGAAAAAACTCAATAGGTGAGTGGAATACTTCCGGGCAATCACCGAAAATGATGAGCTTTAAGCCAGTAAAGCAATCTGCGAAAATGACAGGCTTAAGAGCTCAACCCATCAAAATACATGCAACGAAGCCGAGAAAAAAATGGGGATTTAAAAAAATCACCATTGTATGTCTCGTTATTATTATGTTAATTACGATTCCTTCTTTTGTGTTTGTGGAACGTAATCTCAGAGGCCCACTTATGACAGTTGCCAAAATAAGAGTGAAGCAGCTCGCGACTCAAGCGATTAACAATGCGATAACAGAACAAGTAACTCAGCAAGCACAAACCGAGGAGCTTATTGATTGGAAGCTGGATAGCAACGGGAAAATATCGGGATTTATGCTCAATTATTCCGAGCATATGAAAATCACATCTGCTACGATTGAGACGGTTCAAGATGCTTTGTCAGAGCTTCAACATTTCCCTGAGCAAATTCCTATTGGTCATGCTTTAAATAGTGCTATTATTTCTAATTATGGACCTAAAATTCCTGTTACATTTGAACCAATGGGCGCTGTAAAGGTGGAATTAAATACAAGAGAGAAAAATGCCGCCATTAATATGGTGCTTGTTGAAGTATATATAAAGGTTATTACGGAAATTTCAATCATTATTCCATTCGATACAGATCCAGAATTAGTGGAAGCTGAAATTCCTATTTCATACTTGCTAGTTGTAGGCGATGTACCTATGTATTATTACGATAGTACTGGCAAGCCAGTTGGCGATACTGCGCCAGAAGCACCAAATATTTCAGTGCCGTTACAAAAAGGTGAAGGTATTTCAAGTGGGAGCATGGAACAACAGTCACCGCCCACATTAGATGAAAGTACTGTAGAGGTTCCGTAACACTTCAACTCGTATGGTATTCTAAAAAAGCGTAAGAAACTTGTGCCTAAGGGCGAAGTCTCTTACGCTCTTCATTTTCCCAGCGCTTTAAGCTCGGGTATGGATCAAATGCCCATTCAATGTAACCTCGATCAGTATAAATTCCATAATGTAAATGTGGCGGGAATTTGCCAGAAGTACCCGGTTTACCGTAGCCAGAGCTACCAACCCAGCCAATAACTTCACCTGGCGAGACGACTTGACCAATCGCTAAATCTTTCGAGAAACCTTGTAAATGCGCGTAGTAATGATAATGATTGTTAAGATCGCGAATACCAATGCGCCATCCACCATAGCGATTCCAACCTTTAATCTCTACGATGCCATAGCATGTACTTTTCACATTTACACCATATCCTGCAAATAAATCAGTACCTTCATGGATACGTTTTCCTCCCCAGCCTCGCCCTGCACCCCAAGTATCGCGGTAGGAATAGACAGAAGTCAGTGGTAACGGAAAAGCATGTTCGAATAGATCAAGCTTATTATATTGACTGTAAATTCGTTCGAATTGCTGGATTCGCTGAACAGCTCTACTATTTTCGTAATAATTCCACAAGCCAATCGACAACGCTTCATCTGAAGTTCCAGTTGCACTTACTGCATAAAGGACAGAATACAATAGATCAGAATCATTATTTATGGAGACGATATGATCACCATTGCCATCTTTGCCAATCCCATCAAACCATTGGATGGAGTTGGGATGCTGATCGCTCGAATCAGGATTCAGCGTACCGACCCATTGATGTTCCTCAATATATATGCCAACATCTTCTCCAAGTTTTGGCCTGGCTTTTGGACGTGCTTTGGATATTGTCCGTTCATATTGATCGATGGCTGCAATCCATTGCCATCTCATATTTGTGAGCAAGGACATACTTTCGTATAGCTGCATCCGCTCATCAAATAGTTCAGCTGCTGACTTCTTTTCTGGCTCTATTGCATAAGTGTGAAATGCCGGAATAGAAGCATAACTAAGCAGGAAGATGATTACAATAAAGGTTAATCTGCGAATTGTGAACAATGTGATCATCCTTTCAAGGATTGGTTGCTACATATTGTTCTCGAAAGTGCAGAAAAATATCCGAGTGCAAAGTAGTTGTATTGGAATTGGGTCTATTTATTTCAAAAAATATGATATAATAATGTCAATGTCGTCAACAGAAAAGTATTTGAAAGCAGGTACCCTTCAATGAAACAACGTGAAAAGCTTGAAAAGCCAGACTGGCTTCGCATTAAATTAACTACGGGTGGAAATTACTCAGAGATTAAAGATATGATGCGTACTAAGACGCTACATACCGTTTGTGAAGAAGCGCGTTGCCCTAATATATATGAATGTTGGACAAATCGTACGGCAACGTTTATGATTTTGGGAGATATTTGCACCCGTGCATGTCGTTTTTGCGCCGTTAATACAGGGATGCCAACTGAGCTCGATCTTGAAGAGCCAGAACGTGTAGCTGAAGCGGCTGAACAGATGGACTTGCGCCATTGTGTCGTTACATCTGTTGCTCGTGACGATCTTGCTGACGGTGGTGCTATGATTTTTGCAGAGACGATTCGTGCTCTACGTAAGAGATTACCATTCTGCCGTGTTGAGGTACTTATACCAGACTTCATGGGGAATTGGGATGCCCTGCAAGTTGTAATGGATGCAGGTCCTGATATATTAAATCACAATATTGAAACGGTTTCTCGTCTTTCTGATCGTGTGCGCGCGAAGGCGAAATATGAGCGTTCACTTGAACTACTGCGTCGTGCCAAAGAAATGAATCCTAAAATTCCTACTAAATCGAGCATTATGCTTGGTGTTGGGGAAGAGTGGGATGAAATATTGGAAGCGATGGACGATTTACGTGCAGTAGATTGTAATATATTGACACTAGGACAATATTTACAACCTACCCCAAAACATTTACAAATTGATCGTTACGTTCACCCCGATGAATTTGCAAAATTGAAGCAAGAAGGACTAAGTCGTGGATTCCGTCATGTTGAGTCTGGGCCACTAGTTCGTAGCTCTTATCATGCACATGAGCAAACTGATTCTGCACACGCTGCAATCGAAGCAGAAACACAAATAAAGACTATGACAGAATTAGCCGATCAGGTACAAACGCCATCATCAGGTGCGTGCTCTAGTATGCTGATCTAAAGCTAGAGAGAGGTGCTGCAATGGCTTTAATTCATATTACAGGAAAATCATATGAATTAATTATCGTAAATCGTAACGGATGGAATGTCGAAGCTTTTCGTAATCGATATAGTGAAGTATTAGAACGATATGATTATATCGTTGGAGATTGGGGCTATAATCAGCTTAGACTTAAAGGCTTTTTCCGAGACGGCCATCCAAAAGCAACAAAAGATTCTACGTTCTCCTACGCTACAGATTACATCAATGAATATTGTAATTTTGGTTGTGCATACTTTGTTTTAGAGAAAAAAATAGATGTATCAACTGAAAGAAATGACGAAGATATTTATATTGATGAATTAGAAATTGTACTAGATGAGCCTATTAGTACAGAAGAGAAATCGACAACAGAAACAGAGGGGAAACCTTCTAATCAAGAGCACAGAAAGAAATCAACCCAGAAATCGAATGACAATGGTGTTGAAAAATATTTTGAGAAGTCGAGTGACAAAAATAAGCAACGAAATAATAACCGACAAACTTCAAAAGTGCAAGTCGAAGATACTACAGGTGGAAAGACTGAAAGCAAGAAGGAAGGTCGTCCTGACGGTAAACAAAAACGTAAAGAGCATTACTACCGTAAAGGTAACCGTTCTCAAGACAAAAAAGTAAGAGCAAACAAATCGCAGTCGGAGCAGTTATCGACGGTAACCGAATAACGCAAAGAGCTGTAGTAATTAGTCAGGATTGTATGTCAATCTTACTAATTATTACAGCTCTTATTTGTTTCTCATGTAATGGAGTCAATTCCGATAAAAGCATTACGAACTCGATTCCAGAAAGGGAAGGGGCGGTAACGGGCAAATTGAACTTTTTGATCTGATACGCCGCATTTGATGGATACAACATCATCAAACATCGTACTGACATGATCAACACTTATTTGGACGCGTTGCTGCTTCATACTAATAATATCGCAATAATGATGCTTAGGTAATAATACAGAAGAACCTAATGTTCGATAAACGAGATTATTGATCGACGCAAGCTCGGTAATTTGTAACGTTTCAATAGAAGGATGGACAATGGTACCACCTAAGCTTTTGTTATATGCAGTACTACCGGAAGGGGTAGAAATTACAATTCCATCACCACGAAACATTTCAAATTGCTCACCATTAATGTTTACTTGTGCAACCATCGTATTATCTACACTTTTTAACGTGAATTCATTAAGTGCGGAATAATGATAGGTGCCGGACTTTGTTACAAGTTCAATATTGGCAATCGGATATTTTACAATAGTAGGTTCAATCGTACACATTTTCTCTAATAAAAGCTCTAATTCATCTGCTTTCCAATCCGCATAAAAACCAAGATGGCCAGTATGAACACCTACAAAAGAAATATGATCAATTTGTGAGATATATTTATGGAAGGCTTTCAATAAAGTACCATCTCCACCGATCGAGATGACAATATCGGGCTCTTGTTGATTTTGCTGAAAGCCTTTACTGTTGGCATGTTGTATGAATTGATTAGTTAGTTGTTTCGATAGTGTATCTCCACGATCAATAACAGCATATTTCAAAATGATAAACCCCTTTGCAAGTTCCTTATTCTCTATTGAGCATAGCGGAAATATGCAGTTTGTTCAAGCATGGATCAAACTGCCGGACCAAGCCAACCCCAAAGCATATAGAGAACTATAACTGAAAGTATAGCATGAATAAATCGTGCCAACAAAAAAGGCGCATAGCGGATAGAGGTATGACTAAGTAAACTGGCAACTTGAGCATGAACAGAAAATCCACCCCATGAAAGAATAGCGACGGCAATTGCAGCTTGATGCTGAAGCGATAAGCTGATTAGGCTTGCTTGCTGAGCACCAAGCGTAACTTCAAATAATCCAGGAACGATGGCTTCTGCCGCACTTTCAGAAATACCTAACCATTGAAAACATTGTTGCAGTGTAATAATAAGGAGATGCAGAATACGGCCTTCGGTAAGTAGGGCAAGTACAACGGAAAAGAATACGACAAGTCCTCCAACGACAATCATGAGCTTAATAGCAGATTGAATAGCTTGCTGCAAAATGACTGAGAAGGAGCGTCCATCCAAAAGGCGGGCTTGATGCATTGCTTGCAGCGCAGCATAGAGTTTAGATTGTTTATAATTGGAAATACTAGATAGTGAGGCTTTTGACTCTAAATGTTGTTGCTCTTGTTTTTCTGCCTTAGCATCGTGAAATCTCATTAACAACCCTATTAGAAATGCAGCACTATAATGAGAAGCTGCTAGAATGAGGGCAAGCTCGCTATTATGAAAAAAACCAATGGATACAGCACCAATCAGAAATATCGGGTCAGATGACGTTGTAAAAGCGACTAGACGCTCCCCTTCACGACGGTTTAATAAGCCCTGATCCCATAATTGAGCGGTTATACGAGCACCAACAGGATAACCAGAGATATAGCCTAATGTAATAACAAATCCACCGATACCAGGCAAACGAAATAGTGGACGCATAAATGGATCAAGAATTTTCCCGAAAAAGTGGACGAGTCCAAAGCCGATCATTAATTCGGAAAAAACAAAAAATGGGAATAAAGCAGGGAAGAGTACTTCCCACCAAATGGATACACCTCTCAGTGCGGAATCAAGCGTTGTTGCCGGAAAAACAATCATAAAAATAAGTATTATGGTAGCCAAATAGGCTGTAATCGATAGAGGATGAAGCATAGATTTGATCATGAGTTGTCATCCTAACCCTTTATATTTTGTTATTAGTTGATGTATATGACTAGACGTGTACAAGCATAACAAAAAAGAAATATAAATATTTAGAAAACGGTTACATTTTTGGGGTGATACTGCATACAATGTGATATAATGATAGTAAGAGAATAGTGAGATAATGGAGTGATAATTATGAGCATTCTTACAGGAATTCTTGTATGTTCCTTTGTGTATGTCATCAGAGAAGCAATATCCACACCAGCTAATTCGAAGGACTATGATTACAAGTAGTTGATTCATATACGTACCGCCAATATAATTGGCGGTTTTTTGCCTTATCTTCACGGGGAAGTTTTATCATAATATGCTATAATCGATGTAATTCAATAATGGAGTTGATGGAAATGGCCAATGAAAGTACATACAATTTGATGGGTGGCGCGGATACCATCCGCAATATTGTACAAGCATTTTATCCAAAGGTGTTAGCCCACCCGGACCTAAGTCCATTGTT
The DNA here is from genome assembly GCF_056786375.1 of Paenibacillus sp. Y930. Taxonomy (NCBI): domain Bacteria; kingdom Bacillati; phylum Bacillota; class Bacilli; order Caryophanales; family Paenibacillaceae; genus Paenibacillus; species Paenibacillus sp. Y930. The sequence goes on along the minus strand of NZ_JBXCIX010000001.1, from coordinate 1,073,681 downwards.
CCCAACTGATATAAATCCCGTAATGGAGAAGCAATATATGTTTTTGACGCAGTTTTTTGGCGGACCTGACTTGTATACAACAGAGGTTGGGCATCCGATGATGCGTGCTAGACATTTACCATTCGAAATTAACGAGACAAGGGCACAGGCTTGGTTACAATGTATGAGAGAAGCATTGACTGAGGTTGATTTATCTGAGGAATTACAGGCATTTGTATTAGAACGATTATCTGGACCTGCATATCATTTTATTAACACACCGGAATAGTTAACGAAATGATTTCTCGTGCATTTAGAAATTACATCTAGACATAAACAAAAAGTTTTGGGAGGTAGAAGAATGGATCCATTGTATCTATCTAATGCGGATTGTCCATGTTGCGCTACAAACTTTGAAATTACTAGGGTAAGACCTAGCTTCAAAAACCCGAATCGTTCAGATTCAGATTTTTGTGGATATTACAGAAATGATATTAATCCAGATTTTTATGTTGTGCGCATATGCCCAGCCTGCGGATATTCATTTTCAGAAAATGGAGCTGCAAAATTATCTGATAAAGAGAAACAAATTTACTATGATGAAATTGGTAAACACTGGGTTTCAGAATATTTCCACGGTGAACGTACAATTGAGCAGGCGTTAACAGCATATAAGCGTGCATTAATGATTGCTCAACTTATGAAGGCGGAGAATCGGCTAGTTGCTGGTTTATTGCATCATATTGCTTGGCTATATCGTTATATGGAACAAGAGTCAGAAGAGCAAAGGTTTCTGAAATTTGCGCTAGACAAATATATTGTTGTATATGAGAACGAAGAAAACAGTGAGAAAAATGCCAAGTTATTATATATTATTGGTGAGTTGAACAAACGAACAGGAAACTTTAGCGAAGCAGTGAAATGGTTTTCACGCGTCGTAAACGATAAATCAATTATGGATGCTGGGATGATCAGAGCATGTCGTGAACAGTGGAAAGAAATCGGAGAAATATTAGCCGAACAGCGAGAGAAAAATTTATCTTAACGAAAAGCACAGACTAGGATTGTTATCCCCTAGTCTGTGCTTTTTGAACTTCAGATGCGATGTCGAATATGCTACGTCAGTATACTCATCGTTATCACAGACAATGCAACAAAACCCAGCAATCTGTACGGTACGAGTACACGAGCGGACAAATATTTAAGCCTGTTCTTAAAATGCAGGTTTAAAAAGTGGGCTTTCAGAACCGAGCAGGTGGAGCGTTACTTGAGAAAGGCGGAAGCGCAAGTGTACATTAATACGTACACGCGAACCGTACTTTCCAAGTTCGCTTCAGATGCGACGTCGAATATGCACCATTAGCATACACATCGTTATCAAAGCCCGCTTTTTAAACTACTTCTACTAGAGGAAGCTTCTTACTTTGCTGTCGGCTAATAAGTAATCATCATCAATATCGATGATTTGCAGCTTGGCATAGCAGCAAGGGAAAACAAGATGTTTTTTCTTACCGGACTTTATTTCACCGATTTCCCTCTGCTTTAACGGAAGCAATACTTGAGTGGCATCGCAAAAAGGACAATGATCTACATAGAAATCTTTCATAATACGTTCATAAGGCCAAGTATTTTCGAAAGGAATCATTAATCTAACTCCTTGGTAGTTTCTTGCTGTTGCTCAGCTTTTTGTTCTTCTTGCGCGAGTTGAGCAAGTTTCTGTAATACAATATGACGCGGCGTATGAACAAGTTGTGAAATGGGAATACCAAGTTGTTGAGCAAGCTTCATCGCCGTTTCAGCAGATAGCTGTTTGAGCATGGTGCTGCACCTCCAGTTTCGTTATACTTATGTTATACACTTACAGCTGTATAGATGGCAAATACAAGTTTTCAATGATAGGAGCAATCGGAATGAAATATATGTTGAAATGGGAATTGGATTCCATCTATGAAGGTGGATCACAATCAGCACAGTTGAAGCAGGAAATAGTGAATACAGACAATTTAATTAAGCAATTACATTTAGATTTAGCACATAGCCAAGCCGATCAAGTTGAACATATTATTAAGCAGACCGATATTGTACAGCAAATACTGTTAAATGTCCGTCAGATGGACTCCTTCGTATCTTGTTTAATGGCGCAGGATATGTTTGATAAGCAGGCGGTTATCCTATTAGATCGAGTGAAAAATTTAAATGCTGCGTTTACTGCAGTGCTCACGAAATTCGATAATAATTTGCGAAGCATAAATGATGAGCAATGGGAGAGATATTTATCACAGCCAGATTTGCAGCCACTCGCTTATAATTTGAATGAACGCAGGGAACTAGCCAAGCGGCAAATGGCGCCAGAGCTAGAAGCATTAGCAGCCGATCTAGCGATTGATGGCTATCATGCTTGGGGAGATTTCTATAATACAATTGTGTCACGGACGAATTTCAAGGTTGATGAAGAAACTTATCTATCCGCTGGGCAAATGGCGAATCGTCTATCTGAAGGAGATCGTACCATCCGCACAACGGCATTCGCTGAATGGGAAAAGGTATGGGGAGAGCAAGCTGATCTATGCGCAGACACGATCAATCATCTCGCAGGCTTTCGCTTGAAAATGTATAACAATCGTGGTTGGAAATCCTACCTGGAAGAACCTCTACAGATGAATCGTATGAGTGAAGCGACGCTGCAAGCGATGTGGGCTGCTGTGGAAAAGGGGAAGAAACAGCTTATTCCTTACTTTGAGCGCAAATCACAGCTGCTGTCTCTTGCAAAACTAGATTGGCATGATGTTGAAGCACCGTTAGCGTCAGCTACAGCAACAATGAGCTTTGACGACGCTGCAACATTCATTATTGAGCAGTTCGCTACGTTCAGCCCCGAGATGGCTCAATTTGCACAATACGCATTTGAACATCAGTGGATTGAGGCTGAAGATCGTCCTGGCAAACGTCCTGGAGGATTTTGTACCTCACTTCCAAAAAGCGGCGAAACAAGAATTTTCATGACATATTCCTGTAGTGCATCTAATGTATCGACGCTAGCTCATGAGCTAGGTCATGCTTACCATCAGCATGTGATGAATGATATGCCAGCATTAGCGCAAGAGTATGCCATGAATGTTGCAGAAACTGCCTCTACATTTGCAGAGCTAATCGTATCTGATCGAGCATTGAAGGCAGCGGAATCAGTAGAAGAGCAGTTGGCGCTAGTTGATGATAAGATCCAACGAGCGATAGCCTTCTATATGAATATTCATGCACGTTTTATTTTTGAAACGAGATTTTATGAAGAACGTGCACAAGGACCAGTTCCAACAACAAGAATGAATGAGCTGATGGTTGAAGCACAGCAACAAGCTTTCGATGGATTACTTGAGCAGTATCATCCTCATTTCTGGGTAGCCAAGCTGCACTTTTATTTGACAGATGTGCCGTTCTATAACTTCCCGTATACGTTCGGATATTTGTTTAGTGCAGGCATATATAAGCGTGCATTAGAGCAAGGAGAAGGCTTTGCAGAGCAATATGATGCATTGCTGCGAGATACGGGTCGTTTAACTGTTGAACAGTTAGCACAAAAACATCTACAAGTTGATCTAACGAAAACTGATTTTTGGGAAGAGGCAGCAGAGCTTGTAGCTGAAGATATTAACTTATTTTTGCAGCTAACCGACGTTAAAAAATAAGTGACAGTATGACAAAAATGTGGTTAAAGTAGTTAGTTTCACTATTTTGTGCTAACGTATAAGTAGAATATGTCGCTTCAAAAAGGCGTATGCTTTCGAAGTATTTTTTGTTACGCAGAAGAATCTCAAGATGTTGCCAAAAAATTTTAGAAGGGAGTTTTTACTATGGAAAAAACATTTGTTATGATTAAGCCTGATGGAGTTGCACGAGGTCTTATTGGTCGAATTGTTAATAGATTCGAGGAAAAAGGTTTCGTTATTGTACAAGCTCAGTTGCTATACTTATCTGCAGAGCAAGCAGGAGTTCACTATGCACATTTGAAATCTAAACCATTCTTTGGCGAGTTAGTTGATTATATTACTTCTGGTCCAGTGTTTGCGATGATTTTGGAAGGTCATGAGGCGGTACAAAATGCAAGAACTTTAATTGGTTTCACGAATCCAGTTGAGGCGCAAGCAGGTACGATTCGTGGTGACTACGCATTGATCGTAGACAGCAATGTTATTCATGGTTCAGACTCTGTTGAAAATGCTGAAATTGAAATCCAACGATTTTTTGGGTGAATTAGTTATCGGTAATTAAGCACTTTTCAAGGTTCACATATATTGCGCGTAGCTATGAAATACAGCGTCGTACCTCGCATATCCGAAAGGGTAAATGAGCTGCGGCGTTTTTTTTTATGACTAAATTTTGAGATGAAGGTTAACGTATTCAGAAGATAAATGCTATTATATATGCCAAATCTATACTATAATCTCATTTAGAGGGGGATGGACAATGTTAATATCATCGAAAAGAAATATTATAGTATTGTTAGTTATTAGTTTATTTATGGCTCTAATTACTTATTCGGGTGAAGCGGTGGCTGCTACAGAAACGCATCATTGGAAACATTACGTAGAGGCACAGAAACTCGTTAAAAGTGGAAAATATAAGGAAGCAATCGTACATCTAGTAGCTGCGAATAAGCAATCTAAGCAAGCGGGATATTTACGTCTATTAGCTGAAGCTTACGAAAAAGATGGACAATTTCAAAATGCTGCCAATACATATTATGAGGAAGCTGAGATTCATCGTAAATTAGGCGAAAAATCTGGTGATATGAACACCTATTTCGCAGTATTAGCAACAGCAGATGCACTTAATACGGAAATTGAAATATATATTCAAGACAATATTGCTGTTCAATCGAGCACGAAGCTTGCAAAGTTTGAACCGGAAAATGGGATGTACATTGGAGCGTTTGTTGAGAAGGATAGCGGTGTTGAAGATAAGAAGGGCTTGAAATTCCAAGAGTTCAATGAATTATCTGGCAAACAACATGCTGTATACTTTAATTATCATCGCTACGGTGCAGATTTCCCCTACATATGGGCTAGCCAAGTGAAAGCGGCTGGTGGAGCGATTCATCTAGCTGTGCAACCAGAATCAGGCTTGGCGGCGGTTAAAGATGATGAATCATTACGGAAATTCGCCCGTGCTGCCGAGGCGGCAGGAGTGCCAGTGTTTCTACGGTTCGCTTCTGAGATGAATGGAAGCTGGGTAACATGGAGTGGAAATCCCGAGCTTTATATTGAGAAATTCCGCCTAGTATCCAAGGTGATGAAGGAAGAAGCACCTAATGTGGCGATGGTATGGTCCCCGGCGGCCAATCCCAAACGTACGATTAATGATTATTATCCTGGCGATGATTATGTCGATTGGGTTGGACTAAGCATTTATAGTGTGAAATATTTTAACGGTAATGTAAGTACGCCTGCGGATCAAGTGAATCCGCTAGATTCCTTAGATTATGTGTATCAACAGTATGCTGATCGTAAACCAATTATGATTAGTGAATACGGTGCAACGCATTTCAGTAAAGCAGGAAACACAACGACAACAAATTTCGCAATTACGAAAATGAATATGTTATATCACGGAGCGAAGCTGAAATATCCTCGTCTGAAGGGGATTAACTGGTTCAGTCTTAATACGCTAACGGATTCTCATAGTGCGGATCGTAGCTTGAATAATTTCAGCTTAACAGAAAATAGCTCTGTATTAAGTGCATATAAACAAATGATTAAAGACCCGTATTATTTGAGTTCAGTGGTTGGATTAGATGCTGTTGCGACAACAACTCCGTTGAAGCAAAGCGTAACAGCAATAGAAGATCAAGCGCTAAGAGGTTCTGTAACAGGGATTGCATGGGTTAAAACTTACGATCCTTATATCGGTAAAGTCGTGTTTGCGATTGATGGTAAGCAGGTTGCCCAGCGTAAGCAATATCCATATACTTTCCCGATTGATACAGCTACTTTAACGAAAGGTAGTCATAAGCTACAAGTAACAGTGTATGATTCCAAGGGTCGTGAAGCTTCTAAGAAAACGGTAAGCTTTAAGGTAGGAAATGCCGTTGGAGATATTTCAGACGGTCAAGTGAAAATGTATTTGAATGAGAAATACGTGTATACAAACAAAGGTAAAACAGAGCTGACGGTTGCCCCGTTCGTGCGAGATAATCGTACGCTAGTACCGCTGCGTTTTATAAGTGGAGTACTTGGCGCTGATGTCGCTTGGAATAGTAAAGCGAAGTCTATTACAATCAAAGGTACATCAACCATTGTTCTAACTGAGGGTAGCACGAAGGCGCTGGTCAATGGTAAGGAGCTTAAACTAGACGTAGCTCCGATTAATATTCAAGGAACTACATTTATACCGCTTCGTTTTGTTAATGAAAATCTTGGTGGAGAGATTAACTTCGATAGCAAAGAGGGTAGTATATTAGTTTCTGCCAAAGCAAAATAAATTTTTCATAAATAAGTATGAAACTTATTGACAGTAAATGGAACGTTATGCTATATTGTGCTTAACTATTAGCGGAAGCACCGCATATGTAATGTCTTAGGACATTACATATGCGGTGCTTTTCGTTTTAAAGGGAGGAATATTAATGACGATTACCGTTGCTTGTATTACTGATGATATTGAATATGCAACAAGAATGGCTAGTTATATGAAAAGTAGTCCAATCTATCATAGTTGGCGGTTGCAATTGTTCACTTCATTATCCAAATTTCAACCGCGTGAAACTTATGGTCAACTGGACCTTATACTTGTTGATGAAGCTAATTATGATGAATTCACATTGAAATTTCCCCAATTAATAATGTTAAACAATGAACTACATGCGGTTCAGAACGTCCATACACAGCCTATCGTTGTACAGCTTGTATCGCAGCCATCTGATTTTCGAGAGCATCATAAACTAGTGAAATATCAACCGCTATCAACATTACTTCATATGTTATATACGATTATAGAAGGGCAACGACATATGATAGCTAAACCCGTCATTCCTCGAACGTCGGAGACGATCGTTATTGGTATTGGATCAAGTATTGCACAGTGTGGCAAAACTATATTTGCATTACATCTAGCTCATGCCATTGCTGCACGTAATGAGCGAGTATTTTATTTCAATCTAGAACTATGGAACACATCAGAGGGCTGGATGTCTGCAGAAGATCCGACTGCTTCGCAAGTAACCTATTCTGATTTCCTATATGCCGTAAAAAGTAATGCTGATGAAGCCCAGAGCTGGTTTGCTAAGCATCGACAGTATGACCAACGACTACAATGTGATCGTTTGAAGCCATTTGCTCATATTGAAGATCGACAGCAGCTAACGAAAGAAGATGCTTTATTAATGCTAGATATTATTCGCACCAGTGGTCATTACGACTATATTGTGCTTGATTTATCAGCTAATTACGATGAGTGGAATTTAACACTATTATCTGAATGCGATATTCATTACATGATGATGATGGCAAGTGAAGAATGGCTCAAGAAGCATCATATGTCCATCCAGTATGCACAGATGAAATGGAAGGAGCTAACGACGAAGCTTGAAAGTCATACGATTGTTATTTTGAATGAAAGCAGAGGAATGCGATCCATTCAAATGAGCGATTTACAGGTGCATTTCAAGCTCCCTCATATTGAGCAATGGGAGGAGCAATACGCATCATTGTTAAGCTCCTCGATCTATCGTGCTACAGTAGAGCATTGCGTTCATAAGTTTCTTAACAAAGGGTCGTATGCCTCATGATCGACGATAGTGCCATCTATCATATTCGCAATGAGCTAAGAGATAGTTACGCATTTTCACAAGCGTTATCAGATCAAGAGCTATATAAGCTTATTGAAGATGAAGTCATAAAGTATAGTAATCAACAAGTTATATCGACTACCGATAAATTATTGTTAGTTAAAGCGGTGTTTCATTCGTTTAGAGGGTTAGATATTTTACAGCCTTTATTAGATGATCGCAGTATTACTGAGATAATGATTAATAGTGAGCATGAAATATTTGTAGAACGTCATGGCAATGTGCAGCCTGCTGCTATCCAATTTGAAAATCGCGAACGGCTAGAAGATATCATTCAACAAATTGTTTCCTCAGTTAATAGAGTCGTGAATGAAGCATCGCCTATTGTAGATGCAAGATTAGCTAATGGCTCACGGGTTAATATCGTACTTCCACCGATTGCCCTGCGAGGTCCTTGTGTAACGATTAGAAAGTTTCCGGAGCAACCGTTAACGATGGATGGATTAATGCATATGGGTGCATTAAGTAAAGAAGCTGTAAAATGGTTGCGCTTTCTTGTGAAGGCCAAATATAATATTTTCATTGGCGGTGGCACAGGATCAGGGAAAACAACCTTTCTCAATGCACTAACGCAATTTATCCCATCCGATGAACGCATTATTACAATTGAAGATGCGGCCGAGCTGCAAATTACTAGCATTCCTAATCTCGTATCGTTGGAGACAAGAAATGCGAATACGGAAGGCAAAGGTGAAATTGCCATTCGTGATCTAATCAAAGCATCATTACGAATGCGCCCCAATCGGATTATTGTAGGCGAGGTTCGAGGTAAAGAGGCTTTGGATATGCTACAGGCAATGAATACGGGGCATGAAGGGTCAATGTCTACCGGCCACGCGAACAATGTGAAGGACATGCTGTCTCGGCTTGAAACGATGGTACTCAGTGCTCATGATCTACCACTTACGGTCGTTAGAAGTCAAATATGTTCAGCGATTGATATTATGATTCATCTAACAAGATTTCATGATCGGACGCGTGGGGTGCTTGAGATTAGTCAAATTATCGGAATGCATGAAGGTGAAATTGTAATTGAGAAGTTATTTCATCATGATATGTCGCAACATAATCTTTCAGAGCGATTAGTGCGTAGCCCGAATAACTTGTATCGCAAAGATAAGCTACTACTTGCGGGCTATCGTGAGGAGGAGTTGCAGGATGGAAGCAGTTCGTAAGAAGACATACTTACAGCATTATGATCAGTATGAGCTTAGTAGAAATGAAGTCATAACATGCATTATGATGTGGAGCATACTCATAGGTTTTGTTACATACAGCTTCTATCAATCTTTTATACTAAGTATTATGCTCATGCCATGTTCCCTCTATATGTTGAAATTTGAACGAGTTCGACTTATTGCCAAACGTAAAGTACGTATGAAGCTACAATTCAAAGATTTACTTCTTTCACTTCTCTCCTCATTAGCAGCAGGCCGTTCACTTGAAAATTGTTTTCAAGTTGCCCAAGCGGATATGTTGCTCCTATACCCGAATGCGCAAGATGAGCTAATGCTCGAAATAAACATTATTAATCATAAGTTAAGTAACGGAGAAATACTAGAAAAGTGCTTAATAGATTTGGCAGAACGGGCTAATATTGCAGAGTTTTCACAATTCGTCGAATCATTACAAACATGTAAGCGATCGGGTGGTGATCTGCTCACTGTTATGCGTAGAACTGCGAACATGCTTAGTGATCAAATAGAGATTGATAATGAAATCAGTGTATTAATTGCGCAAAAGAAACTTGAATCAAAAATGATGATGGCAGCACCTTTTATCTTTTTACAGTTTTTAAATACGACTGCTCAAGATTATATGCAAGCTTTATATAGTGGATTGGGCTATGTGCTATTGACGGTTGTATTGTGTTTACTCTTACTATGCTTTTGGTTCATGAACAAATTAACTCAAATTAAGTTGTAGGTGATGCTCGTGTTAATGGTTATCACTATTGTCTATACTCTTCTGTGGTTATATCTATTAGTAAAACCTAATCATTATAAGGCTACGAAACAGAAAAAGAAGGACAGTTCTTTGAATGATCATAAGCTTATTCTCGGACCTGGTTATGCATGCTATGAACTACTCCAACTTGAACGACGAGCATCGCAATTACTTCATCATCTACATACTCATTTATTGCAACTTAATAGACAGCAATGGAGCTTTGATCAAACGGTACATGCCTTTACTACTGTAATTGGACAAGCTTTATTGATACTGATGATTAGCTTCTGGATTGCTGTATTAAGTGAAGAGCAAGCAGTTATTATAATAGGTACGCTTACGGCAATCATTATTATCGTTAGATTGTTTCAAGAGAGCAAGAACAAGGTGAAGCAAAGAAAGCAAGCAATTTTGTTGGAGCTGCCATTAATGCTGACAAGGCTAACGTTATTAGTTGGTGCCGGTGAGACGGTACAGCAAGCATTTATGAAGTCAATCGTGGGCAAGGAACATAGTACAAGCCCTCTGCATATCGAATGGAAAAATACAGTTCATGAACTTCGTAATGGAGCTTCATTTTCCCAGAGTATTGAGAAATTGAATCGAAATTGTGCCGTTCAGCAAATAGCGGTGTTTACAACCATTCTATTATTGAATTACCGGAGAGGAGGTGAGCAATTCGTTACAGCGGTGCAAGATATATCTTTGTCACTATGGGAAACTAGAAAAAACATGGCTAGAGTGCGAGGGGAAGAAGCTTCGGCAAAGCTCATATTTCCATTAGTGGGAGTATTGCTACTATTGATGATTCTCATTGTGACGCCGGCAGTTTTATTTATGCAATTTATGTAATGTCATGAAGCTAATGAAAAGTTGTGGGAGGAATGATGATGAGTGTAAGGCGATTTACAAGAAATATGAAGCCACGTATTCGAGCATTTTGGCGAAATGAGGATGGTATTGGTACATTGGAGGTTCTACTTATTATAGCTGTTGTCGTTGTCATTTTTCTTCTATTCAAAGACTTTATTATGAGTTATGTCAACAAACTTATTACGAACTCAGGCTCGAAAATGGACGATGCATTGAAGTGATGCGATGAGACAGTTTATACGAGATGAGCGCGGAAATATGAGCCTCGAATCAGCTCTAGTATTTCCATTAATTATGTCAGTCATCGTCATTATGATGGTCGCTGCTATATATGTGTTTCAGGTTGTTTTTTTGCAGTACGTTTCATTGTCTACTACGGAGCGTGCGGCATTTATATGGGATGATGCAGACCGTCAAATAGTGACTGGGCAAGTAAGAAGTGAAAAGCAATATGGTTTATATGAGAATGAAATGATGCTGCACTTAGTAAGTAAGATCATTCCACTCCAAAATTCTCAGCGCACTACAAGCGTAGCTATTACCTCAAATATTCAATCAGAAACAACTCCAGGCAATGGAAATTCCATACCGATTACTGCACTTATTCCAGATAAATTAACTTTAGCACAGCAGCATATTGGGCAGATGAATCTCAATGTGAATGGTCAAGTGACGTATTCAACCTCCGCATTACTTCCTCGTATTGAAATTAATATTAAGCAACAGCTGTCTCCGCTTATATGGCAAAAACAACAAGTATTTGCCTCTCCAGCATACACAACACACCGCAGTCTAGTTAATCCGATCAGTTTTATTAGAAGTGTCGATCTTGTTCTATATTACACGGAAAGATTGAAAAAAATGTCTAATAACGAACAATCAGAGTGGAAGCAAAAAGGAGGGAAGGCTATCAAGTCCTTCTCTTCTTAGATAGGGATGATTATATGAGGGAAAATCAATTATGGTTTCGTAAGGATGGTTCGGTAACCATTTTTTGTACGCTAATGATGACCGTATTAATACTATTTTTCATGGTGTTATTAGATTATGCACGTATTTTACTGTTTCATCGGACGACAGAATCGGCAGCTATGCTGTCGATTCAATCCGTACTTTCTGCATACGATGAACAGATTTATAAGCAATATGGTTTATTTGGTAGAGGGGGTACAGATAATAACGATTTATTCCAAGAAATAGTCCGAGCTAATCATGAACCCTCGATGAGTTTGTTTTCATTAAAACAGACGTTTGATCTTGCTCCGTTAAAGGTAGGTGAGCTAAGTGTGACGACAGATCATTATCTTGGGGAATATGATGTATTTAGAAGACAAGTGTTAGAAGAGATGAAATATAAAGCACCGATTGAATTTACATTGGAATTTATGGATAAATGGCTCACATTATCCGATTCTGTGACCCAAGCTGAAAGTATGATGGATACGATGAATCGTCTTGAAGATATGTTTCTTGCACGAGAAAAAAAACTAGAAACAGCATTAGGATTACAAGAACTATTAGGAAAACAATTATCAAATAGTAGCTATTACATGTATGCAACTACGAAATTGAGTAGTGTAGTGAATGGTTATAGCAGTTATAGTAGTTGGGTTAAGTATACGGCTGATATTGCCAATCAGCTAGCAGATGAAACATTGACCGAAGAAGCAAGAGAAGAACTTGAAAGTGATAGTGCAAAATATAATAAGCAAATTAGTTCATACTTGAATTCATATAATCAGATGTCGAAATATTTGCAAATGTATTCGATTGAACTGCAAACGACAAACGATCAAATGGCTACAGAAATTATTGCTAATATAGCAACAGCAGGATCACTTAATAATACAATCAAAATACAGTATGAGCTATATATGAACTCAGAGCAACAAGGTACTCCTTCAACAGATAGTAATGATTTAGGGCAGCAACTAAGCTCACTAACATTTGACGATGAAGGATTAGTACGTCCGGAACAATTTTTTCAAGATTACAAAAAAGAAATCCAGACACAACAACAACTACTTAGCGACTATATTAATCACAATAATTTGCTTATTAGTGAACTTTCATCCGCGATAAATTCTCCGAATGTCTCCTCAGGTACTTCAGGAAAACAAACCTATTTGAAGCAACTTATGACGGAAAGTTCATCTCAAAGGCAGCAATATGAAACGGCCTACTATTCGCCAGCGACAATATTGTCATTTTGGCAGCAGCAGGTTACTTCGACAAAGTGGGTAAAGGATCAGCTTAAACAGAATGAAAAGGAATATGAAGAACAATTATCAGGACTGGCAAGTATAACGGATTTATTCAAAAACAAGGAAAATCTTGAGCAATATAAAGAGCAATACAAGCAGTTAGAAGATCGCTATTCCTTCAATTATCGAATTAATCAGGAGCAGGAAGAAGAGCGAGACAACGATAGTGAAGACAATGAGGATAGTGGAAGAAAACAAGCACAGGCAGCAACGTCGCAATTAAAATCATTGCTGCAATCAATAGGAGACATGGCGGTCAATGCGAGAGATCATGTCTATTTGAATGAATATATTATGAATCGCTACACGCACTTCCCACTAGGAGATGCTACGAGTGAAACAAAAAGTATTGACGCAGACTTGCTCGATTATAGTCAGCAGGAGGTCGAGTATATTATTTACGGTATACATGAGCCGCTTGAGAATGTACTGCTAGCATATGGTGAGATATTTGCATTTCGCATTGCAATTAGAACGATAGAAGGGCTTATTGCTAATCGAGCATTAGGTAATCCATTACTTGTGTTTTCTGCTGCTGTTGTTCATGGGATTCGTGCGGCAATGGTTGATATGCAACAACTGTTGAATAAAGGATCGACGGAATTATCCCAATATGTACCTATCCAAATTGATTACCCTCAATATTTACGGTTGTTTCTAATTATGCACGTAGGAGGAAGAGATAAACGATTATCAAGAATGATTGCTGTCATAGAGCAGAAGCTTTCTATTACTTTATTATCAGTACCGACTGCGATTACTGGTCAAGTGACTACGACGATGAATCTATGGTCTTTGCCGGGAATATCTGAAATGATCGGAGCAATCCTGCCAATGAGTAATAGAATACGGGGGAATATCTATGAAAAAACAGATATTGTCGCTGTATCTTATTAAAATAAGTCAACAACGAATACATAAACTCTCCGCTCAAACAAAAAATGAAGCGGGCTCCATTACTGTGGAAGCTGCCCTAGTAATGCCTATTTTCATACTTTTTCTGTTCGTATTCTATCTGCTACTTATGACGATATCAGCTCAGATGGCATTACAAGCAACCGCTGCTTCCTCGGTACAACAACTATCTGCACATATGCATCCAATTGCGCTAATGGTCAATGAACTAAAGAATCGGACAGGTTCACATACAACGATTCAATATGATAATGCAGACGAGGGCTGGAAGAAAACGGTGTACGACATTAGTGAAGTGTTGCCTGCGCCAATTGATTCATTAGTTCAAGAAGGCTTGAAAGGAAATTGGTGGCCAGCAGCTAATCTCGCAGGAACAATACTAGGAAAAGACATATTGGATACGATGATTCAAAGTCAAGTGTCTTCACCTGTACTGCAAAAGGATAAAGTAGAACTGGCCTACCTCCAATTACCCGATCTTATTAATTATACAGATCTCAATGTGACATTAGCGCTAGAGTACGAGTTGCCGATCAAAATTCCGCTATTCAATCAAGCAATTATAATTAGGGAACAAGCTGTGCAACGCGTATGGATACCAGATGTACGGCCATCTTATTATGAGATCAATGAAGCAGAAGATGCTTACATCTATGTCGTATCACTTACGCCTAATCCAGTAAAGCCGGGCCATAAGGCAACACTTAAAATAATTACGCTACCTAATACTAAGATTGACTTGGGCATTGTTTACAAAAGTGGGAGTAGTGTAGCTAAGCACCTTGGCGAGGTTATTTCAAATGATAAAGGTGAAGCGGAGTGGACATGGCATGTATCGGGTAATACAACGGTTGGCTCGTGGAATATGAATCTTTCACTGCCTGAGCGATCCTATCAAATTGAACAGATATTTAATGTTGCAAAGAGTAAATAGGTGAAGGAGGGAGCAAGGTGGTGAACTACTGGCTGGCGCTATTAATCGTTATCATCGCATTGTATTTTGATGTGACATCATTTAAAATACCGAACTGGATATGCTTAGGTTCGCTTCTTTGTGGTTACAGTTATTGTCTAGTTCAGGAAGGATGGATGGGATTATGGTGGGCAACAGTGGCAGTAATAGTTGGATTTATTCCAATGTGGTTAATCTATCTGTTCAAAGGTATAGGTGCTGGCGATGTAAAGCTATTTGCATCAATGGCGGCTCTTATTGGCATACGATTAATTATTGAGTTAATGATGTTATCCTTTTTATTTGGCGGTGTTATATCTATTTTATTTATCGGTTATCGGACCATACTTAAGTTGAAGCATAGATTTCGATATCAATATAGCAATTATGTTATTGAGGCAGATAGCACTCCGACATTAATCGCTTTAGGAATTAAAAAGGTTCATCAGTTTCCATTTATGCTCGCAGTTACTCCAGCAATGCTAGTAGTCTTTATGCTGAGATAATGCATTCGAAGCTACTTTTTGTTTGTGGAAAAGTTGTACGAGGAAGTTAACAAAAAGTTTTAGGAGGTTTAAGATGAAGCAATTGAAAATCGATTATACGATGAGTAATGGTCATCAGATGACGATAGAACGAACAGTTCCATTCACTTCACGTGACATGAATTCGTTAGAGATGAATATGCTAAGTGCCAATACAGTACGTACGCTACTGCCATTTGATTGGAATGAAATTGATAATGATATTGTATTCGTATATCGAATACAACATTATAAGCTACTCACTCATTATTACCAACCACGAAGTATTAAGATGATCGATTACTATAGCTTATTGCTATCATTACTTGATGCACTAGCTACTTGTTATGACTATATGCTAAGACCGCAATGTTGTCTTTTAGATGAGAAGCTTATTTATATTGACCCGATGACTAATAATATCAGATTAGTATATATACCTGTTCAGGAACTATTCTATAAGGAAGAACATCAATTGTTATTATTAGCCGTTAGATGGTCGCAACTTGTAGATAGTTTGCATTATGAAGACTATCAAAAGATACTACAATTAATTGGAAGTGAATACTTACCGATTAATCCACTTCGTCAGCTATTATTAGATCTTATTCATCAGCAATCGTCTCCTTCACAGGAAGAGTTACAACCAGTAGATCGCGAACAATCAAAGCCTGCCTCTGTTGTATATTACGTTCAGAATGAGCTGGAATCGTCACCTGAACAAGCTCCAATTGGATTTTCAAGAGCAGATAATGATCAGGAATATGATGATTGGGGAATAGATGAAGAAGAGAAAAGAACGATCGGGATGAAGCATTATATAGCGATTTTGCTAATAGCTGCTGTTATCGGGTTATCGTGGAAAATGCTTTACATCGAAGAGACTACAATAACTAATTTGCTGCTTAGCTCTGGAGTTACTCTGATATTGTTGACTGGAATTATTATTGTAATGAAACAACATTGGAAAATACTAAGCTTTCGAAAACGCAATGATCAAGCGAATCATTATGATCAATCGCTCCCTTCAGATATGAATCCATCTAATCAATCATCCCAAACTTCATTGGCGGAACATCCGGTGAAGACTAATGCCGATTTTAAGCCATTACATAATAATGGACAAGCACGCGTGGCAGCGCCACAGGCAACAGTTATGCTCGATGTACAGCAGTTAACGACATCTCTTGGGGCAAAAGGCAATAGCGGAACACCTTCATTAGTTAGAAAGCTTTATGATGATGAGCAACGAATTATTGTTAATGATCATAGATTTCTAATAGGGCGTGCTGAGGAAGGTGTTCATTATCAAGATGCTGCATCAGGCGTTTCACGTGTTCATCTTGAAGTAGAGGTCGATAATGGATCGATTCATATTAAGGATGTAGGCTCTCGCAATGGTAGTTATTTGAATGGACAATTGATGATCGCCTATAAGACATACCCATTGTATGAGGGGGATATTATTCAGTTAGTTAATAATGAAGGTCCTAAGTATCAATTGGCGATGTAGATGAGCGGCATAACTAATGTCGAGCAGAGATAGAGTAGACAATTTATATAATGATAGAAAAACATAACGAGGCCTTTAGATTAAAATGAAACGGAGCAGTAACAATCATCACGATGATTGTTACTGCTCCGTTTACTAGTTAGCGACTATTCTAATGTAATGCTTGTTAACCAATTTTGTGTAATACCTAATTCCTTAGATGTTTTTTCCACATATTCGAAGGTAACAGGTTGATCACTTGGGTAATCATTAATAATGTATTGTAGGTCCTCTTCGACTTGAAGAGAGATATAAGTACTATCTACTTCAATTTCGATAGTGTGGTTATCTGCAGCACCAATATAAATACCTTTGGCACTAATGACATCACTTTCGGTAAAGTCACCTGTAGCAGTTTGTCCATCATTTGAACTAGAGTCATTACTATCATTTGGCTTATCTGTATCATTATCTTCATTAGAATTATTATCGCCAGATATAGAACCAGGATCTAATTCACCTGTTTCGTCAGGTAGAGTGGTAGATGGGATGGAGCCTATATCTGTTTGTTCCTCTTGTGTGTTATTTGGAGGAACGATGTTGTTATTTTGATCACTACAAGCAGTAAGCATAATCGCTAATAGAATAGCACTTGTAGTTGTGGCTGTTCTCTTTGCTTTGTTTTTCCATTTCATAGTCTGAAGCCACCTCCTATAAGATAATACGCAATTACCCGTTAATAAGTTGCACTTATTATTTATTGAACAAATGCTGATACGGCGAATAATCGATATTTTTCTTCTTCAGGAAAGCCATCAAGCTATTATAATCTCGCTTGGGAGTTGCTATTATATAACCTTCAATGCAATGTCCACGTGTCACTGTCTCAGCTCCGCTTTCTATCGCTACTTGTCCGATACTTGCTGCAATAGAATGAGATGCTATATCACGGAACGGCGTAGGAACTGGTGAAACAAGCTCAGCGAGAAACAGCTTTGAATCGTCTGTCCACATTGGGCGACTTCGGTCAACCCAATAGTTTTGCCAATCAAGTTTAGATTTCCCGTCACCTTTAGGCATGATTTTAAGAAATTTGCGGAACATAAAAAATCCACCTACCGACATAGAGGCAACCATAACTACTGCCCAAAAAACAATGAAGTACATAAACCAATCATTCATTTGTAAGTTCACCTCAAATTAAGTTGCAAGCTCAAGTGAATCATTTGAGCCTTCTATAAATTATAGCCTATATTGTAAAGGTTTTCGAGCAGTATTATAGCGACATTTCTTACTGTTTTAATGATAATGTTGAAATATAGGCTAGAAGTAAGGAGCTTTACGGTTTTCCCTTGCGAAATCGGCTATAATTGAACTACAATAAACTGTGATTAATCTCGAGAAGGAGAGAAAAAAATTATGTTGAAAATAGGTTCCCATGTTTCATTCTCAGATAAGGGATTATTAACTGCAACAAAAGAAGCAAATTCATATGATTCAAGTACATTTATGATATACACGGGTGCACCGCAAAATACGCGACGCAAGCCGATTGAATCTTTATACATTGAAGAAGGCAGAGCATTAATGGAGCAGACCGGTATTAGCGAAATTGTTGTACATGCCCCCTATATCGTTAATTTGGGCTCTTACAAAGAGGATACATTTGAATTAGGTGTGAATTTCCTGCAAGAAGAAATTCGCCGTACTCATCATATCGGAGTGCAAAATATCGTATTGCATCCAGGTGCATACACGGATAAAGATGCTGCATTTGGCATTAACCGTATTGCGGAGGGATTGAATCAAGTGTTAGCGGGAACTGCCGAAACGAATGTCAATATTGCGCTTGAGACGATGGCAGGCAAAGGAACGGAAATTGGACGTACCTTTGAAGAACTTGCAGCGATTATTGAAAAAGTAGAAATGAACAATCGGTTAACGGTATGCCTTGATACTTGCCATATTCACGATGCAGGCTATGATATAGTGAATGATCTGGATGGTGTATTGCAGCAGTTTGACAAAATAGTCGGGCTTAATCGCATTGCCGTTGTTCATATTAATGATAGTAAAAATAGTATTGGAGCACATAAGGATAGACATGCTACATTAGGCTCAGGCTATGTCGGCTTCCAGACGATTCATAATATTGTCCATCATGAAGCATTGGCTGGTAGACCATTTATTCTTGAGACACCTTGGATTGGAAAAGATGCGAAAAAAACAGCTCCGATGTATGAGGTGGAAATTGCATTGCTGCGTGGTAATGTGAAGGAGCGTTTTGGAGCGTCGTTTATTGAAGATGTTGAGAAGCTAACTCAATTTTTCACAAAGCAGGACATTAACCCACAGCAGTTAGTTGAGCAAACATGGGAGCTGTTGAAATCCGATGCAAAAGCGAAAAAAGCTGATCCACGCGAACCACAGGAACGTCTGTACGATTTAGTTATGGAAGGCAATGTATTATCAACTGAACTTTCAGAAGCAGAAGTGAATCAGCGTCTAACAGCAGTACTATCATGTCAAGATTTGAACTAACTTAAAATAAAGTCCGTTTTTTGAACTACCCTATAATACAAGTTGAAAAGGAAGGTAATCATGTCACAAGTATTGAACACCACTAATCGCAACTTTGAGAATCGCGCAAGAATGCTCATCGCTTGTCCAGACCGCCCCGGAATCGTAGCAACGGTATCGCAGTTTCTACATGAGCATGGTGCAAACATTGTACAATCGGATCAATTTACAATGAACCCTGAGGGTGGCATGTTCTTTATTCGCTTTGAGTTTGATCTCAACAATCTTGAACAAGAGCTACCTATTATAGTAGAAGATTTTAATCGTGTGGCAGATCGCTTTGAGATGAAGTGGAGTACGTTCCGTGCTAGTCGTAAAAAGCGCCTTGCCATTTTCGTATCTAAGGAAGATCATTGTCTAATGGAAATTTTATGGCAATGGAAATCTGGTGATCTGGACGCCGATATTACTATGGTCGTTAGTAATCATCTTGATATGAAAGAACAAGTGGAATCGTTTGGAATTCCATACTATCATGTTCCAGTTACGCCAGATACAAAGGCTGAAGTTGAACGCAAACATATTGAATTAGTTTCGGGGAAGGCTGATCTAATTGTGCTTGCCCGTTATATGCAAATTATTCCAGCTAAATTTATCGAAGAATTTCCAAATCGTATTATTAATATCCATCATTCCTTCTTACCTGCATTTATTGGCGGTAGTCCATATGCTCAGGCGTACAAGCGTGGCGTGAAAATTATTGGTGCGACAGCACACTATGTAACCGAAGAACTTGATGGCGGTCCAATCATTGAACAAGATGTTCAACGTGTCACACATCGCGACAATGTAGACGATTTGAAACGCATCGGACGCACGATTGAGAAGGTAGTACTAGCGCGAGCAATCAAATGGCATTTGGAAGATCGTGTGCTCGTTCATCAGAACAAGACGGTTGTATTTAATTAGTATAGAATGTTACAATATGCAAAGAAATTAACGATATTGTCCCACGAAAAACCAACAAATTAAGCTAATGCTTTCGAACTAACTTTTTGTCAGACGAAAAGTTAATCGCGGAGGCTACAAAAAAGTTTTTAGGAGGATACTGAAATGACTATTTCACAAAAATCTATCGAGCAGTTGTCCATTGATACTGTTCGTACACTAGCAATCGATGCAATCGAAAAAGCAAAATCTGGACATCCAGGTATGCCAATGGGTGCAGCACCAATGGGGTATCAATTGTTTGCAAAAACAATGAACCACAATCCATCCAATCCAACATGGATTAACCGTGATCGTTTCGTACTTTCAGCAGGTCATGGTTCAATGCTTTTATATAGCTTGTTACATCTTTCTGGTTATGATCTTCCTTTGGAAGAACTGAAACAATTCCGTCAATGGGGATCGCTAACTCCAGGTCATCCTGAGTTCGGACATACTGCTGGTGTTGATGCAACGACAGGTCCACTTGGACAAGGTATCGCAATGGCTGTTGGTATGGCTATGGCTGAAGCTCAGCTTGGTGCGACTTACAACAAAGAAAACTTCAAAGTGGTAGATCATTTCACATTTGGAATCTGTGGCGATGGCGACTTGATGGAAGGTATCTCCCATGAAGCAGCTTCTCTTGCAGGTCACTTGCAACTTGGTAAATTAGTTGTACTTTACGATTCAAATGACATTACACTTGATGGAGTACTTGGTCTTTCTTATTCAGAAACAGTCCAAAGCCGATTTGAAGGCTATGGCTGGCAAGTACTTCGCGTTGAAGATGGTAACGATCTAGCTGCTATTGAGCAAGCTATTGCTGCTGCTCAAGCGGATACTGCTAAGCCAACGCTAATCGAAGTGAAAACAGTAATTGGCTTCGGTTCTCCTAACAAAGCAGGAAAAGGCGGAAGTGGCGGTACTCATGGTTCTCCACTTGGTGCTGACGAAGCAAAACTTACTAAAGAAGCTTATGGCTGGGAAGTTGAAGAAGCATTCTATATTCCAACAGATGTTACTACTCACTTTGCAGAAGTAAAAGCTGCTGGTGAAAAAGCTAACGCAGCTTGGAATGAAATGTTTGCCGCTTATAAAGCAGCAAATCCTGAACTAGCTCAACAATTTGAAACAGCTATTTCTGGCGCTCTTCCAGAAGGTTGGGATGCTGATCTTCCTGCATACAAAGTTGAAGATGCTGCAGTTTCAACTCGTATTGCATCTGGTAAAGCAATTAATGGTCTTGCGAAAAATGTACCTAACCTAGTTGGTGGTTCTGCTGACCTTGAAAGCTCTACTATGACTCATATTAATAACGAAGCTCAATATGGACCTGCTGACTATTCTGGTCGCAACATCTATTTCGGTGTTCGTGAATTCGGTATGGCTGCAGCTATGAATGGTATTGCACTTCATACTGGTCTTAAAGTATATGGTGGTACATTCTTCGTATTCACTGATTACCTACGTCCTGCAGTACGTCTATCAGCTCTAATGAAACTACCGGTTACATTTGTACTTACGCATGATTCTATCGCAGTTGGTGAAGATGGTCCTACACATGAACCAATCGAGCAACTTGCTTCCATTCGTATCATCCCTGGTCTAACGGTACTTCGTCCAGCTGATGCAAACGAAACATCTGCTGCATGGGCTTATGCTGTTGAGAACACATCTGCGCCAGTAGCTCTAGTTCTTACTCGTCAAAACTTACCGATTCTTCCTGGTACTGTTGAAGGCGTTCGTGAAAACGTGAAAAAAGGTGCTTATGTTGTATCTGATGCAGCTAACGGAACTCCAGTTGCGCAAATTATTGCAACAGGTTCTGAAGTACAACTTGCAGTTGCAGCGCAAAAAGCATTAGCTGAGGAAGGTATTCAAGTTCGTGTTATCTCTATGCCGAGCTGGGATCTATTCGAAAAACAATCTAAAGAATACAAAGATTCTGTTATTCTTCCAGAGGTTAAAGCTCGTCTTGCAGTTGAAATGGCGCATCCAATGGGCTGGCATAAATATGTAGGCGATCAAGGTGATATCCTTGCTATCGATACATTCGGTGCTTCTGCTCCTGGCGACCGCGTTATTAAAGAGTATGGGTTTACAGTGGAGAATGTAGTAAGCAAAGTTAAAGCATTACTTTAGAAGGTAGTTCAAAAAACAGACTTTGATAACGAAGTGATGCAGGAAGTTTATACGACATCGAATATGAAGTGAACTTGGAAAGTGCGGTTCGCGTGTACCAATAACGTACACTTGCGCTTCCGCCTTTCTCAAGTAGCACTCCATCTTCTCGGTTCTGAAAGCCCACTTTTTGAACTTTTATTGGAAGAGGAAGTTCAAAAAGCAGACTTTGATAACGAAGTGATGCAGGAAGTTTACACGACATCGAATATGAAGTGAACTTGGAAAGTACGGTTCGCGTGTACCAATAACGTACACTTGCGCTTCCGCCTTTCTCAAGTAGCACTCCATCTTCTCGGCTTTCGAAAGCCCACTTTTTGAACTTTTATTGGAAGAGGAAGTTCAAAATCAAAACAGTCACTCAAATAGATCTATACAGCAAAGGGGAAGTTTCCAATGTCGCAATTCGACAATGTCTCAGTAGTGAAAAAAGCAAATGTTTATTTTGAAGGTAAAGTTACAAGTCGCGCGATAGTATTTCCAGACGGGACCAAAAAAACATTAGGTATTATGCTTCCAGGTGAATACGAATTTGGAACAGATACTATTGAGATTATGGAAATTTTGGCTGGTGATTTGAAAGTTCAGCTTCCAGGTCAAACGGAATGGATTCACATTCAAGGCGAAGGTGAATTCAAAGTTGGAGCTAACGAGAAATTCAAGCTGCAAGTTACTGAAGTAACAGATTACTGCTGTTCATATTTGTAATAGATTTAACTGAAATTGAAACAAGGGGCTGTCCCGAAGTCTGAGAAATAAATGACTTTGGGATTAGTCTCTTCTTTATATGTACCGATCACTGCTATTTATATCGTGTTTCACTTAATATCGTATTATTGTGACAAAACGGTCAAGAATGAGGTGGTATGAGGAGCTCATTATAAGCTAAAGTATAGATAAGAATAAGATTTGGAGGTTTCAATCGGATGAAGGATAAAAATTACACACCGCTCGTATTGTCTTTGACAGTTGTGATTGTAGCACTTGTTGCCGTACTATTTTTCTTACCAGCTTATGATGGTGAGCTTGGATTTGATGTAACGATTTTACCTATGTTAAATGCGATTTTTAACAGCTTTACATTTCTAGCATTAATTGTTGCAATGACTGCAATTAAGAAGAAAAATATTAAGATGCATAGAACATTTATCGGGGTAGCATTCGTTTCGACGACGTTATTTTTAGTCTCGTATGTGTCATATCACTATTTGACGGAGTCAACATCTTATGGTGGCGAAGGGATATTACGACCGATCTACTTCTTCATCTTAATTACTCATATTTTATTAGCGATTGTTGTCGTGCCGTTAGCGTTGTTCTCGGTAGTATTTGGACTAACGAATAAAATTGAGAAGCATCGCAAAATTGCAAAATGGACAATGCCTATCTGGCTATATGTTAGTTTGACAGGTGTAATTGTGTATCTTATGATTTCACCTTATTATTAAGAATATAAGTAGTTCAAAAAGCAGACTTTGATAACGATGATTATGCTTACGTGGATTACTCGACGTCGAATATGAAGCGAACTTGGAAAGTATAGCATAAGCTTCCGATGTATGTTTCTTGCAGAAACATTGTAGGGCCGCGTGTACCAATAACGTACACTTGCGCTTCCGCCTTTCTCAAGTAGCGCTCCATCTTCTCGGCTTTCGAAAGCCTGCTTTTTGAACTTTCATTGGAATAAGTAGTTCATTATTATAGCTAATGGACTTGTGTTTATGATGCAAATTAGATATTCTTAAACAAATGTCTTATAATTTTTAGAGAAGAAGCTTAGCTTCGTACAAATCAGGAGGTTATTGAAATCATGGGAAATACATTAAAGTTTGATTATAGCAAAGCATTATCATTTGTAGGTCAGCATGAGGTAGATTATTTGACAGCTCAGGTACGTCTTGCACATGACCAGTTGCACAATGCTACTGGTGCAGGATCTGACTATCTAGGATGGATTGACCTACCCAATGAATACGATAAAGAAGAGTTTGCCCGCATTAAGCAAGCTGCTGCAAAAATTCAAAATGATTCTGAAGTATTGATCGTTATTGGAATCGGTGGCTCTTATCTAGGAGCTCGTGCAGCAATTGAAATGCTATCTAACTCTTTCTATAATATTCAATCCAAAGAGCAACGCAAAACACCTCAAGTATTATTTGCAGGTAACAATGTGAGCTCTACATACGTGACTCACCTACTACAATTGATTGAAGGTCGCGATTGGTCTATTAACGTTATTTCCAAATCAGGAACAACTACTGAGCCAGCTATCGCATTCCGTATTTTCCGTGCTGAGCTTGAGAAGAAATATGGTAAAGAAGAAGCCCGCAAACGTATTTATGCAACAACAGATAAAGAAAAAGGTGCATTGAAATCACTAGCTACTGCAGAAGGATATGAATCTTTCGTTATTGCTGATGATATCGGTGGTCGTTATTCTGTGCTAACTGCTGTAGGTCTATTGCCAATCGCAGTTGCTGGAATTGATATCGATGCAATGATGCAAGGTGCTGCTGCTGCTGTCACTGAGTATAGTAAGCCAGAACTAGCAGATAACGAAGCATATCAATATGCAGCTGTTCGTAACTCTCTATACCGTAAAGGTAAAGCAATTGAAATTCTTGTTAACTACGAGCCTAATCTTCACTTCGTGTCTGAATGGTGGAAACAACTATTCGGAGAGTCTGAAGGTAAAGATTTCAAAGGTATTTATCCAGCATCTGTTGACTTCACAACGGATCTACATTCTATGGGTCAATTTGTCCAAGAAGGTAGCCGTAATATTTTTGAAACGGTTATTCAAGTTGGCGAAGTTGCAGAACATATTACAATTGAGCATGATGAAAATGATCTTGATGGTTTGAACTTCCTTGCAGGTAAAACTATGGACTTCGTTAATAAAAAAGCGGCTCAAGGAACATTGCTTGCACATACTGACGGACAAGTTCCTAACCTAATTGTTAACATTAAAGATATGACACCTTACACATTCGGTTATATGGTGTACTTCTTCGAAAAAGCTTGTGCGATCAGTGGATACCTACTAGGTGTCAATCCATTTGACCAACCAGGTGTTGAAGCATACAAAACAAATATGTTCGCGCTACTGGGTAAGCCTGGCTTCGAAAAAGAAAAAGCTGAGCTAGAAGCCCGCCTATAAGATAATGGGAGTGTTTGAGATGCTGCAAAGATATCACACGGTTCGCGAAGCTGCGAACCAAGAGGTTGTCATCAAACGCTCACGTTTCATCGGCTATGCGCAACCTGTCTCTTCGGAAGAAGAGGCAGTTGCTTTTATTGAGGAGATAAAGCGATTACATCGCACAGCTACTCATAATTGCTCGGCGTATATGGTTGGTGAAAGAGATCAGTTCCAGAAGGCGTCAGATGACGGAGAACCAAGCGGCACTGCTGGTAAGCCGATATTAGAGGTCATAAAGAATAAGGGGCTCAAAAATGTAGCTGTCGTCGTTACGCGTTACTTCGGCGGTATTATGTTAGGTGCAGGCGGTTTGGTGAGAGCCTATACAGACGGTGCTGTAGCTGGTATTGAGGCTGCCCAAGAGATTGAGTATGTTCTTCATCGCGAAGTTTTTATTGAAGTAGACTATACATGGTATGGTAAGCTTGAAAATGAACTTCACAGTCGCAGTACTCGTATTGGTCAAGTTGAATTCACTGATAAAGTGACAGTATGTACACTTCCTGAAAGTGATCAAGCAGATGCGTTCATTGCTTGGGCGATTGATTTTACGCAGGGGAAATCTATCATTACTACAGGTGAAGATCACTATTTCATCGATGGAGAATAATGTACAACTCTGAAAGTTTTGAAATATGGTTCCATAATAAAAGCTCATGATGTGTATTTTCCTACATATCATGAGCTTTTTTTGTTATTCGTAAAAAATACATTGACTTCCATAATGTGGCGGTGCTACATTATTAATACCTAGTATTCAAGTGGGAATTGTTATTTATATAGTTAATGGGGGCTGTGCACATTGAATTCACTTTTTCGTAGCCGTACATGGAGCTACAGTTTTCGTAGTATCGTTATCATTTATTTTATTGGTTTAATTATTATTCCTATCATAAGCATTTATACACAATCGTTCTCATCTGGTCTAATAAACTTCTGGAATAATATTTCCGATCCACTCGCGTGGAAGGCTGTATTTCTAACATTAAAACTAGCTGGAATAGCAACGATTATAAATATACTGATTGGTACGATGATCGGTTGGGTACTCGTACGCTATGAGTTTCCCGGAAAAAGTATTATTAATAGCTTAATTGATCTACCATTTGCACTACCTACTGCAGTTGCTGGTTTTATTATATTGCTGCTTTTGGGTCCAAGTAGTGTCATGTTTGAATGGTTCGGCCTAAGTCTTGTCTTTCATGAACCTGCGATCATCGTCGCAATGGTATTTGTAACCTTCCCATTCGTCATCAGAGGCTTGCAACCACTATTGGAAGAACTAGATAAGTCGGAAGAGGAAGCGGCATATACATTAGGCTCCTCTAAAATCAGAACGTTTTTTCAAATTATTATGCCAACGATGCTGCCTGGTATTTTAAGTGGCGGGATGCTGGCATTTTCTAGGGGACTAGCGGAATTTGGTGCTGTAGTATTAATCGCTGGAAATATTCCAGGCAAAACCTTAGTAGCATCAGTGTACATTTTCGGTGAGATTGAAAGTAATAATCCACAAGGTGCAGCAGCAGTATCCGTCTTACTTTTGACGTTTTCCTTCATCATACTATGGTTTATTAGCAAGCTGAGTCGCGGAGGGAATACACTATGAGAAGACTATGGATAAGTTTAACTTATGTCGTTATAACCTTATTATTAGTTGTTCCTTTGTATAAGATTTTTACGGGCGCATGGGCGCAAGGGTTGGATGGATTTATAGCAGCGATAGCGAGGCCGCAATCATTACATGCTCTTAAGATGACAGCTACTATCGTTATTACTGTAACAGCTATTAATACTTTTTTTGGTGTAATGTTCTCCTTATATTTAGTAAGAGCAACCTGGCTTTCCAAAACTATGAAACGCATAAGTAATAGCATTGTCGATTTGCCCTTTGCGGTATCACCTGTTATTGGTGGTCTAATGATTGTATTACTATTAGGTCCGAATACAATTATGGGTACTTTTTTCAATAATATTGGTGTGCAAATTGTATATGCACTGCCAGGTATGATTTTAGCAACATTGTTCGTAACATTTCCGATTATGATTCGAGAAGTAATGCCGGTACTACAAGAAATCGGCGATCAGCAGGAGCAGGCGGCATCAACGCTTGGAGCGTACTCATGGTACACATTTTGGAAGGTAACTTGGCCTAATATTCGGTATGGCGTGATTTATGGTGTAGTGCTTACGGTAGCTAGATCACTTGGTGAATTTGGTGCGGTTCTAGTTGTATCAGGCAATATTATTAACAAGACACAGACTGCCACGACATTAGTGTATCAGGATGTTGAAAATTTCAATGTAGTAGCTGCTAATGCAATCGCACTTGTACTTGCTGTATTTTCAATTATGCTTTTGTTATTAATGGAATGGACGAAGAAAAAGTAAGGGAGTGTATTAGACGATGCATATACAAGTAAAAGATTTGAATAAATCATTTGGTGATTTTCAAGCGGTTAACAATGTTAGCTTTGAGATTGAAAAGGGGAAGCTAATCGGCTTTCTAGGGCCAAGTGGTGGTGGGAAAACATCGATTCTTCGCATGCTAGCTGGTCTTGAGTCGCCATCTTCAGGGGATATTTACTTCCATGGCAAACGAGTAAATGATCTCCCCCCTCAAGAGCGTGGGATTGGCTTTGTATTTCAAAACTACGCACTATTCAAACATATGACGGTATTTGATAATATTGCTTTTGGGCTGAAGGTGAAGAAGAAAGAGAAAGCTTATATAAAGGAAAGAGTTCAATATTTGGTAGAGCTAACGGGATTAAAAGGATTTGAGCATCGTTATCCTCATCAATTATCTGGCGGTCAGCGTCAACGAGTTGCTTTTGCAAGAGCATTAGCTCCTGAGCCGCAATTGCTATTGCTAGATGAACCGTTTGCTGCGATCGATGCGAAGATTCGGACTGAATTGCGTACGTGGCTGAAAGATATGATTTCTGAGCTAGGTATAACATCTATATTCGTCACTCATGACCAAGAAGAAGCGATTGAGGTTGCAGATGAGATTATGATCATCTCCAAAGGTCAGTTAGAACAGAAAGGCACACCGTGGGACATATACAAAAATCCGCAAACGCCATTCGTCGCTAGCTTTATCGGAGAATCTTCGGTTATTGAAAATATTCAATTTATCCGTGGCTTTGAAGATGTGGCTGTAGATGAAGGAATTAAGACACTTATTCGTCCAGAATATATTGAGGTAGGTAGACCTGGGGAAATTATACTTGCTTCAGCAACAATAGATGCATTGGTGAGACATCTTCATTTCCGCGGTAATGAATGGATGGTAGAGCTTGAAGTAGGCGATCAAAAGCTAATTACTTATCGTTCATTGGAAAAGGAAGTTTTGCAGCCAGGTGATCGTGTTAAAGTTCTTGTGCATCGTGCATATTTGTTTAACGATGAGAAGAGCTGGATCATGGAAAATCCATTGAAGGTTGATCCGCTTCCAGTCTATATCTAAGTAAGGTCAATATCGGCAGAGAAGGCGTGGTTTGGTCGTGAAAAACAGTGTTCAACGCTCTAATATAAAGTCATATAGCTTCTTATTCATTGGAATGATAGTCATGACAATATTATTAAATGGTTGCAGTAATACGCCTGTTGCAGGTGGAGTGAACACCGAGCAAGGTAAAGCTGACGAGGTTACTTTAGTTATTGGAGCTTATTCCGTAGCGAAAGATGCGCTAGAGGAGCTATTACCGTTATTTGGGCAGCAATGGCTAGCTGAAACGGGTCAAAAGGTAATCTATCAACAATCGTACGAGGCATCTGGTACGCAAGCTAGAGCTATTATCGGTGGCTTCGATGCAGATATTGCGATACTTGCGATGGAAGGTGATATCGATACGATTGAGGCGGCAGGACTTATTACGCATGATTGGCGCAATAATGATAGCAAAGGGATGGTATCTCGTTCAATTGTTGTGTTAGGCGCAAGAGCAGGTAATCCGCTTCATATTCAAGACTGGAACGATCTAACTAGGTCGGATGTCCGTGTAATGTATCCGAACCCGAAAACATCAGGTGGCGCGCAATGGGATATTAATGCGATCTTTGGAGCGGGCTTGAAGCGATCTGAGCAGGAGTTAGGATATGCGGATGAGCAATATGCCAAAAACTTTTTGAAGCAAGTACATGCAAACGTCGAGTCTCTAGATAAGAGCGGACGCGCTTCTATGGCAGCCTTTGAGTACGGTGTCGGAGATGTTATCGTTACCTATGAGAATGAGTTGCGTGCGCGGATAAGTAAAGGGATTCCATACGAAATTATTATTCCAGAGCATACATTATTAATTGAGAATCCGATAGCAATCGTAGACAAACATGTTAATGAACATCAAAATCGTGAAGTAGCGGAAGGCTTTTACAATTATATTTTGTCGGCAGAAGCACAGACGATTTTTGTGAAGCATGGCTTCAGAGCGGTGAATGAGCAAGTCGCCGCTGCTAGTGAAGATCAATTTGAGCAACCTACTGATCTATTTGATATTGATTATTTGGGTGGCTGGGATCATGTGCGTGAGTTGTTGTACTCTAAGCGTGGTATATGGTACCAAGTGCTTGCCGACCTTTAGAGGTGGGTTAAAAAGCGGAATTTGATAACGAAGTTTGACTGACGTAGCTTATTCGACATCGCATCTGAAGCGAACTTGGAAAGAATAGCATAAGCTTCCGATGTATGTTTCTTGCAGAAACATTGTAGGGCCGCGTGTTCGTAATCATGTACACTTGCGCTTCCGCCTTTCTCAAGTAACGCTTCACCTGCTCGGTTTGCGAAAACCCGCTTTTGAACCTTCATTGAAAGTTTCGAGCATTTGCCCGCTGGTGTTCTCGTACCGTACACGTTGCTGGGTTTTGATTTATCGCTCGTGATAACGATGAATGGCTTCGTAGCTTATTCGACGTCGCATTTAAAAAACTTGAATAGTACGGTGCTCATATACCAATAACGTACATTCCGTTCCCATGTAAGAATTTATCAACTTCTATCATCTGTGGCGCGACGTTTGTGCTACATATATGGCTAACTGGCAGGATAATCCAATAAACACATCGAATAAAAGACGGTTGTAAGATTTAAACTTGGGAGGATGAATTTACATGTTGGAATCCATAAAGGAAGACTATATTTTATCGAATAAGAAAAGTTGGGATGAAGTAGCTCCCCGATTTTTTGGAAGGACTGCACTTCCAGTTTACGGCCCATTCTTGCCCACAGAAAACGAATTAAACTTATTTGGTGATGTAGAGGATAAAATAGTCTTAGAAATTGGTTGCGGAAGTGGCCACTCTTTAAATTTCATGGCCTCACGTGGAGCCTCAGAGCTTTGGGGAATTGACTTATCCGATACTCAGATCGAGACTGCGTGGGATTTGCTTTCGGCTCATAAATCAAAATTGAATCTTTTCCAAGGACCAATGGAAAAGAACCCTGGTATTCCGAGTGATTATTTTGATATCGTTTATTCCATCTACGCCATTGGTTGGACCGTTGATTTGCCAATGACATTACAGCAAGTATTCAGCTACCTGAAACCTGGTGGGACCTTTATTTTTAGCTGGGAGCACCCGTTACATAATCGAATTAAACAGGAAGGCGAGCAGTTTGTAATTAAAAAATCTTATCATGAGGAAGGTCCTCAACAGTGTGAACCATGGGATTTGCCAGCTATGATGAATCAACTAAAACTCAGTACATATATAAATGAGCTAATTCAGTCTGGATTTCAAATTGAAAAAGTGATTGAAGATGTTGTCATCACAGAGGAAATAAAATCAGGAGATTCTGCAGTGTGGTATACACATCAAAAGGCATCATTAATACCTGCTGCATTTATTATAAAATGCACTAAAAAATAAGGGTGTTTTCATAAAGCTTAGATCCGTTTAGTACGTGGATCGTTCAACTAACGTGGAACAATAGGTTAATAATGAAAGGGCTGCCGAGTGGTAGCCCTTTGTTCAACTATCGGGCAGTTTAGCTTAACACTTATAAATTTAACATGGTATTGTATATACATTGAAAATATGGAGGTCTAACAAATAATATGAAAATAAGAATACTTTTATTTCTTGTTTTATCATCGCTATTATTTCTGTCAGGGTGTGCAAACAAAGAAGATCAAATAATTAAAAAGGAAAGCCCTAATGAGGTTATTTACTTTGGAAAGACTGAAGAATGGCTCGCCACCTATTCAATATTTAAAGTGAAAAATTCATTATTTGATTCTATTTATATTCAGAATATAGGAGAAGATAGAGAATCTAAAAAAGGACCGATTGAATATATATTAGTCGGGGATGAAGGTTTAAGGTCTGAAAGTTCGTACCCTCAAGATCTACAAGGAGTAAGAAGTTTTCAAACTTCATCTGAATATAATTCAGATATTTTTTCCATTAAGCCTAACAAAGATGGAGTTTTTACACTGACGATAAAATACAACGGGAAGACAGAAATAATAATACTTTCCAGATTAAACTAACGGGCAGGAGAGTCCAGTAAATCTGCCGAACTATTGATCAATAGATACCTTCTATAAGGTGAAAGGTGATTTTTTTGAAAACGTTTAATAAAAGAGAAAAACAGATTATGATTAATGGTTACCGATTTCACATCGTTATTAATGAAATACCTAGTAATGAATTTGTCAATTTTAAGGTGTATTCATCCAAAACCTCATATTATGAAGTGTTGTTTACAAGGAAAGCCAGTTGGCACTTCAACCCGCATAGACCAAAGAATTGCGAACGTTTAATTGAATATGCTATTGCAAATGGGTGGAGATATAGTCTAGAAAAGCAAACGTTGAAAATCGGACAAGGTGATTTTCTAATTGAACAATTAGGATTGGATGTATGATTTTCAGATTAAGCTAACGAAGAACGATAGTTGAATCAAGCACATTGTTGAGCAGGTGCTTCGGTATACTGCTCTTTTTATTAAACTAAAGGACAGGATAGTGCAACGTTTTCAATGAATGGAACGTCTAAAAAATAAACGTCGACGGAGGTATAAATGAGGGGATATATAAATTTCGCAATAATGATTGGGTTAGTTCTCATAATTTTTACTGGATGCAGTAAAGATGTTATAGGCGACGAAAAAACAGCGGAGCAATACGTTGAACAACACGGTTATAAAGTTACTTCTCGAAATGGCGAAGTTCAAAAGTACGTCCTAGATAAAAGTAAACTTTTCGGAAGCGCGGAATCTACGCAGTATCAACAGATATGGGGTGTTCAAAAGGAAGAGCCCGACAAGTATTTCGGGAAAGAAATAACCGTATACGGATTCATAGTGAAACAACATCCGCTAGAAAAAATATATAACACTGAAACCATCGTCTCTGTCATAGTTTGCGAAGGTAAGGTAATTGGCGGAACCTCATTCCCAGTTCAAGGAGAAGAGATATTATACGGAGCGCCTTATTCACTGGACGGTAAAACATTAGAGGAAGCAACGGGATTGTCGTATCAAGAGTGGTCTGAAACCTGGGAAAAGAAATACGGTAGTTGACTAAACTAACGGAGAACGTTAGTTCAATCAAACAAGGAGTAGTGTGCCACAGCAGCTACTCCTTGTTTTCGTTAAGCTAAAGGGCAGTTTAATGCGATATAATTTTGTCAGGGGTGACTGTGTTGAAGAGGGATAAACAGAAATTGATATCGGTTATATATAACGATACTTCAAGAGATGACGAAATTGACGATGCCGTTATGGATTTATCCAAATTTGATGACGACGATGTGATAAAAATTCTTATGAAAGTAGCAAATGACTCTTCATTCGATGACATGATAAGAGCCAGTGCAGGTGAATCTTTAGCGGATATTTGGATAAGACGAAGTATCGTCGATTATATACAGTTAGGAAGCCTGACAGAGATTGCTTTGAATGAAGCATTGGCACTAATTAAATCCAAACGAACTGATTGGTATACGATTTTTTCTGAATTATTCCCGATGAAAACAACTTAAATTAAAAATCGAGATTGCGCTAACGGGGAACGTTTGTTGAAGTGACGGGCAGGATAAATTAGTGTTCTTATAGAATTTACTACGAAGATCGATTCCAAAAACAGCAATAGGAGTGTTGGGTTTTGAAAACTTTAAACTCGCAATGGAAATCGCCAAGATTGATCATAGAGGATTTAATGTATGAAGAAATTGATGTAGTCCAAGAACTTTATGAAACCAGTTTGCATTCAATCGCTTGGGAAGGGCGTGACCCTGAAACAGATTTTATTAATCATTGCTATTCTAATGGGGACTTGCCACCAGGAGGCAAAAAAGAAAATTATAGAATACAAACCGTTAAAGCGAATAGTGGGCAAGAATTGATTGGGGTATTAGGGACATACCATGGATATCCAAGTGATAACGTTATATATATTTCCTCTATTTGTATTGGAGACCAATTTAAGAAACAAGGATATGGACAAGAGATCATTAATCAATTGATAATAGAAGTAAGGGAATTTGAACAAATTCGAATAAATGTGGCTTTAAAGAATTGGTCTGCCTTGAGATTCTGGATTAGGATGGGTTTCGAAAACATTAATGGAATATACGGGGATAAAGAGTATTCAGAAAACAGTTATGCGCAAATTGAATTATCTAGATTTTTATAGGTATATCTTATCCATTTTTAAACACAGCTTAAGAGCAATAAGTTAAGAATAAACGAGTAACGATAGCACAGCGGTGGATCCGATCCATCGCTTGTTTGCATTACTGGAAATCCGCTTAACTATACCAGCTAATAGCATGTCAAGATTACCAGTAAAATTACCCTGAATCTTGTGTTATAGTTAAAAAACATAAACCAAATAACCCTCCAATTCGCAGAAATTTTTGGAAGGTAAAACCAATAATAATTGTTAAGTCAGACGGAATGCCTTTTTACTTTTTAAGATGGCATGGAGCCAATGAACTAGCTTATTTGCACATGCGACTAATGCTACTTTATGCGGCTTACCCTCGGTTCTTTTACGTTCGTAAAATTCTTTGATTCGAGTGTTACGAGAACGAATAAGTCCACACTGAACAGCCATGACCAGCGCGTAACGCAGCTGCCTGGAACCACGTTTCGTGATTCGGTTTCGAGTTGCTGTAAACTTACCGGATGCAAAGACACTCGGGTCAATGCCTGCAAAGGCGACTAGCTTTTTAGGATGATCAAATCGGTCGATTTCTCCAATTTCAGATAAAATTGTTGCTGCAATTTTATGCCCAATACCGGGAATCGACTGAATTAATTCATACTCTTCAATTTCTTCAGCCAGAGCAGCTATGTTCTGTTCCAATCCAGTAAGATGCTCTTGGTACTGGAGAATGAGGGTAATAAGGACTTTCAAATTGATTAAGTGGCTTGCATACATGGTTTGCTGAAATGGGTTTTGTTTCGCCGCATCCAGCAGTCGTTGTATCCGTTGGTTAATCCAGTCCTCTGAGCGCCCCCGTTTCGAAGAAAGCAGTTCTTTCATCTTAGTTTTTAGTGTGTTTTCATCCGTCTGCAACACGGAATATGAGGTTGGAAATTCACTTAAAAACCGTAGTGAAATACCGGAATACATAGCTCCAAAGACACCTTTGTAAGCAGGGAAAACCTGATCTAAAACAGCTTGGAATTGTAGTTTAGTCTGTACACACATCTTTGAAAGAGACTCGTATTGTCTTGTAAGATAGCGCAGATTGAGAAGTTGCACTCCTCTTTTCTTAAAAGG
This sequence comes from Paenibacillus sp. Y930, assembly GCF_056786375.1. Lineage (NCBI taxonomy): Bacteria > Bacillati > Bacillota > Bacilli > Caryophanales > Paenibacillaceae > Paenibacillus > Paenibacillus sp. Y930. The sequence goes on along the minus strand of NZ_JBXCIX010000001.1, from coordinate 1,038,262 downwards.
TTCAAACGCTTCCTTGTAGTACAACTCTCCCTGTAAGTTTAGATTCACCGGCATCCCCTATTGGTTCTTCTTGTCGCTCCATAGCATCGCTTGTTATACGGGATCTTATGTCCCAACCAGCCTCAATCATGGTCATGACAAGTAGGGGTGAACATTATAGCTCTCGGGATCAAGTCCCACGGGAATGTACGTTCGACCAGGCTACCTTAATCCTCTATGCAAATGAAAAAAGGATCAACCAGAAAGAACTGGTTGATCTCATAATACGAACGGGCAGGATAGCGTAATTAAGATTCAGAGCGGAGAATCATCTGATTCTGTTCGAGCAGTGACCATAACTGTTCAGTTATCTCTTCTACAGAACAGGGCATTGGTTGGGTTAACCACCATTCAATCACTCCGACAATCGCCGAACTCAAAAATTGTACTAATATATCTTTACTCAACTCATTTAGGCTTAAATTGCGCTCAACGATTTGTTCCATTACTTGATTACTCATCATTTTTTGTAAGTGGTTTCTGAAGGAAGGAATACCTTTGTTGCTTAATAAATTCCTATAAAAGAGAGCATTCTTCTCCATTTGTCCAAGCGTACGGAGCAATGAAGACTTAGATGGATAAGGTTCTGTTTCATCCACTGAGGAACAACTCTCGATCAGATGGTACAGTTGAGCCTCTAGGCACTTATCCAATAGATCGTATTTGTCAGAGTAATGCGAATAAATGGTTCCTCGATTTACATCAGCACGCTCTGCGATTTCATTAATCGTTATTTTGTCAAAATCTTTTTCTCCGATCAAATGAATTAATGCATTCATAATGGCAACTTGGTTTTTTTTTATTCTTCTATCCATTGAGATTCCCCTTTATTAAACAATATATTTGATTCTGTTGAAAAACCAACAAAACCGATAGATCTAGCAATGGATACTTGTTAGAGATGCTGGTAATCTTACTTTATTGAACAAATGGTCAAAATACAACAATCGTTAAAAAATAGAGGGGATATCACAATGAGGATATTAGTTTTTGGTGCCGGAGTTCAAGGAAGTTATCTTGCCCATGCTCTAGTGCGCGGGGGTAATGATGTCACAGTACTTGCCAGAGGGAAGCGAGCTGAACAATTGAAGAAAGACGGACTTGTCATTCGCCATTATTTTCACCTTAAAAACACTGTCGATGAAGTGAAAGTCATCCATGAGCTTCAATCTGATGATCTCTATGATCTCATTTTCGTTGTAATGAAATACAATGATTTCCCATCCGTGCTGCCTATTCTAGCTGAGAATCAGAGTCAGAATATTGTTCTTGTCGGTAATAATGCCGATGCCCATGGGATGCAAAATATTCTTCAGGAAAAGAGCGCCATAACAAAAAATGTAATCTTCGGATTTCAGCTTAGCGGAGGACTCCGAGAAGAGAGCGGTCGCATTATTTGCCTACGGGGAGGTGGACAACTGCTACTAGGCAGTCTTGACGGCGAGATCACAATAAAGGCTTTACTAGAAAATGCGTTTAAACATGTTAAGTTTAAATTAGCTTATCATGATGATATGGATGCTTGGCTCAAAAGTCATATCGTCTCAATAGTAGCTTTAAATTCTGTTGGTTATCTTTACGATGGTGATTTAAAAAAAGTATCTAAGGACAAGAAGCTATTAAAGCAAGCTATATCAGTAATGGACGAGGGGTTTCAAATATTAGAAAAATTAGGTTATACTATCACTCCTGCAAATCAAGTTAACTTTATTCGAAAACACAGACAGAGTGTATACTATGGTCTAAAAATAATGCATAAATTGCCGTTTATGAAATTGATGAATGGATCTTACGGCGAAATTGCAGCTTTGTTTGATTCGTTCGATAAGTTGAAACAACAATTAAACATTGCGACACCTCATTGGGACGAACTTGAGAAACAAGCGATTTCCAAGTTTATTTCAAATAATCATTAACTAACGGGACACGATAGATGAATAATACACAAGGAAAAGCAGGCATAGTGGTGGCCTGCTCATTTTATTAAGCTAACAGGCAGTTATCCATAATCAGAGTGATGGTTATGATACAATTGTTGATGAGAATTAAAAGGAAAATACAAATCTCTTAGGTGGTGTGGATAATGTATCCTATAAAATTAACTCTAACAATGATAGTCGTTGCTACCCTTGTTATTGGATGTATGTCACAACCAGTCAGACCAGATGATAAAGTTATAGAGACCTTTATCATTGAAAATAACATTAACGTTATTGAGTTGGTAAAGTACAAGGAGTACACAGCAATTGCATATAAGAACGATACAGAGGTAGGTTTCTACTTGGATCAATCAGGTAGTGGAACGTTTTCGAAACATTGGGAGAATGTAGTGGGAACAAAAATTCCACAGCGATTCATTGGTGGGTTTTCTGACAAATACTTAGTTGAATATATCATCGATGAAAGTATTTTAAATCAAATAAACACGTATACAACCAGAGCAGGTACCTTTACAAAAGAACCAAATCAGAAGTGCTTTATATTCCCTACAGGAACTGGCGGTATTCAGTATTTTGACAAAAACAATAAATCGATTGAGTTTTAGGAGTTAAAATTGGTTGAACTCCCTCGGTACGATGTAGTTTTCTCACGAATGCTCGCTTATTCGCAGGATTTCACCTGAAGATAAATCATAACTCGGATTAAATGGAACGGGTGCCGTCAAAATTGGTAACCGATGGGCATGCGGGAACAGAAGGGGCGAGTTTTCGCTCCTTTTTTTGTTGATCTACTGCACGCTGCTCCACGCACCTCCGGAGGCTTTCACTCCCATTTCTCGACGGGTCTATGCCCTTTTGTTCAATGCAATCCGGTACTCCGTGCAATCTTAAAATCCTGCGAATAAGCCAATTTTTGTGCTGATTGTGTAGCGATTAAGACCTGTATTATAGGAAGAGCTCGATCCGGTTCGTAAGCTTCACCACTACGAGCTAGGGCAACCAGAATGCGGGCCAGTTTACCGCAAAGCTTCATCACTGAACGCATGGGCTTCATACTTTTTGTCTTTACATTTACTTCGTGTTGTCGTTTAAATGTTTCATCGTTCATAATGAGAGCCATAGTTGCCATGAACAGGGCATGCCGAAGCCTTGGTCGGCCACGTTTGCTAATGGACATCTGACCTTTCCACTTGCCTGAGCTTGCTTCAGCTAGATTGAGACCGGCATGACGCAACAACGCATTGCCATGTGCATAGCCGCTGAGATCGCCAGCTTCACCTAGAATGCCGGCAACAGACAAGGTGCTCATCCCCTTCATTGCGAGAAGAGGCTTAGCTAGTGGGATATGGGCTAGGACAGTCGCCACTGCTTCCTCAATGACCTGTAGCTGCTCCATAGCCAGATCATATTCTGCCAGAAGCTGTTGTATATGAAGTTTATAGGCTTTTTGGGCATGCTTTGCACCGACCGAGCGAGCTGCCAATGCTAGTAACTCACTAGCTCTGCGTTCACCGCTATGCCGTTTCATGACTGTTTTCCAGCCTTCGATTACCTGGTGAACAGTGAGTTTATTAAGATCAGCAGGCGTTGGAAAGAGACGCAATGTAGCGAGTGAGCCAGATCCAATGAGGAGCTTGTATACCTGCCTTAGCTCCGGAAATACAATATCGACCCAGCGATGAATCTGATTCTTAACGCTGACAAGCCGATGGACGATTGTCTCCCGGTTGGCCATAAGTACTCGTAGTTCTATGAACACTTTGCTAGTTTCTTTAATGACAGTGTAGTAGCCGTTTTTCACCATGTCGGCGATAACCAAGGCATCCTTGATGTCACTTTTAGAGGGAGTATTGTCTCGGTTTTCCTTATTCTTTTTGACGAGATGGGGGTTTACTAGCACTGTCTCGTAGTTTCGGTCCTTGAGCCAGGCAGCGAGGCTGAGCCAGTAGTGGCCAGTTGGTTCCATACCGATGATGGTGTCGTTTAGATGATTGGCTTTTTGGATATCTTTCATCCACCGGAGCAATTGGCCAAAGCCGGCTTCGTCGTTAGAGAAGTGAAGCGGAGTACCGAGTGAGATGCCACGGAAATTGACAGCACGAGCAACATGAGATTGCTGAGCGATGTCGATTCCGACGACAAGGTGCTGGATAGAAATGCGTTCAAGTAGTTGATTTTGTTTGGCTTGGGCTTTAAAATTCAAGATAGAGCGACCTCCTTAAGATAGCTAAAGGGCTATGACCCGTGACTACCCTATCGTAACGGAGTCGCTCGTTTTATTGCAAAGTGCAAAATTAATGCTCTACAGGAATCCTAACGTGGAACGTTTGTTGAAGTAACGGGCAGGATAAATTAGTGTTCTTATAGAATTTACTACGAAGATCGATTCCAAAAACAGCAATAGGAGTGTTGGGTTTTGAAAACTTTAAACTCGCAATGGAAATCGCCAAGATTGATCATAGAGGATTTAATGTATGAAGAAATTGATGTAGTCCAAGAACTTTATGAAACCAATTTGCATTCAATCGCTTGGGAAGGGCGTGACCCTGAAACAGATTTTATTAATCATTGCTATTCTAATGGGGACTTGCCACCAGAAGGCAAAAAAGAAAATTATAGAATACAAACAGTTAAAGCGAATAGTGGGCAAGAATTGATTGGGGTATTAGGGACATACCATGGATATCCAAGTGATAACGTTATATATATTTCCTCTATTTGTATTGGAGACCAATTTAAGAAACAAGGATATGGACAAGAGATCATTAATCAATTGATAATAGAAGTAAGGGAATTTGAACAAATTCGAATAAATGTGGCTTTAAAGAATTGGTCTGCCTTGAGATTTTGGATTAGGATGGGATTCGAAAACATTAATGGAATATACGGGGATAAAGAGTGTTCAGAAAACAGTTATGCGCAAATTGAATTATCTAGATTTTTATAGGTATATCTTATCCATTTTTAAACACAGCTTAAGAGCAATAAGTTAAGAACAAACGAGTAACGATAGCACAGCGGTGGATCCGATCCATCGCTTGTTTGCATTACTGGAAATCCGCTTAACTAACGGACAGGATAGCTTAATTACTTAGCGAATACTTTATGGATGTGAAATTTTTCAAGTCTCACAAATAAGACGTGAGCAGTAATTTATTCTTCAAATACATTATAGATAAGGAGTGATAAAACCTTCATGAAAAAAACAATAACTAAAGTGAGTTTCGCTCTACTCATTTTAACAATCGTATCAATTGCGCTATATCTAGGAATAATTAAATCCCCAATAGAAAATAAAGAATTAGGAAATAAGGTTGTAGAACATCTTCTAAACAGGGGGATATCTCAAGACAAATACTCGATAGAAGTAAATTATCACTGGAAAAGTAAATTGTTTGGTTACAATCCATATGTAATAAAAGTGGTGTTTAAAGATGAACCCGATGTGATTTACTACTATACATATTATTATAAATCGACCATTAAAGAAGTATTGCAAAGTGGTATTGCTCCGTTAACTGATAGGAAAGATAAAAATTTCAAACATATGGAAGAGTAATTATTCGGATGTCTCAAAAAGGGCATTATCATCTTCTAACACCATAATCATGCATCGGGACAGTCGTCCCTTGATTCGCCCGAGGCATTTCGGGAAAGTTGAGTCAGGTGGACACGTCTGCGATGATCCGTTAATTGCCGTTACATTAAGCTAACGGAGAACAATAGTTCAATAAAACAAGGAGCATGCGCAATAAATATATCTAGATGGGCTTTTGTTCTATTTAGGTAAATAACGCAAAAGCAACTCCAATTTCGACGATGAACTAACGTTTGAAAGTGGAGTTTTTTTAGGGGGTGACTTATATGGATGTTATTCGTACATAGAGTAGATTTCAAACGGAGATACAAGGTGAAAAAGGTTGCAAAAATATTTTTGGAATGAGGATTGTAAATGAAAAATCATTATTTTGAAAAAGCAAATAAGAACTTGTTTGCTGTATATCAAACCTTATATTCACAAGCAGATATCGAGATGTGGTACGACTGGAATGCTCGGCTAAATGATACAAAATGGTCTGAAGATTGTTATTTTTTGTATTGTGATGGAGAAAAAGTGGGTGGTGCGATTATTGCTCCTAATGTAATCATGTTTCCTTTTCTAATTGCACCTTTTTGTGATAGAAGATTATTTTGGAAGTTGTTATTGCTGCAAGGAGAAGCAATGAGCTCAGAAGGGGAAATCCAATTAAAAGGTATACTTACAGAAAATATTGATATATTAATGAGCTTCGGTGCAGAAATTTGGCGACCGAGACAAATTATGTGCCGACCGACCGACAAATTAAGTTACTCACTTGATGATTGCTATTTTCTCGAAACGCCAAAAGAAAGCGATATACCAGAAATGGCCAGAGCCCTCAGGAATTCATTTCTTGGTGGAATAGTTTATGAAGTCTTTGGGGAAGAAAGTATTGAAGAAATTAATGAAACAATTAGAAATTGTTTCGAATGGTACACAGCAACTAATACACTTAATCAAGTAGTGGTATCAAAGGAAAAAAGCACAGGCAGAATTATAGGCGGCTGTATTGCAGGTGTACATCCGGAGATAGTTAACAATTTTTCAGGTATAAATGATGTTTTTGTACTGCCGGAATACCGCGGAAAAGGACTTGCGCAAGCTATGATAAAATACTCTATGACAGCGGCATATTCGATTACGCCGGTTATAAAACTACATATGTTAATTGGAAATCCAGCAGAACACTTATACCAAAGGCTTGGGTTTGTTGCAGGACCAAGATTTACAGATATGAAGTATATGAAAAGTGAATCGTACACATAGCAATCTAATACGGGACCTGATAGCTCTTTTGTACTGATAGAAACGGTCGTGTACAATGACGCTAAGATTATAGTTAAATAACTTGATGAGAGATCGGATGATTATGCAAACGGGTAACGATAGTTGAATCAAACAAGGAGCAGTTTGCCACGGCAGCTGCTCTTTGTTTTCGTTAAGCAAACAGGCAGTATATAGTAATAGAATAACGTTACTTAATAGCTAAAAAATGGTATTATTAGTTCTTATTCAACATTCAATGGGAACACGGCAAATAAAAATAATATTATGATATTCGATAAACAAAGCGGTGAATATTGGAGAAAGTTTATCCCCGATAGTGAAGGTCCGACAGATTGGGTGAAAGAGCCCTCGCCCGTTTCAAATGTTAAATAAGAAAGAATATACAGATTAAGCTAACGGAGAACGATAGCTCAATCGAAAAGTAGCCAGTACGACATGGTAAAATAAAACTGGATTTTAATCGATACGAAATTGACAACCATTTAGGTGAAGGACTCGCTACCTGTCACATATCGCATCATTTCGAGATCCCGTCCGTGAACGCCGATAAGATTGCAATGGAAATCACGCTCACATCGTTCACGATTCGGCGGATTTCATTAACAGATAATCGAGTCGCGTTTATAACTACCGCGACACATGCCTTAGCGCTTATTGATTATCAAACGCATCTCATGAGTATATACGGTAAAAATAGGGGACTTATGCCACTAGGAGCTATGAGGATACAGTTTGATTCAGTAGAGGTCTATTAAGGCTTAACAGAGCTTTTATTATCAAAAAATTAACGAATAAAACTAAGCTAGCAAATACTTTTAAAATATTTGTTAGCTTAGTTCTATTTATAGTTGCTTTCTTTGGCAAAATAGCATACCATTATTTTAGAATCATTCTAAATTGAGAAAATACTAAATTAATAAGTTATACTTAAAGTTGTATGTAGGAGGCGAAAGTATGAATATACAAGCTGAAGTTGAAAAAATTAAACACAGCTTAATGGAAAGTGGATATAAGCTAACTACACAGCGTGAAATAATAGTCCGTGTGCTTCTGGAAAATGAAGAAGATCATTTGAGTGCGGAAGATGTATATATGCTTGTCAAAGCGAAATTCCCTGAAATTGGTCTTGCGACGGTATATCGTACATTAGAATTGCTAGCAGAGCTGCAAATCGTAGCGAAAATGAACTTTGGTGATGGTGTTGCTAGATTCGATCTTCGTGGACAGGATCATGAGCATATGCATCATCATTTGATTTGTCATACATGCGGAGCATTAGAAGAGATCAAGGATGATTGGCTATTGGAGCTTGAACAACGTTTAGAGCTAGAGTACGGCTTTAAGGTTGTGGACCATCGTCTTGATTTTATCGGGAATTTCAAAGCTTGTGTAAATCCAAAATGTAAAAGTAATATTAAATAGTATGTGCACACATATAAAGCCGTAGACGCCTCGTTCAATAAGGAGGGGGTCAACGGCTTTTTTATGCTCACTTCATCATTTTATTCGTTGAAAATAAATTTTTCAATAACATGACAGACACCTTCATCATTGTTTGATCGTGTGACGTAGTCAGCTATTTCTTTGAGCATCGGAACGGCATTGCCCATTGCAACGCCAAGTCCAGCAGCAAGTATCATCTCTCGATCATTCCATGCATCGCCGATCGCAATCGTTTCGTCCATTGTGGCACCGATATGCTGCGCCAAAGCTTGAAGCGCATGACCCTTTGTACCTTCCTTGTGCATGAATTCTAAGTAATGTGCTTTAGATTTTGTAATATGGAGCTGGTCACCTAGTAGCTCCTGTAAAATTACTGCGTGATGATCGAGAACGTCTGGTTCATCTATAATAAGCATTTTATGGTTAGGTTTATCAATCAGCTTTGCAAAATCAGGCTCAATTTCATAGGGGATATTAACTAGTTGAGAATAAGCTTGAATTCGCTCATTATCCTCAGTGCCGTATAATATATCGTCAACATATAATTGCAGATGCAAGTTATGCTCTTTGGCATATTGTAATAGTTGGCGTGCTGCGTCTACAGGAACACAACGTTCATATAACACTTGCTCATTAAGCAACGTTTTGACTAAGGCGCCTTGATAGGTGATAATTGGTACATTGAGTTGAATTTGATCGGCTATTTTGCGAGCTGATGAATACATGCGTCCTGTTGCTAATGTAACGGTTACGCCGGCTTGAATCGCTCGTTCAAGTGCAAGTTTAGTGGCTTCTGTAACGATAATATCATCGTTAAGTAAGGTGTCATCGATATCAATTGCAATTAATTTGTACATAGTTGTCAAAAAACTCCCTTCAGACTGCTGTTTATAGTTAGTATGATTGTATCGAAAACAATCTGGACATACAAGGAGAAACATACATGGAATCAAATGAACAAAGAGTAAAGCGCTCAAATAAAGACTCAAGTAAATATGTTGCCGTTTTTGTTGTTATCGCATTAATAGCAGGTTTTTGGGGCGGACAAGGATGGGCAAAGCGTCAATATTCGGTAATGGATGCTGACGGTTTTAATTTGCTACAAGCTTCGTATAGTAAAATTCAAGATAGTTATTTGTACGGCGCGGACAGCGGTGAGCTTATTGATGGAGCTATTGCCGGAATGGTAAGTTCATTAGGTGATCAATATTCACAGTACTTGGCCAATGAAGCGGGAGAAAGCTATGCTGATTCTTACAATAGTAACTTCTATGGCATAGGTGCTGAAGTGCAGCAAGAAGATGGGAAATATTTTATTAGTACATTAGTGAAAGATATGCCAGCTGAAAAAGTTGGCTTAAAGCCTGCAGATCAAATTGTAACGGTGGATCAGCAATCAATCGAAGGCAATACATTCAATGAACTACTTAGTAAAATTCGTGGTAAAAAAGGAACGAGTGTAGTCATTGGAATAAAGCGTGGAGCGACAGAGCAAATTACCGAATTCAATATTGAACGTGCTGAAATTCCAGTTCATACGGTTAGTTCGAAGCAACTTGATAATAATATTGGGATGATCACTATATCTCGGTTTTCCGAAGCAACAGATGTGGAATTCAAAGAAGCATTAGCTAGTTTAATGAAGGATGGAGATATGAAAGGGTTAATTATTGACCTACGTTCAAATCCTGGTGGACTATTGAATCAGACGGTCGAGATCGCGAATTTACTTGTTCCTAACGGTGAAAAAATTCTTGATGTTGTATATAAAAATGATGAGAAGACGATAAAATTCGTATCTAAGCAAGTCAAACCCTTTAACATTCCGATTGCTGTCATTGTGAATGAATACTCCGCGAGTGCAAGTGAAGTACTTGCTGCAGCATTGAAGGAATCAGCTGATGCACATATTGTTGGGGTAACAACATATGGTAAAGGTGTTGTACAAACCTATGAGCAATTCCGTTCAGGCTCAGTACTTGTGTTGACTGAAGCAGAGTGGAAAACACCGAGTGGAAGCGGTATTCATAAAATAGGTGTTGAACCAACAGATGTCGTGGAACTTCCTGAATATGTGAACTTGCATCCTATAAGTGCTGGAATAGAGCTTAAGCTTAATAGCTTTGGTGATGATGTAACTGCACTGCAAAAATTGCTTCTAGCAATAGGCTATGCTCCATCAGACAACGGATTATATGATGAAGCAACAATGCAAGCAGTGAAGCAATATGAGTCGGCCAAAGGAATAGATGTCAACGGAATCTATACAGATGAAGTAGGAACTTTACTAGTTGAAGATATTCGCAACTTACTGCAAGCGAATGACTCTCAATTACAAAAGGCAGAGGATTTGCTGAAAAAATAACGATGTAAATTTAATACATCTATTGCTAGTTCATGCAAGGTATGATAATATGATTTATATTGATATTAAGACCTTAGTCGCAGCCACAATTAGGCTTTAGTTAATTCAATTGCCGTAAATTGGGTTGTGACTTTTTGTGAATACAGGGACTTAGTAAATACTTATAAGGTGGTAACGACTTTGGAACAAGGTATCGTTAAATGGTTTAATGCAGAAAAAGGTTTTGGCTTCATTTCAGTTGAAGGTGGAAGCGATGTATTCGTTCACTTCAGCGCTATTGTAAGCGAAGGCTTCAAGTCTTTGGATGAAGGCGACCGTGTAGAATTCAATATTACACAAGGTAACCGTGGTCCTCAAGCTGAAAACGTAGTAAAACTTTAATTTTACTCGTTAGCTTGAAAAAGGTGTCTGATCTCATTCTTTGGAATGAATCAGGCACCTTTTTTTGTTTTCTACAGCAACTATAGCGACTCTATTACATAGTAGAGTTAAATAATAAGTTGACATTATCGCTGATAATCATTATCATCATAAGTAATGAGATTGATTATCAGTGTGGGTGGTGGGTTGCTTATGAAAATTAAGTATTGCAAGCGCAGCTTAGAACAAGGCTTGAAACCAGTGTACAAGAGTATGAAGAAAAAATATCCTGAACTGAAGCAGAAGAAAACAGGCTGTCTCGGTCAATGTAAGTCTTGTCGATCTGGATGCTTTGTTATGATTAAATCGCAGCCCATCGTTGAGGCGACCCCTGATATGTTATATAAGCGACTAAAAAAAATCGTAGGCTAGAGAGGGAGTTAAAAAAGTACGACTGTGATCACGATGAGAATGCTGCCGAAGCGTAATCGACGGCGAATATGCCCTCCATCGAAAGCCAAGCATAGGCTTCCGATGTATGTTTCTTGCAGAAACATTGAAGGTGCTCGTGTACCAATAACGTACACTGTGCTACTCGTTTCCGCTGAAGTGCATCTTCTTGGTGCTGACCGCCGAACTTTTTTAACCTTCATTGGAATGGTAGTTAAAAAAAGTTCCACTGTGATTGCTGCAAGGGCGCTGGCTTTGCCAGCTGCTTGTGCTTCTTAGTTGGTGAAAAATTGATTACTGCACTTTGCTTATCTTCATTTTTATGTTAGAATGATTACAAATAAGAAATGCGAGGTGCACATTTTATGAATGATAGTTTAGCAAAAGCACTTAATGATCAAATGAACTTTGAATTTTATTCCGCTCATGTATATCTAGCTATGGCTGCACATTGCTCTGCAGATAATGTTGATGGCTTCGCAAACTTTTTCCTTGTGCAAGCGGAAGAGGAACGTTTTCACGGTATGAAAATTTATAAATTTTTGAATGATCGTGGACGTCGCGCAACGATTCAAGCATTGGGAGAACCGAATAATACTTATGCATCTGTACTTGAAGTATTTGAAGAAGGCTACAAACATGAGATGCAAAATACGAAACGTTTCTACGATCTGTCTGATATTGCAATGAATGATCGTGAGCATGCTACTATTAACTTCTTGAAATGGTTCATAGATGAACAAGTTGAAGAAGAAGCGTTATTTGATGGCATCATTACCAAATTAAAACGAATTGACCAAGATAGCAACGCATTCTATATGCTTGACGCGGAGTTCGCAACACGCTCTTTTGATCCTGCTGCGGAAGCTTAATCGGTTAACAACTTGAATATAAGACAAACCGTCATATTAGCAGACTATCTGCTAGTATGACGGTTTTATTTGTCTACATAGTTTATATATGTAGACAAGCTAGGTTAATGGTTGCTCTAATTACAGGGTGAACAGTGATCCTCCATTAGGGAATATATGCGCTAGTCTTCTTATTTGCATTAAAATTAGTTACAATAGAGGAATACACAATCATTTATACAGATGATGATTGAGCTTTATCTGAAAACGAAAGCCGAGGGACAATACATGAAAGTCGTACTATCAACATTGAACGCAAAATTTATTCATACATCGCTTGCATTGCGCTGTCTAAAAGCATTCAGTGGTCATAAATTTGATATGGACATTGCAGAGTATACAATTAAAGACCCTGCAATGAATATCGTATCTGATATATTTGCAAGAAAGCCAGATGTCGTCGGGTTCTCCTGTTACATTTGGAATATTGAAGAAACGATTACTGTTGTTAATATGCTACGTAAAATACAGCCTGAATTGAAAATTATTATGGGTGGTCCTGAAGTAAGCTATGATACGGAGCAGTGGATGGAAAGATTGACGGATGTCGACTTTATCGTCATGGGTGAAGGTGAGGAGACGTTCGATCATCTATTAACTGAAATTGAAACAACACAAAAGTATCATATGGTATTTGGCATTGCGTATCGCAAACATTTGGCAGACGGGGTAGAGATTCGTATTAGTCCAGGTCGTCCGAAGCTTGATTTGAATACATTACCTTCTCCTTATCGATTCGAAGAAGATATTCCGCAATTAGGAAATCGTGTGGTCTATTTCGAGACAAGCCGTGGCTGTCCGTTCAGTTGTCAATTTTGTTTATCGAGTATCGAAGTTGGCGTACGTTATTTCGATATCGAGCGTACGAAGGCGGATATTATCTATCTTATCGATCAAGGTGCGAATTTGATTAAATTCGTCGATCGTACCTTTAATATTAAGCGAGACTATGCACTAGAGATGTTCCAATTCCTAATTGAAAATCATCGTGGTTGCGTCTTCCAATTTGAGATTACTGCGGATATTATGCGTCCAGAGGTACTAGATTATTTGGCTGAAAATGCTCCTCCAGGTGTGTTCCGCTTTGAGATTGGTGTTCAATCAACGAATGATGTAACCAATCTAGCGGTTCAACGTCGTCAGAACTGGAGTAAGCTTGTCCGCACAGTGACTAAAGTTAAGGAGTCAGGAACGATTGCTCAGCATTTGGATTTGATTGCGGGCTTACCACTTGAAAACTATGATACGTTCCGTGGCACATTTAACGATGTATTTGCACTACGTCCTGAGGAGTTACAGCTTGGTTTCTTGAAGATGCTACGTGGTACTGGCTTACGCAATGATGCAGACAAATGGGGCTACATCTACCAAGATCGTGCGCCGTATGAAATGCTCGGTAACGATCTTATGCCCTTTGCTGATATTGTTAGAATTAAGCGGGTAGAGGATGTTCTAGAGAAATACTGGAATGATCATCGGATGGATAGTACATTGCTTTATCTCGTTGATCATGTATTCAACTCACCGTTTGACTTCTTCCAAAGCTTCGGTGATTATTGGGAAGGACAAGGCTGGCAGAAAATTGGTCATCAGCTAGAGGATCTATTCTCGCGGTTATGGTCATATCTTGTTTATGCACAAGAGGCCCAGGGGCATCAACTTGATCTTCCAGTAATACAAGGCTTGATGAAGCTAGATTATTATAGAAACCATCGCTATAAGCCTCGTAAAGTATGGTGGGACTCCATTATGGAGAAATCAGAATGGTCAAGCTGGATGAAGAAGCTTGCTGATCAACCTGAACAAGTGAACGAGCAGTTTGCCGGCTATCGCTTCAATGAACGTGATTTGCAGAAGCATGTCGTTCTAGAGAAAGTTCCATTCAATATGTCGCATTACCTGGAGACAGGTGAAGTGGTGGCTGAAGGGGAATCATTACTCATTGCAATGTATATCCAGGAGCAGGGTGAGAAGCATTCCACTGCTAACATATATAGTATGAATATTAGCCAAACTGTACAACAATAGAGAATGCATACACTGACTGAAACAGTAATGATGCTAATGAATAGACTATAGCCTAGCGCTATAGTCTATTTTTGAGTTCCACTATCCTTTTACAGCTCCAGCAGTCATACCATCGATAAAATATTTTTGGAAAGCAAAGAATAATGCAAGAATCGGAATAATCGAGAAAAATGATCCGGCGATTAGTAGATCGTAGTTGTTTCCATAAGGCGTTAACAATGTTTTCAAGCCGATCGTTAACGTATATTTGGAACCATCACTTAGTACCATGAAAGGCCATAACAAATTGTTCCAGCTATTCATACCAAGTAGAATAGCCATCGCGGCAAATGAAGGCTTCATAACCGGAATGATAAGACGAAGGAATATACCGTACTCCGTAGCACCATCTATGCGCCCGGCGTCAATAATCTCTTTCGGAATACCTCTCAAATATTGACGAAAGAAGAATATGGTTGAAGCATTCGCGATGCCAGGCAATACGATTGCTGAGTAAGTGTTCATTAAACCAAGCTTAAAGGTTAGCGTGTAAAGAGGTAATAGCAATATTTCAAATGGAACCATCATGATCATTAATACACAAATAAATAAGAAGTTTTTCGCTCTAAATTCGTATGCGGCAAAGCCGTAAGCAACTGCTGCACTAATAAATAGTGTAAGCACCACTTGTACAACAGTTAGTAAAATCGAGTTGCCAAACCAAGTGAAGTAGGAGTGGTTTCCGGTAAATAAATAAATATAGTTGTCAAAGCTCATCATAGAGAAGTCGAGATGAAGATTTAAGCCTTTTCTAATCAATTCTTGTCCAGGCTTAAAGGATGCGATCATTATCGCGTAGAAAGGCATTAGAATAATGGTTGCAATGATTGCAAAAAAGATAAAGAGACTTGTTTTTTTGAGCTTTTCATATTCCATCGCTAGTCTCCTTTCTTGAACATTCCACTTAATGTTAATTGCGATAAATTAATAATCATCGTTACGGCAAGAAGCACGATACCTACAGCAGCTGCATAGCCAAGATCATTTTTCTCAATACCTTGACGATACAAATAACCTACAATAGTTAGACCGATATTTTTCGGAGAGTTGTTACCATTCCAGAGCATCAAGCTCTCTACGAACATCGCAAGACCAGCGTAGATGGAAATCGTAATAACGTATATTGACGTTGGCTTCAATAACGGAACCGTAATAAGCATAAACTTTTGAAATTTTGAGGCTCCATCAATTGAAGCGGCCTCATAATAGTCATCGCTAATATTATTAAGTCCAGCAAGGAAATATAGCATGTTAACCCCTGTCCATCTCCAAGCTGCTAGAGTTAATAAGGCGATAAAGCCAGTCGTTTGACCTTTAAGGAATTTCATAGGCTCAATGTCGAACCAAGATAATATCGTGTTAATTAGCGAACTCTCCATTTCACCAAACATTAAACGGAAAATGGTACCTGCAACAACAACCGAAGTGAGTGCTGGAAAGAAGAACGAAGATTTGAAAAATCCTTTGAATGTCATATACTTACTATTAAGGAGTACGGCTAGTATCATAGGTCCAGGAATTAGAACAATAAGTGTTAACAGCATATAAACAATGCTATTCATTACAGCCTTCCCGAAAATTTTATCCCCCAATAATTTTTCGTAGTTGTTCATGCCTATCCAAGCTGCATCTTGGCCGAGCGTAACCTTCTGAAAGCTCATTCCAGCCGAACTAAGTAATGGATATAACCAAAAAATAAGGAAGACTAGCACGAAAGGGAGAATAAATACGTAAGGAGCTACTTTTTGTGAGTGTAATATTTTTTTCATAAATTAGACTCCTTGGCCTCTTAATATATTCAATAGATAGCTTTGATGGTAGAGATTGATATGAAAGAGCTATCTACAGTTACATATAGATAGCTCTTCATATTTTCACGAATGACGAATACGGTTAGTTGCTTAGCTGCTGCGTTATAAGCTCTTGAGCTTCATTCAACGCTTCAGTTACATCTCTACCATCCTCGAATATTTCATTAAGCGTAGTTGTTCCAAACATATTATTAATTGTTGGTGATGCTGATGTAGATTTGATCATTCTAATTTCATCTCTAATCGTATTCAAAACATCAAATGGACTATTAACAAAGTATTTAACAAACATATTTTCTGGATTGTGGGTTATATCTTTCATGTCCCATACGTCCATATTTACCGGATCGAAGCCGAGTGTATTCCAGATTTCGATATTAGCATCTAGAGATAGCTTTGCATAAGCTAGGAATTCTTTTGCAAGCTCGATATCTTTAGATGTTTTCGTAACAACAGTACCAGTACCACCAGCACCTACAGATCTAGGCATTCCTTTTTCGAGTGCAGGAAGTGGTGCAATAGCAATTTTCCCTGCAAGATCAGGCATATAGTTTGTAAAGCGTGACATCATCCATAATGGCATAAATGCACTAGCAAAATTACCAGCATTGTATTCTCCGTACGCTTCCTCTGTATCCGGTTGACCGCCTGCAATGGTGGATATAACGTTGTTTTCAAGAAGATCTTGCATCATCCCGAACCCACGAATTAGCTCAGGGGAATTAACTTGCGGTACGCCGTTATCATCAGTCAAATCATTGCCTTGCTGAGCAAGAAGTATACCAGCCTGCCAGTTAGCGCTCGTATCGGCAGTTCCAAGATATTTTCCTGTTTTTTCATACACCGTAATACCAGCCTTTTTGTAGTCTTCAAAAGTAACGATATCTTTGTAGTCGATACCAGCCTCTTCAAGAATTTCTGTGTTGTAAAAGGCAACGGTTGCACCAACGTGAGTTGGGATTCCATAATTTTTACCGTCCTTGCTGTAGATATTAATGCGCGACTCAACGATTGTATCACGGTAAGGGTCTATTACGTCGTTAAGCTCAACTAGATTAGGGGTGCCGTTAAGGAAGTCAGGGAATTTACCTAGCTCGATATCTGAAATATCAGGAGCTCCCGTTCCAGTTTGAAGTGCGATTAGGAGTTTGTTGTGCATATCATCATAAGGCATAACGGTAACGTTTAACTTAATTTGACGATCTGGGAATTCAGCATTCCATTTACTTAACATTTTCTCAAAATGTTGCCCGTGCAGCTCTACGAAAGTCCAGTAATCTAACGCTGTTGCATTTTCTCCGGCGCCACCATCAATAACAGATTTGTCACCTTGTGCAGCGTTGTTGCCACTTGAACAACCCCAAGCGAATAAAGACATTGATAAAATCAGACAAAGCGTAAGTAGTTTTTTCATGTGAAGCCCCCTATAAAATTTTTTAACTCGAAAGTAAAAACTAAGAAGACAAAGCATGTTAACATTTTCATTAATCGTTAGTGATAACATTAATGAAAACGCTTTAATGATAAAGTATCATAATAGAATAATTTTGTAAACTACTTATTTTTAGTTATAAATGGATAAAAATATATGTATTTCGGATAAACCCTTTAAAAACTAAACGGTTAGATGGTTTTCGAAGAGAGTTTTCTTGAAAAATGTCTTCTTACTAAATTGTAAATGTTTATGTAATGGATAAAGTGTAATGTTAACAATTCACCTTGAAAATAAATATATTCGGAAAAAGTTATAATATGCAATGATAGTCCCAGAAAGATAGAAAAGCCATTGAAGCGACTACTTTAGGCAGCAGCTTCAATGGCTTGAAATTTATCATTATATGAAAATAAAATATATGTTTAACATATCTAGAGTTGAAATTAAATGCTAGGCACAACGCTGCGTAACACTGTCATATTACCGTTTAATGTATATTTTCCTAGTACAGCAGGCAATAGGAAGCATTGACCAGCTGAAATTGCTTGTTCTTGATTTCCCCAGCCAATTGTCCCGTTTCCGTCAGCAACAACAATAATTTCAAAGCTATCAGCAGATGTGGATAATATAGTTTGATCTACAATTATACCTTTATCTACGACGAAGTAAGGAGAAGCAGCAATCGTTAGCCACTCTCCAGCTCGCATAGTCGTCGTATCCACGTAGGAAGCGCCTGCGCCTTCATATGCGATAACTGCTAATGAATCTTCAATATGTAGCTCTCGTAGCTGCCCATCAAGTCCAGGGCGATTATAATCATGCAAGCGGTATGTCGTATCGGAGTTTTGCTGGATTTCAGCGACAACGACCCCTGAACATAATGCATGTACGGTACCAGCAGGAATATAGAAGGCATCTCCTGTTTTAACGGATACTTCTTGCAAGCTACCCATAATATTTCCATCAGCAACCGCTTGTGCAAGTTGATCGCGTGAGACATGCTCCTTTAATCCATATATAATCTTCGCATCAGGTTCTGCGGAAAGAATATACCACATTTCCGTTTTACCAAGCTCACCAGCTGGCAATTGCTCATAATTATCGGTAGGATGGACCTGCACCGATAAATCGTCACGGCAATCTAGTAGTTTAATAAGAAGTGGGAAGCGTTCACTTTTACTTGATACACCATTTTTACCAAACCAAGCTGTACCGAATTGTTCGCGAATAACATCTAGCCCTGTACCAGCGAGTGCGCCGTTAATGACCTTTGTAATGCCGTTGGGATGGTCGCTGATCATCCAGCCTTCGCCAATTGCCCCTTCAGGTGGCGTTAGACCAAACTTCTCTAAGCCACGTCCACCCCATATACGCTCCTTGAACTCGGGTTGGAACTGTAACGGGTACGGTGTAATATTACCTGGTTGGAATAATTCAAGAAACTCACCATCTGGACCATAGAAGAAGAAATATAATGAGCCATCAGGTAAAGTAATTAATTCTTTATCTTTCAGTGTAACTTCCGGTAATTGCTTCATACGTTCAAATTCCGCTTCAATATTGGTAACGGTAAATGCGATATGATGAACCTTTCCTTCAGCAGGCAGATTTACATTGAAGTTTTGAATAAGTTCGATTACCGTTTCATTGGAATTTGGATAACCAAGAAAAGCTAATGTAATTAAACCATTAGAGTGTGGCATCGTACGCAAATGCTTTAGACCTAGTACTTTTGTATAAAATTGAATAGATGTTTCAATATCTTTTACCATAAGACCAACATGCTCGATTTTTTGAATAGACATATGTATGCTCCTTATAATTCAAATTTAATAAAGCCTATGATTTTTTTTCAATGCCGATCAGATAGGGGGCATTGGCGCGCTGCAGCTGTCGATATATAACACATTGTGCACGCTCCACGGGTAATGCGCTTGCCCATTGCTGCACGACATCAGCCTCTGTATCGCCGCCTGCATGACCAGGGTAGAGCATGCAAGTAACAATGCCACCAACTTTAAGTAACTGTAGTGACTGTTCAAGCGCATCGATCGTTGAGCTAGGGATCGTTATAATACGCTCATCTCCACCAGGAAAGTATCCAAGATTGAACATGATTGCCCCTACCGTCCCTGCTTGTTCAACATATTGAGCCATATTAGCGTGACTATCGCAAATAAGCGAGACTGTAGCTAATGCAGTCTGATCTTTGCATTGCTGCAATCTTGTAGCTGTTTTGTCCAGCGCATCCTGTTGAATGTCGAACGCAAGCACAGTACCTTTTGCACCGACAAGCTGAGCGAGTGCCAATGTATCTACGCCCCCGCCAGCCGTTGCATCGATGACAAAGCCACCCGAAGCTACACGTTCAGCAATCCAGCGCTGAGCCATTGTTAGAGAAGAGATAAAGCCCATTTAGTTAACCCTCCACATTCCACAGCTTACCTTGCCAACTGTTGCGCGCTTTAAGTTCGCGATCAATACTATTCAGTACTACCCATTTATTCAAGCTCCACATCGGACCAATCAGTAAATCTCTTGGGGCATCACCTGTAAGGCGATGAACAGTCATTTCAGGCGGCAATATTTCGAGTGTATCGACAATTAGATTTATATACTCATCCATTTCTAGAAATTTCAGTAGTCCTGCTTCATATTGCTTTACCATAGGCGTTTTTTTCATCAGATGCAGCAAATGGATCTTGATGCCTTGAACATCCATCTTCGCTACCTGTCTACCTGTTTCTAGCATCATTTCATGCGTTTCTCCTGGTAATCCGTAAATGATATGTGTACAGATCCGGATATTTCGTTCACGTAAGCGTCGAACAGCGTCAAGATAACAAGCTGTATCATGTGCACGATTAATTAATGTGGAAGTCGATTCATGAACCGTTTGCAAGCCCATTTCCACCCATAGATAAGTACGCTCATTGAGCTCTGCCAAATAATCAATAACATCATCTGGTAAGCAATCGGGACGAGTGGCAATAGATAGCCCTACAACGCCTGGTTGATCAACGATCACTTCGAAGTATTCACGTAGCGTTTCTACCGGTGCATACGTATTTGTATACGCTTGGAAATATCCAATATATTTGGCATCAGGCCATTTCTGATGTTGTCGATCACGAATGGTGTTGAATTGAGTAACTAGATCGTCACGTCTACGCCCAGCGAAATCACCTGATCCGCGTGCGCTGCAAAATGTACAGCCGCCTTTGGCGATAGAACCATCGCGGTTGGGACAAGTAAATCCTGCATCTAGCATCACTTTGAATACTTTAGAATCAAATTCATTGCGCATTTCATAATTCCAAGTATGAAAATTTTTATCTCCCCACAGCAAAGGCTGTTCTGAGGCGTTTTGTATATTAATCATCTTTACCCATCCTTTATCCTGCTTCATCATCAATTGTAACGAAAAATAAGCTGAAAAGCCATGCTTTCTATTGCATAACTTCTTAATTGTTCGGAAATAAGTAAGGCTTGAAAATGAAAGGATTGACTTGTTAAAAGTGACACCGTATGTTATATTGAAAGTGTGAAATAACAACAAAAAAACCTGACATTTACTTTTTGTAAACGAATTCAAATTTGCATAACTTTAGCTTCATTTTCATAATATATGATGAGGTGATTAGAGATGGATATGACAAAAATTCCACAGGGCGATGAATTATTGACGGTTGAATTAACGGTTAAGGAGCTTATTGCTCTTACAGGAGTACGTTTTAACAATAACCAATCCTTGAAAGTTTCGGCGCACAAAAAATTAAACAATGCATTACAGCAAACAATGAACAAAGAGGCTTCTAGCGAAAGTGAGCGCTATTGGTAAACGAGCTGCTCGATCGGCAAGTGATGGCTCTATTAGCGTAGTAACGTCGCTTATATAATTTAGCTAAAGACTGGTTGGAAGAGATTTTTCCATATCGGTCTTTTTTGTTGTTAGTCATACGATGAAGTTTACTGGCTCTAAACTACATATTCTAGCTCCAAACTACATTAGGTTAGTAGGGATAAACTATGTTATTGAACTTTCTTATTGCTGCACTTATCTGGTAATATGCACAATAAAGCGGAAAGTTCTTTACAAGCAAGCATTTCTTAGGCACAATAATAGCTGATTATAATATGAACTTGAACATAATGAAGGAGATATAACAATGCGTCTAAGAGGGAGAAAAGGGATTCTTGAAAGCATAGAGTCACAAACTGACTTATGTGTGCTTGATGCTTCTCAATATAAAGGAAAATGGCATGAGTTTTTTGGTAACGATCATCCGATTTATGTCGAATTAGGGATGGGCAAAGGTCAATTTATTAGTCAAATGAGTGTGCGTAATCCTGAAATTAATTATATTGGTGTCGATATGTACGATGAACTTATTCGTCGTGCAAGCGAGAAGGGGCGTACAGCATGGGAGGAAAAAGGTGAAGAAACACCTCCTAATCTGGCATTGCTACGCGCTAATATCGAAAACATTGATGAAATGTTCGCAGATGGGGAGCTTGAACGTATTTATTTGAATTTCAGTGATCCGTGGCCGAAAAGCAAGCACGCTCGTCGTCGCTTAACTCATCCTCGATTTGTCGAAAAGTATATGGAGAAGCTTAATACTCGTGGCGAAATTCATTTCAAAACGGATTCGCAATCATTGTTCGATTTCTCATTGAATAGCTTTGCCGATATGGAATTAGTGATGCGTAATATTTCACTTAATCTTCATAAAGACGAGCCCCGTGAGGATCTTGTGTTCACCGAGTATGAAACGAAGTTCTATCATCTAGGTCAGCCGATTCATCGTGTCGAGGTTGTTATTGGTGAAGAAGTGTTGAAGGAACATCGCGAGCAGAAGAAAACGAAATATCGTATGTAGTTCTTATTGAACGTTGCAAAAAACCATTAGTGCCTTTTGATGCTAATGGTTTTTTGTGTTTTATGGAAAAACAACGAAACTTTTATTTTGAATATCTCGTCTAATACTCAGAAATGGAGGCGTGAATATTGAATAGATTTTTATTTTTTTGGGTATTAGTTATCTGTTCTTTAATTTTATTAGTAGGCTGTCAAAATCAAGGTGAAAGTCCTATGAAATCGTCTATAAATGAATCCAATACGGAGGATGAAAATAAAATAGCTCCTTTAAGTTCAGGAACCAATTACTTAAAAGATTTAAATTCGAATGAAATAATTGAAACAACAACAGTGGAAATGGATATTGAATTACGAGAAAAACAAAAAAGACAAGGGGATTTGGATCTTAGTAATATTCAAAATACAGGGGTGGAAGGAGAACTACTTAAAACTATACTGGCATTGTTTGAAACAATAGATGAAAACGATGAAGAAGCACGATTAGCATTTGTTTATGATCCTGCATTTGATGTATTAAAAGATAGAAGGCCGTACATATTGGCGGTGACTATGTTAGAACGAGATGAAACACGAGTAAAGGCTGTAACAGAAGAATATAGTCTTAATGAGATTGCGGATGAAGTTGCCATTGTGAAAATTTCAACTAAATCATTAGATAACAATTTAGAAGAGACTATTGGAACAGGTGATCATATATTTATCCGTATTGATCAAAAGTGGAAGCTTTACCGGATCCAATGATAACATTACTCAGTTTTGAAAAACACGATAGAACGAACAATATATGTCTATTGTGTAATAAAAAGAAATGTTGGTCATATATGCACACAAAAAGCTATCAACACTTGTCCCAATTACAAGACGAAGCAGTGATAGCTTTATTTTTCAATATTTTAAATGAAAAGCAATGAGATTTTTTAACAATAGTTTATTTAGATTATCTAGATACCTGAAGTGCCTTGCCAGAAAAACTCAACGGCATATGCAGTGACAGTGCCAATAACTCCACCTGCTGCAATATCTGAAGGATAATGCAATCCAAGGTACATCCGTGACCATGCAACGGAGCAAGCAACGATCAGTGCTAGTGGGACAACAAAGGATGGTAGCAACGACGCATTTAACACAATGGGAATAATTAGTGCGAATATGGCAGTTGTATGTCCAGATGGGAATGATGGATCTTCTAACGGTTTTAATCCGATGTTAACACCTGGTAAGGACTGATATGGTCGTAAGCGCCTAAATTTACGTTTTAAGATGGCAACGGGAATATGGCTAATCGCCAAAGTAGTTAAACATTTCCAACCAATTAAAGCAACTTCTCCTTTAGCAGAAATTGCCAAAAGAAAAGAAAAACAAATGGTGAAAGTAGCTCCACCGAGATGAGTTATTATACTCATCCAATTATGTATAAAGCGAAATACCATGCGGTGTGATAGCCTTCTGTTGGCCCATATTAACAATCGTTCCTCATGGATTCTCAACCAACTAATCCATTTTTCCATGCAATACATCCTTCCAATATATAACTCTTCACAGCATATGTTGTGATGAAATTCTTTTTTTACATGTATACTATACCATTTTAGTTTTAAGTATGGGTAATAGAAACTTTTAATTATGGTAAACCTAACTAATAGTATGAATAATCTCTTTTCCAAAAGCAAAAAACATGAAAATGGGATGTTTTCGTAGCTTTGTGAAGCAAAAATGAAGAGTGATCACGATGCAAACGCTTTTATAGCCTAATGTGGCTATTATAGACCTTTTTTTCATTTTGACAAGAGTGATCGTTAGACTGCACAATCAGAAGGTTAATAAAGTTTTCGTAAAGAATTACTTAAACATTTTTACACAGAGAGAAAGATGTATTAAAGGGGGCGATACAACATGGTTGTGACAGTAGCATTTCTTGTGATTCAGATTCTGCTGGCTATCATTGCGGTATACCAATTTACGTTATCGATGTTTGGCTTCAAGAAAAATAAAAGTAGGCCTAGACAGAAACCGCAAAAATCATTCGCTGTTCTTGTAGCAGCGCATAACGAAGAAAAAGTAGTAGGGGCGTTAATTGAAAATTTGAAAGCAATGGATTATCCAGCTGAGTTGTTTGACATTTTTGTCATTTGCGACAATTGTACGGATAGTACAGCTGATATTGTACGCGAACATGGTGTAAATGCTTGTGAACGTACAAATCACGAGCAACGTGGTAAAGGATTCGCGATTGAATGGATGTTGAAAGAACTATGGGCTAAGCCTCGTCAATATGATGGAGTTGTCATGTTTGATGCTGATAATCTAGTTAACCACGACTTCTTAACTTTAATGAATGATGATCTATGTGCGGATTACAAAGTTATCCAAGGATATTTGGACACTAAAAACCCTGAAGATTCATGGGTTACAGCAGCTTATGCGATTACGTATTGGTATTGTAATCGTCTATGGCAGTTATCGCGTACGAACTTGCAAATGAGTAATTTCTTAGGCGGTACAGGGATGTGCTTCGATACCAACTTGTTGAAAGAAATGGGTTGGGGTGCAACGAGTTTAGTTGAGGATTTAGAATTCTCTATGCGTTGTGTAAAGCGTAACGTATATCCTGTCTTGAACTATGATGCAAAAGTATACGATGAAAAGCCGGTTTCTTTTAAGGCTTCAGCTCGTCAACGTTTACGTTGGATGCAAGGTCATTTCAACGTAGCTAAAAATTACTTTTTCCCGCTTTTGTGGGCAGGTATAAAAGAACGTAATCTTACAAAAATTGATGCTGCTGTATATTCGATCTCCGTATACAATACACTTATTGGATTCTTATTAACGGTTGTATTGTGGATTGATTTGATTATTCCGGCTGATAATGTTATTTTCTCAATCTATAGCGCGATGCCGATTTGGTTTGTTACGATTATTATTATAGCGGGAGTATTACCATTCCCAGCAGCAATGATGATGGAAAAAGTGAAGTCGTGGAAAATGTTCGCTCATCTAATCACATTGCCATTCTTCTTAATTTCTTGGTTCCCAATTACATTCTATGCGTTCTTTACACAGAACAACAAAGTATGGAGCCATACAGAGCATACACGTGTTGTACGCATCGAAGAGGTTAGAGGGAAATAAATTAAGCTATCTTTCGTAGTTGTCGGTAAATGTTTGACATGCGATTTGTAGTGTGATATATTACTTGAGGAACATTAATTGAATACATTGCACAAGTAGAGGCACCCGCTTCTCACCTGTTCGGTTAAAACTGACTGGTAGCGATGAACGAATGCAGAATAATCGAATGTCAATCATTCGATTTTGATGATACATTACGTTTATAGGATGCGGGTTCAATCGAACCCGCATCCTTTATTTTGTGCAGGTAATAAAATTTGGAGGTGGAACACTATTAGCAGAGAACATCAAATCAATGACGAAATCCGCGCTCGTGAGGTTCGTCTAGTTGGCCCAGAGAGTGAACAACTTGGTATTAAGCCAATACGTGAAGCGTTACAAATGGCAATTGAAATGAATCTTGATCTTGTGAATGTCGCTCCGACAGCAAAGCCGCCAGTATGTCGCATTATGGACTATGGTAAATTCCGTTATGAGCAACAGAAGAAAGAAAAAGAAGCACGTAAAAACCAGAAGGTTATTGATCTTAAAGAAGTTTGGTTCCGTGCAAACATTGATGAACATGATTATCAAACTAAATTCCGCAATGTTGTGAAATTTTTAGGCGAAGGCGATAAAGTGAAGGCTTCTGTTCGTTTCCGTGGTCGTGAAATTGCACATGCTG
Source organism: Paenibacillus sp. Y930 (assembly GCF_056786375.1). Classification (NCBI taxonomy): domain Bacteria; kingdom Bacillati; phylum Bacillota; class Bacilli; order Caryophanales; family Paenibacillaceae; genus Paenibacillus; species Paenibacillus sp. Y930. The sequence goes on along the minus strand of NZ_JBXCIX010000001.1, from coordinate 1,011,899 downwards.
ATTTAGGGAAAAAGATTTTAGATCGTTTGCAAAAAGAGGTTGCCGAAATATGCAATGTTGAGCGCGCTCCTAAGCTTGAAGGCCGGAGCATGATTATGATTTTGGCACCAAAAAGCAGTACCTAATCTTATGTATAACTTTTAAGGAGGATAACACAATGCCCAAGATGAAAACGCATAGCAGTCTTAAAGACCGCTTCAAAATTACTGGTACAGGTAAAGTTAAACGTTACAAAGCTTACAGAAACCATTTACTTTCTCACAAATCAGGACGTCAAAAACGAGTTCTTGCTGGTCAACCGTTGATGGCAGCTGGCGACGTTCGTCGTATTCAGCAAGGTCTTTCTAATCTTAAATAATATTGAACAATAAATCGATTATACATTCAGGAGGTTTCTATTCATGGCAAGAGTCAAAGGCGGATTTGTCCGCACACGTCGTCGTAAAAAGATTCTTAAATTAGCTAAAGGTTACTTTGGTTCGAAACATCGCTTATTTAAATCGGCTAAGGAGCAAGTTGGGCATTCATTAATGTATGCTTACCGTGACCGCCGTAACAAAAAACGTGATTTCCGCAGACTTTGGATCGTTCGTATCAATGCTGCAGCACGTATGAATGATATTTCTTACAGCAAATTAATGCATGGTTTGAAACTTGCAGGCGTTGAAGTTAACCGTAAAATGCTAGCTGAGCTAGCAGTTAACGATATTGCATCATTCAATGCTCTAGCTAAAGTTGCGAAAGAAAAAGTTAGCGCGTAGTCGTTAACTTCTATATAAAGGCTCTAGTTTATCTCGTAGATGGGATAATTAGAGCCTTTTTTGTTGTGTGGACGGACAAACATACAGTCCTGTCCGTGGCAAAATGCATAGACTACCTTATCTAACTTAAGGAGGTGTCTTATTCAGTGAGTAACTTAGCCAAGAAGGATTTTGAACAGTATGTAGGTCAACACATATATGTTGAAAAAGCGGATGGAACGAAGGTCAAAGGAAAACTTGTTGCAGTAGACGGTAATCGGATTTTTCTAGCGCCGCTTTCAATGAATAAAAATAAAAATAGAAAAGTTGAAACTAAATTTTTATTTTGTTTTTTTATTATCGGGATTATTGCGGTTGGACTATTAGCAATCCTTGTTTGTTCATGCTGTGGAGCACGTCGTGGACGCTGTGGCTGTGGTTGTTCGTTCCGACGTCGTCGACCATGTGGCTGCAATAAATGTAGAGGTAGAAGTAAAAGAAGAAGAGTTCATAGAAGACGTCGCTATGCATAAAAGCTGACGATTTAAGTTAAACTAATAAAAGAATAGTGTAAGGTTATTGACGTATGTGTTTAATCGTCATATAATAATGAAAAGCAATATCCAATGTATATTTTTACTGTTTACGATATAAAGAAATAGGCAATGATGAGGAAGAAGTATTTAGGGCTCTACTGCTCAGAGAGTGTTGGATTAGCTGGAACCAACACCGGAATCCCTATATTACGAAGTCACCTCGGAGCTATTTCCCTGAAATTTTTAGATTAGGGGAATTCGCAGGGCAAGCGTTAAAGTGCCAATGGTAGGATGTCCTATGTTTATTTACATACGACTCCAACCTGTAGAGGTTATCTATTGAGAAATAGATAACGAATTTGGGTGGTACCACGGAAGATCAACCTTTCGTCCCTGTACACTTTCATGAAAATGATGGTGACAGTGACGGAAGGTTTTTTTGATTTTTCGAGAGGAGGAATACAAATGACAACAACAAATGTGACAACGAAATCAAGAGAAGAGCTAATCGAGAAGTTTTCTAAGCCAGAGGTAATTTCAGGTTCTGAGATTTTACTACGGAGCTTATTGCTTGAGGGAGTAGATTGTGTATTCGGATATCCAGGTGGTGCAGTTCTCTATATATATGATGCAATGCATGGAAATCCAGATTTCAATCATTTATTAACAAGACATGAACAAGGAGCTATCCATGCAGCTGATGGTTATGCTCGTGCAAGTGGTAAAGTTGGTGTGTGTATTGCAACATCTGGCCCAGGAGCAACAAATCTTGTAACAGGTATTGCAACAGCGTACATGGACTCTACACCATTGGTAGTTATTACAGGTAATGTAATGAGTACATTAATCGGTACTGATGCTTTCCAAGAGGCTGATATTACAGGAATTACAATGCCGATTACGAAGCATAGTTATTTGGTTCGGGATGTTGAAGATTTGCCAAGAGTTATTCACGAAGCATTTCATATTGCAAATACTGGTCGTAAAGGTCCCGTGTTAATTGATATTCCGAAGGACGTATCTGCTGCGAAAACATTGTTTAAGCCAGTGAGCGAAGTGAATATTCGTGGCTACAATCCAACGGTATCACCCAATAAGCTTCAAGTTGATAAAATGATTAAAGCGATCCAAGAAGCGAAACGTCCTCTTATCCTTGCAGGTGGCGGTGTAGTCTACTCCGGTGCACATGAAGAACTACTTGAGTTCGTTATGAAAACTGAGATTCCGATTACAACGACATTACTAGGATTAGGCGGCTTCCCAAGTGGTAATGACTTATGGTTGGGTATGCCAGGTATGCATGGTACCTACACTGCTAATAATTCGATTCAAAAAGCGGATTTGCTAATTAATATTGGTGCTCGCTTTGATGATCGTGTAACAGGTAAGCTAAGTGGCTTTGCTCCACTTGCGAAAATTGTTCATATCGATATAGACCCAGCTGAAATTGGTAAAAACGTGCATACACATATTCCGATCGTTGGAGATGTTAAGACGGTACTAGAAATTGCTAATCAAACAGCAGTTCGTGCAGATTTAGCGGATGAGTGGAGAACGGAACTACTCGCATCCAAAAACGCACATCCGTTCAAGTATATCGATTCAGATACAGAGCTTAAGCCACAATGGGTTGTTGAATTAATTCATGAAACAACAAATGGTGATGCGATTGTTACAACTGACGTTGGTCAACATCAGATGTGGGCCGCTCAATATTATAAATTCAATAAGCCTCGTTCATGGGTAACTTCAGGTGGTCTAGGAACAATGGGCTTTGGTTTCCCATCGGCAATAGGTGCGCAAATGGCTAATCCAGATCGTCTAGTTGTATCAATCAATGGTGACGGTGGCATGCAGATGTGTGCACAAGAGTTAGCTATTTGTGCGATTCATAATATTCCTGTTAAAGTTGTTATTCTGAATAACCAAGTGTTAGGTATGGTACGTCAATGGCAAGAGCTTATTCATGGAAATAGATTTAGCCATATTGACTTGGCTGGTAGTCCAGACTTTGTTAAGCTGGCTGAAGCTTATGGAGTGAAGGGCTTCCGTGCAACGAATAAAGAAGAATCTCGCAAAGTTTGGGAAGAAGCTATGAACCATCCTGGGCCTGCAGTAATTGAGTTTGTTGTACGTCGTGATGAGAATGTATATCCGATGGTTGCTCAAGGTAGCACAATCGATCAAATGATTATGGGGGATGCAGAATGAAGAAACATACTGTCGCTGTAATTGTTAACGATCAGCCAGGCGTTCTGCAACGTGTGTCTGGTCTGTTCGGAAGACGTGGATTCAATATCGAAAGTATTACAGTTGGTGCCTCTGAAGAGGTAGGTTTGTCTCGTATGGTTATCGTTTCTTCTGGCGATGACCATACGCTTGAACAAATTATTAAACAGCTGTATAAATTAATTGATGTAATTAAAGTTATTGATTTGAGTGCGAATGCAATGGTATCTCGCGAGTTAGCATTAATTAAAGTTAATGCTGAGCCAGCATCACGCCCTGAAGTTCTTGGAGTTGTTGATACATTCAGAGCATCGGTTGTCGATATCGCTACACATACTTTAATGGTACAAGTTGTTGGTGATACTGAAAAAATCGATGCAATGATTGAATTGCTTAAGCCGTACGGTATTCGTGAGGTGTCGAGGACTGGTGTAACCGCCCTCAATCGCGGTAACAAGCTTTGATCACGAAGTGCCGCTTCGTAGCTTAATCGGCATCGAATCTTGAACGTAGCTTCACCTCTTGGGTGCGCACGTACCAATAACGTACGCTTACGCTCCAAGAGTCTTGCTAAGTCCAACCTTCTCGGTGCTGAAAGCTAATTCAAAGCTTTGATCACGAAGCATCGCGTTGTAGCTTATTCGACATCGAATCTTGAACGCAGCTTCACCTCTTGGGTGCGCACGTACCAAAAACGTACGCTTACGCTCCAAGAGTCTTGCTTCGTCCAACCTTCTCGGTGCTGAAAGCTTTGACTGCTCCGAAGTTTTGAATGCTGTAAAGAATGGGTAGCTTACTTGGACCTCGCAATTGTATTTTCCAATTTTTTGGTGTTGGAGTGTCTGACTGCTTTAAAGTATGGTAAGCTTATTCAGGCCTTGTAATTGGTATCTCCAATTTCTTGGTGTTGGAAGTTTTGGCTGCTTTGAAGTATGATTAGTTTATTCAGTCTCGTCATTGGACTTGTCCAATGACTTTTGTTAGAGGACTTTTACTTAATTATTTTTACCCCTATTTGAACGGGGATGTGAGGAGAAGACTATTCTTCGTCTTACATACCCGTTCAAAGGGTCACATTAAAGGAGGCAATTATAGAAATGGCAGTTACTTTATATTATGAAAAAGATGCAAACTTCAGTATTTTAGATGGTAAAACAATCGCGGTTATCGGTTACGGTAGCCAAGGTCATGCTCAAGCGCAAAACCTTCGTGATAGCGGTGCAAAAGTTGTTATCGGTCTTCGTCCTGGTAAATCAGCTGACGTTGCGAAAAAAGACGGTTTTGAAGTACTTACAGTAGCAGAAGCTACTAAAATCGCTGATATTGTACAAATTCTTCTTCCTGACGAGACTCAAGCTCGTGTATACAAAGAAGAAATCGAACCAAACCTTAAAGAGGGCGCTGCAATTATGTTCTCTCACGGTTTCAACGTTCACTATGCACAAATCAAACCGTCTGCTGATAAAGACGTATTTCTAGTAGCTCCAAAATCTCCAGGTCATATGGTTCGTCGTACGTATGAAGAAGGTTTTGGTGTTCCAGGTCTAATCGCTATCCACCAAGATGCTACTGGTAAAGCAAAAGAGCTAGGTCTTGCTTATGCTAAAGGTATCGGCTGTACTCGTGCAGGCGTTATCGAAACTACTTTCAAAGAAGAAACAGAAACTGACCTATTCGGTGAGCAAGCTGTTCTTTGTGGTGGTGCTTCTGAGCTAGTTAAAGCTGGTTTTGAAACTCTTGTTGAAGCTGGTTATGCTCCAGAAATGGCATACTTCGAGTGTCTACATGAGCTTAAATTAATCGTTGACTTGATGTATGAAGGTGGACTTGCTACTATGCGTGATTCCATCTCCAATACAGCTGAATACGGTGACTATGTAAGTGGTCCTCGTGTTGTAACAAGCGAAACTAAAGTAGCTATGAAAGCTATTCTTGCTGATATTCAATCAGGTCGCTTCGCACGTGATTTCATCCTTGAAAACCAATCTGGTTTTGCAATGATGAATGCTACTCGTCGTAACGAGAGCGAGCACCAACTTGAAACAACTGGTAAAGAACTTCGTAAACTTATGCACTGGATCAAAAAATAATTAATTTTCGGATTGATGTTTGAATAAGTCATTGCATACTGTTTCATCCATAAAAAGCGCGAATGCGGGTAATACTGCTTCGTGCTTTTTTATTTGTTCTATTATAGTTATAACCTATAAAGTTGATAGCTTTTATATCTTTGTCAAAGGAAATGAATTGTGGTTAAATGAAAGTATAATTATTATAGTATTATTCGAAATCAATTCATAAACAATAGTATGAGGAGTGTTAACGATGTCTGAAGTTAAAAAAATCGCCGTTCTTGGCGGAGATGGTATTGGTCCAGAAGTAGTTGGAGAGGCTTTGAAAGTATTGAAAAAAACGGAGGAGCTTTTTGGTTACAAATTTGAAACTGAAGAGGCTCTATTCGGTGGTATCGCAATTGACGAAAAAGGTACTCCGCTACCACAAGAAACATTGGATCTATGTCAAGCATCCGATGCAGTACTATTAGGAGCTGTTGGTGGTCCGAAATGGGATAGTAACCCTGGTAATCTTCGTCCAGAAACTGGGCTTCTAGGTATTCGTAAAGCACTAGGCCTTTTCTCTAATATCCGTCCAGCTACTGTATTTGATTGTTTGAAAGATGCATCAACATTGAAGCCAGAAGTGCTTGAAGGTACTGATCTAATCGTAGTTCGTGAACTTACTGGTGGTATTTACTTCGGAGAAAAATTCCGTCGTGAAACTGAATTTGGTATCGAAGCAGTAGATACTTGTGCATATAACGAGATGGAAATTACGCGTATTGTTCGTCAAGCATTCGATATCGCTATGACTCGTGACAAACGCCTTGCATCTGTAGATAAAGCAAACGTTCTTGAATCTTCTCGTCTATGGCGTGAAGTTGTTATCAAAATTTCTGCGGAATATCCAGAAGTTGAACTTGAGCATATACTAGTTGATAACTGTGCAATGCAGTTACTTCGCCGTCCATCTAGCTTTGACGTTATCGTAACGGAAAATATGTTTGGAGATATTCTATCTGATGAAGCAGCAATGCTTACAGGTTCAATCGGTATGCTTTCTTCTGCTTCACTAGGCGAAGGTAGCTTCGGGCTATACGAGCCGGTACACGGTTCTGCACCTGATATTGCTGGACAAGGTATCTCTAACCCAATCGCAACAATTCTTTCTGTAGCATTGATGTTCCGTCTTACATTTGGATATCACGAAGCAGCACAATCGATTGAGGATGCTGTGAAAGAAGTACTTGATGCTGGTCACCGTACTGGAGATATCGCAGTTGATAAGGGCCAAGCCATCGGAACAACAGCAATGGGCGATCTAATTATTGCTGCAATGAAAAAATAATTATATCTGCAATTAATAAAAAAACATTGTTTTAAAGAGGAATTTAGAGAGGTTTACTTCTCTAAATTCCTCTTTTTTTTTGTTCTTTGTAATCTGCATTACATACTATTAGTGATAAATAGGTTAAATTTTAATAAAGAAGACATAGGCATATCAGTTGATGACAGTGCTATGAATAATGTGTGAATCGAAGGGAGTAAGATAGTAGTGATAATTAATAATGAAATGCAAAATGAATTAAGAGGTGGATATAAAAAGATGAAAAAGAGAATGTGCGTTTTGTTAGTTTTTATATTGATGGCGTCTATTGCATTTGTTGTACCCGTTTCAGCAGCTGCGGAAAATAAGCAAGGAAAGGTAACGAATACACCAATTTATGTAGATGGTGAGAAAGCCAAACAGGATATCCTTTCAATTTCTAATGAAAATCGATTATATTTACCACTTCGTGCGACTTCACAGCTACTTGGGTTGAATGTTCGCTGGAGTCAAGCAGATCAAGCAGTATACATTACGACTAGCTCCGCATCGGTTACTACATCCGCTATTAATGGAACTGGACTTAAAGCAGGATCGACAATTTCAGGAACAGTATCTAATGCTACTATTTTTGTAGATGGCAAACAGATTCAGCTAAAGGATAGCAATGGTAATGCGACACCACCTCTATCGTTCCAAGGTAGTATGTACTTGCCAATTCGAACGCTTGCCACTTCTCTAGGGTTAGAAATCGCTTGGGATGGTATTAATGGACAAGTTAATATTAACACTCAATTAGCTGGTAAAAAACCAACAGATGAAAAGGGTGAGCAGGGCGAGCAAGGTGTCAAAGGAGAAAAAGGAGATACCGGTTCCTCAGGTTCTACAGGGGCAACGGGATCAGCGGGATCGCAAGGGAATAAAGGAGATACGGGAGCAACAGGCCCGGCAGGATCACAAGGAGATAAAGGAGACAAAGGCGTTGCAGGACCGCAAGGAGATAAAGGGGACCCAGGCGTAGCAGGTACTCAAGGTGAAAAAGGTGACACGGGAGCAACAGGCGCAGCAGGTACTCAAGGTGAAACAGGAGCAACAGGCGCAGCAGGTATTCAAGGTGACACTGGTGCAACAGGCGTAGCAGGTATTCAAGGTGACACTGGTGCAACAGGCGTAGCAGGTACTCAAGGTGAAAAAGGTGACACGGGAGCAACAGGCGCAGCAGGTACTCAAGGTGAAAAAGGTGAAACAGGCCCAGCAGGTATTCAAGGTGAAACAGGAGCAACAGGCCCACAAGGTGAGTCTGGAAGTAATATCGTACCTTGGGCATATGCAGGAAGTTCATTTTCTCCATATCCTGTAACATCAGATGGAGTGTCAATAGAATGGGATATCCTTAGTCATACACAAAATTACTATAGTTATGCAGAGGACGGCATAAATGTTGTGCAAGAGGGCTTTTATTATATTACCTATCATGTTAATTTGACGGAGGCAAAAAGTATTGGAACCCGTCTGCTTAGAAATGATTCTGCACTAGTGAATTCTTCCATTCCTGCAGGACATGCTCAATCAAGTTATTCAGCTACGGTGATAGCGTATATCACTGCAGGGAGCAAAATTTCGCTTCAATTATATGGAGCTTCAGAGGTTGTGAACTTGGTAAGTCAAGGTCAAGGTGCTTCATTATCTATTATGAAGCTTAGTTAACTGATACAACTAATCTCATTAATTATACTAAAAAAGTCATCATAATGTGAAAAAATGATGACTTTTTTAGTTTATTTGTAATCATTATAAATAAATATTGTTTATAATCTTGACACTAGTCTTTTGTAATGATAATATTTATCAGTAGTCATTTTTATGATTTTCATAGAAAACTACATGATAATAGATAGATAGGATACGAGGAGGAATTTATTATGGCTGATCGTTTGGTAGGTCTTCAAGCACCTAATTTTACAATGGAAACTGCACTTGGTGATGGTTCTGATTTTGGAACTGCTTCACTTTCTGATTACAAAGGAAAATGGTTAGTATTTTTCTTCTACCCACTAGATTTCACTTTTGTATGCCCGACTGAAATTACAGCAATAAGTCTTGCATATGATCAATTTAAAGCACTGAACACTGAAGTTCTTGGTGTTTCTATCGATAGTAAGCATACTCATAAAGCTTGGATTACTACTCCAGTTGAGAGCAATGGTCTTGGACATTTGAACTTCCCATTGGCTTCTGACATTACGAAGAGTGTTGCAGCTGATTATGGTGTTCTTATTGAAGAAGAAGGCGTAGCATTACGTGGTCTATTCATTATTGATCCAGAAGGCGAAATCAAGTATCAAGTAGTTAACCACAATGATGTTGGACGTAGCGTTGAAGAAACTCTTCGTGTACTTCAAGCACTTCAATCTGGTGGACTTTGCCCAATTAACTGGAAACCAGGACAAGCTAACCTTCAAGGTTAATTAAAACAGTTAATTAGTACAAAAGATCATTTATCGATTGTCAATTTGACAACGGTAGATGGTCTTTTTATTTTTGTATTATATGACTGATCTAAGTGTGAATATTACTACAAAAGGCAACGGTAAATTGCCTTTTGTAGTGGTACAGTTTAGAATGAGAAAAGGAATAATTTACAGAAAAATTTCAATTGATAAGAAGTAGAGAAAAGCGTTGGAGGTTAAAAGATGACAACTTATACATATGGCAATAAAGAGCAGCCATCAGATGCATTATTATTGCTAGTTAATAAGCAACAATTACAACAATTGAAGCAAGGTGAGCCGATTGTAGGAAATGCACTTGATCAGCATATTATATCAATGTTTGAAAATGAACAATTTAGTGCAAAAGCGAATCAAGTTGCGGTTATTGCTACGTTAGGTTTAATTAATGAGCGATATTTGTTGCTTGCAGCTTATAGCGAGGAAGATGGAGCAGATGGATTACGCGAGCTGTTTGCAGCTATTGCGAAACAAGTGAAGTCATTACGACTTGCTTCTTTGTCACTATCACTGAATAATGCGGAATTAGAGACAGCGCTATCAACTCAAGGTACACATCATAGCGTACAAGCGATGATCGAAGGGTTACAATTAGCATTATATGAGCGTACAGTAATGAAGAAAGAAGATCAGAAATTTTATAATTTGCAGGTTTTAAACTTTGTACTTAATGATTCACAGCTTGCCAATGTCGCTATGTATGAAGCAGCGGTTAATGAAGCAGAGCATATGGTACAAAGTGTAAAACTTGCTCGTGACTTGACGAATATGTCAGGCAATGATCTGACACCAGAACGACTTACTTTTTATGCTGAACAATTAGCCGACGAATTGGAACTGGATATTGAAGTGCTGGATGAGTGGACATTGGCTGAAGAAAATATGGGAGCTCTGCTTGGTGTTGGTCAAGGTAGTGTTAATCCACCGAGAATGATCGTTATTCATTATGAAGGTGATCCTTCTTCAGATGAAAAATGGGGTCTCGTTGGTAAAGGGATTACATTTGATACAGGTGGTATTTCCTTGAAACCTGCTGCAAACATGGAAGAAATGATTTCTGATATGGGTGGTGCGGCAGCTGTGCTTGGTGCATTACGTGCCATTGCTTCGATGAAATTAGCAGTCAATGTTGTCGTTGTCATTCCAACAGCAGAAAATATGCCTAGTGACCGTGCCTTGAAACCAGGCGATATTATTACAACGATGAGTGGATATACGGTAGAAATCGTTAATACCGATGCTGAAGGTAGATTAGTATTGGCTGATGGCATGACGACCGCTATTAAGCGAGGAGCAACGAAACTAGTTGACGTCGCTACGTTAACGGGGGCTGTTGTAGTAGCACTAGGGACAGAAGCCACAGGTGCGATTACGAATAATGAGCAGCTAATGCAACAAGTAATTGCTGCATCTACTAGAAGCGGAGAACGGGTATGGCAGCTTCCTGCATATGCTGAATATAAGAAGCTAATCCGCAGCGACGTTGCTGATTTGAAAAATAGTGGTGGCAGACATGGAGGTACCATTACAGGTGGTCTATTCGTTGGACATTTTGCCGAGGACAAACCATGGGTACATCTAGATATAGCTGGGACTGCCTTTTTGAGCAACTCTCGCAAATGGGAAACAAAAGGTGCAACAGGCGTAATGGTGAGAACACTTTATCAATTAATATCTGAAAATGATTGAGAAATGGACAGAAAGGTCGATATCGGTTGAATCCATATGGATAATCGATGAAACCGATGCCAAAATAGCGGTTGAAGCCTTTTCATTAATGTACTAGAATATAGAGAAGTTACGATACTGTGACAAACAGTAGTGTACTTCTCTTTTCAATATAAGTGTTAATGCACTTATAATAATATCAAGATCTAAAAGTATAGAGAGGGTGGAATAAACTGCAATGAGCATCCATGATGAGCGCAACACTTCTCCTTGGAAGAGTTACTATGGTCCTAACTATGGTTATGTGCAGGAGCAATATGAGCTTTATTTGCAAGACCCGAATATGGTCGATCCTTCCGTTCGTGAATTATTTGTCCTTTGGGGGGAACCACCAACTGATTTTTCTACACCTGGAGCGCAATCTTCTGTAGCGAATTCTGGAGTTAATGCTTCAAGAGCGTCACTCGTAAGTAATAACATCCCGTTAGACAGTAATTTATTGCAAAAGGTTGTAGCTGCTCACCAATTGATGTTGAATATTCGTCGTTATGGACATCTAGGTGCAGATATCAATCCTCTTGATCTAAGTCCTAAAGCTGATACGAAGCTGTTGGAACCGAAAACTTTTGGCTTAACTAAGCATGATCTTGAAGCCATTCCAGCAAAATTAATATGGAATAATGCTCCTGCTAATATTGCTAATGGTTGGGAAGCTATACTGCGTTTGCGTGAAATCTACGCACGTTCTGCTGCTTATGAATTTACTCATATTCATGACGAACATGAACGTGATTGGTTATTTGAAAAAGCTGAATCTGGATCTTTCCCTGCTCCACTTTCCGATCGTGAGAAAGAAGCATTGCTAGAGAGATTACTACAGGTTGAGTTATTTGAAAACTTCATTCACAAAACATTCGTTGGTCAGAAGCGTTTTTCTATCGAAGGTCTAGATATGCTAGTTCCTGTACTAGATGAAATTGTGAGAGCTGTGGCACATGATGGTGCACAGCATATTTTGGTGGGAATGGCACACCGTGGGCGTCTAAATGTACTTGCCCACATACTTGGAAAGCCGTATGAGCGTATTTTTGCGGAATTCCAAAACTCACCTAATAAAGCACTTGAAAGTACTAAAAACTTAAATTACGGATGGACAGGTGACGTTAAGTATCATCTTGGTGCTGATCGTACAGTGCGTGAAGGTGAAACGGTACGAGCTAATATTACACTTGCTAATAATCCATCACATTTGGAATTTGTTAATTCAGTTGTTGAAGGCTATACAAGAGCCGCCCAAGAGGATCGTTCCAAACCAGGATATCCTAAGCAGGATCCCCATGCTGCAGTAACGATTTGCATTCATGGTGACGCTGCGTTTATCGGCGAAGGTATTGTAGCAGAAACACTTAACTTTAATAATTTGGACGGTTATAGTAATGGCGGTACTTTGCATATTATCGCTAACAATCGTTTAGGCTTTACGACGAATAGTCAAGATTCTAGATCGACTTATTATGCGAGTGACTTGGCGAAAGGCTTCGATCTTCCGATTGTTCACGTAAATGCGGATGATCCAGAGGCTTGTCTTGCTGCGGTTAGATTAGCATGTGAGTATCGTTTACGCTATAACAAAGGCTTCGTAATCGATCTAATCGGCTACCGTCGCTACGGTCATAACGAGATGGACGATCCAGAAGGAACGCAACCGTTGATGTACAGCAAAATCCGTAACCATCCTACAGTTAGTACGATTTATGCTAACGAATTGGTAGAGCGTAATTCTATGACTAAGGAACAGGTAGAAGGCTTACGTGGTCGTACATTGGATGTGCTTCAAAATGCGTATGCAATGATGAAAGCTAATGAAGGACAAAAGAAAGAAAAACGTGAAAAGCCAGAAGGCTTTACTGTTCCAGAAGATGTGAAAACATCCGTAGCGATGGAGCAATTACGTGAAATCAATCTTGAGATGCTTAATCGTCCTGAAAGCTTTACCGAATATAATAAGCTACAAAAGATTTTACAACGTCGTGCTGTAAGCTTGAATGATGGGGAAAAGGTTGATTGGGCACATGCTGAAGCGTTAGCATTTGCTACAATATTGGCTGATGGTACTCCGATTCGGATGAGTGGTCAAGATGTCGAGCGTGGAACATTCTCACATCGTCATATCGTCTTGAATGATAATGTAAATGCCCAAAAGTTTTCGCCATTACATTATATTCCGCAAGCTAAAGCGTCGTTCTCTATTCATAACAGTCCACTTTCTGAAACTGCTGTTCTAGGCTTCGAATATGGTTATAATGTATTTGCGCCAGAGACATTAGTGATTTGGGAAGCTCAATATGGTGACTTTGCAAACGTTGCACAAGTAATATTTGATCAATTCATTGCAGCTGGTCGTGCAAAATGGGCGCAAAAATCTGGTATTACGATTCTTCTACCTCACGGATATGAAGGTCAAGGTCCAGAACATTCTAGTGCACGCCTTGAGCGTTTCTTACAGCTATCAGCTGACAATAACTGGACAGTTGCGAATCTAACAAGTGCATCACAATACTTCCACTTATTACGTAAGCAAGCAGCAATGCTAGGAAGTGAAAATGTTCGTCCATTAGTGCTTATTGCGCCGAAGAGCTTAATTCGTAATCCTCGTGTCGCTGCACATGGTGTTGAATTTAGCGAAGGCTCGTTCAAGCCAGTGTTGCCACAGTTCAGCTTAACAGAAGCAAAGGCTGATCGTGATAAAGTGAAACGTATCGTATTCGGAACAGGTAAAGTTATGGTTGATCTTGAAGAAGCACAATCATCTTCCGCTCCTACCGATTATGAATGGTTAAGAATTGCACGTATCGAGCAACTATTCCCATTCCCAGAGGCTGAGATTGAGCGTATCGTTAAGCTTTATCCGAAGCTAGAGGAAATTATATGGGTACAGGAAGAACCGAAAAATATGGGATCATGGCTATTCATGGATCCAAGATTACGTGCGATCGCTCCGAAAAATGTAGCAGTGAATTACATCGGACGTCCTGATCGCGCTAGTACAGCTAGTGGACATCAAGAGGTTCATGTAAGAGAACAGCAAGCAATTATTTCATCTACTTTGAATGGGCAGCCAATTGAATCGAATATTGTAAGGGGGTAAGCTACTAATGGCAGATATTATTGTACCAGAATTAGGAGAATCGATCTCAGAAGGAACGATCTCGAAATGGTTCGTCAAAGTTGGCGATACTGTTAATCAAGGAGACGTACTACTGGAGCTAGAAACGGATAAAGTTAATATCGAAATTAGTGCTGAAAGTAGCGGTGCAGTACAGGCAATTGCGAAGCAGGACGGTGAGGTTGTACTAGTAGGCGAAGCAATTGGTTCGATTGGTGGGGCATCTGCTGCCGCTGTACCAGCACCAGCGACGACTGAAACTGCTACAGTGGTTCCGACGGCAGTAGCGGCTCAGCCGTCAGCGCCAGTAGTAGCAACGACTGAATCGGTAGCTGCAGCATCAGGAAGTGTTAATGCGTCTCCTGCGGCTCGTAAGCTTGCTCGTGAGCAAGGTGTTGATCTAACTCAAGTTCAAGGCAAAGATGCAATCGGTCGTATCTACCCTGGAGATGTTCGTTCACATCAGGTTCAACCTACTGCTGCGCCAGCGCCAATAGCTGCTCCTGTAGCCAATTCAACACCAGCTTCTGTGTCAGCAGACGGCAAAGCGGTTGAACGTAAACGTATGTCTCGTCGTAGAGCAACAATTGCTAAGCGACTAGTTGAAGCTCAACAAACAGCAGCCATGCTAACTACATTTAATGAAATTGATATGACGGCTATTCTTGATCTTCGTAAACGCCGTAAACAGTCGTTCTTTGATAAAAACGATGTTAATCTTGGATTTATGTCCTTCTTCACGAAGGCTGTTGTCGGTGCATTGAAGGCATTCCCAATGTTGAATGCTGAGATTGACGGTGAAGATATCGTGATGAAGAAATATTTCGATATCGGTATTGCTGTAGCTGCCAAAGAAGGTCTAGTTGTTCCAGTTGTACGTGACGCAGATCGTATGGGCTTTGCAGAAATTGAACGTAATATTGGCGAGCTTGCTAAGAAAGCACGCGCTAATACATTGACGTTAAACGACCTACACGGTGGTAGCTTCACAATTACAAATGGTGGAGTATTTGGATCATTGCTGTCTACTCCAATCTTGAACACACCTCAAGTTGGTATTCTAGGTATGCACAAAATTCAACTTCGTCCCGTTGCGATTGATGCAGAACGTATGGAAAATCGTCCAATGATGTATCTTGCATTATCATACGATCACCGTATCGTTGACGGTAGTGAAGCGGTTCGTTTCTTAGTTACAATTAAAGAGCTGCTTGAAGATCCAGAGCAATTACTTCTTCAAGGATAGTTATTAAACATACAAAATTCAAAAAAACCTCTTGGTGATTACTAAAACCGAGAGGTTTTTTGAATTTTATGGCAAATACTATAGTAAGGAAGCAGTAAGGAGGATGACATGAATATTCAATGTGATCAACATAATACGAATGAATACCGTGAACAATTACATAAAGATGATAATTATGGACGCGCAGTTGAATTAAGCTCAATAGGTGAACAAAGATTTGAAGAAGGACAAGAACCAATGATGTATGCTAATTCAGAACAGGAAAGTATTAATCATTTTGAAGAATTGATTAAAGAACAGCCTAATTTTTATCAAAACTTAATGGATCATGTTGTCGCGGGCGTATTCGTTGTATACGACCATAGAATCATTTATGTTAACACTTACTTTGCACAGCTACTAGGTTATGCTGTTCATGAAATGATTAATTGCCAGATGGAGCTTTTTATCGAGGAAGAGGATTGGTTATTACCTCAAACATTTGATGAAGTGCTAGATAAGGAATATACGAAGCGTCAAATTATTCGTTGGCATGGGAAGCATAAAAACAAATCGACGGTTTACTTGGAAGGCAAACGAACAAGAATGATTCATCATGATCAATCCTATTACTTGTCAACAGTGCAAGATGTGACGATTAAGTATGAGAAAGAACGTGAACTCATTCGTAATGCCAAAATGTATCAGCGTATGTTAATGACGATACCGGAACCGATATTTATAACGGTAGATACTGCTATTGTATTTGCCAATCGCCATGGACTAGATTTACTAGGTAAACGGCATGTTAGCGGATTATCAGATCAATTGTTTACCGATCATTTTATTGAAGTGGAACGTGAAGAAGTGTTAAAAGATTTTCAAAGTGCGCTTTCATTAGAGGAGGCAACAGCATTTCGCAAACAGCAAATGTGCATCGGTGATCAGATCATCGAGGTCGAGCTTTCGAGCGTAAAAATTGAAAATTATATTGGTAGGACGGCGATATTAACTGTATTGCGTGATCTGACAGAGCGACGGCAGGATGAAGAACGCCTCATACGTTCTGAGAAATTATCGGTTATTGGTCAACTAGCCGCAGGTGTTGCCCATGAGATTCGTAATCCATTGACGGCATTGAAAGGATTTACCCAGCTGTTGCGTAATAAATATATGGAGCATAGCTACTATTTTGACATTATGGGTACTGAAATTGATCGCATCAACCTTATTGTGAATGAATTTATGACTTTAGCGAAGCCCCACTACAATTCCTTTCAATTCAACGACATAGAACATATATTACAAAGTGTACTGTCCATTCTAGATACTCAAGCTATGCTACTAGGTGTAGAAGTTAATTTTCAGACTGAGAACGATATGCCCAAATTATATTGCAACGAAAATCAATTGAAGCAAGTGTTTTTAAATGTAATAAAAAATGCTTTTGAAGCAATGCTCGAAGGCGGGACTGTAGCGATTTCAGTACGCTTTGAGTCTTCCGAACAACTGATACATGTGAAAATACAAGATGAGGGCGATGGGATGCCTGAAGATGTTATGAAACGTATTGGCGAACCGTTTTTAACGACCAAAGAAAATGGAACAGGATTAGGGCTGATGGTTAGCTCGCGTATTATCGAGGAGCATAAAGGGACGATGCTTATTTCGAGTCGACCTGGTGAGGGTACTTTGATAGACATCCAACTTCCCCTGTAACCGACCGCTTGTGATCACGATGATTATGCTGACGCAGCGTACTCGACATCGAATATGCCATTCATCGCTAGCTGTGTTGCTCGTGTACCAATAACGTACACTCCGCTACTCGCGTCACTAGCTTCATGTCATCTTCTCGGTGCTGACAAGCGATCTACGCTCCGAAGTAAAGCGGAAAAGCTGTGGGTGATGCTCCGGTGTTGGCTCCTAGTTCACTTTCTGGGTAGAAAGTGGACAGACTCGCAGATTCACGCTGGCTGTCCGCGCAACGATTCTGGGGATTATAGGGAATAAAAAACCATTAAGCGCTTTGCTGCTTAATGGTTTTTGTCGTGGATGCTGTATTGTTTGCGGTATTGCTCAGCGGTTACTCCGGTAACTAGCTTGAACGATCTTGAGAAGTGTGCGGGATGCTTGAAGCCAACTTCATAGCTAATATCTGTTATTGTGCTGATCTGCTTGATAAGCAATACTTTGGCAGCGTAAATGCGACGTTCTAGCATATACTGAAAGATTGTTGTTCCCGTTACTTCTTTGAATGATTTACTAAGATAAAATTTATTGAGATGAAGCGCTTCCTGGATATGTTGCAGCGATACTTCTTCACTATAGTGTTCTTCTATATATGAAATGATATTTTGAACATGGGTTTCCTTCGTTGAAGCATGTTGATTTTGCTGGATATCCTGCAGTGGTTGCTGGCATTGTGTGTAGATTAATAGCATTAGCTCTAGTAGCACGATATGACTTCGCTCTATGGCGAATGGCTCCGCGCTTTGCTGTAGCAGCACTAATTTATGGAGAAGAGTTTCTATTTCTATGCGAACGGGCTCTATGAACGATAGTCGGATATTTTTTAGTTTATGAAATGGCATTAGCAGATCGGGTACAAAGCTTGGTTGCATATGTTGTTTGAAATAAAATGGATCGAAATGAATAATGGTTCGTTCATAACAATCCGTTTGTTCTAAATGGGCTTTATGTAATGTCATTCCGTGCATAAGAATCATATCTCCTGATTCTAGTTTGTAGATGCGATCATTAATAAGGTAATTAACTTTTCCTGCATGAAAATAGTAAATTTCATAGGTGGCATGGGTGTGATACGTCAAGTGATTAGGAATATCATTATGAAAGTTTATTGTGAATGGTATAAGATGTGTTGTGTTTGACAAATCCGATTCACCTCAATCATTGTATTAACTTAAATTATACACCAACTAGAGTTAATTGCATGTTGAAATCGATTAACCGTGATGAAGTAATGGATAGCCGGTAATGCTAACATACAAGTATGCTAGTGAATATTGAGGCTCAGGCTTCCGAAGCAACTTTTCTGTACCGAGAAGTTACTCCAAGGAGCCTAGAGAAGTTTTAGGAGGTTTATTATGTCAAAAGTTAGAATCGGAATTATTGGTTTAGGTAATATGGGTAAAGGTCATATTTCATATATTCGTAATGGAGTGGTAAGTGGTGTAGAACTTACTGCTGTCTCTGATGTTAATGAGGCAAGTCGCTTATGGGCAAGTGAGACATTAGGTGAAGCTGTTCATGTATATAGCGATCCTTACGAGTTGATTGCCTCTGATGTGGTGGATGGTGTTATTATTTGTACGCCGCACTTCTCACATCCCGAATTAGCGATTGCTAGCTTTAAGCATAATAAACATGTGCTGCTAGAAAAGCCGGCTGGAGTATATACGAAGCAAGTTCGCCATATGAATGAAGCGGCAGAGCAAAGTGATGTTGTATTTAGTATGATGTACAATCAACGAACGAATCCTCTCTATCGGAAGCTGAAGCAACTAGTCGATAGTGGTGAGCTAGGCGAAGTAAGACGGACGAATTGGATTATTACGAATTGGTATAGATCGCAAAGCTATTATGATTCAGGGACATGGCGTGCTACATGGGGTGGTGAAGGCGGCGGGGTATTGCTCAACCAAGATCCACATCAGCTTGATCTATGGCAATGGACGGTAAGTATGATGCCTCAGCGTCTACGTGCGTTCTGTTACTTCGGGAAAAATCGTAATATTGAAGTGGAAAATGATGTGACCGCTTTCGTGGAGTATGAGAATGGTGCTACAGGTGTCTTCGTAACGACGACAGCAGAAGCGCCTGGAACGAACCGCTTCGAGGTTGTTGGGGATCGCGGTAAAGTCGTGATCGAAAATGGTAAATTAACATTTTATCGATTGCTAGAATCAGAGTCTGAATTCAATGCACGCTCGGCGGAGCCGTTTGCTCAGCCTGAATGCTGGCAAATCGATATACCGATCGAAGGCAGTAATCCAGATCATGCGGGAATTACACAAAATTGGGCTAATGCGATATTGCATAATGAGCCGCTAATTGCACCAGGTGTAGAAGGAATTAAAGGTCTAATGCTCGCTAATGCGATGTTATTGTCTACATGGGAAGATGATTGGGTACAGTTTCCGATTGACGAGGACAAATACCTTGCTCATTTAGAAGAAAAGATCGCAAAATCAAAATTTCAGGGGTGATGATATGGAAAGTATAGTGAATCATAGCGATGGCATGAACTATGCACCTATTGGAAAGCCAGATCATGTCGTGGAACAAGGGGAATTTCAATTCGCGGCGATCGCATTAGATCATGGACATATATATGGCATGTGCAATGGGTTAATTGAAGCAGGTGCTACTTTGAAATGGGTATATGACGAGGATGAGCAAAGGGTTGCACAGTTTGTCGCTACATATCCTACTGTTCAAATTGCGAGCTCATTAATGCAAATATTAGAGGATGCTACAATTAAATTAGTGGCAGCAGCGGCGATACCGAATGAACGAGCGGGGTTAGGTATTAAAGTAATGGAAGCGGGTAAGCATTACTTTACAGATAAAGCACCGTTTACGACATTGGCACAATTGGAGCAGGTTAAGGAAGCTGTAGCTCGAACAAATTGTAAATATGCAGTGTATTACAGTGAACGACTTCATGTTGAAAGTGCTGTGTTTGCAGAGCAGCTGATTCAGCAAGGAGCAATCGGTAGAGTTATTCAGATGATCGGGCTAGGGCCACATCGCCTTAATGAAGCTAGTAGACCAGACTGGTTTTTCAATAAAGAGCAGTATGGAGGCATATTATGCGACATCGCATCTCATCAAATCGAGCAATTTCTTTATTTCTCGGGAAATAATGACGCTCGCATAACCTCAAGCCAAGTTGCTAACTACAATAATAAACATCGAGCTGAGCTTGAGGATTTTGGCGATACACATCTGGTAGGGGCTAATGGTGCTACAGCATATATTCGTGTCGATTGGTTGACACCTGACGGATTAAGTAGTTGGGGAGATGGTCGAACGATTATACTTGGGACGGAAGGTTATATTGAACTGCGAAAGTATGTAGATATAACAAAGTCTGCAGGTGGAGATCATCTATTTCTAGTGAATAAGCAAGGTGAGCAATATTGGAATTTGCAAGGTAAAGTAGGTTTTCCATTCTTCGGAAAGTTCATACTTGATTGTTTACATGGTACGGAGAACGCTATGACACAGAATCATATTTTCAAAGTAGCTGAATTGACGTTGTTAGCTCAGCAACAAGCAGTTGTTGTGGAATAAGTAAGCAGGATATTAGTTTAAATGAATATGCCTATATATCTGGACGTGCGGATATATAGGCATATTTTTCTATGGAGTTAACTTGAACTTATAGGCACAATATATTGAAGCATCTGAGAGACTACTATATTACATCCAATTCCAAGTAATTCACTGCCGAATACCATTCTTCCTACCATATAAAATGCAAGTCCCCCTATAATATCAAGCGCAAAATAACGCTTTATTAAACTCATTCGAAAAATATAAACTTGAAAAGTAACATTTTGAGGGCGCGCTAGTGATAACATCAATGGACAGCCTCCGATCGCATAATGGTAATCATCCATCTTCAATGCATCAATTCCTCTCACGACTAGAGGTCACGAGTGTTCTTTACGATCTTATGAATAACGGCTCGTTCAATATGAGCAGTTATTCTCGAAAAGAACTGTTGAAAGCGTGTGCAAATTAATATATAGTAATAAGTCCGATCATGTTAGAGGATGTTCAAAAAGCCCAACTGTGATCACGCTCTATTAAAAAAAAAGGAGGGAAGGAATGGATAAGCCTATCATTTCATTGCACGGAATTAGTAAATCCTATCAAGTTGCTATACGTAAAGGGGGCTTAAAGGAAGCGTTCAAAGCGCTGATTAAGCGAGATTATAAAGTTATTGAAGCATTGAAGAATATTAGCTTTCAAGTGCAGCAAGGTGAAATTGTTGGTTATATCGGTCCCAATGGAGCGGGCAAATCAACAACGATCAAAATTATGAGTGGGGTGTTGCTCCCAGATAGCGGTAGCTGCAGCGTTATGAATATGACGCCGTGGTTAGATCGGCAAAAATATGTAGCTAGAATTGGTGTTGTATTTGGACAGCGATCTCAGTTGTGGTGGGATGTGCCAGTTATTGATTCCTTCCAGCTCCTTAGAGATATATATCGTATACCGGAACAGCAATATATTGAAACGTTAGAGGAATTAACAAATTTGTTGAAGTTCGCGGATATATTACATACCCCTGTAAGGCAGCTTAGCCTTGGTCAACGCATGCGTTGTGAGCTTGCCGCATCTTTACTCCATAAACCTTCCATATTGTTTCTAGATGAACCGACGATTGGCTTAGATGCGGATAGTAAAATTGCGGTCCGATCGATTGTGAAAGAGATTAACGAGCGCTATGGTGTTACGGTCATTTTAACGACGCATGATATGAATGATATTGAGGCGTTAGCGCATCGGATTATGATGATCGGCAAAGGAACGCTACTATTCGATGGAACGTTATCACAATTACAACAGCGCTATGGTACAGGGAAAATTGTTCAAGTGGCTTACAGTGGACATCTAGTCGATGAAATCTTACCAGGTATTACGTTGATCGAGCAAAGTGAAGAGAAATTATCACTTGCTGTAAATACTGAGTTATGTACTGTGCCTCAATGTATTCAATGGTTAACTGCGCAAATTGAAGTAACTGATTTTACGGTACAAGCGATCCCGATTGAGGACTTAATTTTGTCGCTTTATAAGGAGCATTCGGTATGAGAACATACACTTCGGTATGGAGAATTCGCTTTTTGAATGGTTTGCAGTATCGTACAGCAGCTTATGCTGGCATAGCAACACAATTGTTTTTTGGCTTCATATTCATCATGATCTATATCGCCTTTTACAATCAAGCACCAGCAGAGCCGGATCTTTCTTTACAACAAGTCGTATCTTATATTTGGTTGCAGCAAATATGCCTATCGCTTGTTATGCTATGGGTGCGTGATCCTGAAATTTTTGAATTAATAACAAGTGGCAATATCGCCTATGAATTATGTCGTCCAAGCTCGATCTATCCTTTCTGGTATAGTAAGCTACTAGCCCAGCGTGTAGCGAATATGACGCTACGCTGCGTACCAGTGACGATCATTGTATTATTAATTCCGGAACCATATCGACTAACGATTCCATCTCATTGGATTACCTTTCTAGCTTTTGTCGTTACTTTATTGCTAGCATTACTTTTAGTTGTTGCGATCTCAATGCTCATCTATATCTCTGTGTTTTGGACAATGTCACCAACGGGCTCAGTGCTACTATTTGCAGTGTTGGGAGAGTTTTTAGCTGGTCTTGTTATTCCCATACCGCTAATGCCACAGTGGATGCAACTCATTACATATGCCTTTCCATTTCGCTGGACGGTAGATTTCCCATTCCGTGTATTTAATGAGCATGTACAAGGTAGTGAGCTTATAATCGGAATTTGTAATCAATTAGGTTGGCTAGTGGTTATACTCGCTGTCGGATATTGGATAATGAATAAAGCTGTCCGTGCAGTTGTTATTCAAGGAGGCTAGCTATGACATTATATTATAAATATTTAATCATGCATTTACGTGCCCAGCTGCAATATAAAGGTTCTTTTCTCATGTTAAGTATCGGGCAATTTTTCATTCCGTTTACAATATTTGCAGGCTTATATTTCATGTTCGAGAAGTTTGGAACGCTGCAAGGCTGGAACTTTGCCGAGGTTGCTTTATGCTTTGCAATCATTCACCAATCGTTTTCATTAAGTGAATGCTTCGCTAGAGGGTTCGATAGTTTTTCTTCGCTTATTATTCGCGGAGACTTTGATCGACTATTGTTACGTCCACGACATACTGTACTACAAGTTCTCGGTTCAGCATTCGAATTTACAAGAATCGGTCGTTTGTTGCAAAGTTTGATCGTACTTATCTATGCTATTAGCCAGCTCCCACAGCTATGGCATTGGCAGTATATCCTTATTATTCTGTTCATGATTGTTAATGGTGTATGTATTTTTATTGGCATATTTATGCTGGCGGCAACACTATGCTTTTGGACGGTGCAAGGGTTAGAAATTGCTAATGTATTTACAGATGGTGGGCGTGAGATGGCCCAGTATCCGCTTAATATTTATGAAAAGTGGGTAATGAAGCTATTTACATTCATTATTCCATTCGGATTAGTGAGTTATATCCCATTGCAAATGATTTTAGACAAAGTGGAAGCTCCGTTGTGGCAAGCGATGCTTATTCCTTTCGGTGGCTCACTATTTCTCATTCCTTGTTACTTGATATGGCAATTTGGTGTAAAGCATTATCGTTCAACTGGATCATGATCTTCACGGATCGATTCGATAAAGAAGCGGGCACTTTTCGTTAAGTAATGATCTTTATGCCAGATGATGCCGATATCGGATTGTAGTTCCTCATTCGATAGTGGGATCATTCTAACACGAGGGTCCATAAAGGAATGCATAACCGAGCGTGGCAAAAGTGAAATGCCAATTCCTTCAGCAATAAGGGCAATGGTAATCGCTACAGATGAGCATTCGCATATAATATTAGGCTCGAAATGATGTTTGCGACAAGCGGCAATAACCTGTTCATGCATATGAGTCGTTTGATCTGTTTTCAGCGTTAACAGCGGTAAACCTGCAAGCTCCTCGATCTGAAACTGCTTCGTATTGCGATATTGATCCCATTTGCTAGGAATGACAACGACGAACGGATCAGAGGGTAATGGCATTACAGCAAGCTGCTTAGGATCAGTAAGTGCTTCGAACGGTAGACGAGCGAATACAATATCAATGGCTCGTTTTTCTAGCTGTTCACCCAAATAATAATGATCGCCTTCTAATATTTTGAAATTTACTTGAGGATAGAGCCTTCTAAATTGCTCGATCGGCTGCGGGAGTAGGGAAATGCAGGAAAATACAGCGCCGATCGACAACACGCCACGAACGCCCTCCTGGAGCTCCTTCATCTCTTCGATCGTCTCATTAAATTGCGAAATAAGTGTTTCGGCTTTTTGCTTCAGTACGATGCCAGCATCGGTTAACTGCAAACCTTTACCGTGACGATCAAACAACCGGACACCTAGCTCATCCTCTATTTGTTTCAATTGACGACTTAGCGGTGGTTGCTCCATATTCAATATTTTCGCTGCGCGTGTAACTTGACCTTCGCGAGCAATAGTCAAAAAGTATTTCAATTGACGTATATCCATGACAACGCTTCCCCTCGATGCGGTCATACCTTTAAGGTATGGCAACAACATAATATAGATATTATAAATATACGGGAAACCATGGTATCATTCAATTAAGAAAACAATTTCTAAGGAGAGAATTTCATAATGGATCATACTATTAAGGTTGAACGTTCGACAAATCTTAAATCTAAACTTGATGAAACAAAGCTTGGCTTCGGTCATTATTATACTGATCATATGTTTATTTTAGAATATACAGAAGGTCAAGGCTGGCACTCAGGCAGAGTTGTACCTTATCAAAACATTTCAATGGACCCTGCTGCAAAAGTATTCCACTATGGTCAAACGGTATTTGAAGGGATGAAGGCTTATCGAACGGACAATGGAATTAAGCTATTCCGTCCTAAGAAAAACTTTGAGCGTCTTAACCGTTCAAACGCTCGTCTAAGTATTCCGCATCTTGATGAAAATATGGCTTACAATGGTTTGATGGAATTATTGAAGGTTGATCAAGATTGGGTTCCAAGTGTAGAAGGAACGAGTCTCTACATTCGTCCATTCATTATTGCTACAGAGGCAACTCTTGGTGTAAATCCATCACAAAACTATCTATTTATGATCATTATGTCTCCTGTAGGTGCGTACTATACTGAAGGGGTTAATCCTGTTAAAATCCACGTGGAATCTGAGTTTGTACGTGCAGTTGCAGGTGGTGTAGGTGAAGCGAAAACAGCAGGTAACTACGCTGCGGGACTCAATGCGCAAGAGCAAGCAAAGGAGCAGGGTTATTCTCAAGTTCTATGGCTGGATGGCGTGCACAGACGTTATATTGAAGAAGTAGGTAGCATGAACGTATTTTTCAAAATTAATGGTGTCATTCATACACCAATGCTAAATGGTAGTATTCTCGATGGAATTACTCGTAATTCAGTTATTACATTGCTGAAGCATTGGGGCGTTCCGGTTGAAGAACGTCGTATATCTATTGAAGAAATAGTCGAGGCTCATCATAAAGGCGAGCTAGAGGAAGCTTTTGGTACAGGTACAGCGGCAGTTATTTCACCTATTGGAGAATTAAATTATCATGGTGAAAAACTAGTTATTAATAATGGCAACATCGGTGAAATCTCAGGAAAAGTGTACGATACAATTACTGGTATTCAAACGGGTAAAGTTGAAGATCCATTCGGTTGGGTAGTTAGCTTAGACTCATAATAACATATAAAAATCCCCCGCCTTATGGATTGTAATGACAAAGGATCATTACAGTATCGCCATATAGCAGGGGATTTTTTGTTAACGTATAGACAAGTAAGCAACAGCTCGACGTCTTAATATTAACTCTTCATCAACCTCTGAATTGCTATCTGAATCAGGTAAAAAATTAACTTGATGTAATGCATTAGTGAATAGATAAATCGCACGTTGATCATAAAAGGTTGATTGTTGTAATTGAGAGGAGATTAGCTCCGCAAGAGTATGAATAGAACATGGACCGATAAACGTGGCGAGTTGGTGCTCCCAATCTTGTAGATCAAAGCTAATTTCGGAATCGTCGACGAAGATTTCACTCCAGCCATAACCTCTACTGCTTGAAATTCTCAGACATACACGATAACCATTGGCATCGATGGCAAGTGCAGGAATGACGAAAATTTCGATTCGCTGCAATTGAAAAATTATTGAATCTGTTGGTGAATTTTGAAAATCATTAGATGGACAAATTGTCATTGCACATCTCTCCTTTTCACGCTGACGAGGTTAGCTGTCGGGTTCGGGCTAGAGAGTGGCCCTACTGTCTATAAATTAGACTTGATTCACCCCTTAAAATCGAAAAAAAATCGATTCTGTTTGGTTCCCCCGCTTTTTCATACGAAAAATTAAGCGAAATATAATATTAGTTTACTTTGTTAATACATATTTGTAAACGAAACCAAGCTATTGATAAGCGAAAAGATTCAGTTGATACATAAGTGCACAATTATTTTTATTTTGCGTTATTTATGAAATTCAAGTATGATGATTAAAAAATGAACTATGTTCTGAATAAAAGGAGTATAAGATATGCAATCCAAAACTAATCATTGTAAAATTGTAGACTGTACGATTCGCGATGGCGGACTTGTGAACAATTGGGATTTCAGTGTTGAATTTGTTCAACATTTGTACAATAGCTTGAATGAAGCTGGCGTTGATTATATGGAAATTGGATATAAAAACTCTCCTAAATTGCTAAAGGGTGCTGACCAAGCTGGTCCATGGAGATTCCTTGATGATGACTTTCTTAGAACAGTAATTCCTAATAAAGGTCAAACGAAGCTTTCTGCGCTTGTAGATATCGGTCGCGTTGATGAAAATGATATTTTGCCTCGTAGTGAGAGTATGATTGATCTAATCCGTGTTGCTTGTTATATTCAAGATGTGGACAAAGCTCTTGAACTAGTTCAAATTTTCCATGACCGTGGATATGAAACAACAATTAATATTATGGCGTTGTCTAATGTTCTTGAAAATCAAATGATCGAAGCATTCGAATTAATTAACAATAGCGTTGTTGATTTTGTATATATCGTTGACTCTTACGGAAGTATGAAGCCAAATGATATGAGTTATTTGGTTGATAAATTCCTTGAGCATCTTCCTAACAAACGTCTAGGCGTTCACGCTCATAATAACCTTCAACTTGCTTTTGCTAATACGCTTCTTGCTGGTGGTAAAGGTGTTGAACTGCTTGATGCATCTGTATACGGTATGGGTCGTGCTGCAGGTAACTGTAACACTGAGCTGCTAGTAACAGAGCTTCAAAATACAAAATACAATATTCGTCCTGTGCTTGATATGATCGAGCAGCATATGGTTCCTATGCGTGACAAAGTAGAGTGGGGTTACAATATTCCGTACATGGTAACTGGTGTACTTGATGAGCATCCACGTTCTGCGATGGCACTTAGAAACTCAGAGGACAAAGATAAATACGTAGAATTCTATGATCAACTTACAACTCCAGAAATGGCAAATAAATAAGTGTAACCTAAAGGTTAGTTCAGAGATGAACTAACCTTTTTTTTGTTAGGTTTTTTTATTATATTATCCTTTATCCGATACACAGCCTATGCGAAGTCAGCAGCAACGCTGTAAGTCATTCTGACGTCGGAGTCAGTAGAGCTTGCCTTGACGGTAGAGAACCTGGGACAACCTCATCACCGCATGATTGTAGCAACATTGGCGAAGCTGATGATTTTGACTGAAAAACAGCGGAAATACTTGATCTAATGTTCTTTGCATCTTCTCATAAAGTAACTCGTATACACGTTCTTCACTATAGAATTGTGTATCTTTGCCTTGCAGCCACTCAAAGTAAGAGACGATCACTCCTCCAGCATTAGCAAGAATATCTGGAATGACAATGACATTATTGGCTGCTAATACATCGTCTGCCTCACCAGTAATTGGCGCATTCGCTCCTTCAACAATCCACTTTGCCTTTATTTGACTCACATTACCTTCGTGAATTTGTTCCTCTAATGCAGCTAAGAACAATACATCAACATCTTGATAAAGCACAGCTTCACGCTCTTGAATGACAGCCTCAATATGATATTCGGCGCATGCTTCAGTTGTTGTAGGAAGTTCACCCGCATGGTCTAAACTATATTGTAATAGCTTATCGATCGGTAGCCCTTTTTCGCTGAATAGCGTAACATTGCGATCGCTAACTGCAATAACGGTATGTTGAACAGATTGATCTAGGAAAGCTTCCTGTGCAATAACTGCGCCTACATTGCCGAAGCCTTGAATCGCAATCGTTAGTGGGCGATCCAAATAGCTTTTTGCAATAGGCAGATATGGATTATTATATGATTCTAGTGTAGATAAGTTACTACGGATATAAGATTGAAGCATATATTTGAATGTAAAGTAAACACCTTTTCCGGTTGCCTCACGTCTACCAAGCGAGCCACCAGAAACGATACTTTTTCCTGTAAAACTACCTAGATAAGGTTTGCCAGGATGAATGTTCTTGTACTCTGCGGTCATCCAATCCATTTCGCGCTCACCAGTACCCATATCAGGAGCAGGAATATCTTTATCAGGACCAAGAATGTCGGTGAAATATTGTACATACTTTTTACATATAAGATTCAATTCACGTTCAGAGTATTGACGTGGATTAATTCCTACGCCACCTTTACCACCACCGAATGGAACATCATGTAGTGCATTTTTCAACGTCATTAACGCAGCAAGATTACTTACTTCGTCTTCATTGACAGATTCATGGAATCGTATACCACCTTTATAGGGGCCAATCGCATCATTATGCTGGATTCGATAGGCAGGAATTCGCACAACATTACCATTATCTAACGTAATTCTTAGATAAGCTTTATGAGTTTTATTTGGTGTAGAAAGAATGGCGCCTATCGATTGGAAAATTTGCTCGCGAGTATTTCCTTTAAGCAACGGTAAAATTGCAGGATCAGCCGACAAGATATCTAAAGCTTGTTGAACGATCATGCCAGTTTGTCTTCCCATTAAATTCAGCTCCCTAATCATATTGACGTTGTATCTTTATATGATGTGCTGCTGCCCGAGAATGATACAATCGTTTATTATATAATGTGTTGCGATTAGTTGAATGTTAACAAAGTTGCAACACATTAATATAACTCCTATGTTACACTGAACTAGATCAATTAGGTATAGAAAAGTAATAATTTTACTACATAATTAGGAAGTGACATAATGGATACGCTGTTGTATATAAGTAATGTGATTTTACTTATTACCTTGTTAGCTACATCTGGATTAATTATTGCCAATTCATTATTAGGAATGAAGTGGGAACAGTTGATATTAGGACGTATTGGGCTTCGTGCTCAGCAGCTAACTAAGTTTTTGGTCATTGCGGTTATATTAGTACTATGTGTTCAATCGATGCAATGGCTTAATATCTTTGGTGCAGATTCGATTCAATGGAAGGAATTACTGTTGAATACTTCTACAGGCAAAGGTTTGATTTACTTATTGGTTATGGCAATTATCGGTTTGTTTTTCAAAAAATACGATGGCGTATTGAGTGTGATTTG
Source organism: Paenibacillus sp. Y930 (assembly GCF_056786375.1). NCBI lineage: Bacteria > Bacillati > Bacillota > Bacilli > Caryophanales > Paenibacillaceae > Paenibacillus > Paenibacillus sp. Y930. The sequence goes on along the minus strand of NZ_JBXCIX010000001.1, from coordinate 982,042 downwards.
GGCATGGCTTATTCTTTTTGGGGAGGCTATGAATGGGCATATTGCAGCTCTTGAAAGTAGTCAGATCGGAATACTATTTGATTATATCCATCTAGCCTGTGCGGCGATTTGGATTGGTGGTGTAATTAAGCTGTGGATAATTTGGCGACATGATAAAGCTATTGCTGCTGAATTTATGAATAAATTCTCGAAAATATTATGGATAACGATAGCACTGGTGGCCATTAGTGGTATTGTACTAACGATACTTATATTACCAAGCGGGTTATATCTACTTTATACATCGTGGGGTAAATGGCTATTGATCAAAATTGTAGTAATTAGCATAGCTATTAGCTTGGGGTATGCTGCTCGTATGAAAATTGTGAAGCATCAAAAAAATCCACTGCGTGTTATGTGGCTGGAAGCTATTTTATTAACAGTAATTATTACGCTTGCATCAGTAATAAGTCAGATTAGTCCGATGCCGCAGATGAATAATATATTGAACGTTCATAAAATGGGTGATGAGTTACATTACACAGTGAAGCTGACTCCTAATGCACCTGGTCCGAATCAGCTAAGTATAACGCTATGGACATTAGAAGAGGAAGGGAAAGTAGCAACAGTAGATGTGTCGTTGTCTGCAGCGGATAAGCCAGCCAGATCGACAAGAGACATTGCATTAGTACAGGCTGAGCTTGAAGATGAATTTGGCTTCGAAAATTTCAATGAATCTAGATTTGTGATGAAGGATATGAACTTACCGTACCCAAGCCAGTGGCAAGCGAAAGTAATTATGACATTCGAGGATGGACATGAGCGAAGCTTTGATTTTAAATTTAGTAATGATTAATAAGGGCTCAAAACCTAAACAGTGCTTAATGAGATATGAGCGGACACGCAGTACGCTAATTAGCTTAAAACCAACAAATTAGGATGCAAGAGGACACACGTTACGCTATTGATCGTATGACGCTCGAAATTCACTAGTGAACGAGCGAATAAGGTCATCTGAGTCCGCGAAAACTCGATATGAGCGGAAAATGCAGCAATAACGTCCTTACAGTCCGCTTATTGCTAAAAAATAACACATTAGGATGCAATCTAACTTACACACTCAAGCACTTATTATGAGGTTGAGCCTTAATTAGCTATCGAAATTAATATGCTATCTTGCATGAGCAAGTTATTTTGTCTATAATATAACGAGTATGTAATACTTGAAGGCTATGAAAGAGATAAGTACGTTAATCATCTATACAGGGATGGAGTGCCGCAGATTGAGAGCATTCCTATAGCAACTGATAACTGAAATTCACTCTGGAGCTTGTACTTGAACATTGACTTAGCGTCAATCAGTAGATCTACACGATGACCCGTCGTTACAGGGACTAAGAGGTATATCGAAAGTTTTATGTTCGATATGTCTGAATTAGGGTGGTACCACGGTTCTTCCGTCCCTGTATAGGGAGGAAGGGCCTTTTTCTGTTATTTCGCTTGTGATCACGCTGATTCACTAATGATTACGAAGTGATGCTACGAGGTTGGGCTCCTAGTTAACTTTCCGTTTGAAAGTTAACAGATTCGCATTAATGCGAAAATCAGAACGGATTACCACATCCAAGAACATTTTACTTGAGTTTATTAATTCTAATGACATTTATTTTGTATTACAAAAACAATGGAGGCGAGATCAATGAAGGAAAGATTAGAGGCATTGCGCATTGAAGCGCTAGCTGCATTACAGCATGTTGAGCATGTTAATGCATTGCAGGAGCTGCGTGTAAAGTATCTTGGTAAGAAAGGTGCACTTACAGAAGTATTGCGTGGTATGGGCGGTCTGAGTGCCGAAGAAAGACCTGTTATTGGGCAAGTGGTCAATGATGTTCGTGCAGCGATTGAGTCGGTCATGGATGAGAAACAAAACTTCTTCCAACAGGCAGAAACGAATAAACGGCTTAGCGAGGAAACGATTGATGTTTCGTTACCTGGTCGTAATTTAGCAACAGGCTCGATTCATCCTTTGAACAAAGTTGCCCAAGAGATTGAAGATATTTTCATTGGGTTAGGTTATTCTGTTGCTGAAGGACCAGAAGTTGAGACTGATTACTATAACTTTGAAGCTCTTAACTTACCAAAGGACCATCCTGCTCGTGATATGCAAGATACGTTCTATATTACGGAAGAAATTCTTATGCGTACACAAACATCCCCTGTACAGGTGCGAACGATGCAAGAAAGTCGTGGAGAAACTCCAATCCGTATTATTTGCCCGGGTAAAGTATATCGTCGTGATGATGACGATGCAACGCATTCCTTCCAATTTAATCAAATTGAAGGATTGGTAGTTGGTAAAAATATTCGGATGAGCGATTTGAAAGGGACTTTGCTACAGTTCGCACAACAAATGTTTGGTGAAAAATCACAAATTCGTTTGCGTCCAAGTTTCTTCCCATTCACAGAGCCAAGTGCTGAGGTTGATGTAACATGTGCACAATGCGGTGGCAGCGGTTGTCGTATGTGTAAAGGAACAGGTTGGCTTGAAATTCTTGGTTGCGGTATGGTTCATCCACGTGTCCTTGAAATGAGTGGCTACGATCCGAATGAAGTTACGGGCTTCGCTTTTGGAATGGGAGTCGAACGTATCGCACTATTGAAATATGGTATCGATGATATCCGTCATTTCTACACAAATGATACAAGATTCTTATCTCAATTTGCTCGAATGTAAAGCGAGCGCTCATAACGGTTGTTATGCAATTCCATTGAAAGTGAGAAAACCTCTATCGAGGCTATCCATTATGGTAAAAAGATCGGTTGTCGGTGAAGGAAGGGACGGAAAATAATGAAAGTATCCTATAAATGGTTAGAGCAATATGTGGACCTATCAAATATAACGGCTGCTGATTTAGCAGAAATGATGACGCGCGGCGGTATTGAGATCGATATCGTTGAGGCTAGAAATCAAGGAGTTTCAGGTGTCGTTGTTGGTTATGTGAAATCGAAGGAAAAACATCCAGACGCAGATAAGCTGAATGTATGTAAAGTAGATGTAGGCACTGGAGAAGAGCTACAAATCGTATGTGGTGCATCTAATGTTGATGCAGGTCAATACGTACCCGTTGCAGTAGTGGGAGCGAAAATGCCAGGAGATTTCAAAATCAAACGTGCAAAGCTACGTGGTGTTGAATCACAAGGTATGATCTGTTCTGCGAAAGAGTTAGGAATTAATGATAAGCTTCTTCCTAAAGAGCAACAAGAAGGAATTCTTGTATTGCCTTCTACGCTTACACTTGGAACACCTATTGAGAATGTTCTTGATCTTAATGATCATGTGCTTGAGCTTGATCTTACGCCAAATCGTTCTGATGCACTTAGCATGATTGGTGTTGCCTACGAGGTTGCGGCACTTACTGGTCGCGAAGTGAAGCTTCCACAAGCTAATGTTATCGATACAGCTGAAAAAGCTGCTGATCATATTAAAGTAACGATTGAAAATAGCGAATTATGTTCGCACTATTCAGCTCGATATATTAAAAGTGTAAAAGTAGCAACTTCACCGTTGTGGTTGCAAAACAAATTAATTGCTGCTGGTATTCGCCCAATTAACAATATCGTTGATATTACAAATTTTGTTATGTTGGAATTCGGTCAACCACTGCATGCTTTTGATGCGGATAAAGTTTCAGGTGGTGAAATGGTTGTTCGCTTAGCGAAAGAGGGAGAAGTGCTAGTTACTCTTGATGATCAAGAACGCAAGTTAGAGTCTCATATGCTTGTTATCGCTGATCGCGCGCAGCCAATCGGTCTTGCTGGTGTTATGGGTGGCGCTTCGACAGAGGTTACATCTGAAACAGTTAATATCTTACTTGAATCTGCCAAATTCGCAGGTAGCACGATTCGCAAAACTTCTCGCGGACTTGGTCTTCGATCTGAATCAAGCCTTCGCTTCGAAAAAGAAGTTGATCCAGCACGTGTTATTCCAGCACTTGATCGCGCAGCCGCTTTAATCGCTGAACTAGGTGAAGGGTTAGTGCTTGATGGAGTAGTAGAAGCTGTTGGTAAAGTAGCTGGGCCACTTTCCATTACAGTAGCTTTGGACAAAGTTAATACTTTTCTAGGAACTTCATTGTCTGGACTTGAAGTTAGAACTATTTTCAATCGTCTTGAGTTCCCTTATGAAATTTCAAGCGATGAGCAATACACAGTACAAGTGCCAACGCGTCGTGGCGATATTACATTAGATGTCGATCTAATTGAAGAGATTGCACGTATTTACGGATACGATAATATACCAACTACACCAATTCACGGTGAAGTTATTCCAGGTGCGCTTACGAAACCGCAAGCGATTCGTCGTGAACTACGTAAACGTCTATCTGATTCAGGGATGCTTGAAGTTATTAGTTATTCCTTCACTAGCCCAACGCATACGACATTGTTCCCAGAATTAGCGCAAAACACGAAAGCTGTTAAGCTATTAATGCCGATGAGTGAAGATCGCAGTGTTCTTCGTACTAGTCTGATCGCGCAATTAATCGATATTACAGCCTATAATCGTAATCGTAAAAATGAATCGGTAGCTTTATTTGAAATCGGTAGTGTATTCCACAGTGATGAAGAAGTATTAACGAATCTTCCTGAAGAAAAACAACGGTTTGGCGCATTATTAACAGGAAATCGTACGGAAGCTGGTTGGAATTCCAAATCGATTGCTTATGATTTCTATGATGCCAAAGGTATTGTTGAAACGATTACTAATGCACTTGGTGTTAGTGAATATATTAGCTATGAGTCCGCACAGCCAACAAACTTCCACCCAGGTAGAACAGCGGCAATTATGTTGAATATAGAGGGGAACAAAGAGGTGCTTGGTTATGTCGGTCAATTGCATCCAGAACTGCAACGTACATCTGATTTGGCTGATGCTTATGTTGTTGAGTTTGACCTAACTCCGCTATATGAGCTTGCGAATGCTGATATTGTTTATAAGGTGTTACCTCGTTATCCAGCAATTGGTCGAGATATTGCTGTTGTCGTAGAGCAGAATATTGCAGTCGGTGATATGCTAACATCTATTTCCAATACTGCAGGTGAATTGTTGGAATCTGTTCAAGTATTTGATATCTTCACTGGTGAGCGACTAGGGGCGAATAAGAAGAGTGTTGCTATTGCACTAGTATATCGCCATAAAGAGCGTACATTAACAGATGAAGAAGTAACGACTGTTCATGAACAGGTTGTGGCTACATTAGAACAATCTTTTGCAGCAGAATTACGTAAGTAGGCAGGAAATTGCTTAAGTCGCATCGAATAAGTTCCAAGTGAGCTTAGATGCGGCTTTTTTTTGTCGTTCATAGCCTTATTGCACTTCATGGATTAGGAGTTGATACACATGGAAAACGAAGCAATCGTAGTACATGTTGATATATTTGGTAGTCAGTATAAATTAAAAGGTCATTCAAGCGTAGAATATATGAAAAAGGTAGCAGCATCAATAGATGAAAGCATGCAAAAGCTCGCGAAAAACTACCCTGTTCTTGATACACATAAATTAGCAGTTTTAGCAGCTGTTCAAATTACCGAGGAAATATTCCGTGTACGTCGTGAAAATAGTAGACTGCAAGCTGAAGAGGCACGATTACTAATAACGGAGAAGGAACTGCAATTAGAACAAGAGCGTATTGAACAATTGTTAGCTCAATATGAACAATATAAAGTTCAAGCTAGCGAAGAACTTACTGTGTTGAAGCAATTACATGCCCAGCAACTTATAGAGCAACAAACAGTAAGCGATGAGCAACAGTCGCAATTGAAAGTAACTTTCGCACAAGAGCAGGAACAAGTTCAACTTACTCATTTAACAGAATTAGAGTCAATTATAGCAACATCAGAAGCGATAAAACTTGAACTTGAGCAAAATGTTACTGCGCTACAAGAAGAGCATCATAAGCAAATTCAGGAATTAACGGAAAATGCGGTGCTTGAGCAAAAGCTAGCATTATTACAGCAAAAAGGTCGATTTGAGACAGAATTAGCAAAATTAAAAGTCGATGCAGAAAAACTTATTACTCAAAATACAGAGTTAGCCGCTGAAAAAGAGAATGCAGCTGCTAGTTTCAATGATCAGCTAGCAGCTGCGGAAAAGTTATTAATAGAGTCTTCCGAGCAGGCGAGTGCAGTTAAAACCCGGCTAGAAGATGAATTAGAGTCATTACGTATTGAATTTGAACGACGCAATGTTGAACTTCAATCGGAATGGGATCAGGATAAGCAGCAGCTTTCAGAGCAATTGAATGAACTTCAAGCTGCGAGTAAATCAGAAAAAGAAGGTTTTGAGTTACGTCTAGCTCAAGCCGATGAGCAAATTCTCCTCGCTATGGAGCAGGAAGAAGTTTTGCGATCAGAATTAGATCAAGCAGAACGTGCTCGAGTGATTATAGAAGATGCCAAGCAATTGTTAGCACAACAACTATCTTCTGAGCAAGAACTAGCGCAGATGGAGAAGGCATCCCTTGCGCGTGAATTAGAAGAGACACAACAAACGTTAGAGACCGTTATCGCATCAGAGAAAGCTCAGGTTGAAGCACTGCAAAGTGAAGTTGCTAGCTTAGAGAAATACTTAACATCAAGTCATAATCAAACAGAAGACTACAAACGAAAAACTGGGCAGCTAGAAGAACAAAAGCTTGCTTTACATAGCGAAATCGAGCAATTAAATGAACAATTGCTTGAGGAAGGCTTAAAGCAACTAGCACAAGAAGAGCAGATCGAAGGGATTATAGCGGAAAGAGATCAATTATCCGCGCAATTATTAGATAGCTCGTCGCAATCAAGTCAATTATCTACTCAGCTGGAAGCGACTACTACTGAGGTAGTTCGATTAGGTGAGCGCAATGAGCAGCTGCAAGTAGAACAGGAACAATTGAAGAAACAAAATATAGAGCAAATGAATGAACAAGAACTAACGATTTTATTGATCGAAGAATTAGAGCAAGATCTTGCAAACGTGAAAGCATCGAAAGCAGAAGAAGTGGCATACCGCAGCGAGCTAGAACAAGAACTAGCCAACATGAAGTCTGCTAAATCAGAAGAGATAGCATATCGAAGCGAGCTAGAACAAGAACTAGCAAGCATGAAGTCTGCTAATGTAGAAGAATTAGCATATCGCAGCAAGCTAGAACAAGAACTAGCAAGCGTGAAGTCATCTAATGCAGAAGAATTAGCATATCGCAGTGAGCTAGAGCAAGAACTGACAAATATGAAGTCTGCTAATGCCGAAGAGAAAACATATCGCAGTGAGCTAGAACAAGAACTAGCAAGCGTGAAGTATGCTAATGTAGAAGAATTAGCATATCGCAGTGAGCTAGAACAAGATCTTGCAAACGTAAAAGCATCGAAAGTAGAAGAAGTGGCATACCGCAGCGAGCTAGAACAAGAACTAGCCAACATGAAGTCTGCTAAATCAGAAGAGATAGCATATCGAAGCGAGCTTGAACAAGAACTAGCAAGCGTGAAGTCTGCTAATTCAGAAGAAGTGGAATACCGCAGCGAGCTTGAACAAGAACTAGCAAGCGTGAAGTCGTCTAATGCAGAAGAAGTTGCATACCGTAATAAGTTAGAACAAGAACTAGCAAGTGTGAAGTCATCTCATGCAGAAGAAGTAGATTACCGCAGTGAGCTAGAGCAAGAACTAGCAAACGTGAAGTCTGCTAATGTAGAAGAATTAGCATATCGAAGTGAGCTAGAGCAAGAAATAGCAAACGCGAAGTCATCTCATGCAGAAGAATTAGCGTACCGCAGCGAGCTAGAACAAGAACTAGCCAACGTGAAGTCGGAAGACAATCTTTTGCTTCCTCAAGTGAAACAGCTTGAGCAGCAATTAGGAGAACTTCAGAACAATTATAATCATGTATCGAAGTTATATGCCGATCTTGAAATTCTTCATCAGAAGGATGCTGATAAGTCAGAGGAGTTGCTACAATATCTAGAAGTAGCTGCAACGAAGGAACGATTAGCGACCAACAAGATGTTGATAACCGAGGAAAATATTAAGTCACTAGAAGATCAATTATCTATTCAAAGTGAGGCTGAGCATCAATTGCGGCAGCAGTTGACTAAGTTAGAGTCCGAGTTGCTGGATTTACAGCAGCAGACAGAGCAATTCCAACAACAAGCTACGCAGTATGAACAACAGCTTGAGCTACAAGAAGTAGCTGCAGCCAGCATGATGGAAAATCAATCTCTAGAACAAGTCGAGCTTGTCGAGCAAAAGTTGGAACAATTAACTGGGGTACATGAAAAATTGAAGCGTGAATATTCTAAGCTACAAACGGAGTATAATGAATGGATTGAATTAATCGAACAAAGTTAGTTCTACACGATAAAAAAGTCGCTTCTTCAAATTAATGAAGAAGCGACTTTTCAATTCACTATAATAATTATACTACTACAAGTTTTGTAACCATCGTACGGTGACCGTTTCCGCAAGGAATGGAGCAACGAACCTCGTATGTACCAGGTTCTGTAATTGTAACAGCAGTCGCTTTATTGTTAATAATATTAGCGTACTCCGTATTCATAATTTCGATTCCATGAACACCATCGATTGAATCAACAGTTAATTCTACGGACTCACCTGCACGAATAGCGTAATACTCTTTATCGAATTCCCAGTTTTCGGCTGTGATTACAAGTGAACCAGCTGCAATTTCATCTTCACTGACTTTGATTGAATCAGCTTTGCCATTACTATTTGAAGCTGAGCCGCAAGCTGCCAATACTACCATTAATACTGTAACCAACGTTAACACTAACCATTTTTTCATGACATTTACCCCCTGTAATATAATAACCATATCCATTGTATACCAGTATTAGGCTGAATGGCATTAATTCAAGTGACAACCTGATGACAATATTGCAACGCGAGCTGGATTAAACATATTTAGGTCCTTCATCATAGATGAAGGACCTAAATAAATGTTATGATTTATGGCGTTCTCCAGCTTCATATGGATTAGCAATCGGTATGAATAAATCGATAATACCGATAGCAAGAGCTGCAAGGACAGCACCAAGAATCGTTACGCTCACTCCACCGACAATGAATTGAGCGATCCAAATGACGAGAGCACTAATTAGAAAACCTACGATACCTCTGCCAAAAGGAGTGACTTTTTTACCGAAGACACCTTCGACGATCCAGCCTAGAGCGGCAATGACTAGCGCTAATAATAATGCGCTCCAGAAGCCACCTACTGAAAATTGTGGAACAATCCAGCTCACAAGCATTAACACTAATGCTGAAACGATAAATCTAACAACATGTCCTAGAAAATTCATTTCCATTCCTCCATGTAAAAATGGTTTATGATGATGCATGAACGATGATCCTCTAATAAGTGTTACCATATTACAAAATAATATGTATAGGTAGTACAAGAATTACAACTTTAAGCTATAATAAGTAATGCAAGACAATGCTTGCGATATATTTTTCATTTTGGTGAAATGATATCGAAGGTGAATGAAAAGTTTAAGGGGTGTTATTATTGAACGCCAAAATATTGAAAACATTGGAGTATTCAAAAATAATTGTGAAATTGAAGGAGCATGCAGCGACTTCAATTGGTAAAGAAATGGTTGAACAAATAGAACCATCTACTAATATAGAAATTGTCAAAGATTTGTTGCAATTAACAGATGAAGCCTTTGCTGCAGATCGATTGAAGGGATCTGCTCCATTTGGCGGTATTTTTAATATTAGTGCTTCATTACATCGAGCAAGAATTAGTGGTACTTTGAATGCTTCGGAACTGATTGAGATTGCATCTACATCGCGAGGAAGTCGTCGTGTGAAGAGACATATTTCAACGGTTAATGAAGAATATCCAGTTCCTTCGTTACTGAACATCACTGAGCTAATAAGTGAGCATCGTGAGCTTGAAGAAGCAATTTGGACATGTATCAATGAACAAGGTGAAGTACTCGATCAAGCTAGCTCAGAGCTAGCAACGGCTCGCCGGGAAATTAGATTAGGTGAAAGTAGAGTAAGGGAAAAACTTGAAAATATGATTCGATCATCTTCTGTGCAGAAAATGCTGCAGGAAGCGATTATTACATTGCGGAATGATCGCTTTGTTATTCCAGTAAAATCTGAGTATCGTTCTAGCTTTGGCGGTATCGTTCATGATCAATCAGGATCTGGTGCGACATTATTTATTGAACCAGAAGTTATTGTGACGTTGAATAACAAACTTCGAGAGATGCGAGTTCAAGAAATTAAAGAAATCGAGAAAATACTGCAGAAGCTTACTGCTCAAGTCGCCGATTGTGTAGAAGATTTTCTATATGATCAGGAGCTCATTGCTAAGCTTGATGTAACATTTGCTAAAGCAAGGTATGCTCATATATTGAAAGCTATTTGCCCACGTATGAATGATCGTGGATATATTAAGTTGAAAAAGGGACGGCATCCATTAATCGATCCAAGTCAAGTTGTACCGTTGGAGCTTGAGCTTGGTAATCAGTATCACTCCATTATTGTGACGGGGCCTAATACGGGCGGTAAAACGGTATCCTTAAAAACGGTTGGTTTACTTAGTTTAATGGCAATGTCTGGCATGTTTGTACCTGCAGAGGACGGAAGCCAACTCTGTGTATTTGATGCCATTTTCGCTGATATTGGTGACGAGCAAAGTATCGAACAAAATTTGAGTACGTTCTCCAGTCATATGACGAACATTATTCGAATTTTGCAAGACATGACGTCGAAAAGCTTAGTGTTACTGGATGAACTTGGAGCGGGTACTGATCCGGCTGAAGGATCTGCATTAGCTATTGCAATTCTTGAACATATTCATGCCAAAGAATGTAGAGTAATTGCAACAACACATTACTCTGAATTGAAAGCATACGCATTTAACCGAAAAGGTGTAATCAATGCGAGTATGGAGTTCGATATTGCTACGCTAAGTCCAACTTATCGACTGCTCGTAGGGGTTCCTGGTCGAAGTAATGCATTTGCGATAGCGGAACGATTAGGTTTATCTTCAAATATTATTGATGTAGCTAAGGGCGAAGTTAGCGATGAGGATATGAAGGTTGAAAGTATGATTGCTTCATTGGAACAAAATCGTCTTTCAGCAGAATCCGATCGTGATATTGCGCAAAAGTTGCGACTTGAGATGGAGCAGTTACGTATAAAGCATGAACAAGATAAATTGAAATTTGAAGAACAAAAAGAAAACCTACTTATCAAGGCGCAAATTGAAGCGACTGCTGCTATCGCGAAAGCTCGTAAAGAGGCGGAAGTCATTATTTCTGAACTTCGTAAATTAGCGATGGAAGAAGGAGCGTCGATCAAGGAGCATAAGCTAATTGAAGCTCGTCGTCGCTTAGATGATGCAGAGCCCGAATTAAAAGTGAAAACAAAGCCCGCTCGTGATGGTAAAAAACAAAAAATACATACTGGCGATGAAGTTAAAGTATATAGTCTTAATTCTAAAGGGCATGTCGTTGATATTCACGGTCAAGAAGCAACAGTACAGCTTGGAATTATGAAAATGAAGGTCAAGCTAGATGATCTGGAATTGTTACAGTCTCAATCTAATACACCAGCGCAACCACAAAAGCAGACAGCCACACTTAAACGGACCAAAGAAGATTCCGTTCGAATGGAACTTGATTTACGTGGTGAGTCACTTGATGAAGCTATCCTTGAAGTGGACAGATTTCTTGATGAATCATTCCTAGCAGGAATGGGGCAAGTATATATTATTCATGGTAAAGGTACTGGAGTGCTTCGTTCGGGTATTCAAGAGTATTTACGCCGTCACAGCCATGTGAAGGCTTATCGTAATGGGAATTATGGGGAGGGTGGCATCGGAGTCACCATAGCCGAACTCAAATAGAGAGAGGTAACTCTAAACGTCCGACTGTGATCACGCGGATTATGCTAACGTAGCGTATTCGGCGGCGAATATGCCCTCCATCAAAAGCCTGTGTGTGCTCGTGTACCAATAACGTACACTGTGCTACTCGTTTTTGCTGAAGTGCATCTTCTTGGTGCTGACAGCCGAACGTTTAGAGCTTTCATTTGAAGTTAGTTCAAAAGACTTGATGGTTATGCTTTGAAGATTTGAATGTTGTTTCATAAAGGTCGCTGGCCATCTGCCAGCTGCTTGTTGGAGATTTCAATAAGACCGTTGGCGTTGCCATCTGCTTGGTAGGGAAATGCATCAAGGCCGATGGCGTGGTCATTTGCTTGCAAATTTAGAAAGTTGTAAAGTGAGGAGTATAGGATGAATCCTAAGATTGATTGGTTATTAGAAAATGAATATCTCGCTTCGATTGTGTATATTTCTGTGACCATATTCTCATTGATCGTATTTCTATCATTGTTTGAGTTAGTAACAAAATACCGTTGCTGGCATGAAATTAAGCATGGTAATGTGGCTGTTGCAATGGCAACAGGAGGGAAAATTTTTGGGATTTGTAATATTTTCCGATTTTCTATTTCAATGAATAGCTCAATCTATGAGAATTTACTTTGGGGAACCTATGGCTTTATTATTTTGCTTGTTGCATATTTCCTATTTGAATTTTTGACACCGATATTTAAAATAGATGAGGAGCTAGCCAATGATAATCGTGCGGTAGGATTGATAGCTATGATTATTTCCATTTCGCTATCCTATGTAATCGGTGCGACTATCCTTATCTAAGGTAGGTGTTTCGTATGAAAAATTTGTCAAGAATACTTGCTGTAGTTGCAGTTTTATTTTTTGTTATTGGCATAATTTATGTAGCAAACCTGTAATCCAATTAGATGTGTTTAGAGAGGGAGTTAATAATGGAATCACAAACAACTTGTCCATGGTGTGAATCGGATATTATTTGGGATGCGGAGATCGGTCCTGAAAAAAAATGTCCGCACTGTGAAAATGAAATTAGCGGTTATAGAACGTTAGAGATAGATTTAGATGATGAAGAGATGGAAGATGAACACGCTGATCCTAATGATTCTGATTGGGATGATGATGACCGTGGGGTTTTACGAACTACACGTGAAATAGCAGCGAATAGTTCGCTTCAAGCTATTCTTAATGAGCAATTTGAAATGCCTGAATGCACGAACTGTCGTGAATATATGATTGAAGCAGGATTGCAAGTTGTTGGTGAGGATGGACAATTCGAATCTAAAGTTTCACCGGCTAATGGTTTACCGTTAGTTAATAAATCATTCAAAGTTATCTGGTACGTCTGCCCAACTTGTTATCGTACGGACAGCTATCTAGATTTACTTGATCGTAAGCAGCTACTTGACGCATTAACGCCGGATATATAGTAGTTGGAACAAAAGTACTAGTATGTCGTCTTTAGCCTAAGGGTATCTTATCATCGAGCTAATATAGCTTAATCCTATTTTTTGGAGAAGTGATTAGATGGCGAAAGTATTAGACAAACAAGCAATGATATTGCTTGCGATTTATACTTCATTTGGCTTTGCTACTTTACTGTCAGGTACATTTGTTCCCGTTTATTTGTGGAAAGCGAGTCAATCTTACTTTACTGTTGCACTTTATGCGTTAGCCCAATATAGCGTAGGAGGAATAACATTCTATCTCGCCGGTAAATGGGTGAAAGAAGGAAATAAATTAAATTGCCTGCGAGCGGGGTGTCTGCTCTCGGGCGTTTTTTATAGTATTGTACTATGGGTGAAGCAAGGCGCTAGTGACATTCCGATTGTGCTTGGCATAATTAGTGGAATGGGCTTGGGCCTCTTCTGGATTGCTTATAACGTCGTTTATTTCGAAATTACAGAACCTAATACACGCGATCGTTTTAATGGTTGGCAAGGATTACTTATCGCATTTGCTGGAATAGTCGCACCGTGGTCATCTGGCTTGTTAATAAGTATGCTAGCTGATTTGCGAGGTTATCAGCTTATTTTTACAAGTTCTTTAGTTATTTTTGCTTGTTGCGGCATATTAAGTTTTTATATTAAGAAACGTCCAGTTCAAGGTAAATATGATTGGAGTCATCCCCTCAAGCAATTAAGGAGCTCAGATACAAGTTGGCGTAGGGCATTTGCCGTTATCGTTGCGCAAGGTGTTCGTGAAGGTGTATTTATGTTTTTAATAGGATTAGTTGTTTTTATAGCTACAAACGATGAAGCTAAGGTTGGAATGTATAGTTTATTCGCATCCGTTACCGCTTTAATAAGTTACTGGATTGTCGGTCGTTATATGAAGCCAAAGTGGAGAATATGGTCGATGTTTATTGGTGTTATTTCATTAGCGATCATAATTATTCCGCTATTCTGGGGGATACACTACCATTCATTAATATGGTTTGGTGTAGGAACAGCGATGTTATACCCTTTGTATATCATTCCGATTACTTCGCGAATTTTTGACTTGATTGGCGCATCACAACAATCGGTTGAAAAACGAGAAGAACTGATCGTATTTCGAGAGCTTGGTCTAACGACGGGACGAATGATTGGTTTGATTCCTTTCTTTGCTTATTTGCTGTGGAATAATACTGAGCAAGGTTTAGTATGGATGTTATTAATTGTAGGTTCAGTTCCGATATTAGGATGGTTTTGGATGCGCAAATTATTTCGTGATGACTATGGCAGAACTGAAATTTTGAAATAGTCTGTAATTGCAATGAAAAGTTTTAGGGGGAATTAACGATGCCGAAAATAGTTAACAGTGTGATGGACTTGATCGGAAATACTCCAGCTGTTGTATTGAATCGTATAGCAGAACCGAATAGCGCAGAAGTTATTGTGAAGCTGGAATACTTTAATCCCAGTGGCAGTGTCAAAGACCGTGCTGCTTACAATCTCATTGCCCAGGCGGAGTTGACTGGAACGCTGCAGCCAGGTGCGACGATTATTGAACCAACTAGTGGAAATACAGGTATTGGTCTCGCGATGAATGCGGCTGCAAAAGGGTATCCCATCATACTTGTTATGCCCGATAATATGACGAAAGAACGAATTTCCATGTTAAAAGCTTATGGAGCAGAGGTTGTGCTGACACCAGCAGCAAATCGCATGTCAGGAGCGATTACAAAGGCGTTAGAGCTACAGAGGGCTATACCGAACTCATTTATGCCTAATCAATTTGAAAACGAAGCTAACCCCGATATTCACCGTAAAACGACAGCACTAGAAATTTTGGAGCAGACGGAAGGACGATTAGACGCATTTGTAGCTTCTGCTGGGACAGGAGGTACGATTACCGGAACGAGTGAAGTACTCAAAGAAAAATTGCCTCATATTCATATTGCTGTTGTAGAACCGAAAGGCTCACCTGTACTTTCAGGGGGTCAGCCGGGCACTCATAAGCTAGTGGGTACAAGTCCTGGCTTTGTTCCTGCTATTTTGAATACATCGATCTATGATGAAATTATTCAAGTTGCTGATGAGGATGCGATTGCCACAATGAAACTGCTTGCTAGGCAAGAAGGGATTCTTGTCGGACCATCATCAGGCGCTACAGTGTGGGCTGCTATGCAAATTGCGCGCAAGTTGGGAACTGGGAAGCGGGTGCTTTGTGTTGCGCCGGACACCGGGGAACGCTACCTAAGCATGGGGTTGTTTTAAAAGCGGACTTTGATAACGATGATTATGCTAACGTAGCTTATTCGCGTCGAATAGGAAACGAACTTGGAAAGTATAGCATAAACTTCCGATGTATGTTTCTTTCAGAAACATTGTAGGTCCGCGTGTACCAATAACGTACACTTGTGCTTCCGCCTTTCTCAAGTAGCGTTCCATCTTCTTGGTTCTGAAAGCCCGCTTTTAAAACTTTTAAATGTATTTCCCTTTTTTTCTAACTATTAGTTCGTATAGCAGGCGGCATAATGGCTCATGCTAAGTTTGCAGTTATTTGCGAATATGTTAGGAGGATGAAGTGAATGCAACCGATGTCGAGCAAAGAACTTGAGTATGTGATTGATTCCATATCGAATGAGGATTTGTTGTTACGTCAAACTGCTGCAGTTGTTGCAGCATCAACTCACCCAGCGTTGAAAAGTTGTTGTGAAGCGATGGTGCAAACTCATCAAGATCATTATAATACGTTGATGAAATCGATTGAGCAGCATCAGGCAGTAGCACCTATCGGCATGAATTAATTTTCATTACGATCATTTATGATGTAACGGAGGGAAATCAATGACTACAAATACCAATCAAAAGTCTATGCTAACTGAGGAAGATCTTGCGGGTACAGTACTAGCGGATTTAAAACGAGTCGTTCGTGAATATGCAACTGCGGCAACGGAATCAAATTGCCCGACGATTCGACAAATGTTTACTGAGCTTTTGAATAAAACGTTAACGATGCAAGGTCAACTTTATACCGTAATGTCTCAAGTAAATATGTATCAAGCACCTTCTGTTGCTCCGAAAAAGGAGTTAGACAAGCAGTTGCAATCCTATTCTACGCAACAACAGCAAACTCAAAGTTGGTTACAGATGAATAGCTTAGCTAATCAACATCAGACGGCGCCATTGTACACTTCAATGCATTAATAGTGTGAAAACGGCAGTAAAATACGATTTGCAGTAAAAAAGACCCTAATAGGGTCTTTTTTATCTTTGCAGAACGTATCTATTCAGTGTAAAATAACGTACATAGCTTTGTTGCTATACACCACAGGTAAGTGGGAAGGAGTAAATTCATGTTAGGAATTAGTGAGTTTCAATTAAAGGTGCTTGAGCTTTTGCATGAGGACGCCAGAATCAAGCCGGAATTAATTGCGACGATGCTTGACGTTGCCGTTGAGGAAGTTCGTGAGGCCATCGCCGCCCTTGAGCAAGACCATGTCATCGTGAAATATGCAACGATTGTGAATTGGAGTAAGATGAATGACGAGAAAGTTACGGCTTTAATCGAAGTACAAATTACACCAGAGCGTGGACGTGGTTTTGATCGTATTGCCGAAACGATATACTTGTATCCAGAAGTTAAGTCGCTGTATCTAATGTCAGGGGCTTATGATTTACAAGTTGAGATTGAAGGAAATAGTTTGAAGGAAGTTGCTTCCTTCGTTTCAAATAAATTATCAACAATTGAAGCAGTTTTATCTACTAAAACATACTTTATACTTAAAAAATATAAACAGGACGGCATTATCTTCGAGGAGCATGAAAGTGATCATCGTATGATGGTGTCCCCATAAGAAGGGTGAACGTGATGACAAACGAAGCATCGCAAGTATCATCCGTGCCAGTACAAGCTAGATCAATGAAAGATTTCTTGAATCCATCCGTAAGAGATATTAAGCCTTCAGGTATTCGTCGTTTTTTTGATCTGGTTAGTACGCGTAAGGATGTCATTACACTTGGTGTAGGGGAACCTGATTTTGTAACACCTTGGCATGTTCGTGAGGCTGCAGTTATGTCTCTAGAACGAGGGAAAACTCAATATACTTCAAATGCTGGTATGCCAGAATTAAGGGATGCAATCGGCGCTTATTTAGATAATAGTTTTCAAGTGGAATATAATCCAGCGGATGAGATTTTAGTTACGGTGGGTGGTAGTGAGGCAATTGATCTTGCCTTGCGTGCGTTAATATCTCCAGGAGATGAAATTTTAATTCCTGAACCTTGTTATATTTCGTATTCGCCAATAACGGTTCTTAGCGGAGGAGTTTCTGTAGGGATTGAAACTTTTGCGAAGGATCAATTCAAATTGACGGCAGAATCGTTGAAAAAGTCAATTACTCCAAAATCTAAAGTTCTTATTCTTTGTTATCCAAGCAATCCAACCGGTGGTATTATGACTTATGAAGATTGGTTGCCGATTGCGAAGGTAGTGGAAGAGAATGATCTTATTGTCATTAGCGATGAAATTTATGCAGAATTAACATATGGTTCAAAACATGTTAGTTTTGCAGCGATACCTGGTATGAAGGATCGTACTATTCTTGTTAGTGGATTTGCGAAAGCATTTGCGATGACAGGCTGGCGTATTGGTTATGCTTGTGGTCATACAGAAATTATTTCAGCGATGCTGAAAATTCATCAATACACTGTAATGTGTGCGCCGGTCATGTCACAATATGCTGCATTAGAGGCGTTAACAAATGGGCTTGAGGAAAAAGATAAGATGATTGAGTCATACAATCAGCGTCGTCGTCTTGTTGTGCAAGGGTTCCGCGAAATTGGACTTCAATGTCACGAGCCTCAAGGTGCATTCTATGCATTCCCATCGATTGCTTCTACAGGATTAACGAGTGAACAATTTGCTCAGCGTTTGCTTGAAGAAGCGAATGTTGCTGCTGTTCCTGGTGATGTATTCGGCCTTGGTGGTGAAGGCCATCTTCGTTGCTCTTATGCAACATCAGTAGCTTCATTAACAGAAGCGATTGAACGTATCGGTAATTTTGTACACAAACTGAAGTAATAGCTAAATGTACAAGTAGGCTCGACATATATGTCGAGCCTATTATTTACGTAAATGAAAAGTTGAGCTGGAGCTTACGAAGCGACTTTTCATTCGCTAGTAGTATATCAAGAAGTATCATGAAAAGTTGAGTAGATGCTTACGAAGCGACTTTTCATTCGCTAGTAGTATATCAAGAAGTATCATGAAAAGTTGAGCTGGAGCTTACGAAGCGACTTTTCATTCGCAAGATGTAAATCAAGAAGTATCATGAAAAGTTGTAGGAGGGGTCATATGAAGCTGTACACTAGAGGTGGAGACAAAGGGTTGACAAGTTTAATCGGTGGTCGCGTGTCGAAAACTGATGCTAAAGTTGAAGCGTATGGTACGATTGATGAGTTGAATAGTTTTGTAGGTCTTGCAGCGGCTCAGGCTGAAATCTTTGAGCCTACACAAGCTTTGGGCATAGAGCTGTATGAGATTATGCAAGAGCTATTTGATACTGGTTCTGATCTTGCTTATGCGATTGAAGGTCAAACATATAAGATGACAGTAGAACCGATTGAACGGTTAGAGCAATGGATTGATGCACATAGTGCAGCAGCACCGGCATTAACGAAGTTCATCCTACCTGGTGGCTCTCAGCTTGCAGCGACGTTACATATATGCAGAACGGTATGTAGACGTGCAGAAAGGCGTGTTGTTGCGCTAGCAGAGCAGAGTGAAATTAATGAGCAAGCTCTTGCTTACTTGAATCGTTTGTCTGATTATTTTTTCGCGGCGGCAAGAATTGCTAATATGCAATGTGGAACTAAAGATACGGAATATGTACGTAGCGCGAACGTATTCCAAGGGAAGAAAAAATAATGACAACACCAAGATGGACAGGGCGAGTTGTGAAACATCTTGCTGATGCTACTGCGACCTCTGTTATATATGGAACAACTGAAAATTTAGAATTACTAGATCAATATTATGCTCCTTTATCTGTCGTTGTACGTCAAGAGGATGAAGGGAAAAAGATCCGAGAAGTACTTGAGAAATATTATAAAGTATCCGGAAAATTACTTGCACAAGTTCGTCTAACGGAATATGGCTTAACGATCAATGAAGAAAGAGTTTATACTTCAGCACCTGTTCAGGCAGGGGAGGTCGTGAGGCTAAGAATGCAGCGTGAGGAATCGACTGATATTTTACCGCAGGAGATGCCGCTCGAGATCATTTATGAAGATGACTACTTGCTTATTGTCAATAAACCTGCTGGAATCGTTGTTCACCCCACTCATGGACACTATACGAATACGTTAGCTAACGGTGTCGTTCATTATTGGAAAAGTAAAGGTGAACGCTTTCGCTTTAGACCTATTCATCGATTAGATGAAGAAACATCGGGCATTGTTGCTATAGCGAAAAATGGTTTTATCCATCAGCAGCTTTCGGAGCAAATGCAGCAGGATGACTTCGATAAGCAATATGTAGCATTTGTATATGGGGTTCCTTCGCCAGCAACAGCCTTGATTGATGCGCCAATTGATCGTGATAAGGCTCAGCCTCATCTGAGAGTTGTTTGTAAGGATGGGGACGGATATCCATCGCAGACTAAATATACTGTCTTAGAAAGCGTAGAATTGTCTCGGGTAACATCTAAATTGTCATCTTTGAAGTCTGAATCATCTTTTGTGAAGTTCGGAGAGTCAGAGTTACTGTCTATCGAACAGCGAAATGATCATCAGAATGATGCGCTTTCGCTTGTTCGTATGAAGCTATATACAGGTAGAACTCATCAAATTCGTGTTCATATGAGTAGCATTGGCCATCCGCTAGTTGGTGATAAATTTTATTGTGATCCGACCGTGCAAATAGAGCAGATCGAACAACTTATTACAAGACATGCATTGCATGCAGAAAAATTAGCGTTTACTCATCCGATAACGAAGCAGTACATGGAATGGACGGCAGCTATGCCGGCAGACTTTGAACAGCTACAGATTATGATGAAGAAAGGGAATAACTATGACTAAGCGATTAACGATTTATGAATATCCGAAATGTGGAACTTGCCGCAGTGCAGTAAAATCTTTGAAAGCATTAGGTAGAGAACTAGAACAACGTCATATTGTAGAAGCGACACCTACCGTAGATGAGCTCAAGCAATTACTTGAGATTAGTGGTGTAGACTTGAAGAAGTTTTTCAATACTTCAGGGGATGTATATCGTGAGCAAGGATTGAAGGACAAGCTCCCATTGCTTAGTGAGGATGAAAAGCTAGCATTACTAGCTTCGAACGGCATGCTCATTAAACGACCGATTGTAACGGATGGTGAAACAGTAACCATCGGCTATAAGCAAGAGAACTATGAAAATGTTTGGGGCTTGAAGTAATGGGTGACAACATCAAGAGTAGAAAAACACAGTTATTATCAGAACTGGGATCTTCTATATTCTCAGAAGTTGCCGCGTGGAAACGTGAAGCAGTAGCTCAAGGTATCGACGTTATCGATCTTGGAATCGGTAGTCCAGATCGAGCTCCTTCATTGAAGGTTCGCCAAGCATTATCACAATTTGCGCTACAAGAAGATATGTACGCCTACCCTGCATTGAAGTCGGGCTTACCGTTTCGCGAGAAAGCAGCAGAATGGATGAAGCACCGTTTTGGCGTAGCATTAGACGCCGCAACAGAAGTTTGTACGATTGCAGGTTCACAAGATGGTCTAGCACATTTAGCGATGGCAATTGCCCCGCGAGGCTCCATTGCTATCGTGCCAGATCCAGGATATCCAATCTATACAGCATCACTTGCACTTGCAGGGGTAGAACCCTATTTCATACCTTTAGTAGAAGAACATCAATATTTACCACAGCTTGAAACTATTCCGCAAGAAGTATGGGATCGCGCGGCGTTCATTCTATTAAATTATCCGAACAATCCGATTACAGCTGTTGCAAATCTAGCATTTTACGAATCATTAATTACGTTTGCTAAGCAACATAATGTACTTGTTGTTCACGATCTTGCTTACTCAGAAATGGGATACGATGGATTTATGGCTCCTAGTATTATGCAAATAGATGGTGCTAAAGATATTGCTGTGGAATTCCACTCTTTATCAAAAAGCTTCAATATGGCAGGCTGTCGTATTGGCTTTATGGTTGGAAATGCAGATGCAGTTGGTGCGCTATCAGAATTGAAAGCTAATATTGACTATGGTGTTTTCGACCCTGTGCAGGAAGCTGGAATTGTCGCACTTGATGAAGCGATGTATAGTACTGATTTTGTTCGTTCGGGTGATGTATATCAGCGCAGAAGAGATCAGTTTATAAGAAGTTTACATGAAGCTGGTTGGCAAGTGACCTCACCGCAGGCGACGATGTTTGTATGGGCAAAACTACCAGAACTAGCTAATGGAGATATGACGAATACGAGCTGGAGCTCACGTCGCTTTGCCAAGCAACTGCTAGCAGAGACTGGTGTCGTCGTTATTCCAGGAGATGCCTTTGGTACTCAAGGTGAAGGCTATGTTAGAATAGCGTTAGTAGAGAATGAACAGCGCTTGGTGGAAGCTGCAATAAGACTGGGCTCATTTATAAAACAGAAGAGGAAGTAGAGCCTTTATTGGAAGTGTAATTAAACTTTATTTGAAATGAATGATAGAAAGAGGTTGGCTGTACTATGTCACAGAAGCAAAAATATTTACTCGTTGACGGAATGGCAATATTATTTCGTGCTTATTTTGCAACATCATTTACCGGGAAAATAAGAAGAACAAGTCAAGGTGTACCAGTGAACGCCGTTCACGGATTTGTTCGATATTTTCTAGATGCCATTCAAACGTACAAGCCTACCCATGTGATATGCTGTTGGGATATGGGATCAAAAACGTTCCGTAGTGAGCAGTACACGGAATATAAAGGAAATCGTCCACCAGCTCCAGAAGATCTTATTCCGCAATTTGATCTTGTGAAGGAAGTTGTGAGTAGTTTTGATGTACCTAATATCGGTATTGTAGGCTATGAGGCTGATGATTGTATCGGCACATTAGCAAAAACGCTTGGACAAGATCATGAAGTTATTATTGTAACGGGCGATCATGATATGCTGCAATTGATCGACGAGTCTGTTTATGTTGCAATTATGAAAAAAGGTATCGGAAACTATCAGCTATATACAATTGCTAGTTTGCTAGAGGAGAAGCAATTGACTCCGGCGCAAATTATTGATGTTAAAGGATTAATGGGCGATACAGCTGATAATTATCCTGGCGTTAAAGGTATTGGAGAAAAGACGGCTCATAAGCTAATACAGGAGTTTGGGTCTATTGATCAATTACTAGAATCATTAGATAAAGTATCGGCAACGATTAGTCGTAAAATAGAAGCGGATCTTGATATGCTTCATTTGTCTCGCCAATTAGCAACGATTCATTGTGAAACTCCGCTTGAACCATTAGTTGAAGAGCAATGTGTGTGGTGCTTTGATAAGCAAAATGTTTACGACAAGTTCGAAGAGTTAGAGTTTGGGAGTCTAGCTAAGTTAGTAGACGGAGTAACACTAGCTGAAGTTTAGCTAGCGGAAGTTCAAAATCGCCAACTGTGATCACGCAGTAACGTGCAGTAGTGTACTCGGCATCGAATCGCCTTCGCACTTTGACTAGTTCTCGGAGCGCCCTTTTATTGCTCCACTAGGTATAAAGATATATCCAACTCACTGTAAGAGGTAGAGAATAGTAGAAAATTGTAGATTACCCAGACCAACCCTCGTAACGAATACCTCATAATTAGGAAGTTAGATGCTGGTAGTTATAGGTGGAAGGTTAATACTAGTAGTAAAGTTGCGAAATTTTAGTATACTTGACCTAGATGATCTTGTATAATAGGCATTAGTTAACCACTTGAGATATTTTATACAGAGGGGAGCGACTGAATAGTGAAAGTGGAATTTATTAACCCCTTTTTGGATTCAGCCAAAATGGTTATTGAACAAGTGATACAGGTACGTCCTTCTACTGGTCAAGTATCTGTTAAGGATATTAAGTTTATAGAAGAGTACATTTGGATTCATATCGGACTAAATGGTCAAATGAATGGCAATATTATATTTGGCCTAAAAGAAGTTGTTGCTTTGAAGATAATCTCTGCAATGATGGGCGGTTACGTCATATCGGAACTTGATGAAATGGGAAGAAGTGCAATTTCGGAACTAAGTAATATGATTAGTGGAAATGCAAGTACTATTTTATCCAATCAGGGAATGTCAGTAGATATTACGCCTCCAAAAATTGTGGAAATGGCACAAGCAGCTGGATTTGGTGGTACTAAAGCTTTAACGGTACCATTAATCATTGAAGGCATTGGAGAATTGGATATTCAAGTTGTAGTTCAATAATATATTAGCTCCCTGAGAGGGAGCTTTTTTCATGCTTGCGATGAGGCTAGATAGACGATATCATCTGCAGCATATTGTATATATGAAAATTGCAATCTAGCAGTTTTCAATTTTGCTTTCTCAATTATTATGAAGTACACTGTTGGTGGGTGATATAGATGCTTAATGATAAAGTAATACTCATTACTGGTGCCTCAAGCGGCATTGGTTCACTTCTTGCCGAGCAAGTATCTGCTTTAGGTGCAATAACGATACTGACAGGAAGAAATGAACAACGTCTAACTCTCGCGTTAGAAAAAATATCAGGGCGAGCTGCGATCTACGTCATGGATGTGCAGAATCTAGCTAATATTGAATCGACAGTAGATCATATTGTTGCTACTTATGGAAAAATTGATATATTGATTAACAATGCAGGTTATGGAAAATTTGATAGTATTGAAGATTTATCAGTTGCAGAATATGAACAAATGATGGACACAAACTATATGGGAATTGTACGATGCACAAAAGCTGTACTTCCGATTATGGAACGTGCTGGTAGCGGGCATATTGTTAATATAGCATCATTAGCAGGAATGATCGGGAATGCCAAATCAACCTCCTATGCTGCAACGAAACATGCGGTACTAGGGTTCACTAATTCATTACGAATGGAACTAAGGGGCAAACCAATCAAAGTTTCTGCAGTTAATCCTGGTCCGATAAACACCGAGTTTTTCCATATTGCTGATCCTGATGGCAATTACGTTAAAAATATTTCATGGCTTATTATGCAGCCTGAATATGTAGTTAAGCAAATCATTAAACTTCTCTATTCGCAGCGTGCAGAGCTGAGTCTACCACGTATTCCGGCCTTTGGATTAAAGTTGTATCAGCTTTTTCCAAGAGTCATCGACAAGGTAGCAGGTAAATGGCTCAATAAAAAATAACATCAAAGGGCCCTAATGGGCAAAGAGAGGATTTTAATATGTCTAGTACGAAGTGGACAGAACTTGGAATTAATGAAGTACTAAGTTCAGAGTTAATAAAGCAAGGTATTGTTGACCCGACCGAGGTGCAACAACAAGCGATTCAATTATTGTTAGAAGGCAAAGATATTTCAGTCAAATCGCAAACGGGTAGTGGTAAGACATTGGCATTTTTGCTGCCTATTTTGCAAACTATTAATGTTGACTCAAAAGCGATTCAAGCTGTAGTACTTGCACCTACTCAAGAGCTAGCGATGCAAATTTTCCGTGTGGCTGAGAGTTATGGAGAGCTGCTAGGTGTTAAGGCTCAACAATTAATTGGAGGGGCTGCTACAAAGCGTCAAATTGAAAAATTGAAGCTCAATCCGCATATCGTTATTGGTACACCTGGTCGTATGAATGAATTAGTTAAGAGTAAACGTCTGAAGCTTCATCAAGTTAAGTATCTAGTTATCGATGAAGCAGACCAAACATTTGAGCTAGGCAC
The DNA here is from genome assembly GCF_056786375.1 of Paenibacillus sp. Y930. NCBI lineage: Bacteria > Bacillati > Bacillota > Bacilli > Caryophanales > Paenibacillaceae > Paenibacillus > Paenibacillus sp. Y930. The sequence continues at coordinate 956,809 of NZ_JBXCIX010000001.1, read as the reverse complement.
ACCTACAGATACTGAGAATTTACTATTCAGTGTTAATAAGTTTCGTCAAACTGCATTTTTCTCTGCTACGTATCCAGAAACAACAATGTCCAGATATGAAGGTCGTTGGATGAAACAACCTCATCATATTATGATTACACCAGCAGAAAAAGTAGCAAGCTCCATCGAACATTTCTATGTAGTATGTGATCAACGTTCTAAGCTAGATACAGCAAGACGATTGCTTCGCACCGTGAATGCTTCTTCCGCACTGTTATTCGTCAATGATACGAATCAAATTTCCAATTGGGAAACGAAGATGAAATATGAAGGATTCAAGATCGAATCGTTATTTGGTGAAGCTGATAAACAACGTAGATCAGCGACATTAACTGCGTTCCGCGAAGGCAAGCTTGATGCGATATTATCTACTGATGTTGCTGCTCGTGGTATCGATATTATTGATCTACCTTTAGTTATTCAGATTGAGCCAGCTGTCGATGCTGATCATTATGTTCACCGAGCAGGTAGAACAGGTCGTATGGGGAAATCAGGTCTAGTTATATCTATTATTACGCCACATGAAAAGTTCATTATGGACAAATTCATGAAGCAATTGAATATTAAGATTGAAGAAAGAATATTGTTCCGTGGTAAATTGTTGAATGAAGCTCAAGTAGCTGAAGCAACGAAATACAAGCCAGCGGAGAAGTCGATTCCTCGTAAGCAGGCAGCAGCTTTGGATCGACCACAAGCGAGTGTTAGCAAGGGGAAACAAACGGATACGATCAAGTCTACTCCATTAAAAGGAAGTTCGACTGCTAACGATAACAGTGGAATTAACAAAGCTCAAGAAACAAACCAATCAAGTGAAGAACGTCAAATTTCCACTTCGAGCAATTCCTTTATTAGCAATAATGGTAGTGTGAAAAAAGACAAAAAAACTGGTCCAATTGCAAAAGCTAAATCAAAGAAAAAAGCAAATAGCGGTAAAAATAAAGGTGCTCCTAAGTGGTTGAAAGAAAAGCGACAATCTACTGATAACTAAGTAATACGGTGGATTTACTCTGCTATTAAACTACCTAAGACATGTAAGGTTAAAGAGTAAAAGCAATTTGCTTTTACTCTTTTTTTGATATTCATGTAGAAATTAGGTATGCTTATATGAAGAAAAGAATGAGGTGAACGAATGAGTACAGTATTAAGTGTTGAACAATTAAGTGGAGGATACAGTCCACGTAAAGCGATCATTCAAAATATTAATTTACATATTGAGTCAGGTGAGATGATTGGTCTTATCGGAGTTAACGGGGCTGGAAAAAGCACCACAATTAAACATATTCTTGGATTAATGACTCCTCATAAAGGAACCATTATGATTAATGGGACGACCTTGCAGGATGATGTTGAAAAGTATAGAAGTGGTTACACCTATGTACCGGAAACACCTGTTCTTTTCGAAGAGTTAACGGTAGAGGAACATTTGCGCTTAACAGCGATGGCATATAGTGTCCCGCAGAAACAATATGAACAACAGGTTGAACAATTACTTCAACGTTACCATATGGAGAAAAAGCGTAAAGCAGTTACAGCCCATCTATCCAAAGGGATGAAACAAAAGGTAATGATTATGAGTGCTTTATTAGCAAAACCGTCTTTATTCATCATTGATGAGCCTTTTCTCGGTCTTGACCCACTAGGGATTCGTTCCTTGCTTCAGGAGCTTGAGGAAGTGAAGAAAAATGGTTCATCGATTTTAATGAGCTCACATATACTTGCAACAATTGAACACTATTGTGATAGATTTCTCATGCTAGATGGTGGTCAAGTGGTGGCACAAGGAACATTACAGCAAATGCTTGATCAAGCTAATCAAGGGGGAGGTCAAGCGAGAAACCTAGAGGAAGCCTTCTATGAATTGTTAAATGGAGGGGAAGTCTGATGTCATCTGATGTGGTACATTTATGGCAGAAACGAAAGCATGCTTTCATGAAAGAAGTTTTTCCATATATTAATTATATGATGCGGAGTGGATTTCCGGCTTTTCTTTCGCTCATTGGTATTGTGAGCATTATTCAATATGTTAATTTAATCAATAATGTACCGGAAAATTTCCCGTTGGAACTCATTGGTGCGCTCGTGCTCACACCATTAATAAGCTATAGTCCTCTGCGTACATGGTTGAAAGAAGCAGATACGATATTTCTTATGCCGATGGAGCATCGCTTGCATTCGTATATGAAAAAGTCTCATATTCGCTCATTGCGAAATGGCTTCATTTATCTGTTAATTGTTACATTGATATATTGGCCGTTATATCGTCAAACCGATGCTTATCAACCGATAATATTTATAACGGTACTCGTATTGATGAAAGCTGTGAATCATGTACTGGCTTGGCAGGAACGCCAGTTGGTCTGGTCAATGAATCGGAACATTATGCGATTATTCCGTTGGCTGTTAATGTTTATGTTATTGCTGGGTTGGCTACTTTCAAGTCACTGGGGTATGTTATGTCTTACGGTTATTGTAATCGCTATGCTAGCTACTCTCTATAGAGTGACGAGTAAGCAACAATTTCCATGGGATCGCTTAATTACAGAAGAACAAATCACGATGCGACGCCTCTATTCATTTTTTAGTTGGTTCATTGATGTACGTGTTGGTCCACCTATTGTGAAGCAAAGAAAATATTTGAGCTGGATTATTCCATTCGTACCATATCGGAAGCAATATACATTCGTATATTTACATTTGATAACGTTCGTACGTACTGAAATCGGTGGTATTTGTATAAGATTACTTATTCTCGGTGGACTTGTTAACTACTTAGCGGCTACAGGTAATGGCATCGATGGATGGGGAACAGTTATTAGTTATATACTGTTTGGTATAATTATAACATTGCAAATAGGCTCATTACGCAAAGTACATCGCTACGCGATTTGGAAAGATATATTCCCGATGCAGTTAAAGCTTCAGCAACAACAGATCATTATGATCGATCGAATATTAAGCTATATGTTGCTTTTTGTTCTACTAATGACGACGACTCCGATGTGGAGTGGACATGGTTCACAAGTTATTGTAATGATTGCGTTCGCCATACTATATCCGATCGTTCGTGCTTTCAATATGAAACGCAAGCTCGAAAAAGAAGTCGATGATCTCGATTAATAGATACAATTAAAAAATCGACGCCTGGTAAAATCCAAGCGTCGATTTTTTGTTGTAAGATGAACGTTCATCGTATAAAAATATGATTAAGCTTGTTCTGTCAGTTCAACAACTGCTTTGTAGATACAATCAAATAAGTCTTCTAGCTGTTCGCCTTCGATGCAAGAGAAGGCAACACGAAGATCGGTATCTCCAAGTGCAATCGTTCCGATACCGTATTTGTCTAGAAGTAATAGACGAACAGCGTCAGCAGTTACATTGGAAAGCTTCAAGCACATAAAGTATCCAGAGTTAAACGGATAGTATTGCAATGCATCGCCATAGCGATCGCTATCTAGCAAGCCTTTTACAATGTTCGCACGATTTTTCATAATCTCGAATTTTTCGGCTTTTTGAGCTTCGAATTCAGGAGATTTAAGTGCATGCAAGACAAAAGTTTGAGATGGATGAGGACCACTTGAAATTGTAGAGCGAATAATGCCCATCGTTTTTTGTTCAAGTGCTGCAAGTGTTGTTTTGGAAGATGATGCATAAGTAATAAAGCCTACACGGAAGCCCCATACATATTCTTCTTTTGTAGCACCATCAATTTTAACTGCAAGTACATTAGGATGAAGATCAGCTAATTTGCTGAACAAAGATTCTTTCATTGAATCCTCGAAGAACAATCCGAAGTAAGCATCATCAGTTACTGCAACAACTTTAATACCTTCTTCAGCTGCCGCTTGAATTGCAGCAACAATAGCAGCGCCGTCTCGATCATCTGGCGTATAACCAGTTGGATTATTAGGGAAGTTTAAGATGACGATAGCTTTACCTTTGCCCTTTTGAGCAAGCAATGCTTCGCGTAAACCATCACTATTGAATCGTTGATCTTCATTATATAGTGGATACTCCACGATTTCAGCATTACGACGAACACCGAAAGTTAATTCATAGTTCTCCCAATTTTTATTCGGGATAATAACAGCGTCCCCTGTATCGGCAAATAGATCAGCAACAATACTTAGACCATGCGTTAATGCATTCGTTACGATTGGATTGCTAATCTCAGCTTGTACAGCAGCTAATGAAGGATTATCTTTTACCATTTTTTCACGCCAAGCAGTACGAAGTTCCGGCTTACCTGCAGGAGGAGCATATTCGTAAATATCTTTAGGATCATAAGCGCTTAAAGTATCTTGGATAACTTTAAGGTGCATTGGCTTGCCACCTTCAGTTGCAATACCAATTGTAGCATTATACTTTTTTGCTTTAGCCTTTGCTTCTGCAGATTGGCTAAGAATACCTTCTTTCGGGAAGTAAATTGCTTTCCCTAGATTAGATAACATGTCATAGACAGCGGGACTTTCTTGTTGCAGCGTCTCATTAAGTTGCTGAGCTAATGGGTTCATGGACTTCATTCCATCCTTCCGAAATCAATCATATTTATAGGTTAGTGCAGTCGCACATATTATAACATTATTACTGCAACTAGACCATGAACAACTGAAAAAAGTTTCAATCAAGCAATTTGCATTAATTTTCTGTTGAACCTTTCGCAAGTTTAATTATAATGGAGTATAGGGGTATTATTTTTTGCACAATTTGTATAGAGACTTTAATAGATTACATTTGATTATAAGAAATAAAGTAGTAGGAGTGGTCAATTATGCTAGACATATCGCCAGAGAAGCTAGTGCTAAAGCCTGCATTTGCAAAAATTGTTTGTGAGCCAGGTTGGAGATGGGCAAGACGAGAAAAACCTATGCCGAATTTTGATCTATTCTACGTATGGAGCGGAGAAGGAGATGTTGAAGTTAACGGCGTACATCACGAGGTAGGTCCTGGAAGCTGCTTCTTATTCCGCCCAGGAGATTATACGAGTGCTACACATAATCCACAAAAGCCATTAGTGCTAACATATATTCACTTTGCTACGGAAGAAGACGTAGAGGTCATTCCAAAGCGCTATCGTGTACTAAAAGATACGATAGACTTTGAATTTTTATTATCTCGTTATGTTCGATTATTTCTTATTCAAACTTTTGCTGCGGAGGAAGAAGCTAAGCTTGTTTTGAAACAAATAATGATTCATCTGCTTCGTGCGGATTTCCAGACGCCAACAGAGAAAAAAGCAAGTAATCAGTTAACCGAAGCTATTCATGAGGTGGCTAACTTTATTCGACAAAATCCTAGTGTTGCTCACCGCGTTGAAGATCTTGCGACGCGCGCACAGTTATCACCTCGATATTTTTCAATGAAGTTTAGAGAAGTATTAGGTATGTCTGTTCAAACGTATATGATTCGAACGAGAATAGATCGAGCGCAATATTTACTAACTCATGCGGGGATGAATGTGACGGAAGTAGCAGATGCACTGGGCTACCGAGATATATTTTTCTTTAGCCGTCAGTTCAAACAATACACTGGAAAAAACCCATCTGAAATAAGATAACAAAAGAACGCGTAGCTAACTGAACGAGAAATTCAGATAACTACGCGTTTTGTATCTGTCTTTATGATTTTTCAACCATTGTCCCAAGTTTTTGTCCCATCAACACTTTGCTATTCAATTGAACAGCAGGGTCAGCTTCATATGAGTTAGTTTCCGTCAGTAATACTACAGTGGAGCCGAACGCAAAGTATGCAAGCTCTTCACCACGCTCAACTTGAACTTTATGATCATGTACATAATGAATGCTGCTTACATTCATTGCACCAACTTTAACAGCGGCTACTGTATTCATATTACTTTTAATATATGTAATTAAACGTTCGTTTCGACTAAGTACTCGCTTCATATGAGTCAGTCCAAAGTTATTAACAGGGTATACTTTACCTGGCAAATGTACTCGGCCAATAATCGTTCCTTCGATTGGAGTATGAATACGATGATAGTCAGTTGGGCTTAAGTACAGCACATAATAATAGCCGTTAAGAAACTTTTTGGCTAGCACATCATCTGCTAGCAATTCTGAGACGGAATAGTCTTGTCCCTTCACATTTACAATCGTTCCGTTATGAATGACGCCACAACTAGTAATAAGAGCGTCAACAGGTGATATAAGTGCAGAAGCTGTCGTATCGATGTGACGAAGGTTTTGTTTTAGTCGTCTGGTGAAAAACTCATTTAACGTTCGATACTGCTCAATTGGTTTTTCTGCATCTGCAACTTTTATCCCATATATTGAAGCGAATTTTCGGATGAAAATACGGCTTCCACGAGACTGTGCGAATGCGCCTGTAATACGAGAAATCCATTTTTGAGAGGTTAGCTCAGTCATTGCGCGTAATAGCGACTTCAACATAATAGGTTGTAACTCCTTTTTTATTCTGAATAATATAGAAAGCACTAATTGATACCGATGATACATAATGTATGATTAAACTATAATAGTAAACGGCTACTGCATTTGATGCAATAGTTATCTGTAGATTCCAGTAAGGAACAGAAAATGCCAGCTGTCAGGCAGCTGGCATATTGCTTATTAACTTTCATTTTTCAAATATTGATATTTAGCATACTCAAGTGGTTTGCGAATTGCACTTTTATAAACATCAAGAAGACCTATCTCTTTGAAAACTTCACGTGCAGGCTTAGGGTTGATTTCAATAATCCATATTTGACCTTCGCGATCAATTGCAATGTCAATCGCTAACTCATACAATGTAAAATAACACATTTCTAGATATGAAGCGATCTCGATGGAAAGATCATTTACCTGATTTTGTACAGCAGCTATATTAATATTGTTATCGATAAAGCTACGCATTAATTTTTCCATCGGAACTGCAGATCCGCCACCATGAAGATTTGCCGTAATACTGCGCTTAGCTCCTATCCTTCCTGCACACCCCGTTACATTCCATTGTCCATTTCCATCCTTTTGAACGAGTACGCGGTAATCATGTACTCTCCCACTAGCAAGCTGTAAGGGAATACCTTGCTGAATCAAATAATTAGAGTTAACCCCGTTCCATCTCTGCACAAAAGTACGTAGTGATGATAGACTTAATTTTTGTGGAGATATAATATTACGGTCATGATCTCTTCCTTCAATAAAAACCATCTCATTGGATGATTTTTCGATACGTAGAATGCCACGACCACCTGTGCCGTTAACAGGCTTAAGATAAATTACTTTATATAGATTTAACATATAGGCAATATCCGCTACATTTGAATAGTGGATCGTATGAGGGAGATAAGGGCGAATAGGGAGATGTTCCTCTAGTTTCTGATGAACAATCCATTTATGCCCAATGGGTTTATTCAAATAATGAATGTTGGGATATTGCGCTTTAAATGTTTGTAATGATTTCATGCGATGTGATTTCTGAAAGCGACAACGATCGAAGACGTACTTCGGAATATTCGCCCATTTCCGCGCCCAACGTTTTTGAGTGGTATCGAAATAATGAGCTCTAACCTTCGCCTGATGTGTCGACATATCTTCGGGCGTGAACACAATGATATTAATGCCAAGCTGTGCGGCTTCAATCGTCATTTGCTCATATATTTTTCGTTCTTCTAATATTCTGTTGTCATTGAGATATAGTGTTAGTATTCCTAACAGTAGCCGCGCCATGAACTGAACTCCTTTCAAAACGTAAGGTTGCCTTTCCGGTCGGACCTTTGAACATGGATACAGCATGCAGTCCATTTTTGAAACAAAGTGTCAAACTAGAAATATTATCTATCGCAACATGACATGAAAAACAGTCTAGATTATCGATAAGTTCCTTCATAATTTGAAAGCCGATACCGCTTTTTCGGTCCTCTGGTCGCACTACGATGAGACAATGTCCACTACCATCTCCAATGGCATATCCTACTCCTGTTAATTTACCTTGATCGCTGAAAGTAACAACAGAAGCTGGAACAATATCAGGTGATGATTGGTAGTTTAGTTGTTCATCAGAGAGCGCACGTAAACTGTGAAGTGTGGCAAGCGTAATTCTTTTCTCTCCATAGTGGCTAATAAAGTTCAAAATTTTTGCTCTCTGTTTATTCCAAGATCTGGAAGTGTGACGGGTTAGCATGAATGTTGCACCTCCTGTTTTCAGCTATTGTTTGAGTAGATGCTGACTATATTGAAAAATGCGTTGTAATGATGCTTTACGAATATGTGGTTCATCGAATTTCATCGGTTTAGAATTTGCTTCGAAGAACCAAACATTCCCGAGTTGATCCACTCCAATATCCATAGACATTTCACCTAGTCGATAATTTGCACTGCGCTCAATTTGATTAGCAATTTTAATAGCAGCTTTAGATGCTTTATCTATAATATTCTGAGCTTCTGTCGTATCGAATGCATGGGTTAGCAATTTCAGCGGCTCATCAATACTACCACCACGAGGTACATGGGTTGTAATACTTGTACTTCCTGCTATTCGTGCTCCAAGACCTGTAATTTCCCAGTTTCCACTTCCGTTTTTCTGGATCAATGTGCGTAGATCGAATTTGCGGTTACGATACGTCGCTAATGGAATCCCTTGTTGCACAATATATGGAACAGTACCACATTCTTGTTGAATACGTGCCCAAAGTTTTTTGAACGTTGCACAATTGAAGGTGGTACTGTACGTTTTCTCTTGAATGTTCAGTCGATATGGTAAAGTATTATTGTCTTTTTTGACAATGGTCATAATACCTTTTCCAGCTTTTCCGCTTTCTGGCTTCAAATACAAATAGGAGTGCTGTTGTAGTATATCTTCAAGTGTAGCAGCGCTACTGAGTCTACGAGTAAGTGGAATATAGGCTTTTGTAATTTTTGAACGGCGTAACCAGCGATGTAATTCCCATTTATTGAAAAACGTTGGATTGAATAAAATTAGATCTGAATTTTTTTGGCAAGCTGCCAACTTTGTTTTCACGGCAGCGGTTTCTTCATAGGAACGAAGAGGGATGCGATTATATATAATGTTCGGAAAAGGCATCCATTTTTGTATCCAACGTTTGGTATTATTAACATACACATAACCCCTTAATTGCTCGCGATTCAACGTTAGGTGCTCGACGGGAAGTACATAGACGGTAAATCCCATTTCTCGTCCTGCTTGAATAATATCGATAAAATTACTTCGATTACCGCGCATTTTTCCTTGCGCATCGTTAGAGGTTAAGATCGCAAATACATTGTTTACAAATTGATTAAGATCGGGGGTTTCTTCTATTGAGGGACTATTCAAGATACTCCGCCCCCTTGAAACTGACTAAGATATAAGCAATGCTCCACAATATGATTCAATGATTCTCTGCCTGCGATTCGAAGCTCGGGATGTTTAAAAATAGATCTGCCTGGTTTTGCATTAGCTTCGAACATCCACACATCACCATTTTGATCTATTCCGATATCTAATCCAAGTTCACCAAGTCGGTGTGAATAGTTCCGCTCAATCGCTTCGGAAATTTTAACAGAAATATTCTTTGCTTTTTCTAGAATCTCATGTGTTCGATTGCCGAACGAATATTGGAGAGCTTGCTGAGGTGTGAGTAATGTACCTCCGCTTTTCATATGAGTTGTTACGCTACCACGACCCGCTTTTTTTGCTCCGATACCGACAGGCTGCCATTCGTTATTAATATCTTTATGCATATGAAATCTAAAGTCGACAGGGCATTTATCTAATTCAATTAAGCGGATACCTTGTTGAGCAACATAGTTTTTTATTCCTTCCCCATGCTTTAACGATAGTGTGCGATACATTTTTTCGAAGCTTGTAAATTTCAATAGCGTATTCGTACGATTGTTACGATATCGAACGAAATAGCCATTTTGTTGGTGATACGTAATTCTGTAGATGCCATAGCCTAGGCTGCCGGTACCGGGCTTAAAGTAGATAAATTTATATTGATGAAGCATCGATTTCATTTTTTCTTGCGAAGGATTTGTCACTGATTCGGGTAAATGAAGTAGCGCCTCAGGGTCATTGTCGAGAAATTCGTATACATCAGCTTTGTTCAAGAAACTCCAATTGAAAAAGGGAATACCGATTTTTACAAAACGTTCTCGTAATGCGGTCATCGATGGTCCAATTTCAGTCTTTCGATTGGGTAATCTGTTGTAGATAACATCTGGAAAAGCTACTTCGCGGCGAAACCAAGTCCCTTGTGCATTGAGAAAATAGCCGTGTATTGTTTTATTTTGCCAATTAATATCAGCTGGTGTAAAGCCGAACGTATACGCTTTGTTATGACCCGCTTTAATGACTTGTTTAACGAATGAAGAGCGGGAGTTGAAGGGTGAGCCTTCGCCAGGTTTGATAACATCGGTTAATATGCCGATGAGAGGTCCTAATTGGATATCATTAGTATCACGGGGGAACAGATGAATAGTACCGCTACTTGGAACTTTAATGATTTCGCGAATACCGGATGATAAATATAGATGTTTACCCGCACGCTTTAATGGCTTTATTAATGCTTTTATTTCCTTCTGCCCTAGTCGTATAATAAGGGGCTTAGACGTATTAAGTTGCAGCTCTTGGATGAGCGATTTGGAAGCATATACGACCTGCTCAGGCTGCTGTGAGAAGTGTATGTTGCAAATGGTAAGACTCATCAATGTACCTCCTGATTGTTGGAGCAAAGTTAATCTACATAGAAGTTCAAATCGATCACATGACATTTTTGGGGACGTACGAGCGATCTTTTTGAACCAGGCTTGAAAAATGTAGCTGCTTGCTCGCCATTACTTATCTTGCTTAACTTATTTAACTTACCTGACGGCATATTGCTTATAGCGATAATGATCATACAAAAATTTTGCATATTGGAGTGGTCGCTCGATTGCAAGTTGTGCATCGTTACGATCTAAGCCAATACTGAAAGCTTGGCGACCTGGCTTACTATTACATTCTAATAACCATATGCGTCCTTGTGGAGTGACACCAAAGTCTAATGCAAGCTCTCCAAAGCGTCCGAAATGCTGCTCGATGGCAATAGCTGTTTGCCCACTTATTATATGGATTTCCTGTAGTAAACGTTCTGCTTTATAGCTGCCCAAATTTTTCGACAATAGTGGTAATGGCAATTGTGCCTCACCACCGCCGTGTAAATTTGATGTTAATCCATCTTGTCTACCTACCCTTGCAATACTGCCTGTCTGTTGCCATTGGCCATGATCATCTTTTTGTAGTAGTACTCGAATATCGAAAGGCTGCCCTTTATCATCGCGTAAATAGAAGTAAGGCTGAACAACATAGTGTAAATGCTTCTTGAATTTGTAGAGCCATTTCAACAAAGAAAGTTCACGTGAGAAGCTAGTTTCAAAGCTATCATTACGAAGATTACGTCCACTTACTTGATAGAGTTGTAGCTCTGGATTGTAGTATATATGAACAACGCCTTTGCCATGCATACCTGCAGCTGGTTTGAGAATAATGCCTTGCGGATATAGCTTTAGCCATTGTGAAATTTCGGGTAGTGTTTGAATAGAATCAGTATGAGGCAAATAAGGAATTAACAATTCTTCGGTGTTAAGTTGATCGTAAACTTGTAATTTAGTTGGTAGATAATTATTAATGAGATGATAAGGTTTTTGGCGCCGTAGAGCAGCAAGTACGGATTCCATCTTTATACGTTCCTTGGAACTTGCGTAAAAACAACGATCGAACACGACATCGGGAAAAGGCACAGATTGGCGCTTCCAGCCTTGCTGTGTGTAACGAAAGCCAAAAAGTAACTGATCATGCTGCTGCCATTCATTAGCAGAAAAAATAAATACAGCTATATTATGCAGCTCACCTAATTGACTTAATTGTTGATAAAACTTAGGCTCGGGCAGTAACACATCGGTCCTAGTGCTATCTTCCAAGTATTCAATTTTTGCGACGGCTATTCCTAATTCTATGACTTCCATGGGAATTTCTCCCTTCCTCAAAACCAGTTAGATATTTCGCATAAGAAACTACCATTCTGACTGAAGGTCGTATCTTATTATTATGCAACGGGGTGTTATCATTTTTGGATGGCTTAGAATTAACTTCTAATAGCCATACTTTGCCGTGAATGTCGATAGCTAGGTCTACTCCTAATTCACCAAAATGTGCATCGATATTATTATCGATCGACTGTGCTATCGCAATAGCTGCTTGTTTTAAAGCGACGAGCATAGCAGCAGCATCTAGATGTTGTAATAGATTTGTTCGCGATAACGTATTAGTGACGGTATCGATTGTTCCACCACGTGCTAGGTTAGCGACAAATCGTTCATTCCCAGCTGTTCTTGCTACGATTGATGTAATGCTCCAAGCTCCGTTAGCATTTTTCTGCACAAGCGCTCGGAAATCTACAGGACTCCGGCCTACTTGTAATACAGATAAACCTTGTTGAATTTGATATTTTTTTTGCGCTAGTTTCGGTTTGAATACGCGATATAAGCTAGATACTGTTGGGAATTTGAGTGGTTTTTGCGAAGTTGAACTTGCTTTTTCTAACGTGATCATTTTCTGATTATCTAATGCTGTAATACGATAAATCCCTCTACCTAGACTACCTTGAACGGGTTTCACATAAAGCACATCATATTTGCTAAGCATATATTTCAATGTGGAATACTCTTCCAGTAGTAATGATTCTGGCAAATAGTGCTTGACGCTTTCATCGTCCCCAAGTGCATGAAAGACATCATGCTTATCAAGAAACCGTTCGTTAAAAACAAATAGATTGTGTTTTTTAGCGGTTTGCGTGAATAGTTGCTGTACATGAGCTTGATTCTCAATTGTGCGTGTCGGTAATCGATTATAAATAATCTCAGCTAATGGCATTGGACGTTTCTTCCATTCTCCATCCAATATCCAACCGTTAATGATCGTACCTGTTAAAGGAATAGAGGTTGGGGTGAAAAAATAAACAGTTGCGCCCGTAGCATGGCAAAATTCAGCCAACTCACGACAAAAAGAACTAATAACACCGAAAGGTTTATTCATATCCTCTGGTGTTTCTTTGTTAATGAGGACTGAAAGTAGTGGTCCTAATTTAATCGTAGAAAGCTTACTTAAATATTGAATATCAAATTGCATAGTTTTACTTGTTAATAGTGGAATACCTAATTGCTGAGCCATTTTTGGGTGCATATATAGCCCTTGGTTTTTCGGATTTGGCAATACTTTGACAGCATGGGTATGAACTCCAAATTGAATTGTAATATGCTGTGCATTGGGAATGTTCTGCTTCTTCATAATCGTTTCACTAATATGGATAGTGTCATGAGCGATGCTATCGACAATATGAAGAGGAACGATAAATTTGGATTTCCACATACTTGCGCTCCTTTCGGACTTCCGTTAGAACGTTACAACTTTGATGGAATATTTCGGTAATAGGGTTAGAGTATAGTATGTAGGCAAAGACTTGTTGGTGATTCGCAAAAAATAGCATACAAGCTGAATCTTTCTCATATGCTCTAGTAAGTAATTAATTATGAGAGAGGGGAAGATTATATATGAAGCTTAAATTATTACCATTTATAAATTTGGGACTAGCTGTCGTTATGTTATTTTTTGCATTACCTAAAATGGGAATGTCAGCTGATCCCTTAGCAAATGCATTTTGGATCATATGGGTAGCTTTTTCGGCACTTGTCATCGCTGCCAACGGCAATATTATTTTAATGAGTGAGAATAAGCGTGAGAGACTTAAGCAGATCAAGCGCCAGCGCTCACTTCGTTTCGAGAAGAAACTGATCGCTATCATGAAAGGCAGAGGCAAGAATGAAGGGAATAAGAAAAAAGTCAAAGGAACGGCATCTTAATTTCGCGTAATACTATACAATCCCTAATCAGTGTTTATCTGGATAGGGATTTTTTGTGTCAGCATTTATGGAGACCGTTCCGATGTAGCTAAATTGTATGAAGATGCTACAATAGTAATGAAAGGGTGAAGAGGATGACCACCAAACATTACGGAATATCTAATGATCAGAATAATCAATCATCAACGATGACAAAGCATGAAATAATTATCAATCACATACAAAGCCTAGCTGTAGGTACGCGCATCTCCGTTCGAGCAATTGCTAAGGAGTTGAAGGTTAGCGAAGGAACGGCCTATAAAGCGTTCAAGGATGCCGAAATTACTGGATTGGTCTCAACGAAGGAAAGAATTGGAACTGTTCGTATAGATCGTAAACGAAGAGAAGCGCTGGATCAATTATCGTTTCGAGAAGTAGCTGAAATCGTTGAGGGGCGATTACACGGTGGATTAGAAGGGCTTGAAAAAACACTCCAGAAATTTGTAATTGGAGCAATGGAGCTAGAAGCGATGCTGCGCTATATTAACGAGGCATCACTACTTATTGTAGGTAACCGCAAAAATGTACATAGACGAGCGTTAGAGCAAGGCGCGGGTATATTGTTAACGGGTGGTTTTGAGCCTGAACAAGAAGTCATTGATCTAGCGAATGAGCTAGCATTGCCAATACTCTCTACTCGTCACGATACATTTACAGTTGCTTCAATGATTAATAGAGCAATGTATGATCGACTCATTCGTAGAAAGATCATTCTACTTGAAGATATCGTAACATTTACGAAACCAGCAGATGTGATGTATACGAGGCAGACTATTGCCGAGTATTATGAGTTATTCAAAACGACGGGATCTGCACGATTTCCTGTACTGGATGATCGTGGTAGAGTAGTTGGGATGATGACGGCAAAGGATGCAGCAGGAGCAGAGGACAGTATGCAGGTAGACAAAATAATGTCGAAGCATCCAATTACTGCAGCACCTAATATTACAGTAACGTCCGCCGTCCATACGATGGCATTAGAAGGTATAGATTTGCTACCAATTGTCGACCGACATCGGAAATTATTAGCGGTTATAACTAGAAAAGAAGTACTTGATGCTATGCGCTTTGCTGGGAAACAGCCTGAAACTGGAGAGACATTTGAAAATTTAATATGGACGGGGTTTGTACTGGAATCAGATATTGTTAGTGAGGATGCAAGTATGGTGTTTAGAGGGAAGATTACACCTCAAATGTCAGGTGCTCTCGGAATGGCATCAGAGGGCTTACTAAGTACATTAATGGCACAGGCTGCTCGTAATATGATTAGAGAAACGATTAAACGGGATTTTCTATTGGATAGTGTAAATACGTATTTCTTTCGCCCGTTGCCGATCGAAACCGATATCTCGATTTCAGCCAAGCCTTTAGAGCTAAGTCGGATGGTTACTAAAATAGAAATTACAGTAACAGACAAACAAGGCTTAGCCGCCAAAGCAATTTTGGCGGCTCAAATGATCGACCCATATTAAACGAAATTATTGTTCATGCTGAGCAACTTTTCTTTGATAAAAACTCAAATTACGCATTCCGGCGAATAGGTTGAAAATACCGAGTACTAAGAACACCGCCCCTAGCACAATACGTAGTGTGGATTCATTCGATAGAAAGAGCTGTACGAATGAGATGAATATAAGCATAATTCCCATACTTATATTAAGCTTCCCGCCAAGGATACCTTTCTTAATTGGCTCCTTTGCTTGTCTAGACTTCACGCTAAAGTAGATAGCGAATAAGGCACTTATGAAGATGACGGGGGAGAGGAACCACTGTATTAACAATGTCACAATCATCAACTCCTTTCTTAAGATGTAGTTCAAAATCGTGGACTGTGATCACGATGAGAATGCTGACGAAGCTTAGTCGGCGGCGAATATGCCCTCCATCGAAAGCCTGCGTGTGCTCGTGTACCAATTACGTACACTGTGCTACTCGTTTTCGCTGAAAGTCATCTTCTTGGTGCTGACAGCCCACGATTTTGAACTTTCGTTTAAAGCCTCGTGCTAAAGATTGACCGCTTGTGTACGCAGGCGTTCACGTTGCTGGGTGATGCTATGTAGCATATTGAACCACATTTTCTATCCGTTTTCGCCGAGAGAACTTCCACTTCTATAATTTAATTGGAAGTTCTCTCGTCACTTTCCCATAACGATGGATGGAAACAAGCATCCGGAATTGGACGGCGAAATAATCAGTCCTTCCATCATATTCCCCATCACATGCTCATCAAGATGATCGAGTATAAGGCAGCTGAGCAGGGAATCATCGTGATCCTGACCGAAGAGGCGTATACTTCGAAAGCCAGCTTTGTAGATCAAGATCCGTTACCGAGTTATGGTGAAGAAGGGACATGGATCTTCTCAGGCAAACGGATGTGTCGTGGTCTGTATCAGAACACGAAGGGTTTGATTCATGCTGATGTCAACGGTGCAGCCAATATTATGCGAAAGTATTCCCAAACGTATCGGTCAAAGATGCGAATGGGATAGAGGGGTTGGATGGTAACCAGACCATCAACGTGTCAACTCCACTGGTGTTAAGCATCCTGAAATAAATGGGATGAACCATCAGAAACCCCCACTTCAATCGAAGCGACAGCTTTGGTAAGTGGCGGGAGTATTCATATGTTGCTTATTGTATCATATTTATTTCTAGATTTCTCCTAATAGTATCGGTTCAAACTGCGGGCTTTTGTGAGTGGAGATATCTTATTTCTATGAGGGTGGTGGTGTGTATTTTCTAACAATCATCCATACTTGCAGCGTATTATCGACTAGTAATACTGTTTTCATCTCAATGGTGTAATCATTGTCTAATACACCGGAGTATACTTTCTTCTCCAATATTTTTCGTGCAAATTGCGCGTTGGAATCGATATCGTATATACTTTGTCCGATAAATATCGACAGATCTTCACGCACCTGCTTGAGTAGTTCACTTTGAGTTAATGTGTCTAGCTTTGGTTTTTCAGTTACGTTATTTTCTTCCTCTATACGTAGCTTTAAGCTTTTGATGACAGAATGCTGTGACTTATATTGTGATAGGTTTTGAATGTCCTCTTCATACTGAATTAATTTTTCCTCTAGTTCGGATCTTGAGTTGTAGAATGCTTCAAATTGTGCGGTATGCAATGTGTTCAATATGATAGCTCCCACCAATAACCCAATAATGAATACCCCTATAAGTTGCAGCAAACGGAAGTAACGCTCAAAGGGTGGTAAACGCATTACGTGATTGCCCCCTTACATGCTAGCTTAATAAGCTCGGTAGCAGTATGTGCTCCGAGAAAAGCGAACAAGATAAAGCATATTTGTTGAATGGCTGGTGAGATTTGCCCAGCACTAATATTGCTCTCAATGACACGTACTGGATCAATAGATCCTCCAATTGCTGCGACAATTGCCCATATTTTAAGTCGAGAAGCAGTATCTAGTATCACTGTTGCCGGAGGCATTAGCATAAATACTGCACCGACACCTGCAAGGAGCGACCCGCCTAATACAATACCAAAGGCGACAAAGAAATCAAGTCCTGCTTTTGAAAGGAACTCATTCAAGTTAAAATACCTCCTTAAACTTTTTTATTTTACCCCATGAAATACTTCTTAGAAATTAAAAAGTACTTCGGAAGCATATACCAAACTTTTTATGTTCTACCTGTATTACTTCCTAATCATGAAAAGTAGCTTCGGAAGCATAAACTTCGATGACGCAAATGGCTATATATCATTATATGGGCGTGTCCCTACTTAATATGATAAAATGAGAGGAATAAAACCTGAACTTGTAGTAGAAGGGGTGAGAATTGATGAGCACAACAATGGCAGAGCAATTTGTACATCTTCACGTTCATAGTGAATACAGCTTGTTAGATGGCGCAGCCAGAATTAAGGAGCTCGTTAAGGCTGCTGCAAGCAAAGGGATGAAAGCTTTAGCACTCACTGATCATGGTGTTATGTATGGGGCTATTGCCTTCTATAAAGCATGTCTGGAATATAATATTAAGCCGATTATTGGCTGTGAAATATATTTTACTACGGGCTCTCGTTTTGAAAAGGGGAATCGCAAAGATAATCCAATCTATCATCTCATCTTATTAGCTGAGAATGAACAAGGGTATCGTAACTTGATGAAAATCGTTTCGACCGCACAAGTTGAAGGGATGCATTATAAGCCACGTGCTGATTATGAGCTGTTACGTCAACATTCCGAAGGGATTATATGCTTAAGTGCATGTCTTGGCGGTGAAGTTAATCAGCATTTGCTACATCAACGTATCGATGAAGCAAGAGCTGCTGCCTTGCGCCATAAAGAGATATTTGGAGATCGTTATTATCTAGAGATACAAAACCACGGCATGCTAGAGCAGAAGCAAGCTGAGACGCTGATGATTCAACTGGCAGAAGAACTAGATATACCTTTAGTTGCGACGAATGATGTGCACTATATTGACCCGCATGATGCAGCGATGCAAGAGGTATTGATCTGTATCGGTACAGGGAAATCACTACAAGATGAAGATCGACTTAAGATGGAAACAGATCAGTTGTATTTAAGAACAGGCGCTGAAATGGTAGAACGTTTTCAACATGTACCAGAAGCGATTCGAAATACTGCGGAAATTGCTGCACGTTGCAATGTTGAATTACAGCTAGGTAGAGCGAATTTGCCGCAGTTTTGGCCGATTCCAGAGCAGCATACTTCTAATTCATATCTTCAAGAACTATGTATCGACGGGATGAATTTAAGATATGGCGATAGCCAGCAATGGCATAATGATGCCACATTCCGTCAAACGGTTACGGAGCGACTACATTACGAGCTCGCTGTCATTGAGAAGATGGGGTATGAGGATTATTTTCTCATCGTTTGGGATTTCATTCGGTTTGCAAAAGAAAGCCATATTGCAGTAGGACCTGGTCGTGGCTCAAGTGCTGGGAGTCTCGTTGCCTACAGCCTTCATATTACAGATGTAGACCCAATTAAGTACAAGCTGCTCTTTGAGCGTTTTCTTAATCCGCAGCGGGTAAGTATGCCTGATATCGATATTGACTTTGATGATGAGCGCCGTGACGAAGTGATTCAATATGTAGGAGCAAAGTACGGCGATAAGCATGTCGCGCAAATTATTACATTCGGTACGATGGCTGCGAAGGCTGCAATACGCGATGTTGGTAGGGCGATGAATATTGCATTTCAAGAAGTTGATCGAGCAGCTAAGCTTATTCCGAATCAGCTGGGGATTACGCTCGAGCAAGCATTAGTACAAAGCAAGGAGCTACGTGCTGCTTACGATGGAAGTGCGAGCACTAGAAGATTAATTGATATGGCTATTAAAGTAGAAGGTATGCCACGACATTCATCTACGCATGCTGCAGGCGTTGTTATTGCAGCACAGCCATTAACGGAATATACACCGCTTCAAATTGGTAGCGAGGATATGCTGCTGACGCAATATTCTATGGAGCATTTAGAAGCCGTCGGATTGTTGAAAATGGATTTTCTAGGACTTCGAACATTGTCGATTTTGGGAAGAGCACATCGCTGGGTTGAGGAGCTTCATAAGCAACAAGTTAATTTTCAGAAAATTGCTGATGATGATCCACTAACCTATAAAATGCTAAGTAAAGGAGAAACGACCGGGATATTTCAGTTAGAATCAACGGGTGTAAGACGTGTATTACGTGACATGAAACCATCCAACTTCGAAGATATTGTCTCTGTGTTAGCACTCTACAGACCGGGTCCAATGGAGTTTATTCCAAAGTATATCGATGGTAAGCATGGCGAAATTATTGTCGAATATCCTCACGACTCACTTCGCCATATTTTGCAAGATACTTACGGTATCATTGTATACCAAGAGCAAATTATGCAGATTGCATCTCATATGGCAGGCTTTTCGCTAGGAGAAGCAGACTTATTAAGAAGAGCGGTTTCTAAGAAAAAGCGTGAAGTGCTTGATGAAGAGCGGACACATTTTGTGCAAGGTAGCATTGGCATGGGATACGATGAGCAAAGTGCCAATGGAGTGTATGATATGATTGTTCGCTTTGCAGATTATGGATTCCCGCGAGCGCATGCTGTTGCCTATGGCGTATTAGCTTTTCGTACAGCTTGGTTCAAAGCGCATTATCCAATTATTTTTATGGCCTCAATGCTTGCGTCAGTGACTGGCAATATGAGAAAGGCTGCGCAATATGTGGACGAGTGCTCACGAATGGGGATTTCTGTATTACCGCCTTGTGTGAACAATAGTGGCTTGAACTTTGCACCAACGCATGAAGGGATACGCTTCGGTCTAGCTGCAATCAAAAATGTAGGTACACAAGCCATTGACTCTATTGTGTCAGGTAGAAGTGAGAAACCGTATCTTTCTATGCTTGATTTCTGCAAACGAGTAGATTTGCGAGTTGTGAACAAGCGAGTATTAGAATCACTTGTGCTTGCCGGAGCCTTCGATCAGTTTGAAGGACATCGTGCGCAATTATTAGCAGCACTAGATGATATGCTAGAAGCTGTAACGAAGTGGAAGAAACAACGCGATGATTTACAAATTGAACTATTTGGCTTTGAAGAAATTCAAAACTGGGACGTAGAATTACCCAATATTCGAAGCTTTACGATGACAGAGCAGCTAGAGCATGAATATGAATTGCTCGGTATGTATTTGTCAGGACATCCGCTTGACGATTTGTTGACTGGACTACAAGGCACAAATATCGATTCTTTAATTGAACTTTATGATCGAGAAGAAGGCTACAAGGCTGTAGTTCCAGTACGTATTGCTTCTGTTCGTCCTTACACAAGTAAAAATGGACAAGCAATGGCATTTGCAGAAGTTGAAGATCGAATCGTACGTATCGAGGCTGTTGTGTTTGCGAGTACATGGCGTAAATGTAGTGCTTCCTTAGTGAAGGACAGCTTAGTGCTTATGCTTGCTTCTGTCCAAAAGCAAGAGGATGAGATCAAATTAATTGTGGATGATGTTGTCATTGTTGGTGATGAACCAATTGCAGAAATGGCTAAACATGTAGATCGCTTAAGAGGGCAAGCAGACAGATGGCAACGGAGTAAGAATAAGGGGACGACGAAATCGTCTTCATCCCCGCGACGAGAAGTTACGGATGCAGAGCCGACAACGGTTGAGGCAATATTGACTGGTGCTGCTTCTCATATAAACAGGTCATCTGATGCTAAAGTGAAGACACAAGGAGCTAATCAACCAAAACAAGCAACATCCCAAAAAGTATTCATTAAAATTAACGAAAAGTTTGAACAGCCTACAATATTAGCGCTACTTCAAAATAAAATATTGCAGCATCAAGGTAATTTAGTTATTGTGTTGTTCTATGAACGAACCGGTCAAATTGTTGCATTAAGCGAGCAATATCGTGTATCTCCTAACGAGCAATTTATACTAGAGGTAGAGCACTTACTTGGGAAAGGTTCCATTGTCATTAAGTAATAATAGGCACATTTACGGCTTTAATCGCATATGCATATCGATACAGCATAATGTGAGGAGTGGATGTGATGATCCCAATTGAAAAATTACTTTTACAACGAGGCGTCAAGATTTCTGATATTGCTGAAATCGCATTTTTATTGCAGATAAAATATAACCCAGTTTTGACTATGGATGAATGTATTGTCAGTGTACGCGCAGTATTGTCGAAGCGGGAAGTTCAATATGCGCTTTATACAGGTATTGCTTTAGATGACCTGGCAGAGAGGAAGTTATTGCCGGAGCCGCTACAGTCCATTATGGAGAGAGATGAACCTCTGTTTGGTGTAGATGAAACACTTGCACTCGGCATTACTAATGTATACGGAATGATCGGTCTAACCAGTTTTGGTTACTTAGACAAAGTTAAGCCGGCGATTTTACATCAGTTGAATAATAAAGCAAATGGTATCCATGTTTTTCTTGATGATCTCGTAGCTGGACTAGCAGCTGCAGCGTCTGCAAGAATTGCACATGGCGATGCCAAAGCGAATCAATATGATTTGCCCGATTGTGAGTAGTTATGTTATCATTGGTTCATTATACGGCCTTTGACGGGAATAGTAGATGTATAGTGGTATACACCTACTAACATGGAGTTGTAGGAGGTATTCCCATGTGGACGGTATTCTATATTGCGCCTACTGAGAAAGCAGCAGAAAACATTAAAGATAAACTTACACAAGAAGGATTTCTAGTTAAGATCCGTCCTGTCAATTTGTCCAAACAGCAATTTGAAATTCTTGTCCCATCAGGTGAAGTAGAAGAGATTCGTGAAGTTTTCGACACCATTATTCGCCCGTAGGATTCGTAGTTTCAATTGCGCCCAAAGAGGTGTGAAACGTGCAAATTAAAGATTTATTTTCGAAGAAAAAATATGCCACAATACCATCTGAACGTCCTAAACGTGAAGTCCCAGAAGGATTAATGAACAAATGTTCAAAATGTGGAAATATCCAGTACAGTAAAGAATTAGAAAAGAATTTGAAGGTATGTTCTACTTGTGGCTATCACGGTCGTTTAAATGCGAGAGAGCGTATTGCTATGACTTTAGATGAAGGTCTTCGTGTTGAATACGATGAAACGATGGAGTCTGTTGATCCATTGAATTTCCCAGGCTACAAGCTGAAGTTAGAGCAGCAAAAAGAAAAGTCTAACTTACATGATTCTGTTATTACTGGTGAAGGCACAATTGGTGGATTCCCTGTTATTGTCGCAGCGATGAGCTTTGACTTCTTTACAGGAAGTATGGGGTCAGTTGCGGGAGAGAAAATAACGAGAGCCATTGAAAGCGCACACTTGAAGAAGCTTCCGATGATTATATTCTCTACCTCTAGTGGTGCGAGAATGCAAGAAAGTATTCTTAGCTTAATGCAGATGGCCAAAACAAGTGCTGCACTAGCGAAATTCCAAGGTGACGGTGGCTTGTACATATCTGTATTTACAGATCCAACAACGGGTGGCGTATCTGCAAGCTTTGCGAGCCTTGGTGATTACAATCTAGCTGAGCCTGGTGCATTAATTGGATTTGCAGGACGTATTGTTATTGAACAAACGATTCGTCAAAAGTTACCAGATAACTTCCAAACTGCTGAATTCAATTTGCAACATGGTCAATTAGATAAAGTTGTTCATCGTAAAGATATGCGTTCGCTGATCACTAAGTTGCTTGATATGCACTGCGTTAAGGAGGTTACTACTGGTGAGTGAGTTACCTTTTGAAAAACCATTAAATGATATGCGTAATAAAATTAAAGAGTTGAAAAGTTTGAGTGATGGAAAAGGCATTGATTTCTCGGAAGAGATTGCAAGGCTTGAGGATCGTTGTAAGGAGATTGAAGATACAATGTATCGCGAGCTAACGGCTGCGCAAAAAATGCAGCTTGCTCGTCATCATCAGCGTCCCACTTCGCTTGATTTCATTCAAGCTATTTTCACTGACTTTATTGAATTGCATGGTGATCGTCTATTTGCTGATGATCTAGCGATTGTTGGTGGACTAGCTAAGTTCAATGGAATACCAGTAACGGTTGTTGGTCATCAACGTGGTAAGGATACACGTGACAACATTGCCAGATTTTTTGGAAGTCCTCACCCTGAAGGTTTCCGAAAAGCGCTACGTTTCATGCAACAAGCTAACAAATTCAAACGTCCAATTATAACATTTATCGATACAAAGGGTGCTTATCCTGGTAATACTGCCGAAGAGCGTGGTCAGTCCGAAGCGATCGCACGAAATCTAAGAGAAATGGCCAGCTTTGGTGTGCCAATTATTTGCGTCGTCATTGGCGAAGGCGGTAGTGGCGGTGCGCTAGCTCTAGGTGTAGGTAATCGGGTGCTTATGTTAGAAAATGCAATTTATTCAGCTATTTCACCAAACGGTGCAGCATCTATTCTATGGAAAGATGCAACCCGAGCAGATGAAGCTGCTGAAGCGATGAAAATAACTGCAAAAGATTTATTAGAACTTGAAATTATCGAAGATATTATTAGTGAACCGCAGGGCGGAGCACATCGCGATATGGACGAGCAAGTCGGGTATATAAAGTTGGCAATCGACAAGCATTTGACAGAGTTATTAGAGATGACTTCAGATGAGTTGATCGAAGATCGATATTTGAAATTCCGGAAAATTGGTTACTATACGATGGCTCAGCAAGAAGCTAGTCAAGCTATCGAATAACTACTGTTGCAACCAACCAATATATGTAAGTTGCAATTGACATGGAAATTAGATGAAATACTAGATCGGAAGCCGAAATTTAAGATATTATGAAGATGTTATAAAGTGTCATAATTTTTATTGGAATTATGACACTTTGGTGATACTATTAATAATGAATTTCAGGCAATATATCGGAGGAACCTATCATGCGTAAAACTAAAATCGTTTGTACCATTGGACCATCCAGCGAATCGTTGGAAAATACGAAGAAACTAATTAAAGCAGGAATGAACGTAGGACGTCTTAACTTCTCTCATGGAGATTTTGAGGAACACGGAAATCGTATTATTAACATTCGTGCTGCGAATAAGGAGCTTGGTACTTCAGTTGCAATTTTGTTAGATACTAAAGGTCCGGAAATTCGTCTAGGTAAGCTTAAGGAAGAACCTATCGAGCTTATACAAGGTGATGCAATTACATTAACAACAGAGGAAATATTAGGAGATATTAATCGTATTCCAGTAACATATGAAAATCTTCCTAATGATTTGTCTGTTGGTTCAACTGTTCTAATCGATGATGGTTTAATTGGCTTGAAGGTTGAAAGTATCGAAGGAACAGAAATTCATTGCCGTATCATTAACAGTGGTCCTATTAAAGGGAAAAAAGGAGTTAACGTTCCAGGAGTGAAAATTTCACTTCCAGGTATTACTGAAAAAGATAGAAATGATATCATTTTCGGTGTTGAACAAGGCGTTGATTTCATTGCAGCTTCATTCGTGCGTAAAGCTAGTGATGTATTAGAAATTCGTGAATTACTAGAACAGCATAATGGAAGTCATATTCAAATCATTTCTAAAATCGAAAACCAAGAAGGCGTGGACAACCTAGATTCAATTCTAGAAGTATCTGACGGTCTAATGGTTGCTCGTGGTGATCTAGGAGTAGAAATTCCTGCTGAGGAAGTTCCACTAGTTCAAAAAATGATGATCAAAAAATGTAATGTAGCTGGTAAACCAGTTATTACAGCAACGCAAATGCTTGATTCCATGCAACGTAATCCACGTCCAACTCGCGCTGAAGCAAGTGACGTAGCGAATGCGATTTTCGATGGAACAGATGCAATTATGCTTTCAGGTGAAACAGCTGCTGGTAAATACCCAACTGAATCTGTTGAGACAATGTCTCGTATTGCTGAGCGTGCTGAGCAAGCGCTTGAATATCGTGAGATTTTCATGAAACAAGCTAGCGCCCAACAAAAATCAGTAACAGAAGCAATTAGCCAAGCGGTAGCTAACTCAGCGCTTGATCTAAATGCAAAAGCGATTGTAACCTCTACACAAAGTGGTTTCACTGCTCGTGTAGTTTCTAAATATCGTCCAAAAGCTCTTATCATCGCGGTTACACCTGTAGAACAAGTGATGTGTGGACTAGCTCTAAATTGGGGTGTATTCCCTGTTAAAGGTATTGAAGCTGATACAACAGATGAAATGTTCGAAAACGCTGTTAAAGGCGCAATGAACACTGGGCTATTATCTGCTGGCGATACGATTGTTATTACGGCAGGTGTTCCTGTTGGACGAGCTGGTACAACTAATTTGATGAAAATTCATCATATTGGCGAACTATTAGCTACTGGACAAGGTATCGGTAGTCAAAATGTAACAGGTAAAATTGTGATCGCACGTACACCTGCTGAAGCTAATGCTAAAATGCAAAAAGGTGATGTGCTAGTAACAGTATCTACTGATAAAGATTTCATTCCTGCTTTTGAATTAGCTAGTGCAGTAATTACAGAGCAAGGCGGCATCACTAGCCATGCAGCTGTTTGCGGCATTAACTTAAGCACACCTGTTGTTCTAGGTGTTACAAATGCAACTGAAATTTTGAAAGATGGTATGGAAGTTACGATTTATTCTGAAACAGGATACATCTACTCCGGACAATCTAAAGTACTTTAATTTAATCAATAATTATAAAATTAAGAGCGATGGTGATTTTTACCGTCGCTTTTTTTCTACCATAATATAGGAAGTGTTAAAAAGTTTAGTTTATGCTTACGAAGCAACTTTTCAATTGCAATGAAGTAATACAAGAAGTTATTGAAAAGTTTTGGAGGATGAAATATGAAGGATTTCTGGTACGCACATCCAATTAGAGTAAGATATCAAGAAACAGATCAGATGAGTGTAGTTTTTCATGGGAATTATGTAACCTGGTTCGAAATTGGACGTACTGAATGGATAAGAAGTATGGGGTATGATTATCGTGATATCGAAGCCAAAGGTTTATTGTTGCCTGTGATTGATCTTGCTGTGAAATACGTCTCACCCGCGAAGTATGATGATATGGTCATCGTATGTACGCGCATGGAACAATGTACACCACTGCGAATAGCGTTTGAGTCACAGGTGCGTAAAGTTACTCACGATAAATTCATCTCTGCCGAATATACTAATGAAGCCGATCTACCAGGGGATTTGCTCGTTAATGGTGGTACGAAGCATGTATGGGTGAACACGAGCTTTCAACCTACTCGTATATCTAAAGTGATGCCCGAATTATATGAAGTGATAACCAATAATTAACGGAGGTGAGTCATATGAGAAAATGGATTTTAGGGTTAATTATTTTGTTACCTATTATTGAAATTTGGGGAATATTACAAGTGGGAGATTGGATTGGTGGCTGGAATACTTTTGTACTTCTATTATGTATGAGCCTATTTGGCGCAGTTGCCACCCTGCTGGAAGGTAAGAAAGTATGGTTGGAGGCACAGCGTCAGATGAGCACGGGACAAATTCCAGGTCGCTCATTTATTAATGGAGTATGCATATTAGCAGGCGGGATTTTATTGCTTATCCCAGGTTTTTTAAGTGATATCGTTGGTTTGATTTTACTATTACCATTTACACGTCCAATTCTTGAGGGATTTATATTGAAATGGATAGAAAAAAATATGCGAAACGGTAAATTTACAATCAATCGGTTTTAAAGTTAACAATTACTTTACAATTGTTTGCATTAATTTTAATGATTCTGTCATATAGTTAAGCTATTGCAGTATTGCTGGACCATTAGTATAGAACGTTACTGCATTGGGGGAAGGCTCATGTCGAAGCAAATATCACCGTATCTTAACCGAGATCTAAGTTGGATTGAATTTAATCGTCGCGTGCTGCAAGAGGCGCAAAATTCAACCAATCCATTATTAGAGAGAGCGAAATTTCTAGCTATTGTAACATCTAATTTGGATGAGTTTATGAGTGTACGTGTTGCAGGGATTCAAGAACAGATTCGAGCAGGGTTAACGAAAATGGACTTTACAGGATATTCACCTGAAGGTTTATGGAAAAGATTGCAAAATCGAACAAAGGGCATCGTACTTGAGCAATATCGTACTTACCGTGATATTGTGAAATGCATGAATAAGGAAAGCATTTTCATTCGTAGCATGGCGGATTTGAATGGTACGCAACAGAAGTGGATAGAGGATTATTATTATAATATTGTGTTTCCTGTATTGACGCCAATGGCTGTAGATCAAAGTAGACCTTTCCCGCATGTTCATACGAAAGAGCTCTATCTTGCTGTATCTTTGCGACATGAACATGAAGGAAATCATGAAGAACCTTTATTTGCGATCCTTCAAGTTCCGAGTATTTTACCGAGATTTATTAACATTCCAGGTCGCGGAAATAGTAAAAAACAAGAATTCATTTTACTAGAAGATGTATTGAAATCTTATATACATACATTATTTAATGGGTATACACCATTTGCAGTAAGTACATTCCGCTTAACGCGTAATGCGGATTTTACACTTGATGAAGAAGGCGCGGAGGATTTATTAGAGGAAATAGAGAAGGAGCTTCGTCGTCGGAAATGGGGAGTTCCAGTTCGTCTTGAAGTTGAGCGAGATATTGAACCATTTGCGCTAACGATGTTAAAGGATGAACTCGAAATCAATGATGGTCTGTTTATGATCGACGGACCGCTTGATCTAAGCTTTTTGATGAAATTCTCTGGCTCTGTTCCAGGTCATGATCAGCTTCGTCATGAGAGGTTTGAGCCACAGTACGCTCAAGAATTTGAAGATACAGAAGATATTATGAGCGTTATCGCTCATAGAGATGTGTTATTGTATCATCCCTATGAATCGTTTGAGCCGGTCAATGAGTTTGTATGGCAAGCGGCACGTGATCCTGAAGTGTTGGCGATTAAGATGACGATGTACCGTGTCAACGGGCAATCATCGCTTGTCAAAGCACTGGAGTATGCGGCAGCAGAGGGCAAACAAGTTACTGTGGTCGTCGAGTTAAAGGCGAGATTTGATGAGGAAAGAAATATTGCTTGGGCAAAGCAATTAGAAAAAGCGGGCTGTCACGTTGTATATGGATTAGTCGGCTTGAAAATACATGTAAAAATATTGCTAGTCGTACGTCGAGAGCAACATGGATTGAAACGTTATATTCATGTTGGAACAGGTAATTACAATGAAGCTACCGCAAAAACATATACAGATATAGGGCTAATGACAAGTAATGATACGATTGGTGCAGATGCTTCAGCGCTCTTCAATGAGGTAACAGGGTATTCCGTGCCGCGTAACTGGGAGGCATTTGCCGTCGCTCCTAACGGTTTGAAGCAAAAGCTAATTAAGTTAATTGATCGGGAAATTGAACATGCACATGCAGGCAAAGAGGCAAAAATCATTGCAAAAATGAACAGTTTATCGAACCAAGAAATGATCAATAAGCTATATGAAGCATCGATTGCAGGTGTGAACATTGAATTGATTATTCGCGGGGTTTGCTGCTTAAAGCCTGAGGTGCCAGGTCTAAGTGAAAATATTAAAGTAATTAGTATTGTTGATCGTTATCTTGAACATTCTCGAATTGTGTATTTCTATAATGACGGTGCCGAAGAAGTATACTTATCAAGTGCTGATTGGATGACGAGAAACCTTGAAAAGCGGGTAGAGTTACTATGCCCAGTATTTGACGATGAGCTGAAAAACACACTAATCGAACTGCTTAAAATGAGTCTTAGCGATAATATAAAAGCTAGACAGCTGAGAATGACTGGTCAATACGAAGTTGTTGAGCGAGAACATGAAGAACCGTTTCGGAGTCAGTATGTTGCGCAGCAGGTGTCAAGATGGAAGGGCTGAGAGGATGTTCAAAACAGCGGACTTTGATAACGATGTGAAGCGTTGTAGCATAGTCGACGTCGAATATGAAACGAACTTGGAAAGTACGGTTCGCATGTACCCATAACGTACATTTGCGCTTCCGCCTTTCTCAAGTAACGTTCCATCTTCTCGGCTTGCGAAAGCTCGTTGTTTTGAACTTCAATTGGAAGCTTCGAGCAATTGGCTGCTTGTGTACTCGTACCGTACACGTTGCTCGGTTTCGTTTCATTGCCTGGGATCACGAAAAAAGCTGTACGAGCTCACCGCATTGTAAGTGGTGAGCTCGTGCAGCTTTTTTTGTTAGGCGAGTGAGCGGACATACGGTCCGCTCGTTTCGCGGATCGGTTCGCATTAGAGCGGTGCAACTATTAATTCGGGCTCCACATTCCATTGCTTTTTGAAATCATGAACTAGCTCTTTCACTTTAAGCTGTTCAATCGATAATTCAGATGTATCGGCATTGGCTTGTATTATCATTTTATCTTCCGTTATTTCTAGATCTATATGGTTAATGCTTTGGGTTTCACTATGATCGAGTGCAGCGGCAAGCTGTAGCAGCATTCCTAATTTACAGATGAGCTCAAGATCCTCATTGCCAATGAGCTCGCTATAATCCTTGAGTTCGTTACGTGTTTTGTTTTTGCTTCGGTAAGATGCAATCGCTGCAACAAGTAATATTTCCTTATGGGATAATCCGTTCAGATGCGAATGGATGATAAGATAGAAGGTATGCTTGCTATAATCATAGTAGTCGATTGTAGCGCCGATGCGATAAAGCTTTGCAGCTGCATCAAGATATAAGGAAAACTGTTCTAAAGTATACGTATCATTGTGAAGCTGCTGCAATAACTGACCTGCTAATGTGCTAACAAGCTCAACATGAGCACGAGGGACAGCTGTATGTAAGGCGATTAGGTTTTGTACACTATATTGCAGTGGATGCTGTAATAGAGGCTGTTCAGGGAAAAATAGTTTATGAAATAAGCCATCTCGTAAGCCGGCACCGCAAATAATATAGTGTGAACCTTGAATATATTGAAAGATTGTAGACAGTACAGCAATTCCTGGAACGATGACATCAGCTCTATCCTTACTTAATCCAGCTTCCTTTTTACGTTTGTCCTGTGGCAGTTGACTTAAATGTTGAAAGAGCTCTTCAACTTGCTGGGTTGGAATAGGATAGTTATGTGTTTTCGTGAATGGGTAATGTTCAGCTGCTTGATGAATTTTACATAATGAACGTGCAGTTCCACCAACTGCGATAAGTGGTAGCTCTGCATACTGTGAAATCCAGTGATGTTTATTCAACTCAGTTATAACATCTTGCTGCATAGATTGTAGCTGTTGATCACTTAATCCTTGCTGACTATCGTACTTTTTATTGAAGCTTACACAGCCGAACGAAAAGGAGAACGAGTGAACGATTTTTCGGTTAAGAAATAATGTGAGCTCGGAGGAGCCACCTCCAATATCAAGTAAAAAGCCGTCTTGGATAGTTAATGAATTGGCCATACCGAGGAAGCCATATTCCGCTTCCTCTTCACCAGTAAGTATTCGAATTTGCAGTCCAGTAGCGTCATATATCCGCTCAATGATCACCTGCTGATTGGTCGCATTACGAATAGCCGCTGTTGCGATTGGAACAAGTGAAACGAGCTTATGCTGTGAAGAAAGTAATGTGAATATTTGCAGTGTTTCAATGAGATCATTGATTCCAGCATCATTAAGCTCGCCGTGCTCGTTGACTTTACTGCTTAGTCGTGCGGAGCGCTTATTACCATCAACGACGCGGTGTGCACCATTGTCTGTCTTTTCATATATTACAAGTCGAATGGAATTCGATCCGATATCGATAATGCCATAACGTTGTGTCATAATTTCCTCCCACGTAACCATCATTATTACTTGCTCATAAGTTTATCACAATATGACGAAGCTTTTTATTTTCTTTATTATAAATGTTCACATTTCTTTAAGAATTAATACGAAGTGTGATATAATGTACAAGCTATGAAAATACATACTGATTCAATATATCAATGATAGCGATAAAGCATTTTTATCCTCGTTATTGTTCACTTTTCTGACAAAATCCTATATCATTGAATTTAGTGGTTATAGGTTAGTCCGATTTTCTAGCACTCATTCAATAATAAAGGAGAGGGAACGATGACAGCAACAAAAGGTCTTGAAGGTATTGTAGCAGCACAATCATCCATCAGTTCTATTATTGATGGGATTTTGACATACCGTGGAATTAATATCGATGATCTCGCTGAGCATGCATCATTTGAAGAAGTTGCCTACTTACTATGGTACGGTAAATTGCCAAATCGTGCAGAACTAGCAGATTTGCAACAAAACCTAGATAAGTATGCAGCTATTCCAGCGGAAGTCATTGAAGGAATTAAGTTATATCCTAAAGATACAAATTCAATGGCAGCACTTCGTACTGCAGTTTCAAGTCTTGCACTTTATGATACGTCAAGTAATGAAATGTCTCCATCAGCGAACATACTGAAAGCGATTAAATTACAAGCACAGCTACCTACAATTGTAGCCGCTTTTGCTCGTATTCGTGAAGGGAAAGAACCTATTGCTCCCAAGCAAGGTGTTTCTATCGCTCACAATTTCTTATATATGTTAACTGGTGAAGAGCCTGCAGACGTTGCCGTGAGAGCACTAGACCAAGCGCTAGTTCTTCATGCCGATCATGAATTGAATGCTTCTACCTTTGCTGCACGTGTAACTGTTGCGACTCTATCTGATATTTATTCTGGTGTTACTTCTGCTATTGGAGCTTTGAAAGGACCACTTCATGGTGGTGCCAACGAGGCTGTAATGGTTATGCTAGAGGAAATCGGCTCCAAACAAAATGTGAATGCTTATATTGAAAAAGCTCTAGCAAATAAAGTGAAAATTATGGGCTTTGGTCATCGTGTATACAAAAATGGTGATCCTCGTGCAAAACATTTACAAAAAATGTCTTATGAGCTTGGTAAACTTACAGGAAATATGGAACTATATGAAATGTCAGTACAAATCGAGGAGCTTGTTACAGGTCAAAAAGGCTTAAAGCCGAATGTAGACTTCTATTCAGCTTCCGTCTATACAGCTTTACAAATTCCCCGTGATTTGTTCACGCCGATATTCGCAATTAGCCGTGTATCTGGTTGGAGTGCTCACATTCTTGAGCAGTACGAGAATAACCGTTTAATTCGTCCTCGTGCAGAGTATGTTGGGCCTGTTGGCGCAACATATATTAGCATCGATAAGAGGTAGTTCAAAAAGCGGACTTTGATAACGATGCGTATGCTGACGTAGCATATTCGACATCGAATATGAAGCGAACTTGGAAAGTACGGTTCGCGTGTACCAATAACGTACACTTGCGCTTCCGCCTTTCTCAAGTAGCGCGTCATCTTCTTGGCTTTCGAAAGCCCGCTTTTTGAACCTTTATTATAATGAGGTAGTTCAACCAGCACTAAAATATAGATTTAACCAATTTTAAGGAGGATTTTATTACATGTCACTATTTGAAAAATTCGCTATGCCTACTGAGGGCGAGAAAATTACAATCGAGAACGGTACACTTCAAGTTCCAAATCAACCGATTATTCCATTCATCGAAGGTGACGGAACTGGTCGTGACATTTGGGCAGCGTCCAAACGTGTACTTGATGCAGCTGTTGCAAAAGCATATAACGGCGACAAAAAAATCGCTTGGTACGAAGTATTTGCTGGTGAAAAAGCATTCAACGGTTATGGAGAATGGCTACCTGCTGATACACTAACTGCAATTCGCGAATACATCGTAGCGATCAAAGGACCTCTTACTACACCAATAGGTGGCGGTATCCGTTCATTGAACGTTGCACTTCGTCAAGAGCTTGACCTATACACTTGTATCCGCCCTGTTCGTTACTTTGATGGTGTTCCTTCACCAGTTAAACGCCCTGAGCTTGTAGATATGGTTATTTTCCGTGAAAATACAGAAGATATCTATGCAGGCATCGAGTACCAAGAAGGTTCGGCTGAAGTTAAGAAAGTAATCGAATTCCTACAAAAAGAAATGAATGTTAAAAATATTCGTTTCCCTGAAACTTCTGGTATCGGTATTAAGCCAGTATCTGCTGAAGGTTCAAAACGTCTTGTTCGCGCTGCGATTGAGTATGCAATTAAACATGACCGTAAAACAGTAACACTAGTTCATAAAGGTAATATCATGAAATTCACTGAGGGTGCGTTCAAAACTTGGGGCTATGAAGTAGCTGAGCAAGAATTTGCTGAGCAAACATTCACTTGGGATCAATATGATCGTATCAAAGCAGCTGAAGGCGTAGATGCGGCTAATGCTGCTCAATCAGCAGCTGAAGCGGCTGGTAAAATTATTGTTAAAGATGCGATTGCTGATATTGCACTTCAACAAGTTCTAACTCGTCCAACTGACTTTGATGTTATCGCAACGCTTAACTTGAATGGTGACTACCTATCCGATGCACTTGCTGCACAAGTTGGTGGTATCGGTATCGCTCCAGGAGCGAACATTAATTACTTGACAGGTCATGCAATTTTCGAAGCAACTCACGGTACTGCTCCGAAGTATGCGGATAAAGACGTAGTTAACCCAGGTTCTGTTATTCTTTCTGGCGTAATGCTGCTTGAGCACCTAGGCTGGCAGGAAGCTGCTGACCTTATCTACAAAGGTATGGAAACATCAATTAATAACAAAACAGTTACTTATGACTTTGCACGTCTAATGGAAGGCGCTACAGAAGTGAAGTGTTCTGAGTTCGCTAACCAAATCATTAGCAACCTCTAAAAGGTAGTTCAAAAAGCAGACTTTGATAACGATGAGTATGCGTTGTAGCTTAGTCGGCGTCGAATATGAAGCTAATTTTGGAAAGTGCGGTTCGCATGTACCAATAACGTACACTTGCGCTTCCACCTTTCAAAAATTTTCTCCATCTTCTCGGTTCTGAAAGCCCGCTTTTTGAACCTTTATTGGAATAGGTAGTTCAAAACTATAATATATTGCTTGAATAGCATTCAAACAGAGAGAGCCATTTGGGCTCTCTTTGTTTACATAAATCATTACATATGAAAAACTAAGTGTATGCTTTCGATGAGATTTTTCAAATACACAGTAGTAACTCGTGAAGTATATAAAAAATTTTAGGAGGTTTAATGACAATGGCCATTACACGTAAAAAAATCTCGGTTGTTGGTGCTGGCTTTACAGGCGCTACGGCAGCATTAATGCTCGCTCAAAAAGAACTTGGAGATATCGTATTAGTTGATATTGCACCTCTTGAAAACCCTACAAAAGGCAAAGCGCTAGATATGCTTGAAGCGACTCCTGTTATGGGCGTGGATGCTAATATTACAGGCACTGCTAACTATGAAGATACGAAAGATTCGGATATCGTTATTATTACTGCCGGTATTGCTCGTAAGCCTGGGATGAGCCGTGATGATCTAGTTAACACCAATGCAGCTATTGTGAAGTCTGTATGTGAGAACATTAAAGCGACTAGCCCTAATGCTTACGTACTTATTTTAAGCAATCCTGTTGATGCAATG
The DNA here is from genome assembly GCF_056786375.1 of Paenibacillus sp. Y930. NCBI lineage: Bacteria > Bacillati > Bacillota > Bacilli > Caryophanales > Paenibacillaceae > Paenibacillus > Paenibacillus sp. Y930. The sequence goes on along the minus strand of NZ_JBXCIX010000001.1, from coordinate 921,924 downwards.
ACCTACACTGCTTACCAAACACTTGGTTTCCCGAAAAATCGCGTAATTGGTCAATCTGGTGTGCTTGACACAGCTCGTTATTGCACATTTATCGCCCAGGAGCTTAATGTATCGGTTGAAGATGTTCGTGGCTTCGTGCTTGGCGGTCATGGTGACGATATGGTACCTCTTGTTCGTTATTCTAACGTTGCAGGTATTCCAATCGAGAAATTGATCCCTGCTGATCGTATCGCAGCCATTGTGCAACGCGCTCGTGTTGGTGGTGGCGAAATCGTTAACCTACTTGGTAACGGTAGTGCTTACTACGCACCTGCTGCAGCGCTTGTTCAAATGGCGGAAGCTATTTTGAAAGATAAGAAACGAATCATTCCAGTCATTGCTTACTTAGAAGGTGAGTATGGTTATAACGACTTATTCATCGGTGTTCCAGCTGTTCTTGGTGGCGACGGGATTGAGAAAATTATTGAACTTGAGCTTACTGCAGAAGAACAAGCTGCGCTAAATAAATCTGCCGACTCTGTAGCAGCTGTTATCGAGGTTGTGAAATCAGGTCTAGATATCTAATTACTGCAATGAATAAGGTCTTATCGATGGTATAGAAAACATAGAGAATGAATCTCTATCATTTCTACATCGGCAAGGCCTTTTATTGTGTTAATATAGATAAATAGCAATAAATATGAGGTGAACGAAAGAATGAATCAAGTACAAGCTGTGCTCAAAAAAGTATATGGTTTTGATGAGTTTCGACCTGGACAAGAAGATATTTTACATAGCATATTGAATGGACAAGATACATTAGCTATTCTTCCAACAGGTGGCGGTAAGTCGATCTGCTACCAGATTCCAGCAATGATACTGCCTGGAACAACACTTGTCATTTCTCCTTTAATATCGTTGATGAAGGATCAAGTGGATGCGTTACACCGCCTTGGTGTAGCTGCTGCTTATTTGAATAGTTCTTTAAGTGCCGAGCAATATAGAAATACGTTGCGTAATGCATTTAACGGGGAGTATCAGTTATTATATATTGCGCCAGAGCGATTTGACGCACCGATGTTCCAGCAATTAACCGAGCATCTTACGATTCCACTTATCGCGATTGATGAAGCGCACTGTGTATCCCAGTGGGGTCATGATTTTAGACCGAGTTATCGTCAGCTGGCATTAGCGATCTCAAGCATGAAGGATCGACCGATTGTAGCGGGCTTTACGGCAACAGCGACAACAGAAGTTGCTGAAGATATCGTTCAAATGCTGGCGTTACAAAATCCTGCGCAATATGTGACTGGCTTCGCTAGACCTAATCTATCGTTGTCGGTAGTAACAGGTGTGAATAAGTATAGCTTCTTGGGTGACTTCCTCAAAGAGCGTGAGCAGCAATCGGGTATTGTCTATACGGCAACCCGTAAAGAAGCTGAGGCTGTACATGAACGGCTCGTAGAGACTGGTTTTAGTGCTGAGCTATACCATGGCGGTTTGTCTGATCAAGCTCGGATGCAAGCACAAGAGAAATATCGTTTTGATGATAGTAAAATTATCGTTGCGACAAACGCATTTGGGATGGGGATAGATAAGCCGAATGTGCGCTATGTGTTGCACTGGCAGATGCCTGGCGATGTTGAGTCCTATTATCAAGAAGCAGGCAGAGCAGGACGTGACGGTGAAGAGAGTGAATGTATTTTGCTGTTCGAAGCGAGTGATCTTCATATTCAACGCTTTTTGATTGAGCAAGGTATGGGGGATGAATCGCGAAAATCAGTACAAGCAGCCAAGCTCCATACGATGATGAACTACTGTCGTACCGATCAATGCTTGCAACAATATATTGTTGACTATTTCGGTGAAAGATCAGTTACTCCATGTGGTAAATGTAGTAGTTGTCTCGATACGAGTGAGAAGATTGATCGTTCATTAGATGCTAAAATGGCTTTGTCCTGTGTTGGAAGAATGAAAGGTCGCTTTGGTGTAACGATGGCTGCAAAAGTATTGAAAGGCTCGCAAGATAAACGATTACTCGCTTCAAGATTAGATCAATTAACTACGTATGGATTAATGCGTCATTATGCAGAGAAAGAAATTGCAGATTGGTTGAACTGGCTAGTTGCCGAGCAATACTTAGTGCTAAGTGACGGCCAATATCCCGTTGTTAATGTGACCGAGCGAGCATTATCTGTTCTAAATGGTACAGAAGAAGTGTGGCAGCGTCGTAGAGGTAAAGTGAAGCAATTGCTAGCGAACTCGTCACAAGATGCCTCACCTATTTTTGCAAAGCTAAAAGCATGGCGTAAGGAGCAGGCGACGAAGGAGAACATTCCACCATTTATGATTTTCTCCGATGCAACATTACGCCTTATTGCCGAAGCACAGCCACTGAATATCGAACAGCTATTGGATGTAAAAGGTATAGGACAAGCTAAAGCTGCAAAATATGGCGAAGCTGTAATGACGCAGTATAGTAAGCAGGAAGCAGAAGCGGTCGAGGAGCTTGATCTTGCCGAGCTTGCCTTGCAGCATCAACGCGTAGCTCGTCAAGCATCTACGGAGTCTAGTCATCTTGTTAGCTATGAAAACTTTGTAGCGGGAAGCTCAATTGAACAAATTGCTATTGATCGTGAGCTCTCGCAGCAAACTGTTGAGAAGCATATATTACGGGCAGCTGAGGAAGGTCACCCATTAGATTGGGAGACCATGCTATCTTCCGAGGACGAAGCGCTCATTATAGCAGTGCTTCCCGAGGTAGATGCTAGTTTGCTTAGAAATATTAAGGAAGCATTACCTGATCGGATTAATTACTTCCAAATTCAAGTAGCGTTGACGAAACGGAGTTTGCAATAAATTATAGCTATATGGGATATGAAAGCGGTATACATTTTGGTACACTAGCATTATAATTGCTGCTTAGTGAAAGAAGTGCGGCATCATGTAGTTAAAGATTAGATTCGGGGGTAACGTACATGAAGGGGCATACACCACAAATTATTACATTTGGAGAAACGATGGCATTATTTATGCCAGAGCAGAATCATTCTATTGAAAGAGCTGAGAAGCTACAGCAAGGCTTCGGTGGAGCTGAAAGTAATGTTGCCATCGGACTAGCAAGATTAGGTGTCGATGTAGGCTGGTTTAGTAAGCTGGGAGAAGATCCATTTGCTTCACGTATCGTGAAAACGATTCGTGGTGAAGGGGTCGATGTATCGCGTGTAGCATACTCTGACGAGGCGTCGACAGGGATGATGCTTCGCGAATTAATATGCGGGAAAGTAGCTGTTCATTATTTCCGTAAACATTCGGCTGCAAGTACGATATCTGTTGATGATCTTGACGAAGAGTATATTCGTGGTGCGCAAATCCTTCATGTTACCGGTATTACACCGGCACTTAGCGAGAACTGTAAGCAAGCTGTTTTCCATGCTGTAACTATCGCGAAGCAAGCGGGAGTGAAGGTGAGCTTTGATCCTAACTTGAGATTAAAGCTATGGAGTATTGAAGAAGCAAGAGAGGTCATTCTACCTTTAGCAGAGCAGGCAGATTATTTCCTACCTGGCTGGGATGAGCTGAAACTACTATACAATACAGCAGATGCTACTTTTATTGATCAGAAGCTACATGCATTGAATGGTATTAGTATCGTTAAAGGTAAAGGTGACGGCAATGTGATCTATGAGAATGGGGAGCAGGTTGAAGTTCCGTTCTATCCTGCTGAACAAGTTGTTGATACGGTGGGGGCAGGGGACGCGTTCTGTGCTGGCTTCCTAGCGGGCATAGCGAAAGGTCTCTCGTCATTGGAAGCCGTTCGGATTGCAAGTGTTACTGGCTCGATCGTCGTCCAAACACATGGAGATTGGGAAGCACTTCCGACTTGGAGAGATGTGGAGCGTCGTCTGTCCGCACAGGAATGGATTGAGAGGTAGTTCAAAAAGCGGACTTTGATAACGATGATTAGGCTTCGTAGCTTAGTCGCGTCGAATATGAAGTTAATTTGGAAAGTACGGTTCGCATGTACCAACTACGTACACTTGCGCTTCCGCCTTTCGAAAATTAACTCCATCTTCTCGGTTCTGAAAGCCCGCTTTTTGAACCTCTATTGGAAGGGTAGTTCAAAACTAACATGACCTAACGGCCACCACCAGAAATGAGTCTTTATGGGAAGACACCGTGCAAAAAGGCTCAATTCCACAATAAGGAATTGGGCCTTTTTGGCAGCTGTAGCTAGTCGCTTTCGAGCTTGGAACAACGATTACGTGGCATCCCCTAGCTGCTGCCTTTCAATCTATAGCAGTTTCATATATAGTAAAGTGTAGCTTGTACCTAAATGTTGTTTAGCCAAGTGCAAGTTGAACAAACTACATCAGGTTGATGCTTACGAAGTGACTTTTTATCACGAAGAAGTATCGCAAGTAGCTACAAAAAGTTTTAGGAGGCGAAATTCTATGGGGAATGAACATTCTACTACATCCAAAAGAAAAGATGAGCATATATCGATTTGTCTGCAAGAAGATGTTCAGGCAGCAGGAATTAGTACTGGACTAGAGCAATGGAGATTCAAACATAATCCGCTTCCTAATATAGATTTTCAAACGATCGATCTCGCTACAACGGTATTCAACAAAAAAGTAGCAACACCATTGTTAATAAGCTCGATGACAGGCGGTACAGAGCTTGCAGCTCGAATTAATATGCAGCTAGCAGCTGCTGCCCAGGAGCGAGGCTGGTCACTTGCGCTAGGCTCGATGCGTGCTGCGATTGAGAATGAGGAGCTCGCATATAGCTTTCAGATGCGGAAATACGCCCCATCAATTCCGATTATCGCTAATATTGGATTAGTACAATTGAATTATGGAGTTACAAGTGAGCAATGTCTTCGCTTAGTAGAATTGGCTGAAGCTGATGCGCTAGTATTCCATATGAATAGTATGCAAGAAGTGTTTCAGCCTGAAGGCGATACGAATTTCTCTAATCTTCTAGGGAAGTTGGAGAAGTTAATAAAGCAAACTGACATAGCGATTGGTGTGAAAGAAGTAGGCTGGGGGATAGATGGAGAGACAGCGAAAGCACTCCAAAACATTGGAGTACAATTTATCGATGTTGCCGGAGCGGGTGGCACTTCATGGAGCCAAGTTGAGCGGTATCGCACATCATCCAAAATCCAATATGCTGCTGCAAGTAGCTTTGCTGACTGGGGCTTGAGTACAGCAGACAGCATTAGAGAGGTATCAGCGGAGGCAAGTCAATGCCTTATTATTGGAAGTGGGGGCTTGCATACGGGAGTTGATGCAGCTAAAGTAATAGCTTTAGGAGCACGTATGGCAGGTTTTGGTCGTACCTTGCTTCATCATGCTGTTCAGCCGATCGATGATGATCATCTCCCTATTCAGCATATAAGTAATGCCAAGCAGCTCTCGTTATTGGAACAGATGGAGAAGCTAGAATATGAATTGAAAGTAGCGATGTTTGGCATTGGTGCTAGTACGATCTCACAATTAGAAAAGCATGACCGACTTATCCGCCAATAAGTTAGTCATGCTTTTTTGTACCAGTTATTATCTTAATAAACCAGCTCCTCGAGTTTTCATTGTCGTATCAATTTCGAATGTTAACTTTTCGTAAATGCTCGGCCAATTTTCATCAAAATCGTCGAGATCATATATTGCCCGATATCTTAGCCCGAAGCCAAAGGGATCGATGCCTGCTGCTTGTATTTTTGAAAGTAGTTGTTCACTTTTATCTGAATAGGCATCTTGTAGCTCGATAAGTATTTTCTTGTGGTTTGTAGCATCTTCTTGAATAGGAATTTCCTCGAAAGTAACAGCCTGCTTAATTTTCATTTTAACGGTAGGCTGCTCCTCATTGGAAATGGTATATTTAGTTTTCATACTATTTAAGGCGATCACATATGGCGGGCTTGGAAATGAACCGTACACCTTTGTAATTTTGAGATGCCCTGACAATTGGTTGAAGAGCTGTGATTCCTCGGGTGTTAAAATAAGCATAATCTTCTCTTTGTTCAATAAAGCAATTCGGTTGATGATATAAGTCGTATCGTTTTGAATTTCAACCATGGGCAGTATCGGATCAAGTCCCTTTTCGTTGATTCTGCGGAATAGATCGGTCAAAAGTTCAACGTAGGTGTATGATGATTCGGTCGCATCATGACTGAAAAATAGGTTCAAGGAATTACCAGGAAAACGTTCGACCATAGGCTGTTTGGAAATGACTTCCTCAGCGCTAGGCGTACCAATGCCAAGCGCGGCAACATTTTGAATGTCTCTCCGTCTTGACATCCAGTAGACAACGTTCTGTATATTTCGATTAGCCATTTCTTCCCCAATTAGAAATACATTACAGTGTCCAAAATCTATTTCCTTATCGACTTGTGACTTCAGTAAGCGTACGCCTTCAGCAATGGTTTCACTATTAATTGTCTCCACTTGCGTTTTGGAATTACCGGGATCGATGCTAACCGAGGGTACAGCTAATTTAATAGTAATCCGATAAGGTTTCTCATCATCACCTGAATAGTCAATGCCTGTACCGACAACAAAATACCGTTTATCAATATCTTTGAATCCACATCCACTCAGTAATAATATACAAAGTAGATTGATCATTAGCGTGCTAAGAAGTAGCTTTTTACTCATACTTTCTCACCTTTTTCCTGCTTAGAACAAAGATCCAAGTCGTTGTTATCATTTCAGAGAACATTCTATAGATTAGAAAATAAGCTGTGAATTTCACCATAGTGTCATCGTTTATTTTTAACGCTGCAAAAAAGGTTACAATGATAATACAACCCGCTATAATATAGCTGCGCAGCGGTGTCTTTGATTCGTTAGGGTTAACGACATTGTTAGGGATTATTGTTCTTATGTACTCTATAACCATATGCCAGCCAACCATTGTAAACGTCAATGAGAGATTAATAAGCACAATTAAGAAAACAAATAACATCCGTTCGATAAAGCCATACATCATTCGCGTTGAATCGGTAGTTGCACTCCATAGAAAGATATAGTCGGCTACCGTTTCCGTTCCATGTATCCCAATAGGAACGAAATAGGATATTAACAGTATAATAAACGCGATAATAGGATACGACCAAATATATTTGAATTTGAAATTAGGCGGTAATATTCGGTTGAATAATCCCATATTCAAATATCCGGTAAATACAAAGCTAGCGGCAGCAAACGAGAGCATCGTAGGGAAATGACCAATATGGTTGACAATAACGTGGACAGCATCCCAATTCATTAACGGATTTTTGATTGTTTTGTACATAACGAAAGCTATAACTGGAATACTTAGGAGCAATGATATCTCTAATATAAAAGCAATGCTTACCGTTGAACGAGTTGCCGCATATGCACAAATAATCATTAATAGCATAAGCATGACGTACTGATTAGCATCGGGATTCAAAAAGCTAGTGATGATTACCGCATATATGGAAATAGCAATAGCTCCTGCGATCCCAATGAGTATTGCTTTATAGGCGATAGTAATATTAACAACCCATTTAGGATAAAAGAGAGCAAATATTTCTGGCAATCCTTTTCCGGGGAATTTGGATAAGCTCGAAGTGAACATATATAGAAAGAGATAACCAAAAATCGGACTAAGAATAATCGACATAACCGCACCGTTGTAGCGATCCATAGTCAGATAATATGGTATAAGTAATATCAAGTTTGTAAAGCAAACGATAAAGTAGTTGTAGAAAAAGTAACGGTTCATTATGCACCTGCCTGTCCAATATCTCCTTCTTGCGGAGTGAATTTACCTCGAAATCTAAAATAATACTCGCCAAAGCTTCTCATGCTACACAAATATACAATGTAGAAGTATAGCCCGACACACACTCCAGACAATCCGAAGAATATGGCAATAATAATAATCGGATATTTCAAAAATCTAACCGCCAATGTCATGGAATATACAGGGAGTACAAAATTACTAATCGCCATTAATGAAGTGACAATAATCATTACGCTACTGACTAATCCTGCTTGTTGAATCGCACTTCCGAGTATAAGACCACCGACAGTTGTAGATGCTGGTCCGATGAATCTTGGAATACGAATACTTGATTCCAATAGCATTTCAATCATAATCAGCATAATAAATACTTCAATGAACGAAGGATAAGGCACAACTGATCGACTGGCAACAAGCGAGAAGGCTAATTGGAGCCGGAATATTTCAGGGTTATATGATAAGACAGCAATGTAGAGTCCTGGTAGCGACACTGTAATGAACAGCGCAATATACCGTATTATAATAAGCAATCGAGTCATCCAAAAGGACTCATAATGATCTTCAACGGCGTGAATAAAGTCGAAGAAGGTTACTGGTAATATGAGCGCGTATTGCGAACCTTTTAGAACAAGAATAATTTTTCCAAGTGACAATGCTCGCGAAATACGATCTACTCTCTCAGTCATAAGTAATGTAGGGAATAACTGATATTTTTTGCTGGAAAGTAAACGTTCCAGTTCTCCAGTTGAATTAATGAGATCCAAGTGAATAGCATCAAGCTTACTCATAACATCTTTTAAAGTATTCTGATTTGCTTTTCTTTGGTCATACAAAATATAGAGACTAGTTTGAGATATTGTACCAATTTGCATTTGATTAATAGTAAGCTCAGGCGACATATAGGCATTGCGTATAAGATTAAGCGCAATGGTAGGGTCTTCGCTAATGGAATGTTGTGGAGCACGAATACTACTTTCCACTTGGGTTGGGGGTGCTTCATTATATTTATATTGCATTGCGTCAAATGCATAAATAATGTTTTGATGTTCAATTAAAGCCTGGCCTCTTAACATGAGATCGACCCAGCTAGCAGGGTCTTCGACAATATAGAAGTTGGAATTAGATTGAAATAAGCTGGCGATAGGGTATTCATTTTTGGAGAACGGGACGGTAATAAAATTATGAATCTTTCCTTCATCAACTAGCGGCAAGTAGAATGCAAGTTCGATCTTCTGCTTATTAATCGGATGAGTTAGTTCCTTCTGAATAAGATCTTCCGATGGAGATAATATAATTTTTAATCGTTCGAGCATCATACTCACCCTTTTCCAAATAGTTAGAGGTAGTATGCGCTATATTTTCAAAACTATGCTAAAATGACCGTGATTATATAAGCTACGTAAAAACGGATGTAGAGGATTGGAGAGAGTAGGATGGAACAATTGTGGCAACGACAAACCGAATATATTATTCAAATAAAAGTGTCTGTCCCATTTTCTTTGAAATGGGTTAATAGCTATATTATATTAGAACAAACGGGCTATACGATTATTGATCCAGGCTTAAAAACGGATGAGAGTATTGCTGTATGGATGCAAGTGCTTTCTGAGTTGGAGTTGGAGTGGGAAGATTGTGTGAAAATCGTTATAACACATCAGCATCCAGATCATTTTGGATTAGCAGGGTTTGTTCAGCAGCTAAGCGGGGCGCCTGTTTATATGACGGAGGAAGCCTATCAATATACGCTGAAGCTATGGGGCGATGATCGTGCGCATTATGAGCGTGCTATGTCAGCGCTCTTGCAGATGCATAGTGTACCTGTACCTGTTGAACAAGCAATATTGCTCAATTTACAACAGTTTCAATCTAGAGTAGAGCCATTTCCGGCAGTTACATATATTGTAGCAGGTTATCAGATTGAGCTAGGTAATAGCAAATGGGAGATTATTGAAACAAAAGGTCACGCTTATGGACAAGTTATGTTCTATGAACGAGGACAACAAATCATTATCTGCGGGGATCAGGTGCTACCACGAATTACGCCGCATGTTGGTGTCATTCCAGGAGAGGACAAAGATGTGCTACATGAATTTATTATAAATTTGCAGCAAATCGCTGAGCTTGACGTAAAGCTTGCACTGCCAGGACATCGCGAGCCCTTTGAGCAATTTTCGCAAAGAATTTATGAAATTATTGCTCATCATGAACGTCGTCTTGAAAAAATCGAGCAATATGTGATCGAGCAACAGGCAGTAGATGCTTACACATGCTGCGAATGGATATTTGGTACTCAACTTCGTCAAAATGCTCATAATATGCGTTTTGCTTTAACTGAAATCATTGCCCATTTGGAGGAATTAGTGCGACAATGTCGGATTAAGTCTTTATTGAAAGACCATAAAATAATTTATATGAGCATGGCTGATTAGCTGTATGGATTGTTATACCAATATTAATACTGTGGAATAGCTTCATAGTAATGAAAAGGGATTTTTCCTGTAAAAAAGAAGGAATCGATATGAATCGATCCCTTCTTTTTTATAGTTATTTATCTATTGCATGAGCCTAAGTAAGTAGTTAGTCTAACGGAGGTGTTGTTGCACCTTCACGTTCGGCTTGTTTGCGATGTGCATAACGACTCGCAGCAGAAGCAGCAATTGCACCAACAATATCGTCAAGGAATGTATGAACATCTTTGCCGTTCTTTTCGTTAAGCGTTTTTAGAATACCAGGTTTTAATTTATCAACATAGCCAAAGTTAGTGAATCCGATACTTCCGTACACATTGACAATTGATAAAGCTAAAATTTCATCACAGCCATAAAGGCCCTCGTCATGCTCAATCATTTCTTGAAGCGGGGAAATTAGTTTTCCTTCTTCTGCTAAAATGTCCAATTGAATTCCTGTTAAAACAGCATTTTGCACTTCGCGCTTGGACAGTACAGCTTCAACATGAACAATACAATCCTCCACGGTTAAGTCAGTTGAATAGTCTTTTTGCAGAAAATGGACGAGCTCAGCAATATGAGCTGTCGTTATTCCTCGTTCTTCTAATAGTTTATATGTCGCCTGCGCAACAGCATTACTATTCAAACTATATTTTCCTGTGTATAACATATCAAAACCTCCTAAAACTTTTAATTGGCCTACTTGATATACTTCATGTTAATAAAAAGTCACTTCGTAAGCATTAAATAAACTTTTTGTAGCCTTCTGGGTTGCTTCATTGGAACAAAAAGTAGCAACGGAAGCATAAGCTAAACTCTCGTTTTTTACTTGCTTTACTTCACATCAAAGAAAAATACATGAAAGCAGATGTTTTTTTGGACAAAACTGGTCTAAAAATTGTAAGGCTCGTATACATATTACTATAAAAGACAAGTTGTACAAAGTTTTTGATGAAAATAGGGGAGGATTTATACAATGGAAATGAAAAGATGGTTGCGTTCAACAGCACTATTAAGTTTGATGGTGGTTCCGATGTTAGTTACAGGATGTGGATTATTCTCGAAATCTGCTTCTGAGGCGATAGATCCACCACAGACAGAAGTTATTGAAGGTCAAGATGAACAGACAAGCAGTTGGTTCAATACTATTGAGGGTACTACACAATACACAGTTTATTTGCAAGATCAGAATGGTTACCTTGCTCCGATCTCATTACCGATGGCGTTGGCTGAAGCTGAAGTAGTAGGTAGCAAATTGCTAGAAATTATGGTCGATCAAGGGATGTACTCTACAGCATTACCAGCTAATTTTCGGGCACTAGTACCACAAGGGACTGAAGTGTTATCTTATGAGCAGAACGAAGAGACAGGCATCGTAACGGTTAACTTCTCAGAGCCATTTATTGATTATAATGCAGGTGATGAGCGTGCAATAGTTGAGGCGATTACATGGACACTAACCTCTCTAGAAGGTGTTGAAGGTGTATCGATTCAAGTCGATGGCGAGGCTCTAGGTGAAATGCCCGTCGCACAATATCCACTTGCAACGGTAATAGATCGCTCGATCGGAATTAATATTGAGCTAGCTGAAGGTGTGAATTATTCACAAGCATCTCCAGTAACGATCTACTTCTCAGCAGAAACTGTGAATGAAGAACAGTATTTCGTTCCAGTTACTCGTATGATTAATCGTACCGAATCTCAAGCGGTAGCGGCGATTGAACAGCTTATCGTAGGTCCGCAAAACGCGAAAACATTAACTTCAGTCATTCTGCCAGATGTAGCTGTAACTGGAATCGAAGAGTATGATGGCGTTGTTCATATTGATCTTCAAGATGTTGCCTATGAAGCGGGACAATTCGTACCTTCAGAAATGCTGAAAGCAGTGATTCTATCTGTAGCTGAAAATACTGGTGTACAATCCGTTCAAGTACGTATGAATGGTGACATTAATATTTTTGACGAAAATAACAACTCCTATAGTGAGCCGGTATCAATTCCTGTAAATGTGAATGCATTGAAAATGTAATTAGGCTCGCTAAGGATTTTGAGCTGGCGCGCCCGTGTAGGTTCTAGCCTTTCTCATGGTAACGAAAAGCCTTCCAATTCATTTTGGAAGGCTTTTTGTAATTATTCAAGTAAAGTAATTAATAGATACCAATATACTTTTTGTGCTATTTCAATTCAGAAATAGAGTAGAATTCCCGATGACTCGAATCATGTGGCGTATTTGTCGATAGGTAACACATCTCCTGCTAGGTATTTTTGAACTCTCTCAATAACGACTACTGCTTGAGCTCTTGTTGTCACATCATTTAGTGAAAGATTACCTTTACCTGTACCTGACATCAACCCACGTCGAATAACCTCAAACAACTTTTGATCTGAATCCATTGCTTCGAAATATTTATCAACGTTCTTTTGTATTATTCTGGTTGTCATCAAGAAACGTTTAGCAAAGTCTAAATAACGCTTATAGCTAGGGAATATTTCCATTTCATTCGCATTTAAACAGTCGATAGTCTCAACATTATCTTCACGTCCATCATATAGTATTGCACTACAATATGATCTACCTGCCAATTCATTTTCATATAATAGAATGTATAAAACTACTATGTTTACTTGTAAAGTCATAATAACTATTTTTTGCGACATTATATATTTTAACACATATTGGATATTTTTTATGATAATTCACATGACTACATCGCTTTCCCAAAATAAAGTAGGTTAAGATTGTTTGAGGGGGTAGTTTAAAGGAGGGAATTGTAGGGAAATATGAAGAGCTAGATACAATTTACTGGTGCATTTACATAGATGCTTTGTTACAATAAGAAATGTTGTACATATCTGAAGTTCGTTTCTTGAACATGTACATATAGATTACAATAAGATAGAATTTTCTTATCCAATACTTTTCTGCTATGAGATGTATTACGGATGAAAATGAAAAGTTTTGGGAGGCATATTAATATGAGAATTGACAGTCGTCAGCCTAATGAGCTTCGGCCCGTTATTATAACAACAAATGTTAACAAGCATGCTGAAGGTTCAGTACTAATCCAATTTGGTGATACGAAGGTGCTTTGCACAGCTTCTGTTGAGGAGCGCGTACCGCCATTTATGAAAGGTCAAGGTAAAGGCTGGGTAACAGCAGAATATTCCATGCTTCCAAGAGCAACACATACTAGAAATCATCGTGAAGCGAATCGTGGTAAATTAACAGGACGTACGATGGAAATTCAACGTTTAATCGGACGCGCCCTTCGTTCCGTTGTTAATTTACAGGCGTTAGGCGAACGTACGATTACATTAGATTGTGATGTTCTGCAAGCTGATGGCGGTACGAGAACAACTTCAATTACAGGTGCATTTGTTGCCCTTTGCTTAGCAATTGAACATCTAGCAAAACAGCATAATTTTGCTACGTATCCGATTAATGATTTTCTTGCTTCAGTAAGTGTAGGCGTTATTAATGAGATACCGATGCTTGATTTGAACTATGAAGAAGATTCTAAAGCAAAAGTAGATATGAACGTTGTAATGACCGGTAGTGGCAAATTCGTTGAAGTTCAAGGAACAGGCGAAGAGGCTCCATTTACAAGATTAGAGCTTAATGACTTGTTAGAGTTAGCCGAGGCAGGAATTGAAGATCTGATTGAAAAGCAGAAAGAAGCGATCGGTGCTGCTGCTGATAAAATTAGAGGTGAGTAGATGAGCGCCATTACGACAATCGTCATTGCGACGAAAAATGAAGGTAAGGTGAAAGAATTCGCACATGCTTTTGCCAAACTAGGCATTGAAGTGAAAAGCTTATTCGATTACCCGTCTATTCCCGATATCGTCGAAGATGGGGATACGTTTATCGCTAATGCCAAGATTAAAGCAAAAGTGACTGGCGATGCCATTGGAGTTCCGGTGTTAGCTGATGACTCCGGTTTGTCTGTTGATGCATTAGATGGTGCGCCAGGTGTATACTCTGCACGGTTTTCTGGAGAAGGAGCGACGGATTCAAGCAATAATGCGAAGCTGATCCAAGTGCTTCAGCAATTGGATGCGCAGTTAGCGCTTGATCCGCTTACAGATGGCTCGAAATTGTTAAGTCATGCACAGTTTCGTTGTGCATTAGCATTGTATATTCCAGATACTGAGCAATTTATCGTAGCTGAAGGGCTTGTACCTGGTATTATTACAGATCGTCCACATGGTGATGGAGGATTTGGTTATGATCCATATTTCTACGTTCCTCAGCTGGACTGTAGTATGGCACAGCTAAGCAAAGACGAAAAAGGCAAGATTAGTCACAGAGGCGAAGCATTGAAGCAATTAATGCCCCAACTTCGGACAATGTTTGACCTACAATAGCTTATATTATGAAATAAGGATGAATGCATCATTACAGGAATGTTCTGTAAGATGATTCATCCTTATTTTTGTTTACCAGCAACAGCCCTGAATTTTACACGATACTAACTTTGTTTTCCTTCATCCACACATTAATTTGATACAGATAAGCGTAGAGTTGCGGACCCGACATTAATTGTCCAAACCAAGGTATTAAGGAAGAGGATTGATCGGACTTCAATACATTTTCAATAACGTCTTTGTTAATGAGTTGCAATATCGGAGAGCTATCATCATGCAAAATATCATTCATTAATCCGGTAACGGCAGCCAAGTAGGCAGGATTATGCGTCTTAGGATAAGGACTTTTCTTTCTTGTAATAATCTCTTCGGGCAATATTCCTCGTAATGATTGGCGCAAAATTCCCTTCTCACGATCTCCTGATGTTTTGAACTCCCATGGAATATTGAATACATAATCAACTAAGCGATGGTCACAGAAAGGGACTCGTACTTCAAGACCAGCGGCCATACTCATCCGATCTTTACGATCTAACAACGTTGGCATAAATCTAGAAATATTCATATAGGACATTTGCCTTACTGCGCGCAGATGAGCATCTTCACCTTGCAAGTGAGGAACTTCATAAGTAGCTTCTTCAAATCTTTGCGCTGCATACTGCTGCGGCTTAATCCAATCAATTAGTTCAGGCGAAATAATAGTACTGCGGAATTGTGTGGCAAGTGACCAAGGAAATTGCCTTGCATATAACGTTTCATCCTTATGAAACCATGGATAACCTCCGAAAATTTCATCAGCTGCTTCGCCAGAAATTGCAACGGTAGCATCCTTTTTAATTTCACGGCAAAATAGAAGTAGGGAGGAGTCGATATCAGCCATACCTGGTAAATCTCTTGCAATCGTAGCGTCATATAATGCGGAGATGAGATCGGGTGTATCGAACTGCACATAATGATGAACGGTAGACAGATGGGAGGTCATTAATTCGATGTACGGAGTGTCATTATTAGGTTGGAATGAATGTGCCTTGAAGTGTTTATCGTTGTCGACGTAATCAACAGAGTACGTATGAAGAGGACTATCATCTTTATCGCGATAAAATTGTACTGCCATTGCGGTTAACGCGCTTGAATCTAGACCTCCAGATAACAAAGTGCAAATCGGAACATCACTAATCATTTGTCGGTTCATTGTATCTAATAGAAGCTCTTGAACATGATCTACGGTCTGCTCCATAGTATGTTCATGCTCTTTGCTTTCAAGCTTCCAATAAGTTTGTAACCTCGTCCCCGATTTATTAATCGTCATACATTGTCCTGCTTTAAGCTCTGATATTCCTTCATATACACCATGGCCGGGAGTACGGGCTGGTCCTACGATAAATATTTCTGCCAATCCCTCGCGACTAACTTCAGGTTTGACTTCTGGATGAGCTAGTAATGCTTTCAATTCAGAACCGAATATGAAGCGGGTGCCTTGGTCAGCGAAAAAGAGTGGCTTCACACCGAGCCGATCTCTCGCTAGAAATAATTCTTCTTGCTGAACATCCCATACAGCAAATGCAAATATACCATTCAAATGCTCCAAGCAGTCTTTTCCCCAATGCATGTACGCTGTTAACAATACTTCCGTATCGCAAGTTGTTGTAAATCGCCAACCATAGGAAAGTAATTGCTCAGTAAGCTCTTGCGTATTGTATATTTCACCATTATATACGATGATAAATTGATCGTTTTCTCGATATCTCACCATTGGCTGAGCACCATTATTGGGGTCCATTACTGCAAGTCGACGATGTCCGAATGCACAATGTACAGATAACCAAGTTCCAGCGGCGTCTGGACCTCGCGTTGTGAGTGTATCTGTCATGGCTTCAAGTAGTTCACTGCTATGCAGTAAGTTGTTCTGCCAGTCTATCCATCCTGTCATACCACACATAGGCTTCAATCCTCTCTATCTTGACACTAACCTTACATACTATAACGTATATGTGCAAATGAGAATAAAATGTCTGTCCATAAAGATGGAAAAGCCTATAACCGTAGGGTTTGTCGGGCGAAGAAAGGGAAAACGTAGCCAAAACGTAGCCATAAAGAAAAGACAACGAAAAAAAGAGTTAAAAACGTAGCCAAGATGGCAACGTTAATTGATCTTGTTAGTGCAAATGGGATAGCGGAGATACCGTTGTGAGATTAAATGTGAGGGAATTAGCGTGGTTGGGAGTGCGTTTCGCTAGCAACGAAGTGGTCAGGGTTCGAACTCTTTAATCTTAAACACACTATTATCAGAAACGATAGAAATGCCGTTTGTATTATTGTGTAGCACACCAGTCATGTGGAAGTGGTATAAGTTGATGAAACGAAGAAAGTAGTGTCTCATTCGCTGAAGTAAGGCACTGGACAGATGGACAACACATGTTGAGTGCTTAATATTGATGGTTCAGATAAAAGCTGGTAGGATTAATTAATGAGTATACCTTACAGGAGGAATAAAATGGCTTCCCTATACTTATCTGACATAATGAAAAGAAATGATCTAGATCCCAAAAGAGTTAAGTTGATAAGACATTCATTAAGAGACAAAGTTTTTTTGAAATGCTTTCAGAATGGCTTTATGAATGAATATCAAAAAATTCAAAAAGAGAATTTCTTTCAGGGATGCGATTACATCTTAACGTTTATAAGCGAACCAGGAACGAGTGCGAAGTTCATGGGTTGTTATAAAGTTGGATCAGGTAAAGTAGTGAAACCAACTATGATGCCATCGAACTTCCCAGCGGTAGAGATGTTTAACGGACCTTATCAATACTATGATCTGCAGAAAGTCGATATACTGGACGATTTGGATGGCAAACTTATTATTGATTGGGGAAGAGCGGCGATTTCTTGGCAACAATGGGCAACTAATGAAAAAGCAATTGTTGCAATTCAAGCAAGTCCAAGATTGGCTTTTACTGGATTTGAGAATATTGTTATAAATTATGATGAGCTAAAAGAGATTGTTACTGACCCAACATTATATGAAAACTGGCATACTGCATTGTCTTCAATTTATGCGATCTACTTGATTACTGATCAAACTACTGGCAAATTGTATGTAGGTTCAGCTTATGGGACTGGTGGTTTATTAGGCAGGTGGAAAAATTATGTCCGCACACAACATGGTGATAATAAGGGGATAAAGGCAATATTGGATATTTCCCCAGATCAATATAGGAATTTTCAGTTTAGCATACTACAGATTTTACCAAAAAACATTATACCAGAAGAAGTAATCGGAATCGAGAGTCTGTATAAGAAGAAGTTGATGAGTATTAAATGTGGAATGAACGAAAATTGAAAACTCCACACATGTGGAGTGTCTAATACTGATGGTACGAAAATGAAAAAATGAGATGTGACGGTTTCGCTTGAAAAAGAAGAATGACAGGTAGACAACACATGTAGAGTGCTGTGCGTTACTGGTGAGAGAGAACATTTAAAGAGTCGCATTTACCGATAATATTGCAAGACAAAGCCCAAGTGTATGATAAAGCTTGGGTTTTTCTTTATACGTAGAAGCTACCTGAATAATTCATTCAATCGAGTTAATATACAATAAACTACAGTATTACGTTACATTTACCAATGAAATAAGAACATATGTTCTGTTTAAGGGTCTGTAAATTTCGAAACGGTAAGTGTATTTTATCAAGTCACCGAGAAGTATTCCGTTTGGTTACTAATGAATAATTGCAGGACATACATTGTTGTGGCTCATTCATCTGTGGGGAAAATCTATTAATCTAAATGATTGGTAGTTTGGAAGAGAAGTCATTCGGATTATTCTTTAGTTACATAAAAAGAGAGCGGAGTAACAAAATCATCTGACTAATACTGATTCAGGATAAGTGGATGATTGAGAAAAAAATGTATCTTAAAGATAAAATGTTTGAGTAAAGATTTAGTACGAAACATCAATAGCAGAACAACGATTGAATACATTGACACTCTTTAATAGGGGGTCCCCGATTATTTTAATTCTCACCTTTATACCGCCCTCGCTGGCTTACTCAGTCAGTTCTTACATAGGAGACGGGTCTATGGTTATATAAGGGGCTGTTCAGTTATCATTCTCGCAATAAGAGATGCACGAGTTTTATCTGCAAGATTCAATTTTATCAACTCAGCATACTCTATCTACTAAAATTGTTATTACCTTCTAAATGGATGACCTATGCATTATAATTGGATTGATGTGGCTTGGGAATTATTTCTTATATGCGAGTGACACTACTACTTAAAATATAGTATTTTAACCGAACAGATGAGTAAAAAAATATGCTATCTCCCACCACAACAATACATTAAAGGGAAGTAATTAGTTTGATAAGGAAACTAAGTAGGTCAATTCTAGCATTAACACTAACGTTAGCATTATCGCTTGGGGTATTTGCACCAATCACGAAGGTTGAGGCATCGAAGCAGATCAACGGTTACACGTACACAGACGATCAGGTCAAGGTAATTGACGACATCAACGCAGTTCGCAAGGAGATGGGTCTTTCACAGGTAACAATGGACATTGACTTAACAAACGCAGCGATGGGACATTCCAAATACCTATTTGCAAACAACGAAATCGGTCATACCCAAACAAAGACACTATTCAAAACACAAGCCGATATGATGGCTCGAATCAAAGCCCAAGCAGGGGATGACTTCTTTGAATGTAAGGAGTGGGGAGGTTTATCTGAAATTGTAGATTATCGTTCACCAAGATTTGCGGTAGCTGATTTAATTCAAGTACCTTTCCATAGAGAGGCTATGCTTCATCCCGATACGTTAGTAATTGGAGTCGGAACACATGGTTACCATAATACAGTTATCAATTTAGCTAGTACCTATATTGGCGACTACTTAGAGAAACCAATTCTATACCCTTATGATGGTCAGAAAGATGTACTACTGAGTATGAAACTCTCTGAAGATCCCGATCCGTTTAAAGGCATACCATTAAAACAGGATAGCTCAGGTTTCGTCTTATCCGCAACAGTGGGTGAGTGGGTAAATAAGTCCAAACTAAAAATCTCCTTAAAAGACTCAAGTGGGAAAGAACTTAAGGTTACAGTTAGAACTGCGGATGTTTCAGATGATGTAGGTGGGTTTTTTGCAATCATTCCACACGAGAAATTCAAACCATCATCAAAGTACACACTAACGGTCAACGGTTCAACAAGCACGTTTACAACTATCTCACAGAACGGTCACGATACATCAACAACTGGTCGTGAGACTGAGTACATTCCTTACTCAAAACTAGACGAAAACAAACCTAAGCCACCAGTTGAGGAGCCATCAAAGAAACCAGTATACGATAATCTCCCTAAGAAGTTTGAGAATCGTGGTAACACAGCTAACAACGCAGGAATCAACTTAGACGGTAAGTACCTAACGCTAAAGCCATCGGCAAAAGTAATCAACGGTGTAACATACATTCCTTTACGTGGGGTACTTGAATCGATGGGTGCAAATGTGAAGTGGACTCAATCAAATAAAAATATCGTCATCACAAAGGGCAAGAAGTTAATCTCCATGTATGTAGACTTACCATATGTAGATGTTCTAAATGATGGGGTAGTTGAGAAGTCTATAATCTTGTCGAAAGCACCATTCACAGAAAAGGGTGTAACGTTCGTTCCACTACGCTTCATTTCAGAATCACTAGGAGCAAAAGTGGTATGGGATCAAACGACCTACACAGTTGGCATCGACACTGGTGGAGTCTAGTCTATCCGAATATCACTTTAGTATGAGCCTATACTCCTTAACTGGGGTACAGGCTCTTTGACATTCTATAACTCTCTTACATGGTCTTCTATGCTCTGCTAAAAAGTAACGATGAACAGCGAGGGTTACTTGTAGAAGTAAACAACAAAACATTTGCCGAACATTTAGAGTATTGGTTGAATACTTATGTTACAAAAAAATGTCAATAAACCACGGTAAGTAGCTATAAAATGATTATGAGGAAGCACATCATCCCTCGTATAGGGCATATTCTATTACAAGAGTTAAAAGCAGAGCATATACAAAATTACTATACCTATCTAGCTGACGAAAAAGAATTATCACAGAATACATGTGTTCGTCATCATGCAATCATTCGGAAGTCTTTAGATATGGTATTGAAACAACAGCATGTAGCTCGAAATGTTGCTGACAGCGTAGAAAAGCCTATTGAAGTAAATAATGGTATAGGAAAAAGCTTTACGGTTGATGAGATGAAGGAATTGATGAAACGTGCAAAAGGAACAAAACTAGAACTTATTCTAAATTTAGGGGTATATTTAGGACTGCGCCGTGGTGAGATCGCTGGCTTGCGGTGGGAGAACATAGATTTCGAGAAAAGAATAGTATATATCAAAGTCATTCGAACGGCATCGGGTGATAACAATAATATTGTTAAAGAGCCGAAGACAGAGAAAAGTATAAGGAAATTATATCTTGTTGACGAAGTGTTAGAAGTGTTGAAAGCACAAAAACAATGGCAAGACAATCAAAAGAAAGTATTGGGCAAGCTATATGAAAATAAAGAGGGATATGTATTTGTCAAAGATGATGGTGGATTCTACAGAGTGAATTATACATCTGAGATGTTTGCTGAATTTTTGAAAGTCAACGGATTTCCGTCCATGAGATTACACGATTTACGCCATACGTTCTGCTCTTTTGCATATGAGAAAACAAAAAAAAATTATACGGTTTCAAGAATGATGGGACACTCGGATATACTGACCACGACTAAGATTTACACACATATTTTAGATACTACATTTGAACAAGATCTTAGCTCGATGAGCGGAATGTTGGGTTAGTAGGAGCAACGGTGAAACTTTCTATTAGAGAGATTCACCGTTTTTTTACGATTTAAACGTATTTCAGGAGACAGTACTAGATAACAGATAACCTACAAAGAACCAATGTCTATCCGTTCTCGTAGCCAACTGGTAGCCAAGACGAGAAAACACACAATAATATGGGTACAAGGTACTCTTTTCATAATTTATTGTTTATAGCAAAAACTCACAAAAAAGAAAGATGTATGATAGAATTATAGGTGATATTTACTATTTTTTTGGGAGGTAAGTAATGGATACTTTATTTGCATTGCTTTTACTTGTTTCATTTATACTATTAGTTTTAGGATTAATCTATCCAAAGGCAGCAATTTATTGGGGAGTCAAGGAGAAAAGAACTAGGAAGAGAGTGCTGCTTTATTATGGTTTGGGTTGTATCGCATTATTTATTTTAGTAGGTGCTACAGCACCAGAACCAACTCCAGAGGAAAAAGCGGTTATAGCACAAGAAAGCTTAGAAGCAGAAGAAAAGAAAGCTGAGGAGAAACATGTAGCAGAAGAAAAGAAAGCTGAGGAGAAACATGTAGCAGAAGAAAAGAAAGCTGAGGAGAAACGTGTAGCAGAAGAAAAGAAAGCTGAGGAGAAACGTGTAGCAGCAGAGAAATCCGAAGAAGAAGCTAAAATTAAAGCCGAACAAGAGCAACTTCGTTTAGAAGAGGAACAAGGGAAATTAAAGCTTGAATTAGAAAACTTAAGAGAAAGCGCCGTTTCGATTGATTATAAAGCACTGGCTCGTAATCCTGATGATTATACTGGGAGACAAGTTGTTTTTGTTGGCGAAGTCATACAAGTTCTAGAAAATGGAAACCGAGTAGAACTTCGTGTAAATACTAAGGAAGATGAATATTTTGGATATCTCGAGGATACTATCTATGTTTTCTATGAACGAGGTGAAAAAGAAGGCAGGATATTAGAAGAAGATCTAATTGTCCTATATGGGGAATTTTCTGGTTTACTTACATATAATACAGTACTTGGAAGTGAACTTACTATCCCAAGTATTGATGCAAAAATAATTGAATTATTTGAGTAATAATGAAGAAGATCTGTGCTCGATGAGCAGAATACTGGATTAGTAGGAGAAAAGGTGAATCTTTCTATTAGAAGGATTCACCTTTTTTACGATTTAAATGTATTTCAGAAGATGGGACTAGATAACACATAACCTACAAAGAAGCGATGTCTGTCCGTTCTCGTTGCCAACTAGTAGCCAAGAAGAGATAACACGCAATAATATGAAGTGGTACAAGAGGATATAAGATAAACGATAGAAGCCCGTAACAGCGGGACGAAAAGGGACATAATAACAAACGAAGGTACGAGAAGGGATATGTTTGGCAGGCATAAAATGTCTGTCCATGAAGTTGGAAAAGCCTATAACCGTGGGAATTATGGGGCGGAGAAGGGGGGGACGTAGCCAATATAGCAACGTTTATTAATCGTGTTAGTACAAATTTCATATTATATATCACCTTTAGTTAAGTATTGTAAGTATGCTTAATTTATGGTATCAAATAAATAACGAGATTGTTAAACTATCAACATATCGTAAGCACAGTAGCTGTAAGATCTTGGGGACGACATCTGAACTTATTATTAGGTAGAACAGGAGAATTCCAATGAAGATGAAAATTGTTAGTATCATTTTTGGTTTAGTAGGTTTGTTTTTCGCAGTTGCTAGCGCTGCTGCCGCTCAAAGCGTTGTCATTACATTCGATGGTCGCATATTAGAACTAAAGCAAGCTCCGTATATTGACAATGGAAGTGTCATGGTCCCATTACGTGGAGTTTTTGAGCAAGTGGGGATTAAGGTACAATGGGGTGGTAAAGATCAAACCGTTACAGCAACTTCAACCAATCAAAAGATTGTGCTGAAGATTGGTAGTAAAACAGGGTATGTAAACGGCAAAGAGTTCTCCCTTAATAGCCCTCCGATTATTAAGAACAATTCAACTTACGTTCCGCTTCGTTTTTTAATTACGCATTCAGGATTTCTTGTTAATTGGGATCAGAAGTCGAAGACAGTAAGTCTAAGTACTCCCAAGTCTTCTAACACAACGATTAATGAAGCTGATCAATTAGCAGAGCTGCCTACACAAGCTGATACGAAAAATCAGCCCGAAGTAAAGGGTAGAGTTATGGATTCTACAGGTAAACCAGTTAGCGGTGCAACGGTTCGTTTTATATATTTAAATGGTGTTACTAAAGACTATACTTCGACAACTTTACAGGATGGAACATTTGCAAATTCGAAGTTGCATTCTGGCACAGAATATATGGTCAGGGCTAATCCTCCGAAGGGGCATCCAGACAATGATTCAGAAGATTATAGTTTCCGTTATGAGGGTAAGGAATTACAGCTTCCTTCCCTATCCTTAAAAGCAGTGCAAATGACGGGTAAAGTCATCCTGAATCCGAATGATGTTATTGATAGTATGGTATATATTGCACTGCTTGAAATACAATCCGATGGTAGTCATCTCAAGATCTCTAGTGAGTTTGTTGATGAAGATTACAAATTTAAATTAAGTGGGTTAACTGTGGGGAAAGAGTATGTTATTAGTACACAACTTTACAATAAAAGTACTTATAAATATACAGTTCTCGACGTTATCTCTAGTAATAATCGCTTTGTATATGATGAGGGAGGTCTTTCGAAGCTTGAACTTAGATTGTCCAAGCCAGCGGAAAACCCGTATATCCGGTTACTCGCGCCTGAAGGAATAAGTGTGAAGGATGGGGAGATTAGGGTACATGCTACAGATGACTCTGGAAAGTTCTATTCAACTCAAGCTACAGAGAATGGAAAGTATACTATTTTTGATCTGAAGCCAGGTATATCTGTTACCATTAGTGTTCAAACCAACGGTGGGAATAAATATAAAGCTCCTGCTCCAATTACAGTCACCTACCAATCGGGTAAATTAAATTTAGGTGAAATCCAGCTTCTGGGTCAGGCGCCACCACAAATTTCAGGAATGGTTCTAGACGATCAGGGCAAAGCAATTGATCGTTTTACTATCGATATTTATGACTTAACTACGAATGAACTATTTGGATGGAATTGGAGTGACTCTAATGGGAAATTTACACTGAACAATCTTCAGCCGGGACATCGGTATGAGGTAACGGTTAATAATGATACGAGCATTCATTTGCCGATTACATATAATGATTATGTAAGGCCACCTAAATATGAATTTGTATATGATCCAACGATGACTACGATCCCGACATTCATTACACCAAAAGTTCAGATGATAGGGCAGGTCATTGAACCTAATGGCACCTTGTTGAATGCATATAGTCGACTGTATGATGCAAATGGGACATTGATTTCGGAATTCACTCAAAGATTGGATCGTCAATTTGCAGTTGGAGGGATGATAGCAAGGCAAAGCTATCGTTTAGAATTGGTCATCTCTCGAATAAATAATTCAGCGACTAGTGTGGATAATTCACCCAAATTACCTAAACTATATTCGCATACGTTTGTCTATCAACCATCGATGACACGTTTTGATAATATCGTGTTTGATATTGATGCAACGTCGTCCGGAATGTTAATGGCTGTAAGAGGTAAAGTCGTTGACAACAATGGTGATCCGATAGCAGGAGTACGGGTAGAGACGGAACAGATAGTGAATGATCAGATGAGATACATGATGGTAAAGACAAATAGTAGCGGAGACTATGTATTTTATTTCGCTCAACCAACTCAAGGAGAGATCTATGTGGACGGAAATGATGGCATTTCGTCTAAGGTATTATTCTCCGTTGTTGATCGTGATACAACTGTTCCAAATTTAATATATAGTAGATAAGCTGAATAAAACAGGTTTGTCTAGGAAGTGTCCCGCATACCGTGTATGTTGAGTGTTGCTCACTATTGATTAGAACAAACTGTACAAAGCTCCTATCTGGTCCATTAGGCCAAAGAGATAGGAGCTTTTGTTTACCCTAATGCTTAGTAGGAATAAAACGTCCATCGATAAGAGAAGCTAACGATAAGCTTTTATTATATACAGCGTTGGAGGAAAATGATGGATAATAATGGGATTGATCATACAGAGGATAACCGTAAAATTTATTACGTAAATGTGCAATCAAGACAGCTTTATGAGCAGCCAGACATTGCTCCTTATCATCTGGTCATTATAGCTAATGCTAGCGAGCGGGATGGGGTCATTGAACAGTTTCATAAGGTGGAAAATAGTGATGAGGGCACACTAGAGACGATGTTTCAATTGCATAACAACAGTCCTGACATGAGTATGGTCAACGATATGCATGATGATCGACTGCAGCAGCTTTACCAAGAATTATACAAGCTCGGTACTGACGAAACAAGGCGGCATATTGAACAAATGAGAATACTTTAGACAATAAATTTGTTGTGAACGTACATAGACGAGCATATCTAGTTAGAGAATATGACACAATGTGAGAAATGAATGTTAAGTATTTCAGCTATTCCTTTGTAATGCGGTTGACATTTTTCTATACTTTGTGAGAGATTAAGAAGAGTATTTACACAACATAATGGAGGATTTCATCTTGCAAAAATTAGTTTTCTTCGTAGGAGTAGCAGGTACAGGAAAAACAACGGTAGCAAAAATCTTAAGTAAGCATCTACCAGCAGCGTTTCTAGATCGCGATACAGTAGGTGGTCGATTTGTCGAAGCGTTTCTTAAACTGAAAGGTTTGGATGTCAATGATCGTGATTCTCAGTTCTATAAAGAGAATCTTCGTGATCTTGAATATGATACAACCAAAGATATTTGTATCGAAAATTTGGCAGCAGGACAAAACGTTTTCATGATCTCGCCATTTACAGCGGAGCTTCGTAATCAACAATGGATTGAAGATGTTATTGGAGCAGCAGGGCTGACGAAAGAGCAAGTGGATGTGAAGGTTATTGTGGTAACACTGCAAGATATCGAGCTTCAACACAATCGTATTGTTGACCGTCAAACGGAACGTGATCGTTGGAAGCTGGATAACTGGGGTGACTTCGAAAAACGCGTTAACTTTGTTCCGGAAATTAACTGGAAACTGCCAGATCATTCGATATTAGTGTTTGACAACAGTGGAGAATTGACGAAAGAGAAAGAACGGCAATTGATTGATTTTGTAATGAATTATGTTACCAAGTAGTAATGACTTTAAAGATGGAAATTTGTTTACTATTAAATACGATAATCATTGAATCTACAAACAACAGGGCAGCATCGTTTATGCAAACGATCGCTGCTTTTTTGTTTTGTAACTTAA
This sequence comes from Paenibacillus sp. Y930, assembly GCF_056786375.1. Classification (NCBI taxonomy): domain Bacteria; kingdom Bacillati; phylum Bacillota; class Bacilli; order Caryophanales; family Paenibacillaceae; genus Paenibacillus; species Paenibacillus sp. Y930. The sequence continues at coordinate 895,178 of NZ_JBXCIX010000001.1, read as the reverse complement.
TTGTTTTGGCTATGCTAGCTAATTTATGATGAGGCGATAAGCACTTATCAATTTTTTATGCTTTTGTAGATGCTATAACGCATATATTAGCTAAGCTGTTTCAGCTTGCGATAATCTTTTGGTACAATGCCTTTGGATTGTTTGAAAATTCGTGAGAAGGTAGTGTAGGAGCCATAGCCTACTTCAAGCGCAATCTCAGATACACTTAAGTCTGTTGAGATTAGTAGACTACAGGCATGACGTAATCTTAAGTCATGCAGGAAATGAACAAAGGTTTGGCCTGTTGTATGCTTAATTACTTCACTAATTCGCGACATGCTAAGTGCAAAAGTACTAGCTAGTTCTGCCAGTGTCAAATTGTCCTGATAGTGCCGATGGATATAGTGAATGATTGGCCAGACTGCTGCTCTTGTCTTGTTACCGTAATTGGTAATGATCGGTTGATTAGCATGCTTGCGTCGATAGCGATCAAAATATATTAAAATCTCCTTCAATCTCATTTGCAGCATCAATTCACGCCAAGGTTCCTCACTATGGTATTCGCGATACATGTCCTCGATAAGCTGCTGCATATGTGCAAGGTCGTCACCCTCTAATTGAATAAAAGGTGGGAGTATACTGTGATCTAGTACATCGAGCAATGTTTGCTCTTGTCTAGTCTCCATAAGTAAATCCATACTGAAGGAGCAATTGTATAGTTGCAGCTTGCTTCCTTTATCTGTAATGATTTCATGTACTTGATAAGGGAGTAAGAAAGTAAACGTACCTGAAGCCATACGATGTGTAGTATCGTTGATGGATTCTAAGCCGCTCCCTGCAAATACATAAGAAAATTCCAAAAAGTCATGGCGATGTGGTCGAAAACCATGTTCCAGCTTATTTATACTAATATGTAGTGGAGAAGCAGTATTCATATTGGGATACGTTTTCAGGTAGTCGGGAAAGTAAGTCATGATTCAATCCTCCGAAGATATGAGACTTATTTCGAAAAAACAGCAATCTTTCTATTGAAGTATATTCTAAGATGATAGAAGGAATCAATGCATATATTATAATAATAAAGCGCTTACCACATGAAACCTTACGTTATGCTTCCGATGTACTTTTCATTTCCAGGAAAGTAAATCAAGTAGCTAATGAAAAATTTGAGGAGGTATTATCTTGTCTGAACAAAATAAAATTAGAATAGGTATTATTGGTGGAGGAAATATTGGTGGTGTTCATGCCAAAGAATTTACAGAGCTGGTTAATGAATGTGAAGTTATAGCGATTACCGATGTCTATCTAGCGGCTGCTAATGATAAGGCTAAGCAATATGGCATACCACATGTAGCTGAAAGTGCCGAAGCTTTAATCCAACGTGATGATATTGATGCTGTAGTTATTGGTGTGCCGAATCAATATCATACGGATTTGGTGCTACTTGCGCTTGAAGCGGGTAAGCATGTTCTTATCGAAAAACCAATGGCTATTAATGCTGAATCCGCTCGACAAATTGTAAAAGCAAGTCAGAAGTCCGACCGTATTGTTATGGTTAGTCATCAAATGCGCTGGGAATCGATACCTATGCAAATTAAACAGCAAATAGATCGCGGTGAGCTAGGAAGAATTTATACAGCAAAAACTGGCTGGTTCCGTCGAAAAGGTATTCCAGGTTGGGGGACTTGGTTCACACAAATGAATCAGTCAGGGGGCGGACCGCTTATCGATATTGGTGTTCATATGCTTGATTTGGCACTATATCTAATGGGTAATCCGAAGCCGGTTTCAGTATATGGCGCAACCTATGCGGAGTTTGGTCCAGTGCGTAAGGGGATTGGAACATGGGGTACCCCCAATTGGAATGGAACCTATGATGTAGAGGATTTGGCAACAGCGTTGATTAAGATGGAAGATGGCAGCACGCTATCACTTGAAGTGAGCTGGGCGGTGCATATGGACACGGATAATAGTCCATTTATCCATCTGATGGGCTCTGAGGGTGGAGCTAGCTATCAAGGTGCTAAAGGCAAGTTTTTAACTGAGAAATTCGATACTCCAATCGAGACAGATCTGATTAAGCCTGACAATGATGAAGGCGAACGTGCTCGTATGAGCCGCCACTTCTTAGCCTGTATTCGTGAAGGTAAGCAACCAATTACATCAGTATGGAGTGGATTTACGAATAATCTTGTACTAGATGCGATCTATGAATCATCGCGAACAGGCAATGAAGTGAAATTGAATTGGGAACTTGACTAAATTTACAAAGGGAGATTTCAAATTATGCTTAGAGGCTTATCAAGTGCAGGACTAGGAGCGTTGGAAAGTACTGAGCAGTTGATCCAATTAGCAGGAACATATGGCTTTGATGTTGTAGATATCGAGGCGGAGTCATTGATTCAGCAATATGGAGTAGACAAGTCAAGGGAGCTATTGACTCAGAATGGTGTTGGCATCGGTTCAATTGGTTTGCCTGTAGAGTGGAGATCAACAGAGGAGCTGTTTGTACAGGGGATACTTAAGCTAGCAAAAGCAGCAGAAGCAGCGTCTACACTAGGCTGCTATAGCTGTTGCACCTATATTCTTCCTTCGACGGACATAAAGGCTGCGGCATTTATGACGACTGCTATCCGCCGTTTACGTACATGTGCACAAATACTTGGCGCATATGGTATTAGACTAGGGCTGGAATTCGTCGGTCCACACCATCTACGTACAAACTGGGCTAATCCTTTCATTTGGACAATGGAGGAGACACTGGCTTTAATCGAAGCGATAGATGAAAAAAATGTCGGCCTCTTGTTTGATTCTTATCACTGGTACACCAATGAAATGACGGTGGCGGATATTAAGTCGCTAAGGTCTGAACAGATTGTGCATGTTCACATTAATGATGCGGACAATGTACCGGTATCGGAGGCACTTGATAACGGGCGACTATATCCGGGTGAAGGCGTTATTGATTTGGTAGGCTTTCTGAAGGGGCTTCAAGCTATTGGCTATCAAGGGGCGATTTCTCAGGAAGTATTGACGGCAGAAGCTCCAACGGAGTCTGTAGAAGCACTTGTACTTCGCTCTAAGCGGGGCTTTGACAAAGTTTTCGCTGAAGCAGGAATATAACAGATATAGGAAAGATTCGCATAATCGAAATTAATCGTATTTTCATACAGTAGTAGAAAAAAACGCCTAAACCCTTGTATTTACTAAGGTTTAGACGTTTCTTCTATATATACAATCTCTCATCATTAGTTCTAGTGTAAAGTCGCATTTTTGGTATATAGTTACTAAATTCCAAACTGGTCGACACTAATGCGAGTTCTAATTTATCGTCAAATACATAAGTATTCTCCGGAAAAGATTCATAATGATTCATAAATTTTGTGAAAGGCAATTGAAACAAATAGTAACTTCCAAGTCCATACATACCTACGTAAGGATCTTCATAATCCCACCCTACATAAACATTACCCGTGAAGGGAGGGGAATGTAATAAGTCATCTTTTGTGACAATATCCCACTCATAGGGCATTGCTGACCAGACTGGCCAATTTTTGTTTGCTAAGTATCTTTCATATCTATGAGACTTAACATTGCAAAATGCTTGAAAGAAAATTTCCTTTAGAGTTGTTGAGTTAGATTTACGCAATCTAACAAATCTATTATAAAAATCTCTCTCACTGAATGTTGGAAGGTTCATATTTAATTCTCCTTAAATATTTTTAATCTAATCCCTAACCTTCTCATTGTTGCTACAGTACGAATCTTATTAATTGCTAATGTTAGAATTATTCAGTATATGATCGTTAAACTCCTGCAAAATATTAGAAAAAATACAATTAGTAACTTATATTGAGATATGATTATGCTAATTAGTTGAGGGGGTTGAATAAATGTAGCTTGTGTATTATAGCTAAGAAGAAAGGTTCATTCCATGAATCAGAATGGACCTTTCTATTTATATGATATCTAATCAAGTAGTTTGATCTTTCATATGAGGACAGTAAAGATCCATAAGTCTTACCGTTTCTTGATCCAGATTTTGATCTCTATCAACTAATTGCTCACTTACTTTTTTGATTTTTTTCTCAGACCAGTTTTGTCCGAATTTGAACTTACTCGTCATCGTTTCCACACGAATTTTAACGATGGCAGCAGCCGTGACCTGTTTTGCATATCCTTGATCGGAAGGAATAATTGCATCGTAGCCGCCTTCTGGCTGTAGCTTTTCCATAAATGCAGTAAATACATCACATTTCACTTGAAGATCATGAACAACTTCAGCTTGACCTCTAAATAGTACGGATTTGAAAAATGCGGTTGCAGGACAAGCATATTTTGGATCATTCATATAAGAGGGGATGATCGCGTATTCTTTGGCCACAGAGAAGCTGACCTTTGAATTGGCTGCAAGAGTAGACATTTTCTCACCGATTTTACTTCCATGAAAATAAATATCTCCGTTGTAATATACATAGTTAAGCGGTGTAATGTTGGGATAGCCGTCTTCTCCGATCGTCCCCAGGAAACCAAAAGTCATTTCTTCAAGAAAAGCAATGACGTCCTCGATATTTTCATCACCCATAGCAAACTCTTTTCTTCTCACGAACAATCACCTCTACATTAGTAATGAGATTTATTGTATAACTAGAAGAGACAATTAAAAAGGTCCAATTTATAATCTTTTTACTGTACCACTTTAGAGGAGTGAGCAAGTTGGAGCTATATTTGCCTTATTATAAATATTTTGAGCAGTATGGTCACAAAAGTGATGCTTTATTTCATGCGTTGAAAGCAGGGATATTGAGTGGCACTATTTCAGCGGGGACGAAACTCCCTTCGAGTAGACAATTGGCTTCGACATACGAATTATCTCGTGGCACCGTTAATGTAGTTTATGAGCGATTGCATTCGCAAGGGTTTGTTCGAAGTGTAATGGGAAGCGGGACATTCGTTATCTATCATCAACTTGATGTTAACGATAGTTCACTTAAGTTGCCTGTAAATGATGCTGAATTGTCAGATTGGGGCAAACGTTTAGTAGAAATTGAACTTCATCGAGGAGAAGTTTCGCAAGTTCAACGTGGAAGTGCTGATCCTATATCCTTCACTTTAGGACAAGTAGACGTAAGACATTTTCCAGTTCATGAATGGAATCGACTAATGTTTGGGCAAGTGCGAGAACAATATAAGAAGGAAAGTATCGATGCCTATTCTTCAGAGGGACATGCGCCATTGCGAGAAAGTATCGCGCAGCATTTACATACATTTAGAGGGATAAACGTTAATGTTGACAATGTTGTTATTGTTAATGGTTCTCAGCAAGCGATCGCTTTAATCATCCAATTGCTAATTAATGAAGGTGATGCTGTAGCAATGGAAAATCCTCATTACGTTGGGTTACGCAATGCTGTGCACTCTGTTGGAGGGAAGGTTCATGCTTTTCCTGTAGATAATGAAGGGATTGTATTTACTACTAGTACAGCTTGCTCATACAAACTATTAATTGTTACACCCAGCCGTCAATTCCCGAAAGGTGTTGTTCTTAGTATGGAGAGAAGACAACAGCTTTTGCAGTGGGCTGAGGAAAATAATGCATACATTATTGAGGACGATTATGACAGTGAATTTCGCCATTATGGAAGAGCGAATGAACCGTTAAAGTCTTTAGATCGGAATGGAAGAGTCATCTATATCGGCACATTTTCAAAAACTATGATGCAAAATATTAGACTTGGCTATGCTGTATTACCAGATGCATTGAAAAATTGGTTCACGATTGCTAAGAAGGTGTACGAAAGACATCCTAGTTCCATTATTGAACAACGTGCACTTGCGGACTTTATGAATACGGGGTTATATGATCGACATATTAGACGGATGAAGCGGATATATCGTAAAAAAGCGGAGCTATTATTAAAACTTCTAATGGAGCAGATGCAAGATATTTTAGAGCTTTATCCAATCGATGCAGGCTTACATATTTATGCAAGATGGAAAGGGACGGAAGTGGAGTTTGAGCCGTTTCTAAGACGTTGTGAACAATTGAATGTGCAGGTAGCAGATGTAAGAGGGTCTTATCTAGGGGATAGTGAACAAGCGTTTTGTCTAGGTTTTGCTCATCTAGATGAGCAGCAAATTACGGATGGTGTCATGCGCATGGTAGAGGCGCGGAGCAATGTTGGGGTTGTCCAGAATGTCCAATCCAAATAAAAGTCCAACCAAACTTAAAACCCAAGAATGTTGGTTTAACAGCATTCTTGGGTTTTATTTATATCCAATCAAAAATGCGAAAACTAAGCAAGATTACTGTTCAAGCTAGTTTCAAACGTATCAATAATAACGAGGAAATGTTCTGCTTCGCGAAACACATGATCTGCTAGTAGTGGATGAATAATGCTTTTAATGCGGCAGGCTTCAATTAAGTCTTTAGCAGTCTTTTTGAAGTCACGAAGCGATGTAACGGACACTCTATTTTGATCAAGGAATTGATCAAGCAGCGGCACTGTTTGCGCTTGCGGACGCATCGAGCTTAAATCCTGTGCTTGAAATAGTAATTGGTCAAATTCCTGACTGAAGTTATTAGCTTGTTCTACGAGCTGACGCTCAGAAGGATCGAGTAAGTGACTAATGAATTTGGCGTGATCGGCCATGATTTTGAGGAAGAACACATTTTCATTGATGATCGCATCAGGTAAAGGCTCTAATCGTCCTGCATTTAATTCTGATAAGCGGTTTCGGAAATAATTAGCTTCCCTACTAACATGATCAACGAGTAGCGGGAAGTTATTGGCACCAGGTAACTGACATGTAACGATTAGACCAAGTACTTTTCTTTTGAAGGCCCAAATATAAGAAACGGCAGTATGGACGTCTTCATTGAATTTTCTAATTACATTAGGATCTGTTCCGAATGTAAGAGCATTAGCTTTATTTTCGATAGCCTCGAACGTGGAGTAAAATTGGTTCGCTTCATTAATCAATTGAGTATCGTCACATCTGAAACCTAATCTAAGAAAGAGCGAATGTTCCTTCATGATCCGTGACCAAAACCTTATTTCTTCCAAGGAACGAACGACAAACTGATCGGCCAATGACAACATCTCCTTTGTAAGTTCAATCATTTAAGACTATATGTAAAGGGATTTCGTCCTATGTCTGTCATCATTAACGATTCGAAGTGAAGATAACGAAATTGGAATTTTTTAAAAGTTGCATATATAACGTTTGTTTGGTGTATAATAAAATAAGAACAAGTGTTCGTAAATGGAGGATGGTGTTAGGGATGTCAACTCATGAGCGCTCTATACTCCTTGTAGACGGCCAATCATTTTATGCGAGTATTGAAAAATCTGCCCACCCCGAATACTTGACGAAGCCAATTGCTGTAGGCAATCCAGAACGTCGATCAGGCATAATATTAGCGGCATGTCCGATTGCTAAAGCACGTGGTGTATCGACGACTATGAGGGCGAGTGAAGCGCTAGCTTTATGTCCTGAGCTTGTTATCATCAAACCACGTATGCAACGTTATATTACAATTTCATTGTTAATTACGAGAATATTTGAGACTTTCACTGATTTGGTGGAACCATATTCTATCGATGAGCAATTTTTAGATGTTACCGGGTCTATGGGGATGTATGGGTCTGCCGAAGAGATTGCACGACAAATACAGCATAAAGTTATGTTATCAACCGGAGTATGGTCTAGGGTTGGAATTGGTCCTACGAAAATTTTAGCTAAGATGGCAACAGATAATTTTGCCAAACAGATGAGCGAAGGGATATTTCGTTTGGATCAAAGCAATATTGAGCAGCAGCTATGGCCTTTGCCAATCGATAAAATGTTTATGGTAGCATCACGTATGACCAAGCGATTTGTAAGGCGTGGGATTCATACAATTGGCGACATTGCAACAATGGAACTACCTGATTTCAAACGGATCATGTCTAAAATTATGGGCAAGCAAAGCGACATTCAAGCTGAATATTACTGGCAAACGGCTAGAGGGATTGATCCTAGTCCAGTCGTTTCATCAATATATGGAAAACCTAAGTCAATAGGTCATGGCAAGACGCTCAAAGCTTCGTTGTACAGCCAAAAGGAGGATATCGAGGTTGTATTACTCGAACTCTGCATTGAAGTATGTAGTCGAGCGCGGAGACTTGGATATCAAGGAAGAGTCGTAACCCTTGCTGTAGGCGAGACAGATGATAACCGGAGATATACATTTAATCGTCAAGTGACTTTATGTCATTTTACATCCATTACGCATGAGCTTATCACAGTTGTATCGCGGTTATTTAATGAAAATTGGAGAGGTTTTGCAGTGAGCCATATTGCGATATCGCTTACGCAGTTAACGGGAGACGATGCGCAGCAACTCGATCTATTCAATGATCGTGCTAAAGTATATGAGCTGGAGAAGGCTGCAGACCATATCAAAGATCGTTTCGGAGAAACTGCGATTATGCGTGCATCGTCTTTATTAGACGCAGGGGTAGCTCGTGAAAGAGCAGGACAGATCGGAGGGCATTTTAAATGAGTAAATTGGATGGTAATGAGCGGTGGAAGTCGAAAATGCTTCTGACCGAGCACAAGGAACAATATGATCAACGGGACAATAATAAATTAACGGGCAGACCTACGCCAGAAGAGCTGACGAAGATTCGAGACTATATTATACTGCCACATATGATTACGATGATCAAAAAGTGTATGGACGATATGGCACTCTCACATATTGCTTTAAAGGGAGTAGTTATGAGATGCTTAGAGACCATCATGTTCCGCGTTTCCGACGATTACTATGTGCTAAAGAGAGAATTGAAAAAACAAAACATAGAAGTAGTTAGTGAAGAGACGAATGATGGTATCCTTTATTTTCGATATTATTGTAGAGGATATGAAGAAAGGTTTGGCATTGTTAGAGAAGCAATGCGTTCTGCGATAAGCATTAGGATGACCAAATATACAGAGGAGCTTGGAATCAAACTGAGAACGGGGAAAGAGTAACATGGAGGAGATAGTATGGCAAAGTATAAGGGGACGAAACGACCTACTAGGGATGAAATGATTTTGGAGGATATGGGCGAGCGCCTAGTCGAAGCCTATCAAGAAGAAGTAGAGCTGCAGCTGGAGGTTTGGAATTGGGACGAATCGGTCATAGGGAAAATAGTAAAATTAGATTCACGAACAAGACTTGTCCACGTTGAAGGAGATGGCAAGCTAACGAAAGTGCCCTTCATGGATATTATGGAGATCAATAATGCTAACTAGTTTGAAACAATATAGATGAGCTTGTTGACCATATGGTAGCGAGTTTAAGAGAAAAATAAAAAAAGTCTTGCGTAGGGCGCGGCGTTGTGATATATTATTTCTTGTGCCGCGTCTCAGTAGCTCAGTCGGATAGAGCACTCGCCTTCTAAGCGAGTTGTCGCAGGTTCGAATCCTGCCTGGGACGCCATTACTATTCCATTAAAGATTATCATATAGAAAAAACGCCTAAACCTTAGCAATAGCAACGGTTTGGGCGTTTTTTATTTTGTGAGAATAAGCGAAAAATACGTTCGAACACGATGCTTTTCGGAGTTTTCTTGCCCATTTACTACACAAAGTCAGCTAAGCTCTCTTTAATGTTAAGTAACTCAGGCAACTTATCGAAAAATATATCAACGATCGCTGGATCGAAATGCTTACCGCGTTCTTCACGGAATAATGCTATTATTCTATCGATATCCCAAGCAGGCTTGTACACTCGTGCAGTACTTAATGCATCAAACACATCAGCGACTGCTGTAATTCTTCCGAAGAGGTGAATTTCTTCTCCTGTTAGGCCGTGAGGATAACCTGTCCCATTCCATTTTTCATGATGCTGCTCTGAGATAATAGCGGCGGTATGAAGCAGCTTGCGCTGTGATGATCCGAGTAGCTGCTGACCGATTAAAGTGTGGGTTTTCATAATCGTATATTCATCTACTGTGAGCTGATCAGGCTTGTTCAAGATATTATCTGGAATAGCTATTTTGCCAATATCGTGCATAGGCGATACGTCACGAAGCAACTCTGCCTCAGCTTGACTCAGTCCGCAGCCAAGCGCTAAAATATAGGAATATGCAGCAACACGCTTAACGTGATTAGCGGTTTCGCGTGAACGCAGCTCGCTAATTTCTCCCATGACGGAAATCATTTCGCGTTGTGTATCGATAATTTCTTGATGCAATAGAAACGTTTCTAACGACTTACCAGCATAAGAAGCTGCAAGCGTCAAATATTCTAAGTCTTGATCGGAAAAAACAGCGGCTTCCGTCATTTTATTAATTGCTTGATAGGCGCCGATAATTATATTGTCACTGTTGCGAAAAGGAACTGTAATCATTGATGTTGTGCGATAGCCAGTACGCAAATCATTTTCTATGTTGTGCCGCGAATCAAGATAAGCATCTTCAATAACGATAGGAATGCCTTGTGCGACTGCCGAGCCGACAATACCTGATCCGGACATAATTCTAATTTCATTAACGCCGTGTGCTACGGTTGTATAGAGTTCATTGTTGTCATGATCAATGAGCCAAACGGAGCAGCGATCAGCAAGAATCATTTCTTTTCCCATATTAGCCATTAGCATAAGCAGGTCTTGGAGATTGTGGGATGCAGGGATTTTTTCCACATAGCTGAAAATAATCCGCAGTAAACGTTCAGGTGTATGTTCAGTGATCACAATGCGTTCCCCTATCTTCTGCATTTTTTTCGACTACATACTACAATAATTCTCCAAAAAGTGATAAAATCCTGTTTATTACTAAAGAAAAGACAGTTGCCAGGTCAGTGTTCATGGTATAATTTGACGAAAGAAAAATAAAAGTCGTTTCTCAGCTAATCATTAGGTGGTGTTAATATTTCCGATAATAGTAATAAAGAACAGAACTTTTCTGAAAATATATTTTTATTTCCAGCGATGCTTGACCAACATCAAATTCAATTGACTAAGCTGCTGGAAGGTGAGCAGTTTGAAGAAGCCAAAGATTTATTGAAGTTTTTATTGCGCTGTCAAGGTGATGAACGTCAACATGCTATCGAGTGGGGAAATCTTCTTAATTGGCTAGAAGAATCGTTTCCGTCTGTCGATGAGGCAGATGGACTTGAGCATGAAGACTTAGAGGAACAATTTAGAAGAGCTGCGTTAAGTGATTATGGTTCTACTAATTCTACAGAAGCTGCGGCTAAACTTATGGAAACTCTAAAGTCGTCAATACCGATGGATCAGCAAATGCTCACGCTTGAGCGTGCAACGTATTTGGACGCTCCTGAATTAAATGAACAGTTGATTAATTGGCTCCAAGAGGCTACACTAACCTCTGCGGTACAATTTAAAGCATTACAATGCTTGAAAAAAAGAGGTTGCTCTGGTACCGTACAACTGAATCGCATGGATGAAACAGTACATCTTCTCATTGAAGAAACTCCATTATCAATGAATGAATTTCCGGATTCTGTCAATGCTATATTAGACAAAGCGATGTTAGCACTCGAACAAGTGGATGTAACAATGCCAATATTAGTTACTGAGCTATGGTTAGAATGTTTACAATGCATATATGGTACGCGTAGTTATGGATGGATGTTGAATGAAGAAGAGTACATTGAAGATTGCTTTGCTGCTGGATTACATCATACGATGCAACTCATTGTTTATGGGTATGCCGTGGATGACGATATCCGTGAAACATATGGAATTACGAATGAATATCGCTTCCGATATGAGCAAGCTAGTCGAGTAATTCGTGAGGTAGCTCTATACTTGCAAGATATCGATTAATTATTACCTTGAAAATAATGATTAACTTGTATATAATAGAGTGGTTTATTAGACGTGAAAACATACAATGCATGAGCATTTTGGAGGGGAAAGCATAAAATGAAAGCAACTTGGGAAAAAATAGAATCAAATACAGTATCAATCAACGTAGAAGTGGATGCTGAGAAAGTATCAGAATCATTAGATCAAGCTTTCAAGAAAGTTGCAGCACAAGTAAATGTACCTGGATTCCGTAAAGGTAAAGTACCTCGTTCAATCTTCGAATCAAAATTCGGAATTGAAAGCTTGTATCAGGATGCAATTGATATTATTCTTCCTGGCGCATATTCTGCAGCTATCGAAGAAACTGGCATTCAACCAGTTGATCGTCCAGAAATCGATGTAACTCAATTTGCAAAAGGACAAGTATTCATCTTTACTGCAAAAGTTACAGTTAAACCAGAAGTAACTCTAGGTGCTTACAATGGCGTAGAAGTTGCTAAAGTTTCTGCTGAAGTTACAGAAGAAGAAATCGCTGCTGAATTAGAGCGTCTACAACAACGTCATGCTGAGCTTAATGTTGTTGAAGAAGGTGCTGCTGAGAATGGTGACGTTACTGTAATCGATTTTGATGGTTATGTAGATGGCGTTGCATTTGAAGGTGGTAAAGCTGAACGTCATTCTCTTGAACTAGGTTCAGGTTCATTCATTCCTGGATTCGAAGAACAAGTAGTAGGTATGCAACTTGGTGATTTCAAAGATGTTGAAGTAACATTCCCAGAAGGTTACCAAGAAGAAAGTCTAGCTGGTAAAGTAGCAATTTTCAAAGTTAAGTTGCATGAGCTTAAACGCAAAACGCTTCCGGCTCTTGATGATGAGTTTGCAAAAGACGTAAGTGAATTTGATACTCTAGAAGAGTACAAAAAAGATCTTGCAAGCAAGCTACAAGAAAACAAAGTAAAAGAAGCAGCTCAAGCTCAAGAAGCAGAAATTATCGCTAAAGTTGCGGAAGCAGCTACTGTAGAAATTCCTGCAGCAATGGTAGAAACTGAGCAAAACTATATGCTACAAGATTTCGAAAACCGTCTAAGCTCTCAAGGTATGACTCTAGATCTGTACTACCAATTCTCTGGTCAAAACGAACAAGTGCTTCGTGACCAAATGAAGGGTGACGCAGAAAAACGCGTACTTAACAATCTTGTATTAGAAGCAATAGCTAAAGCTGAATCTATTGAAGTATCTGAAGAGGATATTAACGAGGAACTAGCTAGCCTTTCTACAGCTTACAACCGTCCAGCTGAAGAAATTCGTGAAATCTTCACGAAAAATGGCAACATAGAAAACTTGACTGAGGATCTATTGCTTCGTAAAGCAATTAAATTCCTAGTTAGCAATAGTGTAGCTGTTTAATTTGTACAACATATAAAGCAGAACATAAGAGATAAGGCACGTAAGTATACGTGCCTTATTTTTGAACGATGGACTTGCTAATGAAGTTTCTGCTTACATAATATACATATAGCTTTTGAATGACCGTATACATATGAGTAATAAGATTAAAAGTAGTGACGGAATTGATTGAAAAAATGACATCACTTCTCCAACGTGATACAATAAAAGTGTTCACATTAAGTCTAAGATGAAAGAAGGTTGATCGCATGAACTTAGTTCCAATCGTTGTAGAACAGACGAATCGTGGGGAAAGATCTTACGATATTTATTCTCGCTTGCTTAAAGATCGTATTATTTTTCTTGGTAGTGCGATTGATGATGATGTTGCGAATGCAGTAATTGCTCAATTGTTATTCCTAGCTGCGGATGATCCTGAAAAGGATATCCATCTCTATATCAATTCACCTGGTGGTTCAGTGACAGCAGGTATGGGTATATTTGACACTATGCAATATATCAAGCCAGAGGTGAGCACAATCTGTATGGGGATGGCTGCAAGCATGGGCTCTCTACTACTTACAGCAGGTGCAAAAGGCAAACGTTTTGCGCTTCCTAATGCGGAAGTGATGATTCATCAGCCGCTTGGTGGTATTAGTGGTCAAGCTACAGATATTAAGATTCATGCGGATTGGATACTTAAAACGAAGCATAAGCTCAATCAAATCTATGTAGACCGTACTGGTCAACCATATGAGAAGATTGATCGTGATACCGATCGTGATTACTTCATGAGTGCTCAAGAAGCTTTGGAATATGGATTGATAGATAAGGTGATTACTTCACCTATAGTTTAATATTGGAATGAAGGGGTGAATGCATGTTTAAGTTCAATGATGAGAAAGCTCAATTGAAATGTTCTTTCTGTGGTAAATCGCAAGAGCAGGTACGCAAGTTAGTTGCAGGCCCTAGCGTTTATATATGTGATGAATGTATCGATCTTTGCTCTGAAATCGTAGAGGAAGAGCTTGGACAAGAAGAAGAAGTGGATCTGAAGAATATTCCGAAACCAATGGAAATTCGTTCGACACTTGATTCATATGTTATTGGTCAAGATTTTGCCAAAAAATCATTATCCGTAGCGGTGTATAATCACTACAAACGTGTGAATACAGGCAGTAAAATTGAGGATGTTGAGTTGCAGAAGAGTAATATTTTACTATTAGGACCTACAGGTTCTGGTAAAACATTACTAGCGCAAACGATGGCTCGTATTTTGAATGTACCATTTGCTATCGCTGATGCTACGTCTCTAACTGAAGCTGGTTATGTAGGTGAGGATGTTGAGAACATTCTTCTGAAATTAATCCAAGCTGCTGATTATGATGTGGAAAAAGCTGAGCGCGGTATTATTTACATCGATGAGATTGATAAAGTAGCACGTAAATCTGAAAACCCATCGATTACACGTGATGTATCTGGTGAAGGTGTTCAGCAAGCGTTGCTTAAAATTCTTGAAGGTACAGTAGCTTCTGTTCCTCCACAAGGTGGACGTAAACATCCACATCAAGAATTTATTCAAATTGATACGACGAATATCTTGTTCATCTGTGGTGGTGCATTTGACGGTCTTGAATCAATCATTAAACGTAGAATTGGTAAAAAAGTGATTGGTTTTAACTCTACTGGTGAAGTTCAGAAGGATCTGAAACCAGGTGAGTATTTGTCTATGGTGTTGCCTGAGGATCTATTGAGATTCGGCTTGATTCCTGAGTTTGTTGGGCGTCTCCCTGTTATTTCAACTCTAGAGCCGCTAGATGAGCCAGCATTGGTGCGTATTCTTTCCGAACCGAAAAATGCACTAGTGAAGCAATATCAAAAATTGCTTGAGCTTGACAATGTGAAGTTGGAGTTCCAAGCAGAGGCACTTGATGCGATTGCGAAAGAAGCAATTAAGCGTAATACAGGTGCTCGTGGTCTTCGAGCGATCATTGAAGGGATCATGCTTGATTTGATGTATGAAGTTCCATCTCGTGAAGATGTAACGACTTGCGTCATAACTGAAGATACAGTAACGAGTAAAATTGTTCCGGAACTTAGCCAACCTGAAAAAAAGGATAATAAGAAGGAAGAAAGTGCTTAACGTTACTTGAATACAGACAAAGTAACCACCTCATGCTGTGCATTATCAGAGCAAGAGGTGGACTTTGCCATTTATGGGAGAGATAACTATGTACTTACGTCAGAACACCGTACCTGTCAAAGTTGGTAATCTAACAATTGGTGGAAGTAATGAGGTTCTTATTCAAAGTATGTGTACAACAAAGACGGCTAATGTGGAAGCTACCGTTGCAGAAATATTACGTCTTGAGGAAGCTGGATGTCAATTAGTTCGTGTTACCGTTAACAATATGGAAGCGGCAGATGCGATCAAGGAAATTAAGAAACAGATTAATATTCCTCTAGTTGCTGATATACATTTTGATTATCGTCTTGCTTTACGTGCCATTGAAAATGGGATTGATAAAGTACGTATTAATCCAGGTAATATTGGTCGCCGCGAGAAGGTAGAAGCAGTTGTTGCAGCTTGTAAAGAAAAGGGTATCCCGATTCGAATCGGGGTTAATGCGGGATCACTCGAAAATCATTTGCTAGAAAAGTATGGTTATCCTACTCCAGAAGCAATGGTAGAAAGTGCGATGTATCATATTGGTATTCTAGAAGAATTAGACTTCCATGATATTATCGTATCTTTGAAAGCTTCAGATGTTCCGATGGCAATCAAAGCGTATACTATGGCTGCGGAAGTTATCAAATATCCACTTCATCTTGGTATTACCGAAGCGGGTACATTGAATGCTGGAACGATCAAAAGCTCAGCAGGTATTGGTGCATTGTTAGCGCTAGGTATTGGTAATACATTGCGTATTAGCTTATCTGCGGACCCTGTCGAAGAAGTTAAAGTTGCTCGTGAGCTACTGAAAACATTTGGCTTAATTACGAATGCAGCAACGCTTGTATCTTGTCCGACATGCGGTCGTCTTGATATTGATCTGTTCTCAGTTGCCAACGAGGTAGAAGAGTATATATCTAAGATAAAGGTACCTATCAAAGTGTCTGTACTAGGCTGTGCGGTTAACGGTCCTGGTGAGGCTCGTGAGGCTGATATCGGCATTGCAGGTGCGCGTGGTGAAGGCATGCTGTTCCGTTATGGAGAGATGATTCGTAAAGTACCTGAGGCAGAATTGCTATCAGAACTGAAGAAGGAAATCGATGAAATTGTACGTGTGTTCGAAGAAACAGGAGAAATACCTGGTCGTAAAGAGCATATAAAGCACTAATAATAAATATGAGCCCTAGTGACTGCAAAGTCGCTAGGGTATTTTTATATGTGCGCCGTACAAAGCGCGTAATTAGTTATAGTTAAATGGTATTTCACGGTACAATAGTGAATATACGTTTATAAAAGGACATCTTAGATAGATCTCGATAAAATGCTTATGCATTGGAAAGGAGAGATAAGATGGATTTCGGATTGTCTATATTTTGGTATTTGATTGCTTATATCGTAGTTACGCTTGTTGGTATATTACATACTTGCTTCAATGGATATGTGCTCAAGATGGATAAAGATAATACTAAACCGATTAACTCGATGTACGATATTAAGTCTTATGCTGCTACAGTAAAGTATCATGCACTTTATAATATTGTGTTATGGCCAATTGCCGCATATTATTATTTCGTCAAAGTACAACCAGATAATCTATGGTTAGAAGCCTTAATTATAGGGATATCATGGATGCTTCTGACGATCATTATTGATCTAATTGGATGGGTACTTATTCGTCATCCTTGGGCTATGACTTGGAAAGAGATGTACGTAGATTATCAGCCGTGGATAACATTAATTTATTTAGCTATTTTCGTGAGTGCTTTTGTAGGCGCTGTGTTCATTTGAAGCGAAGCGTAATCGGCATCGGAGCTACCATTTATCAGTTATCAAGCACAAGCTCATTTTGTGAACTTGCATTAATAGAGGGCGTTACTTAATTGCATGCATAATGCAATTAAGTAACGCTTTTTTTGTTGTCTCTCCGCTTAAAGTAACAAAAATACGTTTTCTCTTCCCAACCAAGATTATTCCATCTGCTAGAAGGTAATACTATGGAATACGGGAAAGTTTAATAATAAGAGGAGTGGGGTTAATAATGAATATGAGCGTATTGTTAATGATTATTCAAGTGTTTTTTGCTGTCGTAATTGGATTATATTTCTTCAATCTATTACGTAATCAGAAGATGAGTAAAGTAGCAGTAGATAAGGAATCACGTAAGGAAATGGACAAACTTCGCAAGCTTCGTTCAATTTCGTTAACGAAGCCCTTAGCTGAGAAAACAAGACCGCAATCGCTGAATGATATTGTGGGACAAAAGGATGGTCTAAAGGCTCTTAAAGCTGCGCTATGCAGTGCTAATCCGCAGCATGTCATCATCTACGGTCCTCCAGGAGTAGGCAAAACAGCAGCGGCACGGGTTGTGCTAGAAGAAGCGAAACGTAATCCATCGTCACCATTTTTACCAACTGCCAAATTTACAGAAATAGATGCTACGACTGCACGCTTTGATGAAAGAGGTATTGCAGATCCTCTAATTGGCTCAGTCCATGATCCAATTTATCAAGGGGCTGGGGCAATGGGTGTAGCAGGTATACCACAGCCAAAAGCTGGTGCGGTTACGAAGGCGCATGGTGGAATTCTATTTATTGATGAAATAGGTGAATTACATCCTGTCCAGATGAATAAGTTATTAAAGGTACTAGAAGATCGCAAAGTCTTTCTGGAAAGTGCCTATTACAATTCAGAAGATAGTCATATTCCTAGCTATATTCATGATATATTTCAAAATGGATTGCCTGCGGACTTCCGCTTAGTCGGAGCGACAACTCGTTCGCCGCAAGAAATTCCACCTGCTATTCGCTCGAGATGTATGGAAGTATATTTCCGTCCGTTACTTGCTGATGAGGTGGCGGAAGTTGCTGAGAATGCTGTTGTGAAAATTGGTTTTGCACCTTGTCCTGAAGCGATTGATGTTGTAAAGCAGTATGCAACGAATGGACGTGAAGCTGTTAATATTATTCAGCTTTCGGCAGGGCTTGCATTATCTGAAAAAAGAGATAAAATTACGGCGATGGATATTGAATGGGTTGTTAATAGTAGTCAAATACCACCAAGACCAGAACGTAAAGTTCCATTAGTTCCGCAAATTGGCTTTGTAAATGGGCTAGCGGTATATGGTCCAAGTATGGGGGCGTTGCTTGAAATTGAAGTAAGTGCTATTCCGGTCGCTAAAGGGAAAGGCCAATATATTATTACAGGTGTCGTTGATGAAGAGGAGCTGGGTGGTGGCTCTCGTACGTTAAGAAGAAAAAGTATGGCCAAAGGATCTATCGAAAATGTAATGACCGTGCTTCGTTTGAAAGGTCTTAATCCACAGGACTACGATCTACATATTAATTTCCCTGGCGGTTCACCAGTTGACGGACCATCAGCAGGAATTGCTATGGCCACAGCGATTACGTCAGCAATATTGAATGCGCCAATCGATAATCGCCTAGCGATGACTGGTGAAATTGGGATACATGGCAATGTAAAGCCAGTTGGTGGTGTGCTAGCTAAGGTGGAAGCAGCCTTCCAAGCTGGCGCAGTTCGTGTTATTATTCCTAGAGAAAACTGGCAAGAAATATTTGCTGACCTGAATGGCTTGCAAGTTATTCCGGTTTCTCGCATTGAGGAAGTGCTTTCGCATGTATTTCCAGAATTAGCACAATGGAATGATGAGGATCAAACAGAGCAATGGAAGTTGAATTTGTTCAGTGCTCCAACATATCCATATTTGCAGGCGGAATCATATGAGTGATAAGATGTTAGAGAGTATGTAGAATGGAGGTGCTGGAATGGGTTCTAGCAAAACAAAAACACGCCGAATTCCTTTGCTCCCTCTTAGGGGCTTACTTGTCTATCCCAGCATGGTGCTTCACTTAGATGTGGGAAGGGATAAATCTATCCGCGCGCTTGAAAAGGCGATGCTTGATGATCAAAATATTTTACTAGTATCTCAAGCTGAGGTGAATATTGAAAACCCGCTTGAAGAAGATATTTTCAGAATAGGTACGATTGCAAAAGTGAAGCAAATGCTGAAGCTTCCTAATGGAACTATTCGAGTGCTAGCGGAAGGATTGGTTCGTGCCGAAATTCAAGATTATCTTGATAATGAACAATATTATGAGGTTGTCGTGAAGGAATTGCCTGAACCAACAGAGCAAACGCCGCAGGTGGATGCATTAATGCGTTCGGTGCTGAGCCAATTTGAAAATTATGTTTCACTCTCCAAGAAAGTAACGCCTGAAACCTATGCAGCAGTATCTGATATTGAAGAAGCGGGACGTCTTGCCGATGTGATTACAAGTCATCTAACTCTGAAGATTAAAGATAAGCAAAAAATTCTTGAAACGACTGATGTAGAAAAACGTCTTGAAGCATTACTTGATCTCCTTAACAATGAGCGCGAAGTACTTGAGATGGAACGTCAGATCAATCAGCGTGTGAAAAAACAGATGGAAAAAACGCAAAAGGAATATTATTTGCGCGAACAGATGAAGGCGATTCAGAAGGAGCTTGGTGAGAAAGAAGGTCGCCTTGGTGAAACTGAAGAGCTGCGTATTCAGTTAGAAGAGGCTCAGCTTCCTGAATCGATTGCCGAGAGGGTTAATAAAGAAATAGATCGTCTTGAGAAAATGCCACAATCTTCAGCAGAAGGGGGAATCATTCGTAATTATATCGACTGGTTGCTTGCTTTGCCGTGGCATAAGTTAACGGATGATGATCTGGACATTGTTCATGCTGAGCAAATTTTGAATGACGATCATTACGGGCTTGAAAAAGCGAAGGAACGTGTGCTAGAGTATTTGGCTGTGCAAAAGCTGGTGAAAAAGCTGAAGGGACCAATCCTTTGTCTTGTAGGACCGCCAGGGGTAGGTAAAACTTCTCTAGCGAAATCTATTGCGAAGTCGCTTGGTCGTAAATTTGTCCGTATTTCTCTAGGCGGCGTGCGTGATGAAGCGGAAATTCGCGGGCATCGTCGTACATATGTTGGTGCTATGCCAGGTAGAATTATGCAAGGAATGAAGTCTGCTGGAACGAAAAATCCAGTATTTCTACTCGATGAAATTGACAAGATGGCATCCGATTTCCGTGGTGACCCTTCTTCCGCATTACTAGAGGTGCTAGATCCAGAGCAGAACTCTACGTTCAGCGATCACTTTGTAGAGGTTCCGTTTGATTTGTCATCCGTTATGTTCGTAACGACAGCTAATTCCTTACAGACCATACCACGTCCATTGCTTGATCGTATGGAAATTTTACAAGTGCCTGGCTATACCGAGCTAGAGAAGCTAGAGATTGCCAAGCGCTATCTATTCCGTAAGCAACGTGCTGATCATGGATTGCAGGAGGAACAGTTGACGATCGATGATGAAGCGATTAGTTTCATTATTCGTGAGTACACTCGTGAGGCTGGTGTGCGAAACCTTGAGCAACAGATTGCCGCATTATCTCGTAAGGCGGCGAAAGCTTTCGTCTCTGATGAGCAACTGCAAACCATCCATATTGATCGTGAGAAGGTGAAGCTATCGCTTGGACAACCGAGGTTCCGATATGGTATGGTTGATGCTCAGAATCAGATTGGGGCGGTTACAGGGCTAGCATGGACGGAAGTTGGTGGCGATACACTTGTGATCGAAGTTTCAACAATGACTGGTAGCGGTAAGCTTAATCTAACGGGTAAGCTTGGTGATGTGATGAAGGAATCTGCGCAAGCAGCATTCAGCTACATCAGAGCGCATGCCAAAGAGCTTGGAGTAGCACCGGATTTCCATGAAAAGCTAGATATTCACATTCATATTCCGGAAGGTGCAATACCTAAGGATGGACCTTCAGCTGGGATAACAATGGCAACAGCACTTATATCAGCACTTAGTGGTCGCTATGTATCCAAAGAAGTTGCAATGACAGGGGAAATAACATTAAGAGGTAGAGTATTGCCAATCGGTGGTTTGAAAGAAAAATCATTAGCAGCACATCGAGCTGGTATTAAAAAGGTGCTTATACCTATCGATAATATAAGAGATCTTGATGATATTCCAGAAAGTATAAAGCAAGAGGTAGAGTTTGTTCCTGTCGCTCATCTAGATGAAGTGCTTGCGCATGCTTTAGTAGCAAACGAGAATGAGGAGCAATAACATGATAAAAATTAAAGATACTCAATTTATAATTAGTGCCGTACGCCCTGAACAATACCCAGATAATGGCTTGCCAGAAATTGCTCTGGCAGGTCGTTCTAATGTCGGGAAGTCCTCATTAATTAATAAGATGATTATGCGTAAAAACTTAGCGCGTACGAGTTCACAGCCTGGTAAAACGCAACAACTGAACTATTACCGAGTAAACGAAGATATTTATATTGTTGACTTTCCTGGTTATGGTTATGCGAAAGTATCCAAGAAGCAGCGTGAAGAATTTGGTATTATGATCGAAAGATATTTACAATCTCGTGAGCCGCTAGTATTGCAGCTTCTAGTTATCGATATTCGTCATGAACCATCTAAAGATGATCAGTTGATGTATCAATGGCTGAAGCATTATGAGATCCCCACCTGTATCGTTTGTACGAAAGCTGATAAAATACCGCGCTCCAAATGGGACAAACATATGAAAATGATCAAAACTACGCTTGGCGCTAGCTCGAAGGATCGAGTTGTACTATTTTCTTCGGATACTGGGCTTGGTCGTGATGAGCTATGGGGTCATATTATGCAAGCGATCGAAGATGCTGGAATGTCTTTACCTGTGGAAGATGGGGTAGTAGAGCCAACGGAAGCGGAAATAAAAGATTCTGTATCAATTGTTGAAACGATTGAAGATCAACAATAATGTAGTAGTGTTTTTCGCAATATTAATTTAGTAGATTTATATTTTTCGGCAAACAGGGTAGGATTCACGAGAACTTCTTAATAATTAGTAAGCATTATGAGTGATTGTTCAAGAAATTTTGCGATAATTCCGTTATTTCGTGAAATATGATGGAATTTCATGTATGGGGAGCAGGAATATAGAACGCAAATCTCGTATAATATAACATATAAGCATGTATTCGGCCTTTCTGAGTTCTAAGATATTCTTCATCTACTTGGAAAGCGAAGAATTGAGGAGATTTTTATGGCTAAGCGGATAGCCACAGAGTATGTTAATGCAAGGTTTGAGTTAAGTAGTTCTGAATTATCGAAGTTTATTATTTTTATGGAGGAGCAACAATTGCGCCTTCAGGTACTCATTCTTGAGAATGGTAACCAATCACTGGTACTAGAAGATGTAGCTGGACACGAGGCGATTCGTATGACGTTTGAACGTCATTATGATGAATATGTATGTGAACTTACATGCCGAATTGTCGAACTAAAGCTGACTAATGCAATGCGAAAAGCGGTATCCGCATTCCGTGGCAGTGCGATTGTCAATCGGATTTATAGTCATTATACGATGGAATATCATTATAAGAGTGGCAGTGTTCACCGTATCATTGAGAAGAATGATAAAGGTGAGCGCACGGTATTCGAGAAAAAGAATACCGTTCAAAAGCTACAACGTGTATTTGATAGTCGTTTAATTGAAAGAGAAATTAAGCTTATTTATCAAGCGATTGATGAGTGGCTAGAGCTTCGAAATCAAGTAAGCAACGATCTAGAGTTGAACAATATTGATGAGCAGTTGAAAGCATTAACGTTCAAATTATTCACGTTGGAAGCAAACTGAGCATAGTACACGTAAAAACGAGCGGGGTAATAACCTGCTCGTTTTTTCTTATCAGTCAACAAATTAGTAGTGCATGATAATGTTTTGTTAAAAGTAAAGAATGGAAAAAAATGAACGAATATTGAGAAATGAGTAGCAATATTTAGCTATCTTGAGTAAATTAGAGAGAGACTAGAAATATTATTAAAACTTACAGAATTTTTACAAAAAAACTATTGCAATTATCTCTATAAGATGTTATTTTTATTCTCGTTGAAAACAAATTGGTTGTTCAAAATTAGGAACCAGGATTCACTCAGGACATTGTAATGTTACGAGAGATTATACCCTCGAGAAGTGAATGACGTAGGTCCTAGCGGATGAAATTTTTCAAACATTTTATTCCTAGGAAGGGGGAACCGAAGGATGGAATATTCTACTTTCGGAAGACACGTTGCTGTTGATGCATGGGGTGTCGATTTTGATTTGCTAAACAGTGCAGAGGTATTACAATCTCACATGGTTGAGGCAGCGGAGGCTTGTGGAGCTACAGTGCTATCTGTTCAATCAAAACAATTTGAACCTCAAGGCGCAACGGTACTTGTGCTGTTGTCAGAGAGCCATCTCTCGATTCATACGTATCCTGAAAGAGGATTTGCTGCACTGGATTGTTATACTTGTGGCGAAACAGTAGATCCACAGGTAGCAATCGATTATATGCTTTCAGTGCTTAAGCCACAAACAACACATGCTAAGAAACTAGTTCGTGGTATGGGTGAGCTTCAAATCGTTGAACCTGAACTAAAACAAATTGAACTAGTATAAGATTGCAGATATGGCCATGGACGAAAGTCTATGGCCTTTTCCTATGGAGCGATTGTGATATTGAGAACAATAGGTATAATACATCGATATAATTCGAATAATAGTCAAATATAGAGGAATTTGCGAAATATTATTATGCTATACTTATTATAAATTATTGGCTTTACATTTCGGGAAGGGGATCACCATGCATATTATTGTTGTCGGCTTGAACTATCGGACCGCAGCTGTCGAAGTTAGAGAACGCTTCGCATTGGCTGAAGAACAATTAACAGAAGCACTTATAAAGTTGAAAAGCACAACGAGTATTATGGAATGTGTGATTGTCGCAACTTGTAACCGTACTGAGATTTATGCGATCGTTGATCGTGCACAAATCTGTGGTCATTATGTTAGATTATTTATGGAACAATGGTTTGGTCTGCCACGTGAGCAGTTCACAAACAGTTTATATATGTATGAGGATCATGAAGCAATCGAACATTTGTTCAAAGTAACAAGTGGTCTTGATTCGATGATTATTGGTGAAACGCAAATACTTGGACAAGTGAAGCAAGCATTTCTTGAAGCGCAGCAGTTGAAAACAACGGGGACTGTGTTTAATATGCTGTTTAAGCAAGCGGTCACGCTAGCCAAACGTGCTCATTCTGAAACGAGAGTTGGTGAGCTTGCTGTATCTGTTAGTTATGCTGCGGTAGAGCTAGGCAAACAAATTTTTGGTAACTTCGCTAATAAGCGAGTGATGATTTTTGGCGCTGGTGAAACTGGAGAGTTAACGGCGAAGCATTTGCATGCCAATGGTGCATCTCAGATTAATGTCGTCAATCGAACATTGGAGAAAGCGAAGCAATTGGCTGCTCAATTCGATGGTATTGCTTATAACTTTGAACAAGCGAATGAGCAGATGCAGCATGTCGATATTATGATTAGCTCAACGGCTGCTAAGCAATTCGTGCTGACGACTGTAGATGTACAAGCTATTATGGCGAAGCGTCGTTCTAAGCCATTATTTATGATTGATATTGCTGTGCCTCGAGATTTTGATCCGAACATCGCAACAATAGATAATGTTTTCCTATATGATATTGATGATTTGCATGGGATTGTCGAAAGTAATCTAGCGCAACGTGAGCAGGAAGCGACGAAGATTAATGTGATGATTCAAGAAGAAATTGCCTTGTTCGATAGCTGGTACAAGACACTAGGTGTTGTTCCGCTTATTCGCGGTCTACAAACGAAAGCAGCTAAAGTGCATGAAGAAACAATGGTAAGCTTGTCTAATAAGTTGCCTAATCTGTCTGAACAAGAGCTGAAAGTTATTCGTAAATTGACGAAGAGTATGGTCAATCAGATGGTTCAGGATCCTATACTACGCGTGAAGGAATTAGCTGGAACCAAAAAAGCAGATGAAGCAATGGATTTATTCGTACAGTTATTTGATTTGAAAGAGCAATTAGACGAGCTAGAAAAAGCAGAGCAGAAAGTACAAGAGCCAGCTATACAGGATCGCTCACAGTTTGTCCGTTCTGCCAAAAAACTTGCTGCGCTTGTACGCTCTTAACAAAAGGTTTATTGCCCTATCGTTTCGAACAACACAATGAAGTAGAACACAGGGTGGTGCAGTGATGGATATGGATCTATGGATATATGATATTTTTATATATATTTATGCCCTGAGTCTATTGTTTTATTTTTCTGATTTTGTTTCTGAGAATCGGAAGGCAAAACAACTAGGCACAGGGCTACTTGTTTTTGTGTGGTTGCTTTCTGGAGCATTTCTAATCTTCCGGTTACTAACGGAATTAAGACTACCGCTGTTTCAATTTACTACCTTTGATATATTGCAATTGTTTTCGTGGATATTAATTACGGTATCATTTATTATTAGCAGATATTATAAGATCGATTTGATTGTGTTTTTCGTCAATGTTATTGGGTTTTCAGTGTTTGCCCTTAATATGTATAGTTCTCCGAAAGAAGGGCGTTCGCTTGAACTATGGCAAGCTACCCAAGAATTGCTTTATGTACATATTAGTCTTGTTATTAGCGCTTACGCAGTGTTGACGATCGGGGCTTTGCTATCGATCATGTATCTGGTGGTGCATCATAGCTTGAAACGTAAAAAATGGACCAAATGGTTGCGTAGATTTCCGAGTCTAGAAGTTATGGATCGTTCGAGTGAAAGAATGGTTATTATCGGAGTTCCACTATTGATTATGTCGTTGGCAATTGCAACGATTTCATTAGTCGTGGAAGGTAGGGCATATATGCTGTTAGATATTCAGATTGTCACTTCACTTTGTGCGCTTGCTATTTATGGATATTTTATTTATCAGCGTTCTGTTAATCAGCGATCGGGACAAAAGATTGCCAAGTTGTATTTACTAGCGTACGCATTTCAACTTATTAATATGTTTTCGAGTGAGTTTTCGTCATTCCACTAAATGTGCAGGAGGAGATGGTTATGGAGCAAAACTCTCTGTACTATCCCATAATGGTTAATTTGCATCATCATCAATGCCTCGTCGTTGGTGGGGGTGTGATTGCTACTCGTAAAGTTACAGGATTACTTGCAGGAAATGCTAGCTCAGTTACTGTTGTCGCACCATATATTAGTGAGCCATTGCAAGAGTTATTACTTCTTCACGAATCATTAACTTGGATTCCGTCGATGTATAATGAAGTATTAGTACAACAGTTCACTATCGTGTTTGCAGCAACGGATCAAGATGAACTGAATCGCACTATTACTACGGATGCCTTGAATAAAGGGAAATTGGTGTGTAATGTCAGTGCAGGCGAGCAAGGAAGCTTTATAACACCAGCGATCATTCGTGAAGGTCAACTCACATTAGCAATTTCAACTTCAGGAACGAGTCCTGCCTTAACGAAGCATTTGAAGCGTGAGCTAGAGGCTCAATTTGCTAAACCGTATGCGAACGCTTTACAATTAATGTCACGCCTTAGAGTTGATCTGGAGCGGGATAATATTGACTTAACGATCAGGGCTCGAATTACCGAGCAGGCATTGCAAGAGGTGCTTCAAGTTTCTCCAACAGAGTATGAGATGTGGTATAGAAAACTACGACAGTGATCATAGAGGTGGTTCAAAACATTCACTTGTGATCACGATGACTATGCTAACGTAGCTTAGTCGACATCGAATATGAAGCGAATGAAGTCATACATAGTGAAGGCGAGGAATTAGCGATGGAAGCTAGAATTATTAAAGTTGGTACACGTCAAAGTCAGTTGGCGTTAACGCAATCAGGACAAGTCATTAAGCAGCTTGAAGAAATCTGTAGGGTACATGATTTACCGTACACATTTGAAATACATAAAATTATTACAAAAGGTGATCAAATTCTTGATGTCACATTATCTAAAGTTGGCGGTAAAGGATTGTTTGTTAAGGAAATCGAGCAAGCGCTACTTGATGGCGTAATCGACATGGCGATACATAGTATGAAGGATATGCCTTATAAGCTTCCAGAAGGGCTTATTAACGGAGCTGTGCCGAAACGTCTATCTCCACAGGACTGCCTTGTTATGCGTGGTGTTGATACGTTTGAGGACCTGCCGCAAGGTGCAAAAGTTGGTACAAGTAGTTTACGTCGCAGTAGTCAGTTAAAGCATGCAAGACCAGATCTTGATCTGCAATGGATACGCGGAAATATTGATTCTCGTATTCGCAAATTAGAAACGGAAAACTTCGACGCGATTGTTCTTGCAGCTGCAGGACTAACAAGAATGGGCTGGCAAGATAAAATATCAACGCTGCTACCGCTAGATGTATGTGTACCTGCCGTTGGGCAAGGAGCATTAGGGATTCAGTGCCGCCAGAAAGACGATATCGTTGTGAAATTGTTACAAATATTGAATGATGCTGATTCTGCTCTAACGGTTGCTGCTGAACGCAGTTTTCTGGGCACGCTAGAAGGTGGTTGTCAAGTACCGTTAGGTGCACATGCAACCATTGTTGAACGTTCAGCAGATGCGGTAGTGCTAGAATTGACAGGTATTGTCGGTTCACCAGATGGTAAAGTATTGTTGAAAGAAATTCGTCGTGGTACGGATGCTATACAATTGGGAGCAGAAGTTGCCCAGTTGCTGTTAGATGGTGGGGCACGTGAAATCTTAGCAGAAATTGAGGTTTAATGCGATGAATAAGGGGAAAGTATATTTGGTCGGTGCTGGGCCGGGAGATCCCAGACTAATTACCGTCCGTGGTATGCAATGTATAGAGCAGTGTACGGCAATTGTATACGATCGCTTAGCAAGTCCGAGATTGCTTAGATATGCACCGGATCATGTGAAGCGAGTATATGTAGGTAAGCTGCCGGATCGACATACGATGAAGCAGGAAGATATTAATCAATTACTCGTTGATCTTGCACTTGAAGGTCATACGGTAACGAGATTGAAAGGTGGCGACCCAACTATTTTTGGTCGTGTTGGGGAAGAGGCAGGATTGCTCCGCCAGCATAATATTCCGTTTGAGATCATTCCAGGTATTACTTCTGCGATCTCAGTTCCTGCATATGCAGGTATTCCTGTTACGCATCGAGATCACGCTTCATCATTATCGATTATTACTGGGCATGAAAGTGCTGATAAGCTAGATGTTTCAATTTACTGGGATAAAGTTACGAATGCTACGGGTACGTTATTATTTCTAATGGGTGTTGCTAAGCTTGAATATATTGCTAGTCAATTGATGAAGCATGGTCGTAGTAGCGATACACCAATAGCTTTAGTGCGCTGGGGGACAACGCCTGAGCAAGAGACCATCGTCGGTACGCTAAGTACAATTGCCGAGCAGGTTGCTGATGCGGGCTTCAAATCTCCAGCTATCATCATTGTTGGTGATGTCGTAAAACAACGCGAGCAATTGCAATGGTATGAACGCATGCCATTATTCGGGATGCGTATACTTGTTACTCGTGCTAGGTCGCAAGCTAGTGAATTTGCTTCACTTATTGAGGATCTTGGTGGCGAACCTTGCGAATTCCCTGTCATCCAAGTGAAGAAAAGCTCACTACCTGAGCAAGTTGAAGCTATAGAACAAAACTTATTGCAAGCCCAGCGATATGATTGGCTTGTATTTACAAGTGAGAATGGTGTTCACTATTTCTTCGAATGGTTGAAGCAATATAAAGTAGATATACGTCGCTTCAGTGCTGCGAAGATAGCGGCTGTTGGACCTAAAACTAGCGAAGCGCTTTACGAACGTGGCTTGATTGTTGATCATCAGGCAGCTCGTTATGATGCTGAAGGTTTGGTCGAGACATTAGAGCAATTTGCATCAGCGGGACAACGAATGTTATTGCCTAGAGGTGATCTTGCACGTTCCGTTCTACCCGAGCAGTTACGTGCTAAAGGTATTATTGCTGATGAGATTAGCATATATGAGACAGTCGTGGCAGCGCAGCAGGAGCCACTTGTGTTTGAATGGTTGAAAGAAAAACATATTCATATGATCACGTTCACAAGTTCCTCAACGGTGAAAAATCTAATAACGGTATTGAAGCAAGGGGGAATTGACGATCCTATAGCGTTGCTGAAGCAATATCCGCTTGCAAGTATAGGACCGATTACTTCAGCTACCATTCGTGAATATGGTCTTGAGGTTACACTAGAAGCTGAGGAAGCGACTGTTGAATCGTTAACTGCCGCACTCGTACAATATCGTGGACGATTAACTCAACAATAATGGAGGCGAGCAAGATGACATTTCCAATAATCAGAAATCGCAGATTACGTCGTTCTACTGCATTGCGTAGTATGGTACGAGAAAATAGATTGCATGTTGAAGATCTTATCTATCCTATATTTGTTACACATGGTCAAAATGTTCGTGAAGAAATACCATCTATGCCAGGCGTTTATCATCTATCGATGGATCAATTGAAGCTGGAAATCGAGGAAGTTGTGACACTCGGAATCAAATCCGTGCTAGTGTTTGGTGTCCCTAACTATAAAGATGCTGTCGGTAGTTCGGCATATGATGATAATGAAATTGTTCAGCAGGCGATCAAAGCGATTAAAGTATGGGCTCCTGGACTCGTTGTTGTAGCCGATACATGTCTTTGCCAATTTACAGATCATGGTCATTGTGGTGTTGTTCATCTTGATCAAGCGACGCAAATAGCAACAGTCGATAATGACGCATCGCTTGATTTGCTAGTGAAGACGGCCGTATCACAAGCGAAAGCAGGAGCTGATATTATTGCCCCATCTAATATGATGGACGGCTTTGTTACTGCTATTCGTCAAGGGCTTGATGAAGCGGGTTATGAAGATATTGCGATTATGTCCTACTCCGTAAAATATGCTTCGGCATTTTATGGTCCGTTCCGCGATGCCGCTCATTCAGCGCCACAATTCGGTGATCGCAAAACGTATCAGATGGACCCTGCTAATGCTTTGGAAGCATTGCGAGAGGCTGAAAGTGATGTAGCAGAAGGGGCTGATTTCCTGATGGTGAAGCCAGCGCTAGCCTATCTTGATATTGTGCGAACATTGCGTGAACAATTTGATCTACCAGTTGTTGCTTACAACGTAAGTGCTGAATATTCGATGGTGAAAGCAGCATCTAGCAATGGTTGGGTTGATGAAAGATCAATTGTATTGGAAACACTGCTAAGCATGAAACGTGCAGGAGCATCAATTATTATTACTTATCATGCCAAAGATGTAGCGAAATGGTTGAAGGAGGAGTAGAAGTAATGGCTCAAAGAATAGATACATTATCGAAGCAAGCATTTGAACGTGCCAAGAAAGTTATTCCTGGCGGTGTGAATAGTCCTGTTCGTGCTTATAAATCAGTAGGGCTAACACCTGTCTATGTTGAACGCGGTGCAGGAAGTCGCATCTATGATATCGACGGAAATAATTATATCGATTACATCCTTTCATGGGGACCGCTTATTGCTGGTCATGCTCATCCTAAAGTGATTGAAGCGATTACTGCGACTGCAGTGAAAGGTACGAGCTTCGGTGCGCCGACTGAAATTGAGACATTGATGGCAGAATTAGTATGTGAGCGTGTACCTTCTGTAGATATTGTACGGATGGTCAATTCCGGTACAGAAGCTACGATGAGTGCGATTCGCTTAGCACGTGGCTTTACAAACCGTACTAAAATATTGAAATTTGAAGGCTCATACCACGGCCATGCGGATAGTCTACTTATTAAAGCAGGCTCAGGCGTTGCGACACTAGGTCTGCCTGACTCTCCTGGTGTTCCTGAGCAAGTAGCGGCGAACACGATTACAGTCCCTTACAATGATCTTGAAGGCGTGAAGCTGGCATTCTCTCGTTATGGTGAAGAGCTTGCTTGTGTCATCGTTGAACCGATTGCTGGTAATATGGGCGTAGTCCTTCCTCAGCCTGGCTTCCTAGAAGGACTGCGTGAGCTAACAACACAATATGGCAGTCTGCTTATATTCGATGAAGTTATGACAGGCTTCCGTGTAGATTACAACTGTGCACAAGGGCGCTTAGGCGTTACTCCTGACTTAACTTGCTTCGGTAAAGTTATTGGCGGTGGCTTGCCAGTGGGCGCATATGGTGGTCGTCGTGACATTATGGAGCAAATTGCCCCAAGTGGACCGATTTATCAAGCAGGTACATTATCAGGAAATCCACTTGCGATGGCTGCAGGTTATGCGACGTTGCAATTAATGACCAAAGAAGCGTATGCTCAGCTTGAAACAAAAGGTGCAGCATTGCAGGCTGGTATCGAAGCGAATGCGGCGAAGCATGGCATTCCATTAACGGTTAATCGGATTGGCTCCATGGTATGTCCATTCTTCACCAATGAGCAAGTTACTAACTTCGAGACGGCTAAGTTAGCGAATCTAGATCATTTCAAAGCGTATTTTGCAGAGATGCTCAATCAAGGTGTGAGTGTTCCACCTTCTCAATTCGAAGGATTATTTTTATCGATTGTGCATTCTGATGAGGATATCGCCAACACGATTGCGGCACATGATATTGCACTATCAACGCTAGTCAATAAATAAAAAGAGGTAGTTCAAAACAGCGGACTTTGATAACGATGATTATGCTATCGAAGCTTAGTCGACATCGAATATGAAGCGAACTTGGAAAGTACGGTTCGCGTGTACCAATAACGTACACTTGCGCTTCCGCCTTTCTCAAGTAGCGCTCCATCTTCTCGGCTTTCGAAATCCCGCTTTTTGAACTTCTATTGGAAGGGGTGAATGCTGTGTTTCATCAGCTTATAACTCGTCAAGGCATGGATCTCGTATTGAACTGGGAACGGTTAGGTGAGATGTTAGATGACGAGCAAGCATATACACAGCCAAGGGCTGGTAGTCATCCGCATGAAGTGCGACAATGGCTACTAGCCTATTCCTTTTTCCCGACCAAATGGTTGAATCAGATTTTTTCTGTTGGTGGGATGAAGTGGAATGGCGATCTGTTACATTTATTAGCTTATCAAGAAGTTGATATAACCCGTGACGAAGTGTATCGAAGCGCTGGGCAATTGTTGAGCTCAGGTCACGATATGGTTCAAATGCTTTACGAGGATGAACATTGCTTAGTCGTTTATAAGGCGGCAGGAATGCCAGTCCATGGATCGGTTAAAGGTCAGCAAAACACACTCGACGTAGCTGTAGCTGCCTATATGCTTAATAAGCAAGATCCAATTCTCGTTAGACATATCCATCGATTAGATGATGAGACATCGGGCCCTGTCCTTTATGCCAAGCATCAACTTGCACAGCTAAAACTAGATGAGCAAATGCGTAACAAAGAAGTGGATCGACAGTATATAGCGATTGTTCACGGTGTATTGTCGCAGGGTGCAGGGACAGTAAATGCTCCGATTGGCAAAGATCGACATGAGCCTAAGCGCAGAGTTGTAACAGCAAGTGGAGAATCAGCGCTTACACACTATCATGTTGTTGCGAAATATGAGCATTATACGGAGGTTGCGTTAAAACTGGTGACGGGTAGAACGCATCAAATTCGTGTTCATATGAAGCATCTAGGTCATCCGTTAGTAGGTGATAAATTATATGGTGGCGACACCAAATGGATTAACCATCAAGCGTTGCATGGAGCAAGTCTAACCTTTATTCATCCTTTAACATCTGAACAAGTGTATGTACAAGCAAAGCTGCCAGCATGGTATGCAGAAATAAAGCAATATATAACAAAAAGATAGTCATGCTAAAGCTCCCTTCACCATATAGATAAATAGTGAAAGCTAGAATAAAACAAGCATTCATTATGTGAAGGGAGGCATTCAAATGTCTGAAGTAAATAATGGTCTGCGCTTTGATATTTATGAACGTGTACATTTGCCAGACAATGTCGCAGCGATTGATGAGCTTGAAGAAATTGAGCTTGTTCCACGCATTCAAGTGATAGAACAAGGAGATCAGGCTGTATTGCAAGGTCAGCTTGTCTTGAACGGGATTTATCGCGCACAAGGAGCGGAGGAAGAGCAAGTCGCGTTAGAGCATTGGATACCTGTAGAAATATCGCTACCAATGAATCGAGTGTCAAGAATAGAGGAGATTACGGTCGATATCGATACGTTTGATGTCGTCTTGTTATCGTCTCGGGCACTCAATATTACAGGTATCCTTTCATTGCGTGGGATTACGCTTGAGCATGAGGAAGAAGTGAGTGAGTGGGAGACGGAAGCATTTACAGTATCCCATGAACGTAGTGAATCGGAAGAAGAGGCTGTTGAGTGGGCTACGGAGCTAACGGAAGCGCAGCAAAGTGAGCAGTATGAAACAGCTGAAGCGCAAAGACAAATTGTTCAAGAAAAAGTGGTTGAGAGCGAATCCTATTATGCAAGCTATTTGCAAGAAGAGCAAACTTCAGAGCATGTGTTTGCGCAAACACATGAAGAGCTACGTACCGAGCAATACGAAGCTGCCGGGCAAGATGAGCAGTATGAAGTCATTGAAAATGAAGATCAATACGAAGTCGCCCAGCATGAAGAAGAGCAAGCGGTCTTGTACGCATACAATGATGAGGATCTTAAGCGAGAAGCGGAGGCTCAACAATATACTGCTGATGCTTATGTAGAGGGACCAACCGATGCAGCTCATGAAGCAGCATCGAATCCTTGGGGTCAATTTGTGAGTGAAGCGCCGCTAGAGCAAGGAAGAGAACAGCAAGAGTATGAAATGCACGAAGCAGAACGAGATCTGCAAACGGAGCAAGAGTTTGAGGAGTCCGCTTACGTCGAAGCAGTGGAAGGCACTAGCGAGCCAACAAGCCAAGAACACTCCGTTCATATCGCTTTAAATAGTAGTTCAAATCAGAATGAAACATTAGGTATTCGTTCTGTTCTAACTTCTAGTTTGCGCGAACAAGCTGCTCATCAAGCTACTCTTTTACAATTGGAAACAGAGAGGCAGCTTGAGGAAGCTTCTAAGCCTCATGTTGTAGATGAGGAAATTGAATGGCAACAATTATTTTTAAGCAAGCGCCCTGATCAGAACGAGTTCCGTCGGATTCGGATGTGCATTGTGCAAAAAACAGATACATTAGAACAAATTGCAAGTCGTTATAGTATCAATCCGAGAGAGTTGTTAGTGCGTAATAATTTGCATGAGTCAGCGATTTCTGAAGGGCAATTATTATATTTACCCTAGAAATATTATGCTAACTCGTCGATAATTACATTACTTTCCAAGAAAAGTATTCAACCATATAGGTAAATAGGTTCAGTGGCTACTATGCCGTTGGACCTTTTTTTTGCTATTTTTCGAAAAACGAACAGTTTGCTAACATCCACTAAACGATTATCCGATATAGTTGTGAGAAAAGAATGAATATGGAGGAATTATCATTGGCTAAAAGACTATCGATACGTACGCGCCTCATTTTGCTGATATTGATTCCATCAATGATGTATATGGGTTCAAGTGTATATTTTGTGCAACAAAACAAACTCATTGTAGATCAGTTGACTTCTTCTTTGTATGAAACGACTGGTCAAAGTACCTCACTTATACTGAATGCTGATCGCGATATGTATCAAGCATTAACAGCTTTTCAGCTGCTGACGCTGGGTACATTAAGTGGGGATGAGCAATCAGCTCAGCTGCAAGTTTTGACAGAAAATATTGAGCAAGCGAATGAAAGAGTCGGACAAACATTGGATGTTTTGCAAAAGAAAGAGCTTATGGAAACTGCTCATGCGGAGACGACGGAAACGATTGAACAAAATGCAACGAATTTTCAAACCTTTTTCGATCAGTGGGTTATGGATACGAATGCCGCTTTGAAATCAGCGAATGATGGCATTGATGATATACAATTGTTAGCAAGCTTTGAAGAAGCTCGCTCGAGCTTGGATCAAATTGGCGAAATTCTGGATGATTACGCCCTGAAAAGTATTGTAGATATTAATGAACAAAATAGTAATACAGCTACAAAGCTTTATATTGGTATGACGATCATTCTCGTTATTCTGTCGATAGCAGGTGTAGCATCAATTAGGAAGATCATGAAAACGCTTCGGAAAATCATTAGCGTTTCTAGTGACGTTGCAGCGGGAGATCTACGCCATGAGCCGCAGACCAAGTATGACAACGACGAGCTTGGTAAAATAACGGAAGCCGTCGATATAATGCTAGTCAAAATGAAAGAGCTTATTGGAACGATTGCTTCTAATACCTTATTTGTTCGTGAGGCTTCTATTGAGCTATCGGATAGTTCCAAGGAATCTGCCAAAGCGGCTGAGCATGTAACTATGGATATTCAAGAGATGAATCAGGATGTGGAAGTACAAGCGAAAAGCAGTGAAGAGACGAGCCGAGCGGTTGAAGAGATGGCGATTGGAATTCAAAGAGTGGCTGATAATTCAGGCGTAATGGCGGAACATTCATCGCTAACTTCGCGTCATGCGGAAGTTGGCAATAAGTTACTGATCAATCTTCAGCAGCAAATTGTAAATATGCTTGCTTCAGTGGAGCAGTTATCTGAAACAGTGCAGTCTTTAACACATAAATCTAATGAGATTGGGGAGATTGCATCGAGCATTACAACATTCGCAAAGCAAACCAATTTACTTTCTTTAAACGCTTCTATTGAAGCTGCAAGAGCGGGTGAGCACGGCAAAGGGTTTAGTGTTGTAGCTAATGAAATTCGCCTCTTGGCTTCGCAATCACATGAATCAGCGGAGGGCATCAACCGTTTGATTCAAGAAACGAGAATTGAGATCTCTAGTGTATCCGAGTCGATGAATACGACGAAGCAGGTAGCTAGATCAGGCTCAAGTATGATGGATGAAGTTAATCAAAGCTTTGCTACGATTATGGAGTCTGTCGCCCACATTGTAACTCAAATTCATGAAACATCGGCGATTACAGAGCAAATGTCAGCGAGCTCCGAGGAAATTTCCGCGACAATGGATCATGCGGCGGCAAGCACATCTCAAATTTTCGTGAGATCTCAATCGGTCGCAGCCGCTACTGAAGAGCAATTAGCGATGATGCAAAATATAGCTGCTGCGTCCGAACAACTAGGGGCTGTCGTGGATACATTGAATGAATCCGTAGCCTATTTCAAAATCAAATAGCGTATATCATCGTTAGAAATTGACGACAGCCTGATCATACGTTATTATATTGATATATGTGTAATAATGTTGATGAGGAATAATATACTTACGTTACCTTCAGAGAGTAGAACTGTTCGCTGAAAGGTTCTGCAGGATAACAGGTATATGGGTCACCTCTGAATTGCCTTGCTGAGCATAGCGTAGCTATGATGTAGGTTAGGCCGGTCACAGCCGTTATCTGTTATGAGAGCCACGCTACGGTTTTGTAGTGTGGAATTAAGGTGGTACCACGGAAGCTAGCCTTTCGTCCTTTTGTAGGATGAAAGGCTTTTTTTGTTGCATAATTTTGGTATGCCCACGCTTTCGATGTAACTTTTCTTTACAGTGAAGTTCAATCAAGCAGCTAATGAAAAGTTTTAGGAGGATGAACAAATGTCAGATAATCAATCTAATTTAACGATGCCAACGACTTATGATCCGAAGGCAGCGGAACAGAAATGGTATGACTTCTGGGTAAAAGGTAATTACTTTCA
Organism: Paenibacillus sp. Y930; assembly: GCF_056786375.1. Taxonomy (NCBI): domain Bacteria; kingdom Bacillati; phylum Bacillota; class Bacilli; order Caryophanales; family Paenibacillaceae; genus Paenibacillus; species Paenibacillus sp. Y930. The sequence continues at coordinate 858,243 of NZ_JBXCIX010000001.1, read as the reverse complement.
AGCAGGTCAACGTCCCGAGGCAGAACCATATACAATCGTAATTCCACCCCCGAACGTAACAGGAATGTTGCATATTGGTCATGCGTTAGATTTTACACTTCAAGATATTCTTATCCGTGTTAAGCGTATGCAGGGGTATGATGCATTGTGGCTGCCTGGTACTGACCATGCAGGTATCGCAACGCAAACAAGAGTAGAACAAAAACTACGTGAGCAAGGTATTTCTAGACATGATCTTGGACGTGAAAAATTTCTTGAGCAAGTATGGGAATGGAAAGATCAATATGCTGAGACAATCCACGACCAATGGGCAAAAATGGGGCTATCTCTTGATTACTCACGTGAACGCTTTACACTTGACGATGGTCTGAATAAAGCAGTTCGTGAAGTGTTTGTGCGTCTATACGAAAAAGGATTAATTTATCGTGGTAAAAAAATTATTAACTGGGACCCTGTAGCTCGTACTGCGTTGTCTGATATTGAAGTGGAGCATAAAGAGGTTAACGGTCACTTGTATCATTTACGTTATCCATTGAAAGACGGAACCGGCTTTATTACAGTGGCAACTACACGTCCGGAGACGATGTTAGGTGATTCAGCAGTAGCAGTACATCCCGAAGATGATCGCTATAAACATTTGATCGGACAGATGATTGTCCTTCCGATTGTTAATCGTGAAATTCCAATTATTGCAGATGAATATGTAGAGAAGGATTTTGGTTCTGGCGCAGTGAAGATTACGCCCGCACATGATCCGAATGACTTTGAAGTTGGTGAGCGTCATAGCCTTCCGCAAATTATTGTGATGGACGAAACAGGTACGATGAACGATGAGGCAGGTCCATATAAAGGGTTGGATCGTTTCGATTGCCGTAAGCAGCTCGTAAGTGATCTACAAGAGCAGGGCGTGTGTGTATTAATCGAAGATCACTTACATCAAGTTGGTCATAGTGAGCGCAGTGGAGCAGTTGTAGAGCCGTATCTATCTACACAATGGTTTGTAGCGATGAAACCACTTGCAGAAGCGGCTATTGCTGCTCAAAAGTCTGGTAAAGGCGTACGTTTCGTGCCAGATCGTTTTGAAAAGATCTATTTGAACTGGATCGAAAATGTGCGTGATTGGTGTATTTCTCGTCAATTATGGTGGGGACATCGTATTCCGGCATTTTATAATGATGAAAATGGCGAGATTATCGTATCTGCTGAAGATCAGACCGATGCTAATCTTCGTCAAGATAATGATGTACTAGATACATGGTTCAGTTCTGCATTATGGCCTTTCTCAACATTAGGCTGGCCAGAACAGACTGATGATTTAGCACGTTACTATCCAACGAATGTACTTGTAACTGGCTACGATATTATTTACTTCTGGGTATCACGGATGATCTTTACAGCACTTGAATTTACAGATGAAATGCCATTCCAAGATGTGCTATTGCATGGACTTGTACGTGATAAAGATGGTCAAAAAATGTCTAAATCACTAGGCAATGGTGTTAATCCACTTGAAGTTATCGAGCAATATGGTGCCGATGCTATGCGCTTTATGATCTCAACAGGTAGTACGCCTGGTCAAGATTTGCGCTTCCGTTATGAGAAGGTAGAACAAGCTCGTAACTTTGCTAACAAAATATGGAATGCTTCTCGCTTCGCGTTGATGAATCTTGAAGGTTTCACTTATGAAGACATTAATATTACCGGCAAGCTCGGAACAGCAGATCGCTGGATCTTGCATCGCTTGAATGAAGCCGTTCGTGATGTGACACGACTAGTTGATAGCTATGAGTTTGGTGAAACAGGCCGCGTGCTTTATAACTTTATTTGGGATGATCTGTGTGACTGGTATATCGAATTCTCCAAATTAAGTTTGAATGGCGACGATGCAGAAGCAAAAGCTGGTACGCAATCAGTACTTGCTTATGTGCTTGATCGTACACAGCGTTTGATTCATCCATTCATGCCTTTCATATCTGAAGAAATATGGCAGCATCTACCACATGATGGCGAGACGATTACACTTGCTGCATGGCCTGTATATGATGCTGCGCTGGAAGCTCCAGAAGCAGTGAAAGAAATGGAACTGCTAATGGAAATGATCCGTGCTATCCGCAACATTCGTGCGGAATTAAATGTACCGATGAGTAAAAAGGTAGAATTGCTTGTGAAACCAGCTTCTGATGCTGAGTATCGTATTCTAGTTTCCAACGAAGAGTTTATTAAACGTTTTTGTGGGACGTCTTCGCTTGAAATTTCTACTGAAATTTCAGCTCCTGAAAAAGCAATGTCTGCTATTATTACAGGTGCAGATCTGTACTTGCCACTAGCAGGTCTACTTGATATTGCTCAGGAAATTACTCGTTTAGAAAAAGAAGTTGATCATTTGAACAAAGAAGTAGAGCGCGTTGAGAAAAAACTTTCGAATGAAGGTTTTGTAGCGAAGGCTCCTGCAAAAGTTATTGACGAAGAACGTGCGAAGATGAATGATTATGCAGAAAAACGTAATAAAGTTGTTGCCCGTATTGCTGAATTGCGTACTAATTAGGTGATTAGAAAAGGGGTATTCTCATGAGCGTAGAAATGAACCAACAACAAGTAAGCTCAATGGAATCTTATGTGGAGGCTACCGAGTGGATCAATTCGTTGATTCCATTCGGCATTCGCCCTGGTCTTGAACGCATTGAACAATTGCTGGAGAGTCTAGGTAATCCTCATCGTCGTTTGAAATTTATTCACGTTGCAGGTACGAATGGTAAAGGTTCTGTATGCTCATATCTTACTCATGTTATTCAAAAAAGCGGATATGATGTAGGTACATTCACATCACCTTATATTACAAAGTTTACGAATCGTTTACAGTATAATGGTGAAGATATTGAAGAGGATGTATTGTTGGAATTGGCGAATAAAGTTCGTCCACTTGCTGAAGCAATGGCAGCAACTGAACTAGGTTCTCCAACAATGTTTGAAGTGACAACGGCGATTGCTATTCTATTCTACGCAACAGTAACGTATCCTGACTATGTAGTGTGGGAAACTGGGCTTGGTGGTAGATTGGATGTAACTAACGTTGTTACGCCAGCATTGTCGATCATTACGAATATTGGTCATGATCATATGGACAGATTAGGCGATACGCTTGAAGCGATTGCACTTGAAAAAGCAGGGATTATTAAAGCTGGTGTGCCAGTTATTGTAGGTGTCACGCAACCCGAAGCGATTGAAGTGATTGCGCAGTATGCCAAAGAGAAAAAAAGCACAATCTATTTATATCAGCAGCAATTTGATCAAATGCCATTATATGTTGATGAATTTGAGCAGCAATTCCGATTTGAAGGTCTTTTCCGTAATATAGAAGAGGTTACGATTACGTTAAGCGGGGCGCATCAGCGTCAAAATGCTGCGGTAGCGATGATGGGAATTGAAATTTTACGTCAGTACCAAGCACTTATTGTTAGTGATGAAGATTTACTTGAAGGTATGAAAATGACAACTTGGCCTGGACGTTTGGAGATGATTCAGCAGCAACCACGTCTACTTATTGATGGTGCACATAATCCAGAAGGTGCTGCAGCACTGGCAAGCGCACTTAAGACAACTTATAAATATGAAAAATTGCATCTTGTTATGGGAATGATTGAGAATAAGAGTCACCATGACACGTTGAAGCATATATTACCATTAGCGGATACATTGATCTTAACAGAGCCTAATTATCGGATGGCGAAAGATGCCAATGAATTAGCTACTCTGGTGCAAGATCTTGTAGTTGAACTTAATCTTTCCAACCCTCCGCGAGTTATTGTAGAGAAGGATTGGAAGCAAGCAATACAGCTATTACTTGAAGAAACAAATGAATCAGATCTTGCAGTTGTTACTGGTACATTGTATTTGATAGGAGACGTACGCTCGTATATGCTACACAACAAGGATGCAGAAAAAGGCTGGTGAATTCTCTTTGAAAGCAAATGAACATGTTCATTTCATTGGAATTGGTGGATACGGCATGAGTGCTATCGCTAAAGTCGTTATGGAAATGGGCTATAAAGTAACAGGATCTGATGTTGCACATTCAGCATTATCTCAAAAATTATGTGAACAAGGCGCATCGATTGTGATCGGACACGATGTCTCTCATATGCAAGGGGCTACGATCGTTGTATATTCTACAGCGATAAGTCAAGAAGATATCGAGCTTGTGGCAGCTAAAGAAGCGGGTATTACGGTGCTACATCGTGCGGAAATGTTAGCTAAACTACTTAATGCTACTTCAGGTATAGCTGTTGCTGGTGCACATGGCAAGACGACAACATCTTCTATGATTGCACTTGTGATGGAAATGACAAAGCAGGACCCTACTTATATTATTGGCGGTGAAATCGTCAATCTAGGAACAAATGCTAAAGCTGGCAAAGGATCATACCTTGTAGCAGAAGCTGATGAAAGTGATGGGTCATTTCTTCATTATTTCCCGGAAATCGCTGTTATTACAAATATTGAAGCTGATCATCTTGAAAATTATGATGGTGATTTTGAAAATATTAAAAAGGCCTACGTACAGTTTTTGAAGCAAGTGAAGACTGATGGCAAAGTAATTGTATGTTTTGATGATCATAATGTTAGAGAGTTATTGCCTCGTGTATATGAGGATGCTACATTACGTGAACAGCAACTTATTACTTATAGCATTTATGAGCAAGCAGATTATATGGCAAGTAATATTATCGAAGGTGACCGTACGGTTAGCTTTGAATTGTCTTATCATGGAACATCATTAGGTCAATTCGTGCTATCAGTACCAGGTATACACAATGTGTACAATGCCATAGCAACAATCACTACATGCTTAGAGGCTGGTGTTGAGCTTGAAGCGCTACGTAAAGCAATCACATTATTCGTAGGTGCAAAGCGTCGCTTCCAAGTGATGGCAGACGTACGTGACATGCTTATTGTTGATGACTATGCTCATCATCCAACGGAAATTGTGGCAACGATTAATGCCTCAAAAGCAACAGGGAAGCGTATTACTGTCGTATTCCAACCGCAGCGCTTTACACGTACATTCTTCTTACTAGATGAATTTAGTAAAGCATTCCCTGAAGCAGATGCTGTTATTATTACAGACATTTATTCGCCTGCTGGTGAGGAAGCAATAGAGGGCGTATCGTCGCAAAAATTAGTTGAATTGATTAAAGCCAGTGGTCAACACAATGTACAATATATCGCTACGAATGAAGAAGTGCTTGAGCAATTGAAAGCAACAATTGGGCCGGGTGATCTAGTCATTACGATGGGTGCTGGAGATGTTTGGAAAGTTTCTCATGCGCTAGGCGAATTTATAAAAGGATAAAACTTTGCATTAGCTTTCGATTAGCATTAGTCTTCAAATAGCATCTAAGTTTGGTCGTCTATATGACCCTACTTGGATGCTGTTTTATTTTCGGAAATCTTCCCAGCATTTACACTGCGAGTCGAAATAAGTGAAAAAGTTACTTTGTTAGCTCCTTCATACATTGCTACTTTCGCTCTGTAACGCCAAAAACGACGCTACAGCTATGCATCCTTTCATCCACCTCCACCGTAGCAAAGTGAACTAATCCCTTCACCTACGCCGTAGCGGAGAGAACCAATCGCTGGTGGAGAAGCGATAGCGGTCGTTTTTGTACTCGGATTTATACCGCTATCCCTATTACAATAAATCCGAGTACAACGGCGATCAGAATAGCGATTAGTTCTCGGAGCGCTACCCACAACCACTTTGATTAGTTCTCTCCGCAATCTTCTATCATATTATGTCTGAAAGTTTCATAGACTTATAGAGATAAAAGAAGGAGAGTGATAGAAATGCAACATCAAAACCGAATTACTTATCGATTTGATCGTAATGGAAATAAAATAGATTCTTTACAGCAGCAACATCCAATAGTGAGCGAGGTTGATTCTACACAAGAGTTGAATATTGAGCAATTAGAGCAATTAATTCGTAATAGTGATGGTGTCCTTGCAGATACTGGAGAAGTACGAGCGTCTTTAAATGAGGGGCGGCTTTCTCTGGCAGAACAGGAACAGCATCAGCATCAACATCAACATATCGATCTAGACAGCTATGACCTTGAGGCATCGCGTTCCATGTATGATGCATATCAACCAGACTGGACAGCGCCGAAATTGCGTGATGATTCACATCAATCTGATCGGGGAGCGTCGCATTTGTATGATGATTCACATCAACCAGACTGGACAGCACCGACATTGCATGGCGAGCCACTGTTACACGAGGTGCAAGTAAGTAGACGCAAAGGGAAGTTTAGTTGGACGAATGGATTAGTTGCTGTACTGTGCGCAGTATTAACGGGTACTTTACTCGGTTATTTGTTGCTTGTCCAAGTATTTGGGTCTGTGCTTTGGCCAAGTAGTAAGTCAACGGAACCTACCGCAATAGGTGATGCAGTAGTTGATCAAGCAGAAGTATTGCCATCTACAGTTGACAATGTTCCGACGGTATTTCTTAATATGTCTGAAGCCCAGTATAGCTATCAATTGTTACAGGCAGGGGTATTCAGTAAAGAAGATACAAGAGATGAAGTGATTGCCGCTTTGCAAAAAGCAGGTTATGCTGCGGAATATACGCAAGTAAATAATGGTAAATATTTTGTTTATGCAGCTATCGCTACTTCACTGAATAATATAGAGCCGTTCAAAACTGCAGTATCAGGATTTGAATTATATCGTAAAGAAATAGTATTGCAATTACCAGAAAAAGTACAATACGGTGGTGAAGCAACGCAATTAGAATCGTATGTTCAAAGTAGTAATCAGCTTATCGGAATGTATGCTGATCTTGTAGCTGCACAATTAGAGCAGCCTACACTTAGCGTTATAGGTTCATCTGCGCAACAAGCATCGCAAATGCAATACGACAAATGGGAAATTATTGCACAAGAAGCGATAGATGGATTCAAAGGTACTGCGAATGAATTGCAAGCAACACAATTACAACAATCGTTACAACTAGCACAACAACAGCTACTGAAATACCAAGAAAAACCAAGTGCAAAAAACATTTGGGGAGTAGAAGCAGCAATTATAAAAGCGGTACTTGCACAAAAAGAATGGTTTGAGCAAGTTAACGGATTGTCATAGACTATATTGGTGCGTATAATAGAAACAGTAAGATGTAGTCAGGGAGGGAATTGGACTGTTGAAGAAAAGTAAGTGGATATTGTTATTGCTCATTCTACTAGGTTTACTTGCAGGTTCACTTATCGGCTACTGGCTTGATGCGGTACCAGGACTAACCTTTCTAACAAAAGGACTCACGACGGAATGGTCACCATTCTTTGATCTTCATGTCATTGTCGTTGACTTATCGATAGAGATTAATATTAGTCTACTGAGCATTATAGGAATGCTAGTAGCGATATGGTGGTATCGTAAGCTATAATTGGAGTTCAAATGCTTGACTGTGACTGCGATGTCTTGCATGGAAGTGAGCGTTAAAAAGGAGTAGTAAGCAGATGGATGATTGCATAATGTCATATGAACATAAATCGATTAGTCGGTTAGTACTGGCTTCATCGTCACCGCGCCGGAAGGAACTGGTCGCCACACTCGACCTTTCCTTGCCGGTGTCTGTTTTTTCTTTGGATACGGACGAAACTATTCAAGCAGATTGGTCGCCAAGTGAAACGGTGGAACAGTTAAGCTTGGCTAAAGCGACTGCAGTTAGGGAAGCTATTCTTGCTAGAGAAGTATTAGAATTTTCTTTTGATGAGAATTCATTAATATTAGCTGCAGATACGATTGTTGTGTTGGATAATGATATATTAGGGAAGCCTACTTCCATCGAAGATGCTGTCACGACGCTGATGCGTTTACAAGGCAGAGAACATCAGGTGCTAACCGGAGTAACATTACTTCATTCACGTACTGGTGAGACGCTTGTACAACATCGGGTGACTCATGTAAAGATGCGTCCTCTCTCTGTAGAAATGATTCGTTCCTATGTTGCAACTGGAGAAAGTGCTGACAAAGCCGGTTCCTATGGCATTCAAGGGAAAGGTTCTATCCTCGTTGATTCTATTACAGGCTGCTATTTTAATGTTGTCGGTTTGCCAGTTTCGCTTGTGGCAGAAATGCTAATGCATTTTGATGTAATGGTATTACAATAACTAATTGATAAGGAATGGTGGGAAATGGACATGGCAGACAGTGGGTCTAGCTTGCGTAATGTCCCCCATAACGAACGTCCTAGAGAGCGCATGATGACATATGGGGCCGATGCATTAAGTCATGCAGAGTTATTAGCGATATTGCTTAGAACAGGCACGAAAAACCAATCAGTTGTAGCATTGGCAACAACGGTACTACAGCATTGCGGAAGTTTGCGACAACTGGTAGATATGAGTGTAGATGAGCTTACCGCTATTAAAGGAATTGGACAAGCAAAAGCATTACAATTACATGCAGGAATTGAGCTCGGCAAGCGTGTTGCACGCAGCAGGCTTGGAGATACTGTAATTGTGAAAAGTCCTAATGATGCAGCAATGTACATTATGGAGGAACTGCGATATTTGAAGAAAGAGCATTTTATATGTCTGTTTTTGAATACGAAGAACGGGATTATTGCGAAGGAAACATTATCTGTTGGAACATTGAATGCATCATTGGTTCATCCAAGAGAAGTATTTCGTGCAGCAATACGTAATAGTAGTGCTTCCATAGTATGTGCTCATAATCATCCTAGCGGTGACCCTACACCAAGTCCAGAGGATATTAAGATTACGAAGAGACTGGTTGAAGCGGGCTCCCTAATTGGTATAGAGGTACTTGATCACCTTGTTATTGGCGATGGAAAATTCGTTAGTTTGAAGGAGCAGGGCTATCTATAATATAATGTATAGGGATTGACCGACTAGAAGGGAGTTACATCATGTTTGGAAGTTCGAAAGATTTAGGAATTGATTTAGGCACAGCTAATACTTTAGTGTATATTAAAGGAAAAGGTGTTGTCGTGCGCGAACCATCTGTGGTCGCGATTCGTAATGATACAAAGGAAATTGTAGAAGTAGGGGAACATGCAAAGCTAATGATTGGACGTACGCCAGGTAATATTAGTGCGATTCGTCCAATGAGAGATGGAGTTATTGCTGATTTTGATATTACTTCTGCAATGATTAAATATTTTATTAAAAAGGCTCAGAAAAGCCGTTCTTTATTCGGGAATCATCCGAATATTATGATCTGTGTCCCTTCCGGAATTACAGCAGTTGAGAAACGTGCTGTGGAGGATGCAGCTAAGCAGGCAGGTGCAAGAGAAGCACAAACGATCGAAGAGCCATTTGCAGCTGCTATTGGAGCAAATCTACCTGTATGGGAACCAACGGGTAGCATGGTAGTAGATATTGGTGGTGGATCAACGGAAGTTGCCGTTATTTCACTTGGTGGTATTGTAACTAGCCGTTCTGTCCGTGTTGCAGGTGACAATATGGATGAATCGATAATCCAGTTTATTAAAAAGCATTATAATTTATTAATTGGTGAACGGACTTCTGAACAGCTGAAGATTGAAATTGGTTCAGCAACAAAATTATCTCAGCCGAAAACAATGGATATTCGTGGCCGCGATATGTTAACTGGATTGCCGAAAACATTAACGATTTCCTCTGATGAAGTGACGGAAGCATTAATGGATACAGTTACTGCAATTGTAGACGCAGTGAAAGTTACACTTGAAAAATGTCCTCCTGAATTATCAGCAGATATTATAGATCGTGGCATTGTATTAACAGGTGGTGGAGCACTACTTGCTAATTTGGATCAACTATTAAAAAAAGAGACGGGAATGCCGGTTATTGTAGCGGACAATGCTTTGGATTGTGTAGCGATTGGAACAGGACTTGCGTTAGAGCATCTTGATTTGTTCAGATCAAAAACTTCACTCAAATCTAAGCGCTAAGCTTATGCCTGGAATCTCACACATGGCAGGTGAAAACTTTTGTTCAATTTATTAAAGAATAAGCGACTTTTTTTGTTGATGATCGGTTTTCTAATATTTATTATTATGATTGGATTGTCTATTGGTGGTAGACAATCCCTTACATGGCCTGAGAAGTTTTTGAAAGATGCCATAGGTAGTATTCAACAAGTTATTTATCGGCCCGCTGGTGCAGTAGCGGGCTTCTTTCAAGATATGAAGAATCTTTCGTCAATCTATGAGGAAAATGAGCAACTTCGTAAGCTTGCTGCTCAGTATGCAAGAGATAAAGTTGAATATAATTTTGTGAAAAATGAGAATGAACGGTTACAAGATGAACTTTATTTCACTGCACACCAGAAGGAGATGTATGATTATACATACATGATCGCACAAGTTATCTCTGTCAGTAATGATGCGAATAATCGGACGATCAATATTAATCTAGGCTCCAAACAAGGTGTGCAAAAAGATATGGCAGTTGTGACCGTTGATGGTTTAGTCGGTCTAGTTAATGCTGTAACTCCTTTTACAGCATCTGTTACGCCATACACGGAGCTTAATTCTTTATCGACAGCATTTAATGCGATTTCAGCTACGGTTATGAATAAAGAAAAAGATTCATTCGGTGTTCTTACAGATTATGACGCTGAATTAGAGCGCATTATGATGACGAAAATTGGTGAGAGTGATCCGATTGCTAAGGATGATATCGTCATTACATCTGGACTTGGTAATATTTATCCTAGAGGCTTGCAAATTGGTACGGTTGAATCATTGAAGGTTGGTGATTTCGGATTAACATATGAGGCAACGATTAAGCCTTTTGTTGACTTAAATCAATTAACAGAAGTATTCGTTGTGAAAATTCCGCAAATTACCGAAGATGAGGAGCTTACGCCATGAGCTTGAATCGAATCGTTCTGATCATACTTATTGTTTTTGTATTAGAAGGAGCTTTAATGCCTTGGATAATACCTAGCAGTTATGGTGATCGAATTATTCCTCATTTTACATTTGTAATGGTAATTTTCGCTTCCATGTATGGTAGTCGTCATCAAGCGCTTGCATTAGGTATGGGCTTTGGACTGCTACAGGATATTATGTATTACGGTCATGTTATAGGCACTCATTTCTTCTTCATGGGATTGATAGGCTATTTGAGTGGTATTTTACTAGAACGTAAAAAAGCTACACTTATGCTTGCCATTTCGACTATTGGTTTTGCAACGATTGGATATGATTCAGCGTTATACTTTGTTAATAAAGTATTTAAGCTTACGACGGGTTCCTATCCGTGGGCATTAATTCAATATATTTTACCAAGTTTATTTTTGCAGCTTGTTTTTGCACTATGCATATACATACCAGTACGTAAAATGTTTGAGCTAGGAAAGCAAAGACGTTCTTCAGATTCAGCTGAGGAATTATAGCCGCTAAGAAGGAATAGCTTGAACATATCGAGAATACATTACGTTGGGAGGGACTTAGATGACTGAAAAACAGCATATTATGATAAAGGGTGTCAAGGATGGTCTGCTTTTCCTTCTCGACGATAAGTGTGAATTCGAGGTGCTCATTTCCGAGTTAAAGTATAAAATCGAAAAAACCCATCAACAATTATTATCTGGTCCTTTAATTCATATTACTATTAAGCTTGGACGAAGAGTTATTACGGAAGAACAATCGAAGTCAATTTCGGATATTATTCGTTCGCAAGGTAATCTTATGATCCAAGCATTTGAAAGCGATATACCTCCCGAAGATAAAAATAAGGCCCATGCTGAAATGAAGGTTATGTCAATGATCGTTAGATCTGGCCAAGTTATTGAGTTTGACGGAGATTTATTGCTCATAGGTGATGTGCATCCAGGTGGAGTAGTCCGCTGTAGTGGTGATATTTATATTATGGGATCGCTTAAAGGACAAGCATATGCAGGTGCTAATGGACGAGAGGATGCGATTATTGTTGCCTCGTATCTTAAACCGACTCAATTGAAAATCCATGAAATTATTAGTAGACCACTGGAAGAGTGGGAAGCAACAGATGGTTTTATGGAATATGCATATATACAAGATAATGCGATGATTATACAGAAGCTAACGCTACTACATCGAGAGAATAGACTGCCAATTATGATGAGGGGAGTGTAAGAGAATGGGAGAAGCCATAGTTGTTACATCTGGAAAAGGTGGAGTTGGTAAATCAACAACATCTGCTAACGTAGGTACGTCGCTTGCATTGTTAGGGAAGAAAGTAATACTCGTGGATACCGATATTGGTCTTCGTAATTTGGATGTTATTATGGGACTAGAAAACCGGATTATTTACGATATTTGTGACGTTGCAGAAAATCGTTGTCGCTTAGAGCAAGCGATTATTAAAGATAAACGTTTCGATGAGCTGTATATGCTACCAGCAGCCCAAACGAAAGATAAAGATGCGATTAAACCAGATCAAGTGGGTAAAATTGTGAATGAATTGAAGCAAACTCATGATTTTGTTATTATCGATTGCCCAGCAGGCATTGAACAAGGCTTCCGTAATGCGATTGCAGGTGCTGACCGTGCGATTATCGTAACTACACCAGAAGCGACAGCAGTTCGTGATGCTGATCGCGTAATCGGGTTGCTTGAGCAGAACAAAATACCTTCAAAATTAATTGTTAATCGTATACGTCCTGGTATGTTGAAATCAGGTGATATTCTTGATGTTAATGATATTTGCCAAGTGCTGGCAATTGATTTGTTAGGTATTGTACCGGATGATGAAAAAGTAATTGCTAGTGCCAATCATGGAGAGCCAGTTGCTTTGAATCCTGCTTACAAAGCGGCGATTGCCTATCGTAATATCGCTAGACGTATGCTTGGAGATATGGTTCCTTTGATGGTGCTTGATGAAAAAGTAGGCACTTTCAAAAAGATCAGAAAGCTTTTTGGAATGGGATGATATAGTTGCTTAATAAGCTCAAAAAAATTGACTGGATGATCTTAATCATTCTTGTTGGATTAATGTTCTTCAGTTATTTTATTATCCGAAGTGCTACCGAAAATACGATATTGTATCATGGCTTTGAAAATAAGCAATTAATGTACTATATTATCGGATTTGTAGTTGTCATCTTGTTAGTATTTATCGATTACAGAATCTTTCTGAAATCTTGGTGGATCATCTATATTATTGGGATTGCTTCACTAATACTTATTTTCCCTTTAGGTAAAGAGATTAATGGAGCTATTGGGTGGTTTGATATTGGTGGTATGTCCGTTCAACCTGCTGAAGTAGTAAAATTATTTCTTATTATAGGTATTGCATATCTCATGGGCAGACGACAAGGTGAACAGCTACGATTCCGCAGAGATATTATTCCGATCGGAATTTTTTCGATTATACCATTCGGACTTGTTATGGCCCAGCCCGATCTTGGTAATGCAATAATTTACTTCGTAATTGTTGTCGGAATGTTATGGATAGGTAATGTAAAGCATTTGCATGTACTAATCGGTATAGGAGCTTTAGCAATCGCGATAGCGGGAGTGTTGTTTCTATTTAATACGTTTAATGAAGATATTGAGAAATATCTTGATGATAAGGGTAAAGAACATTGGTATCAACGTATTAATACCTTCTTAAATCCTGATGAAGCATCCAAAGATGCGAAGCATCAATCGGAAAATGCGATACAAGCTGTCGGTTCTGGTGGGTTATCAGGGCAAGGTTATCTTCAAGGCGGTATGAAAAATGGTGGTTTCATACCTTATCCATATTCGGATTCCATCTTCGCAGTTATCGGTGAAGAATTTGGATTCCAAGGTGCAGCTGTACTATTATTACTTTATTTCTTGCTTATTTATCGGATGATTATCGCCTCCTTCAATTGTAAAGATAGGCGAGCCTCGTATATCATTATCGGGATTTCCTCCATGTTCGTGTTTCAAATTTTCCAAAACATCGGCATGATGATCGGATTAATGCCGATTACTGGGATTACACTTCCGTTCATTAGCTACGGTGGTACTTCCTTGCTGATCAATATGTTCTGTATTGGGTTGGTGTTGAGTATACGCTCGCATCAGCATATGTATGAGCTACCCGACTGAGGGGAAGTTCAAAATCGCGGACTGTGATCACGATGATTATGCTAACGTAGCGTAGTCGACGGCGAATATGCCCTCTATCGAAAGCCAAGCACAAGCACCGTACACGTTGCTAAGTATTTCATAGTAGTCCACCAATAAATGTGTGCTAGTCACAATATTTATTGGTGGGCTTTTTTTATTACGTGATGCTGTAGTGTCAAATTTGGTGTTACAGAGTGAAATTTTCGCGATACGTGATGCTGTAGTGTCAAATTTGGTGTTACAGAGTGAAAGTTTCGCGGTACGTGATGCTGTAGTGTCAAATTTGGTGTTACAGAGTGAATGTTTCACGGTACGTGATGCTGTAGTGTCAAATTTGGTGTTACAGAGTGAATGTTGCGTGATACGTGATGCTGTAGCGTCAAATTTGGTGTTACAGAGTGAATGTTGCGTGATACGTGATGCTGTAGCGTCAAATTTGGTGTTACAGAGTGAAAGTTGCGCGATACGTGATGCTGTAGTGTCAAATTTGGTGTTACGGAGACAACGGAACGACTATGCTAGAACTAATTTCACTTGCAGTGTAGCTACAACGCTGAACCTGTCCATTTTTCTCGCCTTGTAGTGCATACTTGTCCGCTTCCATTCATACGTATTAGGAAGATGAATGGAAATGGAGTTGATTATGTTGAGTAAACGGCCATCAAATGTAGAGAATGATCCTGAAAAGTTTTGGAAGTTGAATGCAAATCCATGGGAGCATGGTGGCAACCAAAGTAACACCCCAGAAGATCACTCTGTGCTAGCAGAAGGTGATTCCTCAAAAACGTATAGTTTTTTCAGACATTTGAAAATACAGACAATCATTGCATTGGTATTGCTCGTTGTTATTTTTGCTGCATCGCAGTTTTCAAATTCTTATATTGATAAAGGGAAGGTTTGGTTGAATCATGAATTACAAACATCAATCAACTTTGTAGCGGTAGCTGGCTGGTATGAAGATATTTTCTCGGGCTCCCCATCTTTTATTCCTAGCTTCGGTAATAAAAGCGAGCTAGCATTGGCTAAACATAACCAGAATGTTGAAGCGATTGCACCAATCCAAAATGGCATTCTTCTGCATTCATTTGCACAATTGCTTAATGGTGTGGAAATTGTGGGCGATTCGAATGCGGTAGTTCATGCTGTAGCAAAAGGGAGAGTAATTCTTGTAAGGGAACAGCAGGATAGTGTAATTATTCAGCATGCTGATAATCGTATGTCTATATATACAAGGTTGAATGAAGTTAATGTGGAAGTTAGTGACTGGGTAGAAGCTGGAGCAAGCATCGGTAAGCTCGCACCTATTGCAGATGAAGATTATAGTGTGTTATTTCTAGCGATGAAGCAGGGGGAACAGTATATTGATCCGTTGGAAGTGATTTCAGTTGAATAAATGGCTGCAAATCAAATGGAGTCTTCATCCACTATTTATTATGATATTGTTAGCATCTATGCTGACAGGATATTTTCTTGAGTTAATTATTTTGTTTTTACTCGTTATTGTGCATGAATTAGGGCATATTGTTATGGCACTTGCGATTGGCTGGCGTGTAAAGGCAGTTAGATTATTACCTTTTGGGGGCGTAGTTGAAGTTGACGAGGGAAATGGTGCATCAGCGAAAGATGAATGGCTTGTTGCTATTGCAGGGCCGTTGCAAAATATTTGGATGGCTGCCTTTGCTTGGATCATGGGAGACTTGGGATTATGGTCATTAGAATGGACAAACTATCTTATTCAAGCTAATTTATGGCTAGCGGCGTTCAATATGCTTCCGATACTGCCGCTTGATGGTGGCAAAATAGTACTAGCTATGTTAAGTTATCGCTTTCAATTTTTTAATGTTCTCCTGTGGACGGCTAGAATGAGTATTGTTTGTAGCATTATTCTCATTGGATATGCTATTCTTCCTGTTTTCTTGAATGTTCAAGGAATTAAATTGAATGAATTAATGATCGGAATATTTTTACTATACTCTAACCTGACCTATCATCGACATGTTCCTTTTTTATTTTATAGATTTCTACTATTTCGTTTGAAGCGTGTACATGAGCTTGAAGCTACGGGAGCACGAGTTGTGCCAATTTTAGCGCAATCAGAGCAAAGCTTGTATGATGTGTTCAAAAGATTTAAACGAGAACAGCTGCATCTTTTATGTGTTGTCGATAGCACCACACAAGGAGTGAAATTATACTCTGAGCAAGAGACTTTGCAATATAGCTCAGATGGGATTAATCTTCATCGTGCAGTTGGAGAACTTTTCCGTTAAAATGAAAGAAACGGATAAAGGTGGTGACGAGAAATGAAGCAATTGCTTATCCATAGGGACAAAGATCATACTCAAGCAGCGCTATTAGTGGATGGACAACTGACGGAATTCTTCGTGGAGCAAACAGTAGGACGTAGCTTAGTAGGAAATTTTTATAAGGGTATCGTGCAAAATGTATTGCCTGGTATGCAGGCTGCATTTATTGACATTGGTATTATGAAAAATGCATTTATTTATGTAAATGATATGCTTGATCCTAATATGGATAAACAACCTCAAGAAAAGCCAACCATTTCTCAGGTTACCTATCCCGGTCAAGAGCTTATAGTGCAAGTAGTGAAAGATCCTTTTGGCAATAAAGGTGCACGTGTAACGACTCATTATAATTTGGCAGGAAGATGGCTAGCTTATATGCCCTATGCAAATTATATTGGTATATCCAAAAAAGTTGTAGATGAGCATGAAAAGGAGCGTTTGCGGCAAATGGCAGCTCAGCTAATCGCTAATAATGAAGGAATTGTTATGCGAACGGCGGCTATTGGTGAAACGAAGGAATCATTACAGTCAGACGTATCGACTCTTCGTCATTTATGGAAAGAGATTTCTGAAACGTCCGAAAAGGTGCAGGGACCGTACTTGCTTCACAGTGAAGAACAATTGCTACAGCGTATCTTTCGTGATCTATATCAATCAGATGTTGATGAGATTTGGGTAAGTTCACCCGAGCTTCAAGCTGAAGTTCAACTTATTATGAAACTGATTGCACCGCAACAATTACCGAATATACGGAGCTTTGTACAGCAACAGCATAAAGTTATTTCAGAGCATGGCGTGCACAAACAATTGATGACAGCTTTTGGACGTAAAATCCCGCTTGAAAACGGGGGCTATATTATATGGGAAGAGACCGAAGCGTTAACGGTTATCGATGTGAATACTGGCAAATTCGTTGGTCATAATAATTTAGAAGATACATTGTATCAGACCAACGCTGAAGCAGCACAGCTAATCGTTAGATTGCTACGTTTACGAGATACAGGTGGTATTGTAATTATTGATTTTATAGATATGGAGCATGAAGAAAATCGTAATCGTATCTACAAAATTTTATATGATTCTGTTAAATTCGATGGAGCGAAATGTGTTGTCTTTGGTTGGACAAGACTTGGATTAATGGAATTAACACGTAAAAAAACACGAGATAGTTATACTTCAAAACTATTACAAGAAATTCAGTTGAAGTAATAGGCTACTTATGATACAATGTTTTGGTGTATTGTTCACAAATGTGAATGATGCAAGTACCGCACGAGTCGGGTTTAAGCTCATTGGAAACAATGACACCTTGATTAGGCGAGTCTTCGACAAATAAGGAGGTGCACCAACTATGTTCGCAATTATCGTAACTGGTGGTAAACAGTATAAAGTTCAAGAAGGCGATGTAATTTACATCGAAAAGCTTGATGGTAACGAGGGAGAAAACATTGTTTTTGACCAAGTTCTAGCTGTATCAGGTAGCAACGGTTTTGTTGCAGGTACTCCAACTGTATCTGGCGCTAAAGTGTCAGGAAAAGTGGAGAAACACGGCAGAGGTCAAAAAATCATTGTATACAAATACAAAGCGAAAAAGAACTACAAACGCAAACAAGGTCATCGTCAACCGTACACTAAAGTAACAATCGAAAAAATCGAAGCTTAATAGGAGCTAAGATGATTACGATCACTATTGTACGAGAAAACGATAACAATCGTATTGCATCATTCGCTGTTGAAGGACATGCTAATTATGCGAAACACGGTAAAGACATTGTCTGTGCAGGTGTATCTGCTGTATCGGTTGGTACAGTGAATGCGATCGAAGCGTTAGCGGGAGTTGAGCTTCCAGTTAAGATGAAGAATGGCTGGTTATCTTCTCCTATTCCGCGAATCGCGGATCAAGTAGTGGAAGATAAGCTTCAGTTATTGCTTGAATCTATGATTGTGATGCTTGATTCGATCGCTCAATCATATGGTGATCATGTATCGGTACATGATCGCAATTCAAATAACAGTTAAGAAGGAGGGACACTAGATGTTGAAATTAAATCTTCAGTTGTTCGCATCCAAAAAAGGTGTAGGTTCTACTCGAAACGGTCGTGATTCTCATTCTAAGCGTCTTGGCGCTAAACGTGCAGACGGTCAAGTCGTTTCTGGTGGTAGCATTTTGTACCGTCAACGTGGTACAAAAATTCACCCTGGAACTAACGTAGGTATCGGTAAAGATGATACGTTATATGCTATGATTGACGGCGTGGTTAAGTTTGAACGTTGGGGTCGTGAACGCAAAAAAGTGAGCGTATACCCAGTTGAACTAGCACCAGTTGCTGCAGCAGTAGAAGCTTAATAACGAACGTAAGTAGCCCCTTCCAGCATCGCTTGGTCGGGGCTATTTTTCAATAATGGTATAATAGGTAGTTTAAAATTGCTGACTGTGATCACGATTTTGAATTTTCATTAGAAGTAGTCATGTGAATTAAAGAGGTGGATTTGCTAGATGGAGCAATGGTACGTATGGCGACGTTGGCTATGGCTTACTGCTTTTATACCTGCAATATTAATCTTCGTTTGGCCTAGTCACAGTTGGATGAATCTACTTGCATTAATTTGGGTAGCAGCTATTGGTGCTATTTATTATTATGTGGAGCAGAAGATACACAAGGAACAGCTATCGTTGACGTTAAAATCAACACATAAGCAATGGATTTCAACGATGAATCATCATCGTCATGATTGGATGAATGATCTACAAGTACTATTTGGTTATATTCGACTTGGCAAGCAAGAGCGTATTACTGAATATGTAGAACGAATAAAGGGGAAGATGTTAGCGGAGAGTTCAATCTCAAAGCTAGAGGAACCTTATCTTGTTAGTTATCTAATTGGCTTTCGAACGATTCCGAGTAATTTCATTTTAGAAGTTAGTTTTGTCTCTAATGAAGAACAACGATCGATGACTATAGAGAATGAGCAAGTAAGCGAGATTATTATATCTATGATATCGGCGTATCGATTGTATGCAGATATGGATATGTCATCAGAGCCGATTCTCCAATTACAATTTGAGAACAATCAAGATCATTTGAATATACATTTTATATTTAATGGTATCATGCGTAATAAAGAGTTGTGGCAACAAAAAATAGAACAGCAGTTGAATGGCGCTAGATCTGTACAAATCATTGGTGCATTATCAGTCGAGCAAATTGATTTGCAGATAACTAGAGCGTGAACGGGGGCAAGTCATGTTTGTCGATAAGGCTAAGATATTTGTAAAAGGCGGCGACGGTGGTAATGGTCTAATCTCATTCCGACGTGAAAAATACGTTGAAAATGGTGGACCTTATGGTGGTGACGGTGGTAATGGCGGTAATTTAATCTTCCGTGTAGATGAAGGTTTAAGAACGCTTATGGATTTCCGTTATCAAAAACACTTTAAAGCTGACCGTGGTGAACGCGGTAAAGTTAAAGGAATGCACGGAGCAAGTGCAGAAGATACCATTGTACGTATTCCTCCTGGTACAACCGTTACTGACGATGATACAGGGGAAATTATTGCCGATCTTACGAGACACGGGCAACAAGTTATTATTGGTAAAGGTGGTCGTGGTGGTCGTGGTAATATGCGATTTGCGACGCCAACTAATCCAGCTCCATATATCGCGGAGAATGGTGAGACTGGTGAAGAACGCTGGGTAGTTCTTGAGATGAAGGTAATGGCAGATATTGGATTGGTTGGTTTCCCAAGCGTAGGTAAGTCAACATTGCTTTCCGTCGTTTCTGGAGCGAGACCGAAAATTGGTGCGTATCACTTTACAACAATTTCACCCAATCTAGGTGTAGTTGAAGTTGGTGACGGAAGAAGCTTTGTTATGGCTGACCTTCCTGGACTAATTGAAGGTGCTCATGAAGGAATTGGACTTGGTCATGAATTTTTACGTCATGTAGAACGTACTCGTGTTATCATTCATGTTATTGATATGTCAGCGACAGATGGTCGTGATCCATTTGATGACTGGATTAAAATTAATAATGAATTAAGTCTTTACAATGAGAAGCTAGCTGACCGTTTGCAAATTATTGCAGCTAATAAAATGGACATGCCACAATCTGCGGATAACATGGAAATTTTCTTAGAGCAATTGAAAGAGTATGACGGTGAAAAAGAGCATGTTATCGTTCCAATATCTTCATTAACTCAAGAGGGTATTAAAGATCTTCTTTATAAAGCTGCGGATGTACTTGATATTGTTGAGAAGCAACTTGCTGAAGAGCAAGCACAAGACATTGTAGCTGAAGAAGGAGAGCAACGTAAAGTGTTCAAATTCGAGCGTAAACAAGAAGCGAGCTTCAAAATTTCTCGTGAGAATGAAGATTTTGTGCTTGAAAGTGAAGCAGTGGATCGCTTTATGAAACGCTTTAATATGACGAGCTATGATGCTGTTATGAAATTTGCACGTATGTTACGTAATATGGGCGTTGATGAAGAGCTTCGTAAACGCGGGGCGAAAGATGGCGATACGGTTCGTATTGGCGAATTCTCTTTTGAATTCTTCGAAGGTTCAGATTATAATCCAAATAGCTAACGATGAAAAGGCGACTGAGGTCGTCTTTTTTTTGTACAGCCTATTGTAATTAAATCGTATATTCGATATAATGTCCACTATAAGAGAACAAATGTCTTTTCTAGGAGGACAATGATGACTACTCGATTTTTTGTCGTCCGAGAGGATATTTTGCCCGAGGCGATCATAAAGACGATTCAGGTAAAGGAAATATTGAAAAGTGGAAAAGCACATACGATCAATGAAGCAGTTGAACAAGTGGGATTGAGTAGAAGTGCTTTCTATAAATACAAAGATGGTGTGTATGCCTTAGCTGAAATGGCTAGGGAGCAAATTATTACGATAGCGATGGACTTAGAACACCGATCGGGTATATTGTCTAGCGTGCTTAGTATTATTGCTACACATGGTGGTAATTTACTTACTATGAATCAAAGTATTCCATTACAAGGCTATGCCAATGTAGTACTTTCTATAGATGTTTCTGGCTTATCAAAGGATATAGAACCATTTGTACAGTTGTTGAAGGGGCAGGCTGGGGTACGTCATGCGGCAGTAATCGGTCAGGGGTAGGTAGTTTAACAACAACCACGGTAATAAATTTAACTCTGGAGGGATATAGATGAAACCAATTAAAGTAGGACTGTTAGGTCTAGGTACTGTAGGTACTGGTGTTGTTCGTATCGTGGAAAATCACCAAGAGGATTTGCATAATCAAGTTGGAAGCTCTATCGAGATTGTAAAAATACTCGTTTCCAATGTGAACAAAGCCCGCAGTATTGAAGTTGATCGTGAAAAATTAACAGAAGACGCTTGGGAGATTGTTCGTCATCCCGAAATCGATGTAATAATCGAAGTGATGGGTGGAACGACAGATACAAAGGATTATATCGTTGAAGCACTTAATCTTGGTAAAAACGTTGTTACTGCCAATAAAGACTTAATGGCGCTATACGGAGCGGAATTATTAGAAATTGCACAACGCAATGGCTGTGATGTGTACTATGAAGCGAGTGTAGCTGGTGGAATTCCAATCATTAGAACACTTATTGATGGTTTCTCCTCAGATCGCGTTACAAAAATAATGGGTATCGTCAATGGTACAACAAACTTTATATTAACTAAAATGACGCAAGAAGGTGCATCTTATGACGATGTACTAAAAGAAGCACAAGCATTAGGTTATGCGGAAGCGGATCCTACAAGTGATGTTGAAGGACTTGATGCAGCGCGTAAAATGACGATTTTAGCGCGTCTTGGTTTCCATACAGCTGTTTCTTTGGACGATGTGTCTGTTAAAGGAATATCTTCTGTTACAAAAGATGATATTCAATATGCGAAGCAACTTGGTTATCAATTGAAATTACTAGGTATCGCTGAATGTGATGAAAATCAAGTGAGCGTATCCGTTCAGCCTACTATGGTGAGAAATTCTCATCCTATCGCGTCAGTTAACAGTGTATTCAATGCGGTGCTAGTATACGGTGAAGCTGTAGGTGAAACGATGTTCTATGGCGCAGGTGCAGGTGAAATGCCAACAGCAACATCGGTAGTTGCTGACCTTGTTGCAGTAAGTAAAAATATTAAGCTTGGTATTAGTGGTAAACGAGTAAATACAGCGTATAAACAAACGGTGCTGAAAACAGATGATCAAATTTCTTCTAAATATTTCTTGCTGCTTAAAGTTGCCGATCGTGCGGGAGTACTTGCTCGTATTACGCAGGAATTTGCTAATCATGAAGTAAGCTTAGAATCTGTATTGCAACAGCCTAATGAAAATCAAACTGATGCTGAGATTATCGTCATTACACATGATGCTAGCAAAGCCGCTATTCAAAATGTACTTTCATCATTCAATGCAATTGATGTTATTCATGAAGTGAAGAGCGTATATCGAGTAGAGGGATAAGTGTATGAACAAAATAGAAAAACAATCGGTAGTTGTGAAAATTCCAGCCAGCACTGCTAATTTGGGTCCAGGCTTTGATGCATTAGGTATGGCTTTATCATTATATGCATGGTTAGAGCTTACTGTAGCGGAGCAAACAGAGATTCATTTATATGGTGATGGTATGGAAGGTATTCCGACAGATCACAATAATTTGGTATATAAAGTAGCGCAATCGGTGTTCGCTAAGGTGGGGATACCAGAGCAAGCGCTGAAAATAAGTATGTATAGCGAGATTCCGTTAACTCGTGGCTTAGGAAGCAGTGCATCAGCAATCGTTGGTGCACTAGTAGCTGCCAATGCGTTGCTTGGAAACAAATTAACGCAGGACGAGCTATTTCATATGGCAACTGAGCTAGAAGGACACCCAGACAATGTAGGAGCGTCAATCTTTGGTGGTATTGTCATATCTTCATGGGATGAAGTAACAGCCCCATACGTGAAGCTTACACCTCCTAGTACGCTTGAAACGTTAGTCATTGTACCGGATTTTCAACTTTCAACTGAAAAAGCAAGACATGCTTTGCCAGCTCAATATAGTAAAGCTGATGTTGTCTTCAATATAGGTCGTAGCTCGCTACTTGTCGCAGCATTAGCGTCAGGTCAGCTAGAATTAATTCGCTTTGCAATGCAAGATCGCGTGCATCAGCCATATCGTGCAGCATTAATTCCTGGAATGGAATATATTTTGGAGCATGCTACAAACAAAGGTGCACTAGGAGTGGCGCTTAGTGGTGCAGGGCCTACTTTAATTGCATTTGTTGATTCACAAAGTACGAAGCAAGAGGAACTTGAACAATTTTTACTTGAGTGCATGAAGAAGGAGGGCATTACAGCTACTACGATGTGGCTATCTCCTGATATTTATGGCGCGCGAGTCATTTACGAATCTACTACGCAAGGTGAAACAATCGCGTTTATGGATTTGGTTAAAGGAGAAGGACACTAATGAACACTGTAGCCCTATTGCCAGCAGGATCAGTATCAGACGAAGCAGCCAAGTTATTTTTCAATGAGGACTCGGTGCAATGGAAGCATCATCGCATGATTGCCGATGTGTTTCGCTCAACTGTGGATAGTATTAGCAATTATAGCGTTATTCCGATAGAAAACACGATTGATGGTTCAGTAAGTTTACATTTAGATTGGCTTGTTCATGAGGTCGATCTACCTATCCAAGCGGAATGGGTATATCCTTCGAATCAAAATCTTATCGGTCGTCGTTCAGAGTTATTAACTGATTCGGGGCAGTTAGATTATTCGAAAGTAAAAAAAGTGATTAGCCATCCTGTCGCGATGTCGCAATGTCTTAACTTTATTCGCGAAAATATTCCACATGCTGCAACGGAGCATGTAAGTAGTACGGCGGAGTCAGTGAAGATCGTAGCAGATCATCCTGGTGAAGGTATTGTTGCGATTGGAACAAAGACGGCTTCCATTAATAATCAATTAGATATATTAGTGGAATCAGTAACCGATCATAATAACAACTACACGCGCTTTTTCTTAGTTGGCGATCAGCCATATACAGCTCGTGAGAGTAGTAATGTGAAAACAAGTATTCTTGTTACACTACCTGAAGATTATGCTGGTGCGTTGCATCAAGTGTTATCAGCGTTTGCGTGGAGAAGAATTAACTTATCACGAATCGAATCACGTCCGACGAAGAAAAAGCTAGGTAGTTATTATTTTTATATTGAAATTAACTTTTCGCTTGAGGAGTATTTATTACAATCTGCCTTGCAGGAAGTGGAAGCGATTGGGTGTCAGGTGAGGGTGTTAGGATGCTACCCAAGCTACAAATACGAACAACTTTTATAGGTGGTTCAAAAAGCGGACTTTGATAACGATGAGGATGCTAACGTAGCGTATTCGACATCGCATCTGAAACGAACTTGGAAAGTTAGCGTATGCTTCCGATGTATGTTTCTTGCAGAAACATTGCAGGTTCACATGTACCAATTACGTACATTTGCGCTTCCGCCTTTCTCAAGTAACGTTTCACCTGCTCGATTCTGAAAGCCCATTTTTTGAACTCTTATTGTAGTAGGTAGTTCAAAAAATTGACTTTAATAACGACGAGTATGCTAACGTAGCATATTCGACATCGCATCTGAAACGAACTTGGAAAGTTAGCGTATGCTTCCGATGTATGTTTCTTGCAGAAACATTGCAGGTTCACATGTACCAATTACGTACATTTGCGCTTCCGCCTTTCTCAAGTAACGTTTCACCTGCTCGGCTTGCGAAAGCCCATTTTTTGAACTCTTATTGTAATAGGTGGCTCAAAATCGTGGACTGTGATCACGCGGATTATGCTGACAGCCCGCGATTTTGAGCTTTCATTGGAGAAGCCTCGTGCTGGGCAATGTCCGCTCGTGTACTTGAACTGTACACGTTGCTGGGTTTTGTTTCATAGCATTTGGTTGAATGAGTACTTGAATCTTCAATTTTAAAATACGAAATAGTACAAGCCAAAGAAACCTAATGAAATTTTATTAGGTTTTTTTTGTGTGGAATTGTGACGACTGCCTAGTTTCTGCATACGATGTATAGACTGCATACGGAATAATGCCCGTATTAAGATTATCATTGTGTATAGGAGGAATATGTAGTGAAGATACACATCATTAAGCAAGGTGATACGTTATTTCATCTTGCTCAAAAATATCATGTCACTGTTGAAGAGTTATTGAATCATAATTCAAACATTAAGGATCCTTATAATCTTGAAATTGGATCCAAGCTTAGAATCCCATCTATTTCAACGTCGGTGGGAAGTGGGGGAAGTGGAGGGATGCATATGGGAATTATACATCAACATGTTGTAACACCAGGGGATACGATGTGGAAATTATCTCAAGAATGGGGAGTTTCATTAGCTGGTCTTATTGCAGTTAATAAGCATATTCATAATCCAAATGTGCTGAAAACTGGTGATGTCATTAACATACCAAAAACAGCCACAACTGCCGCTCACGATGGAATGCACCAAGCAACTCAACAGCAAGTAACTGCTCAAGCAGCATCGACGCCACCTCATTTTACTACTCCTGATGTTTCAGTATCCTTGCCTACTATTCCATCAATATTACAGCAATTATTGCCTGGGTTTCAAATGCATAAAGTAGTGTCTGGTGATACGTTATATCATATTTCAAAAAAATACGGTGTAGCACTTAATGACATTATTGCACTGAATCCTAATATTACGAATCCGAATCAATTAACTGTCGGTATGAAGGTACTAATTCCTAAAGGAGCAATGCCTCCATCAGGCATTCCAAATGTTGGCATTTCTACACAACAGAAATATATTGTACAGTCAGGCGACACGATGTGGAAGCTTGCTAATGCTTGGAATATTCCACTGAATGAACTTGTTGCAGCTAACAAGCAGCTTGCTAATCCGAATGTATTGCAGGTCGGAGAGATTATTAATATCCCAAAATCCTATTCCGTAGACTTATCTGGTCAATTTCATGCTCAGCAAGCAACAAATATGTCCGCTAATCAGAATGCAGCAAATCAACACATGATTAATCCAAAGAAAGCCAACAATCAAATGATGCCCCTGAAAAAAGCTAATAATCAAATGATGCCTACACAAGCAGCGCCGGCGAAGCAGCCAACTCCGATTCAAATATCGCCAACTATTAATGTTGCTCCAACTATAAATGTAACGAAAACTACTGCTGTACCTAAGCAGCAAGTAATAGCTGCACAAACAGTCGCCCCAATTAAGGTGAAAACAGAACCAATCACGGCAGCGAAAGCAGAGGCTGTAGTAACAAAAGTAATGCCAATCGCTAATGCAAATGCGAAGGTACAATCGGTCGTAACAAAAGTAATGCCAATCGCTAATGCGAATGCGAAAGTAGAATCAATGGCAACGAAAGTTATGCCATTATCCAATGCAAATGCGAAAGTAGAATCAATGGCAACGAAAGTTATGCCATTATCCAATGCAAATGCAAAAGTAGAATCAATGGCAACGAAAGTTATGCCATTATCCAATGCAAATGCAAAAGTAGAATCAATGGCAACGAAAGTCATGCCATTATCCAATGCAAATGCGAATGTACAATCGATGGCAACGAAAGTCGCGCCATTAGCTAATGCAAATGCGAATGTAGAATCAATGGCAACGAAAGTTATGCCATTATCCAATGCAAATGCGAATGTACAATCAATGGCAGCAAAAGTAATGCCGGTCGCAAACGCCAAAATGGCACCAATGGCAACAAAAATGATGCCAGTAGCTAATTCGAAGCTAGAGCCCATGGCAACAAAAATGATGCCAGTAGCTAATTCGAAGCTAGAGCCCATGGCAACAAAAATGATGCCAATAGCTAATTCGAAGCTAGAGCCCATGGCAACAAAAATGATGCCAATAGCTAATTCGAAGCTAGAGCCCATGGCAACAAAAATGATGCCAGTAGCTAATTCGAAGCTAGAGCCCATGGCAACAAAAATGATGCCAATAGCTAATTCGAAGCTAGAGCCCATGGCAACAAAAATGATGCCAGTAGCTAATTCGAAACTAGAGCCCATGGCAACAAAAATGATGCCGGTAGCTAACTCCAAAATGGCACCAGTCGCCAATAAAGTCTACTCTGGATATAAGCCTTTGCCTGCTGACTTGGAACAGCATCCGTATTTCCCAAATGCAGAAATGTTGCATCAGTACCAAACGCCTAACTCCGTGATCCAACCTAATATGGGGAAATTCAAGTCAATGATGAATCCGAGTTATAAAGTGCCAGTATCACCATATCCATCTTATGCACCAATGCAGTATTACAATCCATGTGGCTGCCAGGCGCCTTCAACTCAAGGGAACTGGGGGTATGTTCAACCGATGAATTACGGCAATAATATGAATCCGAACGGGGCAACAATAACAGCTCAATCAGCTATGTATCCGCCAACGCATTACGCGCCAAACACACAAAGCTACCAAAACCAAGGCTACCAGAACCAAGGCTATCAGAACCAAGGCTACCAAAATCCATGGAATACGGACTGTGGCTGTGGTGGAACGCCCCAACCATACGTTCAGGAAGCTGCGAACAAAGCTAGTAAGTTTGGTCCAGCAACAAAGGTGAAAAAAACAGGCAAAAAAGTAACCATTCAAGCGACGAAGGAGTCGCAGAAGAAACCCCAAGGCAACAAGCCTTGGCTCAACGTTTAGGAGAGGTAGATCAAAACATCCGACTGTGATCACGATGTACCTCGGAGTAGCGTAGTCGGCGTCGAATATGCCCTCCATCGAAACCCTGCGTGTGCTCGTGTGCCCAAAACGTACACTGTGCTACTCGTTTCCGCTGGAGTGCATCTTCTTGGTGCTGACAGCCAAACCGAAAAGACTTAGAACGCGATGATATATCGTTGTTCTAAGTTTTTTTGTGTTATGGGGGAAGTTAGAAAAAGAAAGACTAAAATAATATTTTATGACAACACTATACAATATGATTAAGCTTGTGCTTTCGATGTGCTTTTTGTATCGTAGAAGTCCATCAAGAAGCTACAAAAAGTTTTTGGAGGAGACAGCATGAGATATACTTCGATGTGGAAACGGATAAAGCGAAAGCTTAAGCAGAATGGTAGCATGCGTAGAAAATTGTTCCTTGCATTGCATATGAAAACTTTATTAAGTAGTCTAGTACTTCTCTGCTTCATTGCAATGAGTGTTGGAACGGTTAATGCTCAACTGCAACAAAGCTATATTGTAAATTATGCAATTGATGATCTATCTACATGGCTTAATGGCGATAAGAAAATCCAGACCATTTTACACCGTGTCTATGTATGTGGAGAGGAAATAGAGCAATTGGATCAACTGAATTATGAACAGGTTGTCATCATGGCTGAGCAAAATCCTAATTGGGAGCTAACGGTCGATCAATCTTATACCTTAATTCGTTTCGTAGAAAAAATAGATGATTTATCTCCTTATTGTAAGAAAAATGCTTTCTTTGGAATGAATAGTGAAGGCGAATTTTCATTGTTTGACGGGCTGCCATCTGAAGAAAAAATAATGAAAACATTTTTTCAACTGAATGTCCCTTACTTAGAAAGTAGTTTACCTGATCAAGAGCTCGAACATTTAATGACAGGTATTCGAATTAGAGATATTGATGAATATGACAGCGTGCTGTCCACGTATAGTGAATATAGTATGGAACGTTTTTCGCAACATGAGAATGTGATGTCAGAAGCGATAGAGCAATAGTTAAAAGATTTATCGGATTAAATGCCGATAAGTCTTTTTTTTGTAGACTATACTATTGAAAACTGAAACATTTGTTCTCATAGCAACTAACATTTGCTATAATGTACGTTAGACAAGCTTTCATAAGAAATGATAGTATTATTATTTACTGGATATGCGATTGTCTAGCAGATTATTAGAGGTGATGGAATGCGAGTGCTAGGAATTGATCCAGGGATTGCAATCGTCGGTTTTGGATTTGTTGATAAAGAAGGTCATAAATTAACTCCTGTGCAATATGGTGCAATCCAGACGGAAGCCCATACGCCACAAGCGGAGCGATTGTTACAAGTATATGAGTCAGCAGGCGCATTAATGGATAAATATAAGCCTGATACTGTTGCGATAGAGAAACTATTTTTCAATCGAAATGTTACAAATGCTTTTGCGGTAAGTGAAGCTAGAGGTGTTATTACATTAGCGGCTGCACAGCGCGGCTTATCTATTGGAGAATATACTCCACTGCAAATTAAACAGGCTGTTGTTGGCTATGGTAAAGCTGAGAAGAGACAGGTGCAAGAGATGGTGAAAATGTTATTAAAGCTTAGCGCTATTCCTAAGCCTGATGATGTAGCAGATGCATTAGCAGTGGCCATATGTCATGCGCATTCGGTAGTGTTAACACAAAAAATTAATGGGGTGAAGCATCAATGATCGATTATCTTAAGGGCCAAATTGCTTTTATTGAAGCTGATTATGCAGTAATCGAAGTAAATGATATTGGTTATCGTGTGTTTTCGCCTAATCCATATGCACTTCAAGCGATGCCGCAACCAGCAACGGTACATATTCATTACCACACTCGTGAAGATGCAACATTATTGTTTGGTTTTGAGTCGAGGCAGCAAAAGGCGTTATTCCGTAAATTGCTTGATGTTTCAGGCATTGGACCAAAGGTAGCGCTTGGTATGCTATCAGCAGGCAAGCCAGAGCAATTGGTAGCTGCTATTCAGCAAGATAATCTTACTTATCTTATGAAATTACCAGGGGTTGGTAAAAAAACAGCGCAACGTATTGTGCTTGACTTAAAGGATAAGTTAGATAGTATCGGAATCGATCTGCATGGTGGAGCGCTTAGTAGCTTTACTTTACAATATGAAGACGCTCCGCATGAAGCAATTGCTGAAGGAAGAGCGTGGAAAGAAGCGAAGGATGGTTTGAAGGCTCTAGGTTATACGGAGACAGAACTAGATCGTGCATGGCAAGTGTTACAGCATGAAGTTGCTGCGGACGAGCAGGTTGATCAATTGATGAAGAAGGCATTACAACAGCTATTTAAAGGATGACGGAAAGGGGTCAAGCTGAAATGGATGATCGTATCATATCCGCCAATCTAATGATGGAAGAACAAGCGGTGGAGCTTAGCTTGCGTCCTCGTTATTTGAATGAATATATTGGACAATCTAAAGCAAAAGAAACATTAAGTATATATATTGAAGCGGCTAAGCTACGTAAGGAAGCTTTGGATCATGTTCTACTATACGGACCACCAGGCTTAGGGAAAACGACGCTTTCTAATATTATTGCTAATGAGCTAGGTGTTAGCTTACGAATAACGTCTGGGCCTGCGATTGAACGCCCAGGTGATCTTGCTGCGCTGCTTACTAATTTACAAGAAGGCGATGTGCTATTTATTGATGAAATTCATCGGTTGCATCGTACAGTAGAAGAAGTATTGTATCCTGCAATGGAGGACTTTGCGCTTGATATTATGATTGGTAAAGGGCCAAGTGCACGCTCCGTTCGACTAGATCTCCCGCCATTTACATTGATTGGTGCAACGACAAGAGCAGGACAACTTTCTGCCCCGCTAAGAGATCGCTTTGGCGTAGTAAGTAGACTAGAATATTATAATGTAGATGAGCTAGCATTTATCGTATCGCGCACTGCTGAAATTCTTGATGTAGCTATTGTTGGTGAAGCATCCCACGAAATTGCATTACGTTCTAGAGGAACACCTCGTATCGCAAATCGATTGTTAAAGCGTGTTCGAGATTTTGCACAAGTTCGTGGTGATGGCATCATTACTTATGATATTGCTAATGCAGCGCTTGAATTGTTACAAGTAGACCCGATGGGCTTAGACCATATCGATCATAAAATGTTACATGCGATGATTAATAATTTCTCTGGTCGCCCTGTAGGCTTAGATACTATAGCTGCTACGATTGGTGAAGAATCGATAACGATTGAAGATGTTTACGAGCCATACTTAATGCAGATCGGATTTTTGCAGCGTACTCCTCGTGGGAGGGTGGCGACAGACCAGGCCTATCACCATCTAGGCATTCCCATCCCTGAGAGGTAGTTTAAAATCGCGGACTGTGATAACGATGATTGGCTAACGTAGCTTATTCGACATCGAATATGAAGCGAACTTGGAAAGTACGGTTCGCGTGTACCAATAACGTACACTTGCGCTTCCGCCTTTCTCAAGTAGCGCTCCATCTTCTCGATTCTGACAGCCCACGATTTTGAACCTCCATTTGAAGCCTCGAGCTAAACATTGCCCGCTCGTGTAACTAGTACCGTACACGTTGCTGGGTACTCCGGGGATGGTTAAAGGCTTGCCCGCTCGTGTACTAGAAACGTTCACGTTGCTGGGTAACGCTGAGGGGAGTAATTATGAACGTTTATTGAATGATAAGGAAGTGATAATAGGATGAAAATAGCTAAGCAAAGCTTAATGTTAAGTATCGTAATTACATTGTTACTATCGCTATCAGTTTCAGCGCCGACGAAGGCGGCAGTTCCGTCACTTGATCAAATTCGGGTAGCGTTGTTTGTTGATATTCCAAAAAAATACTCAAGCATAACGAAGGTGGCGACGTTATCTTCGGCTGCTGCGATGAAATTAACGGTGAAATCAGCTGCGAATTCTACAGAATGGTTAAGCTTCCCTGCTAATACTGGGCTGAGATTGGCAATGAATGATTATAAGGTTAATTTGTTTGAATCAACGGATTTCACCGCAGCACAACAAGTGTTTAAGGCTGTGAAAACTGCTGGTGGTACGCCATTTCTAACATCATTAAGTAAAAACAATAAAGTAACGTACCAAGTTCTTGAAGGTGGGTATGCTAGTAATAGCGATGCGACTACGGCAGCTACGAAGTGGAAAAGCAATGTAACACTATCTGCTCTGTTGAAGTCAGCGCCTATGGTATACGGTCCGTACGCACTTGAAAGTGGTAGCTATCCTGCTAAAGCGGATGCACAAGCTGCAGCTGCGAAATTCGGCGCTCAAGGCTTAAATACTGCTATTGGTATGAAATTAAACAGTACAGGCAAACTAGAATATTCCGTAGTTGTAGGAATGGTTGGCACGGTTGCTGAGATTGGGTTAGTAAAGGCAGCTGCTAGTAAAGTAAGTAGTTCGTTGAAAGAGCTGAAAGGTAGCGAAGATATGCTACTTTTGAGAGTTGATCATTCGGCAACAGATGCTGCAGCTTCGTCTAATGAATTATATTTATATAATCCACAGTTGACGGTATCGGTAAAAGCGGATAAAGAAGGTCTAATTAAAGTAATAGAGCGTAGTGAGCGATCTTATCGCGGTACTATGGAGTTAGGTTCGTTAAACAACGCTATGTATGTCGTGAATGAATTGCCATTTGAGCAATATTTATATTCCGTAGTTGCGATTGAAATGTATCCGTCATGGCCACTAGAAGCATTGAAATCACAAGCAGTTGCTGCACGTACTTATGCGTTATATTCAGGTATGGGCTTTGTTGTAGCTCATGTCGTTGATACGACGACGAGTCAAGCATACTATGGTGCTAACTCTGAATCTGCCAATACGACGAAGGCAGTTGATGAGACGAAAGGTGAAGTTATTACTTATAATGGTAAATTAATCGAAACATTATATTCTGCAAATGCAGGGGGAGTAACAGCCGATGCCAAAGAAATTTGGAATAATGAGGTTGCTTACTTGAAAAGTGTTTCTAGCCCCGATGCGATCGCAGAAAAAGGCTTGAATTATTGGTATCGTGTTGTACTACCGAATGGAAAAGTAGGATATATTCGCGATGACTTAGTTGAAAATACAGGTAAGACCAATGAAGCGGGTAAACCAATTTTATTATCTAATACAGATGCGACAAATATTCGTCGTAATCCACTTGTGCAAGCGGAGATTCCAGCCGTCACTCAAATTAATAGTGGGGTACAATTAATTGCACTTGAGAAGGTTATCCAATCCAATTCAATGAACTGGCGTAGAGGACCATATAGTAGCACTGAAATAGCTACAGCGATTAATGCGAAGTTGCCTAATACGGTATCTGGCAATATTTCTTCTTTTACTGTTAGTAAAGTAGGGGTATCCGGTCGAGCATTAGAGGTGTCGGTTAATGGGAAGACCTTACCAATAGCTAAACCAATTGATTTCCGAGCAGTTTTAGGAGTAGGTGGTTCGCTGCAAAGTACATTATTCAGCATTGAAGAGACTGGGAAAATAGTTATTCTCGGTGCTAATCAAAACGGTCGCACGAAAACAGATGGTGCGAAAACATTGCAAGTTATTGGCGCTAATGGAAATACTGCAACGGTAAGTGGAGAGTATATGTATGTACTTGATGGTAGTGGTAATGTACGAGCTGCTACTTATGAGGCAGGCTATCAATATGATGGAACAGGCAATGGGCATGGTGTTGGGATGTCTCAATATGGTGCATATAGTCTTGCTGAACAAGGGTATGACTATCGATATATATTGAAATACTATTATACAGGTACAACTGTTACTAAGGATGAATAGACGATGAATGTAGACTTATTTGATTTTAATTTACCAGAAGCGCTTATTGCACAAACGCCATTGTTAGAGCGTACGTCATCTCGCCTTCTAATGCTAAGCAAAGACAGCGGTCAAGTGGAGCATGGTGTCTTTACGGATTTGGCAGACAAATTACAAGCTGGTGATGTGCTTGTACTTAATGATACAAGAGTATTACCAGCAAGATTACTTGGTAAAAAGCTAGACACGGGTGCTAAAGTTGAATTGTTATTATTGAAACAGCTTGAAGGTGATAAATGGGAAGTACTCGCTAAGCCTGCCAAACGTATTAAGGTAGGCACCGTACTTTGCTTTGGTGAGAATGAGCAGGGCGAACCGATCTTAACAGCTACAGTTGAAGAAGAAGCTGATATGGGTGGACGAACGGTAAAGTTCAACTATAATGGGATTTTCAACGAATTGCTTGATCAATTAGGTGAAATGCCTTTGCCACCTTATATTAAAGAAAAGTTAGACGAGAAGGAACGTTATCAGACTGTCTATTCTAAGCATGATGGATCGGCGGCAGCTCCTACAGCAGGTCTACACTTTACGAAGGAGTTTCTAGAACAGATTCAAGCTAAAGGTGTACAATTAGCTTACATCACGTTACATGTAGGGCTTGGAACCTTTAGACCGATGTCTAGTGATACGATTGAAGAACATGAGATGCATGCGGAATATTATGAATTAAGTGAAGAAACTGCACAAATTGTGCAACGTGCAAGAGATGAAAACCGTAGAATAGTAGCGGTAGGTACAACTTCAGCACGAACGCTAGAGACGATAGGGCAACGTTTCAAAGAGGACAAGCTAGAAGCATGTAATGGATGGACGTCTATATTTATTTTTCCGGGCTATCAATTTCAGCTCGTGAGCGCATTATTAACGAATTTCCATCTGCCGAAATCTACTTTAGTTATGCTAGTTAGTGCGCTAGCAAGTCGTGAGCATATTATGCATGCTTATAATGAAGCGGTGCAGGAGCAATATCGATTCTTCAGCTTCGGAGATGCCATGTTTATATATTAAAATGAATGATAAATGAGAGAATAGGACGCGTGAACAACTTGGCGATTAGATATGAATTTATTAAGCAGTGCAAACAATCAGGAGCAAGATTAGGTCGGATACATACGCCACACGGTATTATCGAAACACCTACCTTTATGCCTGTAGGTACACAAGCAACGGTTAAGACGATGAGTCCAGAAGAATTGAAAACGATGGATGCGCAAATTATATTGAGCAACACATACCATCTGTTTTTGCGACCAGGGCATGACATTGTGAAAAAAGCAGGCGGACTTCATAAGTTTATGAATTGGGATCGTCCAATTCTGACTGATAGTGGTGGATTCCAAGTGTTCAGTCTAAGTGAACGTCGCAAAATTTCGGAGGAAGGTGTAGAGTTTCGTTCACATCTGAGTGGTGAAAAACTATTCCTTAGTCCCGAGAAAGCGATGGAAATTCAAAATGCACTAGGACCGGATATTATGATGGCATTTGATGAATGCCCACCGTATCCAGCAACTTATGATTATGTGAAGCTATCGACGGAACGTACATCAAGATGGGCAGAACGCTGTCTAGCTGCTCATGAACGCAAGCATGATCAAGCTTTGTTCGGCATTGTTCAAGGTGGTATGTTCGAAGATTTGCGTGTACAGAGCGCCAAAGATTTGACTTCCATGGATTTCCCGGGTTATGCTATAGGTGGACTAAGTGTAGGTGAATCCAAGGAAATCATGTATGAGGTACTTGACTATACTGTGCCGCATTTACCGTTTGACAAGCCTCGTTATCTTATGGGGGTTGGCTCACCTGATGCTCTAATTGAAGGTTCGATTCGCGGAATTGATATGTTTGACTGTGTATTACCGACTCGTATTGCCCGCAATGGTACATTAATGACTAGTCAAGGTCGTCTTGTTGTACGTAATGCAAAGTATGCTGAAGATTTTGGACCGTTAGATCCGAATTGTGATTGCTACACATGTAAAAACTACTCAAGAGCATATATTAGACATTTGTTGAAGGCAGACGAAACATTCGGTATTCGTTTGACAACGAATCATAACCTTCATTTCCTAATTAATTTGATGAAGAATGTAAGAGAAGCAATAATGAATGATTCTCTACTTGATTTTAGAGATCAATTCTTTGAGCAATATGGTCTTAATAATGCCAATACTAGAGGATTTTGAAAGGGGTGAAAACTATGTCAATCTTTTTAGCAGCTGCAGCTACAGGAGGAAGTAATATTTGGACGATTATTGGTCCATTTATTCTAATGTTTGTGGTATTCTATTTCTTATTAATTCGTCCACAACAGAAGAAACAAAAAGCCCGTAATTTGATGCTTAATCAAGTGAAAAAAGGCGATAAAGTCGTAACGATTGGTGGCCTTCATGGAACGATCGCTGAAATCACTGACGATTCTGTTGTACTACGCGTCAATGATACTACAAAGCTTACATTTGATCGCAGTGCAGTTAGCACTGTATCGCAATCTGCACCTTCTACAGACTAGATACATAATAAAAAGGATGAGCGTATCGTTATGATGCGCTCATCCTTTTTTTCATTTTCGTAAATTTACGCCAACCATACCTCCGAAAGCGCCAGTGCCAATGACAGTAAGTAATAGTAGAAGACTATGCAGACTTAAGGCAATATCGGAAGCTAAGAAACTAACAATGATAATAATAATTCCATATAGAATACCTAATGTACTTCCATAGTACCAGCCTCTTGATTGCGCACGCTTACCTGAACTCAATCCTCCAATTAATGCCGCAACGCCGTGAATGACATAAGCCATTGTTGCTAGGCTGCTTTCTTTCATTTCAGTAAAGTGTAAGAAGAGTGAAACGATAAGAGCTCCTGCAGCTAGCCATAATAATGCGTATGTTATGCCTGCTAGCAGTGGCATTGCAAATAATTTTCTTGTTCCAGTACTCATCACATACCTCCTTAAAATGTAGCTCATTTAACCATATGGGAAAATGGGCAATTTTAGTACAAGTTCTATCTCAATATATTTGTTAAATGTGATTCCCATTATCTATACGAATCATAGGTGCATGATCTAATCGCTAAGCGATCACAATAGTACATACATAAAGCGTTGAGTGACTGGAGGAGCTACAGATGATGGAATGGTATTCGTTAGCATTACGTACGTTCTGTATGTATGTGATCATATTTCTTGTATTACGTATTATGGGAAAACGTGAAATAGGTAAACTTTCCGTATTGGATCTTGTTATTTCAGTCATGATTGCTGAGATTGCGGTCATTGAGATTGAACAAGTTGACGATAATTTGATGCATGGTATTGTACCGATTGTGATCCTTCTTATTATTCAAATCATATCTGCATTTCTTTCCATGAAAAGTCGTAAAGTTAGGTTGCTATTAGATGGCAAGCCTACCGTTGTTGTCGCCAATGGTGAAATATATCGTGATGAACTGAAAAAGCAACGCTATAATCTAGATGATCTTATGTTGCAGCTGCGGGAAAATGGTGTAACATCAATATCAGAAATTGACTTTGCGATTCTCGAAACAAGTGGAAAGCTATCTGTTATTCCGAAAAGTAATGATGATGTAATAGTCGGTGGTTCTCTTAGTTCAGAAAATTTTGATGAAAATGAAAAATCAACTAATGAATCGAATAATGTAGAGCCTAATCAATCTTCTCAGAGAATAATTCCTCCAGGTTTTCGTTATGAAATGTTACCTATCCCATTAATTATGGATGGAAAGGTACAGGATGAAAATTTGGATAAAATTAATAAAACGCGTTTTTGGCTTAAAAATATTATTCAAGAAAAAGGCGCTCATCATTTTAAAGAAGTATTGCTCTGCACGATTGATCATAAAGAGCGCATTTATATCGATGCTGGAAATAACAAAAAATAAACTAATGATCTGGGGTGAACCATTTTCCAATGTATGGAATTCTGACGAGATCATCTTTATCAATAATTTTCGTTACAAACATTAGAAAGATATAGACAATCATCGCAACGATACAAGCGGTAGGTAAACTAATACCTAGCGGTTGATTTGCGAGTAAAGACATCACATATTGGGCAAATGCACCTGTAATGATGATTGCACCACCTACCTTAATAAAATCCATCGCGTGCATTGTAAAGCCGACATAGCGCTTCACGCTGTAGCTATGTAATAAAGTGACTAGCACTGTATTGATGGCAATGGCGATTAAAACCCCTTGAATGCCAAGCTGAGGATTTGATCCCAAAATAATGATAAGTGCAATTTTGATCGTTGCTCCAATAAAAGTATTCATTAACGCAACGCCAGGTTTATCTAAAGCTTGCAGGGTAGCTTGTAATGGAGCTTGTAAATAAATAAAAATGCCTATAGGTGCAATGAGCTGTAGCATCGGTGCATATTCACCATGTGCGTACAAAAGCTCACAAATTGGTGCCGCGAACAAAAACATAATGATTGTGAACGGTGCGCCCGCGACTAATGAAATACGCATCGATTGATGAAGCCTTTTTTGGATTAAATGGTATTGTTTTTGCGCAGCAGCCTCTGAGAGTGATGGAACAAGTGATACAGCCAGTGAATAAGTTAACGCTGTAGGTAGCAATATTAAAGGCATAATCATCCCTTGTAGCGCACCATATTGTGCAGTTGCGACACCCGTAATAATACCAGCAGCGACGAGGCTTCGAGCTGTAAAAATAGATTCTAATAAATAACTCAATGAACCGACTAATTTACTGCCTGTCACTGGAATAGAAAGTGCTAACAGCTTAGCAAGAATAGATCGGGATTTCATCGCTTGAGCAATAACTGGAGCAGTCTGTTCGTTTTCTAGCAATATTGGTAAATGTTCAACGATAGCTGTTTGCTTTTTCTTATCTCGTACATGGCTAAGCAACATGACAGCAAGTCCACCAATTTCTCCGATCACTACTCCTAACATAGCTCCTGCTGCACCCCAAGCTAATCCATATGGAAGTAATAGATAAGCTAATACTAATGAAAATACTATCCGAAGTAGCGTTTCAATCGTTTGCGATAGCGCACTTGGAATCATATTTTGTTTTCCTTGGAAATAACCGCGATATACAGCGGATATTCCTACAATAAGCAGCATTGGTGACATCATGAGAAAGGATTGATACACCCTTGGATCAGGAATAACATACTTAATAAAGATTGGTGCAAACAGCAGCATAATACTTGTTAGAAATAAGGCGATCGATACACTTAAAATCATTGCCGTTCTGAAAATTTGCTTTACTCTTCTTTCATCACCTATCGATTGTGCTTCGGCAATCCATTTGGCGATTGCAAGTGGAATACCGCCTGTTATAAATGTTAACAACACAATGAGGAAAGGGTAGCTTAGTTGATAGATTCCAACGCCCTCAGCTCCGATAATACGTGGTAATGTAATGCGAGGAATAAAACCAAGAATACGATTTAATACACCTGCAATAAGCAGTATCATAGCTCCCTTAATAAAGCTCTGCTTCGTCATTTGCTACACCTCACTTAATTGACCCTACTTTACAGACTATGCTTGACCTATACCGTTACATGTCTGAAAATAATAGATACAAGCAGGAAAAAGTGAATGGGCAGCGAATTGTACTAAGAACTACTAGTAGATGTGGGGATCTTAGGTGCAACTTTTGCTTCCGAAGTACTTTTCATTTTCGAGAAGTAATATTAGCAGCTAATGAAAAGTTGGTCATATGCTTTCGAAGTGACTTTTTGTCAACTTTAGAAGTTAATCAAGAAGCGACAAAAAGTTTGGGGGTGCAGCAATTGTCTAATATAGAGTGGAATGATTCGATGGAGGAGCTTTGCACAAGCAAAGCGGAGGAACTACATCTTCTTGGATATGAACATGTTAAGGCAAAGGAAGTATGGGCATGTGTTAGTTCTCGCTATGTGAAAAGTGGACAACCCCAGCTTCATCAGCTTGTAAATGATATTTTATCTTTAAGAGCAACTCAATTTATGAACTATTTAATGTTAAGTGCATACAAAGGGGACTCTTTCGAATAGGAGGAGTTTCTTTTTTTTTTTTTTTGACGCCGTATTTCGACATCTGTATAATAGGAATATTGAGATCTAAGGGGGATTATTGACGTATGGTTATGAAAAGATTGCTTGCCTTTGTCGTAGTGGTTGTTGTGCTATTTGGCATGATCGCTTGGACAAGCCCCGCTATACTGAAAGATGTAAAGCTAGGACTTGATCTTAAAGGCGGCTTTGAAGTGCTTTATGAGGCTACACCATTTGAAGAAGGTGGCACCGTAACACCAGAAGCTTTGAAACAAACTGCGAAAAGTTTAGAGAAACGGATCAATGCTTCGGGTGTAACAGAACCAGAGGTGTTACCAGAAGGAACCAACCGTATTCGTGTTCGCATTGCTGGTGTAACGAATGAAGAAGAGATTAGAGAACTATTGGCTAAGCCAATTAATCTTACTTTCCGTGCTCCAGATGGTACGATTATGTTAGATGGTACAGATTTCAAAGAAAACAGTGCGGGTGTAGTTTCCGATGATTTGAATCGTCCTGTCGTGACAATCGAATTGAAGGACGCTCAGAAGTTTACTGATGTAACGACTGCGCTAGTAGGTTCCTACTTAGCTATTTATCTAGATGATGTAGAAATTTCAACTCCTGCTGTTAATTTCCCAATTACTGGTGGGTCAGCACAAATTTCACTTGGTAATGCAGAGCGTTCTGAAGCTGAAGAATTACGTGACCTTATTAATATGGGATCGTTGCCGTTGAAGCTTACTGAGAAATACACGCAAAGCGTTGGTGCCAAATTAGGACTAGATTCCTTAAAGAGTACTGTAACTGCTGGTGTGATCGGTTCGTTAATTGTATTAGTGTTTATGGTTATTATTTTCCGTGTACCAGGTTTTGTTGCCGGAATTTCCATTATTACGTACGCATGGCTACTGCTATTAGTTCACAATTGGATGGGGGCAACATTGACGCTTCCAGGTATAGCCGCGTTTGTACTTGGTGTCGGAATGGCGGTCGATGCTAATATTATTACTGCTGAACGTATTAAAGAGGAAATTCGTTCAGGTAAAAGTATGTATTCAAGCTTGAAAGCAGGCTCTAAGAGCTCATTCCGTACGATTATGGATGCGAACATTACATCTATTATTGCGAGCATTGCATTATATGTAATCGGAGATGGGGCAATTAAAGGCTTCGCCTTAACGATGATATTCAGTATTATTGTTAGTATGCTTACAAATATTTACTTTTCAAGATTCCTTCTTACGTTATTAGTAAGCAGTAATGCATTTATGAAACCGAAATATTATGGTGTGAAGGAGGAAGATATCCGTGCACTTTGATTATAAAATTCGATATGACTTTGTGAAAAATCGTAAGAAATTTTTAACAGGTTCGATCTTGCTAGTTATAATTGGAATCGTATCGCTGCTAATTTTCCAGATGAACTTAGGTATTGACTTTAAGTCCGGAACAACGATGGACGCAGTAGCCGATCATGGCGTAACACAAGCTGAAGTCATTGATGTACTAACGGGACTGGACTATGATGAAATACCGACAGTAGGTGGAACGAATAATGAACGTATTTCTGTTCGTTTTGGTGAGGAACTTGCGGCAGATGCAGTTAAAGAGATTCAAACAGCATTAATGAGTAAGTTTGGCGATCAAATGGACTTTGAAGTGAACGTTGTTTCTGCTGAATTAGCGCGAGAGCTTGCTGTGAAAACCATTTGGGCAATTCTTGCTGCTTCTGTATTAATTATGTTGTATGTAATGGTTCGTTTTGAATGGAGATTTGCCTTAGCCGCTAATCTTACAATTTTGTATGACTGTTTTGTCGTAATTACAATGTTTTCGATCTTCCGTTTAGAAGTTGATCTTCCATTCATTGCAGCCGTTCTGACTGTTCTTGGATATTCTATTAACGATAAAATCGTAATATTTGATCGTATTCGTGAGAATTTACGCTTTCAACCTCATAAAAATGCAGAACAGCTACAAGAAATTGTTAATGCGAGTATTTGGCAAACGATGGCTCGTAACTTGTATACTGTGTTAACTGTGTTTATTGTTACGTTCTTAATCTTCCTATTCGGCAGTGAGTCGATTCGTCTATTCTCACTAGCTATT
The DNA here is from genome assembly GCF_056786375.1 of Paenibacillus sp. Y930. Classification (NCBI taxonomy): domain Bacteria; kingdom Bacillati; phylum Bacillota; class Bacilli; order Caryophanales; family Paenibacillaceae; genus Paenibacillus; species Paenibacillus sp. Y930. The sequence goes on along the minus strand of NZ_JBXCIX010000001.1, from coordinate 816,097 downwards.
CTAATTGGACTTGTAAGTGGTGCATACTCAACAGTTTGCTTGGCGAGCCCACTTTGGTTTGATTTGAAGAAGAGGGAAAAGACTAAGAAACCGAAAGTTGCGGGGCCTTCACCGAAGAAGGAACCAGTAATTTAGTTGAAGAGGAAGTTCAAAAAGCGGACTTTGATAACGATGAGTATGCTAACGTAGCATACTCGACATCGCATCTGAAACGAACTTGGAAAGTACGGTTCGCGTGTACCAACCACGTACACTTGCGCTTCCGTCTTTCTCAAGTAACGTTTCACCTGCTCGATTCTGAAAGTCCGCATTTTGAACCTTGATTGGAAGCGGAAGTTCAAACAGCGAGCTCTCAGAATCAGCTCTAATAGTATCCTCCAATTGTTAGTAAAGACTAGCAATTGGAGGATTGTTTTTTGTGAAGAATTTTTGAATAGTTATGGTATAATGAGATGTTGAAAGACGTAGAAACGATGTGAATGCTTACGAAGTACATTTCATGAGAAAGCCATGAAATGTTGCTAATGCTTACGAAGTACTTTTCATGAGAAAGCCATGAAAAGTTTTAGGAGGATCAGATGTCAGCAGATGTTGAAAAACAAAAGAGCTTATTGAGTAAGCTAAAGAAGCTTTTCTCTAAGTCTCATCTTACAGATGAATGCACTAACGACTCCGATAGCTCAGAGCGTATTTTACAAGTAGTACAACGCATTAATGGCGTGGTCGCGATTGAGAATTGTGATGCGAAGGAACAAGGACATTATGTTGTTGCGACATTAACGATTAATGTTAATCCGAAGATTACAGTGCAGGAAGGGCATGATATTGCCAAACGTGTACGCTGGCTCTTGATGCATCGTTTTACTCATCTTACTGATGTCATCGTTCATGTGAAGCCGTTTGCACCTGATTATCCGTACAAATCAAACCACTCCACTGCTTACGATGAAGTGCCGACAATATTGCAGTAGCTATATATGTAATTCAAAAACGTAGACTTTGATAACGATGATTATTCTGCCGTAGCTTATTCGACATCGCATCTGAAGCGAACTTGGAAAGTACGGTTCGCGTGTACGTAATGATGTACACTTGCGCTTCCGCCTTTCTCAAGTAACGCTTCACCTGCTCGATTCTGAAATCCCACTTTTTGAACCTTGATTGGAAGAAGTAGTTCAAAAACGTGGACTTTGATAACATTGAAAGGAGTTGGTGAGATGATTCAACGTAAAAATCGTTGGCAGTTAGCTACTTGGTCTCAAGAGGATGAAAAACTTGCGACACAATTAAGTAAGCAACTAACTATTCCCACTCTTGTAACTAAATTATTAATTCAGCGTGGGTATAATAACGCTGACTCTATAGAGGCATTTTTATATGGGACACCTGCCCAAATGCATGATCCATACTTGCTAGCAGGGATGAATGAAGCTGTCCAGCGGATATTGTTGGCGAAAGAACAAAGTGAAAAAGTTTGGATTTATGGAGATTACGACGCGGATGGTGTATCAAGTACATCATTGCTCTATTTTACATTTGCTGAACTAGAAATGCAGTTTGACTATTATATCCCACACCGAATGTTAGAAGGTTATGGGTTGAATAAAGGGGCAATTGATAAAGCTCATCAAGCAGGTGTCACACTTATGGTAACTGTGGATACTGGTATTAGTGCATATGAAGAGGTAGAATACGCTAAACTACTAGGTATCGACGTTGTTATTACAGACCATCATGAACCGCCAGAACAATTGCCTCAAGCAGCTGCAGTTGTGAATCCGAAGCAGTTGCATTGCTCTTATCCATTCAAAGGATTAGCAGGTGTTGGTGTAGCATTTAAGCTGGCAACGGCGTTATTAAAGGGTGCACCAATGCAATGGTCTGGTATCGTGGCACTTGGCACCATTGCCGACCTTATGCCGCTACAAGACGAGAATCGTATTATTGTAAGTTATGGACTAGCGGAACTGCGAAAAGGCGAGCAGATTGGTTTTAGTGCTCTAGCTGAAGTTTGTGGTATTAATATCAGTGAATTGAGCGCTGCGAATATTGGCTTTGGAATTGCTCCAAAAATTAATGCAGCGGGCAGACTGAAACATGCGAAGCAAGCTGTGGAATTGATTACTTCATCTAGTCAGCAGGAAGCGATTCAACTTGCGACCGAGCTAGATTATTTGAATAAGGAACGTCAACTGATTGTTGAAACGATGGTTCAAGAAGCGGAAGCACAGTGGCAGAGCAAGCTTCAAGTAGCGGGGCAATCAGGGCAATCAGCGCCTAATGTTATTGTACTCGCGCAAGAGGGATGGAATGTTGGCGTTATAGGCATCGTTGCTTCGAAAATGTTAGAACGTTACTATAAGCCTGTTATTGTGTTTGGAATTGATGCTGAGAAAGGAACAGCAAAAGGTTCAGCTAGATCGATTGAAGGTTATGATCTCCATGCTGCATTAACAGAGTGCGATTCATTGTTAGAGCATTATGGTGGTCATCAGGCCGCTGCGGGAATGACGGTACGCATTGAGAATTTACCTCGATTGGAAGCAGAACTTGACTCTTTAGCAGTACAATGGTTAACGGAAGAGGACTGGATACCGAAGCTGAAAATTGATCTTTCCTGCGATGTACAAGATATTACACTCGATACGATTAAGCAATTATCTTTATTAGAGCCGTTTGGCATGAGTAATCCTTCGCCGCGTGTACTCGTAAAGCATACTAATCTTGCTGAACGTAGAGCGATTGGCAAAGAAGGTAAACATCTTAAGCTGTTGCTCAAAGATCAACAACTGACGCTCGATGTTATTGGATTTGGTATGGGGGATTATGCGAAGCAATTAATCGTTCTCGAGTCGATTGAAGTCGTAGGAGAGCTTTCTATCAATGAATGGAACTCGATCAGGAAGCCACAGCTTCAATTACAAGATATACATGTACCAAAAGAAGTGATAAAAGTATTCCCAACACGAGAACAATTTGGTATCATTTATCAGTATATTCGTAAGCAAGGGATCGTACCCAAACATAGTTTATACGAAAAACTTAGTAAGCTCAGTGGGTTACAAAGCGTTGAAATTGATTTGATCGTAGCAGTTTTTGAAGAGCTTGGGTTTATTATTAATCATGCTCATCAGATTGAAGCGTTAGCTTCTCCACAGAAAAAAGATTTAGCGAGCTCAGCTCGTTATAATAATGCTAAGTTGCAATTTGAAACGCAATGAATGCAAGTTCAGGCAGTCACAGAAAGGGTTGACGAATGGTGTCAAATTCAACGATTAACTTTAAGGATTATATTCGTGTCATTGAAGATTATCCAAAACCAGGAATTCGGTTCAAAGATATTACAACGTTATTGAAAGATGGAGCGGCTTATAAAGCTTCGATCGTTGAGCTTCGGAAATTAGTAGAGCATCTGCAAATCGATGTTATTGCTGGACCTGAAGCACGTGGTTTTGTTGTTGGCGCTCCACTTGCGCTTGAGCTTGGCGTAGGCTTTGTACCGATTCGTAAAAGTGGTAAATTACCTGGTGAAACGATTAGTGCCAGTTATTCACTAGAGTATGGTACTGACCAGCTAGCTATGCACAAGGATGCAATTGTGCCAGGACAACGTGTACTTATAGCTGATGATTTGTTAGCGACGGGCGGTACGATTGCAACGGTTATTGATCTGATTAGACAGTGCGGTGGCGAGGTAGTTGGAGCAGCGTTTTTGATCGAGCTTTCATATCTTGACGGAAGAAACAAAATGGAAGGCGTTGAGGTTCAAACCTTAATGACTTATTAATAAAAATAGTTAACATTTGGAGATAGGCCGACTACCCTTGCAGAGCGATTATGTTGATCTTGCATAAGGTAGCGGTCTGTTTTTGTAACGGTACATTGACGTAATAGGTATAAAACAGGCATAATAATTAGAAATAGAAAAAAAGTAGCTCGGACTTTAGATGGACTAGCTTGGGAAGGGATCTTATCATGGGCATAGAGCAATTAATTGAGAAAGCATCAATCAATATGAAAGAGCAAGATCTCAAGCTGATTAGGGAGGCCTATGATTTTGCAGATCAAGCCCATAAAGGGCAAGTACGTAAATCAGGTGAGGCCTATATACTGCATCCTTTAACGGTTGCAGATATCGTATTAGATATGGGTATGGACGTGCTGTCCATTGTGACGGCTCTGCTTCATGATGTCGTTGAAGATACAACGGTCGATCTTGAGACGGTTCGCGAGAAATTTGGCGAAACTTGCGCGATGCTTGTAGATGGTTTGACGAAATTAGAAAAAATAAGGTTCCAATCACGTGAAGAACAGCAAAATGAAAATTACCGAAAAATGTTTGTTGCGATGGCGCAAGACATTCGAGTTATTCTTATTAAATTAGCTGATCGTTTGCATAATATGCGTACGTTGAAATATCAATCAGAGGAATCACAGCGTAGAATTGCCTATGAAACACTTGAAATTTTCTGTCCAATTGCTCATCGTCTCGGTATTTCGGCGATTAAATGGGAAATGGAAGATATTGCACTACGTTATTTGAATTCCCAGCAATATTATCGTATTGCAAATTTGATGAAGAAAAAACGGGTTGAACGTGAAGCGTTTATTGAAGATGTCGTTGGTCGCATTCGTGAAAAGATAGCTGAAATGGGTATCGAAGGTGATATCTCAGGACGTCCGAAGCATTTGTATAGTATTTATCAAAAAATGACGACGCGCAATAAACAATTCAGCGAGATCTATGATTTATTTGCTATTCGAGTCATCGTTGAGAATATTAAAGATTGTTACGCTACGTTAGGTATTATTCATACGCTTTGGAAACCGATGCCAGGTCGTTTCAAAGACTATATTGCCATGCCTAAAGCAAATATGTACCAATCGCTACATACGACGGTTATTGGTCCGAATGGTGAACCGACGGAAGTGCAAATTCGTACTTGGGATATGCATCTTACTTCTGAGTATGGTATTGCTGCGCACTGGGCGTATAAGGAAGGTAATGTCGTTCCTGATGGTACGTTTGGCGATAAGATGACATGGTTCCGCGAAATTCTTGAATTGCAGAATGAAACACAAGATGCGGCAGAGTTTATGGAATCGCTGAAAATGGACTTCTTCTCTGATCTTGTATTTGTGTTTACGCCAAATGGTGAAGTTATCGAGCTGCCAGCGGGTTCTGTACCTTTAGATTTTGCATTCCGTATTCATACTGAGGTCGGTAATCGTACGATTGGCGCTAAAGTAAATGGTCGAATTGTACCGCTTGATCATAAATTGAAAACAGGCGATATCGTTGAAATATTGACGAGTAAACATTCCTATGGACCTAGCTCCGATTGGTTGAAAATTGCTCAATCTTCACATGCAAGAAGTAAAATTAAGCAATGGTTCAAGAAGGAAAAGCGTGAGGAAAATGTCGCAAAGGGTCGCGATTTAATTGAACGCGAGCTGAAACGTCTTGGTCTTGAGCCACATCTATGGATGACTGATGATAAGCTACAGGAAGCGGCGACCAAATTCTCATTTAATGATATTGAAGATATGATGGCTGGGATTGGATTTGGGGGCATAACTGCTGCACAAATCGTAACGAAGCTTACTGAAAAACTTCGTCGGGAACAAGAAGAAGCGAATCAGATAGAGCTGACGAAGGAAATTACTGAAATAAAAGGCAGCTCGGCTAGCAAGCGTGTGAGAAATAACAATAATGGTGTCAGAGTTAAAGGGGTAGATAATTTACTTGTTCGTTTTGCAAGATGCTGCAACCCTGTTCCAGGCGATCTCATTATCGGTTATATTACACGCGGTAGAGGTGTGTCTGTGCATCGCATGGATTGTTTGAATATTCCATTCGGTACAGATAATGAAGAAGCAGATCGTGTCATTGAAGTAGAGTGGGTAGCTTCGGCGAATGCCAACTATAGTGTCGATATTGAAATTACTGGTAGCGATCGTCGTGGATTATTGAATGAAGTGCTTCAAGCTGTATCCGAGGCGAAAACTAATATTAGTGCGGTATCTGGACGAACAGGGAAAGATAAGGTGGCGATTATCCATATGACGGTTCTGATTAGTCATACAGAGCATCTGACAAATGTCGTCGAGAAGATTAAAAAAATTCAAGATATTTATTCTGTGCAACGGATTATGCAATAAAGGTAAGTTCGATAAGAGGGCTTTCGCAAGCCAAGAAGATGGAGCGTTACTTGAGAAAGGCGGAAGCGCAAGTGAGAGTAGTTGTACAGCGTAGTAAAGCAGCCAATGTTACGATAGCTGGGGAGCAAGTTGGTGCGATTGATAAAGGGCTAGTTCTACTTGTTGGTATTACCCATGAGGATACAGAGCAAGAACTTAAGTGGATGGCGGACAAGCTAGCTGGACTGCGAATATTTGAAGATGAATCGGGTAAGATGAACTTAGATATTGCGGAGGCTGGCGGGAGCATATTGTCTGTCTCACAATTTACGCTATTTGGAGATTGTCGCAAAGGTCGGCGCCCTAGCTTTATGAAGGCGGCAAGGCCAGAGCATGCAGAGCCAATGTATCTTATGTTTAATGATTTGCTGCGTGCCAAAGGGCTTCGTGTTGAAACAGGTCAATTTGGCGCAGAGATGGATGTAAGTTTGGTTAATGATGGCCCAATTACAATTATTGTTGATACGGAAGAGAAGTAGACACTTCCCTTATAGAAGTGAGTTTGCCCTCCGCAAAAACGGATAGACAGGCAATTGAAACGCTTTCTTTTTTGTAATCAATTTGTAATATAATGATAATGTTCCTTTAACATCATTAACCTATAATAAATCTCGACCCCCTTTTTAATAATATATTATTATGGCCTGCGGATATGCCGCAGGTTTTTTTCTGTCTTTTTTCGGTTGATGTAGTTCTATATTGACTTTCGTCGGTAAGACAAGTAAAATGTGATATCAGTAACAACTAAATATTTTATTCCTAGACGGGAAGAAGTAACTCAACTCCACTATACCCAGAGATAGGTGTCCATTGGCTGAAAGCACCTTTATATGTATTGAGTGAATAACATCCCCGAGAACATAAGATGAACGGTACTTATTTACATAAGTACGACATTAGTTTTATGCGTGTTACGGACGATAATCGTATGGAGCGAATAGCTGCGACTTTGCAAGATCAACTTGTTAGTTGCTAGATATTCGAAATGTGGGTGGTACCACGGGAGATAATACTCTCGTCCCTTTTGGCTATTAGTCAGAAGGAGCGAGAGTTTTTTTGTGTTTCCTTAGAGGTAGTTCAAAAGGTACACTAGGCTCAATATGTGCAGCTGTAGTGTCAAAATTGACCTTACAGAGATGAGATGAAAAGTTTAAGGAGGTTAAACACTATGTCATTCAAGAAATCACCTGGTACGCAAGATATACTGCCAGGCAGTGTAGAAAAATGGCAGTTCGTCGAGCAGAAAGCTCGTGAAATTTGTAGTCGCTATAATTTCAGGGAAATACGTACACCGATCTTTGAATCTACCGAACTTTATCAGCGTGGTGTTGGTGAAACAACGGATATCGTTGAGAAAGAGATGTATACGTTCATCGATCGTGGAGAGCGCAGCTTAACACTTCGTCCAGAAGGTACAGCAGGCGTTGTACGCTCTTTTGTAGAGAACAAGTTATTCGGAGAGCCAGATCTGACTAAGCTGTACTATATGGGTCCTATGTTCCGCTATGAGCGTCCTCAAGCAGGTCGTTACCGTCAATTCCATCAGTTTGGGATTGAGGCCATCGGTGCAGTTGATCCTGCGCTAGATGCAGAAGTGATCGCATTAGGATATACCTTCTATACGGAGGTTGGACTTAGAGGTGTTGGTGTTGAGCTTAATTCGGTTGGAACTCCAGCTGTCCGTACTGCATTCCGCGAGAAGCTACTTACTTATTTGGAACCGAAACGTGAAATTCTTTGTAAGGATTGTCAGTCTCGTATTGATCGTAATCCACTACGTGTATTGGATTGTAAAGTAGATCAAAAACACTTTACAGATGCGCCATCGATTCTCGACAGTTTGGACGAAGAATGTCAAATTCACTTTGAAAAGGTGAAGCAGCATCTAACGGATATGGAAATTCCATTCCAAATTAATCACCGTCTTGTGCGTGGTCTCGATTACTATACACATACTGCGTTCGAGTTTAAAGCTGAAGGTATTGGGGCAATTGATACTGTTGGCGGTGGCGGTCGCTATAACGGACTAGTTGCTGATGTTGGTGGTCCTGATCAACCAGGTGTAGGTTTTGGTCTTGGATTAGAACGTACTGTTCTATTGCTTGAGCATCAAGAGACTGAAATTCCAAATCTCAATGAACTAGATGTATATCTCATCGCGCTTGGTGAAGAAGCTGATCGCGAAGTAACTAAGCTTGTGTATCAGTTACGCAAAGCGGGCGTACGTGCTGAACGTGACTATCAAGGTCGCAAGATGAAGGCTCAGATGAAGTCTGCAGATCGCTTACAGGCTCGTTACACGGCTATTCTCGGTGATGATGAACTTGCCAATGGTGAGATTACACTGAAAGAGATGGCGACAGGGGAACAACGTCAAGTAGCTTTTGCTGAGCTAGCACAAGTCATTCAAGGTTAGTAACGAAAATACTATATATTAATGAAATGAGGAAATGAAATGTCTATGCTAAAAACCGTAAACTGCGGTACTTTAACTAAAGCTGATGTAGGCACTGAAGTAACATTGAACGGCTGGGTACAACGTCGTCGTGACCTTGGTGGCGTATTGTTTATTGATTTACGTGATCGTACAGGTATCGTGCAAACGGTATTCAACCCAGATTTCTCTGGTCAAGCACTAGAAATCGCTGATCGTGCTCGTAATGAGTATGTTCTTGCTATGAAAGGTACGGTTGTTGAGCGTGATCCAGAAACAGTTAATGCCAATCTTGCAACTGGTGAGATTGAAGTTCGTGTTACTGAAATCGAAGTTATGAATACTGCGAAAACTCCTCCATTCCCAATCGAAGATGGTGTTGAGGTTGATGAGTCTATTCGTTTGAAATACCGTTATCTTGACCTTCGTCGTCCGGAAATGCAAAAAACATTGTTGCTTCGTTCGAAAGCAGCGAAAATTTTCCGTGACTTCTTAGACGGTAATGGTTTTATAGATGTTGAAACACCAATTCTTACGAAGAGTACTCCAGAAGGTGCACGTGACTATCTCGTTCCATCTCGTGTACATGAAGGTGAATTTTTCGCCCTACCACAATCTCCACAAATCTTTAAGCAATTGCTAATGGTTGGTGGTATCGAGCGTTACTACCAAATCGCTCGTTGTTTCCGTGATGAAGATTTACGTTCTGACCGTCAACCTGAGTTTACTCAAGTCGACATTGAGACTTCTTTCTTGTCTCAAGATCAATTGCTGGGCATGATGGAAGATCTTATGGCGAAATTGCTTCGTGAAACAGTTGGTGTTGAACTGCAACTTCCATTCCAACGTATTACGCATAAAGACGCGATGAATAAATACGGTTCAGATAAACCAGATCTTCGTTTCGGTCTTGAAATTGAAGATATTACAGATATCGTATCAACAAGTGACGTTAAAGTATTTGCTTCTATTGCTGCTGGTGGCGGTGTTGTTAAAGCACTTAACGCTAAAGGCTGTGCAAGCTGGAGCCGTAAAGAACTTGATGATCTACAACCGTTTGCTGCACGCTATGGCGGTAAAGGTCTTGCATGGATTCAAATTAAAGATGGCGACTGGAAAGGTCCAATCGTTAAGTTCTTGAAACCTGAAGAAATTGCTGCACTTACTGAACGTTTGAATGTAGAAGATGGCGATCTACTAACATTCTCAGCCGACAAGCCAAAAGTTGTTGCTGACGTACTTGGTAACCTTCGTCTGAAATTAGGTAAAGATTTGAAACTGATCGATGAAAAAGCATTCAAATTTGTATGGGTTGTTGACTTCCCATTACTTGGCTACGATGAAGACGCGAAACGTTATGTAGCAGAACATCACCCGTTCACTCGTCCTAATGAAGATGATGTACAGTATTTCGATACTGATCCAGGACAAATTCGTGCGCAAGCTTACGATATCGTCTTGAACGGCTATGAAGTTGGTGGCGGTTCTATGCGTATCTACAAACGTGATGTACAAGAAAAAATGTTTGCTGCACTTGGATTCTCTATGGAAGAAGCGCAAGAAAAATTCGGCTTCCTACTAGATGCATTTGAATATGGTACACCTCCACATGGCGGTATTGCATTCGGCTTCGACCGTCTTGTAATGTTACTAACTGGTCGTACTAATCTTCGTGAAACGATTGCATTCCCGAAAACAGCTAATGCAACAGATCTATTATGTGATGCGCCATCTGAAGTTGAATTGTCTCAACTTGAGCAGCTTCATATTCGCACAGTTGTGAAACCTAAGCCAGTTGCAGAAGCGGTAGCTAACGCTGACAAAACTGAATAATCAGTAGGGTGCGAAAGGGGATTAGCAACATGCTTCATCAATTTTCTCGTAACGAGCTTGCGATGGGTCCAGAAGGATTAGAAAAGCTTAAAGGCAGTACGGTTGCTGTGCTCGGTATCGGTGGTGTTGGTGGAATTGCCGCTGAAGCTTTAGCAAGAACAGGTATAGGCAGATTGATTCTTATTGACAAAGATGTTGTAGATATTACAAACATTAACCGTCAAATTCATGCGCTTACGACAACCGTTGGACAGCCGAAAGTTGATCTAATGCGTGATCGTATTAAATTAATTAATCCTGACTGTGATGCTATTTCGCTGCGGATGTTCTACACAGAAGAGACATATGAGCAATTATTTGCTTATGATCTTGATTATGTCGTCGATGCATCGGATACGATTATTTATAAAGTACATCTTATTAAAGAGTGCTTAACTCGTAATATCCCAATTATTTCAAGTATGGGTGTTGCTAATAAATGGGACCCTACTCGACTTAGAATTACTGATATTTCCAAAACGCACACCGACCCTGTTGCTCGCATCGTAAGAACGAAGCTACGCAAGGATGGAATCAAAAAAGGGGTTAAGGTGGTCTTCTCCGATGAGGATCCAATTAAGCCGCGTGAAGACGTTACACAGCGCATCGTACCTGACAATGCGCCAGAAATCCGCAAAGCACAACAGCCGCCTTCTAGTAATGCTTTCGTTCCTAACGTAGCAGGACTTGTAGCGGCGAGCGAAGTTGTGAAGGATTTATTAGCTGTAAGTTCGAAAGCCCACTTTTGAACTCTCATTGTAAGGTAAGTTCAAAAATGTAGTTAGTAAATAAGTCATCGCAGATGGCAAAATAGTTGAGAGGTTATCTTCAATCGTTGAAGGTAACCTCTTTCTATTCTTCAGAAGAGGGAATGAAAGGTAAAAGTACCATTCATTCGCGAAACAAAGCCCACTCATAGACGTATAATAATACACTCCTGTATGATGGAAAATATCATATTTAAAAGGATGGTCGCAATGAATTCTACAGAACGTTTTTCTGGACGATCCAATCAATATATGCAGTATCGTCCAAGCTATTCACAAGAGGTTATTCAGCATTTACTTCAGGAAATAGGGATTACAGGCAGTGATGTTGTAGCAGATATCGGAGCGGGGACGGGTATTTTTACGAAAAAATTGTTGGATCAACATCTCCATGTCGTTGCTGTCGAACCGAATGATGATATGCGCTTTGCGTTAATCGATTATTTACACACCTATTTAACAGTAAACAGCTTGAATGAACAACGATTGAGAACAGGCGATGGAAATGTAGAAAATACTCAGAGTGAGCAAAGTTTAAGTGTAAGCAGTGGAAGTGCAGAACGAACGGAACTTGCTAATAGTAGCGTTAATCAAATCGTTTGTGCGCAAGCCTTTCATTGGTTCGATGCTGAACTAGCGCGCACAGAATTTAAGCGAATATTAAAGCAAGGTGGGCAGGTTGTGCTGCTTTGGAATCAGAGAGATGTTGGAGCATCCGCATTTATGTACGACTACGATCAGTTATTTTTAAAGTATGGTAAGCAATACGATGAAGTGAAGCATAAGCATATAAGTCAAGCTTTCTTGAAGCCGTTCTATGGTGGTTATGAACCGCAGCTCACTAGCTATCAATATGCGCAGCAGCTCGATCGCGAAGGGTTATTTGGAAGAATTCAATCGTCATCTTTTTCACTACAGGAAACGGATGCTCGTTATGATGAATATATCGCTCACATTGAGCAGATATTTTCCAAGCACGAGCAAAATGGCGTTGTGAATATGTTATATCGGACTGATATATATTGGGGACAAATGTTATAATCAAAGGTAGAGATTATGAATTTGGAAGTGAGATAATGGACTTATTTACATTAGATGAGGAGCAACCAACTGCTCAGCATAAATTATTAGCAGATCGAATGCGACCTCAGCAGCTGGACGAATATATTGGACAAGAGCATATTGTCGGTGAAGGGAAATTATTACGTAGAGCAATCGAAGGCGATCAGATTAGCTCGATCTTACTCTATGGTCCGCCTGGCTGTGGCAAAACGACGCTTGCTCATATTATATCGCAATCAACCGAGGCACAATTTGTTCGTTTAAACGCAGTAGAAGCTTCGGTTAAAGAAGTTCGTGAAGTAATTGAGTCTGCGAAAACGAACAAAGTATTATATGGACGCAAAACGATACTCTTTCTCGATGAAGTACATCGTTTCAACACATCACGTCAAGATGCATTATTACCGGCTGTCGAACAGGGGATTATTATTTTTATCGGTGCGACGACGGAAAATCCATTTCATCATGTGAATGGTGCATTAATGTCTCGTTCGACGTTATTTCAGCTTGAGCCACTGTCAGCAAAGCATGCTAAAATTGCAATGGAGCGGGCTATTGTCAATGAACAGCGCGGGCTAGGCTTTATGAAGCTTGTCGTTGACGATGATGCATTAGAGCATTTGGCTCAGATGGCTGGAGGAGATATTCGCCGTGCGCTCAATGCGCTGGAGCTGGCTGCATTAACGACTAGTTCAGCGCAAGATGGTACCGTACATATTACCATTGAGGTAGCACAGGAATCGATTAGAAAGCGTACTGTACGAGCAGATACTTCTACACAATATGATGTACTATCGGCATTTCACAAAAGTATACGTGGCTCTAGTGACGCTGCACTTTATTGGTTTTTATATGCGGTGGAGAAGCTAGGCATGGACCCGATGACGTTTTTACGAAGACTAATTGTGGCCTGTAGTGAGGATATTGGACTCGCCAATCCACAAGCGATGGTGCAGGCGGTTAATGCGATGGATGCTTATCATAAAATTGGGTTTCCAGAGGCAAAGTATAATATCGCCCAAGCAATATTATTTGCGGTTGAAAGTCCGAAGTCTAATGCCATTGCTATTGCTTTAGGTAAAGCAACGTCATTGATTGAACAAGTAGGGATGACAGAGGTACCTTTGCATTTATGCGATACACATTATAAAGGTGCAGAAAAGCTTGGTCATAAAGGGTATCAGTATCCACATGATTACCCTAATCACTATGTGAAGCAGCAATATTTGCCCGATCAAATTGCCCATGCAACGATCTATGAAGCAACGGAACAAGGAATGGAAGATAAAATCCGTCAAAACCAAGAGCGTCGAAAGCGTAGTAAGTAGTGAACGGGATAATCCCAAAGGAATAGGATAGGTTCATCGAAATGATGCTATCTGAAGAGAAGAAAGAAGGGGCATCCTGCAGTCATTATATTCAATGATTGCGGGATGCCCCTTCGTATAAAAGCTATTTTACAACTATGCCGAACATATAGCCTAGATATGCGAGTAAGATGAATAGTAGACAGACGATGACCATCACCCATATTTTACGCTGCTTAAAGGCGATATAAGATACATAGAGCATGAGCAGCGCCGCAAGCCATAACATTACACTATTGAGATTGAACTGCCATAGTAGCTCCATATCAGGGCTGAATGAGCCTTGATATAATGACGTGAACAATCGAGATGGTGATTCTGTTCGTAATGTTTCAACGACATTATGCGGAGGTGCTTGTTGCCCCATCATCGCTGTAATAATAAGCACAACTAATGCTAATATGCTTTCAGCACGTAAAAAGCCTTTTGGTGATAGTGTGGGTTCTTTTTTCACTCTTCTTGGATATAGATAAGCATTACTGAAAGCTAGCCATAATAATGGCAAAATCGTAATATGCTTTATGAGCAAATATTGACCAAAATTGAGCATTAACCCATTATTATATTGGTTTGTAGTAAACGACATCAACGTTATACCAGCAATTAATGACATAAGTACACATACGATAGCAAGTGGTGAAAACCAGCGAAGAAACTTCGCCCATTGACTATAGTCAGTTGCGAACCAGCTCACGATGAACAAAATACCTAGCCATATAATAACTGATGTAAAATGACCAGTATGGACGATTAGCCCTCGGAGTGAGCTTAACGAAGATGCATGACTAGCGAATCCCAACCAGACAGAAAGTAATAACGTAAGTAGCAGCCCCACTTTAGGCATATGTCGATCTTTGGCGAAGGCAGGAATTCCAACCATGAGCGCCAATCCAACAGAGCCTAATAGTGTCCAGAGCCATGCCTCGCCTACCGGTAGATCGAGTAAAATGCTACGGATCATCGGGATATAGCCTAATTGAAATGCATCCGCATATTGAAGCACGATAAGGTGCAAAGGAATATACGACATGATGGGAATACTAATGACACATAACAGCAGTAACCACTTAGGAAATACAATGGTTGGCTTATAAGCAACAGGAATTAGCTGCAAAATAAAGTATCCCATTACTAGTGAAAAGCAGATATATAATAAACTCTCAGAAACATAAGCCATATTATTTGCGTTTTTTCGCTGCAAACGCAACAGCTGCACCGATAATTAAGCCGATCACAATATAAGGCCATATTTGATTTTTCTTTGCTTCAGGTTCAGTAGCTGGCTCAGCTTCAACGCTTGGACTCACTGTTGGCGCTACTGTTGGTTCTACCGTAGGTTCAATCGTTGCTTCAGGATCAGTAGCATCTTCAGTTGGGGTCGGTGTTGCTTCAGGAGCATTGATCGTGAACGAATAGCTTCCATCAATCGCATGACCATCGGCACCAATAATATTGTAATTCACAGTGTACACACCATTTTCTAGAGTTGAAGGTATATCACCAGTTAATTCATGATCAGATACACTAATATTGTCAACAACTTGTACTTCGTTGTTTTCGTTGAATAATTTGAATGTACTCATCGTTGCAATCGTTGTATTAAATGCAATCGTAATTTTCTCTGGAGTTGAATCTACTGTTGCTTCAGCAGCAGGAGATGATTCAGTAACCTTCGAGTGCGCAAATATTTGCGTTGGAACCAATAGTAATAATAAACATAGTAACCAGACAGTCTTCTTCAATGTAAATCCCCCTAAAACTTTTATGTACTTCTCGAGTAGTTACTTCGTAATAAAAAGTAGCATCGAAAAGCCAATGATTATTAGCACACACTAGCATTATAGCAAATGAAACAACATAAAGTTGCTTGTTAACCATCAAGAGTAAGAACAAGTTATGAACAATAGAAAATATAGTAACTATGAAAATATAAAGGGTAACGTTTTTGGTTGGAAGTAATAAAAACTTGCTATGCACGAATATATATACTTTATCAATCAAGAAGGCTAGCTTCTAGAAAATAATGAAGGGAGGTGTATGTCATCTGAATTTTTCCGGATGGCATAAACTTACTTGGAAGATCCAGCGTCAATAGGATGGACGGTTTTGCAGATGAGTATACTCTTCGTTGTTTATTGTGGTTGCGTATTCATTAATGAAACTTGGATTGCACCTTGGAAACTAAAGCGCAAAGATAATGGTAGTCGTGTGAATAAATTTAATATGGGAGGGTATCCAAAATACGACTTCGGTGAAAAAACAGCTAGAGAGGTGATGACTCCCCGACTTGATATGATTTGCTTAGAGTGTAACCAGTCATTATCCGTCAATATTGAAACCGCGATTAGTCATATGAGAACGAGATATCCTGTCGTTAATTATGATAAAGATGATATTATCGGATTTGTCCATATTAAGGACTTACTTGCAAAGTATGATCATAAAACAACGGAATACCAATGGCAGCAATGGATTAGGCCAATTATTACGGTATCCGATACGATAGCTATATCTACTTTATTAACGATGATGCAAAAGAAGAAGACGCAGATTGCATTGCTTATTGATGAATATGGTGGAACTTCAGGAATGGCGACACTTGAAGATATATTAGAAGAAATTGTAGGAGATATTCAGGATGAATTTGATGAAGATGAGCATGAGATTATTCGACTACAGCATGATCATTATATGTTAAGTGCAATGCTGCTTGTTGAAGAAGTGAACGGATATTTCAATATCGGACTTGAAGTAGACGATATGGATTCCATCGGTGGATATATGTATGCCAACATTCAATTTCCGCCACATATCGGTCAATCTGTAGTGTATGAACAAGAAGATGAAAAATATATTTTTACGATTGAACAAATGGATCAGCTGAGAATTACATCTATCGGAGTAAAGCGGTTACAAGCAACTACTAAATGCGACGAGAGATCATGTTAACTGTTCATTTGTTGAAAATAATTTAGATTAACGACGATGGGAACTGGGAGTAAATAACGAGACCTTATGAAGCGAGATAAAACTCAGCTCAATAAGGTCTTGTTTTTTGCATGTATACTAATAAAGTTTTACATGATTAAATTAAATCTTGTTCACCTTATCGATCGTACCGCCACCAAGACATACATCGCCGTCATATAATACGACAGCTTGTCCAGGTGTAATCGCTTTTTGTTGCTTTGCGAAGGTGATAAAAGCTTCACCATTAGGCAGCTTTTGCACCGTTACTTGCTGATCGGGTTGGCGATAGCGGAATTTGGCCGTACACTCGAACGTTTCTGTCTGAGCATCTGTAACAATCCAGTTCATATTCGTTGCCACTAAGCTTGCAGAATACAAGCTTTCATGAGTATCACCTTGAACGACATACAATATATTAGCTTCCAAATCTTTTTCAGCAACGAACCATGGATTGCCATTACCATTGCCACCGATACCAAGACCTTGTCTTTGACCTAATGTGTAATACATTAATCCGTCATGACGCCCTTTTTTCTCGCCGGTATTAATATCGATCATATCGCCGGGCTTGGCAGGCAAGTACTGACTTAAAAATTGTTTGAAATTACGTTCACCGATGAAGCAAACGCCTGTGCTATCTTTTTTCTTAGCAGTATAAAGTCCTGCAGCTTCAGCAATTTTACGGACTTCTGGCTTAGGTAGATGACCGATCGGGAACATCGCTTTCGCTAGCTGCTGTTGATTAAGGGCATTTAAGAAATAAGTTTGATCTTTATTAGAATCTATGCCGCGTAACAATTTCGTTACACCATTTTCATCACGCTCAACTTGGGCATAATGACCTGTAGCAAGAAAATCAGCATTCAGTTCTTCTGCCTTTTTGAGGAAATCGCCAAATTTGATTTCACGATTGCACATAACATCAGGATTAGGCGTTCTTCCACGCTTGTACTCATCTAAGAAATAAGAGAATACTTTATCGAAATATTGCTTCTCAAAATTAACTGTATAATATGGAATGCCGATCTGGTCGCAGACACGACGAACATCCTCAGCATCTTCTTCAGCTGTACAATGCCCAAACTCATCTGTATCATCCCAGTTTTTCATGAAAATACCGATAACTTCATAGCCTTGCTCTTTCAATAATAATGCAGCAACAGAAGAGTCAACGCCGCCCGACATACCGATAACGACTCTAGTGTTCTGATTAGGATTTGACATAATTACACCACCTTGTTCATTCAAGCATTTTATATTGTAACATAATTATTATAGTATTTCACGAATAACTATTGTGAAAATGGAGACGATTGTAGATAGTTATGATACCATATAAGAATAATTGGAATACAATGAATTAAAAGAGGTGTATAGAAATATGAAAATTTCTACTAAAGGTCGTTATGGATTAACGATAATGATGGAATTGGCTTTGAAGTTTGGAGAAGGTCCAATATCCTTGAAAAGTATTGCTGAAAAAAATAATTTATCAGAGCATTATTTGGAGCAACTGATTGCACCGCTACGTAATGCAGGTTATGTGAAAAGTATTCGTGGGGCATATGGTGGTTATATACTGGCCAAAGAACCAGCAGATATTACAACAGGTGATATCATTCGAATTCTCGAAGGTCCAATATCTCCAGTGGACTTTACGGAAGAAGATGATCCTGCGAAACGTAATCTATGGCTACGTATTCGTGATAGTATTGCTAATGTTATGGATTCTACAACTTTGGACGATCTAATTAATTATACAGAAGATCAGAGCAAAGATAGCAAAGATAGCTATATGTTCTATATTTAATATTGGAGTGAAGTGAGCATATGAAGTCATACTACTTTGATCATGCAGCAACAACTCCGATTCATCCAGACGTTATTGCGGCAATGATTGCAACAATGCAACAAGGTCCAGGAAATGCTTCAAGTATTCATCGTTTTGGAAGAAACGCTAAACATAGCCTTAATCAGTCCCGAGACATGATTGCTTCAATAATCGGGTGCAAACCTAATGAATTTACGTTCACCTCTGGTGGAACCGAAAGTGATAACTTGGCAATTATTGGAGTGGCAAGAGCACAAGCATTGAAGGGGAGAAAGCAGCTTATTACGTCTGCAATTGAACATCATGCGGTTATCCACTCGATGGAATGGCTTGCTAACAATGAAGGATTCGATTTAACGATTGTCTCTGTTGACGAGCAAGGCTATGTGAATATAGCGGAACTGCAAGAGGCATTAAGCGAACAAACGGCTGTAGTAAGTATTATGCATGGCAATAATGAAGTGGGCACTATTCAACCTATTGAGCAAATAGGTGAACTTGTTCATCAAGTAGGGGCGCTATTTCATGTTGATGCTGTACAAACACTTGGACAAATTCCGTATTCTCTTCAACAATTACCGATTGATCTCATGAGTTTCTCCTCACACAAAATTAATGGTCCTCAAGGCATTGGTGGTTTATATATAGCGACAGGCACTCCGATTGAAGCATTACAACAAGGTGGCTCCCAAGAAAGAAAGCGAAGAGCAGGAACGGAAAATCTTGCTGGCATCGTTGGTTTTGCAACAGCTCTTGACATTTGTGTGAACAAGCGCAAAAAATGGCAACCTTTTGTGAAAAATCTTCGTAATAGATGGGTAGAGCTGTTACAACAACAATTAGAAAAGTATCCGATCATCGTGAATAGTGATCTTGATCATGGATTATCTCATATCGTAAACATTAGCTTTATTGGTGTTGATACCGAAAGCATGTTGATGAATTTAGATATAGCAGGAATTGCAGTTGCAAGCGGTTCGGCTTGTACTTCTGGATCGTTAGAACGTTCACATGTGTTGAAAGCAATGGGGCTAAGTGCTGATCGATTAAATAGTGCTGTAAGATTTAGCTTTGGAATGGGCAATACTATGGATGAAATCGAAGATGCTGCGACAATAGTTGCAAGTATCGTAAAACGAATCCACTCTTAGTAATATGCTTCCGAAGCACTTTTCATATTAAAAGTAGTACTTCAAGAAGTATATGAAAAGTTAAGTAATATGCTTACGAAGTAACTTTTCATTGAATGAAAAGTTTGAAGGAGGCAGCACAAGTGATGATCAGACTTCAGCAATTAATTGGATTACCTGTCCTAACGATTAACAATGGCAAAAAAGTTGGAGTCGTGAAGGATGCTTGGTTCGATGAGCATTGGAAGTTGAAAGGTCTAGTGCTTGAATATGCAAAATGGTTTGCTGTGAAGGTGCGTACAGTGCAATGGAGCGCGGTGTTAACTTGTGGAGATGATGCGGTTTTTATCGCTGATGAAGCGCAAGTTTTAACAGGCAAAAAGCAGTTACTGCAGCGTGCTTATTGTATGGGAGTCGTTCATTTGAAGGACATGCCTGTCATAACAGTGACAGGTTCGCAACTTGGTCGCATCTCCGATGTATATTTTTACCCATTTCAGGATACACAGATAGTAGGTTATGAGCTTACAGATGGTTTTGTTTCGGATCTAATTGAAGGACGAAAATGGCTCAGAACGCCGAGTGATCTCAATGAAGTATTACTTGGTGAAGATGCGATTATCGTTCCTGCTGTTAGTGAATCAGAATTGGAGCCAGTCGCAGCTTCCAATGTCAGAGTATAGGGAGTAATATTTATGAGATGTCCGAACTGTAACTCGAAAGATATAGGTAAAATCGGATCACATCAATTTTATTGCTGGGGTTGCTACATAGAACTTACAGTCAACGGTGATAAAATGTCTGTTTTTCAAGTTGAAGAAGATGGTACACTTAGTTCATTGGATGATTTATTTTATGATGAATCCGTGGAACAACCAGAAATACACTTAAATTAACATGCGATTATTTTTTTAATTGGCATGTATCAATGATAGAAGGTCTTGTAGCATAGAATGATGACTCGCAAGTAGTCGTGATTCGCATATGTGCTGCGGGGCCTTCTTTTTTTGTATGTCTATTCATGCAACTTTAATGTGGGGAATTCGTCTTGTGTTATTATGGGTTAAAATGTAATATATATAGCTTCTAATCAATTATTTTTGGAATAAGGGAGTGTTAAGGTGCGTTACCTTATATTAATCTCGATAGTAATCATTGTGCTTACCGGTTGTAAGAGTGGTGAAAGGATCTCGACTAACGAGTTGAATACACCATTTGTCTCGAAGGAATTACCAGCAGAAGTAATAAGGGAATCTCCGATTCCTATGATAGATAATGAAAAACCACTTCTTTATATGGAGGATTTTGAGAATAGGGATGGCTATGAACGGATAGTTATAGTGAAATCCAATATGGATATGAACCAGAATTCATTCAAACTAACACTTGAGCAAACTTTGATAAAGAGTAATCCCGATGCCGATTTACGTTACACTTTAGAATGGGAATCACCCCGCTTTCTGCTTATTCGCTTTCGTTTGATTGATGAGAATGTCTTTTCCTTTATGTTCAATCTAGATGAAGCCACTACGAGTGACGGGGAAAATTACAAAAACGAGGATCAACCTCATCGTAATAAGCTTGTCGTACTCTATGAGGGAGAACAACCAAGCCTAACTTTAAAAAATCCACTTACTGGTGAATCAAAAGTATTGCCAGCTTGGGAAGGGCCTACGATCAAAGCTATTACAGTAAGTGGACAGAAAGATCGTTTGTTTCAATTCAATAGTAGTGATGAGCACCATCTCTTCGATATTACAGCAAATACGATTGTCAACCTACCTTCACAAGAGAAGAAGGATATGAATGCAAATGATGGCGGCTATCAAGAGATGTTCTCGGATAGAATTTATAATGGATATACCTACATGGTACTGGGAAGCAAGACGTTATACCGTGTCGATCTTAATCCATTTAAATTAGACGAGCTATATGATTTTGATCAACCGGTTTACGGCATATCCTCATCACCTGATGGTGAAAAAATTGCGATATTACTAGCACATGATGATTATATAGGTCCTTCCGCGGATTTAGTTATTGTAGACAGCAAAGGTACCATTATTCATACCTATGAAAATGCTGCATATGTATCTCATAGTGATGGCTTTCTTTTCGAATATCCGCTAAGTTGGCAGGATAATTCGCATCTTATTCTCCCAGCAGATTACAAAGAAAGTAATCCAACTGGAAAAGTAATATATAATATTAATGACCAACAATTGACGATCAACGAGGATGATCGGATAACGGATCAACTGATCGATGATATTTTTATCCATGTTAATGAGCTTGATTATATGTATATTGCTTCTATACGCTGGTCGCTAGATGACAAGTTGGCAGCTTTTCAGGCTGCTTCTGATCAAATATGGGTTTACGATTCTAAGCAACGAACATTTGAATTTATCGGGGCTGGTAAAATATTAGGGTGGTTATCGGATGGCAACCTTGTTTATTTGAACTCACAGGATCAGGTCATCATATTTTGAGAAAAATGGATATCTCTAATGGTGAAACGACAAGAATGAATTGCAGTGCCAAGGAGGTTAGCGGTGGTGAAGAGAATACGAAGTTTCTTAATTATCGTATTTATTTTAGGGTTGCAGTTAGGTTGTAGCGGGAATTTGACTGCCAAGGAGCAAAAGTTGGTATCTAGTACGGACGCAGTTTACACTGAAGTTAGCAAATTAAATATACCGTTTACACAGTATATTTATTTGAAACAAGCAGCAGATTTTTCTTGGGAGGATGGAAGTATTAAAGGTCTTCAACAAGATATTATCGACAAATATACAAGACTAGAACATTTTGCGCCCGGTGGGTTTATAGTAGGAGAAACACCGACAGAGTATTTCATATGTGTAAGTATTGGTGGAGTTGAAAATATAACGGAGGGTTTCGAGATTAAATCGGTCTATTTACCTGATGACGAGCATGACAGAGATCCAATATTATATATTAATGCGAAGCGGGTAAGTAATGAAATAACTGGGGTTTCAGGAATGAATGAAGCTGTATATGTAACTGCACTTGTTAGTCTTTTGAAGGAAGATATTCCAGACAATATAACTATAAATGAAACTATTCTGCAACTAGAAGAATAATTGTATCGGCAGGCGGAATTGTAGAAGTCGGTTATCTATAGAGTGTTTTTAGTTTTACCCGAGCAGTAACTCTTTCTCCTGATGAGTTACTGCTTTTTGTGCTGAATAGGAATACTTGTACATATAATGGCAAAGAATAGTTAGAATGAAGGTGGTGTGCCGATTGGAGCGATTTACAAAAAATAGATTTTTTGTTATTTTAATTTATGCGATATTGCTATTAGTAGTTATTTATTTTCTGCTTTTGCTTAAGCCGATTCTTGCAACCATCTTTTCATTTTTGAAGGCTGTTCTTGGTCCGTTTATTGTGGCAATGATCATTTCGTACATACTTAATCCTGTTGTTACGATGTTACATGAACGGAAAGTACCACGAACGATGGCAGTGTTATTAATTTATGCTGTGTTTTGTGCGATTTTAACGGTCATTATCGTTAATTTCATTCCTATGTTCATCGATCAGATGCAGGAGTTGAATAAACATTTACCCGAGCTAACGATGCGAGCACAGGGATTAGTTATAGATTTTAATAACAATGCACTATTCCCAGAAAGTTTGCGCGAAGGTGTCAACAAATCATTAGTATTAATGGAGCGACGCATCTCTGAAACATTGCTTACATTTGTTAATAATATCGGTGAGATGGTTGGCACATTATTCGTAGTTTTTGTTGTACCGTTTCTGGCTTTCTATATACTGAAAGATTTTGATGTGTTTGAACGTGCCGTAATTAAGTATGTTCCTAAGTCACACCGTAAAAACACGATTCGTTTGTTAAAGGATATTGATGATGCGTTAGGAAGTTATATACGCGGACAACTATTAGTCTGTATTATTGTTGGAACGTTAGCATATGTCGGTTATTTGTTAGTTGGCATGCCTTATGCATTGCTACTCGCCAGCATCGTTGCAATTACTAATGTTATTCCGTATGTAGGACCGTTTATCGGCGCTGCTCCAGCTTTACTAATGGCATCGACAGTATCATTGAAAATGATGTTGCTTGTTGTGATCGTTAATACGATATGTCAAATTCTTGAAGGGAACATTATTTCTCCACAAGTAGTAGGTCGTACGTTACATTTACATCCACTATTGATCATTTTTGCGCTTATAGTTGGAGGTCAAATTGCTGGGATTGTAGGAATGATTTTAGCTATTCCGATCTTTGCTACGTGTAAAGTGATTGTCCAGCATATGTTTGCCTACTACGTTCGCAGAAAGATTATTTGACAGTGCTAAATCCACTAGCTATAATTTGAACAGAACTATTGTAAGGGTCGTTCAAAAAGTTGAACATACAATAACAACAAAGCGTTGACGAAAACAATTATGTTATAGCCCATTAGCCAGAGATAGCGTTCCGATTCATAGTGAATTGGTTGGAAGAACGCTTCTAATGAAGGATAACAGAAAGCTATTTTCTGAGTGTGAGTGAAACTCATCGGGTGGACCCGTTATTGTCCTTGAAGGCGATTGTGTTGCTATGCACACAATAACCAGGGTGGTACCGCGAAATAACATTCGTCCCTGTCATAACAGGGGCTTTTTTGTCTTTGTTCACAAAAATATGCAGCAATATAACGTAGAAGTATAACAAGTAGTTATGAAAAATAGGTTAAGCTATCGATGTAACTTTTCATCACAGAGAAGTATATCGAGTATAATATGAAAAGTTTTGGGAGGCTAAATAATGAAAGCAAGTGAAATTCGCGCAAAATGGTTAGCTTTTTTTGAAAGTAAAGGACATGCTGTTGAACCAAGTGCTTCTCTAGTTCCACATAATGATCCATCTTTACTATGGATTAACGCAGGTATGGTTCCATTGAAATCATATTTCGATGGTCGTGAAATTCCAGCAAATCCACGTATTACGAACTCTCAAAAATGTATTCGTACAAATGATATTGAGAATGTTGGTAAAACTCGTCGTCATCACACATTTTTCGAAATGCTTGGTAACTTCTCAATCGGAGATTATTTCAAAGAAGAAGTTATTACTTGGGCATGGGAATTTTTAACGGACAAGAAGTGGATTGGATTTGATCCTGAACGTCTTTCTGTTACCGTTTATCCAGAGGATGAGGAAGCTTATCGTTATTGGAACGAGAAAATCGGTTTGCCAGCAGAGCGTATTTATAAGCTAGAAGAAAACTTCTGGGATATCGGTGAAGGTCCTTGTGGTCCTTGTACAGAAATTTTCTATGATCGCGGCGACAAATACGGTGATCTTAATGATCCAGAATGTTGGCCAGGTGGTGAAAACGAGCGTTTCTTAGAAGTATGGAACCTTGTATTCTCACAATTTAACCATAATAAAGATGGTAGCTATACTCCGCTTCCGAATAAAAACATCGATACTGGTGCTGGTCTAGAACGTTTAACTTCTATTTTGCAAGATGTAGATTCTAACTTTGATACAGACCTATTTATGCCGATTATTAATCGCACATGCGAAATTGCAGGTGTATCGTATAAAGTATCCGAAGAACAAGACGTCGCATTGAAAGTTATCGCTGACCATGTTCGAACCGTTGTATTTTCAGTTGGTGATGGCGTTATGCCATCTAATGAAGGGCGCGGTTACATCATTCGTCGTTTGCTTCGTCGTGCAGTACGTTACGGTAAAGCACTAGGTGTAGACAAGCCATTCCTATATGGTCTTACTGGCATTGTAGGTGATGTAATGGGCGTCTACTATCCTGAAGTAGTGGAAAAACGTGAATTTATTGAGAAGGTTATTCGTACAGAGGAAGAACGTTTCCACGAAACATTGTCAGATGGACTAGTATTACTGTCTAATCTTGTTGATCAAGCTAAAGCGAGCAAAATTACGGTTATTAATGGTGATGATGCTTTCAAATTATATGATACGTATGGTTTCCCGTTTGACTTAACAGAAGACTTTGCGATGGAGCAAGGTATGACAGTCGATCGCGATGGCTTTGATGCTGCAATGCAAGCACAACGTGAGCGTGCTCGTTCTGCTCGTCAAGATACTGCTTCTATGAAGATTCAAGGTGGACCGCTTGCTGATCTTACGATTAAAAGTGAATTTGTTGGCTATACTGAATTGGTAGTAAAATCCACAATAACAGCATTAGTAGGCGAAGAACTGTTGCTAGAAGAAGCTGTGGCTGGTACGCAAGTATTGCTATTGCTTGATGAGACTCCTTTCTATGCGGAAAGTGGCGGTCAAATTGGCGACAGAGGTACAATTACTGGTGAAGGCTTCGTTATCGAAGTTGAGAATGTGACGAAAGCACCTCATGGTCAAACGCTTCATCATGCTATCGTTGTTGAAGGTGTAGCAAAAGTGAATGCTGCCGTAACAGCGGAAGTGAACAAAGCGGTTCGTGAAGATGTTGTGAAAAACCATACGGCTACACATTTACTACACAAAGCATTGAAAGAAGTATTAGGTGAGCATGTTAATCAAGCGGGTTCTTTAGTAGAAGGCGAACGTTTACGATTTGACTTCTCGCATTTCGGTTCTATTACAGCTGAAGAGCTAGTAGATATTGAAAGAAGAGTAAATGAGCAAATTTGGTTAGGTACGCCTGTTGTTATCCAGCAAAAGAAAATTGACGAAGCGAAAGCAATGGGTGCGATGGCATTGTTCGGTGAGAAATACGGTGACGTTGTACGTGTCGTACAAGTTGGCCAATATTCTATCGAGCTATGCGGTGGCTGTCATGTTAACAACACATCAGAAATCGGTCTGTTCAAGCTATTAGGCGAAAGTGGTATCGGCTCTGGTGTACGTCGAATTGAAGCGGTAACTGGAAAACAAGCTTATTTATACTATGAATCTCAGCTTGATTTGTTGAAACAAGCGGCAGTACAACTGAAAAGTAATGTAACTGATGTGCCAAAACGTATTGATGCATTAAATGGTCAAGTGAAGGAATTAATTCGCGACAACGAATCTCTGCAGCATAAGCTAAGTCATATTGAAGCGGGTTCGTTGTTAGATGCCGTTGTTAAAGTAGGGGAAGTTTCTATTTTAACTGCGAAAGTAAATGCATCCAATATGGAATCTTTACGTAGTATTGTAGATGAATTAAAAACGAAGCTACCAACTAGCGTTATCGTACTTGGTGCAGCAGCAGAAGATAAAGTTAATTTGGCAGCAGCAGTATCACAAGATCTTGTGAAAAAAGGATTCCATGCAGGGAAAATCATTAAGGAAGCTGCGTTGTTATGTGGTGGTAATGGCGGCGGTCGTCCTGATATGGCACAAGCCGGCGGTAAAGATGTAGAAAAACTTAATGATGCATTGAAACTTGCACAGGAACTAGTTGTTAGTCAAGCAAATGTGATATAGTAGAACTAAGCCATACTTGTATGGTATACGTATTAGGGGGTGTAGCTGATGAATTCAATGGATCAGACGATGAAGTTTAACGTGAAAATTGAGGGTGATGATTCCTCAGAAGATGTTCTGCTTAAGGTATATGATGCCTTACTTGAGAAAGACTATAATCCGATTAACCAGATCGTCGGCTATTTGTTATCAGGAGACCCGGCTTACATCCCGCGTCATAATAATGCTAGAAGTATGATCGGCAAGAAAGAGCGTGATGAGCTTATTGAAGAGTTAGTTCGCTTTTATCTCTTGCATAAGAAAGAGTAATTGAGGGGCCGAACAAATATGAGAGTCATGGGTTTGGATTATGGTGATCGTCGCATTGGCGTTGCGGTAAGCGATGCTTTTCGTTGGACGGCACAAGGGCTAACCGTTGTTGAGACACGACGAGACGGTGGAGAACTCGACAGACTTGCGGAAATTGCACTGGAAAATGAGGTTTCTGAGGTCGTGGTTGGACTTCCAAAGAACATGAACGGTACGATCGGTCCACGCGGTGAGATTTGTATGGCATTTGCCCAGCAAATTGGGGAGAAGCTTGGATTACCTGTTCACCTTTGGGATGAAAGATTGACCACAGTTGCTGCAGAAAGAACGTTAAAAGAAGCTGAGATCAGTCTAAAGAAGCGCAAACTAGTGGTAGATAAGTTAGCGGCTACACTTATTTTGCAAAATTATCTTGATTCTAAATGAAAAGGTGAGGGTAAAAATGACAAATAACGAGCAAAACTATGAAGAACCAGAAATTATCTATATTCCAGATGAAGATGGCAACGAGGAAGAGTTTGAAGTCATTATGAAATTTGAAGTAGATGATTCCGATAAAAAATATATGATGGTTGTTCCTCTTATTTCTGAAAATGAGGAAGAAGACGAAGTCTATGCTTTCCGTTATGAAGAAGAAGGCGATGATCTTCAATTGTTTACAATTGATGATGAAGAAGAGTGGGCAATTGTTGAAGAAACGTTCAACACTTTACTTGGTGAGTTGGAGGAATAATTGTAATGGCTTTTGAGCATCCAAATACAGCTCCAATTGTTGGAGACACACTTAAAGATCATTTTGGTCTAGAAATCGAACTTGTTACAGATGATGGAAGTGTTGAAGCTTTCTTCATTATACAAGAATTTGTTTGGGGAGACATTACATATGTAGTGTTACAAACAGAGGTGATGAAAGCTGAAGATGAGTTTGAATTTCTTCGAGTGTATAAACAAAATGACGAAGTTGAATTAGAGAGTATCGTTGATGAAGAGGAATGGGAAGCTGTTTCTGAAGCATACGATGATCTTCAATTTGTCAGCGATGAACGACCTTAATTGAAAATGTTTTATAGAGAGAGCGGCATATCACCGCTCTTTTTGACGAGGATATTCAAAATATAATCAAATGTCCGAAGAACGGATAGATATTGAGGTGTTAGATTCTTGGAGAATATAGAAAAATCTATAGAAGAAAATAAAAAGAAGCCAAAGAGGAAACGTAATAAACCTAAGAAATGGGTTGTTTCTTTTTGGGTATGTTTCTCATTGTTTTTCTTTATGGTGCTCGTTGCAGCGGGTGGCTTGTTCTATTTATGGAATCAGCTTGAACCGACCAAATCTGGAACGTCTCTTGAAGTAACGATTCCTAAAGGCAGCTCTGCTAATAGTGTAGCAAAGCTCCTTGAAGAAAATGGAATTATTAAAAATGGATTTATTTTTGGTTACTACCTAGTGTTGAAAGACGAGGGCGATAACTTCAAAGCAGGGAAGTATGAATTAAAACCTGGTATGGATAAAGCAGAAGTAATTGCAAAGCTGAATGCAGGTGACGTCATTGCCCAGGAAACGATCACATTTACCATTCCAGAAGGGTTCACGATTGCTCAAATGGCGGACAAGCTAGCGACTGAGGGACTTGTAGATAAAGAAAAGTTCATTACGTTAACGAAAGAGTCTCGTAGTTGGTCAGGTGCAGAAAATATACTTAATATCCCACAGGAAACCACTCAATTAATCAATCGATTAGAAGGATATCTTTTCCCAGATACGTATGAAATTGTCAAGGATAGTACGGAAGAAGATGTTATTATCCGTATGTTGAAGGAGCAGGATCGTAAACTCGCTACATTACCAGAGAATTGGTCAGATGAGCTAGATGAGTTAGGGATATCGATGCATGAAATGTTAACGATAGCTTCATTAATTGAGCGTGAAGTTGTTGTGGATAGTGAACGTGCTACAGTTGCTGGTGTTATTTATAACCGATTGAAGAAACCAATGCGTTTACAAATAGATGCGACGATTCAATACGCTTTAGTTGAACAAAAGGAATTATTATCAATAGAGGATACGAAGCTAGATAGCCCTTATAACACTTATGTTATTGATGGAATTCCGCCTGGACCAATTGCAACGCCAAGCTTAGAATCTATTAAGGCTGTACTATATCCGGAAGAGCATAACTACTATTATTATGTAACGAAAAAAGATGGAACACAGTCACATTTATTTGCTGAAACTTATAATCAGCATTTGAAAAATATTGAAAAGAGTAAGGCGACGGCTCAGTAATGAGCCGTTTACTTTGGTGAGGTGAGCGTTAATGTCTTATAATCCGGAATTGTTGTGTACAGCTGCTAATTTGGATGAATGTGCACAATTGTTAGATGCTGGAGCTACTGCGTTAGTAGTAGGGGAAGCGAAGTTTGGTAGTAGATTAGCGGGTCAATTTGATCTAGCTATGATCAAAGAAGCTGTTGTTATGGCACATGCTAAAAATGGTAAACTTTATGTTTCGATGAATAATCTAATGGATAACAGGACGGTAGAACTGTTACCAGCTTATTTGACGACTTTAGCACAGTATGAGGTCGACGCGATCGTGTATGGCGATCCTGCAGTGCTTGTAGCCGCTAAAGAGTATGCACCTAATGTAAGTCTTCATTGGAATGCTGAGATGACCTCTACGAATTATGCAACCGCTGAATATTGGGCACGTCGTGGGACATCACGCTATGTATTAGCACGTGAGTTGAATATGGAACAAGTAGTAGATACGAAAGAAAAAAGCACGCTACAAATTCAAGTACAAGTTCATGGTATGACGGCAATGTATCATTCCAAAAGATCACTAATTCAAAGTTATACAGACTATCATGGTGAACAAGAGAGATATGCTAATATTCAAAAAGCTGCTGGATTATATCTTATGGAAAATGATCGCCCAGACGAACGTTATCCGATCTTCGAAGATGAATATGGCACCCATATTATGAGTTCTGATGATATTTGTATGCTAGAAAATTTACATGAATTGCTAGATTGTAAAGTAGATAGTTTGAAGATTGAGGGTATCCTCAAATCTACCGAATATAACGTAGCCGTTGTTAAAGCATATCGCATGGCGATTGATCAATATTTGACTGATCCTGAAACCTATGAATTTGATGAGCAATTGTTGGATACCATTCGAGAGCTTCAAGATCCCAACCGCGAACTAAGCTTCGGCTTCTTCTTCAAAGAGCAAGTATATTAGGAGGAACACAATAGATGAGTACTACTATGAAACGCGAGCGTCGTTATTATGGTGAACGTAATCGATTAGAGCGACCGGAATTATTAGCACCAGCAGGTAATCTTGAAAAGCTAAGATTTGCAGTGCATTATGGAGCAGATGCTGTCTACATCGGTGGTCAGTCATACGGATTGAGATCTAACGCCGATAACTTCACATTCGAAGAAATGAAGGAAGGCGTGGAATTTGCTGCGCGATATGGAGCTAAAGTATTTGTTGCGACTAATATCTATGTACATAATGAAGACATTGCTGGTATCGAGCAATATTTGCGTAATCTTGAAGCGGCTGGCATTGCCGCGATTATAGCTGCTGATCCAATTATTGTTGAAACTGCACAACGGGTTGCGCCTAAAATGGAAGTTCACTTAAGTACACAGCAGTCTGTCTTGAACTGGAAAACCGTTCAATTTTGGAAGGGTGAAGGTCTGCCGCGCGTTGTGCTTGCTCGGGAGACAAGCTTCGAGGAAATTGAACAAATCAAAAAGAATGTTGATGTTGAGCTAGAAGCCTTCATTCATGGAGCGATGTGTTCGTCATTCTCAGGTCGTTGTGTGCTTTCCAATCACTTTACGGATCGTGATTCTAATCGTGGTGGTTGCTGTCAATCGTGTCGCTGGAAATATGATCTCTTTCTTGAGGGAGCTCCGGTTAATGAAGGGGAAGAAGATCCTTTCACAATGGGCTCAAAAGACTTAGGAATGCTAGAGCATATTCCAGATCTTATTGATGTAGGAATAGATAGCTTTAAGATTGAAGGTAGAATGAAAAGTATTCATTATGTAGCTACTGTAGTTAATGCTTATCGTCAAGCAATCGATGCTTATATGGCTGATCCAGATCATTATGAGATTAAGCAAGCGTGGGTTGATGAAATTCATAAAGCAGCTAATCGCCCGCTTAATACTGGTTTCTTCCTTGATGTTCCGGGAGCTGAAGATCATATTTACACTGCTGAGGAAAAAGCAGCACCTTATGATTTTGCTGCAGTTGTACATGATTATGATGCAGCTACACAGTTTGCCATAATCGAACAACGCAATCATTTTAAAGTAGGTCAAGAAGTAGAATTTGTTGGTCCGAAAGGTCGCTTCTTCAAACAAACGGTAACTGAAATTACTGATCTTGATGGCAACACGCTAGATGTCGCGCGCCATCCACTACAAAAAATTCGCATCCGGACCTTGAAACCAGTAGAACCGATGGACATGATGCGTAAAAAGATCCGTTAGGGGAAGTTCAAAAATCGGGCTTTGATAACGATGCGTATGCAGATGTAGCGTATTCGACATCGAATATGAAGCGAACTTGGAAAGTACGGTTCGCGTGTACTAATAATGTACACTTGCGCTTCCGTCTTTCTCAAGTAGCGCTCCATCTTCTCGGTTCTGAAAGCCCGCTTTTTGAACCTTCATTAGAAGGGGTAGTTCAAAGAGCGGGCTTTGATAACGATGCGTATGCTGACGTAGCATATTCGACATCGAGTATGAAGCGAACTTGGGAAGTGTGGGACTCGTGTACCAATAACGTACACTTGCGCTTCCGCCTTTCTCAAGTAGTGTCCCAACTGCTTGGTTCTGAAAGCCCGCTTTTTGAACCTTCATTGGAAGAGGCCCTTTCAAAATAGCGGGCTTTGAACCTTATTTACAAACCTCGTGCTGAACATTGACCGCTTGTGTACTCGTACCGTACACGTTGCTGGGTTTCGTTACAATGCCATCAATGTCTTTGATGCTCGTGAACATATGTAGAGACTCTCTTTAGAATGCATAAAGGGGTCTTTTTCTTTTTAAAGATTGACAATCAAACGCATATAGAAAATAATAGGGAATAGTATACATAAAATAAAAGAAAACGTAACCACTTTTTTGTAAGCGCTCTTACGTTGAGGTTAAAGGAAGGTGCGGTCATATGAATAATGCGAAAAAGGTCGAAAATAAAAAAGAATTAGAGAAATCTGAAATATTATTGAAGATTAAAACGAATCCGTTTCAATCGGTAGGGATCAAGTTATTCCTCTATATTATGGGGGGGATTCTGGCCTGCGTTATAACGATGGGGATGTTGGCTTATAATCAATCTAAAGCAATTATTGAACGAAAAATATCGGAGTCAAGTCAACAAACTGTCAATCAATTGGGTGCTAACCTCAATAATATATTGAAGAGTTATGAAGAACTCACATTACAAATTATGATTGATAATGAATTTCACAAATATACAGATGCTATCCTTGTAAATGAAGATGAGTATTCGAAATTTGAAGCGACGAAGCTATTATCGACGAAGCTCCAAAGTTTTATATTTAGCAATGCTAATATTACAGGGATGGCACTTATTCCACTTAATGATAAGCTTAGTGTTATTACGGCTGGGACCTCCCAACAAGCTAAGGTGGAAAGTGAAGCGAAGGAAGAATGGGTTCAACAAACGATTGATGCTCAAGGAAGAGTAGTTTGGTTATCTTCTCGTCAAGAAGCGATTACACATAACAGTGATACACCTAGCTTTGGTATTGCTAGAGTAATCAAAAATACAACTTCAAGTGTTGCAAATTATATTCTAGTAGTAGATATATCTACTACAGGCATACAAGAACAAATTAACAATGTATCTTTAGGATCTGAAAGTATAATAACGGTCGTGAATAGTGAAAATGAATATATGATTAATTATGATACAGGTCTAATTGCTAATGCTGCTCCATTTGAATTAGACGGATCGGATGGAAATAGTGCACGTGTTACGCTAGACAATATTGGAGAAGTACTATTAATGCACAAAAAATTAGAATATGCTGATTGGTCATTAACTGGGCAAATTCCTGTTAAGGAATTAGTAAAAGATGCTGAAGTTATTCGTGGCTTAACTGTCACTGTAGCAATAGCTGCTGCAATTATTGCTATTCTTATTTCAATCGTTGTAATGCTCACGATAAGTAGACCTCTCGTTCAGTTAAGAAATCTTATGACTGAAGGTGCAAAGGGAAATCTAACGGTTCGTTCGAAAAATAACAATCGCAAGGATGAAATTGGACAGCTGAATAAAAGCTTTAATTCGATGATGATCCAAATTACAGCGTTAGCTAGTCAAACTAAAAATTCAGCAGAAGCTGTAATGGTAACCGCGAAAACATTAACGAACGCTTCTAGTAAGACAGCAATATCTGCTAAAGAAATTGCTGTAGCTACTGAGGAAATTGCAAACGGATCAACAAGTCTTGCTGTTGAAGCAGAAAGAGGCAATGATCTAACGATTATGATTAACGATCAGATGAAACAAGTGCTAACTGCTAATCTAGAAATGGTGCAATCCGCATATGAAGTGGAAAGTGCGAGTGGCAAAGGTACTGCTTATATGGCTGAATTAATCGAGAAAACAGGAATGACCGAGGAAATGACACGTGAGATGGTTGAAAAGGTGGACTCCTTGAAAGATAGCACACGTTCGATTGTAAAGATTTTAGATGTACTTAATGCAGTAACTAAGCAAACGAATATTTTATCATTAAATGCAACGATTGAAGCGGCAAGAGCTGGTACTGCTGGGCGCGGATTTATGGTTGTAGCTAATGAAATTCGAGGACTAGCTGATCAATCAACACAATCGATTGATGTTGTTGCACAAATCACTGATCGTATTCAATCAGAGATTGTAGAGACGGTTGATGTGTTATCAAAAGCATATCCAATGTTCCAAGAGCAGATCAACTCTGTGAAAGAAGCGAATAGTATATTTGTAAGTGTTCAAAGTCAGATGAATCAACTAATTATTCGTCTTGAAGATGTAACACAGTCTGTTAATAAACTTGAAGCATCTCAAACAGTCTTGAATGATGCAATGACGAATGTCAGCGCGGTGGCGGAGCAATCTTCTGCAACTTCGGAGGAAGTTGCAAGCTTGAGTAGTGAACAATTAAGTATTAGTGATAATCTTGTAACATTATCTGCTGAACTTAACGAAGTCTCTACTAAATTAAAAGATGCATTATCCCAATTCAAAGTAGAATAACGACAATATAAGTGCTGTAAAGGATTGTGCTTTCAAAGCAATCCTTTACAGTTTTTTTGTGTAATTAGTTCTTTGGATCCATTATTGGTAATTATGAAAAATATGCTAGATCACTTCATACCTATTTTATAACTGCTTTATACCTACTTCATAAAAAATCTAATATTTATATAGAATTAGTACAATCTAGATGGTAAAATAGGTCTGTACGTTCGAAGAAAATGATAATGTTTTACAATAAAATAAGGTGGTGCTCGTCAGCATGAAGAAATCTCTTAACGAAGACAGTACTGTTAAACAAGATGATTCTCATAAGAAAAGCAGTTCTATGATGGGAAATTTGAAAATATTAAGTGATACTGCTAAGAATAAGATCAAAGATCTGAATAATAAAGGGAATATCGGGATCTTGAACAGTATTGGAGTACAATTATTTGTACTTATCTTTATTAGTATTTTTGTTTGTGTTATTACTATCGGAACAATTTCATATCAAAAGTCAAAAGGATTAATTGAGAGCAATGTATCCAACTCCAGTATACAAACAATCAAACAAGTTAGTTATAGTACGGATACAGTACTAAATAGCTATAATGAGACGTCGTTTCAAATTATGTTTGACAAAGATTTTCTTGAAAATATGAATACATTACAATTAACAGATAATACATATGAGCAAATTCAAGCGTCCAAAGCAGTGACCGATAAATTATCTACTTTTATGGTAACGAATACAGTGATAACAAATATTACGGTAATACCATTTAACGACGCTTTAGAACCGATTATTACTGGCACGAATGAAGATCTTGAAAATACGAAAAAAGATGCAGAAACGTATCGAAATACGGAATGGTACAAGTCAACTATAGTAAAAGCGGGTAGTCCTAATTGGATTGAGCCTCAAGCAGACGGTATTAGCCAGTCGAACGCTTACGAAACAGTTGGACTAGCTCGTGTCGTTCGTAATTTGAATAATGCTGAATTATCATTTATGTTAGTGATGGAATTCAATGTAGATAGTTTCTTTGAGTCTCTAGCGAAAGTGGATTTCGGTAATGGTAGTGAAATTGTGATAGTCAATAGTAATAATCAATATATAAAGGCGTCTGACGCTAGTCAATACGGTCAAACTCCTAATATTGTGATTCCCCAGAAAGAAGATCAAGCAGAAATGTCAGATAGCTTGAAGCTTAAAGGTGAAAACAATAAACAGTATTTGGCAATATACGAAGTTCTACAAGGTAACGAAGATTGGAAAGTAGTGGCTTCTATTCCAACCGAAAATTTGATTTCACAAGCTGCACCGATTCGTAATATAACGATTATTACTGCGATTATTGCATGTTTGTTAGCAGTAGCAATTGGTATTATTATTATTAGATTCATTGGAAGACCGTTAAATGCTTTATCAGGTTTAATGCAAAAAGGTGCTAAGGGTGATTTGACTGTACGATCAACATTGAATAGAAGAATGGATGAGATCGGACTGCTTTCCGTTAATTTCAATGAGATGATGGAACAAATCTCATTGCTAGCTACGCAAACCACATATTCTGCTGCTGAAGTACTGAAAACGGCAGCTGAATTAACTGATGCCTCTCAAAAGACTTCATTAGCAGCTAAAGAAATTGCCATTGCTACCGAAGAAATTGCAGGTGGTGCGTCAAGTCTGGCTATGGAAGCGGAAAAAGGTACAGATCATACGAATACTTTGAATGATCAGATGATACAAGTTAATGAATATAACGTACAAATGTCAATTTCAGCGAATGAAGTTGAACAAGCGAGCCTTCAAGGTACTAGTTATATGGGCGTCCTAATTGATAAAACTGGTACAACTGAACAAATGACTCGTGCAATGGTAGATAAAGTTAATGCTTTAAAAGTAAGTACAACATCGATTGTGAAGATTCTTGATGTATTGAATGCTGTAACGAAGCAAACAAATATATTATCATTGAATGCAACGATTGAAGCTGCTCGTGCCGGTGCTGCAGGTAAAGGATTTATGGTCGTAGCTGATGAAATTAGACAGCTAGCCGATCAATCGAAAAATTCAATTGAGGTTGTAGCACAAATTACGCGTACCATCACTAGTGAGATTGAAGAAACCGTGGGGGTGCTATCGGAAGCATATCCATTGTTCCAAGAGCAAATTGTCTCTGTTAAAGAGGCAAATCAACTGTTTTTAACGGTGCAAGCTCAGATGGATACATTTAAACAAAGTATGAATCAAGTGACGGATGCCTTTGTTGAGCTTAATAAGTCACAAGAAATATTAAGTGATTCTATGAATAATGTTAGTGCAGTAGCACAACAGTCCTCGGCAACTTCTGAAGAAGTAGCATCACTAAGTACAGAACAATTAAGTATTAGTCAAAACTTGGTTGACTTGTCAGGAAAACTTGAAACTGTATCGAATGGTTTGAAGGATTCGATTTCTAAGTTCAGAATCTAATATTATATAAGGGCTAACGATGTGATATTTGCGCGTCGTTAGCTCTTTTTACTGTTTTCTAATGTTGATCTTGTTTAATCTGCATAGTAAGTAGTCATACTAGAGTTATTATGATGAGCATGGAGAATAAAACAATGCAGCGTAGAGCAATTTGGTTAGCTATTATATTTACTAGCGTAATGTTTATGTATACATGTCGACTTATCTACTTGCAGATTAGTCCAACGACGACCATGTTTCAACAAAATGGTAGTAAGTATAAATATTATGATTGGCGGCAAGGTGCAGTGAATCAACGAATGAAGAAGCTAATGATTGATGATGGAAGAGGACATTTCGTAGATGAACATGGACGCTCAATTACAAGTCAACAATATAATACAGTTGCATTTTATCCAGTCCATGCATGGAAAGAAATTGATGTTACTCATTTTGCTAAGTTAGCTACTATTCTAGGGAAATCGCCCGAGCAGCTACAGCAATTCGTTCGTGTATTGGACAATGCGGCGTTTCTAGAAGATATGTCTAATGATCCGGTCAGACTAACTAAGCAACAAGTAGACGACATACAAGAGCTGCATCTCTATGGTCTAGAGATCGTTGCATATCGCGATCGTTACCCAAAACAATATGAACAGAAACATTTTATTGGGACTGTTGCTGAGTTTCCTGAATGGACAGAAAAGGTATATAGCTCTGAGATCAATCAGTTAACGAATTGGAGCAGAGATAGTAAAGTTGGCATAGTAGGGTTGGAATATTCTCTTGATCGATATTTACATGGGCTAGGACCGTCCTATCTCACATACACATTGGATGGCAGATATGATCAATTGGCTGGAATTGGAACGAGACGTATCGAGTCAACGAATCCGTATTATCCACTGACTATCGTTACGACAATAGATCTTGAACTTCAAAATAAAATTGAACGATATTTGGATGAGCAGCATGTTATAGAAGGGGCGGTAGTTTTACTAGATGTTAACAATGGTGATGTGAAAGCAATGGTATCCAGGCCACAATTATTACCTGGGCAATTACGACAAGGTAATGATCGCGTTCTTAGAAATCATGCGCTTACAGCATATTCACCTGGATCCATTTATAAAATTGTAACTGCAGCCGCTGCTATTGAATATAATGTGGTCGACGATGCTGAACACTTTTATTGTAATGGTGAGTATGGTAAATATGGCCTATCTTGTTGGAAGGAAGGCGGACATGGTGATCAAACATTAGAAGAAGCGTTCGCTAACTCCTGTAATGTTGTATTTGCCACATTAGCAGAACGGCTAACAGCTAATCAACTATATGAAACGGCAAATGCACTTGGCGTCGTCCAAAAAGTAGGCTGGCATCAAGATGAAGGGAACGCTCCGATCTCATCCCCTCTACGCTTATTAGCGGAGGAAGAGAATGGTGTTGTATTTCATGATTTGAACACGAAGGATGGAGGGGTCATTGCACAGTCAAGTATTGGTCAGCGGGATGTTCACCTAACGCCTTTGCAGGCTGCCAATATGATTGTAACTTTACTTAATCGTGGGAGACAATACGAGAATAGAATTGTGTCACAAATAAACTATGCTGACGGTCAAGCATTAGCGCAGCTGCCAGTTCATCTAGGGCATGAAAATAAATACAATATTCATCCAGCAACGGCTGAAAAAATCTTGCATTACATGCAAGTAGTTGTTCAGCAAGGAACGGGAATGTCGATTGCTAGCGGGAAATGGCATGTAGCAGGAAAGTCAGGTACTGCACAATTAAGCGGCAAACATGTAGGGCATAATGATCAATGGTTTATCGGCTATGGACCGACTGAAGAGCCAAAGTATGCACTATCGGTGCTTGTACAAGAGCAGCCTAGTGGTTCGCGAAATCATGCTACGAAAACATTTCGCGGAATTATGGATATTGTAGCGGAGCATGAGTAGTTAAAGAAGGGGCAGTATCAAAGGTCGCTATTGGCGATTACTTTGATACTGTCCCTTTATGGATTCGTTCTAGTTTATTCATGATTGTTCTGAACTTGCGCGATGACGTTAGTCTTCTTCATTTATAATGGTTTTTTCGGGCTTATCGTATTCACCAATGGGCTTTCTGATCCATTGTTCTAAGTATCCTTGATCGAGCAACGCTTTAATCAGAATAAGTAGAATAGGTGATAGAATCAATCCGGCTACACCAAATAATGATAAGGAAATCATCATAAATGCTAACATTGTAAATGCTGATACGCCTAAAGAATCACCAGTAATTTTGGGTTCAAGCATTTGTCTAGCTAGCACAACAACAAGCCATAGCACAGTAATCCAAATAGCTAATTCAGTATCACCAACTACAAATAAATACGTAATCCATGGAATAAAGATTGTACTTACACCGAGTAAAGGCAATACGTCAAAGATAGCAGCAACTAATGAAATAATGAAAGCATGATTAACATCCAGTAGTAATAAAGATATAAGAATAACGACAAAAGTAACACTAATTAGTTTACTTTGCGCTTTAATGTATATCCAAATCCCTTTTAATACATTGTCTCTTAAGAAGAAAAATGCAGTTTTGAATGTATTAGGTGTTTTATCGGATGCTAGCTTTTTCCAATCTACAATTTCAATACTTAAGAAATAGGCTAAGATTAGACCGACAGCGGCATTGACTAAAAATGAAGTGAATGAAGTGATCGAGCCGATAACAAATGTCAATCCAGCCATTAACCATCCTTGTATTTTCGTAGATGCTTGTTCTAGTGTATTTGTAAGCTTATCAGTTAAGCTAAAGTCGATTGGTAGTTGATTCATCTTGTCTTGGAAATAATGTAGCCATCTATTCACTTCTGTAGTGAACTGCTCCTGATATTGCGGGAGTAAATTAACTAATTCAATACCTTGCATCGTTGCAACAATAATGAGTGCGCCGATTAATCCAAGGGCAATGAGAACGAATAGTACAGCTGAAATTGCAGAAGCAATGCTCTTTTTCAATCCCCATTTATTAAGACGTTTGGCAAGAGGTTCAATACACATAAAAATAATAAAGGAGTAAAAAATGGGCTTTGCAATATTGTACACGACACTAAATAGCCACATAATAAGAAGGACTGTTACAATAATGAGCGCAATATCAAAAGCTGTTCTCCAATATTTTTTGTAGAAAGATAACAAGTAGCAATCATCCTTTCAATAGCTTAATAAGGCAAGTAATAGGTTCATACCCCGAAAAAAATAATCTTACTGATCTTACTAGTGAGAATTTAATGCAATTATGATACAATTAAAGTTAGTGCGTTAGGTCTTATTATGTATTATATATTGACTATATCATTATTATAGTGAGGAAGACAATCATGGAGAGCATATTAACATTGGGATTTTATTTCATGACCTTCTACGCATTTATTCCGGGAATTTTAAGTAGAGTATTTGGGTATCAAGTATTCAAAAAGGGGAAAGCGAATCATGAAATAGCATTAACATTTGATGATGGACCGGATCCTAACTATACTGCACAGCTACTAGACTTATTACAAAGATATGATGCAAAAGCAACCTTCTTTGTTGTAGGAGTACATGCGAAACAAAATCCTGAATTATTGAAACGAATGAGAGATGAAGGGCATACAATTGGTGTTCATAATTATGAGCATAAGACGAATTGGTTTATGAGACCGAAAACGGTTCGTAAACATA
The DNA here is from genome assembly GCF_056786375.1 of Paenibacillus sp. Y930. Taxonomy (NCBI): domain Bacteria; kingdom Bacillati; phylum Bacillota; class Bacilli; order Caryophanales; family Paenibacillaceae; genus Paenibacillus; species Paenibacillus sp. Y930. Next base: position 775,257 of record NZ_JBXCIX010000001.1, on the reverse strand, counting down.
TTGAAATGACCAATGATATTATTGAAGAGGTAACGGGACAACGTTCCATTTACTATCGACCACCATGGGGGATCGTTAATTTGTTCGACTATGGCAATGTGTCACGACTTAATATTATTTTATGGTCATCGCTTTTCGGTGATTGGCTTAAAAAAATATCGGCGGAAAAGTTAGAAGCTCGATTAATGAAGAAACTACAGCCAGGTGAAGTGCTATTACTACATGACTGTGGAAGAACCTTTGGTGCAGATGTAAACGCACCGCGTAGTATGCTTATTGCTTTAGAAGTATTTCTCGAAGCAGCAACCATGCAGCAAATGAAGCTAGTTAACATTGAAAGCATGATTAAAGTGACCGAACAAAATAGTAAGAAAAAATTTTCGCGCAGTAAAAAAATAATGATATCATTATGGCTAACTTGGGAGAAAGTATTTCACCAGATTATGAGATTGAAAGATATCGAATCACATAACGGGCCGATGTTCCATTATCGTTTGATCAAATATAAAGGCAAATCGCTTATGATGAATGATGGGCAGACTCTTTCACAAGGTGACCGAATCGTAGAGCTGCACTTTGACAACAGGAAGCTATCACATATTGCATTCACATCGAAAAATCCTTTAGTCGTTGCAGTGAAAACAATTCGTGAAGTAGAGCGAGCATTGCCGGCATTAGCATTACGAATTACGGATGAGGCAAAGAATACGCCAATTAAAGCGATTCAAGGGATTACTATGATTAATCGTGGCGCGGATAAATTGGGTTTTTCAATACATGAGATGCCTAAGGGGTTATTTCTATCGAGCACTAAAATTTATTTGAAATGGTTGATGAAAATATTAACTCCAACTCAGACCTTTACCGCTACTCGTCGTGTTCGTGAGCAGGTTCAAGAGGAACCTAAAATCTTGCTAATGACGCTCGAACGTCTGCAGCAATATATGCCACTGGATCATACTTATAGTGCAACGAAGCAACAAGAAATGATCAGTACACAGCAAGAAGTGTTATCTACGAACTAATATATGTATGTGTATATATACACAAAAAGCATGCTGATCAATCAGCATGCTTTTTTGTATATTTGAACTAACTTACAATGAGAGTTCAAAAATCGGGCTTTCAGAACCGAGCAGGTGAAGCGCTACTTGAGAAAGGCGGAAGCGCAAGTGTACGTAGTTGGTACACGCGAACCGTACTTTCCAAGTTCGCTTCAGATGCGACGTCGAATACGCTACGTCAGCATACCCATCGTTATCAAAGTCCGATTTTTAACTTACCTCTAGAGTTACATTTTCATTACTGCGCCTGTGTTGGCGCTAGTCACCAAATGCGCGTAACGTGCTAGATAACCGCGTTTGATTTTCAATTCAAAACCAGGCCATGCGGCTTTACGAGCTTCAAACTCTTCATCACTAATTAGCAGGTTCATCGTACGATTATTCATATCGATTTCGATTTCATCGCCATCGTTAACAAAAGCGATTGGACCGCCATCAGCAGCTTCTGGAGAAACGTGACCAATGGAAATACCGCGAGAGGCACCAGAGAAGCGACCATCAGTGATAAGAGCAACTTTAGCACCTAGACCCATACCAACGATTGCCGAAGTTGGAGCAAGCATTTCAGGCATACCTGGGCCGCCACGAGGTCCTTCATAGCGAATTACTACGACATGACCTTCTTTGATTTTACCTTGAGCTAGAGCTTCAAGACATTCATCTTGAGAATCGAAGCAAATAGCAGGACCTTTATGATAGCCGCCTACTGATTTGTCGACTGCACCAGTTTTGATAACGGAACCGTTAGGAGCAATGTTACCGAATAGGATAGCTAGTCCACCACGAGCAGTATGTGGATTGTCGATTGTATGGATAACATCCGTATCTTGAATTTCACAGCCTTCAACATTTTCGCGAATTGTTTTACCAGATACAGATAAGCAATCGCCGTCGAATGCGCCGTCTTTTTTCAATAACTCATGAATGATAGCACTAACACCACCAGCATTGTGCACATCTTCAATATGATAATCAGATGCTGGAGCGATTTTTGCTAAATGAGGAACACGTTCAGCAATTTCATTGATTTCTTCGATTGAATATTCAATGCCTGCTTCATGTGCGATAGCAAGTGTATGAAGTACTGTATTTGTAGAACCACCCATCGCCATATCAAGGGCAAAAGCATTGTCGATTGCTGCTTTTGTAACGATATCACGAGGTTTACGGTCCATTTCGATAAGTTCCATTAATTGACGTGCTGCTTGTTTCACGAACTCTTTACGTTCGGGAGCAACGGCAAGGATAGTACCATTACCAGGTAGTGCAAGTCCAAGACCTTCAGCTAAGCAGTTCATTGAGTTAGCTGTAAACATACCTGAACATGAACCACAAGTAGGACAGCCATATGCTTCTAGTTCGTAAAGCTGTTCATCATTGATAATACCAGATTGGTGAGCACCAACACCTTCAAATACGCTAGTAAGTGAGATGGCACGACCATCTGAAGTTCTACCAGCTTTCATTGGTCCACCGCTAACTAGCATCGTTGGGATATTAACGCGAAGCGCACCCATAATCATACCAGGTGTAATCTTGTCACAGTTCGGAATACAGATCATACCATCGAACCAGTGAGCATTAACTACTGTCTCCACAGAGTCAGCGATAATTTCACGGCTAGCAAGGGAATAACGCATACCGATATGACCCATTGCGATACCATCATCTACGCCAATTGTATTAAATTCAAAAGGAACACCGCCAGCTTCACGAATCGCTTCTTTAACTAATTTACCAAATTCCTGAAGATGAACATGACCTGGAACAATATCAATGTATGAGTTACATACCGCGATAAATGGTTTGTCAAAATCCTCTTCTTTTACTCCAGCAGCTCGTAGTAAGCTACGATGTGGCGCACGGTCAAAACCTTTTTTAATCATATCAGAACGCATTCTTTTCTTTGCCATGTGGAAGTTCCTCCTTGTACGTATACACTATAGTGAAATAGTTAAATTGTTATGATCATGATAAATGATTATAGTTGTAATTTTAGCATACTCAATAGTGCTTGGCTACAAAGTAATAACCGTAATGTGAACCGAACTGCGCCATTGTTGCGTATTATTTGATATACTATAATACGAAGTGGTCATTAAAATGAATACTAGACTCTATATCAACGTAGTAAATAAAGCATTTTGAAAAGGGGACCGAAATGGATAATCATTTTGAAGATAATAAGGAGTTAATGAATAGATTAGATGAATCCTTTCGTGAGATCAGAAGCATAATTAATACATACTGGGGGAAATACAGTATATCGGGACTCGGTATCACTCATGCTAGAATGATGACACAATTATCAGAAAATGGTCCAACGAAAGCATCACATATTGCAGACAAGTTATATATTACATGTGGAGCGGTAACAGGCTTATCAGATCGACTAATCGAATTAGGATTTGTTACGAGAGAAAAAGATATGCATGATCGACGAGTTGTATTGTTGAAGCTGTCAGAAGTCGGAGAAAAGCATGTAGAGCAAATTAAAGCGGTGCGGAAAAACTTAATGATTCATTTATTCGCGGACCTTACTAGCGAAGAAATGGAGAATGGAATGTATCTATTTAATAAAATGAAGCAAAATATGGTGAATTTTAATTCTACAGATAAAGAATGAAAACTGCTCGTTAGACACAAATTACTATGTAATTAAGTAAAGTTAATATCAAATAGCCTCATTTTGTCGCAGAATGACAGTGTAAACGCTATTAAGTGTGTCGTTTTCGTGACGTTTATTAATTAATACTTAAATTGTAGCTATAATTGTGTAAGATAAGGTAGTAATTTGTCGAATTTCTAATTTGGATGAGGAGAGAAACACACAGTGAAAAAGAGACTTACTTTATTATTGACAATGGTTCTAGTTATTGGCCTATTGGCTGCATGTGGTAACAATGCAAATCAAGGTTCAAATGGTACTAACAACAGCGGTACTAACACAGAGGGTACAACTGATGGAGCAAACAAAGATATTAAAATTGCTATGGTTCTTCCTGAACAAATTGGTGTTAACCCATTCTTCGAACTAATGGATAAAGGTTTCAAAAAAGCTGGTGAAGACTTTGGAGTTACAATTAGAACGATGGAAGCTTCAGATGCTAATATGTTTGAACAACACTTTCGCGCTGCAGTTGCTGAAGGGTATGACATGATTATTACTGCAACTTACCAAGCTGAAGATGCATTAAGAATAATCGCAGCTGAAAACCCAGATCTTCCGATTGCAATTATTGACCATGTCATTGAAGGCATTCCTAATGTTAGAAGTGCTGCATTCATTGAAAATCAAGCATCCTTCCTATTAGGTGCTGCTGCAGGTCTTGTAACAGAGTCCAACATTGTAGGTAATGTTGTTGCTGTTGAAGGCGCACAAATGGACAAGTATACAATTGGTTTTGCAAAAGGTCTTGCTCATACGAATCCTGATGCAAAAGTTTTAACTGCTTATGTAGGTAGTTATGTGGATTCAGCAAAAGCAAAAGAACTTGCACTTCAACAAAACGCACAAGGTGCTGACTTTATCGCTGGTTTGGCTGCAGTTGGTGACTTTGGTATATTTGAAGCTGCAAAAGATAAAGGCTTCTATGCTTCTGGACAAGACGTTGACCGTACGGTAATCGATCCTGAGCATGTTATCCTATCTCAACTTAAAGAAGTTGATACTGTTACTTATGATACAGTTAAACTTTTCGTTGAAAATACATTTGACTTCGGAACTAGCTATTATGGTTTAGCTGAAGGCGGTGTAGGTCTTACTTTCGTAACAACAGAAAGTGAATCTCCACGTAGTGAAAAACTTACTGATGAAGATATCGCTCAGCTACAAGAAATTGCTGAAGGTATCAAAGCCGGTACTATCGACACTTCTATTACAAAATAATATATTTTAATAAGTAGTTTGCCGGCTGCAGTAACTGCAGCCGGCTTAATTGTTTGAAAGGAGCGTCTATATGCTGCTTGAGATGGACAGTATAACAAAGTCGTATGGCTCTGTAACTGCTAATCATAGTGTTAATTTTAATTTGCGTAAAGGTGAAGTTCATGCGCTTATCGGTGAAAATGGTGCAGGCAAAACGACGTTGATGCGCATTTTGTATGGCATGGAACGCCCAACAAGTGGTGAAATTAGAATTAATGGCAAAGCTGTAGCATTTCATGATCCAACGGACGCTATCGGGCAAAACATCGGGATGGTACATCAGCATTTTATGTTGTTCCCGGCATTTACGATTGCAGAGAATATCGTTATTGGTCGTGAGCCAAGTAAAGGTTTGAAGTTTGATCGTAAAACAGCAATTGAAGAAACACTGCAATTATCCCAGCAATACGGAATGCCAGTTAATGCTAAGCAAAAAATTGCAGATTGTTCACTAGGAATGCAACAACGAGTAGAAATATTGAAAGTATTGTATCAAGGTGCTGAAATCATTATTCTTGATGAACCGACAGGTGTGTTAACACCTCTAGAAGTCAAAGAATTTTTGATTTCGATCAAAAAACTTGCTGCCACTGGTAAAAGTTTTATTATTATTAGTCATAAACTCGGTGAAATTATGGAAGTAGCTGATCGTATTACAGTACTTCGTGATGGTCATATTACTGGCACAGTGAATGCTGCTGATACGAATGAAGAAGAGCTGTCTAAAATGATGGTTGGACGGGAGCTTGTTAAGCTTGAACGTAGAAAACTTGAATATGGACAACCAGTTATTAATGTACAATCCCTCTCTATTAAAGGTGCTAAAACCAAGCCATTACTAGACGATATTAATTTCAACGTGCGTGAAGGTGAAATCGTAGGTATAGCTGGCATATCTGGGAATGGTCAGTCAGAGCTACTACAAGCAATTTCCGGATTGATGCCTTATGATGAAGGAACGATTACAATACAAGGTATGAATGTAACCGGTGCTTCTGTGAAGCAAATTCGTGAAAGTGGACTTGCACATATTCCTGAGGATCGATACCTTTGGGGAGTGTCCAAAGATGCAACCGTTTCTGATAATGGAATAATGGGACATTTGGAATCAACGAGTAAATATGGAATTCTTCAAGGCAATAAAATTAAAAAACTCGTGTCTGAGTGGGTTCAAAGATATGGAATTAAAACAGGTTCACTGAGCACTAAGGCTCAATATTTATCCGGTGGTAATTTACAAAAGCTGATTGTTGCACGTGAGGTTGCCCAGCAAACGCCGTTTCTTATTGCTGCTGAGCCTACTCGAGGTGTAGATGTCGGTGCAATGGAAATTATTCACGGAGAGTTATTAAAACGTCGTGATGAAAAAGCGGGTATTTTGCTAGTATCAAGTGAATTGACAGAAATTATGAAGCTTTCAGATCGTATCTTAGTTATGTATGAAGGTAAAATTGCTGGCGAATTAGATGCTGCTATAGCTACTGAAGAGCAAATTAGTCTACTAATGGCGGGAGGAAAAGCTGTTGGATAAGATGAAAAGTACTTTACAGTCGCTATTACAGCCGCTAATTGCAATAGTTGCAGGTCTTGTGATCGGTGCGATCGCAATTCTGGTCGTTGATGGAAATATTATTGAAACGTATAAAGAAATGTGGAACGGTGCTTTCGGAAATTTTTATTTCTTAACGAGTACATTAGCTCGTGCCACTCCGATTATTTTAGTTGGTCTTGGTGCATCATTAGCATTCAAAGCAGGATTTTTCAATATGGGTTCAGAGGGTCAAATGGTTCTAGGAGCTTTAAGTGCTGCAATAACAGCACTTTACGTACCAGGTCCAGCTTGGTTTAAAGCGATCGCAGCTATTATGGCAGCTATGGTTGTAGCTGGTCTTTGGTCTGCTCTTGCAGGCTGGTTAGATTCTAGATTCGGCATGAACTTATTAATTACAACGCTTTTACTTAACTATATCGCATCACTTTTTGCGGGGTATATGGTTGCCTATCCGTTCAAAGATAGTACAACGAATTCAGCATTGTCCCAGACGCAAATGATTGATAAAACAATATGGTTTCCCAAGCTCTTTTCAGGGATGACACTTCATATCGGCTTTATCATCGCAATTGTTGCGACAATTGGATTGTTTTTATTTATTAAATATACGAAAAAAGGATACCAAATTCGGATGTTGGGCGGTAATCCTCTGTTTGCAAGCTATGGTGGTGTCAATCGCGGCCGATTGATGGTGGTTAGTATGCTGATCAGTGGTGCTTTTGCAGGTCTTGCTGGTGCATCTGATGTGCTAGGTACTTCGTACCGTTTTCTTGATGGTTCATTAGTATCTGCCAATTATGCTTGGACGGGGATTATGGCTACATTACTAGCAAGCTCGAATCCTATTGGTACAGCCATTGCAGCTATTTTCCTCGCTGCATTGCAAACTGGTGGAATGGGAATGGAGCGTAATACCGATGTTCCACTAGAAGTATCTAGCATTATCCAAGCTGTATTAATTTTGTTTATAACAGCGAAGTTTACAATTTCATTCATTAAACGCAAGAAAGCGGGGGCGAAAGATGGATCAACTAATTGATGTCTCCTTATTCGCTGCAGCTTTACGTATGATTACACCGATTTTGCTTGCAGCTTTAGGTGGAGCAATATGCGCACGAGTTGGACTATTTAATGTTGGTTTGGAAGGTCTAATCTTAGTCGGTGCATTTTCCGCTATTCTTGGTAATTACTTAACAGGTAGTATTACAATGGCGATCTTGTTCGCTATTGGTTGTTCACTGTTGTTCGCACTACTCTTTGCCTATATGAGTATTAATTTACAGGCGAATGTCATTGTCGTAGGTATCGCTATTAACTTCTTAGCTGCTGGACTAACAACGTTTGCCCTTCGTGCGATATTCAATGTAAAGGGAGCCTATTACGACAAAGATATGCAGGGCCTACCTAAGATTGATATTCCATTAATAAAGGATATCCCATGGATCGGTGATGTTATTTCTGGTCAATCGATTCTTGTGTATGTATCGATTGCGATCGTAATTTTATTACAACTTTACTTATATAAAACGGTATCAGGTTTCCGATTACTGGCAGCAGGTGAAAATCCTACAGCGGCTCGAAGTATTGGCTTACCGGTGCGTAAAATCCAATACTTTGCGGTATTACTTTCTGGTGCACTTTGTGGACTTGCAGGTGCACAGCTGTCACTTGGTAATGTAACGATGTTTACTGAGGGCATGACTAGCGGTCGTGGTTTTATCGCGTTAGTAGCAACGATGCTAGGTCAATCTAATCCGATTGGTGTAGCCGGAGCGAGTATATTATTTGGGTTTATGGAAGCATTGAGCTATAGACTGCAAAACTTCTCTATTCCGTCAAATCTTTCAGCTATGCTTCCGTTTGTTGTAACGATTATTGCGATGATCTTCTTCAAAAACAATGGATACAAAGACGAAGCGAAAAAGTCTAACGGAAGTTCACGCTAGGAAGAGCAGAAAAGTTGAAGTTTATGCTTCCGAAGTACTTTTCTATACAAGGAAGTTAATCCAAGATGCGCAGAAAAGTTTTAGGAGGTCGTCGACATGCATAAGAAAGCTGAACGTTTGAAAAAAGTAAAGGCACCATTAGCTGCTAAAGTACCACCTGAGCTTCAGCATCGTGTACCTCCTGGACAAACCGTTACTGATCGCTTTCCAATTCTTACTGAAGGTGAAGTACCGTATTATGATATGTCTACATGGAGTATTAAAGCGTTTGGTGAAGTAGACAGCATTCGTAGCTTTAGCTTTGATGACTTAATGAAGCTGCCTCAAACGAAAATTACTTGTGATATTCATTGTGTAACGCGTTGGTCTAAGCTTGATACAACTTGGGTTGGTATTAAGTTTACAGATTTGTTACCATTGCTCGGCGTTAAGCCCGAAGCGAAATATGTGATGATCCATGGGGATAGTGATTATTCAGCTAATGTACCTTTGGTGGATTTACTGCGTGACAATATATTGTTAGCACATACTTTTGATGGTGAGCCACTTACTGAAAAGCATGGTGGACCACTGCGTATGGTCATTCCACATCTTTATTTTTGGAAGAGCGCGAAGTGGATTACTGGATTGGAATTTATGGTTGAGGATCATCCAGGATTTTGGGAACAAAATGGATTTCATAATTATGGAGAACCATTTGCCGAACAACGTTTCTCTGGAGATGGATTTGATCTACCAGAAGATGAGTGGCATGGGAAGGAGTTTGACTAAATGTTTTTATCTATTCTTGAAGTTAATTCAGAGCAACTGCCAGGTCTTGCTATCGTATGTGGAGATCCACGTCGTGCGAAGAAAATTGCAGATATGCTAACTGATACGGTTGAGCTGGCTTATGCTCGTGAGTACCGTACATTTGTTGGTTCGTATAAAGGTGTACAATTAGCTGTTGTAAGCCATGGTGTAGGTTGCCCTGGTGCTGCGGTATGTTTCGAGGAGCTCATTAAAGGTGGCGTCCATACGATTATTCGTGTAGGTACAGCAGGTTCTTACTCTGCTGATCATCCTGCAGGAAGTTTGGTCGTAAGTACGGGCACCATTCGTACAGATGGATTAACTAAACAATTAGTACCTGATGGTTTCCCGGCGATTGGCGATAGCGAAGTTGTTAATGCGCTATTTGCTTCTGCAGAAGAGCAAGGTGGTATTGTGAAGAAAGGTATTACTGTAACGCTTGATGTATTCTTCAATGGTCCAGTAGAAATACCTCACAAACTATATAAAGCTTCAGGTGCACTAGCAGTAGAGATGGAGATTTCAGCATTGTATGTGATCGCTTCTCTTCGCGGTATTCGTGCTGGAGCAATTGTAGCACTTGATGGCTATGCAGATTCTGATCTAGCTGAAGGTTATGACCCACATACAAACGTAGTAAGTGATGCTGTTGAACGTGAAATTAAAGCAGCGCTTGAAGCTATGGTGAAACTGGCTTAATGTAAATTATTTTATCTATAATATACGGATGAAGTTATTCCAATGGTAGGGAGTCACCTATTATTGGAATAACTTTTTTTTTTTTTTGCAAATTTGTTAACCCCAAAAGGGGATCTTCCACAGAACTTGAAAAAGTAAACTGCTGTGGAAGATCCCCTTGTATGATTTCGTTCGTGAATATGTAATTGTTCTAATCATGGTATAGCTTATTGTATGAATTAGCCATTTTTCATATCGATGATTAATTATTTTTACGGCTCTACAATGATGATGTATGATACACTAAACTTGTTCGAAGATCACTACATAAGAGGGAGAGAAGCTACATGTCGCAAGGTAGCCTCATTACTCGTGTAAAACAGCAATTCACGAGTGATACACTACCACCGGATCTTAAACTGAGCAAAGAAGCTATTATTTCGTTAATGATTCATGCCTTCTTTCAGTTTGGTGCATCTATGTCAGGTCTATTCCTCAATTTGTATTTGTGGCGTCTGACAGGTGATTTTACAATTAATGCTTTGTACAACATGATTGCCTTTGCATTAACTCCAATTGCCTTTGCTGTAGGTGGTTGGGTAGCTAAGAAGATGGATCGTATGGTGGTTTATCGGCTAGGAATAACACTTAATGCTATTTTTTATTTACTGGTTATTCTGGCAGGGGAAGCTGTGCCGCAATATTTCATCGTCTTTGCTGTTCTCAACGGTATTGCTTCAGGATTTTATTGGACAGGATATTTAGTACTTCAGTATGATGTATCCACAGATCGTAATCGAATTCGGTATTTGGCGATTAATATGATTACCTTTAATACTGCAGGTTTGGCAGGACCGGCATTGGCAGGATTAATTATTCACCAGATGGATGAATTACAGGGTTACATCATTATTTTCATGCTTGCATTTATTATGTTTGTCACTGCGGCGATTATCAGTATGAGAATCAAAGCGACTGTTAATCATCATCGCACCTATTATTTGAAGTATGTTGGATTGCTAATGAAAAAGCATAGTAGATGGATGTACGGTTTATATAGTTTTTATTTTGTTGGATTATTTCAAGGAATCATGTTATTCCTTCCTAATATTTTATTGTTTCGAGCATTGGATAGAGAGGACTGGGTCGGTTATTTCGGAGTATTATTTGCTGCGATTACAGTAGCAACTGGATATGTAATTTCCAAGAAGGCCAAGGAACAACTAGCATATAAATATATATTATTTTCGACAATGGGTGTTGTCGTTGGTGCAACCTTGTTATTTATCGGTGTTAAGCTTTGGACAGTAGTGCTTTTCATGGCAGTGTACTCAATCTGTAATCCCTTGTTAATGAATTCACTAACATCTTATTTCTACCGTTCCATAAAAGAACTACCACTTAAAGGGCAATTAAAGGTTGAAGCGGTTGTAATGCGTGAGTTTTTTGTTAACTTTGGCAGGGTATCTTCCATAACTTTATTAATAATTTTTGCGAGAGACCTTGAATCATTCTGGCTGCCAATCATTATTGTAACGATGGCTGCTTCTCAATTCACCATTCTTCTGTGTATTCGAAAAAAGCCTAGTGCGAAAGAATTTACGATTAGTGGAGTCGCAAAATAGTAGATTGCTATCATTTGAAAAGCTGAATGTATTACGACATGGAATAACATGTCATAATCATTCAGCTTTCTAATTTAAAGATGGTTACGTCGGAACAGTACAATGATGCATGCACCAATTAATATCGCAATCACACTGAATAATGTGGTTATAGCATGCTCTTGTTTCACTTCCGTTGAAATAGTAGGGACTACAGATGAGGGGGTAAAATTCATGCCATCGGGAAGAACCATTGCGCCATCAGCATTATCGCCACGACCGCCAAAGTTCATCATCCCGCCTCCACCATTGCCTGGTCCATTAGTAGCTGAACCTGAACCATCACCAGCAGATTCAATTTCACCGCTTAATTGTTTTGCAATAGAATCTATTTGTGTGTCGACGAAAGTTAATAATGATGTAACACCTTTTTCATACTCATCGTAAGTAACAAAAGCAGTAGGATCAGCAGCAACTGCATCACTAATTAACGCTTGGATTTGTTGCACTCTCGTAGCAAATTGTCCACTAGTGAATTCAGTCTCTACTAGTTCGCTAATAATAGTATGATATTGCTCACGATACGTGTCGTTCGCAATGAGATTAGCGATTAGTGGTCTAGTACTAAGCGAAACACCGGTAGGCTCATCAATAAGTATACCGGAACCACCAAAACCGCCAAATGCCAAATTCATATCCCAAGGAATAACGGTAAATATGCCACTTGTCTCATATAAATAATAATTATGCTTTAACATACCTGCATAGCTATCGAGATTAGAGATAACCGTATTGAGCGCTATAAATTTCAATGCAGATGTAACATCAAGCACCTCTTCATAACGACCACCATTGTTAAGCACATCCGTCATATGAAGGAGTGCTTCTTCATCGGCTTTGCCATACTTTACATCAAGACCTGTGTATTCAGCAAAAGTAGCCAGATTAGTTAAATCTGCGCCGGTAGCACCATTAGATTTATACAATGTACCTGAACTATCCTCAAACTCTCGCTCGATAAATGCACCACTCATTTGCTCGACGGCTGTATATAATCCCCAAAGTTCTCCGTTAATATACACATTTACGAAAGAGTATTTAGGAGTAGCGATGCCCATATTTTCAGCAATTTCATAAGCAAGAAATTCTCTCATATACGATGCATCGCTGAAATTATTATTGAGATTGATCGTTGTCATTCCTTCAATATTTTGTGATACGTATTCATCAAGTGATAACTTGAAACTATAGCGCTCTGACTCCGTCATTCTAGCTACGGATGATAGACTGGAATTTCCTTTCGTCCGAAATCCAACATTATCTAACTGTTTGCCGTTATACGTAATATTGGCAGAATGATAAGCTTCTGCTGTTGGATTATCAAGTATTTCTTGAAATGCAGTTTCATCAATCGTTATTTCAACAGAAATGATTTCGTCTTTAGGAAAGTAGATCGAGTCTAATTTACTAGTAGTAGCTTTGCCATTAACCTTATTAGAGGTATCCCAATAGGAACACCCGCTAATAAGACTAAGCATAAGGATTAGACTAACGACGATTAACGATGAATTTAATGATGTTAATTTCATATCGTCCTCCTAGATTAAGATACATAATCGCCATTATAGCTAATTAATACGGCCGTTTGAACACCAGGAATAGCTGCTAAATTGTTAACGAATGAACCAGTTTTTTCTTTGAGGCGGATTTCAAAAGTAACTTCAATATTACCTGGAGTAACTGTTTTTTGTTTGACATTGAATTTTTTGACTTCTTTTGAAATCAGACCTTGCGCTAGTTGTTCTGCTGTATCATGATCACAATTAACAACTAGTAAATAAGGAGTTTCTGTAGATCCACCTTTAATAAAGAAGAACAAGATCAATCCAATAATTAGTGAGCCGATAATAGCTAAATTATAGAAACCAGCACCTGTAACGATACCTGCTACTGCTGCCCAGAATAAGAAGATCAGATCAGTCGGGTCTTTGATTGGTGTTCTAAAACGCACAATGGACAAAGCACCAACCATACCGAGTGATAGCACTAGATTAGAGTTAATTGCAATAATAACAGTGGCTGTAATCATCGTCATTCCGATAAGGGCTACATTAAAGCTTTTCGAGTACAAAATGCCGCTAAATATTCGGCGATATAAGAAATAAATAAATAATCCGACGATGAAAGAAATAGCTAGTGAAATAATAATTTGACTAATTGCAATGTCAGTACCAAAGCTATCTAGCACCGAATTTTTAATAATATCTGTAAATGAGTTGCTTGTCGCCTCAGTAGCTGCTGCTGCCGAAGTTACTGTGTTTGTTGTTTCCATTAATAATCCTCCCAATTGTTCTCTTTATTATATTTGCGACAAATAACATATTTTGATGCTGACGTTCGATGAACGCCTTCAAGCTGTAGCGCTGCTTGTATAGCTTGTGGTAAATACTCATCATACTTAATTTCTAAAATGATTTTTTCGTCGTCTAGCACTGGTATTGGCTTTAAGTTAGGGTCAAAAATATCAATATTGTTCAATCCGGTTCGTAATTGCTTGTCAAATGTAATGCGAACATTTCCATGTCGAGATACATAGGGTTCGCGGACATAATCGACAATGACAACGGGGCGAAGCAATTGGTTTTTCATCTGATTATAGATCTCAAGTAGTAATGGTTTATCACACTCTTTTAATACTTCATAATTTCCTGCAATAATTTGATCGTACATTGCTCGTGAAATCGGTTCTTTTAATTTGGCGATATAATCACGAAATTTAATTTTTTTCTCAAAGTAAATGATGTCATCGCTTTTGTTGTATATCCGTATTCGGTATTTGGCACGGTCTCGAATGCCTCCTAATTTCTCATGTAACGCTGTATTTTGAACGTCATCAAAGTACAGACTGCGAATATGATATTCTCCTTCCTCAGATACATGTTGGTCTAATTGTAGAATACTATTTAATTTCTGAGTAATAATGGAACGTTGATGAGGACTAATATAATATTTGAACTCATTGCGATATTTTAACGATTGGCTCATAGTACACCTCATTTCTATTTCGTAGTAATCAATGTATAGTTATATTGTAAAGTCGAATGCTTATACGAAAATGAATAGTAACTGAAAGTACGCTGAATGGTTGTCAATAGAATTTCGTGTTAAAATTTTGTAAAAGGGATGAGAGCAGGTGAGATTACATGCAGAAAGATAAATTAATAATAGTGATCATTATCGCAATATTGCTGATAGGTATTGGTATAGTAGAGTATTGGAAAAAACATAACAATGAGAAGCCTTACGGAGTAACGATCTCGATTGTAGATAATACAAAGCGTATTATAAGTTGGAGTTCTACACAGTTAGAAGTTCAACCTTATATAGAGTGGGTTAGTAGTACGGAATACGACTCATGGAATTCTGATCATGTGATAACAACGGCAGCATCCGTAAAGGAATACAGGAATAGCAATGACGAGACTTATTATCGCTATTCTGTGAGATTAGATCATCTGCAAGAGAACATAAGCTACACATATCGTGTAGGTGGAGAGAACAAAAAGTTACGTAGTGACAATGCAATATTTAAAATCTACAGTGCTGACCAGGAGCAGTTTTCATTTATTCACGTAACAGATTCACAAGGTGAGACTGAAAATGATTATCAAGTGTGGGGACAAACATTGGCAAAAGCGATAAACACATTGCCAGAAGCTCAATTTATTGTGCATAGCGGTGATATGACTGAAGATCCAAATGTTGAAAAACAGTGGAAATGGTTCTTCCAATATAGTAAATCACTTAAGAGTCAGCCATTTATGCCGACAACAGGTAATCATGAACAACTGAAAGGAATGGCGAGTAGTTATCATTCACATTTTAAGATGCCGTTAAATGGGGCGAATAAGCTTATTGCAGAGACAAGTTATTATTTTGAGTATAGTAATATGCTCTATATTAGTATGAATACCGAAGGGGATATTAATGAACAGACGAGTTGGTTAGAACAAGTGTTGGAGGAACATCCGCAGAAGTGGATTATCGTTTCTATGCATCGCGGCGTATACGGCGGTAGTCGCTTTAATGAAGCAGATGATTGGGTACAATTATTTGATAAGTATGGTGTTCAACTAGTGCTGCAAGGCCATAACCACGAATATTCGAGAAGTTATCCGTTGATTGATGGTAAGGTTGTTGAGGGGCAATCCAATCCGATTACTGAAGGTACGGTTTACGTTACGATGAACGCTTCGGGTACGAAGTTTAATGAAAAGAAAAGGGATAAGAAATATCAAGCCGTTCATTTCCAAAATGGATTGCAAATGTTTGGAACTGTAACCGTCTCCGCAACTGAGCTGAACTACAACGCTTACGATGTTAACGGGGATTTACTGGATTCCTTTACGATTAAGCAATAATAATAATAAGCAAAAAGAGCAAGATGATGACATCTTGCTCTTTTTGTCCAAATAAAATAAAGTAGTGGACTCGGATGATAAAATTGTAGGCACTGAAAATAAAGTGTAAGTCTGTCTTGTCCTCGTTAAACTGACAGGCAGGATAACGTAAAAATTAACTTGATGTAATAGATATTCCAGACTATAATAAAGTAAATATTTGGTATGTGTGACTGGCGAAACGTGGAGTACCACGAGGAAGCACATATTTCATACGCCGTTCGCCTGGGCAAAGTATTTGATCTAAGATCAGATGCTTTTTTGTGTTTCTATCCATGAAAGGGACGGTGTTATGGGGTGAAAGTGGCTTATATTCTTTTTGACAAGATGACAACATTGGACTTTGTCGGCTTTTATGAAGCGGTATCTTGGCTACAAATTCTAAATGCTAAAGAAAATGTGTCTTGGGATCTCTGTGCAAAACGCGAGGAAATTACAGACGACCGTGGTATGACAATACAGATAAAGCATATTAGCCCAGATCTGTCTAAGTATGATTTAATATTTATTCCCGGCGGCATGTCTACCAGAGAATTGAGATACGATACAGAGTTTATATCTTGGATACAAACTGCTCGAGATGTGGAATACAAAGTGTCTGTTTGTACGGGGTCTTTGCTTTTAGGTGCTGCAGGGTTCTTAACTGATAAAATAGCGACAACGAATCCAGCTGCTTATGAATTGTTGATTCCTTATTGCACAGAGGTTGTTAAGGCTCGGATTGTACGCGATGGGAATATTTTAACCGGCGGAGGTGTTTCAGCTTCAATTGATTTAGGGTTGTACCTTGTTGAATCACTAACGAATAAGGATGTGGTGAAGAAGGTCCAAAAGATGATGGATTACCCTTACTATCAGGCGGGAAAATTGTCAAATATTTTCATGCCGCACACGAGTGATGAATACTGTTAAACTTAAGGATTACGACTGGAAGTTGTACTTATCAATAGCTTCCAGTAATTCAGGGGGGTGAAGGCTTGATTATACGTTTATTGGAAGATAATGACCGAAGTCATGTTGAAAATATTATGGCAAGTCACCCTCTTCAATTTCCAAAATTCATCATTGAGAAATACCCATTGAGGTGGTCTGATTTTCTGGAGAAACAGGATCATAAGATTTGCGGTTATTACGTGGCACATACCGATAATGTTCTCGGTCATGCTGGATATATTTTCGATGTCGAAAAAAGACTTTATGAAATAGTTGGGGTAGCAGTTCATAAGGAAAGTCAACGTAAGGGAATCGGAAAAGGACTGCTTGATACCATATGTAATCAAGTTCACTTACTTGGTGGGAACAAGGTGATTCTACAAACTCTGGGGCATGTTGGAAATGAAAATACGTTAACTTTCTACCGCAATATTGGTTATGAGCAAGTTGATTTTGAAAAGGATTTCTTTGAAACAGACTATCATAGAGTTACTTTTGTGAAAAAGTGGGGCTAACAGTTATTGAACTAACCGGAAACTATAACTCAACATTCAAAATGATTTTGTGTTCAACCAATGTTTTAGAATTTCAACCAATGATTTAGTTGTAAAATTACGCCTCGATACCATCAAGATACAGATAAGCTATAATCAATTTATAAATTGAAGGAGGTGCTTAAACTATGCTAACGGATACTAATAATTTTGGTGAAAGAATCAGTCAGCTGCGTCATGACAAAGGTATGACACAAGAAAAATTAGGGCAGTTTCTTAATGTTTCCGCACAAGCAGTTTCGAAATGGGAAAAAGGAGATTCCTTGCCCGATATTTCACTCTTAACGGAATTGGCAAACATTTTTGACTGCACAACAGACTACTTGCTAGGAAGAACTAGCAATTTGCAAGCTATGTTGCCTCAAATAAGAATCGAACTTCAGAAGACGACCCAAGAGCAAAAAATTAACTTTCTGGGCGAGGTGATTGCTGCAACATCTCACAATATGCAGACACCGGCATCCCATCCAGCGCTAACTCAAATCCAGCTAGGTCCAACTGGATTGGGTTTGTGGGCAAAAGATAGATTAGTTTGTATCGCAACATCACTTTTCTTAAACGAAGCTACAGAAGCAATGCATGAATCGGTAGAATTTCCAATGAATATTTTACCTGTGAATATTATTACAGTTCTATATGAGTTACTGCATGATAATGAAAACTTACAGCCAGACTTTACTCCAATAGGAGATTCGATACTACGCTCACGTCTACCCATGGACATGAATTTTGACAAAGTAATAATAGAGTGCATTGAACTCGGCTTTGTGGATAGAGTTCAAGGTGGGTATAGACTTAATGTTAAAGGTGATATTGCAACTCGTCTGTTTTCAATCGTTCATAGAGTTGTAAGTAAACCTGGTTCGTTTTCTTTAGATTTTTCTTGAAATAGTAATCGTTGACTTGATTTGAATTAGATGCTCAACATTAGATTAAAGACAGCGGTAGTCTAAGACTTGCCGCTGTTTTTTTCTTGGAGCCAATCTAATACGTTTTTTTTTTTGACAATTTTCATATGCAGCTGGTTGAACATCTTGAACTAGCAAGCATATATCGAATTATTCATTATCGTCTACCTTCGGGAACAAAATAATAAAGCTTGTCCCGATCCCAAGTTTACTCTCTACATGAATAGTACCCTTATGACCATCTATTATAGATTTAGAAATAGAGAGCCCTAATCCAGCGCCGCCTGATGAGCGAGATCGTGCTTGATCAATACGGAAAAAGCGTTCGAATAGCTGCGGGAGATGTTCTTTCGCTATTCCAATACCATTATCAGTAATAACGAACTTAACCTGCTGTTCCAGCTCGGATAACGTTGCCGTAATTACACCATCTTGTTTGTCAGTATGTTGAATAGCATTTTGCACAAGATTAAGGATGACTTGCCTAACTTGATGTTTATTGCCCTTTATGGAGCAGTGTGAACTATTTATCGTCGTTATCGTTACTTTTCGATCTTCTGCCATTATTTCAAGTTGCGTCTTCATACTGTCGAGCAGCCCAGTTAAACTGAATTTTTCAACATGAAAATTGGTTTGCTCAGTAGTAATATCTAGCTTAGCAAGTTGTAATAAGTTCTCAACTAACACAGCCATTCGCTTGGACTCTTGTCCCATAGTTTTCAAGGAAGCCTCTAGATGCGTTTTGTTATTCTTCGCTCCTCTTTGAAGCACCTCAATAAACCCGAATATAGAAGTTATAGGTGTCCGAAGTTCATGTGAAGCATCAGCGATAAATTGTCTCATTCGTTCATTGCTTTGTCGTTCAAGCTCGAAAGCATGATCAATTCTTTCAAGCATATTGTTATATGCAAAGGATAATTGATCAATCTCGTATTGTTTTTGATTGACAGGTAATTTCTCAGAGAGGTTACCAGCGTACGTACGTTCTACAACATCGATAACATTCGTTAATGGGTTTAACGTCTTTCGCAGACTTGGTAGTAATAGTAGAAATCCAGTTAACAATGCCACAAGAGCAACGATGATATAAATGGTTAACTGTGTATACAGTTGTTTGTGTAAAGAGTCTAGCTCGATACTTACTTGCAAAATACCATTATCACGATTAGCATTATTATGATGAAACACAACCATCTTATCTGCGCCTTCACCGTCAGAAAAAATGTAATATTTTTTGAGTTGATACAATTTGCTAGCTTCTAAGATATGGGCGTAATCTTCTGTAGTAATGATTGGAGATAGTTCATCTTGATCGTCAGATATAATCGTTACACTACCATCGGATTGAATATAGCTAACTTCCATTCCTGGCTGAAACATAATCGGTCCATTAGGTGTTCGTTCACTATCATCTCTACGTCTTGTTAATTCGCCATTCTGCTTGAGGAACGACGGATCCGGTGGCCAGGCCATCATTTGTGAGTGAATGGCCTCAGCTCGATTCTCATATAGGAAATCCTTCATAAAGGTGTATTGTAATATACCGATAAGAAGAAATAGAATTGCAATTATAATTAATGTAGTTGTAATTAGTTGTCCACGCAAAGAATGTAAAAAACACTTTTTTGTTTGCATTACACATCCATCCTATAGCCAGCGCCTCGAAGGGTACGAATGATTCGATGTTCTTTGTCTCCTAGTTTCTCACGAATAGAACGAACATACACTTCGACTATGTTTTGTTCTCCTCCAAAATCGTAGCCCCATACCTTCTCTAATATAATGGTTTTACTTAGTACAGCACCGTTATGCAAAAGTAGTAATCTAAGTAATTCATATTCCGTTGGAGACAGCTCCAACACTTGTTCATCGAAGGTGATCTCTTTACGACGGTCGTCAAGGATGAATAGTCCATAACGAACTTCCCCTAATAGATTAGGAAACTGATTACGAATTCGTGCATGAATACGAGCGATCAATTCACTGAAACTAAATGGTTTAATTAAATAATCATCAGCCCCTAATGTAAAGCCGTTCACACGATCCGCAATATCATCTTTGGCAGTCAGCATAATAATTGCAATTTCATTTCCCTTTTCCTTTAACGATTTACACACATCAAAACCATTGAGCATAGGCATCATTACATCAAGGATAACGACATGGGGGTTAAATTGTTCAGCTTTTTCAATTGCGAGCATACCGTTGATCGCAGTTTCGATGATAGCACCTTCATTCATCAAACCTAATTCTAAAAATTCGAGAATACTTTCCTCGTCATCAACTAACAATATTCTAATTCCGTTCAAATTGCTCATAAATAACTTCCTTTCTAGGCTCATATAGTATGTTTATTAAGATAGGGTGGCTGATTTGTCGGAAAAAGGATAAAATAATAAGATCAATGATCGTTTGCATAAGCTTCCAAAGTACTTTTGATCTAAGAAAGTACAACTAGACGTTACAATGATCGAAAACTTTAAGGAGTCCTGCTATGAGAACATGGGGTTTACGTCAAAGTGTTAATTTATCAATTGGTTTATCATTTATTGGATTGTTAGTTGTGTTTCCATTTCAACAAACTTTTTTCGGAGGACTACTTTTTGCAGCTTTTTGTGCTGCAACGATTGGTGGATTAGCTGATTCTTTTGCGGTTAGTGCGATATTCGGTCAGCCCTTAAAAATACGTTGGCCAAACTGGTTAGGTACTAATATTATAGCTCGAAATCGAGATCGATTAATAGATGAACTCGTTGACATGGTAGAGCATGAGCTACTATCAACAGAAATGATTGTAAAGCAGCTTAAGCATTATAATGCGGCTACAGTTATCGTCCATTATGTTGAAAGTGATGAAGGACAACAAGCGATCAAAGATCTGTCTCGTCAATTGCTAGCTGATTTGTTGAAAGTAAGTAATCCTGCGGTATTAAGCTTATCCTTAAAGCGCCTTATTAATCAAGGGCTGCAACATAGTCAATTAACTCCGATACTACAGCAATTTATAATGTGGAGTGTGAAAGAGAAGTACGATCATCTACTAATTTCTGCCGTTTCCAAACAACTGCGGAAATTGCTTGAAAAGCCTGGTATTAAGCAGTTTTTACAGGAGTTTATTGCTACTGCATTGCGTTCCTACGAGCAGAATAAGAAGGGCAGACAATTTGTAAATGGGATAGCGGGATTGAATGCAGATGAGCTAACTGAAAAGTTGCTGAAAATAGCTGATGAGCTACTCCTTGCTATTCAAGATCATAATCATCCACTGCAAATAAAGCTTCAATCATACATCATACAATTTAGCGATAGACTACAAGAAGATTCAGCTTATGCCGCAGACATATCGCGAAAAATTGAGCGATTATTTGAAAAGTTAACATCGTCACTGTTAACGAAGGCAACGATCTCCAATTTTCTAACGCAGTTGCACGAGCAGCTTGATCGTTCCGAACATGGGCAAGCAGAAGGTTCGCTAGCAACTTGGCTTGATAGTAAGATTGATGAATTACTTCTTTCTTTGCAATTGCAGAGCGATATATTGGAACAGTTCAATCATTATGTACGGAATGCTCTAATGCAATTTGTGGAGCGTAATCATGCTTATGTTGGACAATTAGTTCGTAACAAATTAGAACAGTTCGATGTAGAGCAATTGATTGAGCTCGTACAGGAGAAGACGGCAAAGGATCTACAATATATTCGCTTGAATGGTACAGCAGTAGGGTCATTAATCGGTGTTCTCCTATATCTAATTCAATACACTGTTGGAGGAATACTATCATGAATATGCGTCGTCGTGCCAATATTAGCTTATTGTTATTAGCGATTCTATTCGTTATATCTCTTAGTTTGAAATGGACGCTCGATCATCCATGGTGGTGTGATGCATTGCTATTTATCGCAGAAGCGGGTATGGTAGGTGCTTTAGCAGATTGGTTTGCTGTTTCGGCATTATTCCGTCATCCGCTTGGTATGAAATGGATTCCGCATACAGCGATTGTTCCCAAAAATCGCGATAAATTAATTGATGGAGTAGTCTATCTAGTAGAAGCTCAGCTCTTGAATAAAGAAATGATTGAACAACAACTGAACAAGTTGAAGCTGTCAGAACTGGTGATTTCATTGGTTGATAGTCAATGGAATAGTAAAAGTTCAGAACGATGGATTCAACGGTTGCTGTCTAAAGTGGTTAATTCTATACAAAGTGAGCAGCTGGCAGTAGCCGTTTCGGCAAAAATTCATGATCAGCTGGGGCGTAATTCAGCATCAACTCATATTGGTAAAGGACTTTCCTATGCCCTTGAGAAGCAATATGATCAATATTTGATTGAAAAACTACTTGAGCTAGCGCAAGAAAGAGTTCAACAACCTGATGTAATACCAGCTATTAAAGCTTTACTAGAGCAAGAAAAAGACAAAGCATTAGAAAAAACCGGTGGTGGCTGGCTAGCCAAAACATTGTTTTCTTTCGCTCAAGCAGCCAATGCAGTTAATTTTGACGATGCCGCTGATGTACTATATCGCGATATCGTATTATTGCTCGTACAATTGAAAAATCCACAGCATGAGCTTCGTATTATGCTGTCTGAACAATTGCAGAATCTAGCTCAGCAGCTTCAAGAAGCCGATCAAGATGTCGCAACAGTTATAGAACAATGGAAACAACAATTATTAGAGGAAATAACGATTTCTCCTTTGCTACAGCAATTGATTGAATATGTTCAAGGTCAATTAAGTGGTGGGAATGAACCAAATAGCGTGCCATATCCACAATTGCAAAAATGGTTGATCAGGTTAGTGAGATCATATTGGGACTGGTTCAAATCCGATATACAATCACAACAATTAGTTGAAGCGAAGCTAAAGCATTTTCTAAGTCATTTGATTGAGCATGAGCATGCTGTTATAGGTAAAATTGTACGCGCAACGTTAAATACATTTTCGGAAGAGCGTCTGGTTGAATTTGTGGAAGGTAAAGTTGACATCGATTTACAACGAATCCGTGTTAATGGTGCATTAATTGGTGCTTTCGTAGGGGCGTTGCTATACATGCTGTTACACGGTGTGTATGAACCAATTCTTAACTATATGGGGTTTATTTCATTGTCATAGGCTCTGCACTATTTTCATATTATGTTCTGTAAGGGGATGATAATATGAAAATTGAAGTTAGCCGTTATTATCAATTGAAGAAAAAGCAAAAGTTAATTGAACAAGAATTGGCTCAATTGAAGGAACAGATAATGGCGAAGATGGTGGAGGAAGATAGCAAAGAGCAGATTATCGGTAGCTATAAAGTGAAATTGGTGACGTCTGAGCGTAAAGAATATCAGGAAAATTTACTATATGATGCGCTACCTGATCCCGAACTTTGGCGTATGTTATCCAAGCCTGATCAAGGAAAAATAACGGGTCTCATTAAAGTTGGAGCTCTTCAAGAAGATCAACTTAAGGAGACGTATACGGTTCGTCAACAAATTGCGTTGATCATTGATAAGAAATGAGAGGAAGTTCAAAACATCCACTTGTGATCACGATGATTATTTCGTTTCATTGGTTGTTCCGGCTACTACAATTAAAAGCGAGTACAGAATGGTGAAAACCGTTCTGTACTCGCTTTTTTAATGTTCTTTCCACGAGCTGGGGTAGAAAAATGTGTGATAGGCGATGAAATATGTTGGTTAATTACACACTTTTTTTACTATTTCACAGACAACTTTCCATCCCTCTATCAATCAAATAAAGCATAAAATGAATTTACACAAGAATAGTAAGCGCTTACGAATTGTTGTAGCATATGCTTCCGATGCTACTTTTCATCACCAAGGAAGTATAGCAGTAAGTTATGAAAAGTTTTAGTGTATGCTTCCGAAGTTACTTTTCATCACCAAGGAAGTATGATAAGTAGCTCATGAAAAGTTTTAGGAGGGTAACTATGAATCCTGCACTTGAAAGTAAACCGATTCGAAAAAAGTTTACAATAAGTACGAAATATCGCTTATTGCTGTATGCTTCACCATTTTTAATATTAGTTTTTGTATTTAGTTACTTCCCGTTATATGGGTGGACGTACGCGTTCTTCAATTATCGCGTTGGATTCCCGTTATTGGAAACTGAATTTGTTGGATTTAAATGGTTTACTTCAATCATAAACAATGAAGTTCAAGTAAAAGAAGTTACTAGAGTTATAAAGAATACATTCGGTATTAGTATATTAGGGATTTTAACATCAGTTTTGCCCGTTATATTCGCAGTATTACTCGTTGAAGTTAAGACGAATTGGTATAAGCGAATGGTACAGACGTTAACCACATTACCTAACTTTATTAGCTGGGTACTTGTATACGCGATTGCATTCATGTTGTTTTCAGTCGATAACGGAATTGTTAATAAGTTAATGATTGAGCTAGGCTTTCAAGAAAAAGCTGTTAATTACTTAGCTTCGCCAGATTTCATTTGGATCAAAATGACACTATGGAATATATGGAAAACGCTAGGATGGAGTGCAATTCTCTACATTGCTGCCATTACTTCAATAGATCAAGAATTATACGATGCTGCGAAGGTTGATGGTGCGGGACGTTTCCGCTTAATGTGGCACATCACGTTACCTGGTGTTATGTCAACGTTCTTCGTACTGCTATTGCTATCGATTGCAAACTTTATGAATAACGGTCTAGAACAATACTTTGTCTTCCAAAACAGTTTGAATAAGGACTCGATAGAGGTTCTCGATTTGTACGTATACAACACAGGACTTGTCGGTTATAACTTCTCCTTTGCTACTGCTGTTAGTATGCTGAAATCATTTGTAAGTATATTCTTACTCTTTGTCGCGAATCAACTTTCGAAATGGGTAAGAGGGGAATCTGTTATTTAGTTCAATCACTGTACGGGAGGAGAACATCGTATGACGCAACGACGTAGCTTTACTGATCAATTATTTTCGATTTTGAATTACTTAGGCTTCGCTATATTAACGCTGATCTGTATATTTCCATTTTACTATTTGTTCATACAAACGATAAGTAATAATGCTCTAAGTGCTGCGGGGAGTGTAACTTTTTACCCGAAGGGCATACATTTCTCGAATTATGTAGAAGTATTGAAAGTAAA
This sequence comes from Paenibacillus sp. Y930, assembly GCF_056786375.1. Classification (NCBI taxonomy): domain Bacteria; kingdom Bacillati; phylum Bacillota; class Bacilli; order Caryophanales; family Paenibacillaceae; genus Paenibacillus; species Paenibacillus sp. Y930. The sequence goes on along the minus strand of NZ_JBXCIX010000001.1, from coordinate 749,722 downwards.
GGGCCTGTCACAAGCTGCATTAGTATCAGTGGGCAGAACGGTACTTGGAACAATAGGTACTGTAATTGGTTCAGCATTTCTCGGTTATTTGTTCACAAAACGTAAAATGGCCGGCCGTGTATTTTGGTACCGCTTCGTTATTGTAACGATGTACTTTAATGCAGGAATCATACCTTGGTTTATCGTTATGATGAATTTGAACTTAACAAATAATTTTTGGGCGTATATTCTCCCGGCAATTATATCACCCTTTAACGTCATTCTAGTAAAAACCTTTGTTGAATCATTACCTGAAGCACTTGAAGAATCAGCTGAGATGGATGGAGCCGGTACATTTACATTGTTCACACGTATCGTATTTCCACTTATTATGCCAATCGTTGCTACGATTGCAATTTTCTCAGCAGTCAATCAGTGGAATTCATTTATGGATACGGTCTTTCTTATGACGAAAGATAAATACTACACATTGCAATTTGTACTATATAAATATTTGAATGAATCGAACTCATTGGCAGCAATTATTAAATCGGGTCAAGGATTGGAAAATATTGATTTGTCAAAATTGCAAACGTCTACATCGGTTAGAACAACTGTAGCGATGATTGTCGTTACTCCAATTCTAGCAGTGTATCCATTCTTCCAACGTTATTTTGTAAAAGGAATTATGATCGGTGCAGTGAAAGGCTAACTCAACATGAAGTACTTGAAAAGTTTGTAGCTAATGCTTTCGATGTAACTTTTTTAACAAAAAGTTTGTAGGAGGTGGTTTTCTTAAAGTATGTGTTCAAAGTTTACTATAAGAAGGGAGTAATAAAAATGGTTAAAACAAAGAGGTCGTTAGTAACGCTATTAGTATTGGTGATGTGTATTTCATTATTAGCAGCATGTGGCTCTAAAGGCAATGACCCGAAAACTACCGCTACTCCAGCTCCGAAGACTAGCGATGCAGGTACTGATGTCGTTGAGCCTGCTACACGTGAGGAAATTACTATTGATATTTTCTCTATGCTTTCGAATTTCTCTGGTGAGCAAACAGGTTGGTTTGCCCATACGGTGAAAGAAAAGTTCAATATTAACATCAATATTATCGCATCTAACCTTGAAGGTGGAGGCGATACAAAATTCCAAACGATGATGGCAGGTGGCGACCTTGGTGATCTAGTTGTATTCGGTGATACTGATGCCAAATATACTGATGCGATTGCAGCTGGCATGCTTCTTGACTGGAACAAGGATGGCTTAATTGATCAATACGGTAAAAATCTGCTAGCTAATGCCCCGAAAGCGCTAGAGAAAAACATAGCACAATTTGGTGGCGGTACTGGACTTTATAGTGTTGGTAATGAAATTGGTCCAGATAGTGATGGTCCTTCTGAAGCTCAAGAGCTTAACTATCATCCTAACCTACGTTGGGATCTATATGAAGCACTAGGTAGACCAGAAATCAATAAAATGGAGGATTACCTTTCAGTACTTAAAGCAATGCAAGAGCTTGAACCAAAAAGTGATAGCGGCAAGCCAACATATGCATTCTCTATGTGGGCTGACTGGGATGGCAATATGATGATGAATAATAAAGCTTGGGCAGGTATGCATGGTTATGAAGAAGCTGACGGCTTCAACCCAGGTGGCTTCACTTTAGTATCAGCAGATACAGAAGATGTTCAAGCTATTCTTGATGAAGATAGCTATTATATGAGAGGATTAAAACTTTACTTTGATGCCAATCAAATGGGTTTAGTTGATCCTGATTCTATTACACAAAACTTTGGTGATGCCATTAATAAAATGACGGATGGTCAAGTTTTATTCTCATGGTTCTCATGGTTTGATGATGCTTACAATACACCTGAACGTACTGCAGAAGGTAAAGGCTTCCACCTTGTACCGTTCAATGAAGCAAGATCTTATTCATATGGCTTTAATCCATATGGTGGTGGTCGAGTATATGCAATTGGCTCCAAAACGAAACATCCTGATCGTGTAATGGAACTGATTGATTGGCTGTATACTCCGGAAGGGACGATGACAGCTAACTATGGTCCAGAAGGAATGGCGTGGGAGCTTGTCGATGGGAAACCAGTATTAACTGCACTTGGTGAAGAGGCATTCCCTGCTAACAAAACAGCTATTCCTGCAGAATTTGGTGGCGGTGTTTGGGATGATGGACGCAACCAAATCAATAATACAACATTCAAATTAAGTATGATTAACCCAGAGACCGGTGACCCATATGATTATCAGTTATGGACATCTACTCTTGCAAAGAGCCCTACCAAATTAGATGAAAATTGGAGAGCGGCAATGGGTGCTAATACGCCTGTAGAATGGTTTGTGAAAAACAATAAACTAGCTGTAGAAAAAGCTATCTTTACAGGTAAGCCATATGTAGAAATGAGTGACGATCTGAAGCAAAAACAAGGTCAAGTTGCTTCAGTAATTAAAGAGTATTCATGGAAATTGATCTATGCTAACGATGAAGCTCACTTTAATACGTTAAAGGAAGAGATGATCAATAAAGCAAAAGGTCTTGGCTATGATGAGGTTGTTGAATTCAATAATGAACAGCATAAAGTAGTGTTTGATTTCCGTAAAAATTCATAATTCGTACGTAAAGTATTAATAAAGTAAGGAAACTAGCGCATAGTTTCCTTACTTTATTTTAAACTGTTTCCATTATTAACTATTTTGATTACAATATTAATAAAGCCTACAAATGAGGTTGCTTACGTATGAAGATTATAAATAGAATCCAGCAATTGTTCAAACGGAGTACGTTGCGAAGAACACTCATTATTTATTTGTTAATTGCTTGTTTGTGCCCACCTGCTTTATTAGCAGGTTATACCTATACTGCTATGCACTCTATATTGAAGCATAAAATATCAGCAGGTATTGAAGCGGGTTTGAAACAAGAAGCGATGGGCATAGAAAATTTACTTAGTAATATGGATTTCGTGTCAAAGCAGTTTGCGTTAGATGGTCAAACAGCTACTCGTGTCAATGAATATATCCAATCAGAGAAGCAAACTGAAAAAGCCAACCTTATTCAATATATAGATGATACGTTCAATGTCGTTAATTTTACAAATCCTAATATAGGTTTGATGGTGTACTATCATGAAAATACGGAACAATCGATATTGTTTAACAATTTAACGGTTCGCGATGATTTTAATATCGATCATTTACCGTTATTTATTCGATATAATGGAACCGCTTACTTCGGACCTCATACGACTCAATATAAAAATAATGATAATATCGTATTTTCCTCGATCCGAGAAGTGAAGACGAGCAGTGATGATTCGATCTACATTTACTTAGAATCTAATTATAATATGTTCCGCAAGATGATGAATAGTAATTGGTACGCTATGCCCGTTCATCATTATTTAATCTCTGAGCAAAATGAAGTGCTATATGCAGATGTTGGTGATCCGCCATTTGCACCTGAATCATTGAATTGGCAAATGGTCGACAATGGACTCGAACAGCTAGAAGGCAATTATGTATTTGGCTATGAAAGTATTCAGGGCTGGAAGCTTGTTATAGCGGTGAAAAAGAGTGCGTACAATCATGAAATTAATGAATGGGTATGGCGCATGGTTATTTTAGTGCTCGGGTCACTCGTGTTAGCATTTATTATAGCGATGATCATATGGCGCAAAGTATATGGCTCTTTACGCCGCGTTAATCTAGAAATCGTACGAATGACTGGTGATCGGGAAGCGCCTGTAAAAAATATTGGGATTGAAGAATTTGATACATTACTCAGTAATTTTCAAGTGATGAAGCGGACGGTCAATGAACTAATCGAAGAGGTTTCCTCGAATGAGCGTAAAAAATTGCAATTAGAAATAGAGAAGCTACTAAGTCAGATCAATCCTCATTTTCTACATAATACATTGAATACAGTGCAGTGGCTAGCGCGGGCGAATGAACAGGATAGTATTGATCGAATTGTTACGTTGCTCGTTAAAGTTCTGCATTACAATATGGGAAAAGGTAGTTTGATTGTGACGATTTCGGATGAATTAGCTGCATTGCAAAACTATATAGATCTTCATTATATTCGTTATGAAGATGAGTTACAGTTTGAAATCGATGTCGATGATAGCTTGAAATCTATTTCAGTTCCGAGATTTTTACTGCAACCGATGGTAGAGAACGCAATTTATCATGGTAGAAGTGATGGCACTAGTCTAATAGCTATTTCTATCGTTCAACATACTGAGCTCACTTTGAAATTAGAAGTTAGAGATAATGGTCCAGGTGTAGACGAATTGACGCGACAACAAATATTAGAACGCAGATATGAAAGTTCCAGTATCGGAATGGGGATCGGGCTTAGTTATGTGCAGCGTTTATTAGAACGCTTTTATGGCAACTCAAGTCATCTAGAAATTGAGAGTGAAGTAGGAGTAGGAACTTGTTTATCCGTCATTATTCCATTAACGCTAGAGGAGGAACGTTATGATTAACGCACTTGTCGTTGATGATGAAAGAATGGTACGTAAAGGGTTACTATCTTTAACGAATTGGCAAAAATACGGTATCTCATTTGTTGGTGAAGCGAAAGATGGCATACAAGCACTTCAATTTCTAGCCGAGCAATCTGTCGATGTTATGTTTGTTGATATAACGATGCCAATTATGAACGGATTCGAGCTAATGAAGCGGGTACAAGAGCGATATCCTGAAGTGCAATTTGTAGTACTAACCTGTCATCATGAATTTGATTATGTCCAGGAGGCACTTCAAATCGGAGCTATTGATTATATCGTAAAAACATTATTGAATCGGGATAATGTAGATGAAATCGTAACAAGAATTATTTCGCGTTTAAAGCGTGATAAAGAAAAGAAGATGCAAGAGCAACCAGCTTTTTATAAGGGTGGAGTATACTTTTTGTTGAGAGGAATGACAAAGGTAGATAGCAACTATATGCAGGAGCAGCTACCAGCTAGTTTAACGTATAGCCAGATTAGTAAGCACTTGTTGCGGCTTGATGGTGAGCATGCCGGGCAGATCGTACAATTAGAGCAAGGCGATATAGTGCAATATGGTGATGTAATCTATATTGAGCGCAGTGAACGGGCAGGACATCATGAAGTTGAACAATGGTTGAAGCATGAGTTACTGAACTATTTTTTTTATTATGCACATGATGATACGTTGACGATTACAGAGAACGAACTCGTTCAAGCGTTATCCCAAAGAGATGAAAAGGTAGTGGAACAGCAGCTAAAGCAATGGAACGATGAAAAGCTACAATATAGATGGTTACTATTTCCTCAAGAGTGGCAACGATGGCAGCGAGCTACGTTAGCTATCCAACCAGATCCCCAATATGTTATTCCATTAATAGAGCAACTATATACACAGCTTGTGTTAACAATAAAATGGCATGATGATGATTCCCAATCACCACTGTCCGCACCGGATATATCACAATGGGCAAAATTAGAGCAGTGGCTATTACAATTATCTTTACATTTACGTGGTAGAATGACTGACTTAACGTTGTCTCATGATGTCGTGATCTGTATGATCAAAGCGATTCAAAGTATGTATAATCAAATTGGTTCTGAGTTGAACCAGAATGATATCGCACATCAAGTAGGGATGAGTAGAAGTTATTTTAGTCAATGCTTCAAACGATTTTTTGGCGTTTCATTTGGAGAGGTATTGCGTCATTTACGTATTGAAACAGCTAAAGAACTACTATTAAGTACACAGCTCACGATTTCTGAAATAGCGAATAAAATTGGTTTGGATGATCATAAATATTTTAGTCGTACGTTTAGAGCACAGCTCGGGGTATATCCAACAGAATATCGTTCGTTGCATTATGAGGTGAGGTGAGCACAATGAAAACAGTTAGACTACTTTGGTTCGGATTAGTATGCTCGTTGCTTATGACAAGCTGTGCGTTAGCACCCAATAACGAAGCTGCGATTGCTAATGAAGATAAATACACTGAACCTGTTATTTTACGTATTCCATATTCTTATTCAGAGATTGAGCTGCCGGAAGGTGATGTAGGGGAAGAGAATTTCATGTCGCGCTACATTTACGAAAAAACAGGAATTATTATTCAATATAGTTGGGATGCAAGTGGTGAAGAGCAATACAGCACGAAGATGGATCTAGCCATTCGTAGTAATGATTTGCCTGATCTGTTCATAGTTAATCGCAAGCAGTTAAATTATTTAGTACAGCAAGATATGATTGCAGATCTTACAGAAGTGTATGAAATCCACAGCTCAGATCTAGTAAAGTCGATCTATAATGCAACGAATGGTAAAGCACTTGAGGAAGCTACTATTGATCAGAAATTATATGCATTGCCTAATGTAGGGATAGAAGCAGATGCTCCTACTTATTTGTGGGTACGCCAAGATTGGTTGGACAAATTAAAGCTTCCTATGCCGCGAACGCTTGAAGATATTGAGCAAATCTCATATGCATTCGTTCATGATGATCCGGATGACAATGGTGAAGATGATACGCTTGGAATACCTGTCGAAAAATCATTGGTATATCAAGATAAAACAGGTGTGTTTGGCTTAAATTCTTTTTTCTCGGCCCATCATTCTTTCCCGCAAAATTGGATTGTTAACTCGGAAGGAATTCTCGTATATGGGTCGATTCAAGAGGCGACGAAGCAGGCGTTGATTCGTTTAGCACAGTGGTATGAAAAGGGGATTATCGATCGAGACTTTATGCTTAGAAAGGACTCTAATATATATGTTGCAGAAAATCAGATGGGTATTCTGTTTGCTCCGTGGTGGGCTCCTTTCTGGCCACTAAGTGCCTCGGTGTCTCAAGATACGAAAGCGGAATGGAATGTTTTTGCCGCACCCTTAAGTGAGCAAGGGCAATTTATTACAAAAACATCACCGATTACTGATCGATATCTTGTTGTACGTAAAAATTATAATAATCCAGAAGTAGCTGTCGAGCTATTAAACTTAACAACTACATTAGAAAGACATGAAGGGATGGATGATGAGAGTAGCAAAGCGATTCGAGCTACAGCTCAGCAATTGGGAACTCAGCTTCGCAATTACTTCCCATTCGACCTATTATTAGATGATCCCGACGGGGTAACGAAGCGATACGATACACTAATGCAAACGATGAATGATGAAATAGATGTAGAGACACTGAATTCTGAACAAGCAAAATTATATGAGTATGTTATGCGGGAACAGGAGCAACCGAAAAAAGATATGGAGGCGTGGAGTAATGCGCAATCTTATTTACTAGGTGGAAAGATATCAAAGAAACCAATGGTGATGGTGGAAAGCTATAATGTCGAGCATATCGAGGCTTATGAGCAATATTGGGATGCGTTAATTGCGCTTGAAATGGATTATTTCTTGAAAATAATAACTGGTGAATTACCTATTGAGGCATTCGATCAATTCGTCGAAGAGTGGTTGAGTTCGGGGGGGATACATCTATTAAAGGAAGCTAGTCAAGCATATGAGGAGAGGTAGTTCAAAACATCCACTTGTGATCACGATGATTATGCTAACGTAGCTTATTCGACGGCGAATATGCCTCCCCATCGAAAGCCTGCGTGTGCTCGTGTACCAATAACGTACACTGTGCTACTCGTTTCCGCTGTGGGTCATCTTCTTGATGCTGACAAGCGAATGTTTTGAACCTTTATTTTAAGCCTCGTGCAAGAGAATGCCCGCTCGTGTACTTGAACCGTACACATTGCTGGGTTTCGTTTCATCATGACCCCATCGAAAGTATGATTTCGGATTCTTTCAGTTATTGTTCAGTACAATTGAATACACTATAGTAATAACTGTCAAAGGATGTGTGCGTGTTCAATGAAACGGGTTATGATTGTTGATGCTGCTGCTTTTATGCGCTTAATATTGAGGGAGATACTTGAAGCTAACGGATGCGAGATTGTAGCAGAAGCGTCAAATGGAGAAGAAGCTATTCGTTTGTACGATATACATAAACCTGATATTGTAACGATGGATGTAACATTACCGATTATGGATGGATTAGAAGCAACGGAGACTATAATAGGTCAGCATCCTAATGCTCAAATTATTATTTGTTCTGCGATGAGTCAACATGATCTAATTATGCATATGATTGATATTGGCGTGAAGGACTTCATCGTGAAGCCCTTCCAGGAGGATCGTATTATAGCTGCCGTTGAAAGGCTATATGAGCGTGTCTAGTTAGTTATTCCAATCGATAGGCGGATGACCTAATGAGCTAAGATGCTCATTAACTTTGGAGAATGGTTTGCTTCCAAAAAAGCCGCGATAGGCTGCTAGTGGACTAGGATGTACAGACTCCACAATAATGTGATGAGAAGCGATAAGTCGTTTTTTATGCTGCGCGGGCTTACCCCATAGGACGAAAATAAGAGGCTCCTCTTTACTGCTTAACTTAGTAATAATAGCATCAGTGAACAATTCCCAGCCCTTTTTCTGATGAGAATTTGCTGCACCTGCTCGTACGGTAAGCACCGTGTTGAGCAGTAATACCCCTTGTCTGGCCCACTTTTCTAATGAACCGTTTCCAGACTCAGCAATTGCTAGATCATTAAATCGTTCCTTCATAATATTGCGCAATGATGGCGGCAAGGGCATCGAATTAGCAACAGAAAATGCTAATCCTTCAGCCTGACCTTCTCCGTGATAAGGATCCTGCCCTAATATTACTACTCTTGTTCTATCGTAATCTGTCAAATGTAGTGCATGAAATATTTGATTCTTCGATGGATATATTATATGCTGTTCATATTCTAATTCGATAAATTGTGATAGTTGCTCAAAATAGGATGTATTATATTCTGCTTGCAGTATTTGTCCCCACTGATTGTTAGGTAATTGCATCATTCATTCTCCCTCTCTCATACTATAAGGTGAACAATACTATAAGAATTTGCTAGAATCAACCTTCAGCCCAATGTTTCGAGAAATTAATAAAAAATTAGTTAATGCTTCCGATGTTACTTTTTATTCCAAGTAGTAGTATCAGGAAGCTAATAAAAAGTTGAGGAGTATGACATATGAGCTTAATGGATAAAATCAAGAGCGGTGTCTCTGAAGCAGGTCAGAAAGCAAAAATCGTTGTGGAAGTGAATAAGTTACGACTTATTAATGTTTCAAAGCAATCGGAAATTAATTCGCTCTATAAGCAAATTGGGGAAAAGGTATCTCAATATGTGGATCAAAGCATTGCACTAGAACCGGCTTTGTTTGCAAGTGAATTAGAACAAGTTAATATACTGAAATTTGAAATGGAACAAAATACACATCAGATTCATAATCTTAACGACGAGAAGTCATGTCCTCATTGCCAACATCATAATGCCTTTGATGCTAGAGAATGTAGCAAATGTCATGAGCCGTTTCCGATTCATGAGATCGCTAATATTGAGGATGACAACAATACGGTACAATTACTTGTTCAGAATAATAAGCTAGATACAAAGGAATAGTTATATGAGCCAGCAAAACGTAGCAAATACAACAAGTATAACGGATTATATATATCGGATTACTTGTCATGAGCAGGAGAGATCGCTATGCAGTATGGAGATGAGAGCATTATGGGGCGCAAGCTTTGATGTAGATTATTCCACCATACTGTTGCGCAGTGAAATACAGCAACATGTCGATCGGAGTCCGTTCGTCAAATACCGGCTTGCCATCTGGTGCGAAGGCTCTGATCTGGACACTTTACTGGATAAAGTATCACTATTGCCTCAAGTTACACGAACCTATAAAGTAGTTGCACTCGATCAAATGCGAGGCGAACAAGTAGAGCGGATCGCTTTCCAAGAGCGACGAATAATCGAGCAGCAGCTTGGCGGACAAGTGAAGGGCGAAGTGGATTTGAAGCAGCCTGAACTACTGCTAGGAGTAATACAGCTCGAGGAAGCTTGGGTGTTTGGCGAGCTGGAGTGGCATGATCCAATCTGGCAACGGCATAATGATAAACCGCGGCATTATTCGACTGCATTAAGTACAAAGGTAGCTCGGTCATTAGTCAATATTGCTGTACCATCATTGAATGAAAGCATTCAATTCTTCGATCCATGCTGTGGAATCGGTACAGTATTGATGGAAGCATGCTCGCAAGGGATCAAAGCATCGGGCGGCGATATCAATCCACTTGCTGTAGTTGGCGCGCGAGAAAATATGGCAGCATTCGATTACCATTGTGAATTACGTATTCATAATATGATTGAAATAGAAACAACATATGATGTCGCGATAGTCGATCTCCCTTATAATCATTGCTCAGTTCTTCCAGCGGATGAGCGGTATGAAATGCTACGATCATTAAGTTCCATGGCTAGCCGAGTAATTATTGTATCGGTGGAGCCAATTAGAACGGAATTAATGGAGCTTGGCTTTCGGATTGAAGATGAAGCATGTATCGAAAAAGCACATTTCAAGCGTGATGTATTTCTATGTAGTACTAGCTGAAGGAAAACGTAATAATGATGCTAAAGCTAACATAAATCAATAGAATCATATCGTTGATGCTATATTTCGTTACATAATAATAAGTTCTTTTCGCTTGAAATTGCTTCGCTTCCATGGAAATCCCAATGCGGTGTGCACGACGAATGCTTTGAGCGAGGAGCGGGATGAAATAAAGTTTCATTCGTACAAATAGTGAACGAACCCCATTTCCTAATTGCATGCGCCGTACGTTAAGTGCTTGTGTACGAATATGAAATTCTTCAATAATGATTGGAATTAAGCGAATACCAGCCATAAATGCATATACGTATTTAGCAGGTAAACGTAATTGTTGCATCAGAGAGTAGAGTAATAATGTTGGAGATGTCGTTAACAAGAGGATCAGACTAACGATTCCAATAAGGACAGACTTACTACCAATAAGCGTTGCCGAAGCAATGCTTTCTTCTGAAATCTTCATAATTCCCCACTGCCACAAAACTTCTTGACCTCTTCCGAACAACAAAAGCGTAAACGCTGAGGAGATAGCTGAAATTATTATCGGAATATGCAGCAGGGCTAATTTACGAATAGGGAAGCCGCTCATCGTCCATAACAACATACTAAAGCTAATAAATAGTAAAATGTACTGCTCGGCATTGCGACTGAAAAAGAGAAAGATCATAATTGCCATCAGGACCACGAATTTGAATGCTGGATTGACATCATGAAGCCATGTTGTCTTAGTTGGTATGAACCAATTCCATACATTGTCCACTAGCATCACCTCTTTCTCTGTGTTGATTGTTGATTGTTATCGAATGTAGACGACCATCTGCAATATGCCACTCCTCACTAGCAATATGTGAAGCAATAATAGGGTCATGCGTAATCATCATAATCGTAACACCTTGTGCGTTCATTTGCTGAAGCTTCTCAATAATGGTAAATGTGTTGGCAGCATCCTGACCGAAGGTAGGTTCATCTAACAATAGAATCGGTCGTTGCTCTACCATCGCTGTTAATATACTAAGTCGGCGTTTTTGACCAACGGAACATTCAAAGGGATGTCGATCTAATGGCATATGTAATCTGAATTGAGCAAATAAGTTTTGAATGGTCTCCATGTAATCATTCTGCGGTTTATGCCCCTGCTGCTTCTTATGAGCTTTGCTGCTTTTGTAATCGGGTTGAGATATGTCCTGCTTGTAGGAATGGAGTAACTCCTCATAAATAGTATCCGCGATGAATTGTAGTTCAGGACTTTGAAATACATAAGAGATTTCTAGCGGTACTGTTAACTTTCTTGATTTACCAGTTGCGATCGCTTGGTCGTATATTTTATATTGTCCGCTGCTATCGATTAGACGAGCTAACGCAAGCAGTAATGAGCTTTTTCCTGCGCCATTCGCACCTGTAATAGCAATCCATGAACCTTCTGTAATCGTAGCATGCTCGACTTCGATAAGTGTACGATTGCCTCGCGAACCACTGAACTGCTCAAGTTCGATGATGATATTAGTACTAGTGGGAGTAGCAGTATGATAAGAAATATGCTTCTGCCCAGATAAATAGGTTTGCCATACATTCGGATACCAAATGCCATATTGAAGCAGTAATTGCTGCTGAGTTTCAAAGATAGAAGAGGGGGTATCATCAGCAACAATTACGCCTGATTCATTCAATATAACAACTCGATCAAACCAATCGAGTATACCATCTACATGATGTTCGACAACAATGACAGTATGCTGCTGTAAACTGTTACGCAAACTTTCCCAAATAAGCTGTTTCCCTTCGGGGTCAAGTAGAGCGGAAGGCTCATCAAGGAAAACGGTATGAGGCTCTAACAGCAGTACTGCTGCCAAAGCAAGTCGCTGCTTCATCCCTTGGGAGAGTCTTCCAATCGGCGTATGCAGTGATGGAAGTTGAAGCCCAACTACATCAAGGACATGACGCATCGCTGGCTCCATTAACTCGCGAGCCATTTGTCGATTTTCTAAGACGAAGGCAAGCTCCTCATCAACATAGCGCATACAAAATTGGGTGTCAGGATCTTGAAAGACAAATCCCCAATGTTCTGGCGTCTGAATCGATGTACAGTGCATCGGAACAGAGGAGTAGGTAGGGATAATACCACTTAGTACTTGTAGCAATGTAGATTTTCCCGAGCCGCTAGGACCGAGAATAAGAATCTTCTCTCCTTCAGCGATATGTAAGTTGAAATCTTGGAAGACTAATCTTTGCTCTCCACTGAATTTGAGCCGTAATTGCTCCACACTTACTGCGATATTAGCCAAACGCTATCCCTCCATTCGTATGCTTCCAGCATTACTTCATTATTTTTGCAATTGCTCGAATTCTTTTTGATCAATCGGTCGTACTAACGACGTCACTTTTGTTTTCTCTAATGCACGAACAATATAGTAAGCAAAAATACCTGTAAAGATAAATGCACTAATGACGCGTAAGCCGTATTTCACGATTAAAGCCCAAGTTTCAAGATCGGCATAGCCATAGCCAAGATCTAGCATAAAACTACCTAGACATGACAGAACTCCCGCCAAGCCAGCAACGACTAAATTATATTTTTTGTAGCGGAAACTAGCAAATACAAGCTCAGCAGCAAGTCCTTGTACAAATCCATACATTAATACTTCTAAGCCTGCTGATGCCATAATCGAGGATAGGGCAGAAGCTGCAACACTAGCGATTAGAGCGGCACCAGGTTTGCGGACAACTAGATAGGCAAAGGGACCAACCATGAACCACATGCCATAAATCAATTGTCTAAAAGTTGGGAGTATCGGTTTCACTACACTGTAAAGATTATCCCAGAAATGCATAATAACTCCGAAAACAATACCAATCATAATAATGACGACAACATCTGTAAGCTTTAATTTGTTCATACTGCTAACCTCCAACATTTTTTGTGATGGAAGCATAAAAAGACCGTCTGGTAATACGCAGACGGTCAGAAAAATTTCTTCTAGAACCCCATTCTCTACGCTGGTATTATCCAGTTCAGATCAACGGTCAGTAGCGGTACTAGCTACTATCTCAGCCTGATTCCTCAAGCACCCGGACGGTTTCATATGCAACTGTCTTATAACTTACTACAGTTTCCTATATTATACAATAACTTTTGGAAGGAAAGTTTCGGTTGTAGCAGTAATCTAAATTTTTTCATATGTTTTCAAGCCTGGGTGAGTGAAGCTTGAGAACTGATTAAGTAATTCGGCAGCATCATTAGCTACAAGGTTCATCTCGTTATACATTGGCTTCAAAAATTGCTCCTGCTGCATATGATCGAAGAAGGAGAGTAGATGGTCATAGTAGCCATTTACATTCAATAATCCACAAGGCTTCTGATGTAGACCAATCTGACTCCAAGTGAATACTTCAAAAAACTCTTCCATCGTACCAGGTCCGCCCGGTAATGCAATAAAGCCATCGGCTAATTCGATCATCTTATGTTTACGCTCATGCATATTGTCTACTTTAATAAGCTTGGTAAGTCCATGATGCGAAATTTCGCGTTGCTCTAATAAGGCAGGAATGACTCCGATAACTTCTCCACCTTCTTGTAGTACCGTATCAGCAATGATACCCATAATTCCAACGCTTGCTCCACCGTATACAAGTGTCAGCTTACGTCTAACTAATTCTTTGCCAAGCTTTATCGCTGCTTCACGATATACCTCGGATGCGCCCATACTGGAGCCGCAATATACTGCAATGGTTTTCATAATAGTCCTCAATTCTAATTAATTGTGTATCTATATCTAGCGTAATCATACTACACTTATTATTTATTTATCGGCCGTAATTTGCTGCACCGCTAATGCTAAGAACATAAAATGTGTAGAACCGCCTCCCATTACATATTCCACTTGTTGCCACAAATAAGGGAAGACCAACAGTTCGGGAAAGTCGGGGCGAATCAATGCAGTGCCAGAGATGACGCCGCCGGGAATATACGACCAATCAGCGCGATTAAGTCCATACCCTACTGTTGCCGATATAGCCCCGACACCCGACGCGAACGACGCCGTATTGGATCCAGGGTGACATCCAAGAACAAAGTTAAGCGCATTAAGAGCTAATTCGGGATCGAAAATATCAGGATATGTATTATGTAGGAAATAGTACTCAAATCCCAGTCTTTGGATCCCCCATCCAGCACCCCATATATGCGGGCGATACGGTATTCCATAAGGTGTTTCGGCGCTCTGCTGCGCAAACTGTTCTTTCAAAGCAGGTAATGCATCGCGAATCTTTTTGGTGAAACTAGCGTCATTCAGCACTTTCTCGGCTCTTGCGGTAAACCAGCCCACCTTGTCAATGGAGTCGACGATATAATCGGATTCTGATAGTAGAAAGTCTTTATATTGTTGTTCGCCGGTGGTGAGGAATAATTCTACAGCGGCAAGTAATTTTGCCTCCTTGGCGGGACTGGATCCATCTGTCACTTTAAAGATCTCGGAGGCGGCCTGCAATGCTTGAGCACTTAATATATGGTTGAAATCTTGCAATGCGCGGGAAGCGGCAGCCAGATGAGCAGCGGTCGTCAATTCGCGCGGCGGATTATTCTCGGTGAACACCCAGCGGTCGTCATCATTTCCTTTAATACCGTCAGTCATCGTCGCGCTGTCGCCAAGATGTACATACTGCCGCAGGTCGTTTTCGATAATCCCACGATACAGCCGCCCCAATGCACGATAACTACCTACGACGGACAAGACACCATGCTCGATTTGCTGTAAGATGTCGTTCTTTCCGTCTGGTTGGTGGATTTCAACGATGCGTTCGTCTTGATCGATCGTCGTCACATCATAATTGACATCGAAGGCTTCATACGCTAGGGCTAAGGTGTAAAATTCGGCAGATTGTGACTCGACACGAAGGTCAAAATCACCAGCATCGTGCCAGCCCCCAACATTCAGCCCTGGAACGACGTCGCCTGGTTTGTATTGGGTCAGTGTGGATGGCCCTTGTTCGTATCCATCGAAGTGATTATAATTTACCGGGGCCATCCGAGCGTCGTCATCATGACAATGGCCATGCCATACGCGGTATTTTTCACTCACTCGCATATGACACATCTGTACCGGAAGAAAATACTCCAGCACCGGCTGCCAGACGCCTCGGTCATAAACATCGCTGGCGATACGGAATACGGACGATTCCGACGAGCCGTAACGAACTTTGTACAGACCATCTTCCCTTATATCCGTAAAGTCGAATTTCAAATAGCGATAGCGGAGAAATTGTCCCCATTCCAATCCTTGAGCCGAGAGTACCTTGTTCTCGCCTGTCTCGATTATTTTAAGAAGGACTGGTTTTTCGCGTATATTTTCACGTTTATCAAGTTCAATGATGGCCGTTTTCGTCTGTTTCGGATGGTAGCCTACTTGTGATGTTTGAACGACTGCTGGATTCATCCAATCTTCTATAACATTCGGTGTAATTACCCATTGAATCGCATTGTTGGTCGCCCCTTTAGGTACTTCGCTACTAAGTACAAACCAGCCGTTGTTATGGTTCATGCGGCCATCGTACAGTTTAAGCTCTGCACCCTTACTTTCGACAGTAAAGCGGTTGTACGGATCGTCGGGCCGTGAGGTAAAGCGTTTACCAACGGCATACGGATCGGCGATGAGGTCATCGGCAATGATCGGATTGTAGCCCTTGTTGTCGCCAGACAGTCGCTTTGTGTCAGCCTTTGCATCGGGTTCGCTAAAATTACCAGTATGTACATAATTGGGCGGTACCGATAGAACCGGTCCGTTGGGCTGCTGCGGAAAAATTCCATGCCTGTCGTCCATAATCCAAGGTTTTCCGAATAGTACGCCAGGAAACAGTTCCATGTTAAAGCATATTTTACCGACAAACTTGTCAGGTATCGGTCTATCTAGATCTACAGACACTTTGATCGACGAGCCTTCACCTTTAACAACCACTTTGTAATTGAACTCAAAATCTGGATAGATCATCGGATTGAAACCTTTAAGGTGCCTTGATGTGTCCGGAAAACTTAACGAAGTGGTAATCGTATTCAACTCTTCATCCAGTTCTCGCTTACCTTGCTTTGGTACGGGTTGCCACTGTCCAGGCGTCTGTTCAAAACGTATATCGCCGTTCGTAGCAACGCGATTTCCATGCATGATGATGCTGACACCTGATTGATGCCCTTCCGGATAAATATCGTCGAAGGCCATAATATCTACACCAATATTTTGAAAATAACCTGACAAGGTGCTTAACTTAAATCCCTGCTTGTTACGAGCAATGTTATCCATTTCTTTTTCCACTATTGTTCTCCTCCTCTATTCTATTATTTGGTATAATCATACAATATATTATAGCTGATAACTCGCTCTATCGTTAGCTTTTATTAACCAAACCATGTGGAGTATGTAGTGTCAATTTCGTATACAACAATTAGCAAAATCAAGAATGGAATTACATATGTAAATATATATCAGCAATCTTTATGGCAAAATATTAATTTGACTATCACTCGATTGCTCCCCATTATTATAGAATATCGATCGCTCTAAGTTCGTTCTTTTCTATAGTGGGAGGCATCTATGAATAAACATCATTTACATAAAAACCAAGAAACCCGCTGGAGGCTCTCCGGCATCTTTAAGTTGGTGAAGCGATTCCGAATATGGATCATCGGGATTATGCTTCTACTTTTATCGCTATTAGCAATCGGGGTCTATTGGATCCATACTCTTGATATCGCCAAACTAGTCGTTCCTATATCTGCTCCGACCCAATTTATAGATCGGTACGGCGAGGTTAGTTCCGAGGTCACATCTGCAAAAATTGAATATGTTTCGATCGATCAAGTACCGCTGCATCTCCAACAGGCGATCGTCGCGGTCGAAGATAAGAGATATTATGATCACACCGGAGTGGACATCTTTGGAATTGTTCGCGCAGCTTTCCGTAATGCAAAGGAAGGCGGTGCAGTACAAGGCGGAAGCACGATTACTCAGCAGCTTGCCAAGAACGTATTTCTAACGGGTGAAAAAACATTTTCACGCAAGCTGACGGAAGCTGCTTATGCACTCAAGATCGAGACACTTTATAATAAGGACCAAATTCTCGAAATGTATTTGAATCAAATTTATTTTGGAGAAGGCCAATGGGGAGTGCAAAGGGCAGCCAAGCGGTATTTCGGCAAACAAACGAATGATTTGACATTGGCCGAGAGCGCTTTGCTTGCCGCATTACCGAAAGCGCCAAGTCGATATTCACCCCTTAAAAATAAGGAGATTGCATTGGAGCGTCGCAACCTCGTTCTAGGATTAATGAAAGATGAGGGTTTTATCTCCGAAACAGATTATCTACACGCCAAAGCAGAACCGATTAAAGTGCTGAAGGAAATTCCTCAGGAACAGGTCAACCATTTGTTAGGTCAATATGCTTCATATATGGATGAAGTAATCGAAGAGGCCATTCGTGTATATGGATTTACCGAGCGTCAACTGCTTGCTGGAAATCTACTCATCTACACAGAGCTGGATCCGGTGGTTCAGAACGCAATGGAAGAAACATACCGCAATGAATCTTTGTTCCCAGAAAGCGCATCCGACCAGTTGCTGCAGAGCGGGGCAGTCATCATGGATCCGTCAACTGGTGGTATACGCGGAATTGTGGGCCAGCGAGGAGAGCATGTATTCCGAGGTTTCAATCATGCTACACAGCTTGTCAGGCAACCCGGATCGGTATTCAAGCCATTAATCGTCTACGCACCTGCTTTGGAAAGAGGGTACGACGAAAATTCGACACTATATGATGGTCCATTGGATATTCAGGGTTACCGACCTAATAATGTGGATCACCTGACTTTAGGGCAAGTATCGCTTCAAGAGGCAGTTATCCAATCCAGAAATATTCCAGCGGTATGGCTGTTGAACGAAATTGGACTTAATACTGGCATAGAGTTTGTAGAGAAACTCGGTATTCCGCTAGTAGAGGAAGATCGTAATTTAAGTGTGGCACTGGGTGGGTTGTCCCAAGGAGTGTCACCGCTTCAAATTGCGCAAGGCTATAGTGTGTTCCCTAATCTTGGAGTGCAGGTTCAAGCGCATACCATTACGAAAATTTCAACGGTGGACGGACAGGTTTTAGCTGAGGCAGAGCACCAACCGGTTGAAATTATGTCTCCAAAGAATGCTTATGCGATGACCGAAATACTGCGAGATGTTGTAAGGGAAGGTACAGGAAAGAATGCGGCAATCGATCGTCCTGTGGCTGGGAAAACGGGATCGACGCAGCTACCACAGAACAAACAGTTCGAAGGGATCACCGGAGGTGTTAAAGATGCATGGTTTGTCGGCTATACGCCAGAGCTAGTAGGGGCAGTTTGGCTAGGCTACGATC
The DNA here is from genome assembly GCF_056786375.1 of Paenibacillus sp. Y930. Taxonomy (NCBI): domain Bacteria; kingdom Bacillati; phylum Bacillota; class Bacilli; order Caryophanales; family Paenibacillaceae; genus Paenibacillus; species Paenibacillus sp. Y930. The sequence goes on along the minus strand of NZ_JBXCIX010000001.1, from coordinate 730,853 downwards.
ACACGGATAGCAATCATTATTTGACAACATCCGGTGGGCAATACCCTGCTTTAATATTCAGCGAAATGATGTCCTTAGCCTTAAAGGATGTTCCTACATCTGAGTTTAAACGTCCTATACTCGAACAAGCGAAAGAAAAAGAGAATACTACTATTGTGAATAAAACAAATCAGGGAAATAAAAAAGAGGAGGAAGGAAAAAAAGAGAAGAAAAAAGAAGATAAAAAGAAGAAAGAAGAAGAGAAAAGGAAGCAAGAAGAAGGGAAAAAGAATAAAGAATAAAGAAGAATAGCTAATGTGACTGCTATGTTCGTGCAGTACTACGGTAGTTTCTTGCCAACTGACCATTCATTTGACGGGATCAGTCTTTTTTTCTATGCAAGCTCAACAACAGGTTAGGCATCGCCCTACTATTATTATATGTGTTTATTCCAAATTAGAAAATATAGATTAATACCTGCCCCAGCATATTATCTCTGCATGAAAAAGCACCTCAAAGTGGGTACGATTTGTGTTACTTAATCGTATTTCCAACATAAGGTGCTTTTGTTTATCTACAATATAGATTACTTCTCCATCCTCAAGCGTTAGCCTTTTTTTTACCTTTTCCCCTTATAAAACTCATGATAAAGCTTCATCAGCGCACGCTTCTCAATCCGAGAAACATAACTCCGACTAATCCCAAGATCCTTCGCAATTTCACGCTGGGTACGTTCATCTCCGCCATTTAACAACCCGAACCTTGTAATAACAACTTCCTTTTCTCGATCATCAAGAATACTTAGATTTTTATATATTTTACTTTTTTCCATTTCAAGCTGTACCTGATCAGCGATGTCATCCACATCATTGCCGAGTATATCTATTAAAGTGATCTCGTTTCCTTCTTTATCCGTTCCAATCGGATCATGCAATGAAACATCTTTACGAGTTTTTTTCAATGATCTAAGGTGCATAAGTATCTCGTTCTCAATACATCTTGCGGCAAAGGTAGCTAACTTTGTACCTTTACCAGTTTGAAAGCTTTCAATCGCTTTAATTAAGCCGATTGTTCCGATGGAAATAAGATCCTCTTGATCCTCGCCTGTATTGTCAAACTTTTTGACGATATGAACAAAGTACAGCGTAAAGTTATTATTTATTCAGAGCTAGTTTCTCTTGTTTGGTCAGGTATAGGATACTCTTTGAGAAGAGAAAAGGATGAATTATTGAAATAAAGTTTACTTATACTCGTCTAGCCAGTTAAATCCTGTTATAAATTGTTGATTATTATATTGGCTATTTTGGGCATGAGTGGTTTGAAGTATATTGTCAACTCTTATGTTTGAATAAAAAGATTTGGTAAGTAAATTAGAAATGGAGTTTTGATTAATCTGAAGGAAATTAGCTACAAAATTATCGAATGTATCTAGTTTAGTTAGGTCAATATTATAAAAATCAGTACCACTTCCAGTAGAATTGTTTGTTTTTTGTCGATATGAATTCACAAGCCAATTTAAATTTGGGATACCACATAGCAGTGGTCTTGAATGATAAGGACAATAGAAAACAATCGCTGTTTGTATTCTAGAGTTAACTAAATTCAAATAGTTATCAAATGCATCGGCTTCTATTTGACCTATATTCCATTGCCTCTCTTTTAATGTATATCTAGGGGTTAATGTGACTTTATATTCAAGTAAAAAGTCTGTATTCGGTACATTGTTATTAAAAACTAAGAAGTCAGGTGCAAATCTAATGTGTTTTGCTGTTATTGAATTGCGTGTTTTTAACAAGGTTTGGGTATTTCCAGTTATATGTGTCTCATATCCGTATTCGAAATGTGTAATGTCTTTGATGTTTGTCCAAAATTGGTCTATTAGTATTTCAATTAATCTAGAAGATGTCTTAGTTATATTAAAGAAGGACATGCAATCGCCTCATTTCAGATAGGTATTGTAGATGGATAAATTATACAATGAGCAAAGAGTAGAAATCAACTTGATTTTATTCCAAAGTAGGAATAAAATCAAACAGGGAGGATGTATTTATATGAATTTTTTAACTTCTAAACAAGCTTCAGAGTTATGGGGAATATCAAATAGAAGAGTGAATTTGCTTTGTAAAACTGGAAGAATTCATGGGGCAGAAAAAGTTGGATTGATGTGGAAAATTCCGAAAAACGCGAAAAAACCTATGGATGAAAGAAAGAATGTTCTAAATAAGATTATGGTTAACTATAATCAATTTAGTGAAATTCAAAGAGAATATGAATCAACAATTGATAAAGAATTCAAGAAAAAAAATGGAATATATTATACTTCATATAATCTTGTAGATATGATCTATAGGGATTTAAAAATCCCTAACAACTCAGTAGTAGTTGATCCTTGTTGTGGTATGGGCAGTTTTTTATTTGGTGCAATTAATGCAGGATTTACTCATGTTTACGGAATTGACAATGACGATAATACAATTAAATACTTAAAGACATTAATAGATTCTGAGAATATTGTTGTTTACGATAGTATAAATAATTCAGCTGAATCTACATTAGCTGTATTAGGCATAGAAAAGGCAGATTGTATTGTTGGAAATCCACCATATGTTCCTCATGGCAGTATTTTTGGGAATTTATTTGTCGGATCAATTATTCGTAGTTTAGATATGCTCGTTGAAAATGGTACGTTATCGTATGTAATACCAAAAAATTTCTTACATGTTTCCACTTATAGTGATTTAAGAAAATTAATATTGGGGCAATATCAAATTCTTTCAATTGTTGATATAGGAACTTATTTCAAGGATGTTAGAGGAGAACAAATTGTATTAACAATAAAGAAAGCTACTCCAAATGTTGATTCGAAAATTGCATTTAAAACTATTGAAAACAATGAGTTTGTCGAGCATGTTAGTATTTTTCAAAACGTTTTTGATGATATCATCAGAATTTACGCCTCTGAGTATGAGTATTCAGTGTTTGAAAAATTAACAAGAAACTACGATACATTAGAAAAGTACTGTAGTGGATATATTGGACGTGGAAGGTCAAAAAGTGAAGATGCAATAAGTGGCAAAGATATCAAAAAATTCGGCTTTAAATCTATAGATGTGCCAACTGATGGAAATAAAATTTTTATTCAAAACATATACAGTGCAGAGTCTGGAATTATCGGAACTTTTGCTGGGGAATTAGAAGCTAAAGAAACTGTTACAGTTATTACAGATAGTAATCCAAATGTGTGTAAATTCTTGGTGGGAGTATTGCATTCAAGATTAATTAACTATTATTTATTTAAGTTTAGTTTTAATTCTTCAAAGTTGACTGCTCATACAGATAAAAAATATCTCTCACAAATCCCTATAAAAATGCCGAAAATTGACGAGTTTAATGAAATAGTAAATTTAGTTGACAAATTGCAGATGATTGAATATTTAAGTGATGAATGGTATGGACTATATGAAAGATTAAATAATAAGGTTTACGAATGTTATATGTTGGAAAAAAACGAAATAGATTTTATCGATAATTATATGAAGAAAATACAATCAGCTAGGTGGGTAAAACATGAATAATGACAAAAGAAGAAATGACTTATTAGGAAAAGAGTGGTTACAAAATTCGTTTAGTATTTGGCGGGATTTGAAAAAAACATCCGTGGAAAAAAAATTAGGTCATCCTGCTTCATATCCTTCGGACTTAGTTGAAAAACTTATTCGCTCATTCTCTCGCAATGGAAGTTTAGTATTAGATCCATTCAATGGTGTTGGTTCCACAATGGAAGGTTGCCTAAAAGCTGGCTCAAAAGGTATCGGTATTGATTTATCTAAAGAATATTGTACTATTGCAACTGAACGTTGTAAATCTGATAATGTAAAAATCATTAATGGTGATAGTGTTAAAGTATTAAAGGACTTTGATGAGAATCACTTTGATCTGTGTATTACTTCACCGCCATATTGGGATATCTTAAATATGAAACGAAGTGTAGACAAAAAAACCATAATGGGATATTCTGATAATAATGAAGATTTAGGGAATATCTCAAATTATGAGGAGTTTTTGAATTTATTAGAAGTTGTTTTTACTGAAGTACATCGTACACTTAAGTCAGACAAGTATTGTATTGTAAATGTGATGGATATTCGAAAAAAGGATAAGTTCTTTCCACTGCATAGTGATTTAGCTGAGAGAATGAAAAAAATTGGATTTATTTATGATGATATTATTATTTGGGATAGACAGCACGAATATAACAATATGAAAACTTTAGGATATCCTTATAGGTTTAGAATAAATAAAGTTCATGAGTATTTATTAATATTTTTGAAAAAATGAGGTGTACTATGAAATTGGTTTATGGTGAAAGAAACATAGTTACTTTTAAAAGTGATATGAACTTTTTTTTGGCATTAGGCTATTTGGCAAGTCCTGTTAGAAATATATATATTTCTAGTGAAACATCTTCTAACAGATGGGGCGCTGAGTACAGAATATGGTTGAAGAGTATAGTTAATATTCCATCAGATTTAAATTGTGTTATAAGTGCAGGGGCAAACAGTTATGTTGCTAGATTAAATTGTAATGAGTATGTTGAAACGTTAATAAATTTATTTGGGTTTGTTCAAGGATCAACTCAAAACCACATGAATATACGTAAAATTGTAAATTCACATTATAATAAATTCGCAACTGATTTTGACAGAGGATTTAATTTATAACCTAATAGTATATAAATTAAATGGGAGGAATTTATGAATAATGAAATGGCTTATCTAATTGGTATGATTTCTGGCAATGGTGAAATCCAACGAAGAACTTCACATACTATCGTTTCTATTGAAATCCCACATAAAAAGTTAGAAACTGAAAATTATAATGATGTGAGAGTTTATATAAAAGCAAGTATTGCTGATATTAGAAGTATTCTTGAACCATTACTAGGAACAGGTATAGAATTTGTACAAAATAAAAATGTTACTATACTGTCTTTTAATAAAGCTAATGATGATTACTTAATGCGAGAAGTTATGCGTTATGTTGGTAATGCTTTAACTCATGATGACATCAGACTACATCCTGATGTATTCAATTTTTCAAGAGACGAAAAAATTAATTTTTTACGTGGTTTTTCAGATGTTACTGGTTACGTGAGAAAAAGTAATTACTTTTTTGAAAAGTACATGCATCGTGTATATTTGGAAATTCCAAAAAATTGGTATTTAGTAATTGATATTTGCAATCTACTGAAAGACATTGATATTCCTGTACAGAATATTGATTGGGCACATCCAAATACACGTGATCCAAAGTTAAATAAGTACAATGATGGAAAAGTTAATTTTTGGAAAAAAGAGCATCAAATCAAAATATTCGTTAATGAATTTGAGGCAATTGGTTTTGCAGTTATTCATAAGAATGAGGCCTTGTATGAGTTTTCAAAAGAGTTAAAAGATAATTTAAATCATAAATCTAGGAATATTGTAAATACTACCCATAAATTTTACTGGGAAGGTAGAAGTGTAAAGAAGAATAATCCTTCACATCCAGGAGTTACAGATGAATTTATACCTGTTGAAATTAGAGGTATTCAATATAACTCATGGAAAAACATTGCAAGGGATTTAGGTTATGGCGAATAATGTGAAATCTGAATTTGAATTATACGAACCTATGCGATCTTGGCTACACTCATATTTAGAAGATAAGTATAAAGGATATCAGATTCTAACTTTTGACACTCACAGTGAAAGATTAGATACAGTACTGAAAAAAAACGCTATTTATAATGATTTAGCCGTTGGAATAGACATTCAAATTGATGTGTTAGGAATTGCAATAAAAGGGAAGCATAATAAATTATTCTTCATAGAGGCAAAAAAAACAAATTTAACACTTAAGGATGTTGGACAATTGTGGTCGTACTGTAAGTTGATTGATCCTGAAGAAGCATTTTTATTAACATCTGCTGATTTAGGAAGTTTAAACAAGATATTTAATGTTTTTAAGAGAGTAGATTTATTGGATTTTGGTAGCGGAAAGATTTTGAAAAAAATGAAAATAGCTAAATGGAATTTAAATACTAATGCTCCTGAGTTATTGTCAATGTTTCCTAAAAATTAATTTAGTGATAAAAAAAGAATAGGACAAAACTAATAATTAATTTATAAAATCCGAACTATACAACGAATTCTAAAATGAATTTTGCTATAGTTCGGTTTTTTAGTTAGCTAATATACTTTTGTTCCAATTCTTTTTCTAATACTTGATTTCCAACTATAGGTCTTATGCAGCAGTGGTTTTACCTTTTGCGTCTATTAGTATTGAATAAAAATTTTCGTTAAGTTCTTTTTGTGAGCGTTCTTCACTTTTGAGAAGGATCAACTTTATCTTACAATATCTGCTCAATCGCTTTTCATATTTCTTTATGGCTTAAAAATAGAATTTTTCAATTTTGTTCCCAACAACATAAACCTTATATTCATAATTAAATTTAAACCCCTGATGAAGTATTTTATATTCGAAGATTAATCTTAAATTAACATCAACAACACATGTAGAGTGCGTAATATTGACAGTAAGAAAATAGAAGTAACACATTCGCTGAAGTAAGGTACTGGACAGAGGAACAACACATATCGTTATAGTAGAATCATTACATCGCTATGACAAATAGTGGGGAATACCTAAACTGTTATTCGAGAAATCAATATATCCTAAAATGGTTCATGCTCATTCAGCATGAGCCATTTTAGTTTAATAAAGTACTTATCATGTCTGCACTGAAAACAACTATTGAATAAACCTTCATTTCACGGTAAGATCAACAAAATTTTACCACTGGAGGGGAAAAATGTTGAAAGAAATTCAATTACCTATTTGGGTGAAGCCTTTATTCGATGACTGCTTTAATGAACAGGCAAAGTTGGCTAGAAAACAACCTGAGATTGAAAAGTTGCGACTAAAGCTATCTGAACTCGATGATCAGTTAAAGCAGGAACTAGCTCCTCGATTGTATCAGATTTTACTTGAATGGGAGGAGTCCATGAATCATTGGAATGTTCTTGAGAAAGAATGGATGTATATAGCTGGGCTCAAGGATGGGATGAAGTGTATGAAAGAAATTAGTGATTTTGTTTCGGAATAATCAACCGCAGATAAGACGTTTGAGTAAAAACCATTTAATTACATACATGTAATTAAATGTATAATTAAGAAGATCTATATTCATTGCGCCTAGCTACACCACGACATGACCCTCTCACATTTCCACGTACCTTCTTGAAGTGTTTTCCTGTCCTTTCTTCGTTGTAACACTCCCTCGTTGGTTTGTAACGATCGCGCGATAATATCGGTTGGTATTCGATGTTATAAAATAGCATGAGTATCACTATGAGAACAGATATATAGATAGTGGAGACCTGCAAAGACATAGATTAAAAGAATTGAACATACATTGGTCAATTGAGGTTGAATCGATAGTAGCCAAGTTGCGCACAGGGGTTTCTTTTGCGCTTTCCATAGTCCACAGCCTGTCGTTTCTGCTCTTCATTGCACCAAGCCTTCAACTTAGTATCTTCATTGCTCTATTGGTTCCAATGCCAGTCTACTGGCTCTAGAACCAGTGAACAGATAATGAATACCATCAGAACCCACTGATGCCACCTGATTCGCTTTAGTCTCTTTACTGGTAACACGGCATCTGCCTAGTCAGTAGCTGAGAGGGTAAAAAATCATCATCGAAGATTTTAATGCTTAACTTATGCAGGTTATTGTATTTTCAACGTAAGAAATACGACAGCTGCTCGTCAATGCGTCCTAGACTCGATGAGTTTAATAAATTCTAGAAGATTGTAAAAAATTGAAATTCTATGGAAAATAGAGGTAGAAACATGGTAAGCTAGTATATAGTAACAAGAGAAGGAGTTACTAGAATTGTTATCTATCGGAGGGTACGAAATGAAGACGAGAAAATTAATAGTATCTGTAATAGCAAGCAGTCTGTTACTGGGATCATCGATACCAATGGCATTAGCCAATTCAAATATAGAATCAGATTACATGACAGGATTACAAGTCCCTTCCTCTATCGAAGACAGCAGAGTAGTAGCCATCGACACCGTATCAAGAATCCAGTCATCGTTGGGTTTACACGGAAGTGTCTCATCAGCAGTCCAAGCCTTATCCGCATCCCACGTCAACGTAGAATCCGCCTACACAACAGGGGTAACAGTCATCATAGACGGCATCACTCAGAACTACGGCACAAACGGAGCAATCATCCAATCAGGCTCAACATTGGTTCCAATGCGAGCTATTTTTGAGAAACTGGGAGCCAAGATAGACTGGAACCAAAAGACCCAAGTAGTCACAGCCACCAAAGACGGCAAGACCATCAAAATCACCATAGGCTCCACAACAGCATACGTAGGTGCTCAGAAGGTCACCCTAACCACCAAACCAATCGTCCTCAACGGAGCGACCCTTGTACCCTTGAGATTCGTGAGCGAAGCTCTAGGCGCGAGCGTCAACTGGAACCAAACAACAAAGACCGTAACGATAAAAAGCGCCACCAACTCACAAGCAACGCAAGGCATCAAAGTGAACCACGGCACTCACACCTACGGCTCCAAGACTCAGAAGGAATACGACTACGTGATGGACATTGTCAAAAAAGATATTACCAACATAGACAACCACATCTACGCCAACGACTCAATCCGAGACACATTATTACGAGACCACTTAAACAACGGAAAGTCATCCAAAGACTACACAGGCGGCATGAAGAACGAGATGATCGCAGTTGAGAAGTCAACTCAAGCTCTCCGCGACGCAGGAGTAGCCAATAAGGATATCCTCAAACTGATGTTAGTAGGCGACATGGCACAACAGCAACTCCAGAAATCAGGCTCCACTGATAATGGATTCTCGGCAAATTCCGCTTACGATATGATGACCAAGAAACTAGCCGATTGTGTAGGAATAGCATGGTCATATTCTGCCTACTTCGATTCCATCGGCATGAACACCGCAGTCACAGCAACTAAGACTCATGCATCTGTAGTTGTCAAAGTAGGGGACAACTGGTACAACTATGTAGGAGGTAAATTTGGGGTTGCAGTGAAAAAAGGAGAAAGCGTCAAATCACCTTTCTACATCTACACCGCCCCAACAATCGCAGGAACTCTGAAATAATCTAACCAACGTACACCAATCATATACAGAGCAGACTCTCTAAGGAGACTCTGCTCTTTTTATTTCTCATCAACCTCTCGATCTACTTTATAGGTATAAAAGGAGGTTGACTCGACAACAGATTTTCTATAAAACAGTATTTATGGAATATATCATATTTGTTTCGGGTCTACTAATACCCATGATAATTGAAAAGCTTACGAACCATCACAAAAGTGAACCAACACAGATTCAACGGTATTTGTTTTGGAGTTACCTCATTACGTTCTTAGTGTCTACAGGTCTGTATTCGGGATTAAGATTAGCTTATTCCGAAGGAGTTTGGGGTATAATATATACTCTGAGTGGTTCTTATACTAACCTTGAATTAAACTTATTAAGGTCAGGAATAGTAGCCTTATTCGTCATTTTGACAGCGGTTTATATTTCTGTAAGGTACAGAACATTGCCAAATCTACGAGAAAGGAAACCAACTTTAATCCTATTCGTAGTGACAGATATACTTGTACATATTTCATTCTTGATCTGTCTTATTGTATATGTTTTTTATGACCATGAGGTATTGGCTATGAGAGGGGTACTTACCTACCTGTTATTTATGTGGTTAATTATACTAGCCTTATACCTTCTTGCAAGTATACGAGCGTACATCGAATTTGAGAAAGAACTAGGCCGGAAAAGAAATCTCTCTGAGTAGAATCCTTTGTGGGTACTGCTCTTTTTCTTTCCCTCACGACTATTAACCTGACAACAATCAAGTATAAGTATCTGTCAGACACCAAATGACAGACAAACAGAAAACCCCGAACTATAGAACAGTCCGAGGTTTTGCCCGACACGTATGGTGAAACAAGGAGAATACGTACCGCCATTTACTTTTGGAAGTGTCGATATGCTTTGATTCCTACCTTAGTAAACAGGAACCATAGGTAAGCATAACCAACGCACCAAAAGAGAACGGTCATTGCCATATGCAATCACTCCTTCCTTATAGAGTGCGTATGGCAATTGTACCATTAATTACCTACATTGAAAAAAGCAGACTCTTTCACCGAGTCTGCTTTTCTTTTTTTCTCATCATTCCTCTGATCTCCTGTATAACCAATAAATAAACGTGCTAACAACTAAAACCACGCTTCACCGTTGACAACTATTACCAATAAACTTACACTTCCCTTAGAGGGGTTGGGTTCATATGAAAATAGTAAGTCACGGTCTAGTAAGGGGTTCTAAAGCGATAGTTGTTCAGCGTGAAGGAGATACTCGAATGAGTTCACTATCACTTTATACAGCCTGTATATTAGCGGACGATGTAAATACAATCGACCAAGCAACCCTATTAGTATAAGCAGGGTATACCGATCTTGTTATTAGGGGTAATCAGAAGACGGCAAGATACCGACATTACTAAAAATTTTAGACTTAATATAGAGTAGGCTGCATTAGTATTCGTATACTGATGCTTCCTGCTCTTTTTTCATTTAGGGATAGGCAAACAGCAAGAAAATAGATAGAATAGAACTATAAGCTTGGCTGATCCATTCCCATCTATACGGAATAATAATGTGATCTATGTTATTAATAAAAGGAGAATATAAAAATGACAACACAGCAAAGAGGTAAGATTGAATATATTGAACCTAAACTAGTGAATCCAGTAGCACAATTATGGATCGTGGAGCTTTTACTAGGTAAGCATACGGACTACGGTCTTACATATGCGGTTAGGCTAACAACTCGATTGATAGGTGCGAATAGTAAGACTTATTTGGTCATCGATATGGTAGACCAATTTGACTCGATACTCCGAGAGTTGAATATCGCAGGGGTAATGAGCCGCTCACAGCTACATCAAACAATCGACTATATTACTGAATTAAAGATTCACGGAATCTACCGTGAGGTATCCTCACTCAACAAGGAGTTATTAGGTCAAGCAGATTCCGAACAGACTAATGAGTTTTATGAGGTCATCGTAGAAAGTATAATGAATGACCTTGAGTCCTACCCGACTATTACGAGCAATAGCTATGTTCACGGTGTTTCAGCTGGTGTACGACTAGACACGGCTCAATACATCGAAAAGTACGGTCATAACGTTGTAGGGGTAACGACAGAGGCGCTATTGGATATGCTTGATCTAGAGCCTAACTCGAATAACGCTAAGCGTTTATTGGAGATAGCAAGAGGACTCCATAAGGTCGGTTCACTTGTGAAGCATAGCAAGCAGGCGAGGCTCCAAGAAAGTATAAAGCCATTGGAAGATTCTAAGGATGTAAAGCGTTTCTACTTGATCCGCTTAGCTCCGAACTTAAAGGTACATGATGGCATCTAGCCCTAAAAAGTTCAATAATCATTCTCCTTCACTCGTTAGCTACATTGGAGGTAAACACGGGTTGATCTCAAAGCTTGTACCCCTATTAGTATACGCAGCAGAAGCCTTTCAACTTGATTCGTATTATGAACTCACAGGCGGAGGCGCAAGGATGTTATTAAATATGCCCTCTAGCCTTTTCAAGCGCAGAGTATATAACGATGTCGATTACGGCATGGTAAGTCTCTTTACTTGCCTAACGGCTAAAAGTAGTACATATGAATTAATGAGTAGATTGGAACGCTTAGGGGTAGGCATAGAGGTCTTTCAAGTAGCTATGAACGCTCGAGATCTCGGCTATAAGTCGGATGGTGTTCTAATCGATCAAGTAACGGCAGCGACTTATGCTTATATTGTGACTCGCCAGAGTCGTGCTGCTAGTATGCAGTCCTTTAGTGGCTCAATGGAGAATAAGCGTAGTAAAGCGTCTTACCTTAGACGGGTTAATGAATTACCGAGCTTCTACCCAACTCTCCAAGGGGTAGAGACGTATCAACGTGATGTATTTGAATGGCTCTCAGGCGAGCTAGGCTCTGAGTCCAAGGGTTTGATCTATTTAGATCCCCCATATGTTCCATCTAGCATGGTCATGCAGGATCATTACGGTGAGCATTCATGGGGTACGGATCAGCATGAAAGGTTGGTTCAGCTTCTATTAGAACAGGAGAATAGGATCGTTCTTAGCGGTTACGACAACGGGTTGTACGAGCGTCTAGTACAGGAGGGGAATTGGTCTAAGCACTATCTAGGTAAGGTTCATGTAGCAAGCTCAGTCGGTGCTAGGCATGCGAGGGAATATATATGGGTCAACTTCCCGATCCCATCGTCATTAAGAGAACAGATCTGCAGCGATGAAATGATGGAGAGATATTAATGCGTGCCAGTCTAACATTGTACAGAATCGCTTGAATAAAGATGCACAGATAGGGGTATCGATTCCCTACTCGCATAAGCAGCGGACTGGTTCTGTGAATCGTGTAAAACCAATGACATTGGCTTTACACATCGAAATGTCATAGTTTAACACCTATAAATGCCTGTGAACGGATGTAAAACCAATGAAACCCTGTAAAGCCTATTCATCTTCGTATCACTTCTATTGAGAGCAATATCTTCGGATATTGCTCTTTTTTCTTATCTTCAGTGATATTGCAGGAAAACAGGATTAAAGCCATAGCCGTATGACTATTAATACGTAGCCTGTTTGTCATGGGCAGAATTTCAAAATGAATACTACATATTAATAGCTCGATCTCGAGTTCTCTGCTGTAACAGTTGAATATGCTTCGCTCGTTTTCATACAAGGGGTATGCGCTCAAATCACTACTGTGCTGCGCTCTCCTTTAATACCTTCATTGTGGGGGTATCAGCAGAGCATTATTTTATAAAAGCTCGTCACAAGTATTATAAAAGTTTGGCTCAAGTTTTATAAAAGTATCATCTTGCTACTGGTAGCTAAAAGATTCACATTATTTCTTGATAAAGCCTTCTATCTTGAAAGTTTTTCGGATCTAGTTTTATATTCATTATCAAACTAGTGGAGGCGTTAATATGGGTTTAGAACAAGATATGAAGCAATGGATTGCAAGTCGTTCAATGATTAATGATGTGACGTTACCGAATATCCTTGAGTTTGAATCTGCTCGTGATGAGGTGCAGAGCTGCTTACGTGAACTACAAGAAATTGGAGTGCCTATCTCTCCGCAAGATGAACTGAAATACCCCTTGCAGCTGCTTCACATGCGCTTCTTACTACGGTATTCATGCATGGTGGGTACAAAGGGGCGTGGTGAGCCAATGGCTTACAATTTTGTTACTAAAAATCCGCAAGTCGTTGTGAAGTTCATGCGTGAATCTCCTAATAACTATTCACGTTCTCAATGCCAGAACCTGCTCGATGCGATACGACCAACTTATGCGGAGTTAGAATCTGGAACATTTACTGTAGCCGTATTAGATATGCGTACTAAGAGAATAAGTAAGCAAAAGATACATCGCACATCGCTGAAAATGCTCCTACCTTATCCTTTTATCAATGCGTATGCCGAACGAGTAGTAACTGTATTAAAGCAGCATCGAGTGGAGATTGAATACGTTGATGGTACGGATATGAAAACCGTACGGACAGGCAAGTTTAGCATGCAGTTTGGTGATTTCGAGAAGTGTACAAACCTTTCCGCTGCTGAGCTAGGGTATCGATTGGATGTCGATTGGTTCGTGCAGCAGCGCCTTGGGTATCTGTGGGTAGTAGAATTAACGTCTGAGGGGACGCTGCAAGAGGCTATGCTTCCAGTGTTTCAAATGAAAACGATTAAACCTCTCACCTAGTGTTTTCTAAGCGAATAGGGGTATTCTACTTCTTTTCTTGCAGCAGTTTTGGTGTGGTTTTTGGGAGGTTTCAGCCCCGAAAACTCAGTTATCCCACTTTCCAACCTAGTTATATCATCTTCCGACTCAGTAAAATTACTTACTATTTTTCCTGTGTTATTAAGATTTCATCATTTGTATTTAAAATTTTAAAATTTTTTTTGAAATTCGAATTGAAATCGGCACATTTTCATTTTTATGAAATATATAAACTCAGTGAGCATAAAAAAATGAATTGGCAGGGGTTAAGGCAGAGCGAGCAGCTCTGCCTTTTCTTCTCTTTAACTATAGCTTTTGGTAGTGACGAGCAGTTGTTCATTTCATTGCTCAAAGGTAGATATTATTATGCCAAAACCTACGTCAAAATCAACCGCCCACAAACAATGTTTTGGGTGAGTATCCCATCTTTGCTGATGCTATGTTCGATCTCTAAGTAAATTAAGTATCACAATCAAAGGGAGATGAAAAAAATATGTCTAACATAACAGTAGGTTATGTGAGAATCAGTACAATTCAGCAGAACGAAGATCGTCAGATCGATCTTTTGACTCAACAGTATGGCATTGCTCCTGAAGATATATTTATAGATAAGATTACTGGCGAGCATATGGATCGTACACAGCTACAAGAATTGCAGAAGGTGATTAGGGCAGGCGATCGAGTAGTTGTAGAGAGCTTGAATCGGTTATCACGTTCAACGATGGATTTGCTTAAAATCCTTGAGGATTGGGATAAACGTGGAATTGTTTTCATTTCCTTCAAAGAGAACATTGACTTTTCGACACCTACTGGGAAGTTCATACTTACTGTTCTAAGTGCGATATCACAGTTTGAGCGTGAGACGATTCGTGATCGTGTCCGAGAAGGAATTGCTTCAGCGCGGGCAAGGGGAAGAGTAGGGGGGCGACCAAGAACCGATGATAAAAAAATAAAACAGGCATTAACCTTATATCATTCTCAGAATCATGCAGTTAAGGAGATATGTCAAATGGCTCAAATTAGTTCTTCAGTTTTATACAGGGCGCTGCGAACAGAACGCGAACAATCCGTAAAGAAAAACTAGGTCAATAATATATACAATGGCTCTCTAAGACAATAGCAGCGTGATCGGGGATGTACTCCTTGATTACGCTGCTATCTTTGTTCAGGTAGAGGATAGATGAATACTTAGAAAGTTGGTGGTGGTCATCAAATCCGTTCGAATAGGGTGTAATAACACTTCATCCGTTGTTTTGTGCGCTTCATATGGATTGAAAACTTGGAGTTAAGATTGGCGGTTGTGACTAAATGTTGGTTTGCTTCGTTGGAAAGTAGAGAATTTAGAACTGCATAGAAGGAAGTAAACAGGAGTCTTGGAAATAGCCGTAACGACTCTCCCATTCCTATACACTCGGACGCTACTCTGTTACTTATAATATATTTCAAAACTAAGGATAGTCTGGGGAGTATTGGTATAGGGGGTAAGCAGAAAACGTAGTAGTTGCTAGAATAGCTGCAATCAGCTGGGGGTACCAAAAGAATTGTAGTTATTAAGTATTCCCACTCTGATACGGCATCTGCTCTACGAAGTATTATCTCTGACGTTTTATATAGGTAGCCAGTTAGCTTGGAGGCTGACTAATAGGGAGGCGGAAGTGTTATGGCATCTGCTCTATGTAGCATTATCTGATACGTTTTTTATAGGCAGTTAGTTAGTTTAATGCAGCACTTTACGGGTCAGATTTTGTATCGTACTTAGGTAAAGGTTTTCTTACAAAAGAAAATATAAATATGAGGAGAAATAAACATGACAAAGACAAATGAACAGGCAAAGGTAGCGTTATACATTCGTAATCCCCAAACTAATAAGGAGATGGGGTCATCGATCCTGAGTTCACAAGAAGCATCGCTACGGAAGTACTGCTTAGATAAGGGGTATGATGTCACTCATGTTTTCGTAGATGATGGCTATTCGGGTAAGAATCTTGATCGACCTTCCTTGGTGAAGATGTTAACGCAGTTACAGACAGACGATTTTGATATGGTTATTTGTTTATCGTTGGAGCAGCTATCTCGTAAAAATCATGAAATTTGGGATTTGCTACATGGTTACTTCTACCCATTAAATAAGAAGTTAATCATCGGCGCAAATGATGAGGATTTAACAAATGATGATGGGGAATTGTTTTTATTTTGCCATGCTGTAGTCGAAGGATATCATCGTGCAGTTCGTAAAGCTATGAACAACTAGAAATAAGTACGAACTGGCACTAACAAGGGCAGTTGATCCTCGGATCAGCTGCCCTTTTATTTTATTCGCTAAATGTATTCTCGCTTGATATAGGGGGCGATTATACTGTGTTTTTCGATAGTTTATTATTAAAACCGTGCAACATACTTTTTGGTGATTGTAGTGGTGATATCCTGCATCAAGGATACGGATTCGCAATTAGCGTGTCTAGTATTTTTATGAGGTGGGTCAACATGAAACATATAAATGGTAATTTATTACATTTATCCGATAGAAATAATATAAGTATAGGACAAAACGGTAGCAGCATAGAATCAGGTGACGGGAGTGTGGTCACTAAGATGAAGCGAAAGAAAAACATTCAACTGACCTATCGATATATTCCTAGTGAAACAATATATACAGAACAACAAGAAGCGAATTATTCTAATAAAGAACAACAGCTTGTAGACTATTTAATTGAAAACCTACTGCTCAAAAAAAACCTTCAGAAATGAGGTTTTTTTTTTACTTTACAATACTCTGTACTTTGTTTACAATTGACAAAAATCATTATGGACAAGAGGGGTAAAAATGGCTGTTGGAATATATGTTCGAGTATCTACTGAGGGGCAAATGGAAAATACCAGTATTGAGGGGCAGATTCAGCTATGTAAAAAGAAAGCAAAAGAGCTGGGGTATTATGAATCAAATATCCGACTTTATCCTGAAGAAGGTAGAAGTGGAGAGGATATCGATACCCGAGTTGAGTTGACGAAGCTTCGACAAGATGTTGCTAATGGTTTGGTATCTGCAGTTATCTGCACGCATCCAGACCGTTTTAGTCGTGATTTAACTGATAAATTGATTGCTTGTCGTGAGTTTCAAAAGAACAAAGCTGCATTACATTTTACAGATACGGAGTTCTCAGATACACCTGAAGGTCAGTTGTTTTTTAACATGATTTCGTCAATTGCTTCATATGAGATGGCATTGATCAGGAAGAGGACAGTTAGAGGGCGTATTAACAAGGTTAAGGAACAAGGAAAAATAATGCCCATGCGAGTTGCACCATTTGGTTACGACAAGGATGAGAATGGTCAGCTTGTCCCGAATCCAGTAGAACGTCAGTTTGTACAGA
This sequence comes from Paenibacillus sp. Y930, assembly GCF_056786375.1. Taxonomy (NCBI): domain Bacteria; kingdom Bacillati; phylum Bacillota; class Bacilli; order Caryophanales; family Paenibacillaceae; genus Paenibacillus; species Paenibacillus sp. Y930. The sequence continues at coordinate 713,585 of NZ_JBXCIX010000001.1, read as the reverse complement.
TGATATACGAATGGTATGTAGTTGAAAAGTTAACATTACGTCAAATTGGCGAAAGACTTTATGGCAAAGTAAAACCTAAGCGTGGTGAAAGTTCTAACTGGGGTGCTTCAAGTATAAGTAGAATATTAACTTCGGAAATTTATATTGGTAAGTATTATTATAATCGTAGAGAAACGAAAAAGGTACGTGGTGAACTTACTTCAGGGGGTAATCCAAAAAAGACAATTAGCATGCGTGATAAGTCAGAATGGCTTTCAGTTGATGTTACGCCGTTGGTTGATATAGAAATGTGGAAGTTGGCTCAATCGCAACGAGTTCAAAATAATACTAATAAGCATGTTGGCAACAAGAAATATGAGTATCTATTGAAGTCATTATTGAAGTGCGGTCATTGTGGAAGAACTTACGATTCTATTACTGTGAAAGGAGCCAAAAATAAGGAAACTGGTGAAATTATGAAGAGTAGAAGGTATCGCTGTCCAAGTACCGTTCCCAAAAAATATGGACCAGAGATTGAAAAATGCATTGTTCCTTCCCTAAATGCTGAACAGATTGAGGGTTATATATGGGGGCAGGTTATTCAAGTAATAACTGATCCTAATAAGTTCATTGACAGAATCAGTGGAAGAGGAGACAGTTCCATAACTGGGGTTATTGATAAATTGGGGGTACTAGAAAAAGAGTTGAAAAAGAAAGAAAAGGCTTTGGAAAATGTTGAGAGATCATTCTTCGAAGCTGAAACTGACTCTGATCGGAAACGCTATGAAAAACATAAGAGCAATTATCGTTTTGAAATTTCCAAACTTGAAGAAGAAATTGAAAATTATCAAGTGAAAATTAATGCTCACCGTAAGGAAGAATTGTCAGTGGGGCAGATTACTTTCATGGTTAATAATCTTAAAGAACGCCTATCGGGGCAAGAGGAATTAACATTTGAAATTAAGAGAAATATTATCGAGATGTTGTATGATGAAATCATCGTTACCATTAATAATATTGCTGATGGCAGCAGTAATCCGAATGACAGCATGAAGCTAAATATTACATCTGTGGGACTTTTTGATAAGCTATATCAAAAATCACAGAACACTGGACTTCGTTCACAACCTCTTGACGATATGTGCAACTAGTCGAAGATTATGCTCGATAAGTATGTTGCGGGAGTTAGCATCACCAAGTGCCATTTGCGCTAGATGATATTGTTCTTCGTCTTCTTTCAATGGCTGGGGAAACGCATTGTTTTTAACATACGATACTAATAATGTGAGTTGCTTAATGAACAACGCAATTGATGAGAATAAACCTGGCATACATCCACCTCCACATGCAAGTAAGGGCCAAGACTAATCGTACTTAGCCTATATAGTCTGTTCTCTAATGTATGTGGGCGTAAGCCTAGATGTGCATGTACCGGGTTTAAATCTCATGCTTCTTTTTATAAATTCAAAGGTGTAATAATCTTATTACATAAATTCATTGAAGTACTTGAACAAAACAACGAGGAAATTTGTACGGATTCGATCTAAAAATATCCAACTATTTACATTTATATTTAATTAATGTAGAATCAAATCATATCTAGGGGCATCTATTTTTGAGATTGGATGTAGTCTCAAAGGCCACTTTGCAGATTTTTTGAACAATCGAGTATTGATCTAAACGTAGCTAATAATCATCAGAATTTATTATATTTGTACTTAGCTTCCTATGCTTGAAATAGATTTTATTTAGCTGTAGATTCAGTTCAGCATTGAGGAGGGCAACGGTGAAAAATGAAGAAAAGAAAGTTAGTTTTTTTAGACAGTATGTAAAAACAATAGTGGCTTCTATTGTCTCTGCTTTCTCCATAGGTTTTTCGGTTCCCTTGTGGATTGCAACTAGCAAACTAAACAGTATTAAAGCTGGAGAATATCCAGGAATGCCTCAAGATCAAATAAATAAACAATATGATGAAGCATTACCGTCTGTGGTCCTAGAATCTATTATTATGTGCTTGGTAATAACGATATTAGTATCAATCCCTATTTTATTACTTCGTTTTAAGCAGAATCATAATATCAATTTAATTAGCGAATTTGCGCAATATTTAAGAAAAAGGAAACAATAGATTAAAGTTGCGATTTATCCAATAAAAGAAATGATCGCCACCTTACAGGTAGAGCGGTCATTTCTTTTTGTGCTTTGCAAGCAAAACGGTATATATTCACCTCAACATTCAAGCTAATTGTGAAGAGCATATTAGAGAGCATGAAAATTTTGTATGTTTTCACGCTCACATAAAACAACTATCGTTAGCGCAATATAAGTTCAGGGGGTGAAAAAATATGTATAAACGCATAGCGATTGCACTTATTTCTGCAAGCATTGTGTTGACAATGTCTGGATGTGGAATGGATGCAAAGAACGTAAAAACAAATGAGCCGAGAGACCATTCAATGGAAAGTAAATCCATAATTGATGCTAATAGGGATAGGAACATGAACGGCAATATGAATGGCAACATGAACGGCAATATGAATGGTAACTTGAATGAAAACAACATGGGTACAAATGATGCAGCCGAAAAAATTAAAAACTCGATTTTGAAAGTAAAAGGCGTATCAGCAGCGACGTTATTTATTAATAACAACGATGTAGTCGTAGGTGTTGACTTGAATGACAATGCAAACAAAGCAGAAGTAGAAAAACAAGTCAAAAAAGTTGTTGAGAAGTCGCATAAAGGATACAAAGTTCATGTTACTAGCGATAAAAACATGCACACTCGTATTCAAGATATGAAGACTCAAATGGTTCCAATGGACGGTCATCCAATACGTGATATGGCAGAAGACGTTGGTATTCTAATTGAAGATATAGGTAAAGCAATTACTGCTCCTATTCGTTAAACCTAACTTATAGACGAAATAACCTGCTAACTAAACGTTTAGTTGAGCGGGTTATTTCGTTATTTATTAATTCTGAATATAATATGATATAATCGATACATAATTGATCTTTGAAATATACTTACTTATTTATTTAAATGAGAATAATCATGAAATGATAGAAGGAGGATATTTGTTTGAAAATTCTTCAACTTAATATGGATGAAGCTGTCCAATTTGCAAAAGTAATAAGTAATGAGCATCGTATGAATATATTAAAAATTCTTAGCACGGGGCCTCATAACGTTAATGAATTATCTGAAAAGCTAGGTATACCGTTCTCATCGACGGCGGTAAATGTGAAAAAGTTAGAAGATGTAGGACTAATTGCTACTGAACTTGTACCTGGTAGAGGAACTCAAAAAGTAAACACGAAAATTTTTGATCGTATAGTTATTGATTTATTTGAAGAAGATAAATTAGCAGGGAAAAATAAAATCTCGATAGATATGCCAATTGGGGAATATGTGGAATGCCAAGCCGAGCCAAGCTGTGGTTTGGTTGGAGTTAATGATTATATTGGTTTGCAAGATGACCCAAGATCATTCTATGAACCAGGTAGAAAAGAATCGCAACTATTATACTTTAGACAAGGGTTTGTGGAATATCGCTTTCCTAACCGCATTCCATATGGGAAAATTTCTGAAGAGATTGAATTTAGCGCAGAAATATGTTCTGAAGCACCTTATCATAAACTGGACTGGCCATCTGATATTACAGTTTGGATTAATGACATTGAGATAGGTACATGGACATCTCCAAGTGATTTTGGTGGTCTTCGAGGGTTTAATACACCTGACTGGTGGCAAACCTATTTTACTCAGTATGGTCTTTTGAAACATTGGAAAATCAATGAAAGAGGCAGTTTTATTGATGGTACGTTGATTTCAAATGTTACGGTTGAAGATTTGAATCTCAATGTGAAGCCCTATGTTTCATTTCGAATTGGTGTGAAACAAAACGCTGTAAATATGGGCGGCTTGAATTTGTTTGGTCATAGCTTTGGAAACTATAGTCAAGGAATTATTATGAATTTACGTCACAGTGACTAGTTTTAATTTCTTCACATCTTTTGTTACACGTTTTATGGTAATGAAACAATAATAATTGTTTGGAAATGCTTACAATCATTGTTGTTTCATATTTTTTTGTTGAAAACCCTATGATTACAGTATAATAATGGATGTTTATGTTTCATTACAATTTTACTTGATATAAAACAATATTTCATGATACAATATTTTTGTACTTAAAACTGATTATTTCTAGGGGGAATAGTAAGAATGAGAAAGTATAATAAGACAGTAGCATTGTTATTGGTACTTTGCTTAACATTAGTTGCTTGTTCATCAGGAAATACTGGCAACGACAAAAATGGAAGCACTTCCAATTCAGGAGAAGGTGCAACGAATTCAAATGGTAAAGTTGTAGAGTTAAACTTCTGGGTACCTTTTAGCGGTACTGATGGAGAGTACATGGAAGGAATGGTTAAAGCTTATAACGAATCACAAGCTGAAGTGAAAGTGAAATTTATGAATAGCAACTGGGAGAACTATTACCCGAAATTACAAACTTCATTAGTATCTAATTCTGCACCAGATGTGGCTGTCGCTCACGTATCTAAGCTAGCTAGCTTGATGCCAACTGGTAAAGTTGCAGAGCTTGATGAATTGGCAACTGAAGCAGGACTTGATTGGACTACATTCAGTGAAAACCAATTACAAGCAACAGTGATTGATGGTAAACATTATGCTGTTCCATTAGACACGCATGCAGTTATTATGTACTTTAATAAGAAATATTTGAATGATGCAGCACTTCTTAATGAAGATGGATCAATCAAAATGGATCAAAGTGCAGAAGGTTTTACAGAAATGCTTAGAGCATTGAAAAAAACACTTCCGGCTGATGTATCACCACTAATTATTGGTAGTAACAATGTCTTTACGTACTGGATTTGGTATGCACTTGTTAATCAACAAGGTGGTAGCGTATTCAAAGATAGTCAACCAACAATTAATACACCTGAAGCAAAAGTTGCTATGGAACTTATTAAATCTTGGATTGATGAAGGTTTGGCACTTCCAGATATCGGTGATCAAAGTTATGATATTTTCAAAACTGGTAACGCAGCAGTAACATTCTCTGGTGTTTGGGCTACTGGTAACTTTGAAACGAATAAGGATCTTGATTTCGCAGCAGTTCCATTCCCGCAATTGTTTGCTCAACCTGCGGCATGGGGGGATTCACATACTGTATTCGTTCCTGTACAAGATAATAAAGAAAAACAAGTTGCAGCGGTTAAATTTGCAGATTGGTTAGCTGCTAATGGTCATATGTGGGCAGTTGCTGGTCACGTTCCAGTTAAAACTTCTGTACTAGAATCAGAAGCTTACACATCTTTACCGTACCGTTCTTCTTATGCTGATGTAATTAATGATGTTGTATATGGTCCGAAATTACAAAACCTTGGATCAATTGAAGATACGATTTTAGAATCTCTAGTAGAAATCAACTATGGTATGTCATCAGTTGAAGAAGGTCTTGTTAAAGCTCAGAAAAATGCAGAGACATTAATGAATAAATAATTATGTTGATATGAATGGTGTGAACCGCTAAAATGATTCACACCATTCCTTTAAAGGAGTGAGATATCATTGAAACTTACAAGACTCCGTTCCTATAAAACGCTTGTGGCTGCCCTTCTGTTTTTGGCACCATTTATGATTTTGTATGTATGGTTTTGGATTTATCCGATATTTAAAGGTTTTATTTCTAGTTTCCAAAGCGGTGTTTTTGGCGGCGAACAGAAATTTGTTGGTTTAGATAACTATTCATTTATGATGGTCGATCCTAAGTTCTGGACTTCGTTTGGTAATACTATTTACTTCATTATTATATCAACACCAGCGGCAGTTATTCTTGGTCTGATTCTTGCTTTATTAGTCAATATGAAATTAAAAGGTACGACGTTTTTACGAACGATGTATTTTATGCCTTATATGTTATCCGTATCGGTAATGGGTAGTATCTGGTTGTTTATATTACAATCTCGTACAGGTCTAATCGCAGAAATTACAAGATCACTGGGTATGAAGGAAATATCTTTCCTTGGAAGCTGGGAAATGGGTTGGTTATCCATTCTAATTGCTACCATCTGGTGGACTGTTGGATTTAATATGATTCTATTTTTAGCAGGGTTGCAAGAAATTTCGGAAGATATTTATGAAGCATCTGATATTGATGGTGCTAGCGGCTGGAAAAAGTTCTGGTATATTACAGTGCCTTCATTAAAAGGGGTAACTGCTCTAGTTGTTATTTTGCAATCGATATCATCCTTTAAATTATTTGGTCAAACATGGTTAATTACGAAGGGTGGACCAGGTACGACGACTACTCCACTTGTGCACTATATTTATCAAATTGCTTTTAGACAATGGGATATGGGTTATGCATCAGCGGTATCATTTGTACTGTTCTTAACGATAGCATTTATTTCATTGGTACAATTTAAGTTTTTGATGAAAGATTAAGGAAAAGAGGTTGAATAGCTGTGTTAATAATTCAACGAAGCAAGATAAATAGAATTCTGTCATATTTCTTAGCGTATTTCTTGATGATTATTATGTTATTACCATTAATTTGGATGATACTATCTGCTTTTAAAGAACCTGGATCTACCGTTACGGTAGTTAAAAACTTGATCGCACCACCCTTTACTTTGGAAAGTTTCGCACGAGTACTGAAACCAGATGGAACAGCTATGATGTGGCGTTGGACACTCAACAGTGTATTAGTCGGATTAGTACAAACGGCGAATACTATAATATTAAGTTCGTGGGCAGCGTATGCAGTATCTCGTATCCCATTCAAAGGGAAAACATTTGTGTTTGCGCTTATTCTAGCTGGCATGATGGTACCGATGGAATCAATCGTCGTTCCACTGTTTGAGATGATCGCTAATCTTGGATGGGTTAATAGTTATAACGCCTTGATCTGGCCAGGAATGATGCTCCCCCTTGCCTTTCTGATTCTGAAACAGTTCATTGATCAATTACCGAATGAACTGCTTGAAGCAGCGAGAATTGATGGTGCAGGAACATTCCGTATTTGGTGGTCCATTGTGTGGCCGCTATCTACAAGTTCAATGGCTGCGGTAAGTATATTCATTTTCATCTCTTCTTGGAATAACTTGTTATGGCCGATGTTAGTCGCTCAAGAAACAGCAATGATGACATTGCCTGTTGGTGTACCGACATTCCAAAGCACGTTTGCAACAGATTTGGCAGTTCCTATGGCTTCCAATGTGTTAGCAAGTTTACCGGCATTAATTGTATTTTTATTGTTCCAACGAAATATTATTAAAGGAATTTCCATGACAGGAATTAAATAGCGGAGGGTATTATGAGACAACAATATAATTTAAACGGTTTCTGGGAATTTCAAATTGATCGTAAAGATGAAGGTGAAAGCTACAAATGGCAAAGTAGTGGATTACCGAAAGCTACGGAAGTAGAAGTGCCTCATATCTGGCAAACAGATATCGAGAATATTCAATATTGCGGGGTAGCTTGGTATCAACGGAAGTTTCAAATCGAAGAGCTCGGTAATCAAAAACGTACACATTTATACTTCGGTGCAGTAGATTTCCAAGCTAGAGTATGGATCAATGATATTTATATTGGTGATCACGAAGGTGGCTTCACACCGTTCTCATTTGATATTACTGAAGCGATTCAATTGGGTTCAGATAATACGATTACGGTTCGAGTATATGATCCTCAAGATAATGCGGAGATTCCAATTGGGAAACAGGGAAGCTGGTACACACGTATAAGTGGAATTTGGCAGGAAGTATATATAGAACTCCGTCATGAGCAGTATATCGAGCAAGTACATGTTCATCCAAATATCGATGTGCAAGAAATAGAAGTTCATACATTGATCAATAACCATTCTGTAGCAGATATTAGTGTTGAATATGAAGTATACACACATCAAGATCGTACAAATAGTGTAGCAACAGCAAGCCATAAGATTCAGCAAGCTAATAGTGAAATAGCAATAACGATTCCGCAAGCGAAGCTATGGTGTCCTGAACAACCGAATTTGTATGACCTTGTAGTGAAAATTATCGACAATCAGTCCGGTGCAGTTATAGATGAATTTGACACCTATTTTGGAATGCGTAAAATTGATTTCAAAGATGGTCAATTACTATTGAATCATAAACCTCTATTTGTTCGTGGAGCTTTAGATCAAGCATACTATCCAGATACAATATATGTCGCTCCATCAGATGAATGGATTCAGAATGAGATTAAACTTGCAAAAGAGATGGGCTTTAACTTACTACGTAAACATATCAAAATAGAAATACCCCAATATTTATATTGGGCAGATGCTATGGGCATGTTAATTTGGGCTGAACCGCCAAATACGGTGAAGTGGAGCGATCAAAGTAAGGCGCGGTTTTCTAGTGAACTGAATGGCATGATTAAGCGTGATATGAATCATCCTTCTATCATTATTTGGTCATTATATAATGAAGAATGGGGATTGGAATGGGATTTGGCCAACGACGTTGCCAAACAAGCTCATGTACAACAAATGTACGATGATATTAAGCGCCTTGACCCAACTCGTCTAATCTGTGATAACTCAGGTTGGATTCATGTGAAAACAGATGTGAACGATTATCATCGATATTTCTCTTTGCCGGAACAAATTAATGAATGGAAAGAAGATATTCATGATTATATGGCTGGAAACCCTGAGAAAAACTATGTAGACGGTTATAAGCCCGATGGACAACCTATTATCATTTCTGAGTTCGGCGTATGGGGACTACCTAGCGTTGAGAAATTGATAGAACATTATGGCGAAGAACCATTCTGGTTTAACAACCAAGGTGATGATACGCATCGAGAAGATTTCAAATCACCACCTAATGCATTTGCTAACTTCGAGAAATATCAGTTGGATCGCGTATTTGGAGATATGGAGAATTTATCGATATCATCACAGAAACGAATGTATCGTGCTGTCAAATCACTAATTGAAGAAATGCGTAAGCATCCGGGGATTAATGGTTACGTAGTAACTGAATTTACCGATGTAGAGTGGGAGACGAATGGTTGGTTAGATTATACTCGTAACTTAAAGTATGGAATGGATCATGCCGCGGACTTTAATGGTGGATTAATCGTTATGGCAGACGGTTTGGATCATAACCTAGAAGTTGGTAAGGAACAGATCATTGACGTTATAATTTCCAATCATGATCAAGTGAATTTGGATGGAATACTGCATTGGGAAATTCCGGGAACTGACATTGCAGGCTCTATGATCATTCAAGCTGGAAATAATACGTATGTGAAACTAGATAACGTCATTAAGTTTACTACTCCAGAAGTAGAAGCTGCAGGTTTCTACGCATTACAATTGAAATTAGTTATTAATGGAGTCGTAGTAGCGAAAAATGAAGAGGAATTAACAATTTCACCAGTTCAAAAGCTATCGCATGTTAAGGTGCATGCTTATCGATTACCAGCTGCCTTTAGTCAATCGCTTGTTAATCATGGTGCGATATTAGTAGATTCTATTGAATCTGCCCAAATTGTTTTATCGACTAGTTACGATGCTACGATTCAGACGTACTACAACAATGGTGGTAAAGTTATCTTCTTAGCTGAGGAAGGAGATAATATTTCTGATAAAGGTCAATTTACTTTCCGTGAATTGAATAAAGGTGAAAGCTGGGATCGTACCTCTTCCTTTAACTATGTAGATGTAGATTTCTTTGAAAATGTTCCCTTGCAGCCAGAGATGGGTTGGGAAGTAGAAGGATTATATCCAGATTACATCATTCCATTTAGTAACTACAACAAATTGGGTGGCACGATGGGCCGAATTGTATATATGTTTGGTAACGAGCATATCCCTAGATCTACTCAAGTTATTTCTGGATATTTCCAAGGTTGGATCGGTCAAGCCGGTGGTTCGATGATTGCTAAGAAAAGTGGAGAAGGCAATCTTATCTTAACAACATGGAAACTATTAAATACGTATGGACAACAGCCAATTGCTACACAAATTGTTCATGAACTTATTAATAAAGGGATTCAAGCTTAACGATTGAACTTACATGATGAATATGTAGTAAATATCTAAAAAACAGTTGCCGATAATATTCGGCAACTGTTTTTTTTATGAAGCGAAGCCATATGATCGTCAAATTGTCGGTGAAGAGTTAGGTGATTTCAGAAATAATGAACAATATCGACGGCTAACACTCGAATTATCCGATGGAACAGAAGTGAATTTGTTTATTATACGAGAAGGCTATGTTATATATGGTAATACTAGCGTCTATTTTAAGCTAGAAGGCGATACGTTCCAAGAAATTTGGGCTTTGCTACAACCGTAATATTTATTCAGACAAGCTAGGTATATTCCCGTTCATTCTTACAATCTATGAATATAGTATTATGTGTGATCAATGCATAATTTTTTCATAGGGAGTGAGCGCAATGGAATTTATTTTCAATAATGAGTTGTACCTTCTAGTGAAGCAATACATTGAACCGGAAATGCTAATTCTTGTCCCAGTCTTATTATTTCTAGGATGGATGATGAAATCGACGCCGAAGGTACCTGATTGGCTAATTCCATATGTGAATACAGGGGCAGGCATTATTGCTGGAATCGCGATAACGTCTAAAGTTGTTGATGGTATCATTCAAGGTATTCTCGTTTCTGCAATGTCTGTTCTTGTGTATAATTTATATCGGCAGTGGAATCGAAAAAAAGAAATTGACAGTAAAAGTAAATGTGATTAGTCTAGATAGAAGAAGGAATAGCCTTAGTTACGATGTTAGCATACTCATTCGTAATAAAGGCTATTTCTCATATAGTACTTACATAACGATTAATTCGAAGGCGCAGTCAAATGTTTACGGCCTGTTGCCGCTGAAAGGACAAAGCATAGAAATAGAACGACACCGGCTAATAAATACGGATAATCGATATTAATATCGTATAGCATACCAGCAATGATTGGTCCAATAATATTACCAAGACTTGTATACGCCGAATTCAATCCAGCGACGTAGCCTTGCTCTGTTGTTGTCATCTTGGACATTAATGTACCTAATGCAGGTCTAAGTATATCCATCGCCAAAAATACAAGGAAAGTGACAGCGAAGATTAACCAGTACTTATGGACAAATATCGTTAATACGATAAATAAAGCCGAGGCTAATAGACAAGCTGTAATTACTTTGAATTCACCAAATTTGTTCAATATTGTGCCAAACGCGGTAGCTTGAATGACCGCACCAGCGATCGAACCGAATGTAATAATATAAGCGATATCAATGGTACTAAATCCGAATTTGTCATTCATATAAAGGGTAAAGACTGTCTCGAAATTCGCTAATCCGAATGAGGCAATGAAAATAATAATTAAACTCATAAAGTAAGGTTCTTTCACTGAAAGTGCAAGCTGTTTCCAAAGCGGTATGGAAGACTTGTCATCCTGCAATGATTCATTCGCATCTTTGTCGGCGACTTCTACACGAGCAGGCAAAAATATAAATGTAACTAACGCAGCGAGCAATCCAGCCACTGCAGCACCATAGAATGGGATTCTGACGCCATATTGAGCTACAAACCCACCAATACCTGGGCCGATAATGAAGCCAGTAGTTATCGCTGCATTAATAAAGCCCATTCCTTGGGCGCGTTCTTGCTTCGTTGTAATATCAGCTGCATAGGCAAGTACTGCTGGCATAATTAAAGCAGCACCAACTCCTCCGAGCGCGCGAGCAATAAAAAGTAAAGGAATAGAGTTAGATGCTCCAAACATCCATTCTGACATTGCAAAAATGATCATTCCCGTAATAATTACTGGTTTTCTACCTAGACGATCTGAAATTCGACCAGCAATAGGTGAGAATATAAGTTGAGCAATAGAAAAAGCTGCGACCATTAACCCGATTTGACTACCGTTAATATGCAATAATTCCATATATTTAGGAAGTATCGGAATCACTAAACCGATTCCGACAAATATGATAAAAATATTGATCATTAATAATAAAATTGATCCACGATTACGAAGTAGTAACGACATTAATAAACCTCCACATGATGTAACAAATATTCATCTCTTCATTGTCGCATAAATTGGTTGTCACGTAAAATGTTAATTTTCCACATAATCGAGTAATAAAGCTAATTTCTATATGAAAACTGCAATAAAGTGTTGGGTGTTTGTGAGGAAGAAACTGCGCTAATATGAATACAATATATTTTAGTACTGGCTTCCGATGCTACTTTTCATCACTAAGTAGCTGTTCGAGGAGTACATGAAAAGTTATAGGAGTTATTGATCATTATGACAACAAATATATCACCAACTAAATTATATTATGGACAGGCTGCAGCCGAATGGGAAGAAGCTCTTCCGATCGGAAATGGTCGCATCGGTGCAATGGTATTTGGAAATGTGAACAAAGATCGGTACCAATTGAATGAAGATACGTTATGGTCAGGCTTTCCCAGAGATACGAACAATTATGAGGCGCTTCGACATTTGCAATCAACGCGCGAGCTGCTAGCACAAGGAAAGTATGCTGAGGCCGAGACATTGATCGAAAATAAGATGCTTGCAGTAAATGGACAAGCCTATCAGCCTTTTGGCGACCTCAATATTGAATGGTTGAATGCACCTAATGAAGTAGCGCAATATGAGCGCAGCTTAGAGCTATCAACAGCCGTTGCCACAACGGTAGCGGTTCATGGGAATGATACTTATACTCGTGAAGCTTGGGTAAGTGCAACTGATGATGTACTTTTTATAGCTTATCGTACTCAAGGCGGAGCAGCCCTTTCATTGCAAGCGAGTTTTGATCTGCCTCACCCATCGCAGCGAACAGTTGAGCATGATCGCCATATCGTCAATAGTAAATGTCCAACGCATATTGCTGATAATTACTTGGGAGATCATCCATTTGCTGTGCAATATGAAGCGGGAAGCGGGATTATATTCCAAGCGCAACTACAAGCTTTCTCAGATGGGGAAATTTCCGTAGATGATAATGGAATTACAGTAGAAAATGGTTCAAATATTGTGTTTGTTATTTCAATTGCAACGAGCTTTAATGGATTTGATAAGCAGCCTCATCAAAACTACGAACAGCTTTCACATAGTAATATGGACAAATTAGCGGCTATATCTGATATGAATTATGAACAGCTTCAGCAAGCGCATATTGCTGAGCATAAACGATTATTTGAGCGAGTTCAATTTCAGTTGAAAGAAAGCGAACCGATGCATCATCTACCTACCGATGAGCGCTTAGAGCTATATAAGCAGGGTGAGCAGGATTTGGCGCTAGAAAGCTTATATTTCCATTATGGAAGATATTTATTAATTACAAGTTCAAGACCTGGTACACAGCCAGCTAATTTACAAGGAATATGGAATCATCGCATCCAATCACCGTGGAATAGTGATTATACAACGAATATTAATACTCAGATGAATTATTGGCCAGCAGAGTTAACTTCCTTGAGCGAATGTCATGAGCCACTGCTACAGATGATCGAGGATTTAACGGTGACTGGTGCTCGTACAGCACGTGTCCACTACAATGCAGCGGGCTGGGTAGCTCATCATAATGTAGATGTTTGGAGAATGTCTTCTCCAACAGCAGGTCATCCAAGCTGGGCATTTTGGCCAATGGGCGGTGTATGGTTAACGCAGCATTTATGGGAACGTTATCTATTCCATCCCGATCAGACATACTTAGCCGAGCGCGCTTATCCTGTGATGAAGGGTGCAGCCGAGTTCTGTCTTGATTGGCTTATAGAGGACGAGCAAGGGAATTTGAAGCTCAGCCCATCAACATCGCCAGAGAACAAATTTATATATGGTAATAACGATATTAGTAGTGTTGCCGAAAATTCGGCAATGGATGTTACGTTAGTCACTGAATTGTTCGAGCATATTATTGAAGCATCGCAGATTCTTGACATCGATCAACATTTCCGAGCGAAAGTTGAACAAGCATTAGCGAAAATGCCAAAGCTACATATTAATGAAGCAAGGCGGATTCAAGAATGGTCAACCGATTTCGCTGAGCAAGAGCCAGGCCATCGTCATGTGTCACATTTATACGGTTTATATCCAGGCACAACGATTAATACAGCTGAGTTTACCGAAGCGGCCAAGCAGTCGTTAGCGAGTCGGATTTCACAAGGTGGCGGTCATACTGGCTGGAGTTGTGCTTGGCTCATTAATTTATATGCACGACTTCGTATGCCAGAGCAATGCTACTCATTCATCCGTACATTATTGGCTCGTTCAACGTATCCGAATTTATTTGATGCACATCCGCCGTTTCAAATTGATGGTAATTTTGGTGGCATTGCGGGGATGGTTGAGGCATTAGTGCAAAGTCATAGGGGTATTATTGAGCTGCTTCCTACACTGCCGAGAGAGTGGCCTGCTGGGGAAATTAATGGATTAACGGCGCGGGGCGGATTTAAAGTGGATTTGCAGTGGACCGATGGATTATTAATGACTGCAACGATAGAGTCATTATATGGACAACCGTTACAAATAGCGTACAACGAACCCATTACAATTACTGATGAAACGACAGGTCAAGTCTTTGCAGCAGATCAAATTATATCTACTACAGCAGGTAGTCGATATATCGTTCAAATAAACTAGTTTAATAGATGATAAGGGAGCGACTCCAATGACAACAACTAATCAATATCCGTTTCAAAATCATACAATAGCACTTAATGATCGAGTGAAAGATCTTGTATCAAGATTTACACTTGAGGAAAAAATCGAATCGATGGTGCAATACCAGCCAGCAATCGAGCGTTTGGGAGTTGCTGCTTACAAACATGGTACTGAAGCAGCGCATGGCCTAGCTTGGCTAGGCGAAGCTACATCTTTCCCACAGCCGATTGGACTTGGCTGTACATGGGATGCACCATTAATGAAAGAAATCGGCGCTGTTATTGGCGATGAAGCGCGTATATTTTACCAACGTAATCCAGAAGTTAATGGGCTAACTCTATGGGCGCCGACTGTTGATATGGAGCGTGACCCGAGATGGGGACGTACAGAAGAAGCTTATGGTGAAGATCCAGTGCTTACGGGAGAACTAACTTCTGGTCTAGTGCAAGGTATGCAAGGCGATCATCCAACCTATTACAAATCTATTGCGACATTGAAGCATTTTATTGGTAACAATAATGAAGTTGATCGTGGCAGCTGTTCAGCGAGTATTGACCCTCGTAATATGAAGGAATATTATCAAGCGGCATTCAAGCCAGCATTTGTTAAAGGCGGGGCGAAGTCGATGATGACGTCGTATAATTCCGTCAATGGTACGCCTACTATTCTGCTTGATGATGTGAAAAAAGTTGTCAAAGAAGAATGGAATATGGATGGTTTTATTGTAAGTGATGCGGGTGATTTACTAGGAATTGTGAATGATCATCATTATTATGATAACTATAAAGAAGCGGTTGCTCATTCGATTAAAGCAGGTATCGATAGTATTACCGATGACAAAGAAAAATCTTGCAATGCAATTCGTGAAGCTTTAGCAGAAGGGTTGCTGACAGAGCAGGATCTTGATACAGCACTTTTCAATACGTTTAGAGTTCGTTTCAAGCTAGGTGAATTTGACCCTGCTGAGCTTAATCCATATGCGAATGTACCGGAGTCTAAATTAATGGCACCTGAGCATGCTGAGCTAGCTTTACGTGCTGCCAAAGCATCCGTTGTACTATTGAAAAATGAGCGTAACATCTTACCATTACAAGCGGACAAGCTTCAATCGGTTGCAGTAGTTGGGCCTCTTGCTAATATCGTGTTCCGTGACTGGTATGCAGGAACATTACCATACAAAGTAACTGTGCTAGAGGCGGTTGAACGTAAACTGGCAGGGAAATCTGTTAGCTTTGCTTCTAGTAATAATATCGTTACTTTGGCGAAAGCATCCACGCAACAAGGCTTTGTCATTGATGCGGACAATGAAAATAGATTGAAACTTGTGGCAGTTAATGAAACGGCTGAACAATTTGAAATGACGAACTGGGATTGTGGTAGCTATACGCTACTTAGCACAGCAACGAATAAACTATTAACAACAGCTGATGATAAGCATCTAGCAGCCAATGCAGATGAAGCATTCGGTTGGTTTGTTAAGGAAGTTATTCGTTTGAAGGAAGAGCAGGATCAATTATACAGCATTCAATCTTGGAATAATAAAGCGATTAAATTACCACAAAGCATCGGTGAAGTTATTACTGTTGATGAAGAAGCAGTATCGACAGCGGATGACCAGTTACTTATTGCAGTAGTGAAGGATGGTATGAAGGAAGCGAAGACACTTGCTGCCAACGCTGAGCAAGCGATAGTCGTTGTCGGTAACAATCCGCTTATTAACGGTAAAGAAGAGATTGATCGTCCTAGCTTAGAGCTTGCGGCAGATCAAGTGAAGTTAATTGAAGAAGTGCTTGCGGTTAATCCGAATACGGTTGTCGTTATTGTGGGTGGATATCCATTCGTCTTAGGAGACTTAGCAGATAAAATTCCAGCAATCATCTATCTTTCTCATGCAGGACAAGAGCTAGGTAATGCTGTAGCGGATGTATTGTTCGGTGATTTTTCTCCAGCAGGTCGCTTGAATATGACATGGTATACAGGTGAGGAGCAGCTTACAGATTTGCTTGATTACGATATTATGAAGAGCAAGCGTACGTACCTATATCTTGAAGATAAGCCGTTATATCCATTTGGACATGGTCTAAGCTATGCAAGCTTTGTTTATAGTGACTTCAATGTAGCAACGACATTCGATGCAGTGGGGCAATTGGATGCTACCGTTGCAGTTAGCAATACTTCATCTATTACCGCTGACGAAGTTGTACAAATCTATGTGTCAGTAACAGGCTCACGTGTGAAGCGTCCTATTAAGAAGCTAGTTGCTTTCGAGCGAGTTACATTACAGCCTGGCGAGACTAAAGTACTGACATTACCGATTCATATCGATCAATTGCAGATGTGGGATGTCACTAGAGATCGTTTTGTACTTGAACAAGCAAGCTACAACTTCCAAGTTGGTTCTACCTCTGCCGATATTCGTGTTGAGCAATCGCATAAACTGGCAGGTGAAGTGATTCCTGCTCGTAATCTTACGGTGTGGACACGTGCTGAAAATTATGATCAATATACAAGTGTATACTTGGATGAATCCAAGGAAGGGACAACTTGTGTAAGAGCAGTAGGTGAACAAGGTTCGATTGTATTTGAAAATGTAGATAGCAGTTTACCTCATGCTCAGCTTCAAGCAAGAGTTGTGGGCGGTGAAGCTGGAGGTCAGCTTCAAGTGAAATCTAAAGGTGCAGTCGTTGGTTCTGTTACTGTAGCTCCTTCGGGCGAGCAACAATGGTCTGATGTTGTATTAGAGCTACAAGCAATGAATGATGATTTGGAAATTGAGTTGCTAGGCTCCGTGAAAATAAGTGGCTTCAAGTTAAAATAAACTCAAGTTCGCTGTCTACATGATGCCGATTATGCTACGTCAGCATAATCATCGTTATCAAAGTCCGCTTTTTGAACTACCCTACAGTAACCCATGATGTAACGAAGCATCTTCGTTGTACCATGGGTTATTATGTTATGATACGATAGTGTTTGTATAGGATCATATTATATACTTCATCAAGTGAGGATTAGAAATCATGCTATCAAAGTTTCTTACTCGGCTAGATAATGTACGTATCAAACAAAAGATATTTATTTCATTTATTGTTGTTGCCTTTGTACCAATTATTATTGTCGGTGTCTATCTTACATCACAATTTCGCCAGCATGTACTTGAGCAAGCAACAGAGCAATCGAATAAAAATGTTGAACGTATTAAGCTGCAATTGGAAAGTACGATTCAACGACCCATTGATATATCTGGCATATTGATGAGTGATACGAATCTTACTAACGTCATTAACACGCAATATGAAAATACTTATGAAGTATTTAAAGCGGTTCAAGGATACAATGATTTCCGTGAATATTTGAAGCTTTATAATGAAATAGTGAACATTAAATTTTATACAAGCAATAATTCATTGCTAGATAACTGGGAATTTATTCGACTTACTGATCCCATTACCGAAAGTTCGTGGTATAACTATACGACTCATAGTGGACATATTTATTGGGAATTCATTTCTGACGAAACAAAGAAACATCAGTCTTATCTTTCTCTAATAAGAAAGGTAGAATTTCCGTTATACCGCACGAATGGTGTTCTTGTTATGACGATATCACCTGAAGTGTTGAACAAGATTGTACGTCAGGAAACATTCGATACGTATATTATTGATAGTTCAGATACAATCGTGGCAGCAAAGGATAATCGGCTCGTAGGTCAGGAAATATCTGAATTAGACTTTGCAAGTGAACGCATCAATTGGGGGGTTGGGCAATACGAGATGAAAGTAGACGGGCAACCGTCAAAAATTATTGTGGAGGAGCTGTTACCACAGTATAGTCAGAATAGTTTGAAGATCATGTCGATTTTCAAAATTGATAGTATAGTTAGTGGGGCGAATCGTATTTCCTACCAAGGGTTAAGCGTTATGCTAATTAGTATTCTTATTTCGATGATTTTAATCTATGCTACGTCTTCACTGCTATCCAAACGAATTATGGCGTTGAATCGTCATATGAATAAAGTAGGTACAGGTGATCTAAGTGTTAACTCTGACATTTCCGGAAATGATGAAATAGGTTTGCTATCTCGTCAGTTTAATAATATGGTTAGTAATATACGGACGCTAATGGATCGTGTTCGTGATAGTGAGAATCAGAAATCTCAACTAGAGCTGAGACAACGAGAAATTAAACTGAAAATGATGGCAAGCCAAATCAATCCGCATTTTCTATTCAATGCGCTAGAGTCAATTCGGATGAACGCCCATATGAAGGGCGAAAAGGAACTTGCAAGTATAGTTAGAATGCTAGGCAGAATGATTCGGAAAAACTTAGAGGTAGGAACTGGTTCAATCTCGATGGCAGATGAGCTTGAAGTCATTCGTTGTTATCTTGAAATTCAAAAGTTCCGCTTCGGCTCTGAGCGTCTAGCGTTTACATTTGATGTTGCTGAAAGTGCATTAGAACAAAAAATACAGCCTTTATTAATTCAACCGATAGTAGAAAATGCTGTTGTACATGGATTGGATCAAGTTGTTGTAGACGGGAAAATTAATATTTCAATTCAGTATAATGCACCGCTATTGAGAGTGGTTATTACCGATAATGGACAAGGTATGAATATCGATAGATTACAGCAGGTTATGAGAGCAATAAGTGAACCAGAGGAAGAAAACGGGTCTCGTATTGGGCTAAGAAACGTACATCAAAGATTAGTTATGACATACGGAGTTGGAGCTGGATTACACATAGATTCTAAGCTAGATGAAGGGACTTCCGTTTCATTTGCAATCAATATGGAGGAGAGTTAGATGTATAAAGTAATGATTGTTGATGATGAACCAATGATTAGACAAGGGTTACAAACATTAATTGAGTGGGAACAATATGACTTTAGCGTAGTTGCCGTTGCTAGCAATGGAGTAGAAGCGCTTGAACGATATAAGGAACATACACCTGATCTTATTCTAATTGATATTCGGATGCCGTTAATGGATGGCATTCGGACAATTGGCGAGTTGCGGCAATTAGGAGCCAAATCACGAATTTTAATTTTGAGTGGTTATGGAGAATTCCAATATGCTCAGCAAGCGATTCGTTATAAAGTAGATGGTTATGTATTAAAGCCAATTGATGAGAATGAGCTAACGCTTTATATTGAAAAAGTTAGTAAAGAACTGAAAAAATCGCAGCATGAAGCCGTTATTAGTACGCAAACCTTAACATTACTGCGCGAAGAGTGGTTGAAAAGTTTTGCGGAACATCAGCTACATGAAGTTGAATTAAGTACAGAAAATTGGCAACGTCTATTTACGGCTCCATTTACAGAAGCGAATATTATTTTACTTGATACGTATAGTCGGGAACATTCATTAACGGCTCGAAACGTCGTTAAGCAGCAGCTTGTCACCTTTGTTGAAGAGCAGCAGTGGGGCTTAGTGTTTTCGACAGATGCTTATATCGGTATTTTAATACATCAGGTGTCGATGAATCAGTCGAAAAAAGAGCGTTTGAATTATATTATTGAACGAGCTTGCGAGCAAAAAACGCAATATGTTGCGATAATGAGTGGAGCCTACACGGAATTAATGCCATTGTACGAGGAGCTTGTTGAATTAAAAGCTACATTGAAAAACCGCTTCTTTATGCATGCTAATGCCTTGTTTGAGCTTTCTGAAATCGTTCGTTTCGATAAGAGTGGTCATTCAGAGCTCCCATTGTCGGAATATATTGATCAAATGTCGCAGAAATTGTTCTATGTTATCGATGTTGGCAACAAAATAATGTTAGATGAGTTGCTGGATCAAATGGCTAATACGTTGAGAAAATATTGCGAAACAGAACAACAAATGAAATCGAGCTGGGCACAGTTGTTAACGATGGTCATGAATCGAATCTCGGCAATGCATCCGCAATTGGCGCTGGAGGATGATTTAAAGCTTGTCACTCAGCTTTATTTGACTCATCATTATCATCTTATGTTAGATCAATTGAAGCTCCAACTCACTTCGTTAATGAACCGTTTAACGATTACAGAAAGCACGAATACAAATGTTATGAAGCAAATGATCGATTTTATTGATCGGAATTTTGCCGATCCTTTGCGCTTAGAGACGATGGCTGAGCTGTTCAATTATAATAGTGGGTACTTGGGGAAAATGTTCAAAAGCCATACAGGGGATAGCTTTAATACTTATTTGGACAATGTGAGAATTGAGCAAGCGATTACGATGCTGCAGGAAGGCTACAAAGTACATCAGGTGGCTGAGCGTGTAGGCTACGCTAATGTAGATTATTTCCATAGTAAATTCAAGAAGTATAAGGGTGTCTCTCCATCGGCATATAAACCCAGCACTATTAAAGGTAGTTCAAAAAGCGGGCTTTGATATATAAGTAAAAAATCAAGTGAGTAATAATTATTTTAGGGCTAACACATAGTTAGCTCTATTTTTTTGTGTTGAAAACGCTTTGATTTATATAAAAACACTAATTATTAATGTAAAAGTCGGTTTTTGATATGATTTTATAGCAAATTTGTATGGTGTTATCACTATTTTATATCGGCTATTATAAAACTATCAAAGAAGCAGTCAGAAGGATTATTGTAGTAGGAGGAAGCCGAATGAAAGAACAAGCAACAGATACAGTGAACGTTATTGGTGTAAGCAAAGGGAAAAAGTTTTGGCAAATGATGCTTCAACAAAAATATTTGTATCTAATGTCTATGCCATTTGTTATATGGGTCGTTATATTCAGTTACGTTCCAATTTGGGGATGGCTGATGGCCTTCCAAAATTATCGACCTCGAAATTCAATTATGAATCAAGATTGGGTCGGACTTAAACATTTTATTGAACTGTTCACAGATGAGCGCTTCTACTTAGTATTACGTAATACATTAGCCATGAGTTCAATGGGTTTGATCGTTAGTTTTACAGTGCCTGTTATCTTTGCACTATTACTTAATGAATTACGCCAACAATTTTTCAAAAGAACGATTCAAACGATTGCCTACTTACCTCACTTTGTATCATGGGTAGTCGTATCAGGTATCGTTACAAAAATGCTATCTACGGATGGCGGAGCAATTAATGATGTTCTAATGAGTTTACACATTATAGATCAACCGATTCAATTTATGGCCAAAGGAGAATGGTTCTGGTCTATTGTAACCTTTGCAGATGCTTGGAAAGAAACAGGCTGGAACTCTATTATATTTTTAGCGGCAATGTCTGGTATCGATCAGGAGTTGTACGAAGCATCAACAGTTGATGGAGCAGGACGCTTTAGAAAAATGTGGCATATTACATTGCCAGGTATTAGAACGACATTTATGGTACTATTCATTCTTTCTATCGGTCATCTTGTTAGTATTGGCTTCGAGAAGCAGTTCTTACTCGGCAATCCGCTCGTCAATGATTATGCGGAAGTCATCGACTTATACGCCTTGAATTACGGTATTAATTTGAGTAGATATTCTTACGGTACTGCGATTGGTATTTTCAACTCTGTAGTTAGTATCATTCTCGTATTCCTTGCAAACTTTATTTACAAAAGGGTTACGAAAGAATCTATCATCTAGAGGAGGGAATATGAGATGAGTTCAAAAACAAGCAAGCTAATGAAAACAAGTATCGGTGACAAAGTATTTGAAACAGTCAACGTTGTTATTATGTTATTGGCAGGAATCATTACACTGTACCCGTTCCTAAATGTGCTAGCGATTTCATTGAATGACTCAGTAGATACGGTTCGTGGTGGCATTACGATCTTCCCACGCGAGTTCACATGGGAAAACTATATAACTATTTTTTCATATGATTCACTAGGTATTGGTCTACGCAATACGCTAATTAGAACGATAGCAGGTACTGGAATTGGTGTACTTACCGCTTCGATGCTTGCCTACACACTAAGTCGTATTGATTTCCAAGCTAGAAAATGGTTGTCACCGATGTTCGCAATGACGATGTACTTCTCTGGTGGCCTAATTCCGGGGTATATGCTAATGCGTCACCTTGGTCTAATTGGTACATTTGAAGTGTACTTATTACCAGCATTACTAAGTGTATGGAACGTATTTATCGTTCGTTCTTACATTGATGGACTGCCGTTAGCGCTGCAAGAATCAGCAAAAATCGATGGTGCTAATGACTTAACAATTTTCTGGAAAATCATTTTACCACTATGTACCCCAGTACTTGCAACGATCGCGTTATTCATTGCAGTTGGTCACTGGAATGCATGGTTTGATACTTATCTTTATAACAGTCAGAAGCCGCAATTCACAACATTGCAATACGAATTGATGAAAGTGCTTCAATCAACGCAGGCATCGACAAATTATCGTGATCCGAATGCACAACAAGCGATTGCCGCGGTATCACCAGAGTCGATTAAAATGGCAATTACAATCGTCGTAACTTTACCCATTTTGTTCATCTATCCATTCTTACAGCGTTATTTCATCAAAGGGATGACATTAGGTGCAGTAAAAAGCTAGTTTTTGCTTGATATTGTCGAGATGCTTTTACAAATGTTCAAGCATCTCGTAATATAATACACACAGATAGATAAAGGGAGGCAGTTATTAATGAAGAAAGTTAAAATGGGTCTTAGCTTATTGCTAATGATGACGATGTTATTTTTAGCAGCTTGTGGTAGTAATGGTAACAGCACGAATACTCCTAACGCTACGAACAACGCCGCTACTGGTTCCGGTGAAGAAACTATTGAGCCAATGACGATTCGTCTTATATCTGGTGACGTGAACCCAGACTGGGACAAAATGCAAAGTGAAATTGGTAAAGTTATTCAAGAAAAAACAGGCATGACTTTAGAAGTAGACTTTCCAGTAGGTGGTTCTGATGCAGATATGTTCGCGTTGATGGTTGCTAGTGATGAGTATCCTGATCTAGTTATGCCAAAAGGTAACACGAATAAATTGGTTGATGCTGGTGCGCTTCTTGACCTTCGTCCATTACTTGAAGAGCATGCTCCTAACTTGATGAAAGTATATGGAGAATATATTAATCGTCTTGTATACAGTGCATCGGATGATTCCATTTACACATTGCCGCTTGATGGTGTAGGTCAAACATATTTTGAATCTGGTGGTGGTTTCCAACTACAACATCAAGTATTAGAATCTCTTGGCTATCCAGAAATTAAAACGGTTAAAGATTATGAAAACGCAATTATAACATATATCGAGCAAAATCCAACAACTGAAGATGGTCAACCTCGTCTTGGTCTTTCCTTGAACGGTGGAGAATGGCAAATTCTTATTTCTGTAACTAACCCTGCATTTTATGCAACAGGCGCACCAGATGATGGTGAGTACTACGTTAACCAAGAAAACTATGAAGTTATAATGCACTATCAACGTGCTGAAGAAAGAGAATATTTCCGCTGGTTGAATCATATGAACGATATTGGTCTGCTTGATCCGGAATCTTTCATTCAAAAATATGATCAATACAAATCTAAAATAGCTTCTGGTCGTGTTCTAGGTATTATCGATCAAGATTGGGACTATGCTGAAGCTGAAAATGCGTTGAAGGCTGAAGGTAAATTCGGTGCAACGTATGCACGTTTCCCTGTAACTTTAGATGAAACGTATCAAAGTGCAGCATTCCAAGGTACTGGCTACTTAGCGGGTTACGGTGTCGGTATTACTGTTGATGCAAAAGATCCAGTTCGTATTATTAAATTCCTTGATTACTTAGCTTCTGATGAAGGTCAAGTGCTTGTTAACTGGGGTATCGAAGGTGTTCACTATACAGTAGATGCTGACGGCAAACGTTCAATTCCAGCAGATGTACAGGAGCGTAAAATTAACGATGCTAACAACTTCAAAAAAGAAACAGGTATTGCTAACTACTGGTTGTCTGCACGTTATGGTGATGGCGTTCTAGATCCATCTGGCAACTACTATACGACGAACTTCCCAGAACAAATCGTAGCACGCTACTCTGAAGCAGATCAGAAAACTTTAGCGGCTTATGGTGCGACAACTTACAAAGATCTATGGCCTGCTGATGATGCATTTCCAGAGCGTAAATACGGTGCTGGTTGGACAATTAACTTCGATACAGCGTCTGATGCAAATGTCATCTTCCAAAAATCTCAAGATTTGATGAAGAAATATATTCCTAAAGCAATCCTTGCAAGTCCAGCTGATTTCGACAAAGTTTATGATGAATTTATGGCTGAGCTTGATAAAATCGGCGTAAGCAAAATGAACGAGGAATATTCTAAACTAATTAAAGAGCGTGTTGAGATGTGGTCTAACTAGTACGAACACTTTACTTATAATGCGTGTTCAAAACTAACTTTCATAGACAAGGGAGCCCAGCAATGGGCTCTTTGTCGTATTACGAACGTAATGAGCATGTCGTCTAGCTTGAAAAACTGCTGTCATGTATTAATGGGTAATCCATTAGTACAGGGCAGCAGTTTTTTGATTGTAGTGAAACTTTAGTGCCTCTGGTAAATTAGTCAAATTAATTTACATAGAACTTGAAATTTTGTGAACAATATAACTAATCGTAAATGATTGCTTCTCGGCACAACTTTTCAATGCAATGAAGTTATTCTAAGAAGCGATATGAAAAGTTTTAGCGTATGCTTCCGTAGTAACTTTTCAATGCAATGAAGTTATTCTAAGAAGCGATATGAAAAGTTTAGCGTATGCTTCCGAAGCAACTTTTCAATGCGAAGAAGTTGTGCCAAGAAGTGATATGAAAAGTTTTAGGAGGAACAATATGAGCAAGCAACGAAAACGCAGTGCTACAAACTATCCAAAGTCAAATATGAGCTCGAAAGAGTACCAAAGCTTCGCTAAAACACAAGAACCACCACGAAAAATACTGAAAAATTGTTTGATGGCGTTCTTCATCGGCGGAGCGATCTGTATGGTAGGTCAAGGCATTACAGAGCTATATATGCACTTCTTCAAAATGACTTCAGAAGAAGCAAGTAACCCTACCGTAGCTACATTAATTCTCGCATCCGTTATTTTGACTTCACTAGGCGTATATGACAAATTTGCACAAATCGCCGGTGCAGGCTCAGCCGTTCCCGTTACAGGCTTTGCGAATTCAATGGCTTCAGCGGCAATCGAGCATCGCAGTGAAGGTCTTGTACTAGGAGTCGGCAGTAATATGTTCAAGCTTGCTGGTTCGGTCATTGTATTCGGAACAGTAGCAGCATTTTTCGTGGGAATTGCCTACATTGTACTAGGTATAGGGGGACATTAATATGTTGCGAGGACAGCAGTCTTGGTGGTTCGAGAAGGCACCAAAGATTATTAGTACAGCAACAGTGGTAGGACCATTGGAAGGGTTAGGTCCGCTTGCTGATACTTTCGATGTTATCCATCCCGAATTGGATATGAATGAGAAAACATGGGAAAAAGCAGAACGATTAATGCTTAATCAAGCGACGCAAAAAGCGTTATCGAAAGCGAACTTGCATGCTTCTGATCTACAAATCTATGTTGGTGGAGATTTATTGAATCAAATTATTACAAATAGCTTTGTTGCAAGGGAGTTAGCGATCCCTTATCTGGGTGTATTCGGTGCATGCTCTACGTCGATGGAATCGTTAGCGATCGTGGCTCAGCTAGTAAGCAGTGGTGCTGTGAACTATGGAATGGCAGCTACAAGCAGTCATAATGCTACCGCTGAGAAACAATTCCGCTATCCTACGGAATATGGTGCACAGAAGCCGCCAACTTCGCAAAATACAATTACTGGATCAGCGGCAGCCGTTGTTAGTCTGCAAGGTGAGGGACCAATGATTGAAGCGGCGACCATTGGCAAAGTGATCGATCTTGGAATTACAGACCCATTTAATATGGGAGCGGCGATGGCTCCAGCTGCAGTAGACACCATTATTGCTCATTTCAACGATTTGAATCGTTCTCCGCTAGATTATGACCTTATTATTACAGGTGATCTGGCTAGTGTCGGACATCCGATTGCCAAAGAGTTATTGCTGAAAAATGGTGTACCGATTAATCAAACATGCTTTGATGATTGTGGACTTCGCATTTATGATATTGAGCAACAGGATGTCCAAGCAGGGGGTTCTGGTGCTGGGTGTTCTGCTGTAGTTACGTACGGTCAAATTATGCAGCAACTTACAGAAGGCAAATTAAAACGAGTGTTAATGGTCGCAACAGGGGCGTTAATGTCACCGATTTCCTTCCAACAAGGCGATACGATCCCTTGTATTGCTCATGCTGTAGCGTTGAAAGGAATGGGGGTAGAGTAGATGATTTATTTGTGGGCATTTGTAGTTGGTGGGGCGATATGCGTCATAGGGCAATTGATGTTTGATGTTATGAAATTAACACCGGCTCATACAATGGCAACACTAGTTGTCATAGGGGCAATTGTAGATGGTTTTGGGTGGTATGAACCATTAGTTGAGTTCGCAGGAGCAGGAGCGACGGTTCCAATAACGAGCTTTGGTAATGCACTTGTTCATGGTGCATTAACAGAGTTGTATGATGTAGGCTGGATTGGTGTTATATCAGGAATATTCAAAGTAACGAGCGCAGGTATTTCGGCAGCGATTATATTTTCCTTCTTAGCGGCATTATTTGTCCGTCCCAAAGGATAATCGTCACAACATAGTAGAAGGCTTCCTCTAACATACGCGTAAGCACGCGAACGTTGGAGGAAGCCTTTTTACTTACTGATCTTCGCCAACGACAGTAATGACAGTTTCAATGTTTTTCAGGATGATTTGTTCTAGCTGCAGTAGCTCATCCGTGTTAAGCGCAGGCTTAGTTAATGCTGCTAGCTCAGTTTGAAATTGCTTTGCTAAAGTTAAAGCAGCATTACCTTCGGCCATTTGGAGCTTATAACGAGTTGAAATTTCTTGTAGCTCAGCTGCAAACTTTTCATCCGTACCTGAAGAGATACAAAGCTTATACATATCAATAATATGGTCGTTTTGTTCTGTTGGAAAATATTCATGTGGTGCGGTACTATCGAAAATTGCAAAGCCTAATTGGCGGCAAATAACCATATCTAAGCTATTAGGGTCCAGCCCACATTGATACACTTCAAGCTGGTAATGCTGATCGATTCCTTTTTGTACAAGTTTACGAAGTAATGTTGATTTGCCTGAACCAGGTCTGCCTTTAATGAAATAGCGTTCTAAGCCTGCTGTTAAATTAGGTACATAGTCAATGGCGCCAGCGGGCGTTGCTGCCCCAAGAAAACGATGAATCGGAGTTGACGAAGGCTGATCTCCTAATGTAGGAAACAATTGATCTGCTAATTGCTCGGCGAATTGATTAGCGATTTCATAATCCATTGCATCGATATATATTTTTTCCCATTCATCGTGAATGACTAATGCTTGCTCATAGCTACGATAAGCTTGCAGATGGTTTTTGTAGATTTGTTCCCCGAGTGCATCGATGGCTGCTTGATGCTGATCAATCATTGCTAAATTATAAAAGTCGTACATATTCAAAGTGATGACGGACCCTTTGAATTCTGCTGTTTCTAATAATGCCGAGGGAGCAGAACTAATAATACCAAGTCGATAGTGTGGTAATAAAATAGCTTGTAATTGCTGAGGTGATGATGGGTGATGAATCAGCTGTAATTCAAGCTGTTCCTTGCCCGATAATTGTTCATGGAGCCGATCCATAAGCTCACCATTTTCGGAGCTGAACGGACCATCGATTACTATTAAGTATTGTAATTGTTTCATCGTTTCTGGAATGAGACTAATATAACCTTGAGAAGTATTTCCTGATAAAAAATAATGTAGCTGAGTCAAAATTTCACGCACCTTTCTAGGCAACCGTCTGATGATGTAGTTTATTACCGAAGGCCCAAATGTGTGCCTTATAATGATTTTACGAATATGCCGAAAGCTTGAAACTTTTATAAAGAGGCGAGCGTCTACATTTATATAGAAGAAACAAGAAAAATATCCAAATATATTATATATTTTTTGTAAACTTTTACAATCTTATGTACTTTTGCTTAATAGTAATAGGATTCTTTATTGGCTTCATTTATAATGGAAATAACATCATAGTCTACCACTCCAAGTCGATAATAAAAGTTTTTTAATGCTAATGCTTACGAAGTTACTTTTCATTCACTTGATGAATAACAAGAGGTATCATGAAAAGTTGTAGCTTACGAAGTAACTTTTTTCTCGTAAAAACTCACAAAAAGTTAAGTTTATGCTTATGAAGTAACTTTTTTCTCGTAAAAACTCACAAAAAGTTTTAGGAGGCTAGATTATGGACAATTCGTCAATTGCGATGCAATTATGTCATAAAGTGTTTCATCAATTATGTTCAGCAATCGTAGGAAAAGAAGCGGAAATTGAAAGATTGCTTATTGCAGTGCTTGCTGGAGGACATATATTGCTGGAAGATGTACCTGGCACAGGAAAAACCCAACTTGTAAAATCACTTGCGAATACGATAGGCGGCGAATTCCGCAGAATTCAATGTAACCCCGACTTACTACCTTCAGACATCACAGGTTTTTCTATTTTCCATCCTGCCGAGCAGCGATTTATTTTCCGCAGCGGTCCAGTTCATACGAATGTACTGCTTGCGGATGAGATTAATAGAGCGACAACGAAAACTCAATCTGCATTATTAGAAGCAATGGAAGAAGGTTATGTAACCGTTGACGGTGAAGGACATAAACTGCCTGAACCATTTATTTTGCTCGCTACGCAAAATCCAATTGAATTTGAAGGAACATATACATTACCTGAAGCACAGCTAGATCGATTTATGCTGAAGCTACGTCTTGGTTATCCATTGCCACAAGATGAGCAAAAAATGATTCAACATACAAAGCGCATTCATCCTGCTGATCATTTAGAGCCATTAATGGATATTGAACAGCTTATAGCGATTCGTGAATTAGTTCAGCAGGTGCATCTAGATGATATTGTTGCCCAATATATAATCAAACTTATTGGTACGACAAGAAATCATCCTTATTTGATGCTTGGAGCAAGTCCAAGAGCCTCCATATCTTTTGCAAAAGCCGTGAAAGCTAGAGCATTTCTCAACCAACGAAATTATGTAATTCCTGATGACATCAAGCTATTATTCCCTCATATTATTGGTCACCGCGTGTTATTAAGTATGGAAGCACGCCTACAAGGGGTAAATGTTAATCAAGTGCTTGAGCAAATACTAGCTACTGTTGATGTACCACTTTTTGTCCAAAGATAGGGGGCAATAAGATGAATAATAAACGTAACTGGATCGGTTTAATCGTGCTCTATTTATGTAGTCTGTTCTATTTTTTATTTCAAGGTGGAAAAACTTCACTTATGCTGTTTGGCATATTGAATATATTGCTGCTCTATTTGTCCATTGGTTATTGGAGTGGGATTCGAAATGTTCAAGGATACCGCATTATCGGCTATGAAGGACATCATCGACAACAGACGCAGGTTGTGGCAGGTCATTCCTTACAAATTACATTTAGCACCAAATTTCCTCGTTTCATGCTTATGCCTTATGTGCTAGTAAGAGAATGCTTAATTCGACATGATGGTACGAAGCAAGTGTATGAAGGGACGATGGTTCCAAGCTTTCGCAAGGAAAGTCATTGGAAATATAGTATTCCTCATTTGAAGCGGGGACAATATTCGTTTGCTTCGACGACATGTTTAAGCTACGATGCATTCGGATTAAAATCACATGGTAGAGAAATTCAGATTGACAGCACGATTCAAGTATTTCCACAAACATTATCAGCGAAGCAATGGACAGAATTACTTCGTGCTCATCATGGCATCTATTCATCTAATACATTTTCTAAATCTGCGAAAGAATCTACTGGGCAAAATGGTGTCCGAGAATATATGCATGGTGATCGATTAAGTAAAATTCATTGGAGTGCCACCGCTCGCACGGGTTCATGGAAATCAAAAGATTTTGAGCGAGAAGCGATGAAAAAATCAGTTGTCGTATTAGACCGTTATGTACCAGCCCTCTTATCTAATGAACTGGAGCGAATGCAGCAACGATTTGAAATTTCGGTCTCTACGGTTGCTTCCATATTGGAGTACAGTATGAAGAGTGATTCGGCTATTGGTTTATTGTCAGTAGGAGACAATCACTTCTATAGTAGTCCTCGCACTGGTATGACTCATCATGTTGGGATGATGAATCATCTGATGACAGTAGATGGGGATGCATCGAAACCACTTAGTCAGTTACTACATACTCAGATGAGAGATTTGCAAGATAATCATGTACTGTTTATCGTTACATTCGAATTAAGTAAGGCGTTATTAGCTACACTGAAACAAATACGCTCTGATTGTACGTTATTCTATATTGCAAGTTATACTACGGCAACAGAACAAGTAGAAGCGATTGCGGCGATACGAGCTTTTCGCATAGAAGGATATCGAGTTATTGAAATGAATGAATCGGAGCAAAGATTTGAAAGCTTAGAAGGAAGTGGAGCGTGATGAATGTGAAGGGTCATTATGAATGGCTACAACGTCTGACTCCGCTACTCGTTGCGATTATGATTGCGAATGTGCTTACTGTTTTTCGTGGTTATTGGTGGGGGGATACCTATGATATTATATGGCTATCACTAGCATTAATTAGTTTAATTCACTTTTTGGGGAGTTCAAGATTACCAATATTCGTACTGTATGTACTGGATCTCTTAGTAATAATTACGATCACGTTGCTCATTACGAAGCATCGCTTTGTACCGATTGTAGAAGGTATAACGCTATTGCCACGTATTTGGCACTATATGCAAAGCTTACATCCATTTATTGAAATTGCACTAGCTGTTGTTGTTGCCCAACTGATCTTGAGTAGCTGGGTCATTACAAAAAAACGACTGTATGTATTTTTTTTATTTTCACTGTTAATTTTATGTGTGAAAGATTCATTCTCTCCCTTAAAATTATGGACGCATATTGTCGTTATTATTGTCTTGTTTCTTATATGGCATACATTACTGCATTTTCATCATTTACAGCAGAAAAATTCGAATAGTTTCAAACTATTATTACACCGACCATTAGCAATTATTGTACCGATAGTTACCGTCATCGGGATGTTACTTGTCATTGGGATGAATTTGCCTGCTAAACCACCATTACTAGAAGATCCTTATGCGCTTTGGAAGCAATCGCGCGGTGAAAAAGTAGAGATAGGCAATGGTTTGGGTAATCGCAATAATGGAAGTACGAGTACGAGTACGAATATGGATAGCTCGCCATTAACTTCGATGACGTCAGGCTACAGTAGAACAGATAAAGAGCTTGGTGGCAGCTTTGAATTTGATTATTCGCCAGTGATGACCGTTAAGACGACTCAAAAAAGCTACTGGCGTGGTGAGTCTCGTTTTTATTACGATGGTACAGGCTGGTACGACATGTCCTATTTGTCAGAGGGCGATGGTATGACGGAAATTATCCGGATTGATGAAGAGTTTAATGCGGAAGAACGTTCACTTGCACAAACAGTTATTGTAGAACAACAATATAACTTTGCTAGGCAGGTTCCACTGCCTGTATTATTTGCTGCAGGTCAAGCTTCAAAGATATTAGAGGTTGTATATAAGGATACGGTAAACCTCAGTGTCCAATTAACTGATGTAACGGAAATTACGACGGTCGCACCGGGGGAGTTACTTAAAGGTGCATTATGGCATCCTTACGATTGGCGCATTGAACAATATGGAGAAGGTACTGCAGCGTCAAATATCGCTACTTATGAGGTGGAGTCCGAAGTTATTGTAATTGACCATGAAGCATTAACGGAAGCGACGGCCAAGATAGCTGATGAGCGAGCGATGCAAGCCTATACTTCTATCCCAGAGTTATTTCCTGAGCGAGTTAAGCAATTAGCTGAAGAAGTGACCGCGACAGCGAATAATGATTACGAGAAGGTATTACTGCTGGAACAGCATCTGAAATTATCGTACAACTATACGAATACGCCAGATGAGACGAAATTGACTGGGTTAAGTTCTGACTTTGTAGATCAATTTTTATTTGAATTACAGGAAGGGTATTGCGACTACTTTTCGACGGCAATGGTTATGATGGCTCGCACATTAGATATTCCTGCGCGCTGGGTGAAAGGCTTCTCCTCAGGAATAAGCGATCAAGCAATACCGAATTATGAACAGCTAGCTAGTTCGCAATATATGAAAAATTCAGATACATCAGGTACTTATACGGTTCGTAATGCTGATGCACATTCATGGGTAGAGGTTTATTTCGAGGGCTATGGCTGGATTGCCTTTGAACCTACACCTGGCTTTGCTTTTCCATATACTTATGTAGATGATGAGATTAATCCGCTAGACAATGTACTTGCTCCAACTCCGGCATCATTACTTTCAGACGATATCGCTTCACAACAAGATGGTGACGCTAGTTCATCCCTTGCATGGATCGCCTATGTGTTGTTGGCACTTACAGCGACTATAGCGATTATATTGGCTGTGAAATATCGAGTAGAGTTCTTTGCATTCATGAACAGCATTCGATATCGGAAGTATTCGATAAACGAAAGAATTATTGTGGAAACGACAAGTTTCTTCGCTTACTGCTATCGAAATGGATTAGACAAAGCTAGTAATAGTACACTTCGCGAAACAGTAGCAAGCTGGAACTTTGGATCAGCAACTTGGCGTAATGATTTACAGCAATTACTACAATATTATGAACGAGCCCATTATAGTGGTGAGCTAATGGGCGGAAAGCAGTTATCTGAAGTGCAAAGTCTCGTGAAACAATTAAAAAATAATATGAAATATTGAAATTTTAGTAGTCATTTCACTATATTTCTTCTATTATAATAGAAGCAGTAACAAATGAATGCTGACTTTTGCACCCGTCCGCAAGTTTTTCCTTGCGGGCGGGGTTTTGTTTTGCAACAAAATGACGTTGTATGTTATAGTTTCGTAATAAAGCATGAAGCAGGAGGAGTAGGTTTAGTGATTGAATTATTTCTACCTAAAATGAAGGTACAATCGATATATGATATTCCTTTGGATCTGCTCTACGAACAAGGGATTAGAGGGATAGTTACTGATCTAGATAACACTTTAGTTGGAGCGAAGTCTCCACAAGCAACGAAAGAGCTTGTTAGTTGGCTTGCGGCAGTAGCTGCTAAAGGTTTCGAGGTTGTAATTGTATCCAATAATAATGATAGTCGTGTCGGTACATTTGCTGCCCCATTGCAGCTTCCCTATATTCATGCAGCGAGAAAACCAGCGCAACGCGCGTTTGTTAAAGCATTAAACCTATTAAAACTAGAGCCAGCTCAAACGTTAATGATTGGTGATCAGATGATGACAGATGTGTTCGGTGGAAATCGGATGGGGATGCATACGGTACTCGTTGCACCAATTGCGCCCCTTGAAGAAGGCGTCATGACGAAAGTGAATCGCCGGCTTGAACGAATTGTTATCTCGAAATTACGCAAACGTAGATTGTGGCATGAGGAGGAAATAAACTAGTGAGTCAAAAAAGTAATAAGCATGAGTCTGATGGTCGTATTCATTGTGCTGGTTGTGGTGTAGCTATACAATCAGAAAATAAAGAATTAATCGGGTTTGTTCCGGCATCAGCGATAGAGAAGCAACCAATTATTTGTCAGCGTTGTTTCCGTATTAAAAACTATAATGAAGCATCGTCGGTAGCACTCGATCAAGATGAATTTTTACGTTTATTAAGCGGTATCGGCAGCACAAATTCATTAGTTGTGCATATTGTTGATATTTTTGATTTTGAAGGCAGCTTAATTTCTGGATTACAACGTTTTGTTGGCAATAATGAAGTGTTGTTAGTGGTTAACAAAATTGATCTTCTGCCTAAAGTGATGAATATGAATCGTATTCGTAACTGGGTGCAACAGCAAGCAAAGCAACAAGGACTACGTACGGTAGACGTTGTACTGTGTAGTGCGAAGCGTAATATCGGATTTGAACGCGTTATTGAAGAAATTGAAAATTATCGCAATGGGCGAGATGTCTACGTTGTTGGTGCAACGAATGTAGGTAAGTCTACGCTTATTAATCGTCTGATTTCCGATTATAGTGATCTAACTCAAGAATTGACGACTTCTCGTTATCCAGGTACAACGCTTGATGCTGTTCGAATTCCGTTAGATGATGGTCATGCGATCGTTGATACGCCAGGAATTGTATATGCTAGTCGGATAACTGAAATCGTTCCGCGTAGCTTCTTAGGAACGTTATTACCGGACAAGCCGATCAAGCCGCTTGTGTATCAATTGAATGAAGGACAAACTTTGTTCATGGGGAGTATTGTTCGTTTTGACTTTGTGGAAGGTGAGCGTCAATCATTTACTTTCTATATATCTAATGCCCTTAACATTCATCGTACTAAGCTGGAGCGTGCTGATGAATTATATGAACAACATCAAGGTGAATTGCTAGGTGGTCCAAGTCGAGAGGAACTCGCTGATATTCCGGCATGGACAAGACATACTTTACGTGTTAAACGCGGACAGTATAATGATGTCTATATTTCTGGGTTAGGCTGGATTCAAGTTAATAGCGATAGCGGTGCGTTACTTGATATTTATGCTCCTAAAGGAATTAAAGTGATTTTACGTGATTCAATGATCTAGCAGTAACAGATGCGGATGAGGTGATCAGTATGGACGTTGTACAACAATTATTGCAATGGCAGCAGGCTCATAGTAGTAAGGCGTTATATTGTGTAATCGGTGATCCTATAAAGCAATCGAAGTCTCCGCTCATGCTCAATCGAGCATTTGAAGAATGTTCGATTGATGCCACTTATGGTGCATTTCAAGTTGCACCAGACCAATTGCCTCAATTCGTACAGGCTGTTCGAGAGCTTGGTATATTAGGTATGAATGTAACGATCCCGCACAAGCTGCATGTGATGGAATTGATCGATGAGATCGATGCCGATGCGTTGGGCTTAGGTGCTGTTAATACCGTGGTTAATCGCAATGGTCGATTGATCGGTTATAATACCGATGGAATCGGCTATGTTCGATCGTTGAAGGAAGAAGCAGTAGCTAATATTACAAATAAGAAGATCGTTGTAGTTGGAGCGGGCGGTGCAGCCAGAGGTATTATATATGCACTACTTCAAGAAAATCCTTCATCTATATATGTTATCAATCGTACTGTTGCAAAAGCGGAGGAATTAGTTGCTTCATTGCAAAGCAATGTACCGTTGCTAGCAGCTGGACAAGCTGAGCTGGAACAGTTATGCAATGATGCAGATATTGTAATTAATACGACGTCTGTTGGCATGTATCCGCATCCTGATGAAACGCCCATTGCAGGACAATGGATGAAGTCAGGAGCAGTAGCGAGCGATCTTATTTATAACCCGTTGAAAACTCAATTTCTACTTGAAGCAGAGCAGCGTGGTTGTGTCGCTCATGGTGGTCTAGGCATGTTCCTCTATCAAGGTGCATTTGCATTTGAATATTGGACGGGTCAGGTAGCGCCAGTCAAAGCGATGAGAGAAGAAGTACTCGCTGTATTACAATAATAGGTAGTTCTGAAAGCCCGCTTTTTGAACATTTACATTACGAAAGAGGTTATTATTTATGTTAACAGGAAAACAAAAGCGTCATTTACGTTCATTAGCGCATCATCTAACTCCAATCTTCCAAATCGGTAAAGGTGGAACGAATGAAAATCTTGTTCGCCATATTGAAGAAGCGATTGAAAAGAGAGAGTTAATTAAAATCTCAGTATTGAATAACTGTGATGATGATGCCAAAGAAATCGGTCAAGAGATTTCAGCAGCTTCAGGTACTGAACTAGTACAAGTTATCGGTAAAACGATAGTGCTATACAAGGAATCAGTTGATTACAAAACAATTGTTCTTCCAAGATAGTGATATTACGTTAACAAAGTGATCGGAGGTGGCATAATGCGTAAAGTTGGCATAATGGGTGGGACATTTGACCCCATTCATAATGGTCATCTGATTGCAGCAAGCTCAGCTATGGAAGCGGCGTCCTTAGATGAAGTATGGTTTATCCCTACTGCCACTCCTCCATTAAAGCCGAATGCCCCGATTGCAACAGCGGAGCAACGATTACAGATGGTTAAGTTAGCTATTACAGGCCAAGCGGCTTTCCGCGCACTAGATATTGAGTTAAGCCGTAGTGGCGTTAGTTACTCATTCGATACAGTAACTAGATTAATGAGTCAGTATCCTCATCATCAGTTTAGCTATATTATTGGTTCTGACCGTATTCATGATTTGCCGACATGGCATCGAGCAGAAGAACTAAGATCATTAATTTCATTTATTGGTCTTAATCGACCTTCTGATCCGTTGCAACTTGACTTACTTTCTAGTGAGTGGAGAAGTAAACTAACGATTGCAGCTATGCCGCTTATCGGTATATCATCTACAGAGCTCCGTTTGCGTGCGCAGCAGGGATTATCTTTGCAGTATTATGTCCCCGATTCCGTTGCGCAGTATATAAGGGGGAATCGAATTTATGAATAGAGCACAGATTATCGAGTCTGTGAGTGTGCAAATGCCAGAACGTCGTTGGATTCATACACAAGGTGTGATGAGTACAGCGATTGAGCTAGCTGAGCGTTACGGTGAAAACCCAGAACGAGCAGAATTAGCCGCGATTATCCATGACGTTGCCAAATATTGGCCCGTCGCAGAGCAAGCAGCTTATATTAAGCAATACTCGCTCGATGAGCAAGTGTTACTATATAATAAGGAATTATGGCATGCTGAAGTAGGGGCATCTGTTGCCAAAGAAAAGTATGGGGTGCATGATAGCGAGATATGTGATGCGATCCGTTATCATACTTCTGGTAGAGCTAATATGACTCTAATAGAGAAAATTGTTTGGCTTGCCGATTATATTGAGCCAAATCGTGATTTTCCAGGTGTTAATGAAGCGCGTGCGCTGGCTATGGCGAGCTTGGAAAGAGCGATCTTATTCGGCCTCGATCAAACGATCGTATTTCTAATTGAAAAAGGGAAAATAGTCTACCCTGTCACTATAGAAGCGAGAAATAGTATCGTACAACAATTGAACATGAAGTGAATATTACGCAAAAGCTAGTCAAGAATGATATGTAAAATTTGGTTTATGCTTCCGAAGCGATTTTTCATTGCTAGGAAGTTATTCGAAGCAGTTATGAAAAATATTAGGAGGGTTATAATGAAGGGACAAGATCTAGTAAAACAATTATTAACAGCAGTGGTAGATGCAGCAGAGGACAAGAAAGCACATGATCTAATTACTTTAGATTTGAATGGTTTGTCATTAGTGGCCGATTATTTCGTTATTTGTACTGGTAACTCAGATACTCAAGTATTGGCAATTTCAACTGAAATCCGTAAAATGGCGGCTAAGGAAGGTTATACGATCCGTGGTATAGAAGGTGAAAATACAGCGCGTTGGGTATTAATTGATATTGGAGATGTTGTTGTACACATTTTCCATCGTGAAGAAAGAGAGTATTACAACATCGAGAAAATTTGGTCCGATGCGAAGGTTGTGGAATCTGTATGAGTTATGTAGCAGGAACGACTGAGCGATTACAGATTTCTCGTGAAGTTTCTCCTTATGGTTATTTTCTGAACAATGGTGAAGAGGATGTATTGCTGCCCTATACGGAACTAGTAGGATCTAAGCCACATGTTGGTGATGAGATTGAAGTGTTCATCTTCTTTGATTCAGAAGATCGTATTTGCGCGACAATGAACAAGCCGTTCATCTCATTTGGAGAAATGGCGCGATTGGTTGTAGCTGATGTTCATCCAAGACTAGGTTGTTTTCTAGAGATGGGCTTAGGACGTCAACTATTGCTACCATTAAGTGAATTGCCAGAAATGATCGAGTATCGTCCTATTGTTGGTGACGAAGTATTCGTATTCATGACTCATGATAAGAGCGGCCGACAAATTGCTAAGCTTGCGCAAGAGCCAGAGCTTGCTCCACTTACGTTCCCGGCTCCGGCAGCTTGGAGAAATCAGTGGGTTGAAGGTTGGGTTACGAAAAGCTTACAAATGGGCTCCTTCGTTGTTATTGATGGTGGCGTGGTAGGGTTCGGAGCATACGGACTAATCCCGAGCACTGATCGTATCGAAAGCTTGCGTCTAGGTCAACGTGTCAAAGCACGTGTAACGTTTGTTCGTGAAGATGGACGCGTCAATTTATCGATGACACAGCAGAAGGAATTTGGTCGTGTTGAAGATGCTGATCGGATATTAGCATTTCTTAAAGAACGTCCAAGTGGCGGTATGCCGTATTCTGATGCGACGGAAGCAGAACTGATTCGCAGTCGCTTTGGTGTGAGCAAGGGTGCTTTCAAGCGTGCATTAGGCAAGCTTATGCGTGAAGGTATTGTTGTGCAGCAAGGTAGCTGGACGTATCTCACGGAAAATGCGCCACAGTCGCAACCTGAAAGCACGGATGAGGTTGAACAATAATGATGGAAGCATACGGTCAGTTTGCTACAGTGTACGATCGACTTATGGCAGATATGCCCTATGAAGAATGGATCGCTTTCGCTGAAGCCGTATGGCAGGAACACGGTCAGCCGCAAAAAGTGGTGGATCTTGGATGTGGTACCGGGAGTATTGCGATTCCGTTAGCATTACAGGGGTATAAGGTTGTAGGTATTGATCTATCGAGTGATATGCTAGCTGTTGCCCAGCAGAAGTGGGTACAACAAGGTGCGACGAGTGGTGATCTTACATTGCTTGAGCAAAATATGTGTCAGTGGGAAATTTCAGAACAAGTAGACTCGGTCATTTCTTTCTGTGATTGCTTGAACTACATTGTCGATGAAGATGATCTACTAGCCACATTATCGGCTACGTATGACCAATTGAAGCCAGGCGGAAGCTTTATATTCGATGTTCATCCGATTACGCGCTTTGAGCAATATGCGGCGGATCAGCCATTTGTCTATGATGAGAACGGAATATCTTATATGTGGAGTAGTGAATATGATGAGGATGAACATATTATCGAACATTTTCTCTCCATATTTGTCGAAGAACCAGATGGTCGCTATAGCAGAATTGATGAAGAGCATATCCAACGAGCATATAGCTCTAAGTGGTTAGAAGGGGCATTGCGCTCAGTCGGCTTTACTCATATACATTTGTATAGTGATTTCCAGTTGAAGGCTGCTGACGACGATACAACTCGTTTGTTCTTCGTGGCTATAAAATAAATGTTTTTGGCCCTTCATTTGAACTAACATCAAATGAAGGGCCAAATTGCCTACATTGTAACGAAACCCAGCAACGTGTACGGTACGAGTACACAAGCGGTCAAAAGCACGAGGTTATTCAGCATGAAGCTTCCAATGAAGGTTCAAGAAGCGGACTCTACACGAAGCTTTCAATAGTGGCCCCAAACCAAGCTACAAAGCAATACCCAGCAACGTGTACGGTACGAGTACACGAGCGGTCAAAAGCATGAGGTTATTCAGCATGAAGCTTCCAATGAATGTTCAAGAAGCGGGCTTTCAGAACCGAGAAGATGGAGCAAATTTTTGAAAAGCGGAAGCGCAAGTGTACGTTATTGGTACATGCGAACCGTATTTTCGGAAATTGGCTTCTTATTCGACGTCGAGTAACCTTCGAAGCAATCCCATCGTTATCAAAGTCCGCTTTTGAAGCACCCTCTACTATTCTCTGAGTGCGTCAGTCAATTTACTGTGCATACTAGATATAGTGTTCCCCTTTTGGGCGATTGTTGTACGTAATTTATGCAAATTAAGCTTTAACTGCTCATTTTCAGCTGCAAGCTGTGCGATGTAGTTTTTCAATTCAACATCTTGTATATGACTTACTTGGCATAAATGTGCAAGTCTGTTAAGAGCTTCTTCGGTTGATAATATAGGTTTCATAAGCGCCTCCAAAACGATCTGTAAAATGTCACTATCACATCATAACGTGATCTGATAAAATAGTCGAGCGGCGAAATCTCAAGCCCCTATTGGGACGAGCGTTATGAAAATATTTTCATAGCCCAAAATACAAAGAATATGACGAAATCGCATTGACTCGACCTATATATTGAGGTATGATTCTATTCATCGACTATATCTAGTTGTGGGTATAGCAATCTAGCAGTTAAACTGCGGACACCAAGGTTCTGACTACAAGCGCATCTGCCTGTCACGTATAGGGGGTAGAGCGCTTTTTGATTGGAATAAATGGTATGAGGAGAGAGTGGAAAATGTTAGTTGTATATGATTCTAAGACAGGCAATGTCAAACGCTTTGTGAAAAAATTAAATATGCCAGTCGTCTCTATTGATGAGATGCCCAAGGTGGACGAGCCGTACGTTCTTATTACATATACAACGGGCTTTGGACAAGTCCCTCAGAAGGTCAATGATTTTTTGCAAGAGAACCACAACATGTTGAGAGGCGTTTCAGCAAGTGGTAACCGTAACTGGGGTACTGGCTTTGCAAAAAGTGCCGATACAATAGCTGAGACGTACAATGTACCTGTCATTACTAAGTTCGAACTTTCTGGCACAAATCAAGATATGCTACAATTTATGGAAAGGGTGCAAACCATTGAAACATATTGAACTGAATAATGAGCTTATGCAACGTGGAGCTGACGGTTTCTACCAGCTAGAAAAAGATAAAGAAGCAGTTGCAGCGTTTATGGCGGAGGTTGACGAGAAGAGTGTCAAGTTTGCGTCTTTGGAAGATAAATTGAACTACCTTATTGAGAATGATTTTTATGACAACGTATATGATAAATATACATATGATCAAGTGAAGGCAATCTTTGATCTTACAGAAGCGGCAAAATTTGAATTCCAATCTTATATGGCTGCTTCGAAATTTTATAAAGACTATGCTATGAAAACGAATGATAAAGCACAATATCTTGAGGCGTACCATGAGCGTGTTGCTATTGTAGCTTTGCATCTTGGTGAGGGCGACATCGAAAGAGCGACTCGCATTGCATCGGCAATGATCGACCAGCGTCTACAGCCTGCGACTCCAACATTCCTTAATGCTGGTAAAAGTCGACGTGGCGAGATGGTATCATGCTTCTTGTTAGAAATGGATGACTCCTTGAACTCCATTAACTATGTGATTGGCACATGTATGCAACTTTCCAAAATCGGCGGTGGTGTCGCTGTTAACCTTTCTAAGCTACGCGGCCGTGGTGAACCAATTAAAGGTGTAGAAGGTGCAGCAAAAGGGATTATGCCTGTTCTGAAGCTGATGGAGGATGCATTCTCTTATGCGGATCAGATGGGTCAACGTAAAGGTTCTGGTGCTGGATATTACAATATTTTCGGCTGGGATATTATCGAATTCCTAGACTGCAAAAAGATTAATGCGGATGAGAAATCTCGTATTAAGACATTATCGATTGGACTAATTATTCCAAATAAATTCTATGAACTAGCA
Organism: Paenibacillus sp. Y930; assembly: GCF_056786375.1. Lineage (NCBI taxonomy): Bacteria > Bacillati > Bacillota > Bacilli > Caryophanales > Paenibacillaceae > Paenibacillus > Paenibacillus sp. Y930. The sequence continues at coordinate 671,453 of NZ_JBXCIX010000001.1, read as the reverse complement.
GCACAAAACAAACCACTTCATGTATTCGGTCCGTATTCTGTATACAAAGAGTATGGTCAACATCTTGATGATATTGACATTGATGCGATGTATGATGAATTACTTGCTAATGACAATGTGAAGAAAAAAGTAGTCATGAGTGCTCGTGATATGCTTACAAAAATCGCATCAATTCAGCTTGAATCTGGATATCCATACATTATGAACAAGAGCAATGCGAACAAATGGCATGCTTTGAAAGACATTGGTTCAGTAAAAATGTCTAATCTATGTACTGAGATTTTCCAATTGCAAGAAACTTCGGAAATTAACGACTATGGATATGAAGATATCATTCGTCGTGATATAAGCTGTAACCTTGCTTCCTTGAACATTGTCAATGTGATGGAAAGTAAAGCGATTAAAGATTCCGTTCATGTTGGTATTGAAGCATTAACTACAGTAAGTGATCTTTCGCAAATCGATAACGCACCTGGTGTTCGTAAAGCGAATGAAGAGCTTCACTCAGTAGGTCTTGGCGCAATGAACCTTAATGGCTATCTTGCGAAAAATAAGATATCTTATGAAAGTCCAGAAGCTCGTGAATTTGCAGGCGTATTTTTCATGATGATGAATTACTATTCCCTTGAGAAAAGTATGGAAATTGCGAAAGAACGCAAAGCAACATTCAAAGATTTTGATCGTTCTGAATATGCAAAAGGTACTTATTTCGATCGCTATGTTGAAACGGATTTCCGTCCGGGGCTAGCAAGAGTACAAGAACTATTCGATGGTATGTATATCCCAGGTCCTGCTGATTGGGCAGAGCTTAAAGGTAAAGTACAAGAGCATGGACTATTCCACGCTTACCGTCTAGCGATTGCACCGACGCAAAGTATTTCTTATATTCAAAACGCAACGTCAAGTGTAATGCCAATTGTTGAACATATTGAGACTCGTACGTATGCGAACTCAACAACGTATTATCCAATGCCTTATTTATCACAGGATAACTTCTTCTTCTATAAATCTGCCTACAATATCGATCAGTTCAAATTAATTGATCTTATCGCTGAACTAGGACAGCATATTGACCAAGGCGTTTCTACTGTACTTCATGTTAACAGTAACGTTACGACGCGTGAACTTTCACGTTTCTATATTTACGCTGCGCAAAAAGGATTGAAATCCTTATATTATACAAGAACAAAACGACTAACTGTCGAGGAATGTACAAGCTGCGCAGTATAACGCGCAGCTGTATTTCATTATATTGTGAGGGAGTACACTGAACATGAAAGCAGTAAACTGGAATCGTCCGGACGATGATTTTACTCAAACGTTCTGGCAACAAAATGTAATGCAATTCTGGACGGATGAAGAGATTCCTTTATCGGATGATAAGATGGATTGGGAATTAATGACACAGGACGAGCGTTCTTTATATAAGCAAGTGCTTGGTGGATTGACGCTGCTTGATACCGTTCAAGGCGGTGTTGGCATGCCGAAAATTTTGGAGCATGTGGAAGGTTTACAACGTAAAGCAGTACTAGGCTTTATGGGAATGATGGAGCAAATTCATGCGAAATCATATAGTAGTATTTTCACGACACTAGCTTCTACTGAGGAAATTGATGAGATTTTCAAATGGATAGAAACGAATCCTCAGCTGCAGAAGAAAGCTGGAATTATTGCGGATTGGTATAATGGTATTGAGAACGATCGTGATCTTTATCGAGCGATGGCAGCTTCCGTTCTACTGGAGAGTTACTTGTTCTACAGTGGCTTCTTCTATCCTCTATATCTAGCTGGACAAGGCAGAATGACAAGTAGTGGCGAGGTTATTGACTTAATCTTACGTGATGAAAGTATTCATGGCCTATACATCGGTGTTCTTGCGCAAGAAATCGCTGCGACATTCTCACAAGAAGAGCAAGACAAGCTTGCACAGGAAGTGCTTGATCTATTGTTGGAGCTATATGATAATGAAGTCGTCTATACGGATTCATTATATTCCACACTTGGATTACAAGAAGAAGTTAAAGCCTATGTTCGTTATAATGCGAATAAAGCATTAATGAATCTTGGTTTGGAGCCTCATTTTGAAGAAGAACCAATTAATCCAATCGTATTTAACGGGATTAGTACGCATACAAAGCAGCATGATTTCTTCTCCAAAAAAGGTAATGGTTATGTTCGTACATTGAATATAGAGCCATTAACGGATGATGACTTTGTATTTAACTTCTAATTATTGTATATGATAACTAGATTATAAGTCGTAGAAAGTATATAATAGATAAAAAGAAATTCGCTCTCGTAGACTTATACGAGGGCGTTTTTTGCCACGATGGAGGTATAGGTGATGAAGGTAATAGAGGTCAATGAGCTAATTAATCAGTTTTCCTTGGAAGTGATCGCTGGTGCTAATGAACTGCATCGCCCAATTACGAAAGCAAGAGCATATCGACCAGGGCTTGAATTTGTTGGTTATTTTGAATTTTTCCCACAAAAGCATATTCAAATATTAGGACGCAAAGAAATTACATATTTACATGGGTTAACCGAGGACGAGCGCAATCATCATATTGGTAATATTGTCAAATATCATCCACCGTGCTTTATCGTTACAGCAGGTCAAGATGGCTTGAAATATTTGAAGAAATATTGTGATGAAGAAGGCATTCCTTTACTTCGGACAAGCGATGATTCGGCTTCATTTATTGGGAAATTAGATCATTATTTGTTGAAGCAATTAGCACCAGAGCAATCGATACACGGCATATGTATGAATGTATCTGGGATTGGAATTATTATTCGTGGTAAATCAGGCATAGGAAAAAGTGAAACGGCCCATACATTAATTCGTCGTGGGCATCGCCTTGTAGCAGATGACATTATTGTATTGAAAAAACTTAGCCAGCACACACTGCTAGGTTCGCACAATGAGAAGACAAAAGAATTTCTAGCACTTCGCAGTGTAGGATTAGTCAATGTTGTGCGCTTATATGGTCGTAAGGCATTCCAAGATGAGACAAGAATTTCACTTGATATTGAATTGACGCGTTGGCGAGAAAATGATCTTAATAATGATCTTGATCTCGAGCCAACCTTTGTAGAGTATATGGGAGTGAAAATTCCACATTTAGAAATTCAATTACAGCCTGGACGGGATGTTGCGGGATTAATCGAGGCAGCTGCGAACAATTGGTACTTGAAGCAGCAAGGCTATAATGCAATGGAAGACTTTATGAAAAGACTAGAAAGTGAATAGCTATCCTTCATGAACGATGTATGCTACAATATTGACCGAGACTAGCTTTATCATATAGATCTTGGTGTTCACAAACGAGGAGGAGTATAACATGGATACTTGCTCAATTGTTAATAAATCAACGCTGCATCTTGTTGGAGTTCCTTATTGTGGACCATATTCATCTTTTCCTGATGAAGCGATTCGCCTGCAGACCGATTTTCTTGCAAGAAAGCATGAACTGAATCATGTTATACAGTCAAATGTGATGTATTGTCCGTACTTTGGTAACGAGGCATATGCTACGTATTGGGCTTGTTTTGAATCCCAGTACAGTGAAGATCCCTTGCCACCAGGCATGGTTGCGATAACGATACCTATGCATCGTTATGCTTCAGTTAGTAGTTCATCGCAACGGATGGGCGAAGGCTATGAAATGCTCAAAGCATGGATGGGGGAGCATGGCTATAAGAAGCTAGATCAGGCAGTCTCATTAGAGATTTGCTATCTAGAAGGCCAACATTGGAAAGAAGAAATTGTTGATATTCTTATACCGATCGAGGATGAAGCGTAATATCGAGTAATAGTAATGATAAGGAGTTGCTAGAGATGAGCATTCCATATGCGATGATTAATGCGTACGGAGATGGACCATTCACAGGTAACCCTGCGGCAGTGCTTGTCATAGAACAAGATCAATTAACAGATCCACAACTACAGCAGATTGCTACAGAAATGAACGTTTCAGAAACGGCATTTATATATAGAAGTGAAAAGCGTAATCACTTTCAACTGAGATGGTTTACGCCGCAGGTTGAAGTGGATTTATGTGGTCACGCTACGCTTGCATCAGCATACTATGTGTATCATTTGGGTATAGTACCAACAGATGTAACAATCCACTTTCATACATTAAGTGGGGAGCTTGTTATTAGCCAGCACAATGGAGTTCTGAGGATGAGGCTGCCACTGGAGAGACCTGTAGCTTGCATGGCACCATCGGATCTCATTACCGCATTAGGTGTAATTCCGCGAGTAGTTAGTAAAAATCGTTTGGATTATATTGTGGAGTTAGCGGATGAGCAAGACGTTCGTGAATTACAAGTGGAGTTATCATTGATTGCTGGTTTAGATGCGCGAGGTATTGTTGTAACAAGTCGTGCAACGGATCCAGCATACGATATTGTGTGCCGTACGTTCTATCCGCGTATTGGAATTGAAGAAGATCCAGTCACTGGATCAGCGTTTTGTGCGCTGGCTCCCTATTGGAGTAAACGGCTTAGAGGCCAATCATTACTCCGAGTCTTACAATTATCTTCACGGGGTGGATCTGCGACATTATGGCTTGAAGACGATTATGTCATTCAAGAGGGAAGTTGTTTTCTCTGGGCTGAAGGTAGTCTACATATATAGCTAGAGAGAGCCATACTAACTTCAAGAGCTGATGGCAGCCATATTTGCATCAATATTACCTAATATACAAAGGGCATCTAAAGACTCAAGTAGAGTCGATTAGATGCCCTTTGTATATTTCCAATGAAAGTTCGCTTCCTATTCGATGTCGAACATACTACGGAGCCAAACATCGTTATCAAAGGCATTGTAACAACACCCAGCAACGTGTACGGTACGAGTACACGAGCGGTCAAATGTTCGAAGCTTTCAATGAAAGTTCAAAAAGTGGGCTTTCAGAACCGAGCAGGTGAAACGCTACTTGAGAAAGGCGGAAGCGCAAGTGTACGTTATTGGTACACGCGGACCTTCAATGTTTCTGCAAGAAACATACATCGGAAGCTTATGCTAGACTTTCCAAGTTCGCTTCATATTCGATGTCGAATAACCTTCGTTAGCCAATCATCGTTATCAAAGTCCGCTTTTTGAACTACCTTACAATTTATTTTTGACGGCTGCTGGTAGGGAGCGGTACGCCGACACTTTATTTTTTCCTGTCGCTTTCGAGTAATACATCGCTTCATCGGATTGTTTGATTAACAAGGCAAGATTATCGGCTTCCTTAGTCGTGCTGAATCCAATACTAACGGTAACAATCGTTTCTTGCTCGATTCTAGCGCGAATCCGTTCAGCAATCTGCATCGGCTTAATACGGTCAATGACAATACCACCTAGTAATTCTTCACCGCCGTATCGGCCAGCAATACCGAAAGGAGATACTTCTTCCTTTAAGATAGAAGAAACCTGCTGTAATGCTTTGTCAGCTACTTGATGTCCTTGAGTATCATTGAGCCGCTTAAAGTTATCGATATCACAAAAAATAATAGCGACTTGCTGGCGGGCAATCATTGGTGTTAATGTTTTCTGGAAATAGCGCCTTATATATAGCCCTGTTAGACCATCGACGATCGAAGATTGATATGTCGACAGTAATCGTTCAAGCACCCATTCAAATAATAAGAAAAAGATAAATACGTAATAGAGAACAGGTAATGAGATAACTAAGTAAAATAACCAGCGCTGCTCCATTTCAAATACGTACATATGAAGAAGATACGCAAGCTCGTACATGAACATCACTAGTAGGCTAATATAATATGGCGTGGTCATTTGAATATGACGAGTTACGACAAGCATAGTAATAATTAAGATGAACATATAAAAATCCATAATCGGAAAGGCAAAGTACTCCACATTATTATAAATGATAGAGTAAGGCTCCACGATCCAGTTCACGATCGTAACGGCAATAGCCCCTACTAAAAGCACAATAATCGGTAGGATTTTAATATTTGTTCCAACCGCATACATCTTCATCAGCACAAAATTTAAGATGATAAAGGAGATTAGTTGTATACTTGTCGAAATAATATATAAGTAAGTCGGTATCGGCTCGGCGTTCCATACATCAAAGCCAACAATGAACTGCCGGATGAGATCACATGCAAGTGTAATAATTAGGATGATGTAAATTAGTTTATTTCGATAGTTGGACATAATTCGGATCGCCATCACGATCATAAGCGCAATAATAATACTACAAGTTGTAATGGAAAAAAGCTCAATAAGCGTCGTATTAATTGAAATGTTGTTCATTCATATATCCTCAATGTATAGTAGTAGTATGTCATAAGTGAAACATATGTTCTAATATATCATAAATTGGCGAAATAATGTATGAATTATTATTAGCCTATGCTTCCGATGCTACTTTTCATCTGCAGGATGATGAATATGATTGGAATGAAAAGTTTAAGGAGTTGGTAGCTATGCAAATTTTACAAGCAATGTTTTTCCCACCTGAGCAACCAGGTGGAGTATCTTCAATGGTGCCTTATATTCAAGAGCGATTCAATCAGCTGGAATATGAGATGGAATTATTCTCTTTGCCGAAGCGAATTAGAAATAAAGGAACAGATGACGTCGTATTTACAACCTTCGATGTGACACCGTTTCTCGGGAATGCACTCGTAGATAAATATATCCAAACGTATCGTGATTATTTATGGTGGGTTAAATTGCGTATCAAAAAGTCGTATGATCTTATTCATGCACATCATCCGATTGCTGCACTAGCTATGAAAGCAGTATTTCCCGACACGAAGCTTATATTGACACTCCATTCTAGCTATGAACGAGAGCTTATTTTGAATAAGAAAATAAAGGTCGATGGTATTGAGCATCGATTTCTAACAAATATATATCGTGAATTGGAAGATCGAGCAGATCGGATTTTGACCGTATCGCAAGCATTTCAAAAATATCTCACCGGCTATTTAGATGATGTGAACAGCATTAAAATTATTCCAAATGGTTTTGATGAGAAGCGCTTCCGTCCAATTGCTCATGAGAATGAAGTAGCGCAATTAATATCTGTTTGTCGTCTTGTTCCAGCCAAAGGACTCGATGTATTGCTCAAAGCTTGTGCGAGGCTAAAAGAAAGAGGGCATCCGTTCGTCTTACATCTCATTGGTGACGGTCCGATCCGTAAACAATTAGAAACGATGGCCCAAGAACTTGGATTATACGATGATATTATTTTCTATGGTTATATGCTTCATCCTGAAGAGTTTATGCCTTTCTTTGATATATTTGTACTGCCGTCTCGGGCAGAGGCATTTGGTTCTGTATTTGCCGAAGCAGCGCTTTGCCAACTTGCATTAATAGGGTCAGATGTAGGTGGTATCTCCGAACAAATTGAACATGGAGTTAATGGATTATTAGTGCCTGTGGAGGATGATGCTGCGCTAGCAGATGCGTTAGAAACGGTCATTATTGATCCAGATTATAGATATCAGCTTGCTAGAGCAGCAGCAGATAAAGCAAAGCGAGATTATTCGCTGCAGCGTGTTATCGCACAACTGAACAAAGTATATCACGAAGTTTCCCAGTAATAATAATGAATAGGTGGTGCTGTAATGGCAATTCCGTTTCGCTTTATTCATGCGGCCGATTTGCATATCGACAGTCCGTTCAAAGGATTAACAACTGTACCAGCCTATGTGCGGGAGTCGCTTCTCGAAGCGACCTTCCTTGCATTTAAGCGGCTTATTGATACTGCGATCGCTGAGCAGGTGCAATTTATCGTCGTAAGTGGCGATTTGTTCGATGAAAGTGATCGTTCCTTGAAAGCACAGCTATTCCTTTTGCAGCAGTATGAGCGATTAAGCCAGCATCATATTGAGATCTATATTATCCATGGCAATCATGATCATCTGGCTGCTCAGCAGATCCCATTCCCTTATCCAGATCATGTCCATGTATTTTCGAGTTCTTCCGTTTCAACAATGGCGGCGACGAATGCGGATGGAGCCATACTAGCTTATATACACGGCATATCTTATCCCACTAGACATGTGCTAGATAATCTAGCTCTGCAGTATGCGCGCGAGCCAGAGCATGGTTATCATATTGGGCTATATCATGGTAATGTCGGAAATGTTAGTGAGCATGATCCATACGCACCTTGCCAGCTGTCTGATTTATTAATGCATCAATTCAATTATTGGGCGCTAGGTCATATTCATAAGCGTCAAGTGCTGCATCAATCCCCTTATGTCGTCTATCCAGGCAATACGCAAGGACGACATCGCAAAGAAAGTGGCGACAAAGGTTGTTATCTCGTTACGGTCAATGACCAGCATGAGACAAGCCTACAATTTCTCTCATTAGCGCCGATCAGATGGCTGCAGATTTCATTAGATATTTCATCAATTGAGAATGAAGCCCAATTTATTACTGCTATTGAGCAGCATCTGGCAGCATTATTAGTAGAGCAATCACGTAGTAGCATACTACTTTCAATCGAGCTAACGGGTAGTGGCTACATTCATGAGCTGCTTCAGCAAGCGGGCAATGCTGCACAAATGTTAGAGCATATTCAAGGATTGAACGAAGGCGATACAAGTGGTGAATGGTTATACATTTATCAATTACAACTACATACGCAAATGCAATATGATGAAGCGGCGCTTCGTCAGGAACAGAGCTTTATCGGAGATTTCTTAACGTATTGTGAACAGTTATTGCTGCAACCAGAGCAGGTTCAGCAGTTATTTGTTGAGGCAAAACAAGCGTTACTGCTCCATCAAGGATTGAATCGTTATGTTCGGCAAACGGAATCGGAAGTAGATGAGATGCTGCAACAGGCTCAGCTAGCCGATGCAAAACAATTCGTATTAGAATGGCTACTTCTCCATCAAGATCAAGGAGTGAGCCTATGAAGCTATTAGAACTGAATATTAATGGGTTTGGTCAGCTGCAAAATGTAACCATGCAACTTGATGCGCCACTTGTTGTTGTCTACGGACATAATGAAGCAGGAAAAAGTACATTGTTTCAATTTATCCACACGATGCTATTCGGATTTTCTAGAAAAAATCAAGTAGCTCGCTTTCTGGAACCCGTATACGGAGGAAGCCACGGTGGTAGTATTGTTTTTAAGACGGATAACGATGAAATCTACCAGCTAACGCGTTATCGAGAACAGCATCAAGGTAAAGCACAGCTTGCGCGAGCTGAGAAGGATCATCGTCAAGAAAGATACATCCCGATAACGACCTCATCGATAGTGGAGCAAGCTGCTTTAGAACGTAATTACTTATCGGGTATTAACGCTCGATTATTTCAACAGCTAAGCGCGATTACTTTGAATGAATTACAAGCAACAAGTGTTATGACAGAGAGTGAATTAAGTCAATATTTGTATAACGCGAGCTGGGAAAGTGGTAAGCAGCTTGCCGAGTTAGAGAAGCAGTTAGTAGCAGAACAGGACAAGCTTTTTAAGCCAAGAGGACAAAATCAGCCTCTTATTAAGGAGCTGAAACAATATGAACAGCTGCAGCAGCAATATAAGCAAGTGGAAATGGAGCTTGAACAATATTATGCTGTTCAATTAGAGCTTGAGCAATGTGATCGGCGCCATGAAGAGCTACAGTTACAGCTTGCCTTGCAGCAGAGTACGGTGCAGCTAATGAACCGAGCAATGTCTCAGCGAGAATGGTGGTTAGAGCAGCAAGAGGTTCGTTGGCAGCTTGAGCAGTTACAATATGTCCGAGAGCTACCGCATGGTTTTTCGCAGCAAGTAGCGCAAATCATAGCTGGTGAGCAACAGATTGCAGATGAGCTTAGACAATGGCAAGTCGCACAAGAGCAATTGGAGCAGGAAATCGCAGTTATTAGCGTTGATGAAGCTATGATCGAGCGGGCAGCGACGGTAGAACATTATATACAATTAGGCAACGCCATTATGGAGCAGCAACTACAATTAACGGTTCGCCAGGATGAGCTAGAGCAGCTTGAGCAGGTCGCTCGGGAGCTACAATTACAATTACCTAATTATTGGACCGAGCAACAGTTAAGACAGCTTAATCCGTCAATGGAGCAACTTACGCAGTATGAACAACTAAGATTAACAAAGCAGCAGTTACAGCTTAAGCAGCAGCAGTTCGTTCAAAGCCAGCATCATTACGATCAGCAATTACTGACACTCGATCAGCAAATGACAGTAACGAAAACGGATCTAGAGCAAGTCGCACAACAACTGAAAATCGTTCAGCAACAATATCAATTATTACCACAAACAATATCCGAGCTACATGAAGCAACGATTATTTTAGAAGAAGCATATCGTCAATATGACTATGAAAGAATGAATGAGCAATCGACAGAGCGAAGTATATTGGTGGACAATAATACTGTTCATGCGATTAACGGTGGTGCCAATGCAGCCCGTGACATTAGTAGAGGCAAAGGTGGAAGGTCTCACCACAAGGAATTTGGCTTGATGTCGGTTGTTCTGCTAACTACCTTATCAAGTATCATTGCGATTTTCACGCTTTTAGTAGCAAGTAAAGTTTTCCTTAGTCAATGGAGTAGCTGGTTATCTCCGGTACTTATTATAATGACCTTGATCGTTGTATTAATGACAGGGATGGCTTGGCCTAGTCAGCGCAATAGACAACGATACGGAGAAAAAAAGCAAAGCGGCGAGCAAGTTGAAGGATTAAAAGGTTTATATCGAGCGTTATCACTTATTATAGAACTTAATCAACCGATCAATGAAAGCAATTACTACGATTTTCGCAGAGCGTTGAAAGAACAGATCGGATCGCTGCAATTATTGTTGAATCGGAGGGAACAATTAGAGCAACAGGCTGCAAAGCTTGCACAACAGGCCGAGCAATTGGAATTAGATCAACATAAGATCAATCATCAGCTAGAGCAGCTACAAGCTCAGCTTGATCAAGTTGATCAACAATGGATACAATTTGCCGAGCAACTCCAGTTGCCTTCATCCTGCCAATGTGAACATTTTCAAGAGGTTACGAAGCTGTATCGAAATATACAGCATCACTATTCGAGCTGTGACAAACAAAGGTTGATGATTGCTCAATATGAAGGGCAAATTGATCAATATGTAGATGATGTATATGGCTTAACGCAGCTTGTATGGCTTCATCCACTGCCAGAAGGCACACAACAGCTTCAATTGTCCAATATGCGCAGCCAAATTCAGCAGCAAAAGGAAAGATTGGCGGAGCGTGAATCGCTACAACAACAATTACAGCAATTGCAGAAGCAACAATTGGTTAAGCAGCAGGAGTTGCAGCAATGGCATCAACAATTAGCGCAATGCTATGAGCAGTGCCAAGCTACGACGATTGGTGAACTATTAGTTATTGTAGAGCAAGTAAAGTCATATGAATTATGGCAAGTGAAATACGAGCGATTATCATTACAACGAAAGGCTGGTCTTACTGCTGAAGAAGTTGATGATTTGGATCATATGTTCACCCAGTATGATGGAGATGGAATACGTGAGAAAGCAGTATCCGAGCGGCAAGTCTTAGATGATTTGCGAATAGCGCAGCAGCAGCTATTAGAGCAGAAGGGGAGAATGCTGCAGCAGCGAGAACGATTAGTCAGTTCTGATGAGCATCAACAGCTTCAGATGAAAAAGGAAGCGATCATGACGCAAATTGACACTTATATTGCTCAATATATGAAGCTTTCGCTTAGTAAATTGCTTATTAAAAACACGAAGGAGAAGTACGAACAGCAACGCCAACCTGCTGTACTTCTTAAAGCAGCATACTATTTTGCCAAACTGACAAATGGTTCTTATACGCAAATTATTGGCAATGCAGAGCGTGGAACATTGCAATTACGTGCTGCCAATGGAGCGTTAGTTGAAAGTGAATTACTAAGTAGAGGTGCCTCTGAACTACTTTATTTATGTATTCGACTTGCTATTCATGAGGCAGCGGTCAATCATATTAATTTACCATTAGTGCTAGACGACCCTTGTGTGAATTTTGATATGTTGCGTATGCAATCGGCGATGGAACTATTAAGCGAAATATCTACTGATCGCCAGCTATTGTACTTTACTTGTCATCCCCATACGAGGGATCAATTACAATCCGTATGCGACAATGCAGTTACTATTATGCTTGAGCGATAGTATGGTATGTAAATTCAGTCTAGTTTTTTGCGAGCGATAAGCAGAAACCAACCTAGACTAATAAAACCAAATAACGGATAGAGCGTTGAAAGTAGTACACCAAAACCGATCTGACTTAACAAATAGCACAGAATCAGTACAAACATAACGATCAAATTAATAGATAGCTTCGATCTCTCATGAATTTGTAACGCTAATCCGTACACATCAGCGAGTAATGTTGTGAATACTTCAGCAAATATAATACAAATATAGATGACATAGATGTAGGGGCTTAAACTTCTCGCAATTCCTCCCATAGGGATAGCGAATTGGGTAATACCTGGCATATGGGCTGATAATGCGATATGACCAACCATTAGCATAAAGCCAATTCCGATACCTCCAATGATCGAGCCCCACCTAATAATGATCGGCTTTGATGTTTGTGCACCGATAGGTACAAGAACAGCCTGAGCGAGTGACAGATTGAATGCCGTATAGAGGAATGGTGTACTAACGACTGTCCACAGTGGGAAATCGGTATGCGCGCGTAGAAAGTTGCTTGTATACGGCGACTCTAATGTATCGAAAAAAATAATAAATGTGAACACAAGCATAATAGGAACGACGATTGAATTAACTGCGATAATAGCTGTTAGTCCTTTTCGGAGTAAGAAATAGCAGACAAGACAAGTGGCGATCAAGCCTAGCTGATAAGGCAAATTCCAATTTTCATAAAAAACAGTCCCGGCTCCAGCTAGCATAACAGCAGATACACCGAGCAGGACGACAATCATGAAAATACTAATCAAAGAGCCAAATCGTTGTCCAAATAAAGCAATGTTCAAATCTTCATATGACTTAGCTTTAATCTGTTGAGCTAATAGCATGACTTTATTGCCAAGCCATATAAATAAAAAAGTAGAGGCTATAATTGCGATTGTACCCCATTGGCCATACTTTGTGAAAAATTGTAATATTTCTTGACCAGTCGCAAATCCGGCTCCAACGATCGTGCCCATGTAAATTGCCGCGATTTGTAGCGATTTGATCCAGTCTTGTCTGTTCATAAGCTTCCCTCACTTCAACAATAGGTAGTTCACTTTTATTATTGTATGAAGGGAAATAGACAAGCATGACAAGCATTGGATTTTTGTGCAAAGCTTATGCGATTTGACTTGCAGAAAGTAGCCAAATATTTGGAGATATGACTACATTGCTTGCTAGAAGTGCGAACCTGTGTTATTTTACGTAAAAAGAGAAATTGGCGGAGGGATATATATGGAACAGTTAAAACAAAGAATTTTAGAGGAATCTGCTATTGTATCAAATGATATTTTAAGATTGGATTCAATTATTAATCAGCAAGTTGATCCTTCGCTAATTATGGATATGGGTAAGGAACTTGCAGCACGTTTCGCTGATGAAGGAATTACGAAGGTGTTAACCATTGAAGCTTCAGGGATTCCAGCTGCTTTTGCGACAGCATTACAACTGAGTGTACCATTAGTGTTTGCTAGACGTAAGCAAACCGTTATTAATGATCCTGATTCATATATTGAAAGAGTTCCTTCTTTCACAAAAGGCATGGTATCTGATCTTGTTATATCTAAGCAATTTTTAAGTGAGACGGATAGAATTTTGTTCATTGATGATATTATTGCAAATGGTGACGGAGCTCGTGGTATCGCGAAAATTATCGAGCAATCAGGTGCTAAACTGATTGGGATGGGCATTGTAGTAGAAAAATCTTTCCAAGCTGGCGGAGATTATTTCCGTGAGCAAGGGGTACGTGTAGAATCACTTGTGAAAATTGCTTCCCTGAATTCTGGAGAAGTTATTTTCAAAGACTAGCTTTCCAGTAAATGTAGTTGTGATTACGTTAGTTCATCTTATATAATAGAAGTAATACTGAGAGGAGGCGTAAGCTATGGAACATATTACAGAACAATTCTTCAATGAAAAGATCACTAGTGCAAAGGTATCCTTTGAACGTGCACTAGATTGTAAGCATACAGAATTTGATGATCTATATCCATACATGCTTGAGCATCCTCAATTTTTCTGGTATAAACGTTATGTGGCATGGTCCGAATTACTTACGATCGTTAAGCTATGCAACGAGTTATCCAGTGAATGGAAAGATCAGTTTACAGATAAGCAAATTAATTATATTGAGAAGCAAGTTATGTCTTCTCGTGTATTAGATGAATGGTACGAAACGAATGATTCCAAAGAGCATGCCATTAATGAATAAATAGATCGCAAAAATCTTAATGATTCGCTTGCAAGCGTCCATTGAGATTTTTTTGTAAACCATCTAGCTATAAAAAGTTTTAGGAGCGATTGAAATGATATCTGACGATCAATTGAATGAATACCGTGTTTCAGGTGAAATGGTTCGAGTAGTTCGTGATAATCTTGAAAGTAATGATGTGCAAGGTATTGTTGTAGCTTGGGATGACAGCACTGTCATGGTACGTAAGAAGAGTAGACGAGTGGTTAAGTTAAATCGAGACTATGTATATATTGCTGCGACGGAGGAAAGACCAATTATCGTAAACTAACAAAAAGTTTTAGTAAATGCTTTTGAAGCTACTTTTTGTTTACAAGTAGTAAGTCGGGAAGCTAACAAAAAGTTTTAGTAAATGCTTTCGAAGCTACTTTTTGTTTATAAGTAGTAAGTCGGGAAGCTAACAAAAAGTTTTAGGAGTGATGGTATGAAATGTCCAGTATGTGATCAAGTAACGTTACGTGAAGTTGAGAAAAGTGGAGTATTAATTGATGTTTGTCCTAGTTGCAAAGGAGTATGGCTTGATCGTGGAGAACTAGAGAAATTAATGCAAAGTCTTAATGAGACGCACGCAGAATTTGAACAATTGCAAACACAAGCAGCTGCACAGAATCTTAGAACTCCAAACGATCAATCCTATAATCCCAATGAACAAAGAGCTAATCAAGCCCCATATAGTCAACAATCTTATGGGCACGAGCAACCAAACTATCAACAACCCAACTACCAACAACAGAATTATCAACAACCGAACTATCAGCAGCAACAGCAGCCATATTATAAAGACGGTCATAAGCAATCAGACGATAAGTATGGATACGATAAATACGGTCGTCCATATAAGAAAAAGAAAAAAACAGTATTTAGTGTGTTTGAAGATTTGTTCGATTAAATATATGTTATTACTTGCATGAGCTAAGTCTACTTCGATATCGATAATAAAAAAAGAAGTACGATCTACAAAAGATGGATAATCTTTGGATCGTGCTTCTTTTTGTCTGAATACATAAGTTACTGGAAATAGGGTAATATAATGACAGATTTTCCGAATATGGAAGGTGTTGAAATGATGAAAACCAAAAAAATATCGATCGGTATAACTGCACTTATGATCGCTGTGACATGCTTCATGGAAGGACAAGATAAAGTATATAGTGAGACAATGAAAACGAATACTCATCTGATGGCAATTGTCATTGATGATCTAGGCAATAGTATGGATGGAACAGAGGCGATCTTAAAACTAGATATCCCTATAACAGTAGCTGTAATGCCTTTTCTACCTTCGACAACAAAGGATGCCGAAGATGCATATAAGACAGGTCATGAGGTCATCGTTCATATGCCGATGGAACCGAATAAAGGTTTAAAAAAGTGGTTAGGTCCTGGAGCATTAACGGCTGATCTTACCGATGCGGAAATTCGTCAAAAAGTTGAACAAGCTATTGATAATGTCCCACATGCAGTTGGTATGAATAATCATATGGGCTCAAAAATTACTTCTGATGAACGTATTATGCGAATTGTACTACAAGTGTGTAAAGAACGAAATTTCTATTACTTGGATAGTAAAACGACATCGCGATCTGTTGTGGCAAAGGTAGCGACTGAGTTAGGAGTCCCTTATGTGGAAAATCAGTTATTTCTAGACGATGTTTATAGTGCAGAGCATGTTCACAAACAAATGCAGAAAGCATTTGAGCTTATGGAACGCCAACAAAATACAATTATGATTGGACATGTTGGTGCTCCAGGAAAATACACATCGAGTGAAATATTACGGGCTATACCTGAACTGTTCCGACGCGGTCAACTCGTTCACATAAGTGAGTTAATTCGCAATAGCTTAATTGATCCAGAGATAATGTAGCACTCCGTTTGCAATTGCTGAAGCAATTTTTGTTTGTTCATTGCTTGTGATAAGACGCTCACGATCAGTAGCATTACTAATAAATCCTAGCTCCACGAGCACTGCGGGTGACTTAATATGTTTGAGTAAATAGAAAGTTTTTACTGGAACGACATTTTTGGAAGTGTCAAATAAATCATTCATAGATGCTTGAATGTTAGTTGCTAATAATGCACTTTCTCCAGTGTGCTGATGCAACACAAGTGGACCGTGTGCTCTAGCATTAGTTGTGGCATTAACATGTAAGCTAATGAATACGACATGTTCAATTTCACGAGTTAACCCCATTCGTTGTGACAAGTCTTTAAGATGACGAGATGAGGTTTTATGCCACTGATTATCCTCACTCAAAGCATAGTCATCTGTTCGATTAAGTATCGTCGGAATACCGTTACTTTGTAAGATCACGTATAATTTTTTGGCAATAGCCAAATTAATATCTTTTTCCATTATATTTTCGTAAGAGGCACCACCATCAATACCTCCATGACCTACGTCAATGATTACCGCAGTGGAAGGAAACATAATATCTGTGGAAATTTCATCTTCTGTGTTTGATGCTTGAATTGTAATTGGCGAGAAAATGATAATCGCAATGAGAGTACAAAGTAAAATCTTTAGTTGAACGTAATGGTTTTTCATTCTATTCCAGCCTCTCTTTAACTTATGAAGTGAATATTGATTTAGGATGGCTTTCGGACATTGTTTTCATGCATGAATGGAGTGGAGAGGAAGAGGGGAATACTCTATAGAGGTAGTTCAAGAGGAGGTAATTAATAATGGCTAAAATATCAGGTCAAGAATATGTGCAATATATTACAGAACAGCTTGTAGAATATATGGAGACGCCCGTTGCTGAACGTAGACAAGCAAAAAAAGCAGCCAAAGCTACGAAAGAGCAATGGCTACCGAAATGGTTTGGTGTTGGTGGAGAATCTCTGTTAATGTGGATTAAGAAAAAGGAAAAATAATTTCAGTATTATGGTTTATAGAAATTACCATAGTCTAGCAGGAAATCGTATGGTATATATCTCTTCAAATGTTCATCATCTTGTTGTAGTTCAACATACAAATCAAATAATTCCCACTCCTGATAGCCTGTTACGGAGTAGATAGCTTCGATTTGATCACTCCATATCGAGCTTGTATAGCGTAATTGACTGCCAAATTCAATTAAGTTTTCAATTGAGGTACAATCTTCAAATTCGGAATTCAAGGCAGTCGTTGTTAGCCAAGGCATAACATCATAAGGGGCAAAATATGATTGATAGTCATAACCAGTCAATAAGGCATGAGAGAATACTAATCCATGCCTTATTTGATTTTGTATGGAAACTTTAGCTTCAATTAAATGTTTAGAGCTTAGATCATATTGTTCTGATGTAAATGGTTCGAAATATTGATTAGAATTGTTCACTTGCTGAGATACGACCATATGTAGCGGATCGTAATAACGTAATTTATATCTATTGGTAGATAAATATTGAAGGGAGTCGTCCGAGCCTACACCGTACTCCCCTAGTACATAACCACCATAACCATCACTGTGTATGACCATATATCCGATTGTACCTAGTTTGTGATGCTGAATTAACATTAACCAACTATGTGTTCCTGGACCAAGTGGAGATATCGTAAGCTCCGCATTTTTCCAATTTGCAAAATCAGGTTGATTCGTTAATTCATCGACCCATAATTCCCCTTGTTCTTTAACGGTTAGCGATTGAACATTAGCGTGAATAGTTTCCGAAGTCATTATTGAAAAATTCACGCAGAGCACAGTAGCGATCACTAATCGAATGATCATTTTTGACAATGGTTTTATATGCATTACATCACCTCATTAGTAGTATAGTGGACATGCTTTAAGAAGACTGTTATATATTGTCATCCATAAACAGCATCATGAAGTTCTTTTTTTGCCGATAAGATGCACAAGTCGTCATATGTTCACTAATCAATACCATCGAGATGAAATAATCCGCAGTTTATGACGGATACCGTTATTCTCGGCTCGTATTGCCAACGAATTTCTTCTTCACGTTTTTGAAGTAAGCCACGAACATTGTCACGATGCTCCTCATCTTCTGCATGTTCCAGCATTGGTTCATAATAGCTAGCTAATCTTGCAAGCTCCTCGATCAATCTTGTTTGTGCATCCTCTGCCCAACGATAGTCATAACTTTTTAATTTACGTTCAATCGTCTGCTCGGCAATGGTTAAAGCTTTTGCATACGCTATGCCGTTTTTGGCAATATGAATATTGGGCGGAATACGAGGAGATAGCTTAAGCTGCTCTAGCTGCTCATGAAATTGCTCTACGCAGTGACCAGTGACGAGTGATATACCGAGACTATGAATTTCTTCTCGCTTGCGATCGGAGCTGAATTCTACACAGAAATTAATGCCAAGCCATACCGTATATGGTCTAGATGCATAAGGATGAAGTGCCTTCGCGCTGGGCTCTTGAAATAGGCAAACATAACTGCCATTGTTTTGAGTGGACTGAAAGAGCTGATCAAGTCGACCGGAGCCATAGTGCAGATGTTCCCTTGGTACGCGTGCGATTGGTTTCGGAACAAGTCCGTATGCTCTTTCAAAGCTAGAATCAGCAGCCGTTTTTGCAACTGGCTCTATCACCGGAGTAGATTCTACTAGTTCATTATATTTATCATCATCAGTTACGAACAAAAAGCTCATCGTCTCAGGGGTTTCATTGACACGATCGATAAAACTCCAGTAATAATGCCGGTTCGTTAATTCACGATCTGCTGCTGGAGATAGCTTAACTTTGAAATGATAAGGTGACTTCTCAAGAATAGAGCATTGCGTTGCATCTAAATATCGCTGCACAAAGCGATGAATCTCTTTGCTGTTCATAGTGACCCTCCTAAAACTTTTCATGTAACATCTATGAGTAACTTCTTAGCAATGAAAAGTTGCATCGGAAGCATAAACTAAAACTTTTCATGTAACGACTATGAGTAACTTCTTAGCAATAACTAATAACATGATTTACATAGGTTATCGCTTAGTTTTATCTTTCATCTTGTGAATGGTGCTACCTATGACATCAAGCTCTTCTTCTAGCTGTTTATTACTTTCTGATTGCAGAATAGCTTTAGCGAGACGCTGCTCAATCGAGCCGTCACGACTTTCTAGTTTTTCAAGAATATCATCTAATCCACCGATTACAAGCTCGAATAGGTTGATCTTTTCATGTAATAGATGCAGAATATGCTCCTCGATGGTTCCTTGTGTACATAGATTGAAAATATGAACATCATGGGTTTGTCCAAGGCGATGAACACGCCCAATTCGTTGTTCCACGCGCATCGGATTCCACGGTAGATCAAAGTTAATCATATGGTGACAGAATTGCAGATTAATTCCTTCACCGCCTGCTTCCGTTGCGATGAGAACTTTTGCCTTACCACGGAAAAGATCCATCATCCAATCCTTTTTGCCACGATTCATACCACCCCGATAAGGAACAGCGGAGATGCCATGTGATTGGAGAAATTGCAATAAATATTCTTGTGTCGCACGATATTCCGTGAACAAGATAACTTTTTCATCGCATTTTTGAATAATTTCCAGAGCTTTCTCAGCCTTCGAATTGGATGTAATGCCACGAATTTTTTCAACAATATCCCAAATCTGCGCGCGCATCGGCGATTCTTCGCTAGTCTTCTTGAACATATTGACGAGCGTGAGAAATACGGCATCGCGACTACTACAAACTTCTCGTTGTAGCGTGATAAGGGAAAGCATACTGCTCATATCGATGCTGTCTTCCTGAGCGCGTTGCTTCACAAAGCTCGTCACGGCGTCATATAGTGCTTGTTCTTCGGTAGAAAGCTGGAGCGTAATGTTTTTTACAATTCGTTTTGTAAAATGAATACCGCCATCACCACGCCGATTACGAATCATAATGGATGAGAGAACATCTTGCAGCTGGTCTTCATTTTTCGGAATACGTTTATCAACAACATAATTGCTAGTAAAATCGCTTTGCGCACCTAGCTGACCTGGTTTTAACAGAGAAATAAGGTTAAATAGCTCATCAAGATTATTTTGAATTGGCGTTGCCGTAAGCAATAGACAATATTTTTTACTTAATTGAGTAGCAAATTGATAGTTGGTCGTTTTTTTGTTTTTCAATTTATGGGCTTCATCAATAATGATTAGATCATAATCGGTAGCAAGAACCGCTGCGCGATGTGGATCACGCTTGGCAGTATCAATGGAAGCGACAACGATATCATAGCCCCAACTATGTGCTTTTTTTTGCGCGACAGCAGTGATACCGAATTTCTGATTAAGTTCTCGAACCCATTGTAAAACTAAGGAGGCAGGTACAAGAATTAATGCACGCTTAACTAACCCTCGCACAATATATTCCTTCAATATAAGACCAGCTTCAATCGTTTTCCCTAATCCAACTTCATCAGCTAGAATCGCTCTTCCGCCCATTTCATGTAACACTCGCTGTGCTGTATCCAGTTGATGTGGCATCGGTTCTAGTGCGGGAAGTGAACGTAAACATTGTAGCTCTTCAAAACTATCGATAACGGTTGCTTGCTTGGCTTCTATCGCTAATTGATACATTGCCCATTGATCCCATGGTCCATTATGCTCGATACGCTGCTGTAATTGTTGAAACCATTGGCGCTCGAACGTTGTTTGAACGGCAGGATGAATAAGCTTATGTACGAAATCTTCTGGTTGTATGAGGTGATTGTTCATAGTTTCTCCTTTAATATGAGATAATAATTTCTATTATTCCCTAAATGGCAGCGACATAATCTCTCGCTGAGAGGTTGCTTACAAGTAGCTAAAGGAGTATCAATTTTCACGATTTGCTCAGATAAAAATAATGTAATAAAAACTTCATAATTTAATTAATAAAACTATATATAGTGTGATATAATAATTTTGTTACTACATATGGTTATATTGAAGAGGAGCGACTAATATGAGTGGTTTAACAGGATTAAGTGAAAAAATATTTTTAGATAGATATGCTCGCAAAAATGCAGAAGCGTCAAAGGTAGAAGTTGGTGATACGGTTCTAGTATTGTTAAAGGATGATCTTGCATTTCCTGTCAAGGAGGCAGGGGAAGTATTATCACGTCAAGGTGAGCAAGTTGAAGTGAAAATGCGTAGTGGTGACATTGTGCAATCAACGGTCAGTAAACTGACACATACGCTAGAGAAAACTCCCGAAGAAATGTGGTCTAGACTTGCCGAGGCGATGTCATCTGTTGAAGATGCGGATAAGAAAGCACTTTGGCAAGAGAGATTTCAATATATATTAGATGATTGGAAGCTAGTGCCTGGTGGACGTATTGCTGCAGGGGCGGGTGCAAGTGATGAATTAACATTATTCAACTGCTATGTTATTCCATCTCCAGAAGATAGTCGTGGTGGAATTATGGCGACACTGGCGGAAATGACGGAAATTATGGCACGCGGTGGCGGAGTAGGTATTAATTTATCTTCACTACGTCCGAAGAGAGCGGTTGTTGTGGGCGTCAATGGTTCATCAAGCGGAGCGGTATCATGGGGCGGATTATTCAGTTACACAACTGGATTAATCGAACAAGGTGGTAGTCGCCGCGGCGCATTAATGCTAATGATTAATGACTGGCATCCAGATGTATTAGAATTTATTACGGTAAAGCAGTCTGCGGGCAAGATTACGAATGCGAATCTCTCCGTATGTGTGAGCGATGGTTTTATGGAGGCTGTTAAGCTAGATAGCGACTGGGAGCTTGTATTCCCTGACACGACAGAAGATGGATATGATGAGCTATGGACTGGCGATCTAGCTGCATGGAAGGCGTTAGGGAAGAAAGTTATCGTTCATAAGACAGTTAAAGCACGTGAAATCTGGTCGATCATTATTGAATCGGCATGGAAATCAGCAGAGCCAGGCGTTGTATTTTTGGAACGCTACAATAATATGTCTAACAGCTGGTATTTCAACCCGATTATTGCGACTAATCCGTGCGGAGAACAAGGATTACCTGCATGGGGTGTATGTAACTTATCTGCTATTAATCTGTCCAAGTTTTATGATGAAGAAAGTGATGATGTTGCTTGGGATGAGCTTGCGAAAGTGACCAATTGGTCGGTACGCTTCCTTGATAATGTGATCGACAAAACGCCGTATCATTTCCCTGAGAATGAAAGTAATCAGAAGAAAGAACGTCGTATCGGGCTTGGAACGATGGGACTTGCGGAATTGATGATTAAGCTGAAGGTTCGTTATGGATCGCCGGAATCTTTAGTTTTCCTTGATAAATTATACGGTTTTATGGCAAGAGAGGCTTATCTGGCTTCTGCTGAAATAGCAGGTGAGAAAGGGAGCTTTACCGCATTTGATAGCGAATTGTATTTGCAAAGCGGATTTATGAAAGAGATTATTGCTGAATTCCCAGAAGTGCAGGCAGCAATTGAAGCGACGGGGATGCGTAATGTAACGGTTATTACGCAGGCACCTACAGGCAGTACCGGAACAATGGTAGGCACTTCTACTGGAATAGAGCCTTATTTTGCATTCGAATATTATCGTCAAAGTCGTCTCGGATTCGATGTACAGTATGTTCCAATCGCACAGCAATGGCTTGATGCTCATCCGAATGAGCAATTGCCTGACTACTTTGTTACGGCAATGACATTAACTGCGGAGGATCATATTCGAGTGCAGGCAGCCATTCAGCGCTGGGTAGATAGTTCAATCTCTAAGACGGCGAACTGCCCAAGTGATTTTACTGTTGAAGAAACAGAAAAACTGTATGAGTTAGCTTATGAATTAGGCTGCAAAGGGGTAACAATCTATCGTGACGGTAGTCGTGATGTACAAGTTCTATCTACGGTACCGAGTAAAGAAGAAGTGAAGAAGGAAACGATTGTTAATGTAGAGCCGAAGAAGGAAGCTGTAGCAGTTATAGATGTCGAGCAACAAGAAAGTAATGTTTCTACAGCTTCAGTAACGTCGCTTTCTGCTGGACCAATCGATGTAAGTGGAAAAGTAGTAGAATCGATTAATGAAGATCGTCAATATAAACGACGCCCGCAAGTGTTGAAAGGGGCAACCTATCGCATGAATACGCCGCTTGGTATGGCGTATATCACGATTAATGATCTCGATGATGTTCCGTCAGAGATATTCTTAATTGTTGGTAAAGCTGGATCAGATGTATTTGCGATGGCTGAGGCGCTTGGTCGAGTTTGTTCATTGTTCTTGCGTTATGGTGATCATGGTAATAAAGTTGCATTACTCATTAAGCATTTGAAAGGGATCGGCGGGACTGGAGCAATTGGCTTTGGTAACAATCGTGTTGAATCGATTGCTGATGCTGTAGCGAAGGCATTAGAAATGCATTTGCAAGCGAAGGTTGATGAGCCTGAATACGAGCAAATGGAGCTTGCAGGAGAGTTTCTAGCTGAGGATCTCGTGCCTCATGCTGCAACAACTATTGGACATCAGCATGGTGTAAACGATGGTATCGATCTTTGTCCATCTTGTGGATCAGCAGCCTTGATCAATATTGAGGGATGTAAGCAATGTAACTCTTGTGGCTATAGTAGATGTAATTGAGATGTGTCAGAATCTCTAAAGAAAGTAATTGAATATGTGATGTCTCATTTACAGTGAGAAAAATCTCAATAAAGTGAGAAAAATGTTTATTTATTTTAGCACCTGTGATATATTTATTCATGATATTGAATAAATATACAAATGTTTAAGATTTTATTCGTAATGTTAAAAGTAAGAGGACATCGAATTTTCGATGTCCTCTTTTTATGTATTGGGCAAGAACTGTCATTTTATATTGCTTAATAAAAAAATATTTTGTTCTGTGATTAGGAAGAGGATACATTTGAGTACCTCTGTATCTAATTAGAAAGGAAGTTATGTTTTTAATACGACCAAAACCTGAACCAGATGAAAGTTTGTATAGTTATATATGCCGAGTAGCGAATGCTAATTCAGTTACATTACTAATGATTGAAAAACATATAGGAGTACGTTTTCCATTGAATAAAGAAAATTTGATATACAAAAGTAATTTAATCATATCTGATATATCAAGATTATGTGGTATTGATGTTATGAAACTAATGAGCTATGAAAATAAAATGCTTAAATTCAAGAGCGATATATTCATAGGTAACTATATAAATATTTGTTTGCCTTGCTTTAAGGAAAAGTCATACTTAAGAAAAATATGGGATTATAAATTCTATACAAGTTGTCATGTACATCATAAATTGCTGACTAATATCTGTCCTAATTGCGAAAGTCTTCTTCACCTGTCAGAAATTTATTTATTTAAATGTGTTTATTGTAATCAAGATTTAACAAATTGCGATTTGGAAAGCGAACATGAATCTGAGATTGATGCGAAAGTATCGCAAGTGATATATACGAAGTATAACGACAAGCCAACTGAAATCACAAATAATCCGTTAGACAAACTGGACTTTTCAGGATTTCTAATTCTAATTATGTTAACTTTGAAATATTTTGAATTAATAGAAGATCAGGAACGTGTTTCCGATAATAATCTTAAATTACATCTTAATGTTAGTAATTCATTTCATGTGTTTCATAATTTCCCTAAAGAATATCTACCATTTTTAGATGATATGGCGAAAAACAACTATGGAAATTTGATAAATAGAATCACTTATTTTTACCATTATATTTGGGGGATTTATAATGAATGTACTTTGAATCAATTTTT
Organism: Paenibacillus sp. Y930; assembly: GCF_056786375.1. Lineage (NCBI taxonomy): Bacteria > Bacillati > Bacillota > Bacilli > Caryophanales > Paenibacillaceae > Paenibacillus > Paenibacillus sp. Y930. The sequence goes on along the minus strand of NZ_JBXCIX010000001.1, from coordinate 646,361 downwards.
ATTTGTTCAAATCGAAATTGAAAATTACCTGAACAACAGTATAAAAGAATATGTGAATAATATGATCGATGATCCAAAAATGTTTTTTAGTAATCACTTGACGGCAAAAGAAATTTTGTCATCTCTTAGGATACCAGTAACTGTATTCGAGGATATGAAATTTCGAATTGGAAATAAAGAAGATGTAACTCATATGCGATTATTCAATATCCTGTCTCAAAATCTATCAGATTATATACAAATAAGTAATCTGATTCAAGGAGTAGAGGAACTTCAGCAATATCTACAATTACCAATGGCAGTCATACGATACTTGCTTGATCATCACATGATAGGAACTAGAAACAATGAAAACAAGGAGAAAATATTTTGGAAGTCGGATGTGAATCATTTTAATAGTACAATAGAGGATCGTATAGATACAGATGATGATCAAAATGCTAAATATAGTACTTTCAACGAGATTTATAGTTACTTTAATGTTCGAAGTTATAATGTTAAGTGGTTAATCGATAATGTCATAAATTGTGTAATAAGACCGGTAAGAATTGACCATACTGATAAGAGTTTTAATAGATTTATATATGATTCTAATAGAATTATAGATTTTTATGAGAAGCTAACGATTCACAAATTAAAAACTCTTAAAGTAGAAAGGGAATTTCATGATAATAAAATAGTATACAGTGCGACAAATGCTGCCAAGTATTTAAGCGTGACTATATACGATATAAATAAATGGATTGAAACGGGATTGTTAAACACAGTTTTTCTCAATTCAAGAAATTTTATTGATTATGAAACAATAAAGAAATTTAGACGTGACTATTGGGCGAATGGTTTTCCATTATGGGATACAAATATTCATAATACTCGACAGTTTGCTCAGAATCTAATACATGATGGTATTGAACCAGTAATTCAAAAAGAGAAACGTACAAAAAAATTATTTTATAGAAATGATGTTGAATCATATTTAAATATGAAATATCGGGTAGGAGTCAGATACTATGGGATCTAGAAAAATAAAACCATCAAAAGGTAAACATAACCGTCATAAAGTACCTAATACTAAATTGCAAAAAATGATTCATTGTGAAAGTACTTTGGAAAGAGATTACGTTAAAGTTCAGCAATTCGACTCTTCCACTATAGATATAATTTACCAACCTTTTGAAATCAAATATTCATACAGAGGAAGAAAACGAAGATATTATCCGGATTTTCTAGTTGAAAAGGAAAATGGAGAAATGATTCTTGTAGAAGTGAAACCTGAGGCATATGTGAAGTCAGAAAGAAATGCTGTGAAGTTTTTGGTTGGTAAGAACTACGCCCAATTAAAAGGATGGGAATATCGAATTGTTACTGAATTTGATATTAGAAAGGGATTGTTAATACCTAATTTAGATACATTGGATGCATTAAGCTTACGAGAAATTGAGCCTGATATGGAAGTTTTTTTTAGGACCTTGATGCAAGAACAAGGGAGTATGAAATTCAGTGAAGTAGTTCAGAAGTATGGGGAAGAAGATGAGGGTATTATCTATGGAATCATACTAAATTTTATTTATACAGATGTACTCTATGTAGATTTAGTACGTGAAGATTTAACACAAGATTTTACAATGTATTGGGAGGATTGATTAAAGTGTTACAGTTATCATTTACTCCGGGACTCATATTTAATTGGAATGATACTCTATATAAAATTCGAAGACTAGTTGATGGCGATGATATCGAAGTTACAAATCTATCGCATAATAATACTGTAGAGTTTTTATTGTTATCAGAATTACTAACTGCATGGTTCAATAATGAATTGACTTTTAGAGAAGATCAAGGAGTTTCACAGGCGATAATAAAGGCGGATTTTGACTCGATTTCTGAAGAAGAGAAGAATGAAATGAATGTGAGATACAAAGTATTATTACCTGTTATTGGACAGAAAATTCAAAGCTCTCAGTACCTTCAGTATATTCAATCATTATCTGAATATGAAAAGAAATTTATTGGTTCAGTCCAATCCTTATATCGATGGAAAAAAAGATGGGAACAAACGAAGGATAAGAGAGCATTGATTCAAAACAATCGCCACCGAAAAAGAAGTAAAGTCATTGATCCCATTGTTTTAGAAATTATTGAATCTGAGTTAAGAGAAAGAGGAAAAAGTGGATTGAAAATAAATGTTCGAGAATTAATAATTCATGTGAAATATCAGGTGGATAGCATTAATAAATTTCGGAATCAGGATGATCTAGTGAAAATGTGTAGTAGAGCGACCTTTTATCGGCTTGTTGATGCATTAAAAGATATTTACGAGATGGATAAGCAAAGACATGGAATTGTGCAAGCGAAATTAAATAAAAACGGATCACGAGCTGTTGTTCATATTCTAAGACCTTTGCAGCGTGTTGAAATAGATTCGACCCCTATCGATTTAATGATCGTTGATTTATATACCTTAAAACCGAAACGATATCATCTGCTTATGTCCATAGATAAATGTTCTGGTTATCCCTTAGGATTTTATATATCTCCCAATGAACCCGATATTCATGCTGTTAAACAATGTATCATGCATACAATACTTCCAAAAATAGGATTGAAAGAATTATACCCAAGATTACAACACGATTGGGATGCATATGGTGTGCCAGAAGTGATTGTTGTAGACAATGCAATGGTAAATGAATCACATGAGTTAGAAGAAGTATGTGGTTTGTTAGGTATAGAAATTCAATATTGTCCTGTGAAGTCGGGAAATTATAAAGGTGTAATTGAAAGGTTTTTTCGGACATTAAATGTGAAGATGTTTCATTCTACACCAGGTTCAACTTTCTCAAATGTACAAGAAAAGTCACAGTACAATTCAGAAGGAAAAGCTATTGTGACTATGAAATACTTATATGAAATCATTCATATTACGTTAGTAGATATTATTGCTAATGATTATAGTGTTCACAGAGGTGGGACCCCAGCCCATTTGTGGAAAGAAGGACTTGAAAATGCTAAAGTTCACAGACGAATTCCTTATAGTATAGATGATATGAAGGTCTTATTATCCACTGGTTTAGCATTTCGAACAGTAACTAATAAAGGAATAGAGATTCAAACATTATTTTATCAAAGTGATGAGTTGAGAGAAGTTGCTACACACAAGAAAAAACATAGAGAAAAAGATAAACTTAAGATTCGTTTTGATGCATCGGATATGCGACAAATTTATGTGTGGGCACCTCATTTTGGTCGGTATATAAAGGCTTACCCGGTAAGAAATAGTCTTAGAAAAAAAGGTTTTGATGAACAATATCCACTTCACTATGAACAAGTGGCAGCAGCATCATACCTGAACAGGAAGGCATATTATGACTTTGATACTTCTCAAATCGCAGAAGCTTATTCTAATGTTTCAGATATTTTGAGATTGAGTAAAAGTGAGATTCAATCCTATAAAAATGCTCCGAAAAGCAAGAGAGCTGAAAAACAAGCCCAGGATTTAACTGATATAGGTAAAATTTACGAATTGCAAATGGCGCCTACTTTAGTAGATAGCCTAGAATTACATCTAGATGATTCAGAGGATAAGGACATTGATGACATATCTGAAGAAGAAAATTATATTGAGATTGAAAATATGAATGATGAATTCATTAATGATATAAAGCAAGAAGTTAGTCAATATAATCGAGCAGATGAAGAGATTGAAATAGAAGGGTTTGAAACGATCCTTAGAAAAAAATAAATTATAAAGGTGAATTTATGGCAACGTATAAAGCATTAAATGGAAAATCAACAAGTATAAAAGAATATGCAAGGCGAGTAGATGCTGTAAAGAACATCGTTGTACGGCATCCAGCATTTGAAGAGGCTTACTATGAGTTAGAAGAGGTTCATGAACTTTCTAAATTAAATGATTTTGCTGAACAATTATGTATTATTGGTCCAACGGGTGCAGGTAAATCTACACTGGTTGAAATATATGCTGCTAATTATCCCAGAGTAGTAGAAACAGAACAAACATTTATCCCTGTATTATACGTGAAAGTTCCTGCAAGAGCTAAATCTCCTAAAGCACTAGCATCAACTATTTTAGAGATTATGAAAGATCCATTTTTTAATTCAGGGACGGAAGTAAGTATGACTAATCGAATTAAAAAATTAGTAAAGGCTTGCAAAACAGAAATGATTATATTAGACGAATTTCAACACTTAATCGACCGCGATACTGAAGTGGTATTGGCAGCTGCTTCGGATTGGTTGAAAACTTTCATAGACGAAGTGAATATACCTGTTATTTTAGTAGGGTTGCCTGAATCAGAACGTATATTTCAACGAAACGAGCAGTTAGATGGAAGATATCCTAACCGAATGTACTTGGCTCCATTTGATTATAATAGTGCTGAGGAACGTTTATTGTTTCGAAGATTCTTAAAGGCGATTGATACTGAATTACCATTTGCAAATCCATCCAACATAGCAGATACTAAGATGGCAGAAAAACTATTTTATTACTCAAAAGGTGTTCCTAGATACTTAATGGTATTATTAAAACAAGCAACCAAAATATCATTGAAAAGCGGTAGAGATAGTATTACTGAAGAATCTTTGAGGGATGGTTATCATAGAATCAAACGCGTAACTCGTCCATATGCTGTAAATCCATTTATGAACCCAAATTTTAATTTAGAAGAGTTCCTTGAAATAGAGAACAACAGTTTGTTACCAGAGCAATCGAAAAAACGTAGACGTAAGAATAGTGAGTAAAGATTGAATTTAAGCTTATTTACGCAGACTATTCTAGAATAGTCTGCGTAAATAATTGGTATAACCTACTCTCAAAATTACTTCATACTTAACTAAACTGACCATTTTAGTAGCGCTATTCAATTGCTTAATCCTTACTTGGATCAACAACTTTCCATCAATGGAATTATTGTATCTCGCGGCGGCTCCGCCTCGGTCAGCAAGAAATTAGGGAAGTAAAGTTGTCTGATAACTTCCTGCGTACGTTCGTCAACCTCTAAATGATATCTCGAAATGATCGTTTAAGGAAACAAGCGGATAGACAAATTGTTAATATCGTACATTAGTTTCTCTAAATGAATAGGATTAATTTTATAATAATTATTAGAAATCGGAAGTAAAATACTAGGTGTAATGTTACTTTTATCAATGATTTTATATTGAATTTTCATTTGATTGGGATCATTTTTACCGTACCTGATATGAACGACGATCAGTTCCATTTCATTTGGTGAGTTATTCACTAAATCACAGTTTAATTTCCAATTTCGCTTTCCTTTACCCGTTTTTGTTTTCAGTTGTACAAATTTTGTATGTCCATCACACATAAGAACTAAATCATAACCGAATGAATCACCAACTGTTGTAGTAAGGCATTCTAGTTTCTTACCTCTTCTTCCTAGTGCTTGCATTAGTTCTGATATAAATAAGTGCTCTATTAGTTTCTCTTGATATACAGACATTTTTGATGGACTGAGAAAAGATTGTAAGGTCATTTTTGTCTCCTTTTTATCTATTGAATTAGATTTTTCAATAGATAAATGATAATGGAATTTGATGGAATATTCAAGAGGCCAAGTCGCTTTAGATAACAAGGGATTCACGTTTGGGGTATTAGACTTTGTTCCAGTATTTTTTTCTACCTTAACTATTTTTGTATGAATGCTAGACTAAAAGAGAATAATAATAGTAATAATCTTTTGAGGTGATTACTATGAATGATTTATTTTTAGTGCGTCCTAGAATTATAGAGAATGAGAGCGTGGTTAGCTACATTCATCGATTAGCACAGGATAACGGATATGCAAGTGTATCGTATTTATTAAGTCGCTTAAAGAGCCAAAATAAAGACTTACTATGTAATTTATTTCATGATGAGGATGTCAATTGTTTGTGTCGTGTTACACTACAAGAAATTGATGTAGTTAAACAAAATAATGCACTAGAATTGTTTAAAGGAATAGATAGAGAAAATCAACATCTATTGCTTTTACGTAACAAAACTAAGTACTGTCCAATTTGTATTCAGGAAATAAACTATCATCAATTAATATGGTGTTACCAGCCAACGACTATTTGCTTACAGCATTTATGCTCATTGGTAGATCAATGTCCCTCATGCTCTAAGACCATATTAATTACTGAATTCATGGGTGGACACTGCAGCTCATGTAATTTCGAATATAAACTTTCTCCGATTAATTTCTTTCAGCTGACTAGTCAATCGGTTTTATCTCAGAAATGGATTCAATCGATTCTATCCAATAACCTCGATCATCTACATCAATTAGGAATAAATGATATAAACACTTTTCTCACTTTAGCTAGGAATACTTTCTATTTACTAAATGGAACTCCTTCATTAATAACAGCCGATGTATCTTACGTCATGTGTTACAGCAACAAAAAAGAGAGAATATTAATTATAAGAGATCTCCTAGAAATGTGGACGAATGTATATTTTATTCTCATCGACTTCCCTTCCAATTATTATACCTTCTTAGAGCATATCCTTAAGAATAAAAAAAAAAATCTCTTTTACATGCAAAAGCAACGTTATGAATTAATGTTGAATGAATTAAATCCTCCCCTAATTAAAGAAGTTTACCGTAAGTTTTGGTTTGACAAATTAGAACATGGCGAAGTAAGGCGAGATTTCTCTGTATTCAAAGAAACTCCTGAATTACTAGAATCAAGGAATCGATTGAGACGAGAAGAAATCAAGAAAAGATATAAAATAAGTTATGATGGCATTCGTAAATATGATGCAATTGAAGAAGTATTGGAATGCGTTGTTAGTGAAGAGCAAGGGAATAAATATTTTGTTGATGATCGAAAGATTCAGGACCAAATAAAAGATAGAAGGATATATATAAGTAAATCAGAAGCAGCTAGAAAGCTAGGTGTATCTGTTACATTAGTTAAAGGCTTAATTCAGGCTGGATACTTAGAGGAAATGATTACACACTATCAAGATTATCCATTAATTTTGGTAAATAAGGTGGATGAGTTTCTAAGTAAAGCTCGAGGTAAATCAGTGGTGCATCTTGGCGAGGCAAAGAGGCTACATGAGATTTTACAGAAACATACCATAAATCGATTAACGCTTATTGATATTATTCAATTTACTTATAATGGAATGCTACAACCATTACATGATACAGCTAAAGCTAAGCTTAATGAAGTATATTACAATTTGAATGAGATAGATAAGTGTATAAAGGTCCTTAAACGAAACCGAGAACAATGGGAAGGCATCTATGCTAATGAATTGATGAAACGTCTTAGAATGGGCGAGAGAAGGTTTTATAGGCTAGTTCAAGAAGGTGTTATCGTGCCCAATAGGATTGTAATGGATAAAGGTGGAAAGAAAAAGTTGGTTTTCTATGAAGAGAATGTGAGAAGGATGCTGATTGCCCCCTTCAAAAGTACCAAGGATACAATTAATACTTAATATATGGATTTAGACGAGTTTACAATGTAAATATTCTATAAAGGTCTTGGGGATAAAAAAGATGCAAGGTGAATGATCTTAGGGAAGGATTTTCTCTGTAGATTTTTCGTTGCAACTCAATTTTATAAGCGAAAGTCTTCTGCATTCTGTCAAGCTATTTACTATTTACGTGAATCTATTGATAATTTAAGATAACAACTTACAAATTAATTTTATTTTGTTATGATATGGGAAGAGGTTTTTTTACTTCATTATAGTTCATTTATACTCTGCTATTGGATCGATAATATTAAATTTCGTAAATAAGACGTTATCCGAAAGACTCGCAAATACTATTATGAAGTTAGAGGTGTATGTATGTTTTTTTTACAAATGTCAGGATTCCCAGGTTCAGGAAAGTCGACATTAGCAAGACGGATTAGCCAAACAACTGGAGCTGTCATTGTTGATCATGACATTTCCAAAACAGCAATCATAAAATCGCTATCATCACAAGAATACACGATGGAAAGTAAAGTAATAGGACAAATGTCCTATGATGTAGATTGGTCGTTGGTGGATTATTACTTATCGAATGGACACAGTGTGATCATGGATAGTCCTTGTTTATACAGCAATTTATTAGAAACCGGACTTGAATTAGCGAAAAAACACAAAAAGAAGTATAAGTATGTGGAATGTTATATTGAAGACATTGAATTAATTCGAAATCGATTAAAAAATCGAGAAAAACTTCTAAGTCAAATCGAAGCACCGTCATCAGAAGAAGGATTTTATAGAACTATAAAAAACAGTAAAAAACCAGAAGAAGAGAAGTATATAGTGGTAGATTCATCGAAATCAATCGAAGAATATTTGCCAAAAGTCCTAGAATACATAAACGAATGAAAACTGAAAGAAGAATCAAGAAGGCAAGTCCATCGGATAACACAGTATTCAAGCAGCGGCTGCGCCTTGGTCACTTTGATGTCTTATGCAGAAGTAGCAGATTCAGTGACAACTTGCTACGCAAGTTCGTGAATACAAGAACGTTATATGACAGAACGAAGTGGAAATATATTTGAATTGAGGTGTTCTATGAAATTAAAAGAAGTGATACAAAAATCATATGATGGTATTAGATATAGAATAAAAAAAGAGATAGTAAATAAACTAGCAAGTTTTAATGAAAAGAATACACTACATAGTTCATTTGCATTCACAGATGGATTTCATGTAGGTATTGAACAATTAAATTATGAAATTAATGAATTATTGAAAAAAACATCAAGTGCCTTTACTAAAAAAGACATTACATATTTGACGGAAGAATTAGATAGATTTATAGAAGGTGAAAAAGAAAGTATTATCAAGATTTGTTCTGAACGAACAGGATTTACAGTGGAGAGACTAAATTTAACTGAACATATTGAATTAAATATTAATGAAAGTAAATTACTTAAAGAAATTGAATTGATGACGATTCAACAGTTGTTAGTTGAAAAGAGTGTAATGAAGAGATGGGATATAATCAAATTAATCTTAAGTTCAATGCTAGGAGCAATAGTTACATTAATAATTACGAACTTAATATAAAAGTTTTTTTGTCTGTTATGTCTTAGTCCCATCGTATAACACAGTATTCACGCGGCTACGCCTTGGTCACTTTGATGAATTTTGGCAGAGTAGCAGATTCATTTGACAACCTGGTGTGCAAGTTCGTGAATATCCGAACGTTAGATGAAATTCCTAAAAATATGGAGGTGGAAATAAAATGAGTATTAGGTTGAGTTTGCAGGAGATAGGTATAGAAACTAATAATGAAATAAAAAATCTTGTAATATTTGCTGAAGCTTCAAAATATATTTACAATCACTTTTCGACTAGTGCCGAAAATATCATTAGTGATAAACCGTTAACAAAAATAAAATATGAAGTGAAAGTAGAAGATATAATAGAATTGGTAATGAATGATACAATAACGACAAAACTGTATGAGAATGTTATCGTAAGAGCCTATGGAGTGCTCGAGTTATATATTTTTAAGTTAGCAAATTTGTTGGTAAAGCACTATCCAACGAAGTATATAGGGGATAAGACAATAAAAGTTAACCAACTTTTTGATGGTGACATTGAAAAATTAAAAGAAGGATATATCAAATCAAGCATAACTGAAATAACTTCAAACAAAAGTATGTATGATTCATTAATTGCTATTATAAAACCTTTTGATATTGATTTAAGTGAGATTAAGAGTTATAGAGTCAAGGTTAAAGATATTTATGCTCTTAGAAACTTAATCGTTCATAAGAACTGTATAATTGATCTAAAATTTTTAGAAAGTTATAGTATTCAAAATGAATTTAGAGTAGGTGCTACTCTAACTATTGAATATAAGAACATGACAAATGTTGTTAATAGTCTATTTCAATTTGTACAAACAACGAATAAGGCATTAAAAAAATATAATTGGACGTAACTTAAGCTGGTGGTAACATCACCTAACACAGTATTCACGCGGTGGGTAGTTACCCTGGGCACGGGGATGCTTATGACAGAAAAGTAGATTTGTGTGACAACTTCCTGTGGAAGTTTGTGAATACTTGAATGTTATATGGAATCGTCGAAGTGCAACAAAAAACTTCGAATTATAATAGAAGGAGGTAAAGAGCATTGGATAGTAATTGTAGTATTCAAAAATGGGGATTTGGAATGGCTCCATTTAAACCTAAAGCTGAACATGCATATAAAAAAGCATCATTCACTGTATATCAAATACTTACATTAAAAGAATCGATTAATGATAAAAAAATTGAAAGCATTGCTGATGATATAAGTAATTTTAAGGGCATGGTGAACAGATGTGTAAGGCAAGATCAATGGGATTGGTTTACTGTTTATACACGGTTTGGTGAACCAAACACAAGAACGCTACGTTTAATAGCAAACTTGCTTACAAACTTGCGTAAAGCAATAGTGACTGCAGATTCTTTATTGCTTAAAGACGTTTGTGATAAATTGTTAGAATACAAAACAATAGAATTATGTGAATTCTTTCTGAAGCGACGGGATCCATTAATTTGTTCTACTGGTGGAGGATACATATACATACTTTCAAGAAGAGAGGAACGCGAGATATTAAAAATTGGAATGACTACTAGGAACGTAGAACAGCGAGTTAAAGAAATCAATTCTGCAACAGGTGTGCTATTTCCATATTCAGCCCGAGGGATATTTAAAGTGAAGAATCCTTCTGAGGCTGAACGTGAACTATTTGAAGCACTAGATCAATTTCGTATAAGAAAAGATAGAGAGTTTTTTAAGATGGACTTTTATGATGCAATGCGAATAATAAGAGCAGTACTCATTAATAAAGAATATCTTTATTAAGCAAATATCGGATTTTGAACGAATTTCATGAATGGCGACGACTCCATCATATGACACAATTTCACGCTATTTAGTAAAAATTTACGCTGGTATTCGATATCCTAGAATTCTAATAATATCTATCTAGGATTCGAGTTAGAAATGTGACGCTAGAGGCACTTAGACATAACTTGAATTTTTTTGCTTAGTGTTAATAAACTCGTTTATTTTATTTGAAATTTATTTATGGGGAGATCTTGCCGTGTTAATTGATACTAGTCCATTTTCAAAGAAGCTGTTAGATGTTTTGAAACACAGTAAGACTTACAAAATAAATAATCAAATGAACAACTTAGAACTTTATACTTGTCCTATTAATGCAAATCAATTTGATTACTCAAGAATGATAGAAAGTCTAATTGAATCGGTTGCTGACTTTTCTATCTCAAGAAAAACTAAAGAAAATTATATTGGTTCTCCAATGACACTATCACTAAAGGCTAGGGAGAAATTTCGTGATTACAAGGAAAATAAAGGGGAATTAGGAGAGTTTTTGTTGTTTTGTTTTTTAGAAGGACACTTAAATGCTCCAAAAATACTATCAAAATTAGAACTGAAAACCTCAACAAATATGTATGTTAATGGATCTGATGGAATACATTTTTTAGAATTACCCAATGGGAATTATCAATTAATCTTTGGTGAGTCTAAATTATATGAAGATTTAACAACTGGACTTAGAGATGCTTTTCAGTCAATAAATGACTTTTTAAAGGAAGAGAATAAAAAAGGTGAAGAGAAAAGCGGAATCAGTTATGAAAAATCATTAATCTCCTCGAGTGTATTTAGAGAAACTTGGACAATTGAAGAAGAAGCTTTTATTGAGAAACTTATTTACCCAACTAATAAGAATTCTTTTGAGGTGGATGATGCGTTTGGTATTTTTGTAGGGTTTGAAATTACTCTTAGTGAAGAACAACGTAGGTTACCTAATGATCAGTTTAGAAATATGATAGACTCATATATAAATAAAATTGTAGAACAAAAGATATCTAATATTGAAACTTACATATCACAACATAATTTATTCGGATATAATTTTTATATATATCTAATGCCTTTCATTGATATTGAATTATCTAGAACAAAAATATTGGAGAAACTAATAAAATGACATTTTTAGATAAATTAGTAAATAAAGCGTTTGAAGATCCATATTTGTTGGGCTTATTAGTAAAATTAGAAAAAAGATATGCAGATTATTTTATTTGTAGCAGTATAGAAACAGATGTTCTTTTAGAGAAAGAATATACAGACTTACTTCGATTCGCTGATATTCTTTGTCGTTCTGAAGAATATGAAGCTAGAAATATGGCTTATAAAATAATCAGTTTACTCCATACTTTTTATAGTGAAGACCAATTGTTCAAATTACATGCTTATAATGTATTGATAAAATTGGGAAATTTTCCATCTATTAAGATTGTGTTGGGCAAAACAGAGGTTGAATCAGATGAAATTGCAATAGATCGAATTGTTAAAGAAACTTATCAAGCGGCACCAGATTCATCTAATATTTTTACTGATACTCAATATAAATTATTTGAAAAGATGAAAGATAGTAACCATTTTAGCTTTTCTGGTCCGACGTCTTTTGGAAAATCATTCATTTTTGAATCATTTATTAAATACTTGATCGAAAAGAGGAATGGATCTGATAATATTGCTCTTCTTGTACCTACACGAGCTTTAATTAATCAAGTTTCTACGAAGTTGAAAAATGTTATAAATGACAAAAACTACAAAATACTATCAAAACCGTTAGTTCCGTTACTATACAGAAAGAGTGACACGAGGTTTATTTTCGTATTTACTCCTGAAAGACTAATTTCATATCTTTCTGAATCGAATCCAGTAATAAATTACTTGTTAGTTGATGAGGCTCATAAGCTATTATCTGAAACAGACACACGTGCTCCACTATTTTATCATGCCTTAATGATTGCGAAACGAAAAAGTATAAATCTCTACTTTTCATCTCCTAACATTCCTAATACTAATATATTTTTGCAGTTAGTGGGAAATAGTTTGGAAGAAACTTTAAGTATAAAAGAAAATTCAGTTGCACAGAATCGATTTTTTATTGATTGTATCGAAAGGCGTGCGCTATATTTTTCAGAATATGGTAAGGAACAAGTTCTAGAGTATAGTGGTTACGCCAGTGATCCATTAACAAACCTAAAAAATGCAATCAATATACTGGGTAAAGATAATCAAAATATTATATACTGCAATACAAAAAATGATACCATTCAATATGCACTTGAATATTCTCAATTTTTACCTGTTAGAGATGATAATGAACTAAAACAATTAATTAATCTTGTAAAAGATACTATGCACGAAGAATATTACTTAGTGGACTGTTTACAAAAAGGTATTGCTTATCATTTTGGCGGACTACCGCAACGTATTAGAGAAAAGATTGAATTACTTTTTCAAAAAAAGATAATTAAGAATATATTTTGTACCTCTACTTTATTAGAAGGAGTAAATCTTCCAGCAAAAAACATCTTCATTTTGAGTAATGCTATTGGATTAACCAAATTATCTAAAATAGATTTTTGGAATTTAGCTGGTAGAGCAGGGAGATTAACTGAAGATTTAAGTGGTAATATTATCTGCTTACGTATAATTAATAAAAAAAATCGATGGGACAATCCAGAAAAAGATCTCCAAGTAGTTCGAGAAAAGTCCATTAATGATGTTACATCTGTTCTTATGACAAATAAGGCGAAGTTTTATATAAACATTGGGCAATCAATAAAAAACGAGCCATTTACTAGAAAGCAGGTTACAGAAAATGAAAAAAGAATGTTAGACTCATATGGTAACATTCTAGCCTATCATGCTTTAAGTAAAACAGATTCAATTCTTAGAAGCAAATTTATTGATAGTAATTCACAGTCTAAAGAAATAATTAGTTATTTAGATAAAATCAATAAAGTTCCAGATAAAATTCTTTCTCAGAGTTCAACAATTAAGTTAGTGTATCAAAATCAAATTCTTTCAAAATCAATAAACATGATTAATTTGCCTAATAACACAGGTTATCAAGAGTGTTTAGATTTACTTAATAACCTGTATGTTTTATACAATTGGGGGAAAGAGGAAAGTGGAGGGAGGAATCCTTTAGTAAAAAATAAAACTGTTTTAGGTTACTATGCAGTTTTAATGAGCTCGTGGATTAATTCTCAACCATTGCAGTTTATTATTAAGAAAACGATTAAATACTTTGACGAAAATGATAAAGAAATTTCTATTAATAATAGAGATTTTATTGTTTTCGACAAAAACAATAAAGCTCATATTAATCATATAGTTAACAATGTTGTATCAGATATAGAAAATGTTCTTCGTTTTAAAATAAAGATCTATGTAAAAAATTATATTGACTTGATAAGCATAGAATATCAAGAAAGCAAAGAGTCGGTAGGTATTCCTAACTGGGATAATTATCTAGAATATGGAACTACCGATTTAATAATTATAGATTTGCAAAATTTAGGTTTCCCAAGGCATATAGCTAGTTTTCTGAAAAATAATTTCCTGGACGTATTTATTATTGAAAACGGAGAAATAATTGAATTCCTAGAAAGTGAATTGAAAATTCGCCTTCAAAATCCAAAATATAAAGAAGAGCTAGATGAGATATCTAAAACTTTAGGGTGGGACTAAATACAATAAATTTGAGGAAAAGTGATTCAGTAATTAGCGTATTATTAATCTACTCATGCAAACGATCGCGATTCTTTCATAAGTGAAAATATTAGCTGTCATTAAAAAAGAACCTTTTAAATGATGGCTAATATTTACGGTTATTCTTAAATAAGATGAATTTCAAAATTATAGATTTTAAATAGATATTAGGGATAATTGAAACCGTGAAGTAAAAAAATGGTTAGGGTTTAGTTCTATTACATTGTTAACATAGGAAATTGATAAACATGACTGTAATGTGCTGGGATGAAACATGAGAAATTATGTATTGTAGTGGATTAATTACTTGACTGAAGAATTTTATAAAGCCAAGAGAAAACAATAATGTTTTTATTTGTTTGAATTAATTGTTGTATGTTTATACATTTTTTTGTTATCAATCAACAAGCGTTTTTACTCACTTTAAGTGAGATTTTTTTGTTTAAAGTGGTTTTCTTAATAATTTGTCTCACTATAAATGAGACAAATTACCTTAAAAAGAGTGATTTTTATAGCGTTTTTTCTCACCGTAAATGAGACATCACAGAATAAATAGACGAAGCATAGCCCAATAAAGCTTTCTTGTTCAGAAACATCAACGTATAAAGTGGCGGGAATATGCTCGATTAAAACAAATATAGGGTGTCACAATTATGACACCCTATATTTGTTTTTTAAAGTTGAAGGGAAGAAACACTTATCTAACTTATTTGATTAACTATCATATACTGAAATAAGTCGATTTAATCGTCAGTAGGTGAAAAAGTGTGAGTAGTTCTAAACGTAAAAGTAAACGACATAGCCACAAGTTAAAACAGAAGAAAAAAAGAGAAAATAGAACTACACATTTACGCATCTCCGATGACTCAAAAAGTTCAACAGAATCAAGTAACTCAAACACTATTGCGATTATAGGCGGTTGGGTTGAGGCAGTAGGTAATATTGTGGCAGCAATTGGTGATACACCCATTAAAAACATGCCCGAAACGATTAAAACGGATCTACGGATAGTCGGAAATGTTCTACAAGCTGTAGGAAGTGCCTTAACTTCTGATAATGAGCCGATATTTATTGATATAGTAGGAGATATTCTTCAGTCTGCCGGTAATGTAACGGTTGTAATAGGGATATTGGACAAAAATGAACAATCGAGTCAACGTTTAGAAACAATAGGTAATGAACTGCAATTATTAGGCGCAGGCGTATCTATAAATACACAAGAAAATCTAACCTTTAGCCAATCATTAGACAATGTTGGTAATGTGATTCAAGTAATTGGAAATGCACTTCAAGTCTATGCAAATCCTAATACGGAAGAAGGAATACGTGTGAATGCTATTGGTAGTTGGACTCAAGCGGTAGGTACGGTTATTTCGGCACTTGCTGCAGATTACAATGATTAAGATACTTTCGAATCCGTGTTGCCAAGCAAACGGAACTAGATCGTATCTTAGGGTTAGAATTAGGCGCAGATGATTATGTGGTGAAGCCATTTTCGATAAAGGAACTTGTAGCAAGAGTCAAAGCCCAACTAAGAAGAGCGACGACATTCACGAACTTACAAACTGATGAAAAATCAATCTTTAGATTTTGCGATGTTAGTTTTAGTTCGTTTTATAAAAAAAGAGTAGTTAAACCTTTGGAGGAATTAACACAAGTTTCGAACGAAATTCTTTCAGGAAACCTTGATTGCTCCATTGCTTATGATGGGAATGATGAAATTAGTAGATTTGCTGCTCATTTTGAAAAAATGCGATTGAGTTTAAAGGAAAATAAGACGGAGCAAATGTCATTTGAACAAAAACGTAAACAGTTCATTACGAACATTACCCATGATTTAAAGACTCCTTTATCCTGTATCAGTGGATATGTTGAGGGCTTAGGGGATGGGATGGCTGTTGACGAAGAAAACTTTCAAAAATACCTGAAAGTTATTGATAAAAAAGTGAAAGAACTGGATACTTTGATCGGGCAATTAAAGGTATTCAATGAATCTGAAGAAGATCAGCTATCTGTGAAGGGTGAAGAAATCCATGCAAAGGACTTTCTAGAAGAATTATACGAAACGTATGGGATAGATGTAGCTTTACAGGGAATACCCTGTGTTCTAATCAATGAAATAGAGAATGATTGTCGAATTAAAGTTGATGGAATTGCAGAGCCGCAAACTCGTGACTTCAGTGGTGAGCAAGGCGATACATATATGAAGAAAAAAACACACCAAATATATATAAAGCATTGAATGATTTACAATACATATGTTAAATTTTATATAGATGATAAATTATGGAAGTAAATAAAGGTAGAGGATACGTTTACTCGATTCAATATCATATCGTATGGTGTACAAAATATAGAAAACA
Organism: Paenibacillus sp. Y930; assembly: GCF_056786375.1. Lineage (NCBI taxonomy): Bacteria > Bacillati > Bacillota > Bacilli > Caryophanales > Paenibacillaceae > Paenibacillus > Paenibacillus sp. Y930. The sequence continues at coordinate 629,414 of NZ_JBXCIX010000001.1, read as the reverse complement.
AGTTATTTTAGGAGATATTGAACACAGGCTCTAAGAAATGATTAGAGAAATCGCAGATACAAATAACTTTGTCATTATATCTCAAGAAACGATGCCAGATCATATTCATTTATTAATAGATTGTACTCCGCAGCATTATATCCCGGATATGATGAAAGCTTTAAAAGGAAATACCGCAAGATTTCTGTTCAAGGAATTCCCATCTTTAAAGTCAATTACATCCATACTCAGAAAGAGAGGTGAGCATTTTGCAAAAGGCTTATAAATTTAGATTATATCTAAACAAAGAGCAGCAAATTCAACTGAACAAAACATTTGGCTGCACTAGATTTGTTTATAATCATTTCTTAGATAAGCGGATGAAAGCATATGAAGAAAGCCAAGAAACTCTGACCTATGGGAAATGCTCCTCTCTCTTAACTGGACTAAAGAAAGAATTAGAATGGTTACAAGAGTGTGATAAATTTTCATTACAAAATGCATTAAAAGATTTAGACAAAGCGTATCAAAAATTCTTCAAAGAGAAGACGGGATACCCTACTTTTAAAAGCAAGTATAACAATAGACAATCTTATCGCACGAATGTTACGAATAACAATATTGAGATGAAAGATCATCGAATCAAACTTCCAAAGTTAAAATGGATCAAATTTTCCAAAAGTAGAGAGATTGACGGAAGAATCCTGAATGTTACCATTTCCAAAAACCCAAGTGGTAAGTATTTTATTAGCGTTTGTTTTGAAACAGAAGCATATCGTCCGGAGATTCCAATAGATCAGTCTATTGGAATAGATATGGGATTATCTCATTTTATGATTGGCTCAAATGGCAACAAAATAGATAAACCTAAATATTATCGTAAATATGAGGAGAAGCTTGCCAAACTTCAGCGTTCATTATCGCGTAAGAAAAAAGGTAGTAACAATAGAAATAAAGCAAGAATAAAGGTAGCAAGACTACATGAGAAAATAACAAATACAAGATCAGATTTTTTTCATAAGCTTTCTACAAAGTTAATTCGTGAAAACCAAACGATTGCTTTAGAAAGTTTGAAAGTGGAAAATATGATAAAAAACAGAAAACTATCAAAGTCAATTGCAGACGCCTCTTGGAGCCAATTTATTACGATGTTAACCTATAAAGCAGGTTGGTATGGCAGAGAGATAAAAACGGTAGACCGATGGTTTCCTAGTAGTAAGTTGTGTTCATGTTGTGGATATAAAAAAGAAGAGATGAAATTGAACGTTAGAGAATGGACATGCGATAGCTGTGGTGCACTCCATGATCGAGATATAAATGCTGCAATGAATATACTGCAAAATGCCGTGTAAGATATGAGAAGGTATAGTTAACTGTAGGAACTACAGGGATAGCTTGGTACATTTAGATGGCTAATAAAAGCATCTACTACCCAAGAATCTCGTGACTTTAGTCATGAGAGGTTCAAAATGTAGGTTGAGACAAATGTAGCTGTTTTGCGGTAGCTGAAATATTCTCTTCATTCGCTACAGCAATGAAATAGCGCAACTCACGGATTTCCATAATAGTCTCCTTGTTGCACGTATGCTTCAAAGGCATAAGAATGTATTTGAAATAAGTAATAATTGATATTAAAAGGTAGAGAGGGGATTAATAAAAATGGAAATGAAGGAATTTATAGATTTTTGTAAAGTAGGCAACCCCATATCGGGCGAGGATAAAGAATTACATGGACTATTGACTCAAGTTAGTTATGAAGCCCAAAGGATCACAATGGAATTAAACACCTCCTATCATTCAAAAGAGGAGATTGTGGAGATTTTTAGTGAACTAACAGGTAATAAAGTCGATTCATCTTTTATGTGTTTTCCACCGTTTTATACAGATTTCGGGAAAAATATTACGATTGGAAAAAATGTGTTTCTTAACACAGGCTGCTCCTTCCAAGATAGAGGTGGAATTAGTATAGGAGACGGTTCAATGATAGGTATGAATGTCACAATTGCTACACTTAATCATGGGTTACCTTTGGAAACGAGAAATACAACATATTCCTCTCCAGTTATCATTGGCAAAAATGTCTGGATTGGATCAAGTGCAACAATATTACCTGGCGTAACGATTGGAGATAATTCAGTTGTTGCAGCGGGAGCAGTTGTCACTAAGGATGTCCCAGAAAATACTGTCGTTGTAGGAGTACCAGCAAAAGTAGTAAAATCAATTAACGATACTGCAAAGTAATGATCTGATAAATTTTAAATCATCAATTTATCAGGGGTGATGGATTAAAGGGAGAGGGTTTCGGTTGAAACAAGTCGTATCCATGTTATTTGTAATATTATTAATTTCTGGTTGTTCTATCAATGAACAGGAAGGTCCCACAAACGATCAGCAGCCTACTATAGCCGAACAGGAGAACACTCTGAATGGGCAGGAAACTGATGGGCAAGAAGAGACAAGCATGGAAGTGATAGCAGAAAATCTGATCGTTCCTTGGTCTATCGCAAAATTGGGGAATACCTTCTATATAACAGAAAGACCGGGAAACATCGTAAAAATAGAAAATGGAGAATTTGAACGGCAAAGCGTGGAGCTTGAGAAAGAACTTTCGACAGCGTCAGAGGCAGGGCTGCTAGGATTTGTTCTAGCCCCAGATTTTTCGGAATCGAATGTCGCTTATTCATATTATTCTTATGAAGATAACTCTGGTCAATTTAACAGAATTGTAACCCTCCATCTCGAAGACGGTGTCTGGAGAGAAGGGAACTTGCTTCTTGATCAAATCCCAAGCGCTCCCTGGCATGATGGGGGAAGACTAAAGATTGGACCGGATGGAAAGCTTTATGCAACAACGGGTGACGCATCTAATTCGGCAATAGCACAAGATCCTAATTCATTAGGTGGAAAAATATTAAGAATGAATCTTGATGGCTCCATACCAAGTGATAATCCATTTCCGAATTCTTATGTATTTAGTTATGGACATCGAAATCCTCAAGGGATAGCCTGGTCGCCTGAAGATACGCTATATACGAGCGAGCACGGTAACAGTGCTAACGATGAAGTGAATGAGATAGATGCTGGTTTAAATTATGGCTGGCCAATTATTGAGGGGAAAGAGGTACAAGAAGGTATGGTTTCACCTCTATTTACCTCTGGAGATGGAGCTACTTGGGCACCCTCTGGAATGGATTACTTCGATGGCAAATTATATGTCGCAGCCTTAAGAGGAAGCGCAGTATTAGAATTTGATCTTGAAACAGGCGAACAACGTGAAGTCATCAGCGGACTTGGTAGAGTTCGGGACGTACAAATTGAAGATAACATCCTGTATTTCATTAGTAATAATACAGACGGTCGTGGTGTGCCACAAGGGAACGAGGATAAGCTATACAAAGTCTTACTTTCAGAAGACGATGATTCATAATTTCTCAATGAACAGATTAAGAGGCCATAGATAAATTCTGTGGCCTTTTTGTGTGTTGATTATGGAAAATATAGTACGATAGAGTAAGATTGATGGGAGATATTTTTCATATTTGTAAACCAAAGAGGTATGGAATTGGAAAACTGTCGAAAATGTCAAAGTAACAGTGTAATTCAGACAAGTTCACTAATAACAAGAATACTACTAAGTTTCTATATATTTATGTGTTTTTATTTATTTACAGGATCAGTTATGATTCAGTCATTAATTGCAATAATACCTCTTATTATCCATTATAAAAATGTTTGTTCTAATTGTAATGCTACATTTTATAGAGTAATGAAATTTAAAAGAGTAAAGGTTCTTGGTGAGAGAAATATCTTAGATAAATTTATTCTCGAAACTTTTCCCTATTGTATCACTATAGTGATACTAATTAGTTTATATCCAAATACTGGATTAGGTAGAATTATATATTTGCCAATGGTGTTTCTTGTAAACACAATAATAATTACAATAAGTCTAAGCTCGAATTATATATTAAAGACAAAAAGACAACAGTATATTAAAGTAATTGTAATCATACTATTAACAATTATAATTGCAATATATTTTTATCCTCAAGATTCTGGAGAAAGAATTTGGGAATTATTTTGAATACGGAATAGAGAAGCTGGAGGATGACTATGAATATAAGAAAAATTGAACAGAATGGAGTAGAAATTGCTTTTGTTACTAGCAATGAAAACTCATTACCAATGTCCAGTCTGCTTTGGATTTTATATATGAGAGCAATAATGGAAGGGATATATTTTTCTTGTCCAATGAAGACCAGGCTAGTGAAAAACTAAGCAGGGTATAGTAATGCATAGATTGATTATAACAATAGGGAAGGGTTGCTAATGGAACGGGGTATATTTAATTCAAATCTGCTTGAGGGAAATTATATACCTCAAGTACATGCCTACTACTATAAAGAGTGGTCACAGTTCAAGATGAATTATCATCAGCATAATTCTATCGAAATTATGTATATGATGAATGGAGCTTGTCGAGTAGATATTGAGCCTGCAAAGCAAGCTGACAAGCTGCAGTCCTTTTTTCTAAAAAAGGGAGAGTTCATTCTATTGAACGGCAGAACTAGTCATCGACTTATTGTAGAGCAGTCTTGTCGAATGTTAAATGTAGAGTTTTCATTTACTCCTGTAGAGCTGCCTTTAATTAATCTGAAGCAGTTGACTGTTGAAGAAACAGCTCTGCAGGCGCTTTGGTCTCTACCTGCTGATTATGTAGTTCTACGTGATTCGGAGGAGGTCTATTATCGACTACGCAGTCTTATATTCGAACTAGATCGTGGCAAGTCGGATTCTAGTATGATCATGCAAATGCTCTTCTCCCAACTGTTGATTCAGATTGCTCGGATCTACACTGAGCAGGAGGATGGTGAGCGGCAGCATAAAGATTATTATATCAAACAGATTGTGGCCTACCTGCATCATCACTACGATCAGAACATTCAGGTGAAGGATGTGGCGGCCGCTGCTAATCTCCATCCGAGCTATATGCAGCGTATCTTTAAGCTTCAAACGGGGCAGACGCTAATGGAATACTTAAATATTCTCCGAATGGACAAAGCGATGATGTTGCTCAGCCAGACGGATATACCGATTAACGATATTCCAGAGTATGTGGGTGTGGGAAGCCGTCCTTATTTCCATGCATTATTCAAAAAACATACTCAAAAGACACCATCCGAGTATCGGAAACATATCAGACGTCAAAGTTGAAGCTGCTAATAAAAGCTGTGATTTTATACATTTTGATTCTAAATAAGTAACGATTCTGATAACGCTAACAATGGGCTTCTGCTATAGTTGGAGTTAAGATTATTCCAACTTATTATTCTTAGTGGAGGTTGTATATATGTCATTTAAGATTACATTCATTGGTGCAGGAAGTATTGGTTTTACTCGCGGTTTATTAAGAGATTTATTAGCTGTACCAGAATTCAAGGATATTCAAGTTTCCCTTATGGATATCAATGAGCATAATCTGGAAATGGTCACAAAGCTGTGTCAACGTGATATTGATGAGAACGGGCTATCTATTAAGATAGAAGCAACAACAGATCGACGGGTTGCCTTGAAGGATGCGAAATATGTCTTTTGTACCGTACGTGTTGGCGGACTAGAAGCTTTTCAAACCGACATTGATATCCCGCTAAAATACGGTGTAGATCAGTGTGTAGGTGATACGCTATCTGCTGGGGGTATCATGTACGGTCAACGGGGCATCGCCGTTATGCTGGACATCTGCAAAGATATTCGTGAAGTTGCTGCTAAGGATGCGATGCTATTTAACTATGCGAATCCGATGGCGATGATGACTTGGGCCTGCAATCTATATGGTGGTGTACGTACGATTGGACTATGTCATGGGGTGCAAGGTGGTCATGCTCAGATTGCAGAAGTGTTTGGGCTGAAGAGTGAAGAGGTCGACATCATCTGTGCTGGTATTAATCATCAAACCTGGTACATACAGATCAGGCACCAGGGAGAAGATCTGACGGGTAAACTGTTGGAAGCATTTGAGCAGCATCCTGACTTCTCACGTACAGAAAAAGTCAGAATCGATATGCTACGTCGCTTTGGATACTACAGTACAGAATCCAATGGTCACTTAAGCGAATATTTACCTTGGTATCGGAAGCGGGCAGATGAGATTCAGGATTGGATTGATCTGGGCAGCTGGATTAATGGCGAAACAGGTGGTTATCTGCGCGTATGTACCGAGGGACGTAGTTGGTTTGAGACGGATTTCCCTAACTGGATGAAGGAGCCTGCCTTTGTGTATGCTGCAGAAGAACGTAGTCAAGAGCATGGCGGTTATATTGTTGAAAGTTTGGAGACAGGACGCGTCTACCGGGGGCATTTCAATGTGATTAATCAGGGTGCTATTACTAATCTACCAGCTGATGCGATTGTTGAGGTGCCAGGATATGTTGATGCTAATGGAATCTCGATTCCAATAGTAGGAGCGCTACCACTTGGAGCAGCAGCGGTGTGCCAAGCAAGTATTTCAGTGCAGCGACTTGCTGTTGAAGCGGCGGTACACGGAGATCTCAACTATTTACGCCAAGCTTTTATGATGGATCCGCTCGTTGGAGCGGTATGTAATCCGAATGAAATCTGGCAAATGGTGGATGAGATGCTGGTGGCGCAGGCGGAATGGCTACCGCAATACAAGGATAGCATCGGTGAGGCTAAGTTGAGACTTGAATCTGGTCATCGGGTAGCGACAAAGGAAAATTATACGGGAGCTGCTCGTCTGAAGGTGAAGTCGGTGGAGGAGATGAGTTTGGACCGCGATGCTGCGAGAAAAAACGCTAGTGAAGCTGACAAAGGGAAAGATCGGGAGAAGCTGGCTGAGTAAGTGATCTAAGCTGAAAGAACAGCAGGAATTACGCAACTACAGGAATCATTAAGATCTTCTTAGTTGTACTCAATATTAGCCCACATCTTGATAATAAGGTGTGGGCTAATTGGTGTTTGATGAAGCCATTCTTTCGGTTATAAATCGATAAAACAGAGGATTAGATATATTAGCGGGAATACTAATTACTTATTATAGTTAGGAATATCTCTCATTTATTAATAGGTAAATTATAGAAAATTTTAGTTGTATAGAGTAAGATTAAGGGGAGATTATTTGGTTTTATTGTCGAATAGGAATTGTACTAATGTCAATTGATTTGATGAAGTGCAGAAATAATATGTTATAAGAAATCCCCGCAAAGAGAAAATAATATTATAAAAAAGGTGGTTAATTCTAATGAATAATAATAACTTTTGGGAATTGATAAATCGTTCCAAAGAACACGGTGAAGAACAGGTAGAATGGTTAACCAAAGAATTAGTTAAACAAAAAACTGATGAAATATTTAATTTTGAAATAGAGTTTAAGAACAAGATGGATCAGTCTTATACACCTTCATTATGGGGAGCAGCTTTCGTAATAATGGGTGGGTGTTCCGATGATGGATTTGATTACTTTAGAGGTTGGTTAATTTCTAGAGGAGAAGAACTATTCAATAAGGCATTAAAGAAACCTGAATATTTGGCTGAATATCTCACGGAAGATAATTTACAAGAAGATGTATTTGCACCCCAATTGGAAGCGATTTTGTCAGTGGCATCAGATGCGTACACTTTTCAAAAGACCGGTGAAATTGAGTATGATGACGAAATTAATACAGAGTTTTTAGATGAATTAGAAGCTAGAGGATATAAATTTGAACCAATAGAAATTGAATTAGATTGGGAAGAAGACCTAGAGGAAAGATATCCATTTTTGTGGGAAAGATTCGGAGACAATCCACTTACATAGGTAACGCTTCGAAGGCGGAGACATCTTATAACACCAGATTCAGGCTACGGGCTGCGCCCTTGATTGGAAGATGATAAATGGCAATGAAGTGTCTCACCAACACATTGAATTCCCTAAGATAAGAGCTATCTAAGGGAATTCAACGTCATGAATCCAAGGAACGTTATGTGACATACTCGAAATCATTTTATCAAACTTATAGACCACAAATTCTTTAGAAAAATAGAGGATAACGTTATGACAACTGATAACTTTGATTATTATAAAGACGATGAATTTGCATGGACAGGAATACTTGATCACTATCAAAGTCCTCACTTTATACATAGAAAGAGTACAACCTTTAGTATTGAAATAACTTTAGATAAGAAAATTAATGAATTTGATTCTAAATTTATAATATTACTCGGTAAAGACTGGACATGGGGAGAAGACAGAGAAATTAAAGCATTTAATTTGGAAGATCAGAAGATTTTCGGTAAGTATATATATTTGAAATTTGTAACCATTCGAAAGAGCAAAAGATATGATGAGATTAAATATTTTCTCTTTGATCTTGGGGCTTACATAGACCAATGTGAAAATAAGATTAATGAGATTATAGTTAATGAGATTTCGTAAGTAATGCACTGAAGTCGAGTACGTTACATAACACCGTATTCACGCAGCGGCTACGCCTTGGTCACTGGTGATGCTGTTGACAGAGCAGTATGCTCATGTGACAACTTGCTGCGAAAGTTCTTGAATACAAGAACGTTATGTGCCATTACTGGATTGGGGTTGAAAACCATAAGAACTTGTAAATCATGCAATTCAAATAATTTGAAGCAAGTTAATTCAGTTTTAACAAGAGTAATTATTTCTACATATATGTTTTTAATGTATTGGTTTTTTACTGGAACTATGGAAATTCCAGTCGTATTACTTTTTATTCCATTTGTAATTCCATATAGTATCCTATGTATGAATTGTAAACGTATTAGCTTTAGAGTAATACCGAACTTCAGTAAGGCAGGCTTAATAGGGTTGAATAGTATAGTAAGCAAGTATTTGATCGTACTGGGTCCTTCAACTATTCTGATCACGTTATTAATCATTTTGTTTCCTCAGACTGGCTTAGGTAGAATTGTATACCTACCATTTATTTATGTGATAAACAGCTTCTTAATTGTCATTGGTATTAAACAAAGTAAATTAAACACATTAATCAAAATTATCGTTATAACAATGGTTTTGGCGGTTGTGTTTTATCCTCAAGATTCAGGTAGGAGTATACTTATAGAAAGGTTTTATTAATTTATTTAGTATAAGTGTGATCGAGTGATGAAAGTAGAGCCGCATCTATAAGCCAATGGAATTGACAAAACAGTCATTGTTCAAGCAATGGATCCATACGACGATAACCCAAGCATCTTGTATGGAGCTATTGCTTCGATTTCATTTGGTAAGAAATACGCATTCGAAGTGATAGAAATAGCAGAAAAAACGGAGCTTCAGGAAATCGGTTTAGATGATTTGATTATTGGCGTTGAATGCGGTGGTTCTGATGCTACTTCAGGGTTATCTGCAAATCCTGCTACGGGATGGGCAGTGGATCGTTTGGTAGAACAAGGTGCTCGTGTTATTTTTAGTGAGCTGCCCGAGTTATTAGGATGTAATGATTATTTACTAGATCGCGCCGCTAATGATACAGTGAAAACTAGATTGCTAGACGGTTTGGAGCGGGCACAAGGTCTAGGGAATCTACTGAAAACTTTTGCAGTTTCCGTAGGCAATGAAGCAGGTGGTCTAACTACAATAGTAGAAAAGTCTCTCGGGGCATTGTGTAAAGCAGGGACAAAACCCATTGTAGATATATTGAAACCAGGCCAACATCCAGAAGAGCCAGGACTTTATCTATTGGACAAAGTAGGTTTGTTAGACACGAATCAATTAACTATATATGAAGAAAATGATAGCGATGGATTGGTAACCTTACTAGCTTCGGGTGCGCATATATTATTATTTACTACGGTAAGAGGCAACGTCATAGGGTCTGTACTTGCACCTGTAATTAAAATATGTGGCAACCCGATTACAGCAAGACGGATGGCTGACAACATGGATATTAACGCTGGAGGTATTATAGAAGACATACATTCCGTCGATTAAATCGGTCAGCAATTGTTTGATTTCATTGGTGAGGTTGCTGGCGGACAGCAAACTAAAGCAGAACTATTGGGACATAAGGAATATGCAATCCCAGACAAACCAGGTAGAGCTTGCGATTTGTTTGGATAGCGTTAAGAGAATGAACCACTTGAATAGTAAGAAAAGCATGACTGATTTTTAATAGAAGAAATGATGATAGAGGAGTGAGGGGAATGCGATTTACAGGTGAAATGATCGTTGTGACGGGGGGAGGAAGTGGTATTGGTCGTATTTCTTCCCTATGGTTGCAAGAATGGGATTCTATCTATTTATGAGCTGTAACCCAGTCTTTAGCAGGCTGGGGTTTATTGTTGATTAGGAGTGGTGATTGTGAAACGGCTGTACCTGCTAATTGCTTTAGTTACTTTGGTGGTGTTTTCTTTTATTATTGTACGAGCTTATGAAAAAGATATATTTACATTAAATTCAGTATCCACTAAGGAATATAATAGTAGCAATGTTGAAATCCAAAGGGATAAATATCATTTGCGAAATTTTATATGGTCTGGAATATTTCCTATATTTGGAGGGTTTATCTCTGACCCACACTTCTTATTTCAGCAGCCTGTTGATAAAACAGAATATCTCGAGTCAGTAGTTAAAGTGGGAAATATTAGATACCAATTGATTCAGGTAAATCCATATTTTGAGGATTATACTAGCGAGAATATTCTGGCTATGGAAATCGATGGGATACCTTTTGAATATAGATTAGAAACTCCATTGGATTTTCGGTCTTTTTCATCGAGAAATGAACCGAGGAGTGCTTTTCTATATAACAGTAATATCCTTTATTTTGTGTTGCAAAATGGATATGATGATCATTTTCTGATCTATGAGATTGAAAGCCCTTTCGGTGAACATAAAAATCTTCCATATACCTTAATTGATATTAAAGATAGTAATGTCCTAGCATCCCTAGACTTTTCTCTTACACAAGATCAAATTGAGATGTTATTAAATCATACATACAGTGACTTTTATCAGTTTTACACACAATATCTTAATAAGAACTATGTATTCAATCAGCTTGATTTTGTTAGAGAGGAAGCTATAACGATAACAGCTTATTATGGAGCTGAATTAAACATAAATCGTTCAAGAATGAAAGATATTAGTGATGAAGAATTCAGATTGAAGGTAGATAATTTGTATGAGTTTGTAACATCAATCGAGGATGTAGAATTTGCAACCATCCCTGAGACCGAGAAAATTGTAATTGAAGTATTACATAAAAACTATTATGATCTATTGTTTCTTGGTGATTCGTTTGAGACATCGGACTTTTCTATCCGTAATGAAGTAAAGTGTATCCTCATAGATTACAAATACATTGACAGATTGTTACGTTATATAGATCAGTATAGGAAGCTTCGTGAAGATGAGACCTCTTCCGTAGTCTACTTTAAAGAAGGGCTTTTAGAAGGAGATCCGCTTTTGACAGAGGTTATTACAAAATATAACGATGCATTAACTATAGAAAGATCGGGGATATCTGTATTGATATTTCCTACCTCGTCCCCCCAAAAGAGAAAATCTTTGAATTCAACTGAGTATGCCTTATCGCAAATGAATTTAGAAGAAAAGTATTACTTTATAATGGATTTTTATGACGGGTTCTCGTTGAAACTTTCCAATGATGAAGTGCAAAAGCTAGAAGTTTATTTACAAAATATTAAGTTATAGAGTTTAGAACTCAACTTTCGCAGCTTAAATTAGGCAGGTACAAGACTTTACATCATCGCCGTTAGCATGCGGCTTAATTTGGCCAAAAGGCAGTTTTGGACATACAGGATTTACTGGAATAAGTCTTTGGATCGAACCTACACCTTGTCAGAAATAGAAAAGTGCAAGCTTTATGCTTGCACTTTTCTGTAATAACACAATTAATATAATTCTAGCAATTAATCAAAAGTTGGAACAACAGCGCCTTTATAAGTCTCATTAATAAAACTCTCTACCTCGGGCGATTGTAGAGCTTCAATAAGCTTAACAATGGCTTCATCGTTTTGGTTATCTGGACGAGTAACCAAAATATTTACGTATGGAGAGTTTTTATCTTCAATAACCAATGCATCTTCAACTGGGTTCAAGCCTGCTTCCAACGCATAGTTAGTATTTATAGCTGCAATATCTACTTCATCAAGAACACGAGGAATTATTGCTGCTTCCAACTCAACAAATTCAAAGCCTCTTGGATTATTTTTAATATCAGCAACCGTAACTTCTAGTCCAGCGCTCTCATCTAGTTCAATCAAGCCATTTTGTGCTAGAAGAAGTAGTGAGCGACCGCCATTAGACGGGTCATTTGGTATTGCAATTTTGGCGCCATCCTTAAGTTCAGAAATATTAGTAAGACTATTGGAATACACTCCAAATGGCTCAACATGTACACCAGCTACTTTAACTAGATCATAACCTTTGTCCGCATTGAATTGATCTAGGTACGGTACATGTTGGAAAAAGTTAGCATCAAGTTCTTTTTCATACAATGTTGTATTAGGTAATACATAATCAGTAAATTCAATAACCTCAAGATTAATTCCTTGCTCTTTTAATATTGGAACTAACGAATTCAAAATTTCCGCATGTGGAATTGGCGATGCCCCTACCTTAATAGTCACTTCTTCAACTACATCTGTAGCCTCTGTTTCAGCATTACTCGAATTGTTTGAGCCCGTTGCTTCATTTGCACTATTGCTTGTGTTCACTGTATTTCCACCTTGATTTCCGCAAGCAGCAAGTAGTAATACTAATGTAAGTAAAATAATTGAAGTTAACTTTGTTTTTCTCATCTTAATTCCTCCATTTTATCTATCTATTTGTTGTTTCATTACAACTGCTTTTTACTGAAATAACGGACTAGTCTGTCACCAAACATCTGCATAAGCTGAACTAACACGACAATCAGTACAACACTTACAATTGCTATATCCATTCTATTGCGATGAAATCCGTAACGAATGGCCAAATCACCGATGCCTCCGCCACCTACTATCCCCGACATTGCGGTATATGATACTAGCGTAACCATAGTAATCGTTATTGCTGTAATGAGCCCTGATCTTGATTCTCGCAGCATCACTCGCCAAACAATTTGCCACTTAGTAGCTCCCATGGCTTGTGCAGCCTCTACAACGCCATGGTCAACTTCTCTAAGCGCTGATTCTACTAATCTAGAAAAAAATGGAGCCGCAGCTATTACGAGTGGTGGTATTGCCCCTTTAACTCCAATGGTGCTACCTGCTATGATCTTGGTTAGTGGGAGCAGCACTATTATTAATATAACGAAGGGAACGGAACGCATGACATTAACAACAAAGGATACTATGACGTATACAACCTTGTTTTCTAGCATCTGCTTACTAGATGTCAGGAAAAGTAGAAGCCCTATGACAAAGCCTATAGCAACAATATACGGTATTGAAAATCCTAGCATAATTAACGTTTGCTTCATTGCCTTATATACTTCATCCCATTTGACATTATCAAAATAAGAGGTTAGATCATTAATAAAGAGTGATGAATTGGAAACAAATGAAAGGATCGTCATTGTATTTCACTTACCTCCAATCCTTGTGAACGCAAGTTCGTAATAATATAGTCTACATCGTTGTCTGTACCTTGCAGTTCGATAAGCAGCTGTCCATATGGTACATGCTTCATTTTGGAAATCTTACCTTGGAGAATAGCTAATTTCGCACTCGTACGATTAACCGTTTCGTAGATAATCGGCTCATAGGTTAAATGACCACTATACTGGATATAAATAAGACGTCCTGTAACTGGCCCGTTACGATCAATAACCAGCTCTATACTGTCCTCAGATTCATGTAAAAATTGCTTCGTAATCGATTGCTTTGGATACAAAAAAACGTCAATTACGTTGCCCATCTCTACAATATTGCCTTCATCCATAACAGCAACACGATCACAGATTTTGCGAATGACTCCCATCTCATGGGTAATTAGCAATATTGTAATTCCTAGCTGAGCATTAATATCCTTCAATAGCATTAATATACTTTCTGTGGTTTGTGGATCTAGCGCTGATGTTGCTTCATCACAGAGAAGCACTTGAGGATTAGTAGCCAATGATCTAGCTATACCAACTCGTTGCTTTTGCCCGCCTGATAATTGACTAGGATAATGATCTTTATGACCAGAAAGTCCGACAAGCTCTAACAATTGCTCGACACGCTCTGAAACTGCCTGCTTGGATAGACGAGATAGCTTCAGTGGAAATGCGATGTTTTGAGATACGGTCATAGTAGACATTAAATTAAAATGCTGAAAGATCATACCAATCTGTCTTCGCTGCTCCTGTAATTCTTTTTCCTTCATGGCTGTCAAATCTCTATGGTCAACTAACACCTTCCCACTAGTAGGGATCTCGAGTAAATTTACGCAGCGCAGTAATGTACTTTTGCCTGCGCCCGATCTACCAATAATGCCGAAAATTTCGCCCTTTTCTACTTTTAGGCTCACATTATTAAGTGCAGTGATACTTTTCTTTTTCTGTCTGTATTCTTTATTGATATCTAATAACTCAATCACACTAACACTCCTTAAGTACTACTAAAAAACTAATAAAAGTAATACGATCAATCCATAGTTATCGGGTAGGAATAGTATAATATAAATTTTGTAGTTACGCAATAACTTGTTAAATTTTTAATGGTGTACTATTCGGGGCTTTTTGTTTTCAACATCATAGTGTTTAATAAGGGTGTAACTACGAACATATTAGTAACTGGTACAGCAGGTAATTTAGGTTCGAAGATCGTTCTAAAGTTACTTTCAAAATTTTTAGCTGAAAATCGTAGTAAGTGCCATAAAGAATAAGTTTTATAGATCGGAGTTTAGAGAGTATAATGAACAGTAGGGTTAATAATTAACAACAACCCTGATTTAATTCGTTTACTTCGGGAGGAAACACCAATCATGTCTTATATTAAACAGCTTGAAACCTCATCTATATCGTTAATTGTACCGTTTAAACAATTACAATCCATTGCAGAGGAACTTATCTATAAAGCTATTCAAGTTCAATTATCTGTGAAGATTGAAGGAGAAGAACTGAACGATGGAGAATTACGGATATTAGCTAATTTTGATGATCGTACATTATCTGATGAAGAAGTTCGTTCGCTTTCCAAGGCAGGATTTGCAGCAAGTGAACCATATCGCAATGCTGATACGGCATTAGAGGCGATATTCGTAGGTCGCTATGATATTCAACCTACTTTAGGTGACGAGGAAGATGGGGATTATTACTTTATTGTGGAGCTAGAATATAATGATTACGTAAGGTCATTAAAAAGGGATTCAAACGAGTAGTTAATTATTTCACGTTCGTGAAGTTTATGCTATACTTAATAGCGTTGTTTAAGAATTACTAAATAATAATAGTTAATATAAAGCAGTGATAGCTTAGAATTAGCATTTTTCTAAGCCGCCACTGCCTTTTTATGGTCATATATTATGAAAAATTAGTTTTGGAAGACGATTTCACAAAATTTAGAAGATTGCATAGAAAAGGACGTAGAAAATTAATGAGTATTTTGACAGTCGAAGAAATGAGCCATTCATTTGGCGAAAGAGTAATATTTGATAAAGTATCCTTCAGAATATTGAAAGGTGAACATATTGCATTAGTAGGGGCAAACGGTCAAGGCAAATCTACTTTAATGAAAATAATTACTAATCAATTATTACCTGACAATGGAAAAGTGACATGGGGCAGCAAAATTAGTGTAGGGTATATGGACCAATATGCTGATCTTAACAAAGGGAAAACGGTGGAAGACATATTGAAAGAAGCATTTTCCACTTTATTTGATGCTGAACAAGAAATCAACGATTTATACGGCAAGCTAGGTGATATGAATGCGGAAGATATGGATATTGCGCTTGCTAAAATTGGTGATATGCAAGAGTTATTAGATACTAATGATTTTTATAATATTAATTCAAAAATACAAACGACTGCCTTAGGTCTTGGAATTCTAGAGCTATTAGAAAGAGACGCTTCTACATTAAGTGGTGGACAAAGAACTAAAATATTACTTGCTAAGCTACTGCTAGAAACACCTGATATTTTATTACTAGATGAGCCAACAAACTATCTAGATGTCGAGCATATCGATTGGTTGAAAGCTTATTTGAATAATTATGAAAATGCATTTGTATTAATTTCTCATGATATTGATTTTGTAAATAGTGTTATTAATATCGTTCAGCATCTGGAGCATAAAATGTTAACAAGGTATGTTGGCGATTATGAGGCATTCCTTAAGGTGTATGAAATTAAGAAGGAACAGCTAGAAATTGAATTTAGAGAGCAAAAGAAAGAAATTGCTAAATTAGAGGACTATATCGCCAGAAATAAAGCGAGAGCATCCACTTCAAAACAAGCAAAATCAAGAGAGAAAAAACTTGATAAAATAGAAGTAATCGAGATTAAGAGCGAAAACCTTAAACCCAACTTCAACTTTAAGAAAGCAAGAACATCTGGTGAAATTATTTTCGAGGTTGAAAATTTGGTCGTTGGCTATAACAAGCCATTAAGTAAACCATTAAACCTAAAAATGAAACGAGATCAAAAGATTGCCATCGTTGGTACAAACGGTTTAGGGAAATCCACCCTTCTCAAAAGCTTACTTGGTGTATTAACGCCGATAAGTGGAGAAATTAATTTAGGAAATTATCAGGAAATAGGGTACTTTGAACAAGAAGTGTTAGAAGTTAATACAACAGTGGTCATGGACGATGTATGGAATGAGTTTCCTAACTCAACGAATAAAGAAATTATGGGTCAATTATCTAGAGCGGGCTTAACAAGAAAAAATATTGAAAGTCCTGTTCATATATTAAGCGGTGGCGAGCAAGCAAAGGTAAGATTATGTAAGCTAATTAATAAACCTTCTAATATATTAGTTTTAGATGAACCAACTAACCATTTGGACGTACATGCGAAGGAAGAGCTTAAGCGTGCTTTACAAGAGTACAAGGGCAGCATCATTCTAGTGTGTCATGAACCAGAATTCTACAAAGATATCGTAACAGATGTGTGGAATTGTGAAGATTGGGCTCTGTAATAAGACATTGTCGTGGATATAATGATCAATATAAAGGGGACATGGATAATTCCATGTCCTCTTTGCGTTTGATCTAGTATTATATTAAGTACAACAACACTAGATCTCGACGAAAATGGTTAGCATCGTCCAATTTGCAATAACGATAATACTGTGGCAATGTTACAGATGGATTAAGTAGTTAGTAAGTTACGAGGAATAATTTATTGAGGGGAAGGATTATTATGAAAGTTACATTTTTGGGACATGCTGGATTACTAGTTGAAGGAGCAGGCAAAAAAATTGCAATTGATCCTTTTTTGAGTGGAAATCCGATGGCTGCGATGGAAGCGAAAGACTTGAAAGTAGATGCGATTGTATTGACCCATGGACATAGCGATCATTCTAGCGATGCTGCTTCGATTGCATTAGCGAACGGTTGCCCTATTTTGGCAGTAGTTGAATTAGCTTCATTGCTTAGTCAAACTGGTGCTACAACGGTAGGTATGAATACAGGCGGTACTTATATCATCGATGAACATATTTCAGTAAAGCTGACTCAAGCATTCCATAGTTCATCTTTTGAAGTAGATGGGGTCGCTCACTATGCTGGTCAACCACAAGGAGTTATTCTAACAATGGGCGATCAAACCTTATACCATATGGGAGATACTGCTTTATTTTCAGATATTAAATTAATTGGCGAACTTCATAAGATAGATATTGCTGCAGTGCCAATAGGAGATCATTTTACGATGGGGCCAAGGGAAGCTCTCATTGCAGCGAAGTGGACTGATGCCAAACATATCATCCCCATACATTTCAATACCTTTCCACCTATTCGTCAAAATGGAGAGCAGTTTATAAAACAATTAGCAGCACAGGATCAGCAGGGGCATGAATTGAAGCCCGGGGAATTTGTTGAAATTTAATTATATCAATGCGCTAAGATAACTCAAACGGGTGATATTGTTTTGGATGCATATAGGTTTTACTTTTCATGAGATGGTGTGCTTTCACAGGCACCATTTCTTTTTTTTGTAACAATTAACAGGTAAATTTTAGGTTATGTATGTTAGGATATACAATAACAAACCTAATCTCAATGAGAAATGAGTGATTCCATGAAGAAAAAAGTTGTTTTAGCTGGTGGGACTGGTTTTGTCGGGAAATACTTCAATGATAAGTTTCGTAATATGGGCTATGTTGTGAAAATTATCTCAAGACAGGAAGGTCATATATCTTGGGATAATGAAATAGGAATACTAGAGGCAATTAATAATTCGGAGCTACTAATCAATCTGGCAGGGAAGTCAGTAGATTGTCGCTACAATGAGCAGAATAAGCGAGAGATTATGGCATCGAGAGTAGATACAACTCGCATACTTGGTCAATCAGTATTACAGTGCGACAATCCACCTTCACTATGGATTAATTCAAGTACTGCCACTATTTATCGGCATGCTGAAGATCGTCCAATGACTGAGGAAACGGGAGACATTGGTTCTGGATTTTCCGTTGATGTAGCGACAGAGTGGGAAAAGACATTCTTTGATTTCGACTTACCTGCTACTAGAAAGATTGCCTTAAGACTTGCGATTGTACTAGGTGAACATGGAGGTGTGATGACTGCCTTCAAAAACTTAGTTAGATTTGGCCTTGGTGGCGCACAAGGATCTGGCAATCAGAAATTTAGCTGGATTCATATTGAAGATTTATTCGATATTACGCTCTTCCTGAGAGATAACAAAGACATTAGCGGAGCGATCAATTGTTCAGCGCCTCATCCGGTTACAAATCGTGAATTGATGGATAATTTGCGGAAAACGATGAACGTTAAATTCGGATTGCCTTCTCCAAAATGGATGCTTGAATTTGGTGCTGTATTCATCAAAACGGAAACAGAATTGATTTTGAAGAGCCGCTGGGTTATTCCGGACCGACTAGAGAAAGCAGGATACAAGTTTACATACCGCACCATTGATAAGGCACTTCGGCAAATAATACAAAAATACTAGTTAGATTTTTTTTGATTCAAATCAGATGGTTTTCCATTAACTAGTATAGGGAGTGGTTGGTGATGGAAGAAGAAGCGGGGTTTTGGATACGACTGGGTGCTAAATTGTTAGATGGAATAATAATTGGAATTCCAGTAAGTATTCTAGCCGTATTCATTGTTGGGGAGCATGGCGCTGATCTATTTAGAAACACTGTGAACCTACTCTATTCAATGCTTTTACCTATATTATGGAATGGTTATACGGTAGGAAAGCGTATATGTAACATCAGAATTAGAAACGTGAATGATCATATGCCTCCAACGTTTTTGAATATGTTATTGCGTGATGTTGTAAGTGGGCTAGTCTATGTGTTCACTTTTGGAATTGGTATTATCGTAAGCATTTGTATGGTTTGTATGCGAGAAGATAAGCGTTCCTTACATGATTTTATTGCAGGGACTGAAGTTATTCATGATTAGTATAGATGAAGCACTGCCTAGTGTTATTACATAGGGCAGTGCTATTTGTATTTGCGATTCATTAGAGAACTAATTAGCAGAATTCATGGGAAATCAAGCGATAATCAATAACCTTCACACTTTTTCAACCTTCATGTATAATAACGATACAGAATTTAATGATCTTTATTAATTAGAGCGTTTCATTGAAATTGAAAGAGGTGCAACAACGAATGAGCGGATCATCTTATGTTATTGGAGAAGTTGTACATGGTAATGCACTCGGGCGAGAATTGATGTTTCCGACAATTAATCTTGGTGGAAATGTGGATCAATATGCTTCACCTAAAGCGGGGATATATCTCGGAATTGCTGAGATTATTACGGGAGCATTCGCGAATCAATCGTATTATACTCTTATTAGTGCTGGATATCGTCCAACGGTAAATGGTGACTCCTATAAAATCGAAGCTTATTTACTTGATTTTTCAGGTGATTTATATGGAGAACAAGTAAAAGTAATCTTTTCAACCTATTTACGCGAAGAGATTAAATTTGACAATTTGGATGATCTCATTGTGCAAATGAAACTAGATGAGCAGAATGGGAGAGCGATGATTGTGCAAGGAGAGATCGCAGCGTTGCCATCTTAACAAATCTGCATTAGCAATAAACGATCAAATCTAGACTTAGAGCAAGACCGTAGTTACGCTCATTCATTCGCGTGTCATCGATTCTGAATGAGCGTTATTTGTGTGATTGAAATATACATACAGGAGACATTACGATATGACCGCATTACAGCAAGAGACAAAAGCAGTAAAACGTAATTATACATGGCAGCTGCTTACGATTTTTATCGGCTTCGTTATTTTCGGTTTATCTGAAAATATTAAAGGACCTGCAATTCCAAGAATACAACTGCAATTTCATTTGGATGAAGGGCAGCTCGGCACGCTATTATCGTTGAATTCATTAGGCTACTTACTTGCTTGTTCCTTTACAGGGTTACTCGTGCGCAAGTTTGGAATGAAGGTCGTTACGGTTATGACATTCGTTATTATGTTTGTGTCGGCTATACTTGTGGCGCTTTCTTATTCGTATACTTGGCTATGCGATCGATTGGAGAATGATGTATCTTATTGTACTCGCGCTTTCATTAATTCCGATTATTCCAGCTTTGCTAAGTCGTTTTCCAGGTGATGAGATTAAAGCGGAGGACCGCAAATCGTTCAAAACATTAATGAAGGATAAATCACTTTGGTTATTAATCGCAATATTGACATTCGGTGTTGTTTCGGAGCTTTCTGTAGGGGGATGGCTAGTCAATTTCTTGGAAAAAAGCTATGGATGGACGACTATTGCAGCTTCCGGTATGCTTTCTTCTTTCTTTATTGGCTTCTCATTAGCTAGATTGTTTCTCGGTCCGATCATTGATCGGGTTGACTTTACCTTATCGATTATTGGGGTTTCTATGATTGCTGCTATTAGTACGTTTATTGCAACATTAGGAGGAGAGAATTATGCGATTTTCTTTGCAATTGCAGGTTTTGGCGTAGTGCCGATCTATCCTACTGTTATGGCATTTATCTCAAAGCGTTATCCTAATGATAGCGACGTAGTCATCGGCTTTGTAGCAACGATTATGGGGGTAGGATCAGTTATTGGGAATTATCTCATTGGAATTATTATTAAAGGCGTCAAGAACGCTTACGGCGCTGATTCGAGCCTGGCGTTAATGAGAGGGTTACAGGCCGGTTATCTCTTCATCGGAGTCTGTGCGCTACTCTGTTCGCTATTAGCGGTGGTTATGTATAGGTACTTAAAGAAACGCAATGAACTAATCTAATCGAGAGGTAGTTCAAAAAGCGGGCTTTGATAACGATGTGGTATGCTAACGTAGCATATTCGACGTCGCATCTGAAACGAACTTGGAAAGTACGGTTCGCGTGTACGTAATCATGTACACTTGCGCTTCCGCCTTTCTCAAGTAGCGCTTCACCTACTCGATTCTGAAAGCCCGCTTTTTGAACTTTCATTGAAAGAGGTTGTTCAAAACTAACATGGCCTAACGGCCACCACCAGAAAGGAGTCTTTCTGGGAAGACACCGTATAAAAAACAGACGTCAACTCATTATCGTTTAATCTTGAAGTGAACGACTGCGGTGTATATCATTTTCTCGCGAATCGGGTGAAATGTCGTTTGATGGGAGATCGAATGAGGTTCTAGCATAAGCGCTTTATTATTATCGATTTGCCCCGCGATAGCAGTTTCAAGCTCTTTCAGCGATAGCGCCTCGAAAAATTCAATTTTAGTTTCCATCAGGTCAAGACGAAAATTCATAATATGTAGGCTCCTTTTGTTGCAAATTTGTCGATAATAACTATAAATATGGTATTATAATTAGTGTACACTAAAATGTAAACAATATTGTGAAATTGTGTTGCGATTTCCGTAAAAGTGGTTGGTATAGAAGAGTTTAAGTGATAGTAGAGAAATATATTGAACTTAAGGAGGGGTAATAATGGGCGGCGTACCAGGCTCTGTATGGTTTTTCAGTGTAGTAATCATTATACTTGTCACTTGGGCGACATTATGGATTACGAAAAAGGCTTACTCGAAAAAATGGGATCAAGCTGATGAATAACGGATAATGGACTGCTGCAACTATTGTGGCAGTTTTTTTATTGTTCCACTGTCGATACAAAAAAACTTCTTCACTCGTTGGAGTAGAAGAAGTCGATGTCATAAAATGGTGCCGTCGAGAGGACTTGAACCCCCAACCTACTGATTACAAGTCAGTTGCTCTACCAGTTGAGCTACAACGGCGAATATGTAACATATGAAATTGAGAAAAGATGGTGCCGTCGAGAGGACTTGAACCCCCAACCTACTGATTACAAGTCAGTTGCTCTACCAGTTGAGCTACAACGGCATATCGTTTTTCAAACACAAAATGTATTATCACATAATTAACGGCATAAATCAACCCTTATGAAAAAGATTAAGTATTCCGAAAATTCAATCTGATAATAGATGCAAAAAGAGCTTATCGCGTATACATAAGTATACCAATAAGCTCTTTATATTATGCAGTATGTTCTTCAGATTGCTCCTGAGTTACTGCGATTTGCATTTCAATTTTACGAATACGATTTTTACTTGTTTCACGTACGATGAATTTCAAGTTTTCGAATTCAAGTGACTTACCTAGCTTTGGATCTTGCATCTTGCTATATACCCAGCCGCCGATTGTTTCTACTTCTTCATCTTCAAAACTTACTCCGGTAAGCTCATGAATTTCGTCAAGCAGTACTTTGCCATCTAATAGATAACAGTTTTCATCAAGCTGCTCAATTTCTTTACGCTCATCGGCATCGAATTCGTCACGAATTTCACCGACAATTTCTTCAATAATATCTTCAATTGTAATAAGTCCTGATGTACCACCGTACTCATCAACTAAGATAGCGATATGAACACGTTCTAACTGCATACGCTTCAACAGTATTTTGATTGGCGTTACTTCTGATACGCTTAGTACAGGATGAATTAATGATTTCAGATCAAATTGATTTGTTTTTTGATGTTCAAGAAATAATTGCTTTGTATTAATCAAACCTACGATATTATCTTTGCTTTCCATAGCTACAGGGAAGCGAGTATATTGTTCACGCTCAATCACTTCAAAGTTCTTTTCAAGCGAGTTATTTGTATACAAACATACCATATCTGTACGTGGCACCATAATTTCTTTTGCTAGCAATTCATCGAAAGCGAAAATACGACTAACATACCCATACTCGGTATTATTAATTTTTCCACTTTGATAGCTTTCGTTCAAAATGATTTGAATTTCTTCCTCACTATGAGCATCTTCATGATCATTCGCGGAATGTAAGCCGAATAGACGAGTAAGGGCGTTAGCTGAACCATTTAGAGTCCAGATGAACGGATACAATACTTTATAGAAAATAATAAGTGGCTTAGCTGTTAATAATGAAATTTGTTCAGCTCTTTGAATAGCCCAAGTTTTAGGTGCTAATTCACCTACGACAACATGGAAAAATGTAATAACGATAAATGCAATTGCAATTGATACGGCATGACTAATAGATTCACTAATACCCCAATCATGGAACAACGGTAACAGGATGGCAGCTACTGTCGGTTCACCTAGAAAACCCAGACCTAAAGCGGTACAAGTTATACCTAGCTGACAGGCAGATAAATATGCATCCAGATTGCTTGAAATTTTTTGTACTGAAGCAATTCCTTTCTTACCTTCGAGTACTAACTGATCAATGCGGCTTGAACGTAAGCGCACAATAGCAAACTCTGCAGCTACAAAGAAAGCAGTTAAAAAAATCAGTAATGCAATCATGAATAATTTGAGACCTATGTCCATTTCTAATGTTCACAATCCTTTTTCTATTATATTTTATTATTGAACTACATCTTAAACTATATCATATAAAATAAGCGGTATTGATAGCAAGTAAGAAAAGGCTCAATAATGCAGTTATTAGGGGGTATGGAACGCCAATGTCTGATTAAAGGCAAGAAATCAAACCATTTCAGTATGAATAGCTATGTTTTTCGCCATTTTGCTGTAATATTGAATTTTATTTTGGGTATTATTAGTAGACGCACAACACATTACTCTCAATTTACAGGAAGTGGAAATGCTATGAAGTAGTTTGTGATATAATAAATTAAGTTGTTATGTTTTCACTATGTAATGAATGTAATGGTCTGCCGATATAATAATTATGAGTCTTAGAGTGGAGGATAAAAATAGTTATGGAGATTAATACTACAAAAGCTACAATGCAACAGCAAATAAATACACAGCTTAATTTCTATACAGGTAAAAAGGTTCAAACGGACGCTAACAATAAATCACAATTCGATGAATTATTGCAAGAAGCGAAAATTTGGGACCCTGCACTTGGTAAAGCTTCAGAGGAAGCAGATCATGATCTTATATGGGGGTATTTAGCACAAACAGGTGTGAGTCATATTCAGCAATATGGCGAACAAGAAGCTCGTGCGGTACTCGGTGTAGTTTCTTCGACATCGTCCAATGCGGTAAGTGGTGGAGGCAGCTATGGCAGTTCTCAATATGCTTCTTTAATTGGAGCTGCATCGCAAAAGTATGGTGTTGATGCTTCTTTAATTGAAGCGGTTATAGCAACAGAGTCCAACTTTAATGCTAGCGCAGTATCATCAGCGGGAGCTAAAGGGTTGATGCAATTGATGGATGGAACGGCAAGAGGGCTTGGTGTTACGAACTCTTATGATCCACAGCAAAACGTTGAAGGTGGCACTCGCTACCTTGCGATGTTACTTAAAAAATACAGTGGCAATGAGCAGGTTGCGCTTTCAGCTTATAATGCTGGGCCTGGTCGCATCGATCGTCTTGGTATTGCTACGGATGCTGAATTGCAGCAGAAATTGTCTTTATTGCCGCAAGAAACACAACGTTATATCGGAAAAGTATTGTCAGCTAAAGCGTAATATGATGCTCATGAACAGTGAGTATAATAAGAAACGGGAATACGTATTCCACTTTAAGGAAACTAAAGTGGCACTTTCGTATATCCCGTTTTTATCGTATATTGTAAGTTGTACAATTAATTACAGTGGAAGAAGGTTTACATCATATGCTTTATTTTGACCATTGCGCATCTACTCCTCCACATGAGGATGTTGTGCGTACGATGATGGAGGTCATGACGAAACATTATGCCAATCCGTCTTCGTTGCATAGTGGTGGCGTAGCAGCGGCAAAACTTATTGAAAAAGCACGTGAGCAACTGACTAGCTTAATGCATACGAAGCAAGGCAAATGGCTATTTACTTCTGGTGGCACAGAATCTAATAATTTAGCGATTAAAGGTGTCGCTCGTCAATATGCGAATCGTGGAAAACATATTATTACGTCAGCAGTAGAGCATGCATCTGTTCATGCAGCGATGCAACAGCTCGGGCAAGAGGGCTTCACAATTACGGAGCTACCGGTTGATGCTACTGGCCATGTATCTGTCGATCAATTGAAACAACAGATCACGGATGATACTATTCTAGTAAGTATTATGCATGTTAATAATGAGCTAGGCTCAGAACAGCCGATTGCGCAGATTGGACAATTGCTAAAGCGATATCCGAAAATAGTATTCCATGTTGATGCCGTACAAAGTGTTGGTAAACTCAATATTGATATTGAAGACTGGGGTATAGATTTATTAAGTGCCTCAGCACATAAATTGCGAGGTCCTCGCGGCGTAGGTTTTCTCTATATCCGTAACGGTATACAATTAGCTCCACTTCAAGTAGGTGGATCACAAGAATATAACTTGCGAGCAGGAACTGAAAATGTTGCTGCAATGGTTGCTAGTGCGAAAGCATTACGATTAGCTATTGAGTCACTGGAGCAACATTATAATGAAGCATCCGTATTAGCGACATATTTGCGTGAACGGATTGAATTGATACCAGAATTAAAGCTTAATGGTGGTGCACCACAATCCCCGTATATTGTTCATTTCTCATATCCGGGAATGAAGCCAGAAGTCGTTATTCATATGTTGGAGCAACGTAACATTTTAGCATCGACTCGTTCGGCTTGCTCTTCCAAAGACGATAAACCAAGTCGTGTATTGATGGCGATAGGAGCAACAAGAGGAGAGGCAACCGGAGGGATTCGGATTAGCTTTGGACAAGAACATACAACGGCACATATCGATACATTAATCGATGCACTTTATGAAATCATTCAGTCACTAAAACATCTTGAGAGGGGCAACACCCATTGATCTACGACCGTATTGTATTACGATATGGCGACTTAACGATGAAAGGTCGCAATCGTAAACTATTTGAAGATAAAATGCTGAAATCAGTGAAGCGAGCAATGAAAGAATTTCCTGAAGTAACGTATTGGAGAACGTACGGAAGACTGTATGTCATTCTGAATGGAATTCCACATCAGCCTGTCATTGAACGTCTGAAAGATCTATTCGGAATTATTTCAGTTAGTCCAGTCCTGTCTGTACCTTCAGAGCTTGAAGCGATTAAAGCAGCAGCAGATGAGGTAATGAAATCGTTAGACAATATTCCGGCTACGTTCAAAATTAATGCGCGTCGGGCATGGAAAAAGTTTGTGCATGGTTCTCATGAGATGAACCATTTGATCGGTTCTCATATATTACCGCAATATCCTGATATGAAAGTAGATGTTCATCATCCTGAATTGGAATTGAGGGTCGAAATTCAAGAAGAAGCAACGTACTTGTATTGGGAAAACATTGCAGCAGCTGGTGGCTTCCCATATGGGTCCAATGGCAAAGCGATGCTGCTCCTTTCTGGCGGGATCGACAGTCCTGTAGCGGGCTGGATGGCGCTTCGTAAAGGTCTTGAGATTGAAGCGGTACATTTCCATAGCTACCCGTTCACAACTCAACAAGCGACCGATAAAGTTATTACACTTGCAAGACGATTGTCTTATTATAGTGGCGTTCCCATTCGATTACATCTTGTACCGTTTACAGAAATTCAAACTCGTATTTCGCATAGTGATCAAGAAAACTTAACGATTACATTAATGCGACGCGCGATGCTGCGTATTACGGAGCATCTAGCGCTAAACGTGAAAGCAGGCGGAATTGTTACGGGGGAAAGTCTTGGACAAGTAGCAAGCCAAACATTGTCTAGTATGAATGTAATCGGTCGTGCCACTGTATTACCAATGATTAAGCCATGTATTATGATGGATAAGCAAGAAATTATTACGATTGCTCGCAAGATTGGTACGTTTGAAACATCGATCTTGCCATTTGAAGATTGTTGTACGTTGTTCTTACCGAAATCGCCAAGTACGAATCCGAATTTGCGTATTGTCGAGCGTGTCGAGCAACAGATAACGGATCTTGATGAATTAATTAATCAAGCAGTAGAGCAGACAGAAAGTGTGCTGCTCAATATGACTGAAGGCCACCATGAGCATGGACAAGTAGAGAAGTCGGAAGAAGACTGGTTCTAATGTTCACGTTCGATTGAAAATAGGTAAAAACAAAAGAAGCGTTAGGAGTAATTCTCTTAGCGCTTCTTTTGTCTTACAGCAAATAGTTCGATTTATGAAATTAATGTTGCTTTCTTTGCATTGCGCTTATTCACGATATAGCCTAGTCCCAAAACTCCGCAGATTAGAACAATTTTCACTGTCCATTGTAGCCATACATTTTCAGTGAAAAGGCTACCGAATTTATGCTCACCTATAAACATATTAGCGGCAGTGTATGCTAATACTGCAGCACCAACATAGATGATCCATTTGTAACGATCGACTAGCTTGATAAACAATGTACTGCCCCATACAATGACTGGAACACTAATTAGTAACCCAATCACAACTAACGGCATATGCCCTTTAGAGGCACCTGCAACTGCGATAACATTGTCAATACCCATTGCTGCATCTGCAATAATGATCGTTTGAATCGATTTCCATAATGTGCTTCCTGCCTTGATATTATCATGCTGATCTTCCTGAACGAGTAGCTTAAATGCGATCCATATAAGCAGTAATCCGCCTACTAAGTGCAACCACGGTAGATCAAGTAATTTCACAACAAGTAAAGTTGCGACTATTCGAATAGCAATGGCACCGACTGTACCCCAAATAATTGCTTTCTTCTGTTGCTCCTTCGGTAAATTGCGAGCAGCAAGAGCGATGACAATAGCATTATCTCCTGCAAGAATGAGATCGATAAATATAATGTTGATCAAGGCAAGCCAAAATTCTGCTGATAAAACGTTCATGGTGAGTCTCTCCTTTTGAAATTTATGTCATATTGATACAAGCTTATTCATACCTCTAGTAATGAGGAGGGGAATTTGTGGATAGCTTAATTATGTTCATTGAAATCGTATTAATAAACTTGTTATTAAGTGGTGATAATGCCATCGTTATTGCCATGGTAAGTAATCAACTTCCAACACATCAAAGAAATAAAGCGATATGGTGGGGGACGTTAATCGCAGTGTTACTAAGATGTTTCCTTGTACTGCTTGCCTTACCATTGCTTCAAATTCCTTATCTTCAGGCGGTCGGTGGATTGCTCTTGTTGTATATTGCAGTTAAATTGCTAATTGATATGCAACGGGCAGAGCATCAAGCAATGGATGTTAAAAAATTGACATTAATAAGTGGAATCTGGACCATAATTACGGCAGATTTCGTGATGAGCTTAGATAATGTATTAGCAATAGCGGCAATTGCCAAAGGTGATTTTGTTCTTATTATGCTCGGAATTGCGCTTAGCATTCCGATGATTATTTGGGGAAGTAAACTGTTAGATCATTTAATGAAAAGATTTCCTTTTCTTGCTTACATCGGTTCGGCGTTGCTTGCGTTTGCTGCTGGAGAAATGCTAATAAGAGATCAAGGTTTATATAATATCTTCTTTTATAAAATGGCAGGTTCGATTACATTAGTTCCATTATTATGTATTCCGATCGTGATCATCGCAGCAATCTTAAGACAAAAACCGAGACTAAAATGAAAAAAACAGACATGTTTTCAGCTTTTTTTGAGCTAGGAATATGTTTTTTTATGCAAACACACTCAGAACCCTAGTTTTTTTGTCGCAATTCCGTTAAACTAATAAAGATATAGATACAGTAACAGGTAATTATAGAATTAAGGAGCGGAACGCATAATGAATAATAAGTATTCCGCGGGGATAATTTTATTGCTAGCGGGGTCAGTCATTCTTCTAGGTAAATGGGGAGTGTTTGGTTTTCTCAGCTCGATATTCTGGCCGATATTAGTTCTCATTTCAGGGATTCTTATTCATGTCCTTTACTTCGGGCGAGTACTTCCAGCAATAACATTAGTTCCAGGCGGCATGTTGGTTGTGTATGCCATACTTTTTATTTTCTGTAATGCACTGGGATGGAGTAAATTGCAATATCTTTGGCCGCTGTTTATTTTTGGTGTAGCGCTAGGTATGTATGAGTACTACCTGTTTGGATCACCGAGACAGCGTTATATAAAGACAGCTGCTATTGGGCTTGGCGTGGCGTCAATTATTGGTTTGTTGCTTATTGCATTGTGGGGCTGGGGTATTTATGTCGTAGCGCTATTATGTGTAGGTAGCGGTCTTTACTTGATTTTTGGTTCACGTAAGCGCAGGTAGACAACAGAGTTTAACTAAAGAAAATGGAGTGGTAACAGTTAATGAAGGCAAGAGAAAATTTACGTAACATAGCAATTATTGCGCACGTAGACCATGGTAAAACGACATTGGTTGATAAGTTGCTTCAACAATCAGGAACGTATAAGGAACACGAATCTGTACAAGAACGTGCAATGGATTCAGGGGATATCGAGCGTGAGCGTGGTATTACTATTTTGGCGAAAAATACAGCCATTAACTACAAGGATTATTTGATTAACATTGTAGATACTCCTGGGCATGCTGACTTCGGTGGCGAAGTAGAACGTATTATGAAAATGGTTGACGGTGTATTACTTGTTGTTGATGCATTCGAAGGTTGTATGCCGCAAACGAAGTTTGTGCTTCGTAAAGCGCTTGAGTCTAACTTGACGCCAATTGTTGTTGTTAACAAAATTGACCGTCCTAATGCTAGTCCGACTCAAGTTATTGATGAAGTATTAGACCTATTCATTGAATTAGGTGCTAATGATAAGCAATTAGAATTCCCAGTTGTATATGCTTCTGCATTAATGGGAACTTCTAGCTTAACTCTTGAAAAGCAAGATGAGAATATGCAAGCACTTTACGAAACAATTATTGAAAATATCCCGTCTCCTACTGAGAGCACGGTTGATCCTCTTCAATTCCTAGTTACGTTGCTTGATTTCAACGAATATCTTGGTCGTATTGCGGTTGGTCGTGTAAACCGTGGTGTTATTAAACAAGGCCAAACGGTAGCAGTTATTAACCGTGAGGGCGTTACAAAGCAAGCTCGAATTGAAAAACTATTTGGTTTCCAAGGATTAAAACGTCTAGAAATCGAAGAAGCAGGCGCTGGTGATATCGTTGCGATTGCAGGTATTCGTGAAATTAATATTGGTGAAACGATTGCTGATCCAACGCATCCAGAAGCATTGCCAGTATTGAAAATCGATGAGCCAACATTGCAAATGACGTTCCTTGTTAACAACTCTCCATTTGCAGGTCGTGAAGGTAAATGGGTTACTTCTCGTAAGCTTCGTGAGCGTCTATTCAAAGAACTTGAGACAGATGTAGCGTTACGTGTTGACGAAACGGATAGCCCTGATGCATTTGTCGTATCTGGTCGTGGTGAGCTTCACTTAAGTATTCTTATCGAGACTATGCGTCGTGAAGGATTTGAACTACAAGTTTCCAAACCAGAAGTTATTGTTAAAGATATTGACGGCGTGAGATCTGAGCCTTATGAGCGTCTTCTTATCGATGTGCCAGAAGAGAGCATGGGTTCTGTTATGGAAAGTCTAGGAACTCGTAAAGCTGAGATGATGAATATGGTGAATGATGGCTCTGGTCAAGTTCGTCTTGAATTCGTTATTCCTGCTCGTGGATTGATTGGCTACCGTACTTCATTCCTAACACTAACTCGTGGATATGGTATTATGAACCATGCATTTGATAGCTATGGCGAATATGTACCTTCAAACGTAGGTGGTCGTCACACAGGCGTTCTAGTAAGTAGTGAAAACGGATCAACAACATTCTATGGTATGATGGGTGTTGAAGATCGTGGTCATCTGTTCCTAGAGCCAGGTGCCGAAGTTTACGAAGGTATGATCGTTGGTGAACATAACCGCGATAATGATATCATCGTAAATATTTGTAAAGAAAAACAATTATCAAACGTTCGTTCATCAGGTAAAGATGATACGGTTAAATTGAAAACACCACTATTATTCTCGCTTGAGCAAGCACTTGAATATTTGAATGATGATGAATATTGTGAGATTACTCCTAAAACGATTCGTCTTCGTAAAAAAATTCTGAATAAGAGTGAACGTGAACGTGCTGAGAAGCATCGCAAAACAGCTCTAGCGAACGCAAACTTATAATATAGGATGTTCAAAAAGCTTGCTTTTTGAACATTCACTATAGTATTGCATGTGGGAGGTTTTAAGAATGCAAGCATGGCTAAGTGAGCATATGCTCATTTCATATCTACTCATTCTTGGAATGACTTTGTTTATCTTTCAGAAGGTATTCCGTCCTCAACAGGCTAGACTACCATTAATTCGTGAGATTCTTATGTACGCAACAATGATTTTTGGATCAGCGATTCTGCTTATTATGCAAATAGATAAGCTACCGATTATTCAATGTATGGCTATTGCAATTGTTATGATGATTACACTTCGTTTGCGTCAGTTATATGATGGCTGGAAGCAAAAATCTTCAGCAGATAGCAATGCCAACACCGAGACAAAGTAATGATCTAATGAGAGCAGCACTCACACCATCCGTCTTTACGTTTGGAAACGGGTGCTGCTTTTTTGTTTTATATTATAACGAAAATAAGAGCAGGTGAATATATGAGTAAGCCCAGTAAAACCGATGCTCCTTCACGCCCAACGCAAAGTAGGGTCGCTTCAAAAGGGGCACATAAAAGAAAAAAGAGCAAAACAAAAATTATTATGATGTCAATCTTAGCAATTATTTTAATAATTATCGCGGTAGTAGTATTATACGGTGCATACATAGTTAATAAGGCAAGTAATGCCTTGCCTGGAATGAGTATTGTGACGGATGTAGAAGGTAAGCCGAATAGTGTTACACCAGTACCACAAGGCGAATCGGTGAAAGAAAAGCCAGTAACGATGGTGTTATTAGGAGTTGATCAGCGAAAAGGCGCTGGCGGCTTGAATACAGATGTCATGCTAGTGGCTGCACTTAATCCGATTACGAAAAAGGGTGCCGTTATTGCGATGCCTCGTGATACTCGAATTTCTTATAACAATGCAGTTCGTAAAGCTAACGCATTTTATGCAAATTATTATGTGAAAGCACAAAAAGACGGCGCTGACAAAAACGAAGCAATGCTTAGAGGGAAAACTGCAGTGAAGGAAATGCTGGGGGAATTTTATGATATCCCTATTCAGTATGCTATATCTGTTAATTTCCAGGGGTTTAGAGATGTTGTTGATGTACTTGGTGGCATTAACGTTGATGTAGATATGCGCATGAAATGGACGGATTCACATGATAATACCAATATTGATTTGCAACCAGGTATGCAACCGTTAGATGGAAAGCAGACGTTAGATTTTGTACGTTTCCGTCAATCTAAAGGAAATTCAAATGCTTCAAGTGACTTTGAGCGAAACAATAGACAAAGCGTAGTTCTTAAAGCTCTTTCGAAAAAAATGTTATCGCTCGGTGGAATTACGAAAATTGGTAATGTCATTGACGAAGTAAGTGATGATGTGTATACAGATATGCCTACTTCAGAATTAGAACGTATGATTACGACCTATTATAATATTAGTATGGACAATATTACGTTTATGAGTTTACAAGGGAAATGGAATAATCCTTACGTAATAGCAAGTGACGAATCACTTGCGGAAGCGCAGCAATTATTACAATCAATATTAGCAGAATGAGTAGCATGAACATATCATATACTATCATAAGTTAAGCTTCTATTATCACATTAAAGTGAAATGAAGGGGGTAGAGCTATGGTCGTATTATGTGAGCTACAATGTATAGCTTTATTTCTATATGAAACGAAAAAAGCCTAGTGATTATGCTAGGCTTTTTGTGCATTTATTTTCCTTTTAAGTTCTGTTCATAATCGTTAACTAATTCGTCGGGAGTATTGTATGTTTTCTCTTTGTTTGCTGCTTTATACTGAAGATCTTTTTGTGATGGCATAAGATCTGCGGGAACTTGTGGGATGATCCGTCCGACGATATCTGATAGCTCTTCAGCGATGCCTATTATAGGATGTCCTGCGGAAATATCGGAACCAATTTCTTTGATCCGTTCACCAAGATCCATATCGGCTGTGACGATTGCATTGATACCATATGTATCATGGCGAAACGCTTCGGCAACGGAATATTTGATTACCCCAACGCGTGATCTCTCTAGATCTGCGTTAACATCAATACCGACTATCGCATTGTTTCCCATAATAACGACATGTGCATCATTAACTCCTTCAATACTTTTGGCTAGCGCTTCAAGATGCGTAATAGCATCCTTGTGGCTGCTAGAGATATTCTGTTGCTTAACTGATTGAGCATTAATATTCTCATTATGATTGGTGGAGGGTGATTGATTACTACTGTTCATACTACCGCAGCCTGATAACAACAGAATCAGAGCTGTTATCATGACTAATTTCTTTTTCATTTGTTTCACCTCTGTATATAACGTGATTGTACCTACATAGTGTAACCGTAATGGCTGTTAGCTATGTATGCTAACGATGAAGATAGGGAGGAACTATTATGGGGAAAATAATTGTGCTTGATACGAACGTATTATTACATGATCCGAGAGCGATTTTTGCATTTCCTAATGATGAGGTTGTTATTCCGGCAATCGTACTTGAAGAAATCGATTCGAAAAAAAGGCTTGCCGATGAATTAGGTCGTAATGCGAGATCAGTTTCTCGTTTGTTAGATAAAATAAAAGAAGATGGAAAATTACACTCAGGTATTTTGCTGGATACAGGTGGCATCGTTCGCGTGGAATTAAATCATCGTAATTTTGCTCAGATTCAAGAGATGTTTGGGGAAATTACGAATGATCATCGTATTATTGCTGTTGCGTTAAATTATCATAAGGAACAAGCATTACTTCCAGAAGATGAGCAACAAAGTGTTGTACTCGTCAGTAAAGATGTACTAATGAGAATTAAAGCGGATGTCCTTGGCCTGGAAGCAAAAGATTATATGAGTGACCCGAATATTCAGGAAAATGATCGTTATCTAGGTTTTTTCAATATGCAGGTACATCCTTCGATTATCGATGAATTTTATAATCAACGATTTCTAACATTAAGTAATTTGCAATTAAAGCAACGATTTAACCCTCATGAGTTTGTTATATTGAAGGATGAGATGGGGACTACCAAATCTGCGTTATTAAAGGTGAATGCCCAAGCAACAAAGCTAGAGCCATTATATTTAAGTAATGATCCTGCATGGGGGATGACCCCGCGTAATGCACAGCAGCGAATGGCGCTTGAATTGCTATTGAATGATGATATACCACTCGTAACATTGACTGGCAAAGCAGGCACGGGTAAGACGCTCCTAGCGCTTGCTGCAGGTCTTATGAAGGTGGAAGATGAGCGAAAGTATAAAAAACTGCTTATTGCAAGGCCAGTTGTTCCGATGGGGAAAGATATTGGTTACTTGCCTGGCGAAAAGGAAGAAAAATTGCGTCCTTGGATGCAGCCAATCTATGATAATCTTGAATTTTTATTTGATACAAAAAAATCAGGTGATATTGATAAAATTTTGATGGGGCTTGGCAGTATTCACGTTGAGGCATTGACGTATATTCGCGGTCGATCCATACCTGGACAGTTTATTATTATTGATGAAGCACAAAATTTAACAAGTCATGAAATTAAGACGATTGTATCAAGAGTTGGCGAAGGCAGCAAAATAGTTTTAGTGGGCGATCCCGAGCAAATTGATCATCCATACTTAGATTCTATGAGTAATGGCTTAACAAATATTGTAGAGAAGTTTAAACAAGAGCAGCTAAGTGGACATATTACATTGGAAAAAGGTGAGCGATCTAAGTTAGCACAGTTAGCCGCAGATTTGTTGTGAGGTAGTTCAAAAAATGGACTTTGATAACGATGCGTATGCTAAAGTAGCATATTCGACGTCGCATCTGAAGCGAACTTGGAAAGTATAGCATAAGCTTCCGATGTATGTTTCTTGCAGAAACATTGTAGGATCGCATGTACCAATAACGTATATTTGCGCTTCCGCCGTTCTCAAGTAACGCTTCACCTGCTCGATTCTGAAAGCCCACTTTTTGAACTTTCATTGTAATGTAGTTCAAAACAGTCACTTGTGATCACGATGTGCTTATACGGAAAACACCAGTTGAACATTTGAAAGTAGAATGTTCAACTGGTGTTTTTTTCGTTAGGCGAGGGACGGACATAGGGTACACTAATTAGCTTGAAACCACCACTTTGGTATACTCTTTTTTTATCTAATTTCACACACGTCAGTAAAGGGGGTTATTGCCGGATAAACTCTTTTTCATTGAGGTTGAAGTAATGAAAGCGATATACTTTCTGCCAGTAAATTGCTATACTAGAAGTATTCTGTGTCGTAAAGGAGATCAATTGTGTTCAATAAACGATACATTTTGTTGATGCTAGGTTCTATACTAATAATAGTAATAGCTTTTATTTTTTTGACGCGCGAATTGAATTGGACTTATGTAAGTGATCTATATAGGAACAAAGCTGAGCCGGCGGCTATCGTTATTGATCGAGAACAAGTTATTGCAACCGAGCAAATACAAATATTTGTATCACTAGATGAAGAACAATTTGAACGGTTAGATCAACTACGTCTTTTAATGGATGATTCGTATCCTCATATTGAAGTGACGATGACGAATGTCTATAATGAACAATTTGAATATCCACAATGGGAACAACGATCTAAGCTAGATGAGCTTGGTGATGTACAGCTTATACCTAATGAATGGATATTACCACTTGCTACGAAAGGGTTGTTACAGCCCGTAGATCGTCTTATGAATAGTGATTCATTAACAAGTCACTTACCTGGTTATACAGATGCCTTGAAATGGAACGGTTATCTTTGGGGTGTCCCATACTCTAGTAACCCCTATCTAATATTCCCTAATAGATTACTACCCGAGTTGGTCGATGATGCTGTTGACGATCCTATTGATGCTGCAATAAAACCAACTGAGGACCCTTTACATAATAGTACACCTAACAATTCAGTTGAAGCTGAAGAGCAAGTTGATGTAGCAACAAGCAGTAATTGGGATCATATGCTGGAAATGCTTGCCCATGTAGAGGCTACTGATATTGAGATAGATTTACTTAATATCGCTGATAATAGCTATAACTCCATGCTAGTCTGGTTAACTTATGGCGATCTTGCTAGACAAAGTGGCATATCGAATAGTGAGTTAAGCGAAGAGCAACTAACGATTGTACAATGGTTACTTGAGCATGAGGATAACATCCAGCTAGATACTAATACCAACAAATCAAGTGCAGATCATGTCAACTGGCCGCTTTACTATATGACTTCATGGGATGATTATTTGATAAATAAAGAAGAACTATTCGAAAATTATGACGCTAATAAAGTACTCATTCCAGTCCCTTGGCTTAATGGATATAGCTTTGTAATTCAAGCGAATAGTAAACAAGCGATAGCGGCAATTGAGTGGATTGAGCAGGTTACGCAACGTGCTAGTGCAAATGCATATCAATATGAAGAACCTCCAACTAGAAATATGGAATTCGGATTAAGTAGTAATTCTGTTGTATCCAATATAGGTATTACGTTGAATCAGAAGCTAATTCAAGCGCAAATGATGGAAGTATCACCGAATTGGCCACAGCAATATGCTAGTATGAAGCGGCAGTGGGATGTAGTTGACACATTATCGGACAAGCTCAAAGTATTACGATGAAGGGTGAGTCATAATCCAGACTTATCCATTAGTTAATTGTACGATTCATTAGTTATATCCATTATTAGTTAGAATATATACGAAAAACGTGGACCGTCTCGAGCAGACGGTCCACGTTTTGTAAGTAAACAAATTTATATATTAGATCACTAATTGAAGTTCAATGGTCAATGTACCATCAGTTACAGTAACCGACTTGGCTCGGAGCATAGAGAGAATATATGAAGGATAGAAGTTCAAATTGAATTGAGCCTCGAGCTCATTTTTTGTTGAATCTGGTAATATAAATCCATTGAAATAAAGCTCATCAACCGTAAATTCAATATAATTTGTTGGTTTTTCCACAAGTGAATAATGACCTTTAAGTTCAATTTCAATATTATCCCGTTGTCCCTTTGCAATAATCGAATTTTCCTCGAAAGTAAAGGCGAAATCATTGAACATCTCGTTCTGACCTCTTAAAAAGCTATTAAGTGCATCATCAGGTAATTCAATCTTGTATTTGAAGCCCTTCATGGAAATATATTGTTGATTTTCCTGTAACCAACCAGGTAGTTCATTCATTGACTTCGCTAACTCTTGAAAATATGTTTGTACTTCGACAAGCCCTTTTTCTTCCCAAAAAGCAGTTAATTGTTCAATGAGTATTTGAATTCGTTCAGCATCAGACCTGCCAGTCAATTGTTGGTCGATTTGTTGTTCCAATGCACTTACACGATTCCGTTGTAATTGAAGCTGTTCGTGGAGTGTTGTTAATTTATTCTGTTCATCTTTATAAGCATCGTAACTTGATTGTAACACGCGATATTCATCGACATAAGAAGTTAATATTTGTTTGTCGTTTGACAAGATTAATTCGACAAATTCGATAGCTAGTAGAAAACCTTCAAATGAGTCGCTTTTTAACAAATTAAAAATGATTCCATCGCGTTCACCCATATAGTAAGCGAGTAGAACTTTACCTGCTTGCTCACGTTTGTTGGAAATTTGCTCTTCTTGCTGTTCGATTTGTTCCGCTGTTATCGTTAACGTTTGTTGCAAACCTTCTAACTTTTGTCCAATTCGTTCTATTTCTTTGTCTAATTCAACGATAGAGAGACTGGATTGTAATATTTGTTGAAGATCTTCGTCATCTTCAGTTTGTATGGGGGCTACCGTTTCAACAGTTGGCTCAGCAATTGCGGAAGGAATCGTCATTGTATAAAACATGAGTACCGCTAGCAAGCATATGATGATACGTGGTTTCATCACAATTAGATTCAATGCTACCTTCCCTCCTAAAACTTTTCGTTACTTCATGAGATACTTCTCTGCAAGAAAAGTACATCGAAAGCATAGGCTAAAACTTTTCGTTACTTCATGAAATACTTCTCTGCAAGAAAAGTACATCGAAAGCATAGGCTAAAACTTTTCGTTACTTCATGAGATACTTCTCTGCAAGAAAAGTACATATCCTTATCCATCATTGTATGCAATAGCATGACCTAATATTTCTTGCAACTATATATAATGAAAGTCTGTTTTTTGAATTACCTATTTCAATGAAAGTTCAAAACATTCGCTTGTCAGCATCAAGAAGATGCCCTCCAGCGGAAACGAGTAGCACAGCGTACGTATTGTGTACGTGAGCACACACAGGCTTTCGATGGGGGGCATATTCGCCGCCGACTAAGCTACGTTAGCATAGTCATCGTGATCACAAGTGGATGGTTTGAATTACCTCTAATAATGCAAACAGGTCGTACAAGTAATTAGCTTGTACGACCTGCTTCATCATTGTTGTTCTTAGAAAGGAATACTCATTTGGAATACTGACCAATAGGTGAATCCGACAAACGAGATTACCATATATCCCCAGAACATCGTTATGTAAGCTTTTTCTGAGAAATTCAAATAACCTAGGAAAGCAAAAGCAACTGCTTGTGCAAAGAATAGTAGAGAAAACTCATACATATGTCCAGCAAAAGCCATCAATGCGATTACTAAGCAAAAGAAACCTAGTACTCTATACATACGTGCCATACAGCAACCCCCTTTCATAGTGAACGACCTAATTTCCTAAATCCCATTATATCGCTAGCGGTAACAACTGTAAACATACTCTATGTCGAAATTCCGAAAATATTTCATCATTTATGTGAACTTGTTCATAGTATGTACATGATTATTAGAAAAAATGTATGAGTTTTTTTGAAATTGGTTATACAAAATAGTAACCAATAGATTCTATGAACTCTACTAAGCACATAGAATCTAAGTAAGTGCCTTTACGTTAGGAGGTTATAATAGCATGACAGCTATAAGACAAGATGCATGGAGTCAGGATGATGACCTAATGCTCGCAGAAGTAACACTGCGCCATATTAGAGAAGGTAGTACACAGCTTTCAGCCTTTGAGGAAGTTGGTGAACGTATTGGTCGTACATCAGCTGCTTGTGGGTTCCGTTGGAATAGTTTTGTTAGAAAACAGTATGATGAAGCTATTCAGATTGCCAAACAACAAAGACATAAACGTAATTATATGAAGAAACAAGTGGCCTCTCTTCCACAAGTATCATCTATAACGATGTTTGAAACAGAAGAAAGACCTATTAGAATGGAACAAAGTTCAATAGAAGAAAGTCTATCTATTGATTCGGTCATTCGTTTTTTACGCGAATGGAAAATGACGTATCAAGATTTATCACGCCAACTTCGTAGCTATGAGAAATCATTGAAAGATCGTGAAGATGAACTATATCGTCTTCGTCAAGAAAATGAAAGATTAGCTAAGGAAGTTAATATCGTGCAAACCGATTATCATGCTGTGAATGATGATTACAAAACATTAATTCAGATCATGGATCGTGCAAGGCGATTAACAGTGCTTTCAACTGAGGAAGAAAAGAAACCTCGATTCAAGATGGATGCAAATGGTAACCTTGAGAGAATTGAATAGAGTAAGAGGGACAAAAAGTGTTACTATATAGTAGCACTTTTTTTGTTGCTTTAAGTAGGACGATAACTTATAACTGTTGTAATGATGTTGAAAGGTATGTGGTTATGAATGAGATTTGAAATCATTGGTAATGGCGCAATAGGTAATCTATATGGAGCAAAGCTTTTGCAAGCAGGTTATGTTGTGCACTTCTGGACAAGAACGATGGAACGAGCTCATTTATTACAAATAGAAGGGATTACGCTGCAAGATAGAGCAGGTCAGAGAAGCACATCGATGAATGGTACATATAGACAACTCCAAGAGCGAGAATTCGCATTGCATTTATTAGATTACAAGGCAACAGAGGAAGTGTACATTTTACTTACCGTGAAGCAAACACAATTAAGTAATGACTTACTCAATCACATTAAGTTGCTTTTAGCTCAGTATCCGAACTGTACATTAATAGCCTTTCAAAATGGTATTGGTCATATCGAAAGATTAGCTGAACTAACTACAAAACCAATCATTACTGTAGTGACAAGCGAGGCATCGCTAACCATACAAGCTCATTACGTGAACCATACAGGAACTGGTCTAACTACATTAGGCGATCAATTGGGTCGTGATTGTGAAGGTATTCGTCAGAAAATATTGGAAGAAGCATTATTTAAGGCAGGATTTAAGACATTAGTGTCGAAAAACATCAGAGAAGCAATCTATCGCAAATTAATTGTAAATGTAGTTATTAATCCTTTAACCGCTCTCTTCGGTGTGAAAAATGGTCAATTGCCAGCTGATTGTACAAGATTGCAGATAATGGAACAGTTGTTTGAAGAGACTAGAACGATTCTAGCTTTTGAAGAAGCGGAAATTGCCGCTGTTAGGTTTGATCAAGTTCTACATATTTGTGAAGCAACATCTAGCAACACTTCTTCGATGTTAAGTGATGTTTTGGCTGATCGCGAGACGGAAATAGTAACGATTAATGGAGCTATCGTGGAAATGGCTTCGCATCGTGGATATGAAGCACCTCTTAATAACGCTCTAGTACAATTAATATTAGCACTACATCCTGAAAAATAGGGGAGTGAACAATAGTAGCTTATGTGGGATTTCATTAGAACTGTCTTTTCAGCAATTGCAACTATACCAATTTTTCCGTTTTTTATTGTGTATCTAGGCTACAACGTATTTGTGAAAGATCGTAAAAAATCGATTCGGCTAGCTATGGACGTTTCTACCATATTCTTTATACCTTGTGTAGGGGCCTTATTTAATGAATTATTTAGTAGTAAATTTGGTATTTATGGAATATTGTTAGCCATGATTATCGGTGGAGGATTGCTTGGAAATGCGCACTATCGTAAAGATGGCGTTATTCCATGGAAAAAAATTATTCGCGTCGTATGGCGGATTGCGTTTTTCGTTACAGCATTTCTCTATATTATTTTTATTGCTATTATATTGTTGCAATTGGCATTTACTGTTTCCTAATAGAAGAAACACCATGCGTCTCTACTTTGCTAGGGACGTTTTTCTTTTGACTTGAAAGTTCACTATTCTGTACAATGTCGAAGTAATGAGTTATCTTTATATTGTATAGTAACTATAACTAATTGAAGTTCGAGGAGGTAGTGCGGCAGTGGTCGATCTACATAAATATGAATTACCTATAGCTCAAGCATTATCAGCGGATTATATAAATGGTAAGCAGCAGGTTGTCGAGAAGCTTTACGGCTACTATGCTGGTAATGATGCAGATTGGGTCAAACGCGCATCGAAATTAACGCAATTGCAGCATACTCGCGCTAACAGTGAGTCGTTGGCAAATGTACTTAAAGCTTACAATGAGCGTTTGTCCGCTAGCGAAGCAACATTAGCTAATATCGCTCATATTGCTCAAGGGGCGAAAGTAGTTATTGGTGGTCAACAGGCTGGTATTTGGACGGGACCATTACTGGTTGTCCATAAGGCAGTATCTATTATTCAAGCCGCATTATCAGCAAGTGAGCAACTACAAGAGAAAATCGTTCCTGTTTTTTGGATTGCTGGCGAAGATCATGATTGGGATGAAGTGAATCATACTTATGTGATCTCACCAGAGCAACAATTGAAAAAACTAAGTATAGGTCGAGATGCTTCATTAAAAACATCGGTCAGCCGAACGGCGATTAGTGCGGAACAATGGCAAGAAGCACTAGAAGAGTTATCTGAGCAACTACCTGGATCTGAATTCAAAGAACAACTAGTTCAAGAACTTCAACAAATGGCAGAGAAATCAAATTCATTATCGGACTTCTTTGGACATATGTTGAGTACGTTATTTGCCCAGTACGGCTTAGTACTCATTGATTCAGATGATGCTGCGTTGCGGGCCATTGAAAGTAGCATGTTTGCACGGTTGTTGAAGCATAATGATGAATTAGAACAGGCTTATCTACAAACAGCACAAGCAGTACGTGATATGGGCTATTCCTTACAGGCAGATGTAACGGCTAATAGTGCTAACCTATTCGTATTTGTAGAAGAAAGTCAGAGTGATCGGGTGTTGCTCTATAAAGAGAACGGTGGATTCCGTGATCGCAAAAGTCAGTATCATTGGACAATGGAGCAGCTAGAGCAACTGCTTCAACATGAGCCACAAAGCTTTAGCAATAATGTGCTGACACGTCCACTAATGCAGGATCATTTATTCCCAGTATTGGCGACTGTGCTTGGCTCGGGTGAAATTTCCTATTGGGGTTTAACCAAACAAGCGTTTGAAGTTCTTGGAATGGAAATGCCTATTATTGTGCCTCGCATGTCTTATACGCTAGTAGAAGGTATCATTGCAAAAAATATGGCTAAATATGAATTGTCGTTCGCTGATGTGATGGATCATTTCCAAGAGCGTAAGCAACAATGGCTACACGATCAAGATGAATTACATGTCGCTGATCAATTTGGGCATGTACGCGAGCAGTTCACGGCGATGTACGCTCCATTAATCGAACTTGCTGGCTCGATTCAAAGCGGCTTGGCTAAGCTTGGCGATACGAATATGAACAAAATTATAGAACAAATGACTTATATGGAAGCTAAAACGGTGGATGCTCAGCAGAAGCAATTTGAAGCAGCTATTCGTCAATTGGATCGGGTTGAGCTTACATTGAAGCCTAGTGGTAAACCGCAGGAGCGAGTGCTGTCGATGATTACATATTGGAATCGTTACGATAAAGTATGGCTAGATGCTATTTTTGCGACAGGGTATAGTAGGACGGGTGGACATGAGATAGTACACTTGTAATAGAGGATGTTCAAAAAGCGGACTTTGATAACGAAGTGATGCTAACGTAGCGTATTCGACATCGCATCTGAAACGAACTTGGAAAGTACGGCATAAACTTCCGATGTATGTTTCTTGCAGAAACATTGTAGGTTCGCGTGTACCAACTACGTACACTTGCGCTTCCGCCTTTCTCAAGTAACGTTTCACCTGCTCGATTCTGAAAGTCCGCTTTTTGAACCTTTAATTGGACGATGAAGTTCAAAAAGCGGACTTTGATAACGATGACTGGCTTCGTAGCGTATTCGACATCGAATATGAAGCGAACTTGGGAAGTCTAGCGTACAGACAAGTTATCTTGTATTACATATAATAAGTTGTTGGCTTAAATAAAATATGAATAGTTATTGGAGGGTTAATATGAAGGTTTTAGAAAAAAGTATTATTACTGATATTTCACTTGCTCCAGAAGGACATTTGAAAATTGATTGGGCGAGTAGCCATATGCCTGTCTTGAATGAAGTTCGTGCGCAGTTTGAAAAAGAACAACCATTTAAAGGATTGAAGGTTTCAATTTCTTTGCATCTAGAAGCGAAAACAGCATATTTAGCTAAAGTTGTACAAGCAGGCGGAGCGGAGG
This sequence comes from Paenibacillus sp. Y930, assembly GCF_056786375.1. NCBI lineage: Bacteria > Bacillati > Bacillota > Bacilli > Caryophanales > Paenibacillaceae > Paenibacillus > Paenibacillus sp. Y930. Next base: position 585,365 of record NZ_JBXCIX010000001.1, on the reverse strand, counting down.
TTACGATTACAGGAAGTAACCCACTTTCCACACAGGACGATATTTGTGCAGCGTTAGTGGAGGATGGAATTACAGTTTACGGTAAATATAATCCATCGCCAGAAGAATTTAAAATGCTTAATATGAAGGCGCTAGAAAATAATCCTGATCTAATCATTGATGATGGTGGCGACCTTGTAACGTTATTGCATACGGAAAGTAAGCAACATGCCATTAACGTGCGCGGTGGAGCTGAAGAAACAACAACGGGCATTATTCGTTTGAAGGCATTGGAAAAAGAAGGTACACTTTCTTTCCCAATGGTTGCTGTTAATGATGCTTATTGCAAATATTTGTTTGATAATCGCTACGGTACAGGTCAATCTGTATTTGACGGTATTAACCGCACGACTAACCTAGTTGTTGCCGGTAAAACAGTAGTCGTTGCTGGTTATGGATGGTGTGGTAAAGGTGTTGCGATGCGTGCTAAAGGTCTTGGCGCTAATGTTGTTGTCACAGAAATTGATCCGATTAAAGCTGTTGAAGCTTACATGGACGGATTCCATGTTATGCCGATGGTAGAGGCAGCGAAAATTGGTGATATGTTTGTAACCGTTACAGGAAATCGTGATGTTATTCGTAAAGAACACTATGAAGTGATGAAGGACGGAGCAATTCTATCGAACGCTGGTCATTTCGATATTGAAGTGAACAAAGTTGATCTTGAAGCGATGAGTGTGAGTATACGTACTGTTCGTCGTAATATCGAGGAATACAAATTAGCAGATGGTCGCAAATTCTATCTTCTAGCAGAAGGTCGTCTTGTAAATCTAGCTGCTGGAGATGGTCATCCTGCGGAAATTATGGATATGACCTTTGCTCTTCAAGCATTAAGCTTGAAATATGTGAATGATGAGTACAAAACAATTGGTAAGCAAGTTGTTAATGTTCCTTACGACATTGATCAACAAGTTGCTAATTTGAAATTAGAAGCGCTTGGCATGGAAATTGATTCCTTAACGCAAGAGCAAGTGGCTTATCTTGATAGCTGGGAATAAAAATTAAATAAAATATTTAGAGAATCCTGCTTATAAAAGCAGGATTTTTCTTTTGTGTGGCGAAATAGTCTTACTTAGTGGTGTAAAGTGGTGAGAAGTGGGGCAAAAAGGGGAAGGGGTGGAGCGAAATTATGTTTATGGGAGAATATCAACATAGCATTGACGATAAAGGACGTATTATTATCCCAGCTAAATTTCGTGACCAACTTGGTTCAACTTTCGTAGCTACACGCGGCCTAGACAATTGTTTATTTATATATCCTGCTAGTGAGTGGGAAATATTAGAGCAAAAGTTAAAAACTTTACCTTTAATGAAATCAGATGCACGTGCCTTCACGCGCTTTTTCTTCTCTGGTGCAATAGAATGTGATCTGGATAAGCAAGGACGAATTAATTTACCACAGCATCTAAGAGAATATGCCAAGCTTGAAAAGGATTGTATGGTACTAGGAGTTTCAAATCGGGTAGAGGTATGGAGTAAGGCATCTTGGGAAGGCTATTATGAAGAATCTGAGCAAACATTTAATGAGATTGCTGAGAAACTTGTAGACTTTGATTTCAACTTCTAGCATAACAACATGAATTGGGGGATTTAACGTGTTTTTGCATACAACAGTTTTATTGGAGGAAGCAGTCAAGGGGCTTAATATTAAGCCGAATGGTATATATGTTGACTGCACGCTTGGTGGAGCGGGACATAGCCAGCTAATTGCCGCATCACTAGGGGAGCAGGGGCGCCTAATTGCTTTCGACCAGGATGACTGGGCACATGAGAATGCAAAGGTTAAGCTTGCCCCTTATATGGATAAAGTAACACTTGTACGTAGCAATTTCCGCTATCTTGAACAGGAGTTAATGCATTGTGATGTACCGATGTTAAATGGTGTTCCACAAGTGGATGGTATTCTATTCGATTTAGGTGTTTCTAGTCCGCAGCTTGATGATGCTGAACGTGGATTCAGCTACAACCAAGACGCACCACTGGATATGCGTATGGATCGTGATGAGGAATTGACGGCTTATCATATTGTGAACGAGTGGGATGAACGAGATATTGCTCGCATTCTTGATCGATATGGAGAGGAAAAGTTTGCGCGTAACATCGCTCGCTCCATTGTGAAAATCCGCCAGACTCAGGCAATTGAAACAACAGAACAATTAGCTGAAATTGTGAAAAATGCGATTCCTGCGGCTACACGTCGTACAGGTGGCCATCCAGCAAAACGCTCATTCCAAGCATTGCGTATCGCGGTGAATGATGAACTTGGTTCTGAGGAAGAAGCTTTGGAGGCGGCCGTTCGTTGTACTGCTTCTGAAGGAAGAATCTCGGTTATTACGTTCCATTCATTAGAAGATCGGATTTGCAAACAAACATTTGTGAAGTATGTGGAGAAATGCACTTGTCCACCAGATTTTCCGATGTGCGTTTGTGGTACAAAAGGTAAATTGAAATTAATAACACGTAAGCCGATTGTTCCGAGTGAATTTGAAATAGAACAAAACTTACGGGCAAGATCGGCAAAATTAAGAATAGCAGAAAAGCTGTAGGGGGGATTAATCGTGGCCTATCATTATGGTAATTTAGCAGTGAAACCTAAGCGTCAAGAGCAGGAAGAGTACATCATACGCGAAACGAAGAAAAAAGTCGTTCGCAAAAAACCTATCCCAGCAGGAGAAAAGGTATTATATCTGACTGCTGTATTAATGGGAGTTATCATCTTGGGAGTTATCATATTTAGGTATGCTGATATTTACTATACGAGTTTGCAAGTAAAGCAAATTAATAGTGAAATGCAAGCAATGACGATTGAGGTAGAACAACTACAGCGAGAAGTTCAAACATTAAGTGATCCTGAACGTATTCGTGAATTTGCAGAATCTCAAGGTATGGTGAGCAGCTTGGAAACAGGAATAATTGTCAAGAAGTCGAGCTCCTCTGGAGAAACGGCAAAGCTTGAATAGGAAGTGATAGAGATGATTAAACGAATTAAATTACGCACACTACTACTTGGAGGGGTAATCACCCTCCTTTTTCTCTTTCTTATTTTTCACATCTATAAAGTACAGGTGGTAGAAGGATCAATGTGGTTAGAGTTAGCACAAAAACGTTGGTCAACTACTGAAACCTTCAATGCAAAGCGCGGTACGATTACAGACCGCGAAGGTAATGTACTAGCGATGGATGCATTAGCGTATAACGTGTCTATTAATCCTAAAGTTATTCAAAATGCTGGAATAAAAGATGAAGTAACAGAAGCGTTAAAGTCCATACTAGGTATGTCAGATGATACGATTGACGGTCATTTTGTGAAACGTGAAGATGGAACATATTACTCGAATCGTGAATTGCGCCAAGGTGGTTGGCAGATTGAGAAAAACGTTGCCGATCAATTGAAGGAATTTTCTAAAGCGTTGAAAGAAAAAATAGCGATAGAGAAAAAAGGTACGGATTCAGGAATTTATATTCAGGAGACCTATGAGCGGCTCTATCCGCAAAATAAATTAGCTTCTCAACTATTGGGTTATATTAGCATAGATGGTGAAAATATGATGGGGGTTGAATCGACCTTTAATGATATACTATCAGGCTCCGATGGTCATATTTCCTACCAAAAGGATGGACAGAAAGTTCAAATTGCTGGTAGTGAGGTTGAATATGTTGCTCCGAAAGATGGACAGAAGATTGAGTTGACTATAGATGGTGATATTCAAGGTTATGCGGAAGAAGCATTACGTAGTGTCGTTGAAGAGTGGAACCCGAAAAGTGCAACAGCTATTGTGGCAAATCCGAATACGATGGAAATATTAGCAATGGCGAATATGCCGGAGTTTAATCCGAATACATATTGGGAAGGTTTGGAAAATGACTATGCTGCAATGTACAATCATGCGGTAGGTTCGCTGTATGAGCCAGGTTCTACTTTCAAAATTGCAACATTAGCTGCGGCGATTGAAGAGGGGGTATTTGACCCTGATGAACTGTATCAATCAGGTACAATCTATGTTCCTGGTGACCCGACTCCGATTAGTGATCATAATAGATATGGGTGGGGTATGATTTCATTTCTCGATGGACTGAAATTTTCCAGTAACGTTGCTTTTGTTAAATTAGGCTTTGAGCGACTGGGTGGAGAGAAGCTGAAAGAGTATTTTACTAATTTCGGCTTTGCCCAAAAAACAGGAATCGAAATTCCAAACGAAGCAGTTGGTACCATTCGCTTCCAATATAATCGTGATATTGCTGCTGCTTCATTTGGACAAGGCGTTGTCCTAGTAACACCAATCCAACAGGTTGCAGCTGTTGCGGCTGTGGCAAATGGCGGAGAATTAATGAAGCCGTATATTGTGAAAAGTGTAACGGACTCGGCTACGAAAACGACGACTGTAAAAGAGCCTACAGTAGTGCGTAGAGTTATTTCTGAGCAATCATCTAAGCTTGCAAATGAGTATTTAGAGCAGGTTGTATCTGATCTAAAGGAAGGTACTGGTCGTAATGCTTATATTGAAGGCTATCGTGTGGCAGGTAAGACAGGTACTGCACAAAAAGTTGTAGGTACTACGTATTCATCTGATAAATACGTCGTATCATTCATTGGCTATGCCCCTGTAGATGATCCGCAATTAATTGTTTTGGTTATCGTCGATGAGCCTAACGATAAGTATGCTGGTGGTAGTAAAGTAGCTGCTCCAGTATTCCGAGAAATTATGCTGAAAAGCTTAAGAAAGCTTGATATCGCTCCTAACTACGAAAGCATTGCTGTGGAGGAAAGCGATACACCGACAGAAGTTATGATCTCTACCCCCGATGTAACTGGAATGAAGGGTGCACTTGCGAAAGAAAAATTGAAAAATGTAGGTTTGCAATTTGAATTTGTTGGTGACGGCTCGATTGTCGAACAGCAGATTCCTACAGCAGGCTCATTAGTTCATCCTACGCAAACGGTCTATCTCATTACTGAGCAGAAGGAAAACTTGAGTGTGCCGGATCTAACGGGAGTCTCCTTGCGCGATGCTGTAGAAATTGCCGCGTTACTCGGTGTACAGTTGAAAATAGAAGGAACAGGTTATGTCTATTCGCAACAGCTTGTTGAAGATGGGAAATCGAAAAAATTGCAAGTTAAACTATCGCCATTGAAGGCGTCACAATATTACGTGCCAGGAACGTTAGACCCAAGTGGTGAAGAGGATGAAGCTACTAGTTCTGATGAAGAGTCTGACACAGGTTCTGAGGAGCAATCGTCATCAGGAGAGCAAGCCTCTTCTTAACGCTATAGTGAGTCCGGTTGGTACAGGTTCTATCTTGTCCGAATGATGAATAGCATGTAAAGAGCGGAATAACGTTTCTGCTGCATATGTTATTAGTTCATACTTATCATGTACTTATATTTCCAAGCTTATGTTGGAGTAAGGCGTGAAAGGTTTAGGGGGATAGATTATGAAAGTTTCTAATGTGACGGTTAGAAGAAGACTGTTCACCATTCTCATGTTTGCGATTGTCGCTTTTATCGGCTTAAGTATTAGGTTAAGCTATGTGCAGCTTGTTCAAGGTGCGGAGTTATCGGAGAAAGCGGAAAATTCTTGGCGCCGTGATATTCCATATGTCGCAAATCGTGGTGAAATATGGGATCGTAGTGGTGTGCGATTAGCATACAACGTAAGTACACCGACGGTATGGGCTATTCCCGTGCAAGTGAAGGAAAAAGAAAAAACAGCACAGACATTAGCACCATTACTTAATATGACGGTGGAAGAAGTGTTAGCGAAAGTTTCCAAGAAGGAAAGAATTATTCAGCTTGGACCTGGAGGTCGTAAGATGACGTCCGAGCAGGCTACCTCCATTCGAGAATTAAATATTCCAGGAATTGTAGTGGCAGAGGATAATAAGCGATATTACCCTTATGATGGACTTGCCGCTCATATATTAGGATTTACGGGAATTGATAATCAAGGTTTAACGGGAATGGAGCTTACCTACAACGATCGATTAACAGGCACTCAAGGTATGGTTTCATATCTATCTGATGCTGCTGGTAGGCAGATGCCTAACTCTTCAGATACTTATGTAAAGCCAAGAGAAGGATTGACACTGCAATTGACGATTGATCAGCAAATTCAGACTGTGATGGAACGCGAACTTGATCAGGCGATGACCGGTTTGAATGCTAACGCAGTGATGGCCATAGCAATGGATCCGAATACAGGAGAAATATTGGCGATGGCTAGTCGTCCAGGTTATAGTCCTAATAACTACCAAGAGGTTGATCCAACAGTCTATAACCGTAATTTGCCGATATGGATGACATATGAACCAGGTTCGACATTCAAAATAATTACGTTGGCTGCTGCACTGGAAGAGAAGAAAGTTAATTTGCAGACCGATAGTTTTTATGATGGAGGCGCTGTAGAGATTGGTGGAGCGAGACTTCGTTGCTGGAAAAAAGGCGGACATGGTAGTCAAAGTTTTTTACAAGTAGTGGAGAACTCATGTAACCCTGGATTTGTTGAACTAGGCAATCGTCTAGGCAAGGATACACTATTTGAATATATTAGAAACTTCGGTTTCGGTAAGAAAACGGGTATTGATATTGGCGGCGAAGGTAACGGGATTTTGTTCAAATTAAGCCAAGTAGGTCCTGTTGAGCTAGCAACAACGGCATTTGGGCAGGGTGTATCGGTTACGCCAATCCAGCAAATTGCTGCCGTATCAGCCGCGGTCAATGGTGGCACGCTTTACAAGCCATATGTCGCCAAAGCCTGGATTAATCGTGATACCGGGGAAACTGTTCAAGCGAATGAGCCGACTGTTGTAAGGCAAGTGATTTCAGAAGAGACATCTAAGGAAGTTCGTGAGGCGTTAGAAAGTGTTGTGGCGAAAGGGACAGGGCGTAATGCGTTTATAGACGGCTATCGTGTTGGGGGCAAGACAGGGACGGCTCAGAAGGTGATTGACGGTAGATACTCGACCAGTGAGCATATTGTTTCATTTATTGGGGTAGCTCCAGCGGATGATCCGCAAATTGTTATATACGTTGCGGTTGATAATCCCGAAGGAATTCAATTCGGTGGAGTTGTAGCTGCACCTATTGTTCGTAATATTATGGAAGATGCTCTACAAATATTAGAGGTGCCGAAACGTACCAGTCAAATCGATCGACTATATAAATACGGTGAAACACCTATCGTTGAAGTTCCTAGTCTAATCGGGAAAACTGTATCTGAAATATATGAAGATATGAATATGAATTTCATGCTCACAAGTTCAGGGACCGGTAAGGTTGTCATTAAGCAAGCACCTGCTGCTGGAGAGCGTGTGGAGCGGGGGGCGACTATTCGTATTTATCTTGGGGATGAGGGGGATCTCTCCTTAGAGGATATTCATAATCACTGACTGTAGAGGTAATTCAAAATCGCGGACTGTGATCACGCGGTAACGCGCTGTAGCGTAGTCGGCGGCGAATATGCCCTCCATCGAAAGCCTGTGTGTGCTCGTGTACCAATAACGTACACTGTGCTACTCGTTTTCGCTGAATGTCATCTTCTTGGTGCTGACAGCCCACGATTTTGAACTTCCATTTGAAGCTTCGTGCTATAGATTCGCCGCTTGTGTACTTGAACCGTACACGTTGCTGGGTATCGTTGCAAAGTGCTTGATGGGCGGGAATTCGGATGTTGACTTCATTAGAAATTTCACAGGAAGTTGCAATGAACAGGATGGATCGCTTGTGTACTCAAACCGCACAAGTTGCTAGTAGATTCACTGAGGGAGTGTCTTGAGAGGATACGATCTCAGCTAATAATTAATACATATTTGGTATGTTTCGAACTTGCCATACATATTTGTTAAAAATAGCTATTGAATTGTCAAGCTATTCAGTTGTAGTATAGTTGACGGGTATAAATATTTGGAAAGAACTAAAGTTAGCTACATAGTTTTTTCAAGAAGGAGATAATGACATTGATTACTAGAACAGTTGCGCAGCTTGCTCAGATGAGCGGTGCTATTCTAAAGAGTGATAATAAAGAGTTGATCGTGCAAGGTGTTATGACGGACTCGCGAACTGTAGGTGGACAATTGTTCGTTCCGCTTGTAGGGGAGCACTCCGATGGTCATCAACATATTTATCATGCTGTAGAAAAGGGCGCAATAGCAGCACTTTGGAAAAAAGGTGTACCTGTTCCTGAAGATTTGCCTCATATTCCTTTCTTGCTTGTTCGTGACCCACTAGCAGCGCTGCAAAAGCTAGCTATGAGTTATCGAAGTGAATTATTTACAAGAGTAGTCGCAATTACAGGGAGTAATGGTAAAACAACGACGAAGGATATGACGGCTGCTTTACTATCAACAGTGTATAAGGTAAGCAAAACTCAAGGGAATTTCAATAATCATATCGGCTTGCCATTGACCATATTGGCATTAGAAGAGGATACAGATATTGTTGTTGTGGAATTAGGTATGAGTGGCTTTGGGGAAATTGAGTTACTAACGAAAATCGCCCAGCCTGATGTTGCAGTAATTACTAATATTGGCGATGCACATATGTTGCAGCTTGGTAGTCGCAACGGAATCGCTCAGGCGAAGCTTGAAATTGTGCAAGGACTTGGAGACGAGGGTGTATTTATCTACAATGGTGATGAGCCTTTGATCGAAGAAGCAATGCACAAACTACCGAATGTATTGTCTTTGGAGAAAAAACGATTTGGACTTGAAGCGGGTAACGATTGGTCAGCGGCAAACATTGAGCTAGATCCATTTGGTAGTCGCTTTGACGTGTTATATTTGGGCGAGTCATGTCAGATTGGGCAGCAACATATTACGACGCCAGGTCGTCATAATGTAAGTAATGCTTTGGCAGCTATTGCAGTCGCTCGCTTGCTCGGAGTAGCTGCTAATCTTATTCAAGACGGTTTTAATCGTCTGCAATTAACAGGGATGCGTATTGCGCCTACAAAAGCATATAATGGAGCTGTTGTCCTCAATGACGCGTACAATGCTAATCCAACAGCAACTAAAGCAGCCATTGATCTACTTGGGAGCTTAACTGGCTTCCGCAAAAAATGGTTAGTGCTAAGCGACATGCTAGAGCTTGGTCCTGATGAAATTTCAATGCATTTTAATATGGGTCAATATGCGACAAATGATAAAGTAGATGCCGTTATTGCTTATGGAAAGCTTTCGGCTCATATTATTGAAGGTGCGAAAGATCATTTCCAAGTTGACCAACTACAATATTTTACAACAAAAGAAGAGCTGATCGACTGGCTATTGCCTCATATTTCACCTGATGATCTTGTGCTTGTAAAGGGATCAAGAAGTATGAAGATGGAGCAGGTTGTGGAAGCTTTAGAAAAGGGGTGAGTGTATGGACATGATGGTCATTCTATTATCATTAGGAGTTTCATTCATACTAGCAGTTTTACTTGGACCACTGTTCATACCGTTACTGAAACGATTGAAATTCGGACAGCAGATACGGACAGACGGTCCACAGTCACATTTGAAAAAGAGTGGTACTCCAACAATGGGTGGAGTTATTATCATGCTTGCACTGTTAATTTCATTCGTAAAATTTGCTGAGATTTCTAGTGAGTTTTGGGTGCTATTAACGGCATCACTCGGTTTTGGTATTGTCGGATTTCTTGATGATTATATTAAAATTGTATTTAAACGTTCGCTTGGTCTAACGGCAAAGCAAAAGCTTGCGGGACAACTATTATTTTCTATTATCGTCTGTGCCCAGCTATACAATATGGGTCATAGTACAGTACTGTCTATCCCTGGTACAGAAATTGGTTTTGATCTTGGTTGGTTCTATTATCCTTTTGTTATCATTATTCTTTTTGCAGCAAGCAACTCGGTTAACTTTACAGATGGTATTGATGGATTATTAGCGGGAACAAGCGCGATCGCATTTGGTGCTTTTACAATTGTTGCATTGTTAGCAGATTCTTATGATGCTGCAATCTTCTCTGCGGCAATGGTTGGAGCTGTTTTAGGATTTCTTGTTTATAACGCACATCCTGCTAAAGTGTTTATGGGTGATATGGGCTCGCTTGGTATCGGTGGTGGTATTGCGGCGGTAGCCATTATAACAAAAACGGAGCTGCTCTTAGTTATTATTGGAGGAGTATTCGTCTTAGAAATGTTATCTGTTATAATTCAAGTAACATCATTCAAAATTAGAAAAAAACGCGTCTTCCGTATGAGTCCAATTCATCATCACTTTGAGCTTTCTGGTTGGTCAGAATGGAAAGTAGATGCTGTGTTTTGGGCAGTAGGCCTAGTACTAGCAATAATAGGTCTCCTACTTGTTATGTAGTTCAAAAAGCGGACTTTGATAACGATGTAACGCGCTGGAGCATATTCAACGTCGCATTTGAAACGAACTTGGAAAGTATAGCATAAGCTTCCGAGGTATGTTTCTTGCAGAAACATTGTAGGTTCGCATGTACCAAACACGTACATTTGCGCTTCCGCCTTTCTCAAGTAGCGTTCCAACTGTTCGGCTTACGAAAGCACACTTTTTGAACCTTCATTTGAAGCTTCGAGCATTGCCGCTTGTGTACTCGAGCCGTACACGTTGCTAGGGGTTGTTTCATCGTTGGGCGGAAGTGAAGTTTAAAGAGTAGGATAGACTATAAAATTATAGTCTGTGGACCAAATAGTAACAAAACCAGCTCATAGACCGCAAAATTACTGTCTATAGAGCTCGGAAAGTATATCGTGAACTCCAGCAAAAAAGAGAGGAATCTATATGAAGCATCCATCACAGTATAAAAATGAAAAAGTAGTCGTGCTAGGACTTGCGAGAAGCGGTGTTAGTGTAGCAAAGTTATTTCATAAGCTGGGGGCAAAGGTGACGGTTAATGATCGGAAGCCTCGCGAGCAGTCTCCTGAAGCTGCCCAATTAGAACAACTGGGCATTGAAGTTATATGCGGCTATCATCCTGAAAAGCTTGTCGATAATTCGACGGCGCTACTAATTAAAAATCCAGGTATTCCCTATAATGCACCACCTATTATTGAGGCGCAAGCTGCTAGTGTAGATGTGGTTACCGAGGTTGAAATTGCTTATTGGCTTAGCAAAGCACCGATTATCGGGATTACAGGATCTAATGGCAAGACGACGACGACAACTTTAATTGGAGAATTATTAACGGCAGCTAATTTGCAACCTGTCGTTGGTGGGAATATTGGCTTGCCATTATGTGAGATTGCAGAAGATGTATCAAGTGAAAACTGGATTATAGCTGAATTGAGTAGCTTTCAACTAAAAGGTACGATTACTTTTGCGCCCAAAATAGCACTTCTGTTGAATTTAGCAGAAACCCATCTTGATTATCATGGTGATATGCAGGATTATGTGGCGTCAAAAGCGAAAATATTAAGTAATCAATCCGATGAAGATATCGCTATCTTGAATTGGGATGATGATATTACGCGTCAATTGATTCCTTATTGTAAAGGTCAATTGTTCCCCTTCTCGATTTACGAAAAGTTAGAGCAAGGTGTATACATTGATCCACCATTTGCACCAATTACTGCTGGTGATCCGTTGCCGAATGCAGCAGAGGAAGCTTCGATTCGTTCTATCGTATATCGGATGGATAACCATTCTGAGCAACAAGTTCTTATGCCGCTACATAGTCTAGCTCTTCCAGGGCGTCATAATGCCGCTAACGCCATTGCCGCTATTGCTGCGTGTTTGAAGGCGGGTGCCAAGCCTGCCGAGCTTATAGAGCCATTAACTAGCTTCCGCGGTGTAGAGCATCGACTAGAGTTTGTGAGAACCAGTAACGGTGTATCCTACTACAATGATTCCAAAGCGACAAATGCAACAGCGACGACAATGACGATTCGCTCTCTTTCTGCTCCATTAGTGCTTATTGCTGGAGGATTGGATCGCGGATCGGATTATATGGAACTGCTGCCGATTTTCACAGAACGTCTGAAAGGCATTGTGGTTGTTGGTGAAACTCGTCATAAACTTGAACATATTGCTAAGCTAGCAGGTTTAGATCACATCAAGATCGTCGAACCTAAAGCTAGTGCCGAAGAAACACTAGATGAAGCTGTGAAGCTTGCTAGTGAGTTAGCGGAATCAGGGGATATAGTATTACTGTCACCTGCATGCGCAAGCTGGGATATGTTTTCTTCCTATGAAGAAAGAGGAAGCATGTTTAAGAAATCGGTGCATACCTTGTAAGTAGGGGGGTTGTCCCTACTTCAATTCATAGAGGTGTGTAAACTATGGTTAAAGCACGATCTGCTCCAGATATATGGCTATTAATTTCCATACTCCTTATATTATTTATTGGACTAATGATGGTATATAGTGCGAGTGCGGTATTAGCTTTTCATGAATTTGGTGATAAGTTCTACTTTTTGAAGCGTCAATCGATATTTGCCGGATTAGGATTATTGTCGATGTTTTTCATGATGAATGTGAATTATTCAGTATGGAAGAAATGGGCACCAACGCTTGTTATTATCTGCTTCGGACTCCTGCTTCTTGTATTAATTCCAGGGATCGGTGTTGTTCGTGGTGGTGCGCGAAGTTGGCTAGGCATTGGTTCATTCGGGATTCAACCATCTGAATTTATGAAATTAGGAATGATCTTATTTCTGGCGAAATGGTTGTCGGCGGAACAACAAAAAATCACTCAATTCACGAAAGGCTTATTACCACCCTTAGGTCTTGTGTTTCTAGCTTTCGGCTTAATTATGTTACAGCCCGATCTAGGAACTGGAGCAGTAATGGTCGGAGCCTCGATGATTCTAATCTATACTGCTGGTGCGAGCATGCGCCATCTTGGTGGTCTAGCGCTTGTGGGCGTGATCGGTTTTGTTGGGCTTATTATTGCAGCCCCTTATCGCTTGAAACGGATTACTAGTTTTCTAGATCCGTGGGCTGATCCGCTTGATGGTGGTTATCAGATCATTCAATCTTTATTTGCGATTGGACCAGGAGGTCTAGTTGGACTTGGACTAGGGATGAGTAGACAGAAATTTAGTTACTTGCCAGAGCCACAGACCGATTTTATATTTTCGATATTAGCTGAAGAGTTAGGTTTCATCGGTGGCTTTACATTGATTTTATTATTTCTTGTCATTGTATGGCGGGGGATACGTACTGCGATTGCAGCTCCAGACACGTTCGGTAGCTTACTGGCAATCGGGATTACAAGCATTATTGGCGTACAGGTGCTAATTAACATTGGTGTTGTTATTGGGATGATGCCAGTGACGGGAATTACGTTGCCATTAGTCAGCTATGGAGGTTCTTCTTTAACTTTATTATTAACAGGATTAGGTATCTTGTTGAATATTTCTCGATACTCGAGGTGAAAGTGATGAAAATATTACTAACAGGTGGAGGAACTGGTGGACATATATACCCAGCATTAGCCATTGGGAAATATATTCAGCAGCAAGACGACTCTACTGAATTACTATACATTGGTACGGAGCGTGGGATGGAAAGCAAAATCGTGAGACGAGCAAACGTCCCTTTTGAAAGTATTGAAATAACAGGCTTTAAACGAAAACTGTCCTACGATAATGTACGGACAGTTATGCGTTTTTTACGGGGTGTTGCGCGCTCTAAGCAATTAATTAAACAATTTAAGCCAGACGTCGTTATCGGTACGGGTGGTTATGTATGCGGGCCTGTCGTTTATGCGGCAGCCCGTTTAGGCATACCTACATTTATTCATGAACAGAATGCAATTCCTGGTTTGACAAATAAATTTTTGACGTCCTTCGTGTCTCATGTTGGGGTTAGCTTTGAAGATTCGTTAGCTTATTTCGCCAAAGCAAAGCAAGTTAGCTTTACCGGGAATCCCTGTGCGTCTCAAGTGATTGAAGCAATACCAGGTCGTGGAAGAACATCATTAGATCTCGATTCTAATCAACGTTATGCATTAATCGTTGGTGGTAGTAGAGGTGCGAGGGCACTTAATAGAGCCGTTATTGAGTTAGCCGATGAACAGCAGCAATTAGAAAGAATTTCACAATATCGAATTGTATTCGCGACAGGTGAAATTTATTATGATGATACAGTGGAAGCGCTGAAGGATCATGCTGCTTATCGAAGTGGACAGATTATACTGCTTCCGTACATTAATAATATGGCGGAAGTATTAAGCGATGCATCGATCGTCATTAGTCGCTCTGGTGCATCTTCGTTAGCGGAAATTAATGCACTCGGGAAACCGTCTATTCTTATCCCTTCACCAAATGTAACGAATAATCATCAAGAAGCAAATGCACGTAGTCTGGAATCTGTTGGAGCTGCAGAGATTATTCTTGAAGGTGAACTTAGTGGTAAACATTTATTAGAGAAATTAAGTGCTTTATTGTTAGATGATCATAAACTTGTCAAAATGTCCGCTGCCTCATATTTTCTAGCGGTACCTGACTCAGTAAGTAGAATTGCTTTAGCAATAGCAAGAATAACGAAACGATAAACGAACGTGATCACTAGGCGATTGTCACACAACGAAGTGCTAAGGCATAAGATACTTTATAATTCGTGACTAGAGAGTCTAGGAGTTGATCACATGTTCGGGTGGGAATGCCCACAACGATAGCAACTGTCATTTATGGAAGGAGGATATACAATTGAATCTATTTATAGAGGAACTTGAAGAGCTAGCAATTGGGGAATGTCTCTTTAATGAACCACTGTCAAAGCATACAACGTGGAAGATCGGTGGAACGGCTGATCTGATGATCCTTCCTCAAGGCAAGGAGCAACTTATATCACTAATGAAGCTACTTCAGAAGCATAGTATTCCGTGGACGAGTATCGGACGTGGCTCTAATATGCTCGTAAGTGATAAAGGAATTCGTGGTGTTGTGATTAAGCCAGGTGTAGGCTTAGATTATGTGCGCTTCGAAGGAAATACCATCATTGCAGGTGCAGCTTATTCATTTATTAAGCTTGCTGTTATGGCTGGCAAACAAAGCTTAACAGGCTTAGAATTTGCAGGTGGGATTCCAGGGACGGTAGGCGGTGCTGTCTACATGAATGCAGGTGCGCATGGGTCTGATGTGTCACGTATTTTTAAGTCGGCCGAAATAGTTCTATCTAATGGTGAATTGGTGAAGTATAAAGGCGATGATATGAACTTCTCATATCGTCATTCTGTATTGCAGGAAATGAACGGATTTGTCGTTGAGGCTTGCTTTGAATTAGATGCTGGTGAGCGACAAGTGATTACTGCAGAAATGGCTAAGCATAGGGAACGCAGATTGCTAACTCAACCACTGAAGAGTGCAACCTGTGGGAGTGTATTCCGTAACCCACCTGGTGATTTTTCGGCAAGGTTGATTGAGGAAGCAGGTTTGAAAGGGTTCCGATGTGGAGGAGCACAAGTATCAGAGCTTCACGCCAATTTTATTATCAACACAGGACAGGCGACAGCTAAAGACGTTCTCGCTTTAATTACCCATATTCAAGGTGTTGTGAAAGAACGCTATGGTATTGAATTGATACCTGAAGTATTGGTAATGGGCGAGCGGTAACTCGGAGGTGATACATTGGACAGATTGGTGATTGAGGGCGGCAAACCTCTGTCAGGAACTGTTGTAATCCAAGGCGCAAAAAATGCGGTGCTGCCGATTATGGCTGCCAGTCTGCTGGCTGAAGGAACGACCGTGCTCGAAAATGTTCCTCATTTACTTGACATTGAAGTGATGATTCATATTTTGCGAGAGTTAGGATGTCGAGTTGAGCATAAGGGAAGTACGATTATCATTGACACGGAGCAGACATCTGCTTCACACGTACCAGAATCGTTGATGAAACAAATGCGATCATCAATTTTTCTTATGGGCCCATTACTTGCAAAGTACAGAAGGACTCAAGTTTATCAACCAGGTGGCTGTGCGATTGGAGAACGGAAGATCGATATTCATCTAGATGGCTTAAAGGCACTAGGTGCAACGATTGAAGAAAAAGGTAATTCTATTATTTGTAGTGCCCAAAAGCTAACGGGTGCAGATGTCTATCTGAACTTTCCAAGTGTTGGTGCAACTGAGAATATTATGATGGCTGCGGTGCTAGCGGATGGTCGAACAACGATTACGAATGCTGCAAGAGAGCCTGAGATTCAAGACTTACAACATTTCCTCAATGCGATGGGGGCTAAAGTACTCGGAGCAGGTACAGATACGATTACAATCGATGGTGTAGAGCGGTTACAGTCATGTGAGCATCGTATCATTCCAGATCGAATTGTTACAGGGACCTTAATGATCGCGGCTGCCGCGACACGTGGACTAATTACATTACACAAAACACAACCAAGTCATTTAACTTCTTTAATTCATGTTATGCGCCGGGCAGGTGTTCAAATCCAAGTAGACGGTGATATAATAAAAGTTGATAGTAGAGTAAGAAGTAAAGCAGTCGAGAAAATTGTTACTGCACCATACCCTGCTTTCCCAACTGATTTGCAATCACAGATGATGGTTATGCTTGCACTTTCAGATGGTGTTAGTGTAGTGAAGGAAAATATCTTTGAAGGCAGATTAAAGCATGTAGATGAATTGGCTCGCATGGGTGCTGATATTAGAGTAGATATGAACACTGCATATATCAGAGGCGTGCCTCGGCTTTATGGTGCTACCGTAGAGGCGACCGATCTTCGAGCAGGTGCAGCACTTGTTATTGCTGGTCTTGCGGCACAAGGGAGGACGATCGTAGAGCGAATACATCATATTGATCGTGGCTATGATCGAATTGAAGATATGTTAACGTTGTTAGGGGCTAGAATTACAAGATTAACGGCATTATCCAAAAATGAATCCTATGCGCAGTAATCGTTGGAATGATAATCGGCTTCCTCATCATCGGTGAGGAGGCCGCGTTGTGTTAAGGAGTGGACAAGTGTATGCAAGTTCAAATGCCAGTGCTCAAGGAGCCGGAACCGAAAAAAAAGGGAAATAAAAAATTAATTTTCATTATAGTTATTTTATTTCTTGCGATCTTCTCAATTGTGTTTTTTAATTCTACATTGAGTAAAATTACTGAAGTGCAAATTACCGGTACTCAATTTGCAAGTAGTGCGGAAGTGATGAGTGCTGCAGGTCTAAAAGTAGGTGATTCTTTCGTTTTCAGTTCTGCAGAAGAAATTGAGAAGAAAATCACAACGTTAAACACGATCAATAAAGCGGTAGTTACTAAGCATTTTCCAGGCATCATAAAAATTGCCGTTACGGAATACAGCGTCGTAGCGTTTGAGTTTGATGTTAATGGTGAACTTTTTGCATTGCTAGCTAGTGGTGCAAGTATTAAGACGAATAATGATCGTTTGCAAATTATGGACAAGCCCGTATTGACTGGATGGAGTAAAGATGATCCATTCAAAAATGAGCTTATGAAGCAGCTTGCGTCTATTGATTCAACGTTTCTAGCTGATATCTCGGAGATCACACCGATTCCTTCGGTTGCTTTTTCAGATCGAATTCTAATTTATACACGTACCAAATTTGAAGTGATTACAGCTGTCAGTTTGATTCGCGAGAAGGTTGAAGCGATGAATGGCGTAATAGAAACGCAAGCGCCAGGGAAATTGACTCTGTTATTGGCAGACACTTATGAGCCATTTCATAGTGAAGATGCAGAAAATGTACAAACTGAGTAAAAAGACTCTACTCAAGTAGCATAAAGAGTGGTAAAATTTTAGTTGGCGATTTTATTTTCTTGAAAATATTGTAGCCTTAGAATCTAGTTAAATTAGATTTTATTTTCATATTTTCATAAAGTTTTTGTTTTTTATGAAAAATATCTGAAAAAATTGTTGAAAAAAGAGGGAAAGTGCAAATAGTGTTGAATAGATTGTAAGTAGACTATTTAACTATTAGTGTAAAAACGAATAACATAACTCATTCGTTACAACTATAAATTTTTATTGAAACGGAGGTGCCGCGCAATGAGCAACGGTGACATAATTGTCAGTTTGGACATCGGTACATCCAAAGTACGAGCAATAATTGGCGAAGTAAATGATGGAGCCATTAATATCATTGGTGTTGGTACAGCAGACTCTGAGGGCATCCGTAAAGGTGCAATTGTAGATATTGATCAAACGGTTCAATCGATTAAAAATGCGATTGAGCATGCCGAACGTATGGTAGATATTGAAATTTCAGAGGTATATGTTGGTATTCAAGGAAATCATATTGGAGTACAAACGAATCATGGTGTAGTTGCAGTTTCTAATGAAGATCGCGAAATCGGTGAAGAAGATATTGACCGCGTACTTCAAGCAGCGAAGGTAGTAACCTTACCTCCAGATCGTGAAATAATTAATCTTGTTCCTAAACAGTATGTAGTAGACGGTTTAGAGGGAATTTCTGATCCGCGTGGAATGATCGGTGTTCGCTTGGAAGTAGAAGCTACCGTTATTACTGGTGCCAAATCATCTGTACATAATCTTGTTAGATGTGTCGACAAAGCGGGTTTGAAAATCAACGGAGTTATTCTATTAACGCTTGCATCAGGCGTCATGACATTATCTAAAGATGAGAAGGCAACTGGAACTGTTCTAGTAGATATCGGTGGTGGTTCGACCACAATTGCTGTCTATGAGGATGGTGGCATATGTGCGATTTCATCATTGCCGATTGGTGGTCAATTTGTTACGAACGATATTGCTTATGGCTTACGTTCACAAACTGAGCATGCTGAGAAAATAAAACTTAAATTTGGTTGTGCTATTGCTGCTGATGCTGCTGACGAAGTAAAGTTCAAAGTTACGCGCATGGGCAGCAATGTTGAAAAAGAATTTTCACAAAGAGATTTAGCAAGTATTATCGAACCACGTATGCAAGAAATTTTCCAGCTAATTAAAGCGGAAGTTCATGCACTTGGTTATGGTGATAAAGTTGATGGATATGTATTAACAGGAGGTTCAGTATCACTTCCAGGTACACTTTCATTGGCACAATTAGAACTTGAAAACAATGTAAGAATCGCTTTGCCAGATTATATTGGAGTAAAAGATCCTTCTTATAGCAGTGGAGTAGGAATGATACAATACGTATCAAAGTACATGGGTGTACGAGGAGCTAGCACTACGAAGAAGGCGGTAAGTCGTAAAGGGAATTCTCCGGCTTCGTCAAAACCCCGTATGTTAGAACGTATTAAAAATATGTTTCAGGAATTTATTTGACGGGGGAGTCGTGTAGATGTTGGAATTTGACTTAGAACTAGAATCGCTAGCGCAAATAAAAGTAATTGGTGTAGGTGGCGGCGGTAGTAACGCAGTTAACCGTATGATTGAGAATGGTGTAAAAGGTGTAGATTTTATAACCGTAAATACGGATGCGCAAGCATTACACCTAGCAAAATCTGAGAACAAACTGCAAATCGGTGATAAGCTTACTCGTGGTCTTGGTGCTGGCGCAAACCCTGAAGTAGGTAAAAAAGCGGCTGAAGAGTCTCGCGATCTAATTGCTAATCAGCTTAAAGGTGCCGATTTGGTATTCGTTACAGCTGGTATGGGCGGTGGTACAGGTACTGGTGCAGCACCTGTTATCGCTGAAATTGCTCGCGAGTGCGGTGCTTTAACTGTTGGTGTAGTTACTCGTCCATTTACTTTTGAAGGACGCAAACGTTCTGGACAAGCGGAACATGGAATCGATTCGTTAAAAGAAAAAGTAGACACACTAATCGTCATCCCTAATGATCGTCTATTAGAAATCGTAGATAAGAAAACTCCAATGCTTGAAGCATTCCGTGAAGCAGATAACGTACTACGTCAAGCAGTCCAAGGTATCTCTGATCTAATCATGGTTCCTGGTCTAATTAACCTTGACTTTGCAGACGTGAAAACAATTATGACGGAGCGTGGATCTGCACTTATGGGTATTGGTATCGCTTCTGGTGAGAACCGTGCTGCTGAAGCTGCTCGTAAGGCAATTCAAAGTCCATTGCTAGAAACTTCTATTGATGGAGCTCGCGGTGTTATTATGAATATTACTGGTGGCAGTAATCTATCTCTATATGAAGTCAATGAAGCTGCAGAAATTGTTATTTCTGCATCTGATCCAGATGTGAATATGATCTTCGGTGCGATTATTGATGAAGATCTTAAAGAAGAAATTAAAGTAACGGTTATTGCGACTGGTTTTGAAGCAAAACCTATGGAAGCAGCACCTCGACGTCAAGCAGGTCAAGACAATGATGTAGCTGAAGCTGGAAAACCTCCAGTGACAAAGTCGATTGGTACAAACCTTTCTAATGATTTAGAAATTCCTGCTTTTCTACGTCGCAAATAATAATGTATAGTACAAGTTCATATTTTGAACAACCCCTTAGAATTAACATATGGAAGAGCAAGATACTTACATCTCGTAAGTATCTTGCTCTTTTTTTTGTTTTTTAATCTAGTAATGACGGCTTTTTCCGACAAAAATAGAACTCCACTACTGACATAAACAGACAGACTTTGGAATAGATATCCCATATACTGTGTTTACCGAAATAGAATTTATTAATTTTCGAGGTTTTCTCATTGTAGTAGAAGGAAGGTATGGCATGAAGGTATATCTAGACGTGCTGCTGCTACGTGAACTGTTAGTAGATGGAGTGCTTTTGTTAACGACGGGGTGGATAAGAGGTTTTAAGCCGAAGGCTTGGCGTGTGTTGCTCGCTAGTTCTGTCGGTGCATTATACACGATGGCAATGGTTTTTCCGAGTCTATCGTCTCTATATCATATTTCAATTAAATTATTTGTCTCTATACTCATGATATACATTACATTCGGCTATTATTCATTACAAACTTTTTTACGAGATATTGTTAGCTTCTACATCGTGAGTTTCGTAGCAGCTGGTGGGATGATGGCACTGTACTTTCTACTTATGAGAAGTTCGCAAGAGGTATGGGCAAATGTACTATTTATTGGTGGGACGGTAACAACGAAGCTACATATTGGAATTTTTTATTTATTTGCTAGTTTTTCCATTGTACTCTTTCTATTTACTAGCTTTATCAGAAGTAAGAAGAAGCATCAATTAGTGGAGTCACATCTTGCAGATGTGGAAGTTGATATTGATGGTCAAATTTTCACGTGCACTGGCTTAATTGATACTGGAAATCAATTATATGATCCGCTGACGAAATGTCCCGTTATGATTATCGAAGTATCAAGGCTGCAAGATGCGTTACCAGAGAAGTTTTTGAAGGCATTGAAGCAAGGTGAAACGAATGATGCTCTAATGTTATTGTCCGACGAACAAGTTCAATTCGAGTGGCAAGATCGAATTAGAATAATCCCCTTTCGGGGTGTGAATAAAGGTTCACAATTTCTATTAGCAGTCAAACCTGATTGTGTGAAGGTCAATCATGGCGGAAAGAGCTTTGAAAGTATCAAGGTGCTCATCGGTTTCGATGGAGGTCAGTTGAGTGGGGATGGGTCGTATCAAGCGATCATCCACCCATCAATGGTCTTGCAGGGGTAGTTCGAAAAACGGACTTTGATAACGATGATTGGCTTCGTAGGTTATTCGACATCGAATATGAAGCGAACTTGGAAAGTACGGTTCGCGTGTACCAAACACGTACACTTGCGCTTCCGCCTTTCTCAAGTAGCGCGTCATCTTCTCGGCTTTCGAAAGCCCGCTTTTTGAACCTTTATTATAAGGTAGTTCGAAAAGTGGACTTCGATGCTGAGGGTAACGCAGGTAGGTAATAAGTAACTCAAGAAAAGCAAAGAAGCCAACGAAAAGTTTTGGGAGGAACAAACGATGATGCTGAAGTATAAGTTGTTAGCGCAAATTTCTTTTTATCGGTTGATGTTAAAGCTAGGTCTTAAAGATGAGAGGATCTATTATATTGGTGGAAGTGAAGCATTGCCGCCACCATTAACGCGTGAAGAAGAAGAATATCTTCTTATCAAATTACCTTCAGGTGATAGCAGCATTCGCACAATTCTAATCGAACGTAATTTACGGCTAGTCGTATACATTGCTCGTAAATTTGAAAACACTGGCATTAATATTGAAGATCTTGTATCGATCGGTACGATAGGTCTAATTAAGGCAGTAAATACATTTGATCCAGAAAAGAAAATTAAGTTAGCTACCTATGCTTCTCGTTGTATTGAAAATGAAATTTTAATGTATCTTAGAAGAAATTCTAAGACAAGATCAGAAGTATCCTTCGATGAACCTTTGAACATTGATTGGGATGGTAATGAATTATTGTTATCTGATGTGCTAGGTACCGATAATGATACGATTTATCGTAATATCGAAGAGCAAGTAGATCGGAAGTTATTGCAAAAAGCGCTTGAAAAGCTATCCGATCGTGAGAGAATTATTATGCAATTACGTTTTGGGCTTGCAGATGGGGATGAGAAAACACAAAAAGATGTTGCAGATATGTTAGGCATTTCGCAATCCTATATTTCTCGACTAGAGAAACGAATTATTAAACGGTTACGAAAAGAATTTAATAAAATGCTCTAAAGTACATGATAATAACCTAGACAACTATTTGGAGGCATAACATACGATATTAGGAAGAAATTCAAACCATTCGCATATAAATGTTGCGAACGCTTAATCGAGTATGTGCATTCCAAAAAGATGTTGCAGGGAGGGTGTGTAATTCAGCTTATGCCTACTATCATGACATCGACAGAGCCAATCACGCTAAGCTATTTGAGCTTTCAACTAACTTTTTCGTGTATTGAATTGCAACGAGATCGACAATCAGTTGTAATAAAAACTAATATACAAAATACTGGAAAATATGAAGAGTCAATATCGAGTAATCACTTCATTCTTGCTTCCAATGTGCGAGAAGCGCTACCTAATGTTAGTTATATTAGTGAAGAACGTAAGCATGGGATGATATGGGCGTGGAAGCGCTTGAAACCAGGAGAAATCTGCACAGTAATCTTGAAGTTCCATATAGACCCGAATTTATCTGACTATGAGTTTAAATATAATTATAAGAAAATCCCACAACTTATTAAGCGTTTTCAAACGCATTAAGACAATGAATAAAGTACTTTTTACTTCTTGAAATCACCAAATGTTCTTGTCGCAAAATGTCAAAACAGGAATAAAATCATTTCCCAAGGAGATAATGAGCATTAATGTTTCTCCTTGGGAGGTAATGATATTGACCCGTAATAAAGTTGAAATCTGTGGCGTAGATACTGCTAAGCTGCCAGTCCTAACAAACGTTGAAATGCGCGAATTATTCACTGGTTTGCAAACTCGCGAAGAGTGGGGAGCGAGAGAAAAATTAGTTAACGGAAATTTAAGATTAGTGCTAAGTGTCATACAACGTTTTAATAACAGAGGCGAATTTGTAGATGACTTATTTCAAGTTGGTTGTATTGGTTTAATGAAAGCTATTGATAATTTTGATCTAGGTCAAAATGTAAAATTCTCTACTTACGCTGTCCCAATGATTATTGGAGAAATTCGCAGATATTTACGTGATAATAATCCAATTAGAGTTTCACGAAGCTTACGTGATATCGCGTATAAAGCTTTGCAGGCTCGTGATAGCTTGACGAATAAATTTGCGCGCGAACCGACTGTTATGGAAATTTCGCAGTTACTTAATGTTCCAAAGGAAGATGTAGTGTTTGCACTAGATGCCATTCAAGACCCCGTGTCGTTGTACGAGCCTATTTTCAATGATGGCGGTGATCCAATCTATGTTCTTGATCAAATTAGTGACGAGAAAAATAAAGATGTTACTTGGATCGAAGAGATTGCACTACGTGAAGCGATGCATCGTTTGAATGATCGTGAAAAAATGATCTTATCTATGCGGTTTTTTGAGGGGAAAACTCAGATGGAAGTGGCAGACGAAATAGGGATTTCACAGGCACAAGTATCACGCCTCGAAAAGTCGGCGATTCAACAAATGCAGAAATATGTGAATGCTTAAAATCTAAAAATTGACATCAATAGCTGTTTTGAGACTGTTCGTGAATGGATTAGTTACAATATGTAATTGTAAGATACATGTTGTTTTGCTTCCTTCATAAATGGTTCTTGAAACAGCTTTTTCTATTTTTGCATAAGGTGATTGAAATTCTATTTGGGTTTGCTTTAGAGTCAGATATACTTTAACTTTTTCATACATATACTAAACGATCATAGCTTGTAAAAGGGGCGGATGAGTAATATGAAAATATCTGATTTCCAATCCAAAGATGTTATTAATATTGTAGATGGTAAAAAACTTGGGCATATTAGTGATATCGAATTAGATTTACGGCAAGGGAAGATTGATTCTATTGTTATTCCTCAAGTTCAGCGTATGTTCGGCATATTTGGGACAGCTGGCTCTGAGATTGTCATTCCCTGGCGTAATATTGTGAAAATCGGTACAGATGTCGTGTTGGTCCGCATGGAAGAGACGAGGTCGGTTCGCACGGAGGAGGAGGATTTGCATGCGCGCATCTAACACGTTACACTTAAAGGGAGAGTTCAAAAAGTGAACTTTGATAACGATGTTTAGGCTAATGTAGCTTAGTCGACATCGCATTTGAAACGAACTTGGAAAGTACGGTTCGCGTGTACCAAACACGTACACTTGCGCTTCCGCCTTTCTCAAGTAGCGTCTCAACTGCTCGGTTCTGAAAGCCCACTTTTTGAACTTTGATTGGAATAGGTAGTTCAAAAAGTGAACTTTGATAACGATGAATGAGCTAACGTAGCATATTCGCATCGAATATGAAGCTAGGAAATAGTGTGAGGTGAGTGAGATGGAACCATTTGTTACAGGTCAAGCATCGCATCAATTAATGCTCGATAAATGGATGTCACAATGTGAGCAGTTAACAACGGGATTTACGACAAGATTAGGGGGCACTAGCAAGCAGCCATATGCCTCTTTTAATATAGGATTACATGTTAATGATAAGGTAGAAGCGGTCATTGCCAATCGTCAATTATTAACGCAAAGTATCGGCTGGGAATTCGAAGCTTGGACGAATGCGGAGCAAGTACACGGAAATGTTGTCGTTAAAGTGACAGCTGAACATCGTGGGCGAGGCAGAATAGCGATGTCGGATTCATTGCAAGGTGCAGATGGTATGATCACGAATGAACCCGATATATTGTTAACGTCATTTTATGCAGATTGCGTTCCGTTATTGTTCTGGGACCCTGTTCATGGAGCGATTGGAGTAGCTCATGCTGGCTGGAAGGGAACAGCTTCTGCGATCGCAATTGAGGTCATTGAAGCAATGAAGTTACATTATGGAACAGAGCCAGAGCAGCTTTTGGTGGCGATTGGACCATCGATTGATCAATGCTGCTACGAAGTGGATCGCTATGTTGTAGAGCAATTTGAAACATTATGGACTAGACTGGAACTACCGAAACAATCATTGGACAAGGTAATTAATACTATTTCTCCGCAAAAGGCTTATATTAACTTGAAAGAAATGAACCGACATATTATGATAAAAGCAGGAATATTGCCGACTCATATCGAATTAAGTAATTTATGCACTGGCTGTAGGACTGATCTGTTCTTTAGTCATCGTGTAGAAAATGGATTAACTGGTAGAATGGCTAGCTGGATCGGTCTAGCGAGAAAGGTGTGCAATGAATGAGTATACAGGATCGAATACATCATGTGCAGCAGACAATTGTTCAAGCCACTTCTCGAGCTGGCAGACAATCAGACACTGTCAATGTCATTGGGGTAACAAAGTATGTTTCCGTAGCTAGAACCGTTGAAGCGGTTGAAGCGGGCGTGCTGCATATCGGCGAAAACCGCTGGCAAACTGCAAAAGACAAATGGGATTACATACATGAACATACAGGAGTAGGACAAGCAACTCCAACTTGGCATTTTATTGGATCATTGCAACGTAACAAAGTGAAAGATATTGTTGGAAAGTTTGAGTACATTCATTCATTAGATCGACTTTCGTTAGCGAAAGCTATTCAAGAGCAGGCAGAAAAGTTAGATATCACTGTCAAATGCTTTATTCAGGTCAATGTATCTGGTGAGCAGTCGAAGCAAGGAATGAGTGCTGCTGAAGTAGCGCTATTTTTAGAGCAGCTGAAAGAGCTACCACGTATAGTACCGATTGGCTTAATGACAATGGCTCCTTTTGAGCTAGAGAAAGAGGAAACGAGAACCGTTTTCCGCCGATTAAGACAATTGCGTGATGAGCTGATGGCAAAGGCAAATGGCGAGTGTACCGTAACGGAGCTATCGATGGGCATGTCCAATGATTATGAAATCGCAATTGAAGAAGGCGCTACTTTTGTACGACTGGGAACTGTACTGATTGGAACTTAAGGAGGATGACCAATGAGTGTTATTAATAAGTTTATGAATTACTTTGGTTTACAAGAGGAAGAAGAAATTACAGAACGTGAACGTGTTGCTACAAATGATGATCAAGAAGTTGAAACGAATCCTTTTGAATCACGTAAACAATCAAGAAATCAACAGTTCTCTAATGTTGGTAACAATGTTGTAAGTCTGCATACTCAGAAAAATACGCGGATGGTATTATGTGAGCCGAAGAGCTATGATGAGGCACAAGCAATTGCCGATGAAATCCGTAATCGCAAATCCGTTGTCGTTAATTTGCAACGTGTGCAAAGTGATCTTGGGTTACGTATTGTAGATTTCTTATCAGGTACTGTATACGCGCTTAGTGGTTCGATCTCTAAGTTAGGTCCTAATATCTATTTATGTGCTCCTGAGTCAGTTGAAGTGCAAGGTTCTATAACAGAATATGCACAATTTGATAGATAATTGAAAGCAGAATGAGGTGACATAAGCTTGTTAGAATTTATTAGTTTGGTAGGTATATTGTTTACGATATATAATTACGCAATTATTGCGTATATACTATTGTCGTGGTTTCCTAATGCACGAGGTAGCGCGGTTGGTCAAATTCTAGGGAAAGTTGTTGAGCCTTATCTTTCTATTTTCCGTAGATTTATTCCGCCGATCGGAGGAATGCTTGATATTTCGCCAATCGTAGCATTTATCGCATTACGCTTCATTCATTCTGGAGTTGAATTCATACTTAAAGCAATTGCTGGATTAAATTAAAGGTGAGTGCATATGAAGGACGGATTTTATAGTCATTTTCATTCTGAAGAGAAGCCCTTTGTTGATCGTGTACAAGAATGGATAGAACGGTCCGCTGAGCTCCATGAGCTTAGACGGACCGATTTTTTGGACCCGAGACAACAATTTATTGTGACGACGATAGCTAATCGGATCGGTTCGGTTAATGTGAAATTCGATGGTGGTCATGAGACGGCCGAACGCAAACGTGCGATTATCGTCCCAGACTATCGTGGTGTTGAATATGAAGAATCAGATTTGAAAGTGCTTCAAGTAACTAGTCAAAGCGAGAAGTTCCATGAATTAGATCATGGTGATTTCCTCGGAGCATTAATCGGACTCGGAATTAAGCGAGATCGAGTTGGCGATATACATCAGCATGATGATTTCTGTCATATCGTTGTCACTTCAGAAATGGCTCAATTTCTTGATATTGGATTTAGACAAGTACATCGTTTGAACGTGTTAACTGATATTATCTCGATTGAGCAGCTACAACCTGTCGTGGCTAAGTTCGAGGAATTGAGCTTTACTGTTGCTTCTTTAAGATTAGATGGTATTTCTAGTGATGCATACCGTGTAAGTCGAGCTAAAATCGTTGATCCAATTAAGGCAGGTCGTTGTCGCGTGAATTGGAAAGCAGAAGAAGATCCTTCCAAGCAATTGAAAGAAGGAGACGTTGTTTCTATTAAAGGTTTGGGTCGGTTCAAGGTGACAGAAATCGACGGGGTTACGAAAAAAGGAAGAATCCGTGTAAAGATCAGTAAATATATTTAGACATTTTGCAGGATATTGCTTATCGTTGTCGAATATGGATTGATATCGTAGTTAGACAATTTTTGGTATGATTAGAAATGACCATAGGATAATGCTTTCGAAGAGACTTTTTGCAATGTAGAAGTTAATCAAGAGGCAACAAAAAGTTGTAGGATAATGCTTCCGAAGAGACTTTTTGCATTGTGGAAGTCAATCAAGAAGCAACAAAAAGTTTTGGGAGGTGCTCCAATGCCGTTGACACCATTGGACATACATAATAAAGAATTTTCACGTAGACTTCGCGGCTATGACGAGGATGATGTAAATGAATTCTTGGACTTAGTTATTAAAGATTATGAAGCACTTATCCGTGAAAATAAAGAAATGCAAAATCAAATGCTATCATTACAAGAGCGTTTGAATCATTTCTCTAATATTGAGGATACGTTAAGCAAGGCAATTATTGTCGCGCAAGAAGCTGCAGATGAAGTTCGAAGCAATGCCAAGAAAGAAGCGCAATTGATCGTGAAGGAAGCGGAGAAAAATGCTGACCGAATCGTTAATGAGTCTTTGAACAAATCCCGTAAAGTTTCACTTGAAGTGGATGAACTGAAAAAACAAGCGTCAGTCTATCGAGCGAGATTCCGTACTCTTGTCGAAGCGCAACTAGAATTATTGGCGGAAGATTCATGGGATACGTTGAGAACGGAACGTGCAGAAGCAGTAGTTCACGAATAAATGTAGCTAGAAAAGATCATACTTAAAATAGTCAGTACATATTTCAATTGACTTTGTGCTACGAATCAGCTATAAATATTGTTATAATCATTGATATTTGCAATTCGATGACGAGAACACGTTCATGTATGTACTGCCTCAGAGAGCCGATGCTTGGTGAAATTCGGTGCAAGGGCATAGATGAAATATCATCTCCGAGAAGCTATCCTGAACCTTATCTGTAGGATAAGTAATAAGGAAAGACGGTTTTTCCTCCGATATAAGGAATACGAATTAAGCATTCGTACCAAAGTGTCGTTCTGATCATATATGCTAACGCATATCGACTCAGTGCGGAACAAGGGTGGTAACGCGACTAACCTCGTCCCTTTCCATAGGGGGCGAGGTTTATTTTTTTGTTTTTTAAGAATGAGAGGAGCTGTTCAACTATGCAACGCGTAGACGTTAAAGAACGTGCACGTACTCGTGAGTTACGTGTATTAGCACAATGGCAAGAACAAGACACATTTAAAAAATCAATCGAAAATCGTGAAGGTAAACCGAATTTCGTATTTTATGAAGGTCCCCCAACAGCGAATGGTAAGCCGCATATTGGTCATGTGCTTGGTCGTGTAATCAAAGACTTTATTTGTCGTTATCGTACGATGTCAGGTTACCGCGTTATTCGTAAAGCAGGCTGGGATACACATGGACTTCCTGTAGAACTTGGCGTTGAAAAACAACTTGGTATATCTGGGAAACAAGAGATTGAAGAATACGGTGTAGAGAAATTTATTACGAAATGTAAAGATAGCGTATTTGAATATGAGAAGCAGTGGCGCGAATTAACCGAAGCAATTGGTTATTGGACTGATATGGAAAATCCATACATTACACTAGATAACAAATATATCGAAAGTGTATGGCATATCCTTTCCAAAATTCATGAGAAGGGGCTATTGTATCGCGGACATCGTGTAAGTCCTTATTGCCCATGTTGCCAAACGACATTAAGCTCTCATGAAGTTGCACAAGGGTATGAAGATGTGAAGGACTTAAGCGCTACTGCTAAGTTCAAATTGACAGATGGTGACGAGTATATTCTTGCTTGGACAACAACACCTTGGACATTACCAGCAAACGCGGCATTAGCAGTTAATGCTGAGCTAGAGTATGTTCGTGTTGCCAAAGATGGCGAAGTATATATCGTTGCTGCCAATCTTGTTGAGTCTGTTATGAAAGAGAACTTTGAAGTGCAAAGCACATTAAAGGGTAGTGAGTTGGTAGGACGTAGCTACGAGCCTCCGTTTAACTATGTATCAATCGAGAAGGGTCATATCGTTATTGCTGGTGACTTTGTAAGTGATTCTAGTGGTACAGGTATCGTTCATATCGCACCTGCTCATGGTGAGGATGATTATCGTGTTGCACGTGCTAATGGCATCAGTATGTTAACTGTTGTGAACAATGCTGGGTGCTATATCGACGAGATTACTGATCTGGCTGGTCGCTTCGTTAAGGACTGCGATGTAGACATCGTGAAGATGTTGAGTGAAAAAGGACTATTGTTCCATAAAGAACGTTATGAACATAGCTATCCATTCTGCTGGCGTTGTAAGTCACCGCTATTGTATTATGCAACAGAAAGCTGGTTTATCGAAACAACTGCGGTGAAGGATCAACTAATCGCCAACAATGCGGGAGTAGAATGGTATCCAGGTCATATCCGTGAGGGACGCTTCGGTAAATTCCTTGAGGATCTAGTAGATTGGAATATTAGCCGTAATCGTTATTGGGGTACACCGCTTAACGTATGGATCTGCGAAGAGACTGGCAAGCAATATGCGCCAAGCAGCATCGCTGATCTACGTGAACGTGCGGTAGACTTTGTTGCAGAAGATATAGAGCTGCACAAGCCATATGTAGATGATATTTTACTGAAAAGCCCATTTGCTGAAGGTGCGGTCATGAGACGTACTTCAGAAGTTATCGATGTATGGTTCGATAGTGGTTCTATGCCATTTGCGCAACAGCATTATCCATTTGGTGATCATGCTACATTCGAGGATCAATATCCTGCTGATATCATATGCGAAGGAATCGATCAAACTCGTGGCTGGTTCTATAGTCTACTTGCGGTTTCTACGCTGTTCAATGGTAAAGCGCCATATAAAGCAGTGCTTTCTACAGGTCATATTCTTGATGAGAACGGACAAAAAATGTCCAAATCCAAAGGGAATGTTATTGATCCGTGGGAAATTATCGAAGAGTTCGGTACTGATGCATTCCGTTGGGCTTTGCTTGCGGATAGCGCACCTTGGAACAGTAAACGTTTCTCGAAAAGTATTGTAGCTGACGCGAAATCTAAAGTTATTGATACCATCGTGAATACACATGCATTTTACGCGCTATATGCTTCAATAGATGGATTTAATTATGAAGAGCATGCAACTGTAGCCTCTACTAATAAATTAGATCGTTGGGTTATTTCTCGTCTTAATACACTAATTCAAACGGTGGCAAAAGGTCTTGAAGTGAACGACTTCTTGAACCCAGCGAAATCTATCGAAGTATTTGTTGATGAATTAAGTAACTGGTATATCCGTCGCTCGCGTGATCGTTTCTGGGGCAGTGGACTTTCTGAAGATAAAGTAGCAGCATATCAAACATTACGTCATGTACTGCTGACGCTGTCTCAATTGATCGCGCCATATACGCCATTGCTTGCTGATGATGTATGGGGCAATCTTGGTGGCGGAGAAAGTGTCCATCTGGGAGATTATCCGGTTGCAGATGAAAATCTAATTGATGCTGAACTTGAGCGCGACATGGAAAGCTCGAAAGTGATTGTTGAGCTTGCACGTAATGTACGTAACGAGACAGCGATCAAAACTCGTCAACCACTTTCAGAGCTAATCGTGTCTTTAGATCGTGAATTTGAAGTTGCATCCTATGAAGACATTATAAAAGACGAGATTAACGTTAAAACAATTGTTGTGCAAAATTCTGACAGTGGCTTTGTAGATTTCAGCTTGAAGTTGAATCTTAAAGTAGCTGGTCGTAAATTTGGTAAGCAGGTTTCTCCGATTCAAAATGCGTTGAAGGATATGTCTGCTGAAGAAACGCGTGCCATCGTTAATAATGGTAACTATACATTCACGACCGATGAAGGTGAGGCATTAGAAGTTACACTTGATGAGTTGCTTGTTGAGAAGAAAGCAAAATCAGGCTTCGCTTCAGCATCTGGTAATGGTGTGACTGTAGCGCTTAATACCGATATTACGGAAGAGTTAGAACAAGAGGGTTGGGTTCGTGAAGTTATTCGCGCAGTGCAGGATACTCGTAAGAAATTAGACCTGCCAATTGAAAAACGAATCGATCTTGTATTGCATGTTGATCATGAATTGCAATCGGCTCTACAGAAATTTGATCAGCTACTGCAAGATAACCTGCTTGTTCAATCGGTTTCATTTGCTGAAAAAGAAGGTATGGAGACAATTCAGCTTGGCGATAAATCGATAAGCATTTTCATTAACAAATAAGGTTATATTAATATAAGCCCGCTTGCCTAGGTGGCAAGCGGGCTTATTAGATGTAATTCAAACTAACTGAACGATACGGTGAGGAGGAGTAACGATGACGAAACCGGATGATGATGACGAGCTCTCCAAGTTAAAGCAATCTCTTGACGCAATTGAGGAACGCTTAGTCAAAGTTACGAATGACCTTGAGCGCACTCAAATAGCGGATTACGTAACGCTTATGAATCGCCCACTGAAATTAATGTGGCGCAATTTTATTGGTGGCATCGCTAGAGGTGTAGGCTCAGCCGTAGGATTGGCATTTTTTGCTACTTTTATTGTTTGGTTGTTGCAAGCGTTAGGTGCACTTAATTTACCAATTATCGGTGATTATATCGCTGATATTGTAAGAATTGTACAGAAGCAAATAGAATAAATCAAAAAAATTATAATAATTCCAAATCTTCATCGCCTTCATGAGCTTTCATATACTCTTGATAAGCGGCATTACGCACGATATGAACATGTGACCCAGTTATATCTGTAGCTATAAAACTTTCTAATGGTTCTACATAACCGTGAAGCTCTTCATTGATTTCAGCTGCGAATTCAGTATCAAGCATCTGTGAGTTCTGAGCCAGATTACTATTTCCATAGTCCCACAAAGCTTGACTCATGTCTTCACCATCGAATCCGGTGTAGTCTGCGTCGTCATAGTTGAGCTGGGTGAATGATAGTGGTTCGTATTCGTATTGAGGTGCAACAACTTGATTGACATTAGCATGATTCTGACAGTAAAGTGTTTCGGGTATAGCTTCTAATCTTTCGATATCTATCGCAGTTTGACAGGTCACACAACTTCCGTAATTTCTTGTTTCAATTCGATTCAACGCATCATCGATTTGCGTAAGTTGACGTAATTGTCCTTGAGCAATAGCAAGATCACGTTCTTGTTCGTATAATTCAGTTGCTTGATCTGCTGGATGGTTGTCGTACATCGATAATTCAGCATCTATATTGCTCTGACTACTTATTGGAGATGTTTCAGCGTAAGTCTGTTGCTGCTGTATAATACTGTTTTTATCTTCGAGAAGAATAGAACGGAAATGCTGAAGTTGTTGCGAAGTAAAGGTTGATTTCACGTATTGCACCACCATTTCGTTTTATGGAATGGTTATATTGTTTGCTAATTGTGTGCATTTCAGTACGAGCAATCTTTGGGATAAGAGATCATTAACGCCATCTTGAAGAAGAAATGTAAAACTAGATTGTAAAAGTTGGATGTGCTACACTTATTTTGTTCAGTAAACGAAAAGTTTTAGCTTATGCTTTCGAAGTTACTTTTCATTTGCAAGAAGTCTAATTCAAAAAAGTTAATGAAAAGTTTTAGGAGTGGGAGAATGCGATTTTATTATTATGTTATTGCGGTAGTCGTATTAATTTTGGATTTTATTACCAAAAAATGGATAGTTAATAATATGAAGATTGGCGATCAATTTAGCGTTATTGGAGACTTTTTTCTCATAACATCACATCGTAACCGCGGTGCAGCGTTCGGAATATTGCAAGATCAACGTCTATTTTTCATTATTATTACCATTATTATTGTTGGAGCAATTATTTGGTATGCTCACTCTGTTCGTAAAACAGGAACTGTGTATATATTGTCAGGCTTAGGACTTGTCCTAGGTGGAGCAATCGGTAACTTTATCGATCGTGCACGCTTTGGTGAAGTTGTTGACTTCTTCAAATTTAATTTCGGAAGCTATACATTCCCGATATTCAATATTGCAGATTCTGCAATTGTAGTAGGTGTAATTCTTATTATGCTAGATACACTTCTAAGCATGAAAGAAGAGAAGAAAGGCAAGGTAGTTATAGACAATGAGTAATATTACAGGACAACAAGAGAATTACGAGTTTATCGCTAATGAAGAGGCGCAAGGAACACGTATTGATAAATTTATTACGGATGCGATTGGGAATGCAGCAATTTCACGTACTCAAGTACAAGAATGGATAAAAACTGCCTATGTCCAAGTGAATGGTACGATCATCAAAAGTAATTATAAAGTACAAGAAAATGATACGATTACTATACAAGTGCCAGAACCAGAAGTATTAGAAATTATTGCTGAAAACATTCCGTTAGACGTAATTTATGAAGACAGTGATGTTATTGTCATTAATAAACCGCGAGGAATGGTTGTACATCCTGCACCAGGTCATCCGAAGGGGACCTTAGTTAATGCGCTAATGTATCATTGTAAAGATCTATCGGGAATTAATGGGGTAATGCGTCCTGGTATTGTTCATCGTATTGACCGTGATACGACAGGATTATTGATGGTTGCCAAAAATGATTTGGCGCATGTATCACTTGCAGAACAATTGAAAGAACATTCTGTAACAAGACGCTATACTGCACTTGTCCACGGAAATATGCCACATGATTCAGGATCAATTGACGCTCCAATAGGACGAGATACCAATGATCGTAAATTATACGTTGTAACGGATGTCAACGCGAAGGAAGCGATGACTCACTTCTCAGTTATTGAGCGTATTGGCGGCGACTATACGATTGTTGAGTTACAG
The DNA here is from genome assembly GCF_056786375.1 of Paenibacillus sp. Y930. Classification (NCBI taxonomy): domain Bacteria; kingdom Bacillati; phylum Bacillota; class Bacilli; order Caryophanales; family Paenibacillaceae; genus Paenibacillus; species Paenibacillus sp. Y930. Next base: position 550,648 of record NZ_JBXCIX010000001.1, on the reverse strand, counting down.
CTTGAGACTGGCCGTACGCATCAAATTCGTGTGCATATGAAATATATTGGCTATCCATTAGCTGGTGATCCAGTATATGGACGTAATAAAACGATTCCGTTAAAGGGACAAGCATTACATGCTGGTATTTTAGGCTTCACGCATCCTCGCACGGGCGAGCGTTTGCAGTTTGAAGTACCATTACCTGAAGACTTTAATGAAGTATTAAAAAACTTGCGATCTCGATAGATCGCAAGTTTCGAGGGCTGTAGACAAACTAGAAGAAATTCTAGTTTGTCTACAGTTTTTTTATTAGAATACCTTGAAGAGATTGTTGATAAAATTCATATATAAATGTACTTTCACCATGGATAGCTATTCGATGCTTTAAAATTAAATACTACAATATGTACAAACAATTGATTACATTCTACATGATGTTTCTGACTAATTTACGCTATCCTTATACAGTAAGAGATAATATGTAAAGGGTCGGTGAACGAAGATGACAACGATGAATCAGCATTTTCTTGAACTACAAGGTAGCTATTTATTTTCAGAGATAGCAAAACGTAGAATGAAATATATGGAACAACATCCACAAGCGGATGTCATTAGTCTTGGTATTGGTGATGTTACGAGAGGATTGCCGCAAGCGGTTATTAAAGCAATGCATGCTGCTGTTGATGATATGGTTAATGTAGCGACGTTCAAAGGATATGGTCCAGAGCAAGGATATTCCTTCTTAATTAATGAAATCATTGCGAATGATTACAAAGTTCGCGGAGTTGAGTTGAATAGTGATGAAGTATTTTTGAGTGATGGTTCAAAATGTGATGTCGGTAATATTCAAGAGATATTTAGTAGGGATAGCATTGTAGCGGTGCAAGATCCTGTCTATCCTGTTTATGTAGATACAAACGTAATGGCTGGTCGCGCTGGAGCATTTATTACCGATATCGGTCGTTATGAAAAAATAGTTTACCTTGATTGCGCGGCTGATAATGATTTTAAGCCAAGCCTTCCTACAGAAAAGGTCGATTTGATCTACTTATGTTATCCTAATAATCCTACAGGTATGACATTAACCAAAGAAGAGCTTAAAGTATGGGTGGATTATGCGATTGAGAATGGTTGTATTATATTATTCGATTCTGCTTATGAAGCTTTTATTACAGAAGATAATGTTCCTCACAGTATTTATGAGATCGAAGGAGCCAAACAAGTTGCGATTGAATTCCGTAGCTTCTCCAAAACGGCTGGATTTACTGGTATCCGTTGTGCATACACGGTTGTACCGCAACAATTACAAGGTCGCGATGTATTGGGCAATGCAGTAAGTATGAACGAACTATGGAATAGACGTCACACTACGAAATTCAATGGTGTTTCCTACGTAACGCAAAAAGGTGCAGAGGCGATTTACTCTCCAGAAGGTAAACTGCAAATTAAAGAATTAGTGAATTACTATATGTCTAATGCGGTAATGATTCGCGATGGTCTGCGTGAAGCGGGATTCTCCGTATTTGGCGGAGTTAATGCTCCTTACATCTGGTTGAAAACACCGGAAGGCTACAATTCATGGAGTTTCTTCGATTACTTATTGAGTGAAGCGAATATTGTGGGAACACCAGGAGTTGGATTTGGTCAATGTGGCGAAGGGTATTTCCGCTTAACTGCTTTTGGTAGTCGTGAGAACACGGAACGTGCCATCGAACGTATTAAACAGCTTCGTTGATCATGGTAGCACTTATGCAGTTTAAACTGCATAAAGGGAATATTACGCTCAATTTATGGTTGGAAGCATGGTCAGACGGTTAGCATCTTTTTCTTGAACGATACTCACTTTCATACAATAACCGTCTTCAACCATGTACCATGAGTTTTACAATAAATCCGAGGACAACGGCGATTGGAACGGTGAATTATTCTCGTAGCCGTCTCTGATTCAAATGAACCTAATCTTCTTTAGAAATTTCGCTATATCTTTTGAAGTTATCTAGTATAGCTTGAAACCCGGCTTTTTGCATTTCTGGGGGATTGGTCGTTTCTGCTTCAAAAGTTTCAATGACTTTAGTGTCGTTTTCTTGGCTAATAAAAGTAATCGTAACTTTTCTTCCATCTCCAATAGTATAAGAAATAAGCTCGTTTATTTTCACTTCATCATAAACACCACCAAAATCAAATCCAAAGCTACCATCTTTAGCTTCCATTCTTGTAAGGAAACTTCCGCCCACCCTTAAATCATTTTCGGCATGGGGTGCATGCCAGTCATCGGAAGCAAAGCTCCATTTTGTTATATGCTGAGGCTCCGTCCAATATTTCCATACTTTTTCAATCGGTGAATGAACGATGGTCTCTACCGTTAATGTTACATTTTTATCTTCTTCCATTATAATTACCCACCTTACTATACAAAATTTAGATCCATGGATATTATATCATTTATTAAATGAGATATGAAATTTGATGCACTGATTCTCTTGACAAAACATGTCGAACGTGGGATAATTTTTTCAATACAGATGTACCTTTAATTCAGCCCCGTGAGGTTGGCAAGGTAACGTGAAGTTAAGCCAATAGGTGAATTGTGTCCAAGATAGGCTCCTTGTATATGGAAGCACTATTTGGTACAGACAACCTAACGGACGATACTGCTCTCACAACTCCTTGCGGACTGACGCAAGGAGTTTTTTTATTCCTTTGCGACAATCCGGTATAGATGATGGACATATTAATGAAAAGTGGAGGTGAGATGCTCTTGTCAGAAGGAGGACGTCTTGTAATTATGGATGAAACTGCAATCAGACGTGCATTAATTAGAATTGCACATGAGATTGTGGAGAAGAATAAAGGAATCGAAGATTGCATTATCGTTGGTATTCGGACTAGAGGTGTGTATCTTGCCAATCGAGTAGCTGCGAGAATTTCGGAAATTGAAGGCACAACTGTTCCAGTGCGAGAGCTTGATATTACGAAGTATCGTGATGATCGAAGTGAAACAGTAGATATAATGGTGGAGCTTTCCAATACGCCTAGTGATACTGAGCTGGATTCAACACTCGTTAAGAACAAAAAAGTCATTTTGTTTGATGATGTTCTATACACAGGTCGTACGATCAGAGCTGCCATGGATGCCATTATGGACTTCGGTAGACCACAAAATGTACAGCTTGCTGTGCTAGTAGATCGTGGTCATCGTGAGCTGCCTATTCGACCAGATTTCATCGGTAAAAATGTTCCCACATCTAAACAAGAAGAGATACAAGTTCAATTTACTGAAATTGATAGTATTGATCAAGTTACGATTATTCACTAGGGAGGCCATTTAATGACGATTACGCAAACTCAAACACGAAGTTTACTCGGTTTGAAGGATCTTAGTCAAAATGAGATTCAATCTATTCTTGACAGAGCTGCCTTCTGGGAACAACATGCAAATAAGACACACAACTTACTTAACGGAAAATTTGTTGCAAACATGTTCTTTGAGAACAGTACGCGTACTAGAACTTCATTCGAGGTTGCCGAGAAACGACTAGGTGCGGAAGTTATTAACTTTAGTGCAGCGGCTTCAAGTGTCGAAAAAGGTGAATCCATTTACGATACAGTTAGAACGTTAGAGTCAATGGGGATCGATGTGGGTATTATTCGCTTGAAACCAATTGGCTTGCTAGCAGAAATGGCACCCAAAATTAAAGTACCGCTAATTAACGCTGGTGATGGTAACAACGAACATCCAACTCAAGCTTTGCTTGATCTATATACAATGCAAAAGCATTTCGGTTCATTAAAGGGCTTGAATGTAGCGATTATCGGAGATGTTTTGCACAGTCGAGTGGCAAGAAGTAATTTGTATGCACTTCGCCAATTTGGAGCAAATGTTATGTTCTGTGCTCCTAACGATATGCAAGCAAAAGATCTTGATGTGCAATATGTAAGTATGGAAGAAGCGATAAAAGCAGATGTAGTGATGATGCTAAGAGTTCAACTTGAACGTCATTCATCTGGAATATTGAAATCAGCGGATGCTTATCGGCAAAGCTATGGTTTAACAGTTGAGCGAGCACGTCAAATGGCAAGTCATGCGATTATTATGCACCCTGCACCAGTTAACAGAGACGTGGAGATTGACAGTGAACTAGTAGAAGCTGCAAATTCGAAAATATTCTCGCAAATGTCAAATGGAGTTCCGATTCGAATGGCAGTTATCGAGCGCGCACTTGTATAACAGAAAAGTTGTAGATTATGCTTCCGATGTACTTTTCGTTTACGAGAAGAAATATCGTGGAGATAACGAAAAGAATTATGCTTACGAAGTAACTTTTCTTAACAAGAAGTTACTCAAGATGTAACAGAAAAGTTTTTAGGAGGATGAAAATGTCTTTGTGGATTTTGAACGGTAATGTTTGGAATGAGTCGAGTGCTACTTTGGAAAGCAAACATATTCAAGTAGTCGATGGTAAAATTGCAGCGATTGTCGATGCAACGGAAACGGTTAATACTGATGGTGCAGAAGTTATCGATGCACAAGGTAAATTAGTATCCCCAGGCTTTATCGATATGCATGTACATTTACGTGATCCAGGCTTCACACATAAAGAAGATATTATTACAGGTTCTCGTTCAGCTGCAAAGGGCGGCTTTACAACGATCGCTTGTATGCCTAATACAAGACCAGTTACTGATACTGCTGAGACGGTGAGATACATTATCGACAAGTCAGAAGAAGCACAATTAGTTAAAGTGCTACCTTATGCTGCTATTACAAAAAATGAGCTTGGTCGTGAGCTTACTGACTTTGCTTCATTAAAAGAAGCTGGAGCTATCGGTTTTACAGATGATGGTGTAGGCGTACAAAATGCGCAAATGATGAAAGACGCAATGGCACTTGCAAAATCTCTTGATATGCCAGTTATCGCGCACTGTGAAGATGATTCATTGGTAGTAGGTGCTTGGGCATCTGAAGGTGAGTTTTCACGTAAGCATGGACTTAAAGGTATTCCAAATGAATCTGAAGCGATCCATGTAGGTAGAGATGTATTACTTGCAGAAGCTACTGGCGTACATTATCATGTTTGTCATGTAAGTACGGAACAATCTGTACGACTCATTCGCCTTGCGAAGCAAGTTGGTATTAAAGTGACTGCTGAAGTTTGTCCCCATCACTTAATTTTATCTGATGAGAACATTCCTGGGCTTGATGATGCAAATTGGAAAATGAATCCTCCACTTCGTACACCACGAGATGTAGCAGCTGTTCTTGAAGGATTAGAGGATGGTACTATAGATATTATCGTAACGGATCATGCGCCTCATAGCGCAGAGGAAAAAGCAAAAGGTGTTGACCTTGCACCATTTGGAATTGTTGGGCTGGAAACAGCATTCCCATTACTTTATACACATTTTGTAGAAACAGGTCGCTGGACTTTAGGCTTCCTCTTGAAACGATTGACACAAGATCCTGCTAGAGTGTTCCGCCTTGAAGAAGGTAGCCTTGAAATTGGTAAGCCTGCTGATATTACAATTGTTGATATCGAAAATGAACAAGTGGTTGACACTAGTACATTCCTATCTAAGAGTAACAACACACCGTTTGGTGGTTGGAAACTTAAAGGATGGCCTGTAGCAACAATTGTTAATGGTAATATTGTTTGGACTGAATAGAAAGTACAACTTTTGAGGAGTGAAACGGATGCAAGCAAGATTATTATTAGAAGATGGAACTTTATTTAAAGGATTATCATTCGGTGCTGAAACTCAAACGATTGGTGAGGTCGTATTTAGTACAGGAATGACAGGATATCAGGAGCTTATTACTGACCCGTCTTACTGTGGACAAATTGTCACAATGACTTACCCATTAATTGGTAACTACGGTATTACTCGTGATGATTTCGAAGGAATTCGCCCCTTTATTCACGGCTTAGCAGTTCGTCGTTATGAACCAATTCCAAGTAACTGGCGTGCACAATATTCTTTAGGTGATCTTTTGAAAGAATATGAAATTCCTGGTATCTCTGATATCGATACTCGTATGTTGACTCGTAAAATTCGTCAATTGGGATCGATGAAGGGTGTTATTACAACGGGTAATGAGCATGTTGAAGAACTTCTAGAACGTTTGAAAGCAACACCATCAATCCAAGATCAGGTAGCGCGTACTTCCACAGAATATGTGTACACAAATCCAGGTAATAAAGAGCGTATTGTGTTAATTGACTGTGGTTCTAAAAGTGGAATTATTCGCGAATTGTCCAAACGTAATTGCGATATCGTAGTTGTTCCTCACGACACAACGGCTGATGAAATCCGTCGCCTTGCACCAGATGGCATTCAATTGTCGAATGGTCCTGGGGATCCGAAAGATAATCTTCATATTGCGGAAACAATTAAACAACTACTTGGTGAATTCCCGATGTTCGGAATTTGTCTTGGTCATCAACTGTTTGCTCTTGCATGCGGTGCAGATACAGAAAAATTGAAATTTGGTCACCGTGGTGGTAATCATCCAGTGAAAGAATTAGCAACAAATCGTTGCTATATTACATCGCAAAACCATGGTTATACAGTAACGGATGAATCAATCAAAGCTACTGATCTAATCGTGACACATATCAACAACAACGATAAAACAATTGAAGGCTTGAAACATAAAACGTTCCCAGCATTCTCAGTACAGTATCACCCAGAGGCGGCTCCAGGTCCAGAGGATTCCGGTTACCTATTTGATCAATTTATTGAAATGATTCGCAACCATAAGCAAGAAAATCCGCAAAAACCTCGTCAAGCTATATTGTCGGAAATGTTGAGAGGAGAATTACAAAATGCCTAAAAATAATAAACTTAAAAAAATCCTTGTAATTGGCTCTGGTCCTATCGTTATCGGACAAGCGGCGGAATTTGACTATGCGGGTACCCAAGCATGTCAAGCATTGAAAGAAGAGGGTTATGAAGTTGTTTTAATCAACAGTAACCCTGCAACAATTATGACTGATACAAATATGGCTGATAAAGTTTACATCGAACCAATTACGCTTGACTTTGTATCTCAAATTATTCGTCAAGAACGTCCAGATGGTTTGCTGCCAACACTTGGCGGACAAACGGGACTAAATATGGCAGTTGAGCTGGCTCGTGCTGGCGTGCTTGAGCAAGAAAATGTTCAATTGCTTGGAACTCAGCTTTCAGCCATTGAAAAAGCAGAAGATCGTGACTTGTTCCGTGATTTAATGCGTGAGCTTGACCAACCGGTTCCAGATAGTGATATTGTAACGACAGTTGAGGCTGCAGTTACTTTTGCTAACTCCATTGGCTATCCGATTATCGTTCGTCCTGCTTACACATTAGGTGGTACAGGCGGCGGAATTTGTGATGATGAAGAAGAACTTCGTGAAATTGTTGCTTCAGGTATTCGTTACTCTCCAATCAATCAATGTCTAATTGAGAAATCAATTGCTGGTATGAAGGAAGTAGAATACGAGGTTATGCGTGATGCTAACGATAACTGTATCGTTGTCTGCAACATGGAAAACTTCGATCCAGTTGGTGTTCATACTGGTGACTCTATCGTAGTTGCGCCGTCTCAAACATTGTCTGATCGCGAATATCAAATGCTTCGTTCAGCATCATTGAAAATCATTCGCGCTTTGAATATCGAAGGTGGCTGTAACGTACAGTTTGCGCTTGATCCGTTCAGTTATCAATATTATGTAATTGAGGTTAACCCGCGTGTATCTCGTTCATCAGCGCTTGCTTCTAAGGCAACGGGCTACCCCATTGCAAAAATGGCTGCGAAAATTGCGGTTGGTTATACTCTTGATGAACTCGTTAACCCAGTTACTGGTCAAACTTATGCAATGTTCGAGCCTGCTCTTGACTATATCGTATCAAAAATTCCTCGTTGGCCATTTGATAAATTCGTTGATGCGAACCGCAAACTTGGTACGCAAATGAAAGCAACTGGCGAAGTCATGGCGATTGGTCGTACATTCGAAGAATCTATTCATAAAGCAGTACGTTCATTGGAAATCGGTGCGCACCGTATTCATTTGAAAGAATCAGTTGATCTTTCTGAAGATGTATTACGTACTCGCCTTAATAAGCCTGATGATGAGCGTATGTTCCTAGTTGCTGAAGCATTCCGTCGTGGTTATGCACTGCAAGAAATTCAAGATCTAACTAGTATCGACTGGTGGTTCCTTGATAAAATCGAAGGTATCGTGAAATTTGAAGATATCATTCGTACATCAGCTGAACTTACAGAAGAGTTATTATATGAAGCGAAACGTAAAGGTTTCTCTGACCGCTCAATTGCTGAAATTCGTCAAGAAGGATTCCCAAATGCTGCTTACACGAATGAAGATGATATTCGTGCATATCGTAAGTCGCAAGGTATGATTCCAGTTTATAAAATGGTGGACACTTGTGCTGCAGAATTTGAAGCAGTTACACCATATTACTACTCCACATACGAGGTAGAAAATGAAGTAACGGATACAACGAAAGAAAAAATCCTTGTACTAGGTTCTGGACCAATTCGTATCGGTCAAGGTATTGAGTTCGATTACTCAACTGTTCATGCTGTATGGGCTATTCAAAATGCAGGCTACGAAGCAGTTATTATTAATAACAACCCTGAAACGGTATCGACTGACTTCAGTACATCTGATCGTCTATACTTTGAGCCATTATTCTTCGAGGACGTAATGAACGTTATCGAACAAGAGCAACCAATCGGTGTAATCGTTCAGTTCGGTGGTCAAACAGCGATTAACCTTGCTGCTCCACTTTCTAAAGCTGGCGTGAAAATTCTTGGTTCTAGCCTTGAAAGTATCGATGCAGCGGAAGATCGTAAGAAATTCGAAGCGTTACTTCGTAGCTTAGATATTGCGCAACCAGATGGTAAAACGGTTACGACTGTTGGTGAAGCAGTAGCTACAGCTCAAGTTATCGGTTACCCGGTTCTTGTAAGACCATCGTATGTACTTGGTGGACGTGCAATGGAAATCGTATATTCTGATGCAGAACTGTTAAGCTATATGGAAGTAGCTGTGAAGATCAACCCTGAACATCCAGTATTGATCGACCGTTATATGCTTGGTAAAGAAGCTGAAGTTGATGCAATCTGTGATGGCGAAACGGTACTTATCCCAGGTATTATGGAGCATGTGGAGCGCGCAGGTGTTCACTCCGGTGACTCGATTGCTGTATATCCTCCGCAATCATTATCTGACGATATTAAGCAACAAATCGTAGATATTACGATTAAAATCTCAAAAGCGCTTAAAGTTATCGGACTTGTTAACATCCAGTTTGTTATTCACGAAGAGAAAGTATATGTAATCGAGGTTAACCCACGTTCTTCTCGTACAGTACCATTCTTAAGTAAAGTAACAAATCTGCCGATGGCGAATCTGGCAACTCGTGCAATCTTGAATGAAAGACTTGCTGATCTTGGTTATGTAGATGGTTTATGGCCTGAAGATGATCATGTATCGGTTAAAGTTCCAGTATTCTCATTCGCGAAACTTCGTCGTGTTGACCCTACATTAACGCCTGAGATGAAATCTACAGGTGAAGTAATGGGGCGCGACGTACAATTTGCAAAAGCATTGTACAAAGGACTTATTGGTGCAGGTATGAAAATTCCTAACTCTGGTACAATTCTTGTAACAGTAGCGGATAAAGATAAGCAAGAAACAGTTGAATTAATGCGTGGTTTTGCAAATATAGGCTACAAATTAATGGCAACTGGTGGTACTGCAGATGCGCTAGAAGCAGCAGGGTTATATGTAGAGCGAGTTAATAAATTAAGTGAAGGTGCTCCAAATATTCTTGACCATATCCGTGAAGGACATGCTCAATTCGTAGTAAATACACTTACGAAGGGCAAAACTCCAGAACGTGACGGCTTCCGTATTCGTCGTGAAGCAGTTGAGAATGGGGTAGTATGTATGACGTCACTTGATACAGTAAGAGCATTACTTACAATGATGCAAACTATTAACTTCACTTCTAGTGCTATGCCAGTATCTCCACAGAAGTAAACGAAAAATTTTAGATGATGCTTCCGAAGTAACTTTTTGTTATCAGGAAGCATCATCAAGTAGATAACAATAAATTTTTATGCTTCCGAAGTAACTTTTTGTTACTAAGTAGTATTTTCATGAAGTAAACAAAAAGTTTTAGGAGGGCAAGGTATGTCACTTACAAAAGCAGAGGCGGCTTCGAAAATTATGGTTGCACTTGATTATTCAAGTGCAACTGCTGCGGAGCAGTTAATTCAGCAATTGAACGGAATTCCTTGCTATATGAAAGTGGGCATGCAGCTATACTACGCTGCAGGCCCCACTTTTGTAGAAGGGCTTAAAAATCGTGGCTTCCGCGTATTTTTAGACTTGAAAATGCATGATATTCCTAACACTGTCAAAGGTGGAGCAACGAGTATTACTGCGCTAGGCGTTGATATGTTCAACGTACATGCTGCAGGTGGTCGCGCTATGATGGAGGCTGCGCTTGAAGGTGTACAGCAAGCAAGCTCTAGTCAGAACCGTCCAACGGTAATCGCCGTAACACATTTAACTAGTACTAGTCAGCAAGTTATGAATGGTGAGATCGGAATTACTGGTACGGTTGAAGCTGCAGTACTTTCATATGCGAAGTTAACACAATTAGCAGGGTTAGATGGCGTTGTTGCATCACCATCAGAAGTTATTGCGATTAAAAATGCTTGTGGACAAGCATTCCAAACGATTACACCTGGTATTCGTCCATTAGGAGCAGCACTGAATGATCAATCTCGCATTATGACGCCTAGTGAAGCATTACGACAAGGGACTGACTACATGGTTATCGGTCGTCCGATAACAGCTGCAACTGATCCGCGGTTAGCAATTGAATCTATTATTGAGGAGTTAATCTCATATGAGTAAAGTATCATTGGAACAGCTTGCAAAAGATATTGCTGCATCATTATTAGAAATAAAAGCAGTAGCGCTTCGTCCGAATGATCCATTCACATGGACGTCTGGCATAAAGTCACCTATTTATTGCGATAATCGTCTTACGATGACTTATCCTGAAATTCGTGAAAAAGTAGCAGATGGTTTTGTAGCATTAATTAATGAAATGTACCCTGACGCTGAAGTGATTGCTGGTACTTCAACAGCAGGTATTCCGCATGCTGCATGGGTCGCACAAAAAATGAACTTACCAATGGCTTATATTCGTGATAAAGCTAAAGGACATGGTAAGCAAAATCAAATCGAAGGTCGCGTACTACCGGGCCAAAAGGTCGTCGTTATCGAGGATTTGATTTCTACTGGTGGTAGCTCATTGAAAGCAGCACTTGCTGTTCGTGAAGCTGGAGCAGTGCCACTTGCAGTATTGGCTATCTTTACGTATCAGTTCCAATCGGCTATTGATGCGTTTGCGGAAGCAGGGATTCCACTGCAAACCATTTCCAATTATTCTGCATTAATTGAACAAGCTGTTGCCACTGGTGAAATTGCTCAAGATGATGTAGCAGCACTTCAATCATGGAGAGCTAATCCTCAAGCTTACAACAATTAAACGACAGCAATGATGTTTGAACATAAAGCGAATATATAGTAGACATTATCGTTTCAGCAGTAATGAAATGATAATGTCTATTTTAGTTGATTACATGAGAGCAATGAATGTTATAATGATATTTCAATGTTATTAGAAAATTTTCAGAAAATAATTTAAAAGTTGTAACCTTTTCCAACTATTAAACGTCTCTAATATAGAATAAGTGTGAGGGGTGTCATGAGATTATATGAATGAACAGTTACATATTCAAGAAAATGATGTCGAGCCTAGTCACACTCCACTATTACAAGTGCGAGAGATGGAACGGATCTTTCAAGTGGGTGGCAAAGATCTTCATGTGTTAAAGGGACTTAATATGACAGTTGAACGTCAACAGCTTGTTATGTTAAAAGGAAGATCAGGCTCAGGTAAAACGACTTTGTTGAACAGTCTTGGCGGATTAGATACGCCAAGCAAAGGGAGTATTGATTTCAATGGTAAACCGTTCGATACGCTAAGCGATAAGGCAAGGACATTAATACGACGCAATGAAATGGGGTTTATTTTTCAAGCGTTTGCATTAATGCCTTTATTATCTGCTTATGAAAATGTTGAACTTTCTTTGCGGATGGCGAATCGGCCCAAAAAAGAATGGAAAGAGCGCGTTGAAGAATGCTTAACACTTGTTGGACTTGAAAAACGTATGCATCACCGCCCGTATGAATTATCGGGTGGTGAACAACAACGTGTTGCTATAGCAAAATCTATTGCACATCGTCCGATTCTATTACTTGCAGATGAGCCTACTGCTGAATTGGATACTGCGATGTCCGCACAAGTAATGGCGTTATTTCAAAGCATTATTAAGTATGAACAAATTTCGATATGTATGACGACACATGATCCTACAATTTTGGAGGTTGCAGACCATGTTTATGAAATGGTGGATGGCAAATTTATCTCGTAAAGCAAGTATATCAATGGTTATTTTAGCACTATTATTAAGTGGTTGTAGTCTATTACCGAATGAAAAAGAAGAGGAAGTTATACCTGATATTATTCCTCCGAAAATCTCGCAAAAGCCAGAGCATACAGTTGCTACGAAAACATTAGAAACAAAGGTAACAGTTATTGGTAGAATTATTTCATTAGAAGAAGAAACGATGTATTTCACTAAAGGTGATCTTAATGTAAAAGATGTGCACGTGAAGACAGGTGATACAGTTACTGCTGGACAAGTCATTGCAGAGCTTGATGTAAGTGAACTGCAAAAAACTTTACGTCTAGATAAACTCGCTTTTCAACGCGATGAACTAGCGATGAAGGAATTGCTACGTTCAAGAGATGAGATGGATCAATCAGAGTATGAGGCGCAACGTATTGCATTTGAAGAAAAAAGACAAAAGCTAGACGATATGGCGGTGGAAATTGAAAAAGGTGTCATTACAGCACCATTCTCAGGCACGATCGTATCGCTAACTGCAAAAAAAGGCGATCTTATTAAAGCTTATGCTCCGATTGCCATTGTAGCCAATACAACAATGCTTGTTCCAGGCGCGAAATTAACAAAAACAGAGCAAGAAAAAGTTGCTATTGGTATGGAAGCTACGGTTTCTATTAGTAACGGTGGTTCAATTAAAGGAAAAGTGAAACAACTTCCTACTAAAGCTACTGATTCATCTGGTGGTGGGAACGGATCAGGCGGTGCAGCAGGTGAAATTGATCGTATCGAGGATTATATGATTGTACAGATTGATAAATTACCTGCGGGAGCGGCTCGCGGTCTAACTGCTTCTATTAACGTCATCACTAGTCGTACAGAAAATGCTATTGTCATCCCACCATCTACACTAAGAAGCATAGGTAACCGTACTTATGTTCAAGTAGTGGATGAAAAAGGGCAAAAAAGTGAAGTAGATGTAGAAGTCGGACAGCAGACTGCTACTGATGTCGAAATTTTACAAGGCTTAACGCCTGGTCAGAAAGTAGTAGGGAGATAAGATATGGGTGTACCCTTCTTTCGCTTTATTTTCCGTAAAATGTGGAATACTCGTTGGCTAACATTAAGTACTTTGTTAGGACTTATTGTTGCTGTCGCATTTGCCACAAGTATTCCAATGTATGCAGATGGAGCTTTGAAACGCGTCATTGCACAACAATTGAAGGTAGATAGTGAAAGTAAGCCTGCAGGATCTTTAATGATGAAATATCAAGGCGTACCTGCAAATGGCAATAATATGGATGGATTGCTCTCTGTAGAGCAATATATTAAGGATGATATTCCCAAAACGATAGGTTTCCCGTTTGATACCTTCGTGCAACAATATGGAATACGTCCAAGTAATGTTACTCCAGTCTTTCCTGATAAAGTAGATGCGAGTCGCACACGTTCCTTAAATATTCAATCGATGAGTGGTTTACAGGAACATAATGAACTTGTACAAGGACAATGGTTCAGTGACAAGCTTACCGATAAAGGCGTACTGGAAGCGGTAATGATTGAAGAAGGCATGTATCGTAATGATGTGCATGTTGGCGATCTATTCTATTATCGTGCTGATAATAGTAAACAAATCGTTGTGCAAATTGTTGGTATTGTATCGCCAACAGACATTTCTGATGCGTACTGGGCTCAAGGGGTAGAATCGCAATTTGGAACACTGTTTGTTAATGAAACGTTGTTTCAAGAAGAACTACTGAAAAAACAAAATATTTTCTTGCAGTCTGCATCTTGGTATTATTCATTCGATCTTTCACAAATTAAAAGTAGTCAAATTAATGAACTGGCTTCTACTTTAAATCGTCTAGATATTGAGTTGTACCAACGACTTAAAGATACGAAAGTAGAGCAATCATTCGCCGAAACATTGAAAGCTTTCCGAGCGCAAAGTAATGAATTACAAACGATGCTATTTACTTTAGCTGCGCCAATGCTAGCAATGGTTATTTATTTCATTATGATGAATGCAAGACAATCGCTAGATAAACAACGCAGTGATATTGCTGTCCTTCGTAGTAGAGGTGCAGGAACAAGGCAAATTGTCGGCATGTATGTCGTCGAGAGTATAATGCTTGGTTTGATCGCTCTTGTTATCGGTCCATTGATTGGATGGTTTATGTCCAAAAGTATTGGATCAGCAGATGGATTTTTATCCTTTGTCAATCGTAAGTCGATTACGATTGGATTCTCTGTAGAAACGATTATTGCCGGAGTTATAGCTGTTGTTATCGCTCTTTTAGCAACAATTATTCCAGCGGTACAGTACGCAAGAGCCTCCATCGTTAGTTACAAACAAGATTTGGCTCGATCTGACAAAAAGCCATTTTGGCAAAAATGGTATTTGGATATTATATTAGTACTCGTTACAATCTATGGTTGGTATTTGTTCAATGAACGTCAATTACTTACTGTTAATTCAGGCGTATCAAGTGATCAAATGCAAATTCAACCGTTTTTATTCTTTGTACCTGCAATAGCAATTTTTGCGCTTGGATTGCTATGTCTGCGAATTTTCCCGTGGATAATAGCACTATGCAATTGGCTAGGTAAAAGGTATTTACCTGTATCATCTTACTTGACGTTAACACAATTATCTCGTTCTTCTAAAGGCTACTATCCATTGATGACATTGCTTATTTTAACGATCGGCTTAGGTGTGTATAATGCTTCGGCTGCTCGTACGATAGACTTGAACTCAACGGAGCGAACGCTGTATAAAAATGGTGCTGATGTTATTGTTCATACGAATTGGGGCGGAATTCCTGAAAAGATTCCTACGAAGAAACCTGATGATGGCAATAACAATGGCGGGAATAATGGTGGTAATAACGGCGGAAACGGTGGAGGCAATGGCGGCGGTGGCAGCAACGGAGGAAATGGTGGAGGTAATGGAAATAATAACCAACCACAGAAGTTACTCTATACAGAACCACCGTTCGAAGTATTCCGAACTAGTCCTGGCGTAGAAGCTGCTACAAGAGTACTTCAGTCCAAAAATAATATTATTGTATCAGGTAAGACGGTTGGGAAAGGTACAATTATGGGAATTGATAATAAAGATTTCTATGATGTAGCTTGGTTCGGAGACGATTTGTATGATTATGATCCGGCGTATTACTTGTCATACCTTGGATTGGCTGAGCATGGTGCTCTAATACCAGAAAACATTGCTGAAAAATATCAATTGAAATTAGGCGATCTCATTTCAGTAAGTTTCACAGATGGAACATTAGATTTTACAGTGCAAGGCATCGTTCCATTCTGGCCTAATTTATATCCAGATAGTGAACCGTTCTTAATTGCTAACTTGGACTATATATATGATCAATTACCGCTAATTCCTTATGAAGTATGGGTGAAGATGGAGCCGGATGCGCTTGTTGCTCCGTTGCTTGATCATCTAGCCGCTTCGAAATTAGACGTAGTTACCGTTAAAGATGTACGTAATGATCTAATTATTCAATCGAAGTTACCGACTAGAGGTGGCGTATTCGGTATATTAAGTCTTGGATTCCTCGTTACGATTGCGGTTACTTTAGCAGGCTATCTATTATACTGGTTCTTCAATTTGTCTGGTCGTGTCGTTCAATTTGGTGTGTTACGTGCGATGGGGCTTTCGAAGTCACAGTTAACTAGTATGTTGCTGATTGAGCAAATATTAACGGCAGGACTTGCAATTGGACTCGGTTTTGGTATTGGTAAAGTTGTCAGCTACATCTTCTTACCATTTTTACAATCGGCGGACAACGCCTCGGAAATGGTTCCACCATTCCGTGTTATCTTCCAAGCTAGCGATACGAATCAATTAATGCTAGTCGTGCTTGTGATGATGTTAATTGGTGCCGGGTTCTTACTCCTTCATATCAAAAAGCTTAAAGTACATCAAGCTGTGAAAATGGGAGAGGAGCGATAATTCATGATCTATTGTGAAGGATTAGTAAAAATATATAAAACTGACGATTTGGAAGTTGTCGCTCTACAAGGCTTGAACCTAACCGTTGAGAAGGGCGAATTGATGGCTATTATCGGTAATAGTGGTAGTGGTAAATCAACGCTCTTAAATACGCTAGGTGGCTTAGATCGTCCTTCTGCAGGGCAAGTTAAAGTGGGTCCTTGGGATCTGTTGAAAATGACTGAGGAAGAGCGTGTAAGCTATAAGCGGGATACGGTAGGTTTTATTTGGCAAAACAATGCTCGAAACCTATTGCCGTATTTGACAGCTCTTGAAAACGTTGAAATGCCAATGATGCTTTCTGGAAAGTTGGATCGTACGTATGCGACGCAGCTTCTAGAATGGGTTGGTTTGAAGCACCGGATGCATAATAAATTGCATCAGCTCTCAGGCGGTGAGCAGCAGCGTGTGGCGATTGCGATATCGTTATCTAATCGTCCAGAGCTGCTACTAGCAGATGAGCCTACAGGATCGGTTGACACTGCGACATCTGATATGATTATGAATATTTTTCGTAGGCTGAATAAGGAGATCGGTGTCACGATCGTTATCGTTACCCATGATATGACCTTAGCCAGTCAAGTTGACCGCGTTGTTGCGATTAGAGACGGCTTAACGAGTACGGAATTTGTGAAGCATAACCCAGAGATCGGATCGCATGGTGAAGGCTTTGTATCGTTATCAGCGCATACCTCACAAAATGAGCATGTTGCTTATGTGGTTGTTGATAAAGTTGGTCGTCTTCAAGTTCCAAAAGAATATTTGAAGGCAATGGATATTAAAGATAAAGTATTAATGGAGTTTGATGGTGAGAAGATTACGATTAGATCACCGCAGATTCAGCTAAAGGAAGAATAAAGAGTAATCCCCTTATCGTCGACGATGTGTAGAAAGTTCGATACTTAGAACTTAACATTGTTAGCGATAAGGGGATTTTTTCTTATCTTGTTACATTATTTTTATTAATTGGAATGATTTTGTGTAAAATGGGTAATCTATCGTTATCTTTGGCTAATGCTTCCGAAGTAACTTTTCGTTACTAGGAAGTCTATCAAGGAGTTACGAAAAGTTTTGGGAGGTAACAATAGATGTGGATATATTGGATTAGATTATATGAATCAAAGTTTCAAGCAAGTTGTGTTGTACAGCGAATGGAAAATGATTATTGGATGTATGGTCTTGATTGCCCTCAGGAAATAGAAATATTCAAATCGTTAAAGGGAAGATATGGAGTGAAATATTTATTGAATAATTCAAGGGGATTAATATAGTGCATAGGTATATAGTAGTGTAAACCTATTAATACTGGTAATTTTTATGAATAAAAGTGGTGAAAATAAAAAATAAATAAAAATATTAAAAAATGCTTGACGTAATATGTTTGAATGTTGTATATTAATACATGTCGCCGTTGCGATAACGTTTGAAATAGCAATGACGCGGGGTGGAGCAGTTGGCAGCTCGTCGGGCTCATAACCCGAAGGTCACAGGTTCAAGTCCTGTCCCCGCAACCAACCTTTGGACATAATGAGTTATCATTATATTATTAAGGGCCCTTAGTTCAGCTGGTTAGAGCAGTCGGCTCATAACCGATTTGTCGGGGGTTCGAGTCCCTCAGGGCCCACCATTAGCTACATACCCTTGCCGGGGTGGCGGAATTGGCAGACGCACAGGACTTAAAATCCTGCGGTAGGTGACTACCGTACCGGTTCGATTCCGGTTCTCGGCACCATTATTTCCTAGGTTAACTGATTTTTCAATTGAATATTGTATACATAGTACTACGCCGGGGTGGCGGAACTGGCAGACGCACAGGACTTAAAATCCTGCGGTAGGTGACTACCGTACCGGTTCGATTCCGGTTCTCGGCACCATTTAATTTATTAGATTCACTCTATTATGTAGCAAATTCATTGAATAATCCAACCCCCTTCAAGCTAAGCTTGAAGGGGGTTTTTTGTTATTTCGATGTTTTAGATTCAAGGGCATGGATTAGAAATGAATTATTCCTTGTAGAGTGGCATTTAATAGAGATAAATGAATTTGTCAGTGGAGTTTATATGGAAGTAAAAGAAAAATATCAAAATATGTATAAAGGTTGACAAATGATAGCGTTACCTATTTTTATTAAAAATACTATTGACGAGAGGGGAGCTTATGGGATATATTCACTGAGGATGATAATTATTATCAATACACCGAATTAGCAGCGCTCACTGCTAATATTTTTTTGAGATCATATTGAGAATGATAATCATTATTTCGAGATTAGGAATTTAAAGGAGAAGGTTAATTATGAAATTCAGATGGTATAAACATTTATCAGCGGTACTTATCATTGCTTTATTGGTATCTGCAATGCCTGTGTATGCAGAGGAACCGACAGAAACCAAAACAGCAACAGTTATTCATTTTGTAAAAGAGGGTGAAGATGCTACATTATCAGCAGCACACGAATTTTTCAAGAATCCTTACATTGTTGTAAATAATGGTACACAATTTTTAGAAGTAGAAATGACTAAGTCTTTTGCATTAGAGTTTATTATTAATAACGATCCAGAAACAATGGTTATTGAAAATGCTGACACAATTGTGAAAAGATATGAGTTGAAAGATCTTACTGATCAATTTACAGCAACAACAAAATATAAAATTACTCCTGGAGGATCGTTATCTTCTCATGAAGTAACAGTAGTTATTGGCAATGATATTGATAATACGAAAGCTCAATTGATTAGTGCTATTGCAGCAGCAGAGACGCTAACGGATCGCTCAACGGCGTTTGAGTCAGCGATTGCAAATGCAGAAGCTGCTAATACATATATTACTAAGTTAGCGACAATGCAAACTACTTTGACAGCTTTGCAAGCTGCAATTCATGAGCATAACAATCCTACAGCACCTGAGCCTTAACAAAAGCGGCGATCGAACGCGCTGTATCATTAAAACTTGTAAATGGTTATAGTGATGGTTCATTCAAGCCGAATCAAGAAGTTAATCGTGCTGAGTTCACAGCTATTCTAGTTCGCGCAATGAAACTTGAAGCTGCAAAAGGTGAAGTGAAATTTACTGATGCAGATAAAATTCAAGGATGGGCTAAAGAGTATATTCAGCAAGCAGTAGAGGCGGGTATACTAACAGGCTATAACGATAACACATTCCGTCCAACTGGTGACATTACACGTACAGAAGCAGCAGTAATGATTGTTAAAGCATTGGGTCTAGAGCTTGTCTCAGAGGATGAGTTAACTTTCGCCGATGCATCTAACATTCCTGCTTATGCAAGAGCTTATGTTGCTACAGCAGTTAAGTATGGTTTGGTGGTAGGATACAGCAATAATACATTTGGTCCTGATAAAGTAGCTACTCGTGCGGATGCTATTACGTTAGCACTTCGTGTGCTTGATTACTAGGTAAGCCATAAATAATGGAGTTGAGCGTATTTTAAGTGATGCACTCAAACAAAAAAACTTGACGTTATGTTGGCGTCAAGTTTTTTGTATGCAGAATTTAATACTATCTAGGAATGATGGCGACGATGTCTTTTCGCAATTACAAGTAATCTTTGGCCAGGTCTCAGGCGCACAACTAAAGTCTTTTTGTGTTTCATCAAGAACACCACCTTATATCAAGATAAACTAATGTATGTAAGTTTATTTAATTTGCCCTAGACAGATATAGTGATTTGAAATTAAATGTGCTTTATAGATTACTTGCTTTGAAATGTTTCATGTCCAATAATAAATTGAAAATATCCGTCGGCAAAGCTACGCTGTTCGTTAATTCAGCAGAAACAGCCGCCACGGTGAAAAAAGAACAGCAAGGCACGCTAGCGAAATTTATTAATAAATCTTATTAAAGCTGAAAAGGTCAACATAGGCATGAGCAAAGCACAAGTTGAACTATCATGGGGACATCCTTCCGATACATCTAAGTTAACTTCAAACAATATTTCAGTTGAAGTATGGAGATACGGAACACAGTATGTCAGCTTTACGAACGGAATTGTAAAATCTATCTACACATTGTAATGGTATAACGTGCTCATATGACAAAACAGCGTTCTGCGCCGATTAAACTAACTGAATGGTTTACTGCTTTTCTGACATCTATCGTAACCAAGGATATATTGAAACCCGTCCAAAGAGTGCCACGTAATGGGATACAGGATGTAACCAATCAAACTATCACTAATTTCTGCAAGAAACTTAATATCCTGTGCTTCAAACAAGCCCTAAATGGTATAATAGTAATATGAATTGAAAGGTGGTGTTGTCCATGAGTGTGAACCGTGAAGAATTAAAACGCTTGATTGACAAAATCACAGATCAAGATGCAGCAGAAGTACATGATTTTATTGGATATCTAAAAATGAAGCGTGAAAAGGATACTTTGAAAAATCTTGGAGAAGCGACTAAGACAAGTATGGATTTTTGGGATAATACTGTAGATGACGAGGTTTGGAACTTTGTAGAAGCAAGGTGACATACTATTGATACCATTTCCATACAGTGATCTATCTGCTACGAAGCAGCGTCCAGTATTAGTTCTATCCAATACAAGTTATAATCTTGTTAATCAAGATATTGTCGTAGCGGCGATTACATCTAACTTAGCAAGTCGTGATTTCTTTATTCGTATCACAACGGATGATTTAGATGTTGGTCAACTGAAAGTGGAATCGGGCATTCGTGCAGACAAAATATATACGTTGTCTAGTCGAATTGTTAATAAGAAATTTGGTCATTTGACATCTGATCGTTTGTTAGAGGTTAAGGAGCAAATTGATAGGTTAATCTCAGAATAGATTTATTATTGAATATTATCTTGCAAGATATTAAGTAACACATACTAATACACACCCAACGTTACCCAAAAACCCTGTCCGTATTTGTAGCCATACTGTAGCCGAAAGCTATAAAACTAACAGCTACAGTATAACAACACAAAAACCCGAGGAGCGTTGCTACACGACTTCCCGGGATCATATAAAACGTGTGGGTACAACGCAGGAAATGAGGGAGAAGAGTTCAACTCCCCCCAGGGTAAGTGAGAACCTTGATTGCAAAAAGTGCTTTAAATAACACCAAAAACGTATTGAATCAATCTCATGTTATAGTAACATGAAATAATAGTGGGGACGAAATCGATTAGTATTGAATATAAGGTAACCAAAGAGAACAAACTAACCGTGATTCCCGCATACGGGCATATGAACCGTCCCTATATGTCACCTGGGTATTATTGTTTTGAAGCTCCGTGCGCCTGTGGGATGTTATCCATGTCAAGGAGATTCATTTGACAGAAGTATTCTAAGAAGTTTTTAGCTTCTTTGATTTTTTCTTCATCTGTTCTTAATGCTATGATATCTTTTAAGATTTGAGCAGTCCAAACGTTATCGAAGTAACGGTATTTACCAGAATTCCATGTCAAGCGTTCAGGAAAGTTTTTGTTGATATAATAATTCCAGAAAAGCATATTTTCTGCTTCTTGATCTGTGAGCTTAATTCTAAATTCCGTATGGGCCGGGACCATTCCATCATTGCTAAGATCGCCGAAAAACGTTTCGTTTACCATATAGAGGCCGAAAATACGTCTTTCTGTTTCTGATTGATCGGATCCTCTTGCAGTCAGAAGACATGCACTGTTCGGAAGCAAACGAGCTACTCTATTTGGTTGGCCTTTATTTTTTCCATTTTGAACCTTGCCAGTAGACGCTCGCCAGTCGGTAAATACATTTTGTTGCTCTTCCTCGTCCAGCCAGAAAACAATTTGTGAGCTCTCATGAATTTTAAGGTTTTTTATTTTTTCTCTACGCTGCTGTTCAAGCGCCTGCTGCGCCTCTACTTCTTCACGTTCTCTTTCAAGTGCTTCTTTTTTAATTTCCTCTTTTGCAATAATTTTCTGCAAAGATTTTGCGATATTTCTGTCATTTAGTTTGATAAACTTCTCAAAGGCATCAGGGTAAACGAATTTTTTAGTATAATTATTAAAATCAATAGTGATGACAGACTCATCATGATCCACGATATTTCCAATACCAAAGACTATATGAGTTATTTTTTCATTGATTAAGTTCACTAAGCCCACTCTCCTCGTATAAATATTTAGGTATTAAATTAACACCTATTATTTTCTGACTAGCTTGCTTTCGATTGACGAAATAGAATGAGAAAATGGTTTTTTACATCAAAAAACCGCACTCAAATTCTGTCGAAAAGAAGTTGCGTACGATTATCGTGTATTGTCTAAATATTCTTATAAATATATATTACCATATATCCAAACATATTTCAAATAATGAATTGACAATGGTGTATTTTTATCGTATAATTTATTTTTTTTTGTGAAACTATCATCTTTGTCGGATATCGGCACTCAACACATGTGGAGTGCGTGATATTGATGGTAAGGAAATTGTAATCCCGATAAACCCATGATATTGCTAATACAATCGTGCAAAAAAATGAGGAACTTAAAAATTAGTAATATTACTCTATTTATACGAACAAAGGTGAATGTGGGTGTGAGGGTTGTTTTTTTAGAAGAGATTTATTGTGAAAAAAACGAATAAGAGAAGAGTTAGTAAAAAGACCATTTTCCTTAATTAAGTAATAGTCTTGAAGCATAATATTATGACCTAAAATCTATTCTTGACCAAAAGCACCAAAAAGAGAGCTTCACAAACTCATCCCAATACGCCAAAAAAAAAAGCCCCCTTACACCGTAAGGGGGCTGAACGTTTATATTCTGGTAGGACGGGCGGGGATCGAACCCGCGACTTCTACCCTGTCAAGGTAGCACTCTCCCGCTGAGTTACCGTCCTATGCAATACAAAATATAATAGCATAGGCTAACGATATATTCAAGCTATAATCTAGTAATTTTAGAAGGTAAATATTCTAATTTTCATTAATTCATAAAAACCTCTAATTATTGTTGCAACATTATGAGTAAATATGACGTTTATAGATATAGTTAATAATTAAAGCGTTATGCTTCGAGAATGACTTTTTGTTACATAGAAGTCCAACAAGAAGTCCAACAAATTAGGGGGAAATATGATGAAGAAGAAAAGTTTATTTACTGTAGCACTCTCGCTGGTTCTTTTACTAGCATTAACACCAGTTTTACATGCGTTTTCGGATGTATCAGGTCACAAAGCAGAAAGCCATATTTTAAGTTTGAAGGAGCGAGGAGTTATTAACGGTGTTAAATCAGATGCATTCAATCCAGATAATGAATTGACATACGCTCAAGCTGTCTCTTTGCTTGATAGAGCTTTTGAACTGGACCTTAGTCGTTTCCGTTTTGCAAAACTACCTGTAGCTAGTGATATGTATGAAAATGTAGCTAATGATCAATGGTATTCTGAAGCATTTGTAGAAGGATATTACAATGGCGTGGAATTTGCTGCTGATGTGAATCCTAACGATTCCATTAGTCGTGAGGAATTTGCATCTATCTTAATGGATCAGGTAGATCGAAAAGGTGAATACCCACTAATTGCAATCTATATTGACTATCTTGATGCTAAGGAAGTTCAACCAGACTATAGCAATGCGATTCAAAAGCTTCTAATTCTAAAGTTTGCAGAGCTTACGGAAGACAACAAGTTTAATCCTACACAAAGCGTTACTCGTGGTGAAGCAGCGATTTGGTTAGATAAAGCACTTCTTTTTGTAGATACGCTTAATGTTAATGAAGAAGTTGAACCATCAAGCCAACTTGACAATGTAAAGCTGACGACAGAAGCATTAACGGATACAGTTAATAAAGTAACAATTTCTGCAGACGTACCACATCCAGGCTATGGCATAAAGGTAGCTAATATTAAATTTGTTGGTGACATCGCTTATGTAGATATTCAGATTGTTGAGCCTCTACCAGATATGATGTATCCTCAAGTGATTACAAACGTGTCTACATCTGTATATGTAGATAAACAATATAAAGTTGAATTTGTAGAAGCACAATATAATGATGAATCTGTAGCTCAATAATAATGGTATGAGAACGCTGTGTAGTAGTCGTAACGTTGACTAGCTATTCAGCGTTTTCTTTATGTAGAGCGCTCGTAATGACCTTGCTTGGCATCGTATTGAATTGACTTCTATGAAAAAAACATCATAATGATACTATCTATCCTCCTAATATTAGAGGTACAGAGGGGCACAAATCGTTAGTAATGGGGAGCAGGTGTAACTATGACATCGGAGCATTTTATACTACATACCGATAAATATCAAATTAATATGATGTATGCTCACTGGAAGCATCATACGCATCATCAAAAAGCGGTTTTTGATTTGTATTTTAGAAAATTGCCATTCGGCAACGGCTTTGCCGTTGCCGCTGGTCTGGAAAGAATTATTCATTATATTAAGGGGCTAAAATTTTCTGAAGAAGAAATTACATTTCTAGCTTCGCAAGAGGAAAACTATGACCTTCCATTTCTAGAGGAGCTTAGACAATTTAAGTTTACAGGTCATATTTATGCTGCCATTGAAGGTACATTGGTTTTCCCTAATGAGCCAATATTAAGAGTGGAGGCATCGATTTTTGAAGCTCAAATTATTGAGACAGCAATATTGAACTTCATGAATTATCAATCACTAATCGCAACGAAAGCGGCGAGAATTAAGCAAGTAGCGCCACATGATATATTAATGGAATTCGGTACGCGCCGAGCACAAGAAGCAGATGCAGCTATTTGGGGGGCGAGAGCAGCTTGTCTAGTTGGCTTTCATGCAACGTCTAACTTGAGAGCGGCAATGCTGTTTAATTTACCAGCAAAAGGGACTCATGCTCATGCTTGGGTACAAATTCATGATAGTGAGCAGCAGGCGTTTGATCGTTACGCTGAGGCGTTACCTGATGATGTAACTTTACTCGTAGATACGTATGATACATTGCGTGAAGGCGTACCTCATGCCATTGAAACAGCACGTAAGCTTGCTGCCAAAGGTAAGCGTATGAAGGCGATTCGTCTTGATAGTGGAGATCTAGCCTATTTATCTAAGCGTGCTCGTGAAATGCTCGATGAAGCGGGTTTCCCCGATGTAAAAATTGTAGCTTCTAATGATCTAGATGAAAATATTATTGTAGAATTGAAGGCACAAGGAGCGCGGATTGATAGTTGGGGAATTGGTACAAAGCTAATTACAGCTTCCGATAATCCCGCACTCGGTGGTGTATATAAGCTAGTTGCTAAGGAATGTAATGGGCAATACGAGCCCGTCATCAAAATTTCCGGAAATCCTGAGAAAATAACGACTCCCGGAAAGAAAAATGTATATCGCATTGTGAACTTAGACACTGGAAAAGCGGAAGCTGATTATATTACGATGGATGATGAAGTGCTTGATTCTAATTCAGAACAGCCGTTAATGCTATACGATCCAGCTCACCCGTACATACGTCGCGAAGTAAGCCGTTACACAGCTTTACCATTGCTACACCCTATATACGTGGCGGGGGAGTGTGTCTATAAGCTCCCTACTGTGCAAGAAATTGCCCAATACCATCAATTACAGCTTGATTTGTTTTGGCCAGAAACATTGCGTAAGCTGAATCCTGAAAAGTATGCTGTAGTGCTAAGTGATAAAGTTTGGAATATTCGTAAAGATCTATTGAGTCAACATAATAAATAATAGAAGAATGGGGCTTCCTTGAGTCAGTTTTCACTGACTATCTGGACAGCCCCTTTATCTTGCTCTGTTATTAGAATGAAGGTAATTGATCTAAGTTATTTGCAACGGTATCGTCAGGCTCTGAACGAATATGCTGTTCATGATCTCTACCTTTGAACAGTTCTAAATTTTTAATTTCCTGATTACTAACCATTTCTTGAGCTTGCATATAATCAACAATTTCACCGGAAGAAAGCTTGAATTCTACTATACTTCCTGCTGCATTACGTCTTACTGCGACAACTTCCTGCTGCTCTGACATTGACATACACTTCCTCGCTAGATAGTAGACGGTAGACCTTGTTGAACAATTTCCATCAAGCCCGTCTTACCTATATAGTCCCCAATTGTGTCGCCATAATGCATTAATTTTATTTTTTGTTGCAAGTGATCAGGTAATGATAATAATTCTTCTAATGTGGTATGTACTAAGCCAGGGCTTTCAAGCTGACAATCATGATAGACCGTTTGCACTCCGTCTTCAACTAATTGCTGTAATAGTTGTGGATTGAAGGTCATATCTGCTGAGTAGAAAAATCTATCATTGAACAAGATAGAATAACTATCTTTATTCGGAATATGCTGCGTTTGAATCAACTTAATATTCAAATCGGGAGCTAATTCATAGTTAGTATTCGGTACTAATGGCACGACATGGAAGAAGTCATCTATGCTTATGAGATCCCCTTGTACAAGCCCGCCCTTGAGACAAGTTTCCCATAAAGGCTCCACCAAGGACTCAGCAACATATAAGGTGGCCTTTTTCTTGTACTTAAACATCATCTGAAAAGCATATAATTCCAAGCCACCAACATGATCAGAATGGATATGACTTATAAGCACACCATCTAATTGATCGAAGCTATAGCCTTGCTCATAAAGGGCATGGGGTAATGTAATGCCACAGTCTACTAGCAGGTTGAACGAATGTTGTTGTATTAATCCATTGTTATTATAATGCTGTTTCGCAAACGCATTACCAGTGCCTATCATAGTAATTATCACATAGAAACCTCCTTATACATGAGCTAAGTTTTTATATTATATCAGATAATGATCATTAACTCTGTAATCCAGCTCACAGATATAACGAAATTTCAGCTATTATTAATGGATATTGCTAACCGTTTTCTTGCATTGTAACGAAACTGTAAATCTTATTCAAGATGTCTTGCTGAAAAATTTTGATAAGTTAATCAGTTACTACTAGTTTTCTACATTAAATCTTTTTCATTTTAACGCAACTTTTTATTTACCATGGAGTCTAACTTCTTAGGAATGATGATAAATTGGAGGTTAAGACAAGCGATGAAACATAAGAAAATTTTCATTCTATTAAGTATCGTTATGATTTGGAGTGCAACAGTTGTACTTGCAAATGCATCTAGCTCGAAAATTAAAGTGATTATTAATGATGCCGATCTAGGCGAAATAGGTGAACTGATTGATAATAGTACTTATTTACCACTTCGTAAAATTGGTGAATCACTGCATGCTATTGTCGATTGGAACTCGAACACAAAGACTGCAACGATTTACTCACCTAATGTGCATATGTTTATTTATAATAGCAGTAATGGGGAAGAGACTACATTTGGTGAAGTGAAAAAAGGGTTTAGTGGAAAGATTAAAGTGTTTGCACAAGTAGACAATGTAGGCTTAAAATTAAACTCTACAAAATTCACGATCGTTGATCCCAATGGAAAAGAAACGTTAATTCAAGAAATTAAAGTAGAAAAAGATCGCGATAATTATTGGTTCGTCACAGAAGAGACGAGCTATCGTTTTTCATTAAGTGGAAAATATACGATTCGTTGCTATATGAAGCCTGAGAACAGTGATGAATGGACCATTACATCAGAGAAGTTAATTACTTCATCCGCGAACTAAATCTGTTTGACCATAGCATAACATTCTGTTAACATAATAACGTATAAATTATATTTAACCGAAATGGGGTAACTACTGTGACTGAACATCAACATGATGAAAATTGTGGTTGTGGCGAAGACCATGAGCATGAAGACCATGTGTTTATCATAGCAAATGATGAAGGCGAAGAACGTGAAATGGTAATGGTATATACATTTGAGAATGAAGACATGATGTATGCCGTACTACTTGATCGTCAAGATCCAGAGCAAGACGGAGTGATTTTCCGTGTTGAAGAAGAAAATGAGGAAGCTTTCTTAGTCGGTATTGAAGATGACGAAGAGTGGAATCGCGTTCAAGCTATCTATGAAGAAATCGCCAACACTGAAAACGGCGAACAATAATAGAAGCAAGTAAAGCAGAGATGGGGGTTCCTTATCGCTGCTTTTTTTTCTGTCCTTATATATATAAAACTGCACCGCCAACTTGTTAGTTATGTCTAACAAGCGGCGGTGCAGTTTTTTGTAGTAACTACTTTATTATTACGAAATCGCTGTTTCTTCAAAAATAACTTTGACGAATTCAATGTTGCGATCCTCGGGACCTTTAACAGGTAGACCAACCTCAACATGCTCGATAATATAGTCAATATTTTTTTGTGAAATAACTTCACCAGGTAGTAGAATTGGTATACCAGGCGGATACACATAGATAAATTCAGCAATAATACGTCCTGCAGACTCTTTGAAAGGAATCGTCTCTGTTTCCCCATAGAAAGCATCACGTGGTGTCAATGAAAGCTGAGGGATGTCAGGTATTTTCACGACAAGCTCACGAGCCTCTGCTCCTTCAAAGTAGGTTTCAGAAAGAGTTTTCAAGGCAACAATAAGTTTTTGTACAGATTCAGAAGTGTCACCGGGAGTAACTAGACACAAAATATTGTACATATCACTCATTTCAATTTCTAAGTTGAAATGCTCACGTAACCAGTTTTCCGTATCATAACCAGTAATGCCAAGATGTCTGACGTGAATCGTTACTTTTGTTGGATCGAAATCGTAAGTGGCTTCATCACCAAGAATTTCTTTGCCGAAGCTGTATAGTCCTGGAATTTGATTAATTGCTGCACGTGCATGTTCTGCAAGTTCGATCGCTTGATCAGCAATCGTTTCACCGTGCAACGCTAGATTTCTTCGTGAAGTATCAAGCGATGCCAATAAAATATATGAAGTGGATGTTGTTGTTAGCATACTAAGAATCGTTTGAATACGTTGTGGGTTCACAAGTCCTTTTTTGACATTAAGTACAGAACTTTGTGTCATAGAGCCTCCAAGCTTGTGTACGCTCGTTGCAGCTATATCTGCGCCTGCTTCCATAGCAGACATCGGTAGCTTCTCATTAAAGTGAATAAGAACGCCGTGAGCCTCATCGACAAGGACAGGGATATGATAACTATGAACAAGATCTACAATCTCTTTTAAATTCGCACAAATACCGAAATAAGTCGGGTTAATAACTAGTACGGCTTTAGCGTCAGGATGACGCTGCAGGGCACGTTTTACTGAACTAGTCGTAATCCCATGATCAATACCTAAGTTTTTGTCTCGAGCAGGTGAGATAAATATTGGTCTAGCACCCGCAAAAATAATAGCAGACAGTACAGATTTATGAATGTTACGTGGAATAATAATTTTATCGCCGGGTACACAAACTGATAAAATCATCGCAATAATCGCACCGCTTGTCCCTTGGACAGAGAAATAAGTATAATCTGCTCCAAAAGCATCTGCTGCTAATTGCTGCGCTTCCTCAATGACGCCAGTTGGCTGATGTAAATCATCAAGCGGCGCAATATTAATTAGATCTATGGACAAGGCATTATCACCGATAAAAGAACGAAATTCTGGGTCACTTCCGATGCCTTTTTTATGTCCTGGTATGTGGAACTGGACGGGATCTTGCTCCGCATGGTTGCGTAGCGCAGTAAATAATGGAGTACGACGATGGTCCATCGTTGACATCCCTGCCTTTCATTAGGTGTACAAACAAAGTTGAGTATAACAAAAACAAGGTGGAATGCAATACGTTTTTTATAAAATTAATATATTGCTTGAACTCGGAAGACAAGTTGTGACGAAATGTTCATAGTTTAACATCATTGAGATATGATAATATTGTTAGATGCGGAGGGATTAGAAAATGATGGATAAAAGAATGTTAGTGGTCATGGCAATCCTTATGACTACATTTATTGGCTTCGGCATTATAATTCCAGTTATGCCTGAAATTATTTTGGATACGGCTACGAGTAATGCAGAATTACATAACGGAGCAATCCTTGCTATTTACTCGCTCGTATCGTTTCTACTTTCACCTATTTGGGGTGCTTTATCCGATCGGGTAGGTAGAAAGAAAATAATAATTATTGGTTTGATTGGATTTTCAATTAGCTTCTTGATGTTTGGGTTAGCAGCTCATCATCTTACTTTAATGTATATTGCTCGTGCATTAGGTGGCTTATTCTCAGGTGCAGTAACATCCGTTATTGTAGCGTACGTAGCAGATATTACGAGTGCAGAAAATCGCACAAAAGGAATGGCTTTTGTTGGTATTTCAATCGGCTTCGGATTTATGATTGGACCTGCGGTTGGTGGGATGTTGAGCGTTATTAATCTAACGACACCGTTCTTTGTGGCAGCGGGATTGTCATTAATTACTGCGGTCTTTGCCATATTAATTTTGCAGGATACTAATAATAGAGTGGATACGAATGAACCTAAAGTATCTAGATGGAGCGCTTTTCAAGGCACTTCCAAATATTTATATGTACTAGCCTTCTTCGTTACATTTACACTGGCATTTTTGGAGGCTACGCTACAACTATTCGGGATTGCGAAATTTGATGTTACTCCATCTCAAGTAGGTACGATGTTCTTAATTAGTGGTTTGGCTGGGGCATTGGTGCAAGGTGGAATTGTGCGTCGCATGGTGAAGCCTGGAGATGAACCGAAATTTATTGTCATGGGCTCCATTATTTCAGCAATCGGATTCTTTATGCTACTTGGTGCAGACACATTCCTTTGGGCAACGATTTCAGTTACGGTGTTCGGTATTGGCAACTCCTTAACTAGACCATGTATTACATCATTAATTACGTTGAAAACAAAAGTTAGTATCGGTGTTGCATCTGGCTTAAGTAATTCTATGGATAGTCTTGGACGTATCGCTGGTCCGATTATCGGTACACTATTATTTACAGTTGCTATTGGGTTACCATATCTCATTGCGGGCTTGTTAAGTTTATTAGCATTGCTGCTTGTATATGGCTTTAAGCTTGCAGATCGGGTTGAAAAGATGAACGTATCCAAAAACTAATAATATGATAGCGATGTATGCTTCTAATCCGTGCAAAAAAGGAACTTCGACAATGTTGAAGTTCCTTTTTTTATGTTATGAGCAGTAACGATTGTGCGACTGCTAATATCCTTGCTAATTATTCGATTATGCTTCATAAGCTAATTTATATAATGGAAGTAATTGCAAATAAGTTTCAGATGCATACTCGATAAGCTTCTGCTGATCCTGAACGATAGCACTATTGGGTGCCAGATGACGACCGATAAGTAACTCTGCTTTTCCTACATCGCGGAAACGAGTAAGGATGGAGGACCAATCCTCTTCGTTAAGTTCACTCACAGCCTGAGCATTATTTTTCATATGATCTTGTGAAATGACATAGTCACTGGGAACTTGCTCGATCACTTGCTCGAGGTTGGCTAGAAATGTATTCGCAATATTTTTTTTGTTTGGAACTTCATAGATCAATGCAAACCAGATAAATAGGTGATCGTCGAACAGTCCTAGTTGAAAGTGGGGGTGTGCTTTGTAGCCGCGCTTATTGTTACAAATCGCCAGCCAAGTATCCTTTGGAGGATTAACTGTACGGCGGGCATGCTTAGCAATATGCAGAAACATTTCATTACTGGCGTGGATACTTAATTCCGTAGTTAATTGTTGTCCCATCACTTGGAATTTGGGTCTAATATGTTCAATAATGGCGCTCATTCGCTCATCAAGTCCTGCAATATGAAAAATATCGAAATCCTCAGTAGTAAATCCAGCTTGAATTAATTGTTGGGTCATTGCGTACTCCTTTTCGCTTATCATCAACGATGAGAAACTTTATCATTTAATAATGATTGTAACATATAATGATTTATCTGTCCTGTTTCAATTTCTAGATTGATGGTTAAACTAAGCTCAATTGAAACATTATCAAAACACGCGAAAAATAGTCAATAAACCAAGTTGCCAATACATAAGATGAAGTATAAGATAATGGTAAAAGTAAATAGTCAGAAGATTTAGGCTATTGTCTTGATTCATTTGCTTACATGATTTTTTGTTGAAAAGTTTATAGTATATGCTTCCGAAGCGACTTTTCTGAAATGGGAAGTTATGCTTAAGAAGCATAGAAAAGTTTTAGGAGGGAATGCCGTGAATAGAAACTATGAAGTAGAATATTGTAATCTCGAACTTCGTTTCGAGCGGCGCCAAATCCAAACTCTCATCAGAGAGCTGATCCAGGAGGGGTATTCGCTTTATTGGAATGAAACGGAGGGGAAATTTCTAGTTTCGATCCGAACGGGTAGGAAGTTAGTTAAGCTTCATTTCGAGAAAGTGAATCAAAGCTACCGTATTGTTGGAGATTATATAATTAAAGACGAGAGGTTATCAGAGCTTATTGAAAAACTTATTAACGACACGCGTGGGCATGCTGTAGTTAAGCGAATCAAAGATCGACAAATTGTCATTGAAAACATTATGTTCGGTGAAATTATTCGACTGGTGGAGGTGTCTGGTATGGAGCATCGTATTATTTATCAGAAAAAGCCATATGTAACTTTCGAGGATATGATTCAAGCTTTTCAGAACAAGCGGGCCGAGCAACGTATTGCTGTGCTACGCATGGAACTAGATTATGAACTCAGCTGCTTGCATGAAGCGACCATTGAACAAGATGAACTAAAGTCTCAGGAAATCATTGGTCAATTGGAGCTGTTACGTCTTGAGATGTTACAACTCGAAATGTAGTTTCATAAAAGATAACGATCATAAAACGGTCTGACCTCTAAGAAATTTAGTGGCCGACCGTTTTTTTTGTTCAACAATGGGAGAATATAAACTGAACTTTAGTCCGAAATTGATAAAATTAAAGAGAATTCATCACAATTTCATCGTAAACTGTTTTCTTCTTTGCGCAAAAGGAGTAGAATAAAGCTATTGTGAGAAAAATTAAAGATAAAGGATGGAATAAACCATATGTCTAAACAACAAATTGGCGTTATCGGTATGGCTGTAATGGGTCGTAATCTTGCCCTTAATATTGAAAGCAGAGGTTTCACAGTTTCTGTGTTTAACCGTTCAAAAGAAAAAACAGATGAATTAATGGCTGAGTCTCAAGGTAAAAACCTTTTGCCAACTTACACAATTGAAGAGTTTGTTCAATCACTTGAAGTTCCTCGCAAAATTCTTATTATGGTACAAGCTGGTGCTGGTACTGATGCAACAATTAACTCTCTAGTTCCACATCTTGCTGAAGGCGATATTATTATCGATGGTGGTAATGCTTACTTCCCTGACACAGAACGTCGCAGCAAAGAGCTTGAAGCACAAGGTTTCCGCTTTATCGGTACTGGTGTTTCTGGTGGTGAAGAGGGAGCTCTTAAAGGTCCTTCTATTATGCCTGGTGGTCAAAAATCAGCTTACGAGCTAGTTGAACCAATTCTTACTGCAATTTCTGCTAAAGTTGGCGATGATGCTTGTTGTACTTATATCGGTCCTGGTGGTGCTGGTCACTACGTGAAAATGGTGCACAATGGTATCGAGTATGGCGATATGCAATTAATTTGTGAAGCTTACGATCTATTGAAAAATGTTCTTAATGTTTCTACTGAAGACCTTCATGAAATCTTCACAGAGTGGAATAAAGGTGAGCTTGATAGCTACCTAATTGAAATCACTCGTGATATTTTCTCTAAATACGATCCAGAAACTGGAAAGCCAATGGTCGATGTTATTCTTGACTCTGCTGGTCAAAAAGGTACTGGTAAATGGACGAGCCAAAGCTCACTAGATCTTGGTGTACCGTTGTCCATCATTACGGAATCTGTATTCACTCGTTTCTTGTCTGCAATGAAAGAAGAACGCGTAGCTGCAAGTAAAGTACTTAGCGGCCCTGTGCGTCCTGAATTTACTGCTGATAAAGGTGAGTTCATTGAATCAATCCGTAAAGCACTTTATGCAAGTAAAATTTGTTCTTATGCACAAGGTTTTGCTCAAATGCGTGCTGCATCAGATGAGTATGGTTGGGATCTTAAATACGGCGAAATCGCAATGATCTTCCGTGGGGGTTGCATTATCCGTGCTGCATTCCTACAAAACATCAAAGATGCTTACGATCTTAATCCAGAACTTCGTAACCTATTACTTGATCAATATTTCAAAAACATCGTTGAGACTTATCAATCTGCATGGCGTGAAGTTATTGCGACAGCTGTGAAATTCGGTGTGCCTGTACCAG
Source organism: Paenibacillus sp. Y930 (assembly GCF_056786375.1). Taxonomy (NCBI): domain Bacteria; kingdom Bacillati; phylum Bacillota; class Bacilli; order Caryophanales; family Paenibacillaceae; genus Paenibacillus; species Paenibacillus sp. Y930. The sequence goes on along the minus strand of NZ_JBXCIX010000001.1, from coordinate 516,014 downwards.
CATTCTCTAGTGCACTTGCATACTTCGACAGCTACCGTTCTGAGCGTCTTCCTGCAAACTTGCTTCAAGCTCAACGTGACTATTTCGGTGCTCACACATTCCAACGTGTGGACAAAGAAGGTTCATTCCACTTCAACTGGATGCAATCTTAATTAGTTAAGACAGTAAACCTTGCGAAGCTTGACGAAGCCATTGGCGTAATCGTTCTGCTTCCTGGTCACTACTGTTGCGGCGGCTAATTAGCGCCATAGCTACATCAGCATAAGCATGAAAATTTTGTAACAACTGTGGCTGCGACAGACCCGTAATAGCTGGGTCTTCGTCAGCCACTTTTTTTGTAATATAACCAAGCATCCAGACGACATCCTCACGAGATAATGGATATGTGGAATCGAGAATACGTTCGATTTTTTGCTTTGTTTGATCTTGAAATGAATGCTGGTGTAGTTCTTTCATTATTAATCCCTCCTAAATTTTTTTCATAGGCATCTCGATAATCTTCATTGAAAATGAAAAGTCGCTTCGAAAGCATGAACTAACTTTTTTCTACCCTAACGCTTGCCAAAGATGATATGATAGTGTAGATGAACACTTGTAAAGGATGAATACTATGCAAATTAATTCATTACGTAATAAGATTATATTAATCGGCTTTATGGGTACTGGTAAGTCTGCAGTAGCCGATGGATTAGCAAGTGAATTACAGCTACATAAGTATGACGTTGATGTGGAAATTGTTAAGCATGCTGGTCAAGAAATTCCCGAAATCTTCGCACAAGCGGGTGAAGAAGCGTTCCGTAATATAGAGACGGAAGTGCTTAATGAACGACTAAGCTCTCCAGAAGCATCAATTATTGCAACTGGTGGTGGAGCAGTTCTTAAGCAAAGTAATCGAGAAAGCATGCTAGAGCATGGCTTTGTTATACATTTGATTGCGAGTAGCGATGTTATCATTTCTCGTGTGAAGCATGATACTGGTCGTCCGTTATTGCAAGGGGATGTTACCGAGCGTGTCCATCAACTTATGACTGCTCGTGCTGGTGCTTATGACTTTGCACATTATTCGATTGATACATCTGATCTAACTTTACCTGAAGTCGTTAACAAAATCGTTGAAGTATGGCAACAAGCCAATTTAGCATAGATAATGAAAAGGAGATATCAATCATGGATGTAATCGTTACCCCAACCCCTAATTTGCAAGGTGAAATCGGAGCTTTATCTTCAAAAAATTATACAACTCGTTATTTGCTAGTTGCTGCATTAGCAGAAGGTACAAGCACCATTCATTTCCCTGCACATAGTGAAGATAGTGATGCTATGCGCCGTTGTATTCGCGATCTTGGAGCAGTTCTAGAAGAAGATGAGCAGAAAATCGTTATTACTGGCTTCGGTTCTAAGCCAAAAGATATTAAAGAGCTTGACGTTGGTAATGCGGGTGCAGTACTTCGCTTCTTAATGGCAATAGCATCAATATGTCCCGATGTTACGTTTGTTAACCGTTATCCAGATTCACTAGGTAAGCGTCCACATCAGGATTTGATTGATTCTCTTACAGCAATGGGCGTTGAGATTGAGCACAATGAAGGAAAACTACCAATTCGCATTCAAGGCGGCAAGCCTCGTGGCGGTCATATCCAAGTATCTGGAAATATTAGCTCTCAGTTTCTAAGTGCTTTACTATTCCTTACACCATTACTTGAAGAGGATAGCGAAATTGAAGTGCTGCATGATTTGAAATCAAAAGTAGTAGTAGGTCAAACACTTGAAGTGCTTGAGCAAGCAGGTATTGTTATTCATGCTGATGAAGATTATATGCGCTTTAAAGTGCCAGGCAACCAATCTTATCAAGCGAGAGAGTATACTGTTCAAGGCGATTACCCTGGATCTGCGGCAATTTTAGCTGCTGCAGCAGTAACTAACTCTAATGTTATTGTACACCGATTAATGGAAAATAGTAAGCAGGGAGAGCGTGCAATCATTGATGTACTTAAGATGATGGAAGTGCCGCTTACCCATGAAAATAATATTGTCCATGTTCAAGGCAATGGTGTATTAAAAGCTGTGGAGTTCGATGGTGACCATGCAACGGATGCTGTACTGGCGATGGTAGCAGCAGCGGTATTTGCGGAAGGAACCTCTCGTTTCTATAACGTTGAAAACTTGCGCTACAAAGAATGTGATCGAATTACCGATTACTTGAATGAGCTTCGTAAAGCAGGTGCTAATGTAGAGGAGCGTCAAGCTGAAATTATCGTTCATGGTTCACCTGAAGGACTTCCTGGTGGCGTCGAGATTAATGCGCATTATGACCATCGCGTTATTATGGCATTGACGATTGTTGGCTTGCGTTCAAAAGAACCATTACGCATTAAAGATGCTCATCATGTTGCGAAATCTTACCCGAATTATTTTGATCATTTGAAGGCATTAGGTGCGCAGGTAGAATGGGTAGAATCTTAAAGCGGTAGTTCAAAATCATAGCCAATGATCTCGATTTGCAATATATATGTTCCAATCATATATATTACAAAAGTACCCATACTATGACAAGAGGTTGGTCAACTTTTAATTCTGTGGAGGTGTTAAGCAATGGCATTTGAAAATCCATCGCGAGATGACATTAAAAAATTATTGTCTAATACTAAAGTAATTGCCGTCGTTGGTCTATCTGATAATCGTGAGCGAATTTCTTATATGGTATCTGAGGCGATGAAGAAGAAGGGATACACGATTGTACCCGTAAATCCTAAAGCTACAGAAATACTAGATGAGACATGCTATCCATCTTTGTCTGACATTCCGTTTCCTGTTGACTTAGTCAATGTGTTTCGTCGCAGTGAATATACTGCAGAGATTGCGGAAGAAGTCGTTAAAATCGGTGCTAAGGCGTTATGGTTGCAGCTTGGTGTATTTAATCAAGAGGCTGCAGATATTGCAACAGAGGGCGGTTTAACGGTTGTAATGGATCGTTGTATTAAGGTAGAAGACTCCATTCTACTTCCTCAAGGTAAATGAAGTTGACCCACTCTTGATTTATGAGATAAAGGTATTTCGTACTACAGAAATGTAGATGCGGAATACCTTTTTTAGATATTCTATTAATACTTGTACATATTCAGCTAATCTTCATTTGAAATAACAATTAAAAGTGATTTCTAATGGCGAATAGGAAATTTCAGATAGTAATCGTTATCTACAAATAAAAATTGTGGTAATCTTAGACTAGTGTAAGTTTCAGTGTTTTTACTTACATTGTTGAGTACTAATGTAATTTTGAAAAAGGACTGATTTGCAGTGTTGAAAAAATTAAGGCTTAGGTTAGCCATCACTATAGTAGCTATTTTCTTTGTCTTTATAGGTTATTCAGCGTGTAGCATTTGGTCTTTCAGTAATAAAGTTCAATTAGTTAAAACTGATGTGGCTGTGGTGCTTGGTGCTGCTGCTTGGGATAGTGAACCATCACCTGTTTTACGTGAACGGATAAATCACTCTATTTGGCTGTATGAGAATGGTTACGTGGATAACATAATATTTACTGGCGGCAAAGGAAATGGCGATAAGTACGCAGAATCAGAGGTAGCGAGGGAATATGCGATTCAACATAATGTTAATCCTGAGCATATTTTCATAGAAACGAAATCAAAAATTACGGAAGAAAATCTCAAATACGCATTCGAAATTGCAACAGCGAACAAATTTACATCATTCACGATTGTAAGTGATCCACTACATATGAAAAGGGCATTGTTAATGGCCGAACAAACTGGAATGGATGCTTATTCATCTCCTACACAAAGTTCTGCATATAAGTCACTAAATAGTAAAGTACCATTTTTCATGCGAGAGCTTTTTTTCTATGTCGGTTATATTTTTAGTCTGCCATTTAGGTGAATTTTACAAGGTCCAACTGCTTGTTTTCTACAACAATCTTTTTGACAAAAACGAATATAACACGTAACATCTTAATAGGTGTTTACTTACTATTAAATTATTTGGTTTTTTATATAACTATGGTCGCAAAGGAGGGTCGATATGGCTTTCGTTGGTAATTTACAGCAATTAGGACGCTCTGTTATGCTTCCAATGATCATTCTGCCTGCAGCGGCAGTATTCCAAAGCTTGGCCCAATTACCTTGGGAATACATAGGTTTGCCTGGTATGAACGAATTTTTAATGCTTGCAAGTCAATCGATATTCCATTTTCTACCCTATATATTTGCGTTAGGTATTGCACTAGGTTTAACAAGTAATGGTCTAAGCGCAGGAATGGCCGCACTTGTAGGGATGTTCATCTATACAGGGATTACAACAAAGTATGCACCTGGCACTGAGCCGACCGTCTTAATCGGAACATTTATCGGGATTGTAGCGGGTGTGTCGTATCTAAGATTCAAGGATTTACGTTTGCCAGAATATATTCAGTTTTTTGGTGGTCCACGGTTCGTACCATTTTTTGTGAGCTGCTTCACATTACTGTTTTCGATAGCGATGGTTAATTTATCGCAGCAGTTGGAATGGCTATTAGTAGAATTAGGTGAAGTGATTTCGCTCGCTGGTGGATTTGGCGTTTTCTTGTATGGGTTTGTTCATCGAATTTTAGTTATTTTCGGCTTGCATCATCTTGTCAGCCATATTTTCTGGTTTCAAGTTGGCGGCTATGAGACGGACACTGGCTATATGGTATATGGAGATTTACCGCGATACTTTGCAGGTGATCCAACGGCTGGTGTATTTATGGGCGGGTTATATCCGACGATGATGTTTGCTTTACCTGCTATTGCATTAGCCATTATTCACGAGGCACGAGAAGATTTGAAACCAAAAATTCGTCGTACCTTTACGTTAGCAGCGCTTGCATCGTTTCTAACGGGCGTAACTGAACCGATTGAATTCGCATTTCTATTCGTGGCGCCTTATTTGTATGTCGTACATGCACTACTATCAGGGCTTATTATGTGGATTACGTATGAGCTCGGTATATTACACGGCTTCTCATTCTCTGCTGGTGCGATTGATTATGTTATCAATATGCATCTCTCTACTAAAGGTTGGTTAATTATTCCGATTGGTATAGTGACTGGGATTTTATATTACTTTCTCTTCCGCTGGGCGATTACTCGCTTTCAGATTCCAACCCCTGGACGAGAAGAAGGCTCGCAACTTGACGAGTGGGTTGGTGATATCCCGTACCGTGCTCCGCTTATATTACAAGCCATTGGTGGTAAGAAGAATATCATACAGATGGAGTCTTGTATTACCCGTCTGCGCTTGAAAGTAACGAATGAGAAGGATATGGACATTAATGCACTTCGTAATCTCGGTGCTGCTGGAGTGATTCGCCTTGGGGGTGGACATGTTCAAGTTGTCTTTGGGACATATTCTGAGCTTATCCGAGAGGAAATGATCAAGACGATTCATCGCGATCAGCAGCAAATATCGTTCCATTCGCCAATGCAAGGAAAGATGATCCCATTATCAGAAGTTCCCGATCCGATATTTTCGGCACTACTTGTTGGGAACGGTGTAGCATTTATACCTGATCGTGGAGAATTAGTTTCTCCGGTAAAAGGGAAAGTTATCCACATTTATCCGACGATGCATGCTATTGGTATTCTGACAGACGATGGTCTTGAAGTGTTGATGCATATCGGTATTGATACTTCGAAGTTGGTCGGTAAAGATTACTTTACAGCAGTCGTTAAGGAAGGCGAAGAAGTATTGCCAGGTCAATTACTTATTCGTTTTAATATACAGAAGGTTAAAAAGGATAGTAAGTCACTTGCTTCTCCAATGGTCATTACGAATTCAGAGCGCGTCAAAGCTTGGCGATATGCCCCGTTCAAAGGCGTGAAAAAAGGTCAGTCTTCAGTAATGTCGGTTGTGCTTCATGAGAGCAAGGATGAGGGGGATATACAATGACTCAAGGAATCGGAGCATCATCAGGTATCGCAATTGGGAAATCTTTTGTCCTTCCCAATTGGGAATTTGAAGTGCCAGAACAACGAATTGATGTAGCAGACTTTGCACGCGAATTTGAACGAGTATATGAGGGGATTCGCACTTCAAAAGATGAAATTAACCAAATTAAAGACGAGCTAAAAGAAACAGTTGGTGAGGAAGAAACGCAAATCTTTGATGCTCATCTTGCAATATTAGACGATCCCGTATTTATGAATGAAATTCAAGGTATTATTCAAAGACAATATAAAGCTGCTGAAGTAGCTGTGAAGGAAGCTATTGATCATTTTGTAACGATGTTTGATTTGCTAGAAGATGATTATATGCGTGAGCGTGCACTTGATATTAAAGACGTTGGAAATCGCCTTTTGAAGCATTTACTAGGTGTTCCCGAAATTCAATTACCAAGTGATACGCAGCCGTTTATTCTCGTTGCCAAAGAAATATCGCCATCTCAATTGGTTCATCTTAATCCTGAAAATGTACTAGGTATTGTTACATTGTCTGGTAGCACTTCATCTCATTCTGCTATTATGGCCAGAGCATTAGGGATCCCGCTTGTTGTCGGAATGGAAGGCAAGATCGCGGAATCATTGGTTACAGGTCAGACGATACTCATTGACGGTAGTGATGGGACAGTGTATCTTGATCCTGCTGAACATCTTATTAAACGATATAGAGATATGCAATATAAATTAATCATGGCGCAGGAGCAATTGCATCATCTAGCGGATCATGAGGCGGTGACCACTGATGGTCAATTCATTAAGCTTGCTGCTAATATTAGTTCTGTGAAAGAATTAGAGATAGCGTTGAAAGGCGGTGCGCAAGACGTAGGCTTATTCCGCACTGAGTTTCTGTATATGGATCGCCAAGAATTTCCCACTGAGGAAGAGCAATTTCTTGTCTATCGTAAAGTAGTAGAAAAGCTGCATGGTGGTTCAGTTGTTATTCGTACATTAGACATTGGTGGAGATAAGCACCTTGATTATTATGATATGGAAGAAGAAGAAAATCCATTTATGGGCTATCGGGCTATTCGAGTCTCCTTAGATCAGAAGCAGCTTTTCAAAACTCAATTAAGAGCGATTCTGCGCGCAAGTACTTACGGAACAATTAAATTGATGTATCCGTTCATTACGTCTGTTAATGAAGTTAGAGCAGCGAATGCATTACTTGAAGAGGCGAAGGATGAACTTATGCAAGAAGGCATTGCATTCGATGATCACCTTGCAGTTGGTATTATGATCGAAGTTCCTGCAGCAGTAATGATTGCCAATCATTTGGCGAAGGAAGTAGATTTCTTCAGTATTGGTACGAATGATCTTGTGCAGTTTACATTGGCGGTCGATCGGATGAATGAAAGAATAGCAGATTTGTATGATCCATATCATCCAGCTATTATTCAAATGCTATCTTTCGTAGTCGATGCGGCGAAACGTCATGAAATTCCAATCAGTGTATGTGGCGAGTTGGCTGGGGATATTCGTGCATTGCCTATCTGGTTAAGTCTTGGAGTAGATTCATTAAGTATGTCGGCACATTCGATTCTACCATTGAAGGAGCGATTAATTCATTCCTCTCAATTAGAATGTATACAAGTATTCAATGAAGTAAGTCGAAGTGTTACTAGTGAAGAGATTAAAGCCATCCTGACTGAATATATGGATGTATTTGAAGAAACAGCGAATGGTTAAACCATTCGCTGTTCTAATGCTTGGACAAAAGCATGTGCATATGGGGGAAGGTCAGGCGGTCTACGTGCTGAGATGAGATTTCCATCGACAACGACAGCCTCATCGAACCATATTGCACCAGCATTTTCCATATCATCACGTATACCTGGAGTAGACGTAACTTTGCGATCCTGTAATATTTTTGCTGAGATCAGTACCCAGCCTGCATGGCAGATTTGACCGATTGGCTTGTTCTGTTCATTCATTTCTTGTACAAGTTGCAGCACCTTTGGATAGCGACGGAGTTGATCAGGCGCCCAGCCACCTGGCACGAGTAGGCCGCTAATTTCATCACTGTTCACTTCATCAAAAGAAAGGTCTGAGATGGCAGGTACGCCGTATTTTCCAATATGTTTTTTTCCTTTTTCAGGACCAGCAAAAAGTACAGTAGCTCCTGCTTCACGAGTACGGTACACAGGATACCATAATTCCAAATCTTCAAATTCATCGTGCAACAAGCAAATAACCGTTTGATTATGTAATGACATTGTGTTTTTCTCCCAACTTTTTATAATGCAAGACAATAGACTGTTAGCTAATGAAAAATATATAGCTAACAAAACTCGATGTTTTATGTATTCATTGTAACGAAGCTTGCTCATTTGAGCAAATAGGAGTGAAAGATTGTAGATTATGCTTTCGAAGCAACTTTTTATTTGCGAGAAGCTGATCTAGATAGTTAATAAATAGTTTTGAGGTTATGCTTTCGAAGTAACTTTTCATTTGCGTAGAAGCTGATCTAGGTAGTTAATCAAAAGTTTTGAGGTGAAATTGTAATGAAGTGGCTACGCTGGTTACCATCTATCCTGTGGATGGCTATCATTTATTATTTATCTTCGCGAACAGGTGATGAGCTTAATACAGTATTACCGTTCTTTCAAAAATATTTACCTTTTATTCAAGATTTTAACTGGGGACATTTTGTAAGCTACTTTATACTTGCAATGACAGTTGATTTTGCATTTGGTCGCAAATCATTGCAATGGCGCTATAAACTTATGATCATTTTGATATGCACGCTTTACGGTGCGACAGACGAAATTCATCAATATTATGTTGGTGGTAGAATGATGGACTGGCTTGATCTGCGAAATGACTGTATTGGTGCTACGCTTTGGGTATTGTTTATTAAAATTCCGTATTTTCAAAAGCTATGGAAAAAATTAAGTTTATCGTTATAGCAGGAAAATGGGTGAAAAATGTCGAACCACTTATATGGATACATAGATGCTTTTAGAAGGCTGAAATGAGTACATGTAAGGAGTGACCCTGATGCAAAAGTTATGTCTTTGTGGGGAAAGTATGTCTCTAAAACTTCGAACAGTTATTTTTTCTGGAAAAGTAGAGATTGATAATGTTCCGATATATACTTGTGAAACATGTAGTAGAAGTGAAGTAATTCCTGAAATCAAAGCGGATCTTACAGGATTTATTGAAGAATTAGGTGAACAGCCTAAAAAGATGAACATTTTGTTTAACGAACGCAATGAATGGGCAAATTTATTAGTAGAGTATAAACTTACAAAAAAGACTGCCCAAACAGCTAAGGATCAATTAGAGCAATTAATGAAGAGTCGTACCAATGAACTTCTTGATCTGTATTTATTAGCACAAAGCCTACAGGATCAAGACTGGTTAGATTCAATAGTGAAAAAATTAACCCAGCTTGGAGCTCAAACTAAGCCTGCATAAAGCAAAACATTGCGAAATTTGTAGTTTTACAGTATCATAATTCCAATATGTGTCGAACGTTTCAATTAATTTATAGCAAATGGAGAGAGTGCTCGTGACGGTAACAATATATGATGTAGCAAGAGAAGCAGGTGTTTCAATGGCAACGGTTTCCAGGGTTGTAAATAATAACCCTAACGTGAAGCCGGCCACTCGTAAAAAAGTATTTGAAGCTATTGATCGTTTAGGTTATCGACCTAATGCAGTTGCACGTGGATTAGCTAGTAAGAAAACTACAACAGTTGGCGTTGTTATTCCTGATATATCAAATGCTATTTTTGCTGAGGTAGCTCGTGGAATTGAAGATATCGCCAATATGTATCATTACAATATTATTTTGTGTAATGCTGACAAGAAGAAAGATAAAGAAATTCGCGTAATTAATACATTGTTGGAAAAACAAGTAGATGGTCTATTGTTTATGGGTGGTGCAGTCACGGAAGATCATCAACAAGCTTTTAGAACCGCGAATATTCCGATTGTACTATGTGCAACTTCGGATGAATCAAGAGAAATGCCTTCTGTTGATATTGATCATGAAACAGCTGCATATGATGCGGTACAATCATTAATTAAGCATGGTCATCGTCGTATTGCGATGATTAGTGGAACACTTGAAGATCCATCGAATGGATTTGCTCGTTTTAGTGGTTACAAAAAAGCTTTAGTTGAGGCTGGCTTAACCTATGACGATACATTAGTTCGTATTGGTAATTATCGCTATGAATCAGGATCAGATGCAATGCGTTACTTTTTAGAGCTTGCTAATCGTCCATCTGCTGTATTCTCAGCAACTGATGAAATGGCAATTGGTGCGATTCATGCGATTCAAGATAAAGGGCTACAAGTACCTGCAGATATATCTGTAATTAGTGTTGATAACTCACGTATGGCATCTATGGTTAGACCATTGCTGACGACAGTTGCCCAACCGATGTATGATATCGGAGCGGTTTCTATGCGTTTATTAACGAAGCTAATGAAGAAGGAAAATGTCGAACAAGCGCAAGTTATTTTGCCGCATGAGTTAATTGTTCGCGAATCTGTAGGAGGCAACTAGAGTAATGGCATACAACAAGATTGGCATTATTGGAGCGATGGTTGAAGAAATTGAATTGCTTCATCAAAATGTGAAAAATGTTGAGCAATCGACAATTGCCGGCATAACTTATTATGAAGGTACATTGCATGGACAAGCGGTGATTTATTGCAAATCTGGCGTAGGTAAAGTAAATGCTGCCATTTGTACACAGGTGTTATTGTCGATGGATGTAGATTGCGTATGGTTCACTGGTGTGGCAGGAGCTCTTGATCCTAGATTAAATGTAGGAGATATCGTTATCTCTAGCAGCGCATTGCAGCATGATATAGACGTCTCGCCACTTGGCTATGCTAAAGGTGTTATTCCATTCCAGGAAGTGTCTGAGTTTGTTGCTGATGAAGCATTAATTAAGCTCGCTGTTCAAGCTAGTGAAGCGTTGTTCCAAAACCGTACTGTGGTAGGTAGAATTGTTTCTGGCGATCAGTTTATCGCTAGTGTTGATAAAGTGCAAGAATTACATGAACAATTTGGCGGGGCATGCGCGGAGATGGAAGGTTCATCTGTAGCACAAGTTTGTTATGCGAATAACATTCCGTTCATTATTATTCGTTCTATGTCGGATAAAGCGGATGGTTCTGCCGATGTGACTTATACGGACTTCGTTGTAGAAGCAGCCAATAATTCATATGCAATCATTGATTATATGGTCTCAAATTTACAGTCATAGTCTAAAGTAGTATGATAAAAGCTAAAGTCCTCAAAAACCGATTTTTTCGGCTCTTGAGGGCTTTTTATGATGAGCGCAACCTCAAATATCTTGAATCAATATGTCAGCTACCATTCGATTGCGTTGTGTTATTTCTGCTCGCCTTGGCATAGCTGACATGATATGAGGCTCATCCTGCCAATATAATGGTAGTTCATCGGTAGCATAGCTACTCCAATAACTTCTCCATGCTTCAGGGAGCGGGTGAAGCTCTTGCTTCTTGAATTGTTCTACTAATTCATGATCATTCATCGCTAACCATACATGCGACCATGCTCGCGGAACAACACGCCATAAATCATAGCCACCGCCTCCGATCGCTACCCATTTACCTTGACAATGTTGATGGGCAAACTGATGGATAATCGTAGGGATTTGTTCATAAATACGCATTGAACAATGAAGATGTGAAAGTGGATCATATGTATGAGCATCACAGCCATGCTGGCTGACGATAAGGTCGGGTTTATAATGTTCAATCACCTTTGTTAGCGTAAGTTGAAAACATTCGAGCCAGGAGTCATCTTCTGTATAAGGATCGAGAGGCATATTAAAGCAAGCGCCGTAGCCATGATCTAGCCCCTTTTCATAGTGGTACCCAGTACCTGGAAATAGAAATTTTCCCGTCTCATGAATCGAATAGGTGCATACATTGGGATCAGCATAAAAACTGAATTGTACTCCGTCACCGTGGTGTACATCCGTATCGATATAGAGAATTTTAACTTGATGCTGCTGCTGAATATGTTTGATCGCAATAACCGCATCATTATAAATGCAAAATCCTGCTGCGCGATTTTCGAAGGCGTGATGCAATCCCCCAGCCAAATGGTAGGCATGATCTGTTTTCCCTGACATAACGGCTTCTAAGGCGCTTACAGTGCCAGCTACAATAGAACAGGCGGCTTCATGCATCCCTTGGAAATAAGGTGTATCGTCCCCATGCAATCCATATTGCTCAGCTATATCAATTACTACATGATCTGGCTCGCTGCTGCTCAGCGCTTTAATGACTTCGATATAATCTTTACTATGAGCAAGTGACAGTAGATGCTCTACATCAGTTATCGCAGGTTCTTGTATTTGATGAGGCCGAAGCGCTCCAATATGCTCTAACAAGCTTATCGTTAACTGATAGCGAATCGGATGGAAGGGATGATCGCTTTGAAATTGATAGGCATTCGCTAATGTAGAATGAATGAAGACAGGTTTTGACTTCAACATAAATACAATCCATTCCTTTCTGTATGCTAATCAGTTTACTTAATACATGAAGCGACTGCGGAAACGAACGCGATCAAATCTTTCAATCGAGGAAAGAGGTACTTCTGATCCGATTTTGACCATTAAGCAATTTGCTGGATGAGCACAGATTTCTTCATCATCAGTTGCGTACCAGATCATATCGACCGTCTGCATTAATTTTTCCATCATTTTACGATAATCCCATACATTTAATCCACTACCTTCTAGATCCCAGTGCCAATAATATTCAGTCGTATAGACGATCATATTGTCTAGCTGCTGCTCGGCGAAAGAAAGTTGAACGAGATCTTTTGCTAAGCCGAGTCCACGAAAGTTATCAGCGACTTCAATAGCTCCGAGTTCCACAAGATCAATCATTTTACCTTTAGACCAGCGTTCGTATTCGTCTGGATAATGAAACGTTACATAGCCGATAATATGCTGATCGATTGAAGCGGCAATAATTCTACCTTCAGGCAAGGAAGCGATTTCAACTAATGCTTCATGCTGCTCTAATGGACGTCTGAATGCATCAAGCGCTGTATCCATAGTCATATTACGTAGTTGCTCAGGAGCAATAGGACCGGAGATTATAATGTTTTTCTGCAAGGAAGGGATATATTTCTCAATCGATTGAAAACGCTTTCGATGCTCCATTGCCAATCTCCTTTTATATGAAATAATATTATTTATGAATAACTGTATATAATATAACTATATACTAATTATTACTAGATTGGAATTAGGTAGTGCAAAGTAATATAGTTATGATATAATAATTTCCATGAAAGCGCATACCTTTATTATATATGTTTGAAATTAGGAGAGTGATCCAATGAACGAATTACATCAAGAGCGTATTGCTGCAACGGTAACTAATGGGAACTTACAAAGCTATGAACAAGCACGTGAGAATTTTTCATGGGAACAAATTGAACAACAGCTAAGTTGGTCAACTACAGGTAAAGTTAATATGGCATATGAAGTAATGGATCGTCATGTGGAGAATGGTAAGGGGGATAAAGTTGCGTTAATTTATAGTGATCAACAGCGGGAAGAGAGCTATACCTATTCACAATTAAGCAAGGGAAGCAATCAATTCGCAAATGCACTACGAAAACTTGGTATTCATAAAGGTGAGCGAGTATTTATATTTATGCCGCGCACACCAGAATTATATATGAGTGCACTTGGCATTATTAAGGTCGGAGCCATTGTTGGTCCGTTATTTGAAGCATTTATGGAAACGGCAGTGAAAGATCGTTTAGCGGATAGTGAAGCAGTTGCTATCGTGACGACACCTGCGTTATTATCTCGCATAAAGCGTGATGAACTACCTGATTTGAAGCATATTATTGTATTTGGCAATGATGTGGTAGAAGACGACGGTATTTTATCCTATGAAAGATTAATGTCTGAAGCTAGCGATGAACAAAATATAGAATGGGTTGATAGAGAAGATGGTCTAATTCTTCACTATACATCGGGCTCGACAGGTAGACCGAAAGGTATTTATCATGTACATAATGCAATGGTTCAACATCTTTACACAGGTCAAATTGTACTAGATTTGAAAGAGGACGATATATATTGGTGTACTGCTGATCCAGGCTGGGTGACGGGTACTGCATACGGAATTTTTGCTCCTTGGCTCAGCGGTGTCACAAATGTGATTCGAGGTGGACGCTTTAGTCCAAGTGACTGGTACAGCATTATTGAGAAATATAAAGTAACGGTATGGTACAGTGCTCCTACTGCATTCCGGATGCTGATGGGTGCCGGCGATGAAATCGTTAATCAATTCGATCTAAGTAGCTTGCGTCATGTTCTTAGTGTAGGAGAACCACTGAATCCAGAGGTTGTCCGTTGGGGGATGAAAGTTTATGAGCATCGAATTCATGATACATGGTGGATGACAGAAACAGGAGCACAATTAATTTGTAATTATCCTAGTATGGATATTAAACCAGGCTCAATGGGTAAGCCGATCCCAGGTGTGGATGCGACCATATTGGATGATTACGGTAATGAGTTACCACCTTATCGTATGGGTAATTTAGCGATTAGTACACCATGGCCGTCTATGATGCGCAAAGTGTGGAATAACGATGCGAAGTATGAGGAATATTTCCGAATTGAAGGATGGTATGTGTCAGGTGACTCTGCATATCGCGATGAGGATGGCTACTTCTGGTTCCAAGGGCGTGTTGATGATGTGATTAACACGGCTGGTGAGCGTGTAGGTCCATTTGAAGTTGAATCTAAGCTGATTGAGCATCCAGCTGTTCTAGAAGCCGGAGTCATCGGTAAGCCTGATCCGATTCGTGGAGAAATTATTAAAGCATTTATTGCTTTGCGAGAAGGTTATACAGCATCAGAGGAGTTAAAAGCAGAAATTTCGCAATTCGTTAAAGTTGGATTGTCAGCTCATGCTGCACCACGTGAAATTGAATTTAAGGATAAATTACCGAAGACGAGAAGTGGTAAAATTATGCGCCGTGTGCTGAAAGCATGGGAGCTTAATCTACCTACAGGTGATTTGTCTACGATAGAAGACTAATCACCTGACAGAAAGAAAAGGGACATCGTTCAGTCTAAAGACTGAGCGATGTCCCTTTTCGTTGGTTACATATTATTGCACGACTAGTTTAATCGATTGAGAAGACTCACCGGTTTGATTTTCAGCTGTGACGACATATGCGCCACCAGGTTGAACACCGCTATGTTCAATACTAGTTCCATT
Organism: Paenibacillus sp. Y930; assembly: GCF_056786375.1. NCBI lineage: Bacteria > Bacillati > Bacillota > Bacilli > Caryophanales > Paenibacillaceae > Paenibacillus > Paenibacillus sp. Y930. Next base: position 500,790 of record NZ_JBXCIX010000001.1, on the reverse strand, counting down.
GGAGGAACTAAGTAATTGATAATTCCCATCGTTAGCAGCACTATAATACAGATGATAAAGCGATACTTGTTCAGATAACGGACTTGGAGCCCAACTAATAATGAGATTGAGACCTGAGTATTCGGCACTCAATCCAGAAGGAGCGGCTGGAAGTGCAATCGTTGTAGAACCGTCTCCATTCCCGCTGTTATTATCTGGGTTCGTTGGATCAGTTGGAAGATCCGTTTCCTCACCGATTTCAGGGAATGGATTCGCGATTCCTAATGTTACGGTTAAGCTTGGACTGGATTGCTTTCCGACAACATCGACAGACACGACATAAAAGCTCGTGAAGTCCGCAGCATTGGCACTCACTGTCATAGAATAGCTATCTTTACTGAAAATGATAGAGTCACCGTACTTCTCGAATTCTCCATTGTTAACGGAACGGAATACACGATATCCTACGATATCATTGGCTTTACTGTTAGTGAATGTCAATACGCCGTTGTTCAAGCGAACGTTCGGGGGAGCATCAGGTAGAGATCCATCATCTTCACGAGGGTCTGTAACCGATGGAGCGTCTCGCCCAGCATCAGCAGGAACGTATACGGACAGATCACGACGACTGCTTGCAGCTATTTTCGCTTGAGCTGCTTTTAGATCGAGCATAAGTTGATCTAAAGGCATTTTACGAATGATAACAAGCTTTTCTGCTAACATATCTTCTGGTGTCAATTTATTGGGAACATAGTTAATACCGTTATATTCAACAACCTTCATATTGACTAATGTATCGTCAACCTTTTTCGGAATGAACGGTTTGTTGAACCAATCCGTAACGACAAGTCCTCCTTGCTTGTTAAGCGCAGATGGGAGCAAACCGCTCGTTGAAGATACCGTCGCTTTTACAAGATTATCAGGTTGAACAAATTTTTTGTTTTCGAATAATTGTGGTTGCTGCTCTGTTAATTGATTCATAATAAGTGCCCAAAGTGAGCGAGCCCTTGTACGACCTGCTGTCGTTAATGTATGAGTGGGCTTCTCGTACCCAGCCCATACTCCTAATGTAACGTCTGGTGAGAAACCAACAAACCAAACATCACCATAGCTTTGTGTGGATCCCGTTTTACCACCGAATTGAATATCGCGATAACCTTTCAATTGGCTAGTAAGCGCATGTGCGGTTCCTGAACCGTCAGCAATAGTCGTTCTTAGCATATCAGCCATCAAAAATGCACTTTGCTCGGAAACGACACGCTTCGGTGTATCCTGATGCTCATAGACAATTTTTCCATCTGTATTTGTAATTTTTGCGATCATGAACGCATCATGGAATACCCCTTTATTAGGTATCGCACCGTAGGCATTCGTAAGTTCTTCTACTGTTGTTCCGTTAAGCAGACCGCCAATTACACCAGTTTTTGCGGAGTAATCACTTTCGGAAATCGTAGTAATACCCAATTCTTTAACGAAATCAAGTGCAACAGGTATAGTCAACACTTCATTATAAATTTTTAGTGCTGGAATATTCAATGATCGATTAAGTGCAGTTCGTGCAGTCACTAGTCCAGCGAATCTACGATTAGCGTTCATTGGAATATGGAATCCCTTTTGACCATCTTTCAAAATTAACGGTGCATCATCAATAATACTTGCTGGTTGAATTAATCCTTTATCAATAGCAGGTAAGTAGGCTGCTATTGTTTTCATTGTAGAACCAGGTTGACGAATCATTTGAGTGGCGTGATTAAGCTGTTCTTGATAGAAGTCACGACCTTCAATCATTCCTAATATAGCACCTGTTGTATGATCGATTAGAATTGCACCAGTCTGCTCTACACCTTTTTCTGTACTATCAGCAGTAAAGTTGTCAGGGTTGCTACCAATTTCTCGCATAATATCGTATATTTCTTTGTTGATCGTCGTATGAACATGATAGCCACCACGAAGTAGTTCTTCACGGGCATCTTCAATTAAATTAGCATTTTCGGGTAAATTCAAATCTGCAGCTGTTAGCTCTTTATTCTTTTGTAATAGTAATACTTTTGCAGCTTCACGCTCAGCCTCTAACATAAGGAATGGATACGTATTGTAAGCTTTCTCAGTTGGCTCAGCAATCGAAGCTCGAATATCGAATGCAAGTGCTGACTTATATTGGACTTCATCAATTTTCCCGGTTTCAAGCATACGACTTAATACTACGTGTTGACGCTTAATGGCATTGGCAATACCTTTTTCATTATGTTGCCCAGAGCCAGTAAAGGCAGTATACGTTGATGGTAATTGTGGTAAGCCTGCGAGATAAGCAGCTTGAGCAATATTAAGCGTGCTCAAATCTTCAATGCCAAAAATCCCTTTAGCAGCTGCTTGAATACCAAATACTTGATAACCGTTAGAACCATTACCGAAAGGCATTTTATTCAAATAAGCTGTAATAATTTCTTTTTTGCCCAAATATCTTTCCATCCGCAGGGAAAGGAAAATTTCTTTGATTTTTCTACTATCTGTACGATCCAAATTAAGGAATACCCGCCTGGCAAGCTGCTGTGTCAGTGTGCTCCCACCAGTTTGATTGTCCTCATTAAACAGTTTTTCTTTGACGGCACGACCAAGGCCCCATGCATCTATTCCTGGATGTGTAAAGAAATGACTGTCTTCAGTCGCTACTAATGCATCAATTGCGATTTGAGGGATGTCATCATATGTAATTACGATGCGATCTTCATCTGTCCGTAACTGACCGACAAGTGTTTCATCATTGAAATATACATAACCTGTCATAGAATACTCAGCAACTTTGCTTTGAATATAAGATTGTGATCTTATATCTTCACCCTTCACATTGGCTGCAACATAGCCTGCAACAACACCGCCTGCTAATAAACCGCCAAATATGACGAATAATAGAATCCATTTTAATGTTAAGAAACTAATAAGTACAAACCAACGCCATTTTCCATAAGGAAGTGGCTGTGATTGTTGTTCCTCATGCATATTTTCACATTCCTCCTCTAGCATAACGGAAATATTATACCATAAAAGTGTTAGATAAGTATATTTTTCGCGCAGAAGCTACTGTCGAATGTTGTATTTAATAATAGAATAGTTAATCCTTACGATGAATCGATATACATATTTGTAATAAAAATGAAACCAATATTGGAAAATGATGTATTACTGATTGTAATCATGTAATATAAAGTGGATGGATAGTATAAGTAAAGGAGGAGGGGAATGGAAAACTTATATTGGGGATGTCTCATATTCGGTATTTTGTATACCATTGTTGTCGTTATATTTGGAGATATTCTTGCGGGAGCAGTTGATGCTACGCTGGAATGGCTGCAATTTGACAACCTACCATTTATTCAGCCGATCACTCTAGTCGGAGGGTTAGCTATTTTTGGTGGAGCCGGAATCTTACTAGCACATTACACGGATTTGGTAACAGTATTGGTCGTATTAATATCGATAGGCATCGGAATCATTGGTATAGTTTCCTTATACTTTGTATATGTGAAGCCAATGGAACAAGCTGAAATGTCAACAAGCTATTCAATCAACGAATTAGTAGGTAAGGAAGCTCTTGTAACTACTCCTGTTCCAGTAGAAGGATTCGGAGAAGTGATCGTGAAGACGATCGCAGGTATTACGAGTCATATCGCAGCTAGCTATAATAAGCAGTCTATTGCAGGTAACAGTCAAGTCGTCGTTGTAGAAGTCCATGACGGTATACTGTATGTGGCAGAAATTCATTTGTAATGTTATGTGATGCTTCCAAGTAATTTTATTTCCAAATAGTTAATAAAAATTGGCTCATGCTTCCGATATGACTTTTTTAACAAGTAGAAGTCAATCGAGTAGCGACAAAAAGTTTAGGAGGTAATATTGAATGAACGAAATGTATATAATCCCTGCAATTGTAGTTGGAATTATTGTAATTATTGGTATAGCTTTTTGGGCAAGATACAAAACGGTTAGCCCTGATGAGGCGATGTTAATTACCGGATCATTTCTAGGCACACGTAATACATTGGTTGATGAATCAGGTCGTAAGGTGAAAATTATTCGTGGTGGCGGAGCATTTATTTTGCCAATATTTCAACAGGCACAATTTTTATCTCTTTTGTCTCATAAATTAGATATTGCAACACCAGAAGTTTATTCCGCACAAGGGGTACCGGTATTCTCGAATGGTGTAGCTATAATTAAAATTGGCGGCGCTGTGGAAGATATTGCGACAGCTGCGGAACAGTTTCTAGGCAAGCCTACTGAAGCTTTAAAAGGTGAAGCGCAAGAAGTATTGGAAGGTCACTTGCGTGCCATTCTTGGGATGATGACTGTTGAAGAGATTTATCGTAATCGTGATAAATTCGCTCAAGAAGTACAAGGTGTCGCTGCACGTGATTTGAAAAAAATGGGTCTAGTTATTGTTTCATTTACAATTAAAGATGTACGCGATAAGCATGGATATTTAGATGCACTTGGTAAGCCAAGAATTGCGGCAGTTAAGCGTGATGCGGAAATAGCAGAAGCGGAAGCAGCACGTGATGCTACGATTAAAAAGGCACTTGCAACGGAAGCAGCACAAAAAGCTGAACTTATGAAAGATACAAATATTTCTGAAGCAGAGCGTGATAAAGAAATGAAAATTGCTTCCTTTAAAAAGGATCAAGATACAGCGAAAGCCGAAGCGGATCAAGCGTATGCGATTCAAGAAGCAAAAGCGAAGCAGACTGTAGTAGAAGAACAGATGCGTGTTGAATTGGTTCGTAAGGAACGTGAGATCGATCTAGAAGGAAAAGAAATACTTAGACGTGAGAAGCAATTTGATGCTGAAGTGAAGAAGAAAGCAGATGCTGATCGTTATGCTGTTGAGCAGGCTGCTGAAGCGAATAAAGTGAAGCAATTGAAAGAAGCAGATGCGATTCAATATCGTATTGAGGCTGAAGCGAGAGCGAATGCTGAACAAGTACGATTGAAAGGTATTGCGATTGCTGATGTTGAACGCGCTCAAGGTACTGCAATAGCAGAAGTTATCCGTCTGAAAGGATTAGCGGAAGCGGAAGCGAAGGAAAAATTAGCGTTGGCTTTCGAAAAATTTGGCGAAGCGGCTGTATTAGATCTTGTAATGAAAATGCTTCCTGAATTGGCAGGGAAAATCGCGGAACCAATTGGTGCAATCGATAAACTATCGGTCGTAGATACAGGAAATGGTGAAGGAGCAGCGCGCTTAAGTAATTATGTTACTTCGTTAATGGCGACAGCACCAGAAATGCTTGAAAATGTAACAGGTGTTAATGTGAATGAGCTTATTCAAAAATTTGTTTCTGGAGACAAGAAGCAACCAAATATCATCGAGCAGACACTTGCTGCAGTCGTTAACAACGAAAATAAAGTTAACGAAAGTGACTCAAACTTGTAATCGATTGACTAATAACTGAATAAGTACAATAAAAAGGACTGCATCGAAATGCAGTCCTTTTTGATTGTTGACAAAAGGCATATGGAATGTAAGTGTTCCCCATGCCTTTTGTCATATCTAGTTGATCTCGTTGTGAGGAGGGGCTTAGTTATACGATTTCTTAAAGCCGAGTATTGTTAATTTTGAGACGAATTTTTTCTGTATGTTTTAATTATTGCGATCAACTGATCTAAGGTTCCGCCAGACATTATTTTAGAAGTTTCGTCATCAAATGTTGAAAGGACATATGAGTCGTTGACGATATAATAAGTACCCGATTTAGCGTAAAAATATTTCCCTTCATGACTACCCACGCCTTTAACTACTCCGAGAATTAATTTCATACCTGGTTTTAATTCTGGTTCTGAGCCAATTAAAAGGGTGTTATGAGCTAATATAATCTCACGATCAACAGCGTCGCCTGCAATAACTTTATCGACGGATAACTTATATTGTACAAATTGTTCTTTTTGATCGTAACCGTTTTTCTTTTTTATAGCTTCCTCTGCTTCACTTGTTACAAGAAGGGTAATTTCATAATTAGGAAGTTGTTCTTCTACTTGAGCAATGATAACGGAGTCCATACCCTCCATCGCCTCTTGAAATGACAAGGGTTTTGATGAAACTAAAGCTGGACTATTATTGTAGGTTGGATATTCATTCCTTAATTCAGTAATTTCCTCGATACTAAGAAAGTCGTTATTTGGTTTAGATGGTATAGAGTAGATGATGGCTACTAGTAAAGCTGCGATAATAATTGTTGATGTTATAAAGAGACTAGCTTTCTTTGAATTAATATTCATTATATCAGCACCTCAGCTTTTAATTATAGAAGTTATTTCTAACCACTTGTATATAATTGTCCAATTAAACATAAAAAAACATACCTAGCAAACTAAACGAGATGCTAAAGAAATTAAAGAGCCTTAAGTCTTCTTCCCTTAATTTCAATTTATATCCTACTTATTATATTTAAGAAACAAAGATGTATGCCAAGCATTCTTTGCATATAGTATCAAAAAGGTATAGAGAGCGAGGTAATTATTTTGCATCCTCAGTACAATTGCTTCAAACCATTTATAGGACCATTTGACCCTTGTCCCCCTGTAACAGTCAAATGCTATAGTACACCCCCAAATTTATTTATGGGATTTCAACCGCCTAATTTACCACAATTTAATCCCTACGATGCTCTAAGATATGGAACATTATGGCCGGCTTTATTTAGCCCCTATGATCCAAAGGGTTGGGAGGGGGCTGATGTATGAATGTTGTAATAGATGATCAGTATTATCAAATTCTTCACAATTTGCAAGCGATAGACTTTGTCTTAGTAGAACTAACCCTTTATCTTGACACCCATCCGGAAGATGTTGATGCCATCCATCAATTTAACCATTATGCGAATGAGCGAAAGAATATAGTTACATTATTCGAATCAAGGTACGGTCCACTGATGCAATTTGGGCATAGCCTCTCACCTGATACATGGGAATGGGCAAATACTCCTTGGCCTTGGCAAGTTTAACCTTCTGAAAGGGGACAATATTAATGTGGGTGTATGAAAAGAAACTACAATATCCTGTCAGAGTCAGCAAATGCGATCCAATGATGGCTAAGTATTTAATGGAGCAATATGGTGGTGCTGATGGTGAATTAGCTGCTGCACTTCGCTACTTAAATCAACGATATACTATACCTACCAAAGTAATTGGTTTGCTTACCGATATTGGAACAGAAGAGTTTGCTCATCTTGAAATGATAGCTACGATGATATACAAATTAACGAAGGATGCAACTCCAGATCAGATGAAAGCTGCTGGTCTGGGTGCCCATTATGCAGCACATGACCATGCATTATTTTATCAGAATGCATCAGGAGTACCTTGGACTGCTTCCTATATACAAGCTAAAGGAGATCCAATCGCAGATTTATATGAGGATATAGCTGCTGAGGAAAAAGCTAGAGCGACTTATCAATGGTTAATCGATATGACGGATGATGTTGATTTACAGGACAGCTTAAAATTTTTGAGGGAGCGTGAAGTCGTTCACTCTCAGCGTTTTCGCGAGGCTGTTGAAATCGTAAAATCAGATCGTGATCAACAAAAGATATTTTAATGTAGAAACATAATGAAAAAATCCACTCTAATATAATGTCAGAGTGGACTTTTATTGTGGTTGGGGAAGTCATCTTTGTTTAGAAAGTATGATGAATCGTCGTACATACATTATTAATCTGACAATACTAATTAAAAGAGTACATCAGTTAATCGTTCTTAACAAGTAATAATTTTCCTCCAAAAGCGTCTACCCACTCAATTTATAGCAGTCCCCAATTAGCCCCAATTGGGTGCAGTTTAATGCATTATCTTGCGTTTTTGAATAAAATAAAAAAAGCCCAAGAGCCTTGATACTACGGGCTCTTGGGCTTTTAACACTGTTTCCTACGCCGAAAAGTTATTAACGGCTGTAGAACTCAACGATTTGTTGCAAGTCGATTTCTTGAGAAAGCTCAGCACGCTCAGCAAGACGAGTGTATTTACCCTCAACTGCTTGTTCGTTGAACTCAACGTAACCAGGAAGGTGTACACGAGATTCAATAGCTTCCTTAAGTGACTTCATGCTGCGGCTACGCTCACGAAGACCAATTACATCACCAACAGAAACTGCATATGATGCGATGTCAACTTTTTTACCGTTTACTGTGATGTGACCGTGAGCAACAAGCTGACGAGCACCAGCACGAGTGTTAGCAAAAGCTAGACGGTAAACAAGGTTATCTAGGCGGCTTTCAAGAAGCACGATGAAGTTATCACCAGCGATACCTTTCATTTTCGTAGCTTTAACATAAAGATTGTGGAATTGCTTTTCGCTCAAACCATACATATGGCGAAGCTTTTGTTTTTCCATAAGTTGTAGACCATAACCACTGATCTTGCGACGAGAGTTAGGGCCGTGTTGGCCTGGAGGGAAAGCTCTTTTCAAGTCTTTACCTGTACCGCTTAGAGAAATTCCAAGGCGACGGCTTAGTTTAAATTTAGGACCAGTATAACGTGACATATGTTTATTAACTCCTTCATCAAATGAAATTATTGAGGATGGGGTTGTGTTTCGCGGATAAGAAGGTTATAAAGTAAGAATTCATTCTTACACTGCCCCGCACATCAGCCGCAGGCTTGACAGTCCTTACATATCCTGAGGGTGACACAAAACCGTACGCCCTTAATACCATCATTAATATTATAAAGTTTTAATGTCAAAAGTCAAGAAATGAAACAAAATAACACAATTAAATGTTTTTATGGACTTTAATCTATAAGTGTCTAAAGTCCTAATATGATAAAGGTTGTTAGTGCAAAATCCTTAAGAATAGAGTATAATAAGGAAGAGAAAGCTCATCTCCTTAGGAATTTGAAGGAAAGGGTTGGGTATGTAATGATGGACGGAACTATTGAATTAAATAAACCAACCATTTGGTTTACAGATGAAGATTTCCATGATGCTGATGAACCGTATCTTCCAGAACTATTAACGGAAAGTTATAATTCTTGGTACGCTGATGCTGGGGATATGAAATTATGCCTGTCGGGAATATTTAGATTGTATACTAAGGCGGGACGTTGTTTTGGTAATCATTCGGAGTTATCGTTGCCCGTGAGCGTGCTGCAATTAGATACTCAAATGAGTCGTGCAGCAGAATTGTGTTTGAAGCAAGGTCAATTTATTCAATTCAACTATGAGAACATTCAATATAGCGCAATACTCATTAAACGTCGTAGAGATTCTGTTGCTTTTGCAGCATTTGTATATGCAACGAAAGTGGAGCAAGCGATTACCGATATTTCACTTGAAGCATATATGAAGCATTTTCGAACGCATTTTTATCGTGTTTTTGAAAGTGTATTTGTGAAAGAAATTATGATACAGAAAACATTAATCGACAAAGAAGCTAGTCATCGTGAGCGATTATTTCTAATTTCGAAGCGACTGTATGACCAGATAAGTGCTGAAAGCGTCGTTCGTGAGGTGCTGTCTAGTCTTGAGGATCTTTATCAAGATTCCGAAATTTATTTGTATCTTTCGCAAGATCACTTAGAAGGTGATGCTCGTATTCGTCCACTTGAATTCCGCAACTCTGCGAATGATATTGTGACGGAAGCATTTTTGGAAGGCAGATGTTGCATCGACCGAGAGCAAGATGGATATATCAAATTAGCGATTCCAATGAATGGTAAGCAGGCTGCATATGGTGTGCTTTGTATTGAAATCAAAGATTTTCATTGGGATGAATCTGATTTGCCAGCATTTATGTTAATTGCAGATACTGCTGGTTCAGCATTTGAGAATGCAAAGTTATATGAGCAATCTAATTTGCTTATTAATGAATTGAAGATCATTAATGATATGACAAAGCGTTTGAATCAATCATTACGTTCCAAAGAAATATTCCAATTTGCAACATCAGAGTTGATGAAAATATTTGGAGCGGATTACTGCTGTGTATTACAAATTGACCGTAAGAGCGATATGTTCAAGGTGAAAGCAAGTAACCATGAAGTATTAGTAGGAAAGACCTATTCTGTTAATTATGGATTCACAGGTATTGTACATCGTACGAGAGAAGCTTTAATCATTTCGGATTATTGGAATCTGCAGCCTGCATCCTCAGAATTGATGGATGATACAAGTTCTCGCTCTTTGATTGCAGCACCGATTTTTGTCGAAGGTGAAGTTGAGGGAGTTATTCTTGTTACGCATCAAGGGGCTAATCATTTCTCTTATGATAACTACAAATTACTTCAAGTTATGAGCTCTCATATTGGTTTAGCTGTAACGAATGCGTCATTACATGCGGAAATGCGTAAAATGATCATTACTGACAATTTAACAAATTTACATGCACGTCATTATTTGAATGAACAAATTCAGCTTCGACAACGTTCAGACACACAAGGCTCATTGATACTTGTAGATATAGATTTTTTCAAAAATGTCAATGATACGTATGGTCACCAAGTCGGGGATCGTATTCTTATTCAAGTAAGTGCCATTATTCGTTCATCTATTCGAAATGGCGATATCGCGGCAAGATGGGGTGGGGAAGAGTTAGCAATCTATTTGCCTAATGTTCATGCCTCGCGCGCGATTCAAATTGCCGAGCGAATAAGAATGAGAGTAGAAAATGAAACGGATCCGAAAGTTACTGTATCATGCGGGATTTCAGAGTGGGAAGCAGGTCAAGATAAGATCAGTGTTGAATCACTATTTTATCGTGCGGATATGGCATTGTATGAGTCGAAGAAGAACGGTAGAAACCGGATTAATATTGGATAGCAAAGGTCATCTTAATTACGCTGAATTTATGGAGTGGCTGAATGTGAACTGCAATATGCAGTCCACATTCAGCCACTTTTTGGTTTTTACTCTCGAATAAGAATGGAGGGAAAGAGTTACTCTAATAAAGTAGCTTAGAAGAAAGGATGGGAAGTAGATGAGCGGGTTCAATTGGCGTATGAGTGCAAAGATAATACTCTGTGCAGCAATATTACAAGGATGTAGCGTTCTCTCTAGTAATAGATCTGGGGATGAGTGGCTAAAGCTTGTACATGCGGGAATTACGGCAGAAGACGATTTCCGTTTTGATGGGTCAGTTGCGATGGGTTTTACAGATGGGGTTGCGTTAACGCCGTACGCATTTGAAGGAGAAATACAAGGACATAAACAAATTGCACTATATGTGGAGCAAAGTAATAGTCTTGTTCGTAATCCGATTAATGACTTCGATTTCATTGCATCGAACTATAACGATGTTGAAATTGTATATGAAGGTTTGGTCCAGGATCAACAACAAAGTATCGTTGTACTTCATGTCGTAGCAGATGAAGCGGCAGCTACAGCCCGTTTGCGCGAACAATTGCGACAGGAGCTATCTAATGTCACCCTGCGAGCCATTGGGGCAGCAGAAGAGGGTAGCGCTAGTGTGAAGCTTGTGCAAGCGGAGGCTCGTGCTGCTCAGGCTACGCTTGATGAAATGCTGAAGGAGCTGAACGTAAGTATGAAGTATGCGATAACGATTGATAAGTTGAAAGCAAAGCCGGTAAAGATGGAGGAGTATGTAGATTTGCAATACCAAAAAAATGGATCAGTACTCCATGAATATCGCAAAACGATAATAAAATTTGATTTGAATGGAGCATATGCCGAATAACATTAACACCATTACTGCGAAAAACTGCTAAAATGATAAAGTAATAGTTGAAATTAGTTATATTGTAGTAGCTGAAAAGTTCATATATGCTTACGAAGTTACTTTTTATTTGTAAGAAGTGTAAGCAGATGCTTCCGAAGTAACTTTTCATTCTTCACAAAAAGTTACTCAAGTAGTCAATGTAAAGTTATTAGTAATTAATAAAAAGTTTTAGGAGGTTTTTTCTATGCGAGATCCAAGACTGAAACGTCTTGCGCAAAACTTGGTGCAATATTCGATTAATGTGCAGCAAGGCGAAAATATTTTGATAGAAATGATTGGTGAAGAGACTGAACTTGTGAAATGTTTAATTGAAGAGGTAGCAGCTTGTGGCGGGCGTCCATTTGTTGAACTAAGCGATCGGTCTATTTTGCGTACGCTATTACAGCATGCATCGGAAGAACAAATAACACTTTGGTCAGAGCTTGATCTAGCTCGTATGAAAAAAATGGATGGATATATTGGCATTCGTGCAGGGAATAATGTCAATGAACTTCAAGATGTACCCGCTGAAAAGATGCAATGGTATGAACAAATTCATCGAACAAAGGTACATATGGAACAGCGAGTTAAGAAAACGAAATGGGTCATATTAAGGTATCCAAACGCCTCGATGGCACAATTGGCGCAAATGAGTACAGAAGCGTTTGAAGATTTCTATTTCAATGTATGTAATCTTGATTATGCTAAAATGGAACAAGCGATGGAGCCGTTATTCGAGCGGATGAAAACTGCTGATCAAGTACGGATCGTATCACCAGGCACTGATCTTACATTTTCTATCAAAGATATTGGCGCGAAAAAGTGTTCCGGACATCGAAATATACCTGATGGAGAGGTGTTCTCTGCACCAGTTAGAGATTCAGTGCAAGGGACAATACATTATAATACGCCGACCGTATACTCAGGGACAACATTCCAAAATATTAAACTAACTTTTGAAAATGGGAAAATCGTTGAAGCAGAAGCGGGTGATCAGACAGTTAAGCTGAATGAAATACTTGATTCAGATGAGGATGCGCGTTATATCGGAGAATTTGCAATCGGATTTAACCCATATATTTTGAATCCAATGAATGATATTTTGTTCGATGAGAAGATTGCGGGAAGCTTACATTTCACACCTGGACAATGTTATGAAGAATGTAATAATGGGAACAATAATAGTTCTATACATTGGGATCTTGTATTGATCCAACGACCAGAATACGGTGGTGGAGAAATCTACTTTGACGGTGAGTTGATTAGGAAAGATGGACAATTCGTTGTAGATGATTTACTGGCATTAAATGCGAAACAATTAATTTCATAATAAGTTCATTTGATTTATTATGGAAACTACTTGAATGAAATTGTTTTTCAAGGTATGATTATAACTGAAAAACCTTATTAATAATATGGAGGGATCTCCCATGTCTAATAACGCAGCAATTGTCGAAATTTCTCAAGCAGCAGGTAAATTTACATCTTCAATCGTACTACAAGCAGATAGCAAATATATCGATGTTAAAAGCATTTTAGGTCTATTTACAACTTTAGTTGGTGGTCACGCATATGAACTACATGTTCATGGTCCTGATGCAACTGAAGCAAAAGCAGCTATGGCAGAAGTGTTTGCAAAACATAGCTTGAATGTAAAAATTATTTCAGAGTAATAAAACGGGAAAAGCACTTCTTCAGATGAAGAGGTGTTTTTTTTATATAAAATGACTTTATCCTTGTACTATAATTGATTTTCGACTAATATAAAGAGAGTATAAGTTGTTCGATAAGCAGTGAAGGAGGGATTCAATGTCTGCACTAGAGAATACTGAATTTTTAAATGAACGAGCACTACGTCTTCTGCAAGAAGATGCAGCTAAAATAGAAAAGCTAATAGAAGTTCAGATGGCGAATCTTACTACCCGTCAGTGTCCATTATATGAAGAAGTGCTTGACACTCAAATGTATGGCTTCTCTCGTGAAGTTGACTTTGCAGTTCGTATTGGCTTAGTTAATAATATGGATGGTAAAAACATATTAAGCCGACTTGAACGCAATTTGGCGGTATTATATGAGGCATTAGATCAGAAGGGACAATCTCTGTAGAGATTGTCTTTTTTATATCTTTTTTTCAAATGAATTGCCTTGATAAAGAGATGTATTTCCTTTACAATGTACATATATGGCATATTGAGGAGTGAATGACATGACCGAAGAACTTCAAACTGGTGTAATTCGTATTTCTGATGATGTAGTAGCTACAATAGCGGGACTTGCGGCGCTGGAGACTCCTGGAATCGCAGCGATGTCTGGTGGGATCTCTGAAGGCCTTGCGAAACGTCTTAGTGGTAAGAATGTTCAAAAGGGCGTAAGTGTAGAAGTGGGGCAGCTAGAAGCGGCCATTGATTTGCGTATTATTGTTCATTATGGCATTCCTATTCAAGAGGTAAGTCGTCAACTGCAGCTGAATGTTCGAGAAGCGGTTTCTAATATGACAGGACTTCAAGTTGTTGAAGTGAATGTCAAAGTTGAAGGCGTAGCCTTCAAAGAGGAAGAACAAGAAGAAGTAATTATGCGTTTGAAATAATAGATGAAAAAAACGACTGCCTGCCCTTTAATCAAAGGACGGAGCAGTCGTTTTTTTCGTTGTTGTAGAAGTAATCGTAGTTTTATGGAGCACGCGATAATATTCTCTTGAAATACTGAGCAATACGCCCATACACATTAAAGTAACGAGCAAGGAAGATCCACCATAACTAATAAATGGCAATGTAACCCCAGTAAGTGGAATTGCCCCAGTAACTCCACCGATATGAATAAATGCTTGGAAAGCAAGTAATCCTACGATTCCAACACCGGTAACCATTCCGAATGTATCTGGGCAGCGAACAGCAACAATTAGCCCTCTCCATATAAATACAAGGTAGAATAATATAAATATTGAAGCACCAATAAACCCTAGTTCCTCGGCAATAATCGAAAAGATGAAATCGTTATAAGCAAATTTTAAATAGTGTAGCTTCTGTACACTTTCACCAAATCCAGCACCTGTAATACCACCATGCCCTAATGCTTGAAGGGAAGAAACAAGCTGAAATGAATCACCTTGGGCATAAGTAAGCGGATCTTTGTAAGAGGTGAATCGTGCAATACGGTATTGCCAACTTTTGGGATTAATCGCATACGAGATTAGAACCATTGGCGTTAGAACTGCGACTCCAATAACACCTGTAAAGAAGATTTGCTTTAAGTTTGCTCCTCCGGCCCAAATCATCATGGCTGCGCAGCAAACGATGATAATACACCCTCCTAAGTCAGGCTGCATCATAATAAGAGCGCATATCAATGCAACTATAATAAGCACGGGTACTAATCCACGCTTGAAAGAACGAAATTTTTCGCCCTTCTTCGCAATAAGTGTACCAAGATAGAGAATAAGTGCGAACTTGGCGAATTCCGTTGGCTGTATTCCAAAGCCACCCAAATATAACCAACTTCTTGCACCATTTACTTCTTCACTTACGAATGGAACAATAGCAAGCATTAAAATTACAGGGATGAATAGCAATATTTGTAGCTTCCCCAATTTACGAAACGGAATATTCATGAGGAAAAACATCGAGAATAAACCAATTAAAGCAAAAACAAGTTGGCGCTTAGTGAAATAGAGTGCGTCGTTGTCATATCTAGGAGCGACGACAGCAATCCCTGAGCTCGCGCTAAACACCATAACTAGTCCAAATCCGACTAGAATTAAGGTCATAATAAGAAGTAGAAAATCGGGTCTACCCTTGCTGTTTTTTTGCGGAGCTTTCATAATAATTACCTCATTATTAGCTTAGTGATGCTTTCAATTGACTAAGACCTTTATCGGCAAGAGTAAGCACGTTTTTCGGAATCGGAGACTCATAATCAAGACCGTGTGGGAATGTACCTCGTCCGATATATACAGCCTCAATATTAAGTACAGCATGCGGATTTTCTAGTTTTCCTTCGATTGCACGAGTGTTAACGCGCACATAGTAATCTGCTGCAGTTTCTTTGTCAGAAATTTTCAAATCGTATGTAGCGCGAGTATATTCCCATTGCCAGCGTACAAATCCAATTTTCTCAGCAGCTTCATCTAAATACCCTAGTTCGCTAGTTAGTCCATTAAGACCGGAGTTTTCGATAATCATATAATTTCCTCCTACAAATTTTTCATAATATTTCGATGCAACTTCCCACAATGGAGAAACAGCAAAGTTAGATTGGCGTTGAATAGTTTACTTCATTATAAAGCACTGTTGTTATCTTCCATAATGATAGTATGTTTCTAGTTCTAGTGCAAGTATTACTGATAGACAAAAAGCAACAGATGCCGACTTCTACACTGGATTATTTATAATAACTCAAGTTTCACTAGACGTAGCCTACTGAAGCGGTTATCCTAAATTGCTGTTTTCTGTTACACTGTATGATAAGATATTTGACAGTTACACGCAGTAAATTCAGGAGGTACACCATGAACATAATTACACATTTGGAGCCACATATTGAATATATATATGAAAAATTAGTGTACTGGCGTCGTTATCTTCATGAAAATCCAGAGCTTTCATTTCAAGAGTCGAAAACTTCCAGATGGATACAACAACAGCTTGAAGAGATAGGTTGTCAAGTAGAGAGATGTTCGCAAAACAATGGACTAATTGTATCGATTGTCGGCGCTCACAACGGTCCTGTAATCGCTCTCCGTGCTGATATGGATGGTCTACCTATTCAAGATGAGAAATCAGTTTCTTACGCTTCAAAAGTCGCCAATGTCATGCATGCATGCGGTCATGATGGTCATACGGCAACTTTATTAGCTATTGCTGAATTTTACACCAATCATAAAGAAGAATTAAAGGGTGAACGAAGATTACTATTCCAGCCCGCTGAAGAGGTTGCGCCAGGCGGAGCAGTGCCAATGATTGCCGAAGGTGCATTGCAGGGTGTAGATGTTGTATACGGAGTGCATCTGTGGACTCCGCTACCGTATGGTAAAGTATCTACTCGGGCAGGTAATTTCATGAGTGCAGTCGATGATTTCCACATCGAGATTCAAGGGCTTGGAGGTCATGGTGGTATGCCGCATGACACCATAGATACAATTGTTGTCGGATCGCAATTTATTCAATCATTACAAACGATTGTTAGCCGTAATGTCAATCCGATGAATCCTGCCGTTGTAACGGTCGGTTCTTTCCAAGCGGGTCATGCCAATAATATTATTGCAGAGCGCTGTGTCATTAAAGGAACCATCCGAACATTTGACGAGCAGACGAGAGTATTAATTCAAGAGAAATTAGAAAATGTATTGACGACGACATGTCAAATGTATGGAGCAACAAGCTTCTATAATCTCAAAAAAGGATATCCATCTGTTATTAATGATGAAACGGAAGCCAGTCGTGTGTTGTCCGTTGCTAGCGACGTTATTGGTGCAGATAATGTTATCGTTGCCCAGCCGATCATGATTGCTGAAGATTTCTCATATTATTTGCAAGAAGTACCTGGTTGCTTTATGTTCGTAGGTGCAGGTAATGCAGATTGCCAAGCTACTTATGCACATCATCATCCGAAGTTTGATATTGATGAACGTGCGATGAAAAATGCGATAAGGATGCTAGTTCATGTCGCTGAACAATATGCACAGTAAAAAAAGCTGATTGTAGCGGGAAGTTTATTCTTCCCATTCTGCAATCAGCTCATTTTTTGTATTATATAATTCTGCACTTTCTTCTTGGCTAAGATCCCACACATTTTCACTTCCCCAATAATACGAGAAGAGATCTTTCGATGCTGCGGTTTCTTTGGCATAGATCGTAATTCGATCTCCCGGTTCTAAGATAACATCTTCAAAAATGTAAGTTTGATTACCTGTCACACTTAAAAGCTTCCAATGGCTTAAATCAATTTCTGTTAATGTATTATTCGTAATTGTTGCTTTTTGTTCCCGTTTATTTATTGTTAATGAGATGCCAGTATAACGTGTTTCTTTGATGGCAACATCTTCATTACTCGTTTCCTTCGCATTACTCCAGACTCCGATGTGATTTCCTTTAGCTTGCTGCTCGATCTTCTTGTAAATGTTTTCCATCTTAATATTGGGTTCGATAATAAGTAATTTAGCATAACCCAGTTTCAATAATTTTTCATTCAAATTCGTTTCATCTTGTAATTGGACAAGCGCTTGGAGCTGTCCATTCTCTTTTCGCATTTCTTTATCGAAGCTTAACATCACTTTTTCGGAAGCGAGTAGTTGATCAGAAATATATTGATGGGTATCCGAACCGAATAATTCATCATTAATATCGGTAACATCAAGAGAAAGAAACGTTACCTGCTCAATATGATCGCCTACTATAATCTCAAAGGAGTCGTTGTTTAGAATTTTGCCGATTGGATACCAAGTATTCTCTTTTATTACATTTGAAGTCGAAGTCGGAAGTGTAGAGCATGCTGCCAATAGTAAAAGGACTAGGCAAAGCCCAACGTGTTTCAAATTTCTCATATAAAGAATATCCTCCGAAATGTAGAAAATCGTAAATAATTTAACAATAATTTTATCTATTATAACATAATTAATAGCAATTAATATATGTTTCTAATAAATGAATAGGTCATATAGCATAAAAAGCGTCACAATCTTTCATACTGTAGCTATACAGCTAGCTACGAGGAGGGTTTGATTTGCATACTAGAGAGACAATCATTGTACAAAGTGACCTTTCGATCTTACTAGATCGTCGTTCACTTTATGCAGTTGAAGCACAGCAACAAATACAGCCGTTTACCGAGCTTATCAAAGTAATGGGACAATATGAAGTTTATGAAGTGACTGCGATTACACTATGGAACGCACTGACTTTAGGAATGAAGAGCGAACGGATTGTTGATATTCTTCATTTGTATGTAAAGGGTAATATTCCTATTACGGCACAGCAGAAGCTGCAACTTTGGATGAATCGTTTTGGTAGATTACAACTACAAGTTATCGATCAGCAGCTGATACTGCAAGGTGATAGGGAAATTATGAATGAAATTCAGCAATATAGCTACATGACAGATTGGATTGTAGCTAAGTTAAGCGATACAGAGTGGGTATTAAAGCGCGAGAGTCGTGGATTTGTTAAGCAGGAGCTAGCTCGCGTGGGCTATGCAGTGACGGATCTAGTTGGCTACCATGAAGGTGAAACAGTTTCACTCCAATTGCGAGAAAAAATGCCGAGTGGAAAAACCTTTCAATTGCGAGATTATCAGCGTAAAGCGATCGCAGCATTTCATCGCGATAAATTAGGTGGAAGTGGTATCATTGTACTTCCTTGTGGAACGGGGAAGACGATAACAGGAATTGGTATTATAGCCAGTTTACAAGCTGCGACACTTATTGTTACGTCAAGTGTCACTTCAGCTAATCAATGGCGACAAGAATTAATGGAGAAGACAACGATTGAGGCTAACCGAATTGGGATATATGGTGGAAAGCAAAGAGATGTATCTGAAATAACGATAGCGACCTATACGATCCTTACTCATCGACAACGATCATCAGATCAATATTTACATATGAAATTATTTTCTGAGCGCGACTGGGGGCTCATTATTTACGATGAGGTGCAATTATTACCTGCTCCGATATTTCGTATGACTGCGACGATACAAGCAACGAGAAGGCTCGGTCTGACTGCTACACTAATACGTGAGGATGGTTGTGCTCATGACGTATTTTCATTAGTAGGCCCGAAGCTCTTCGATATGCAATGGAAGAAAGCTGAAGAACAGTCCTACATCGCGAAAGTACATTGTACGGAAATTAGAGTTTCACTAGCCGAAGAACTTCGTGAGCCATATCGTGATGCACAACCTCGAACCCGGCTTAGAATAGCAGCAGTCAATCGCAATAAGCTAACGATAGTAAAGTCGTTACTGCAACTGCATAGGGGTAAGCCAACATTAATTATTGGTCAATATATTTCTCAATTGGAGGAAATTTCCACACAACTTAATATTCCTATGCTGAGCGGCAGTACAAGGCAAGCGGAGCGGGAGGAGATGTATGCGAAATTTCGGAGTGGAGAATACCCAATACTTATCGTATCGCGAATTGCTAATCTAGCTGTCGACTTGCCCGACGCATGCGTCGCTATCCAGGTTTCTGGAAGCTTTGGCTCAAGACAAGAGGAAGCGCAGCGAATCGGACGTCTATTGCGACCAAAGCAAACGTTGAATGAAGCATGGTTCTATACATTAGTGACGGAAGAAACGAAGGAAACGGAGTTCGCATTAAAGAGAGGGATGTTTATGCTTGAGCAAGGCTATCAGTATCAATGTATATCACAGCATGAGGTGTTAAGTGAATGAATATGCACACTTGGCGAGAAAGGCTAAGGTTTGGTGTTCAGCGAAAATATATGAGCCATAAGCTACTTAAGCCGTGCAGTGAGGAATGGATTTGGGAGCATGCTATTGTTGAGCCTAAAATCATTCAGGCTGTGCGCGAACAGTTGAAAGAGTATGATGAACTCGTGCTTCAATGGTTATTGCAAGGCAAGGGGAGCGCCATTACCGAGCAAGAGCAGCTCATTAAAGCGATGAAAGCACAGTTGCATATATCAGGACAGCAAGTATTATGCTCATTGCTAAACTTAGCGGGGCTTGGAGTAATACAATGTATTAAACACCCATGGAGAGGACAGATATGGCAAATACCGTACCCGATTTTCCATAATTGGCGGCTCGTTATGAAGCGAGAACGACAATATTGGCAACAAGCTCAACATATGAATATTGCTCATTATGTGATTGATCAAGGTAATAACATACCACTTGGAAAAACGTTGATGTATGTACTACTTGAGATGAGTAATTTGGATCTAAGGTATACGAAGAAAGGCGAGCTGGCGAAGCTAACGAGAGATAAGTTAATATCACACAGTGCCTCGATAAATAATGAGTTTTTTCAAGAACATTTCCCTCAACTTTTCAAGGAATCTTATGGTGCTAGTCTGAACTTTTTGTTGGAGTTAGCGCATGCGCTACAATTAATTGAAGAAACAGATCATGGTTTGAAATTGAATATGGAGCATATTAATGACTGGCTTCTATTGCATGAATGGCAACGAGAAGTATTGCATATGCAATGGATGTGTGAGTTTTCCGGCGTTCTGCCCTATTATGAATCTATCGCTGGAATCGTTAGCGAGCTGATAACATGTGATGCGGGTGTCTGGTATGAAGGAATTGAGCCATCGAAGCCGTTACAGATGTGGTTGTCGATGTGGCGATCTTGTGGATGGCTGACAAGTCTATCTGAGAAAAATATGGACTGTGGGAAGCATATCGTTGTACAACGACAAGTTTTCGCTCTGCACAGTCAATCGCAACTGGCTATTCAAGATAACGGTGAAATTATTGTCTTGACTGGAGCTTCCTATCGCCAGCTATGGTTACTTGAACAAATTGCTGAGCGGTTAAGTGAACAAGAGACTATCATCTACAAATTAACGGTTCGCGGATTAGTACATGCGATGAAAAATGGTTATACATTGAATCAAATCAAGCAATGGCTCCAGCAAAGCTGTGACCATGATGTACCGCAAATTGTTCAACATCTGCTAGAGGCTGCACAAATGACCTATGAGGAGTCAAGGCAGCAAGCTAGAATTTCCAGTCAATTAATTGAAGACGATCGCCACAAAGGGCCAACAGCTAAAGGAATAGCAAGTGCTTATGTAGAAAAGCAGCAAAGCTCTTCTTTACTACCAATGAAAGTGGAGTGCCAAACAGCTTTGCATCTGCTGCGCCCGATCGAACAATGGGGAAAATGGTTGGCAGCAACTAATCCGTTATTCGCTGAACCAGTGCTAGAGCATGAGGAGTTATATGAATTGCAAGCTGCCTCGCAATACAGCCCCATTACGACAAGCTGGCAGACAGAATGTCGTCAATATCATGATTCGACTAGCAAACAAATTGTACAATGTGCAATAGATCATCAATTATCTTTGTACATTAAAAAAGCAGACCATTCGTTATGTTTTCATCCGCAAAGAATAGTTGAAGCCGGTAATAAATGGCTAGTCGAAGGTGTGTTTGACCGCCAACAAACGGATGAAATCCAATGGGTACAGCTTAATGACTGGCAAGGAATTAAATTGCATATCGCTACTGTTTGATGATTTCTATTGGCGTACATTGCTGATTATGATAATCTATAGTTATAGTTATGTTCAAGTTCAAAAAGTCTACTTTTTGAACAACCTCTAATAGCGATGTGAAAAGGTGGTATGATGCCGGTGTATAGTCAAGAACAAGCAGTTGCGACTGAACCAGGAGCAGCAACGTTAGATATGGCGTCGTTACTTCTGAAAGCATATGAGCTTGGTGACACGATTATTGATTCCGCTCCAGTAGCTGATTATTTATATTGGCAATCTGAAGTAGCTAACAATACAGAAGTGAAAGAAATACAACGTGAGTTCGACAAAGCTAAAGAACTTTTTGAAGAATGTCAACGTTTTGGAAGATTTCATCCTAACTATCATGAAGCAAAAGATAAAATGAAGGATGTCGAACAAAGGTTGCAAGCTATTACTTGTGTAAGACAATTCAAAGAGCAAGAACAGCAGTTGGATGAATTATTGCATGAAGTAGCTTTGACAATTGCAAGAGCTGTTTCGGAAACGATAAAAGTACCAAGCAATGAAAAAGGCTCAGGCGGTGGCTGCGGAAGTGGTGGATCTTGTGGCTGTGGTAGCGGTGGTTGCGGCTAGATGTAATTCAAAATATCCGACTGTGATAACGATGATTATGCTAACGTAGCATAGTCGCGTCGAATATGAAGCGAATTTGGAAAGTACGGTTCGCGTGTACGTAATGATGTACACTTGCGCTTCCGTCTTTCGAAAATTAGCTCCATCTTCTCGGTTCTGACAGCCGAATATATTGAAATGTTATTGGAATGTGAATGCTTTCGATGTGCTTTTCATTTGCTCTAGTAGTAGATCGAGAAGGCAATGAAAAGTTGTGGGAGGAATAATAACCGATGTTACCAGAGCGTACAGGTTTTATTATATGGGTTAGCGATTTGAAGTCGGCAAGAGGGTTGGAGCGTTTTGGTACTGTTCATTATATGTCTCGTAAGCTACATTATGTTGTATTATATATGAACGCAGACAAAGCGGAAGAGCAGCATAAGCAACTTCAGCGTCTTGCTTATGTTAAAAAAATTGAACGATCCTATCGTAATGAGATTCCAACAGAATATAGCAAAGATGTAGAAGACAAAACACGAGCATACAGCGTTTAGTATGTGAAGGTGTTCAAGGAGCTGTTCCAAAGTAGTATTAACTACTGCGGAGCAGCTCCTTCTTTATTTAAGACTTAGCTAGATCTTAATGTTGTGTTTACACTATAAGAAAAACTTCCTTGGAAAAGGCGGTGAATGTAACTGCTCGTAAACGATAGTTAACCGAGGGACAAATGGCACGGTCGTATATACGGCGTTATAAGTAGTCTACAGTTTCGAAAGATTATCTAGAACTTACTTTATATTATGCTCAAACAAATCTTTAATGAAATTGTAATCAATGCTTCCTGTACTGTCTCTATAAAAAAATGGATCTTTTCGAATGGTATCTTCTGAGTTAATGATAAAAGTCTTGTATACATTTCCATTTAATTTATAAATTGTCGTTCTAAAAGAGTATCCCATATAGCCAATCGAAATTTTACCTTTCCTAAATGAAATGGAATTAATATTATTTACAATATGTTCAATTTCTGATCGTTCTGTAATCAATATTTCTTTACCGTTGTTCCCATTAAATATCTCAATTTTTAACACTTTTTGTGGATTGATCTTGATTATTTTACTCGGAATAAGCCACCATACACATACAAGAGCTAGTAGTAAAATGGGAATAAGTATAAATATCGATAATTTTTTCATTGAGCATTCCTCTCCCCAAAATGAATTCTTATTAATATTCGCGATGTGATTGAACTATCCAGCCCGTCGCGAAAATAGGCTTTAAGACCTAGTTCGAGGAGGAACTCCCTGAACCGTCATTTTCTATTATAATACTTTGGGAGTTGTTGTATAATAGCATCAATAGAAGGGATGGGAACAACATGGCTTTGAATTTTCACCAATTACATATTTTCCATACTGTTGCTGAGAGAGCTAGCTTCTCTGCTGCAGCTCAAACTTTATATATGACTCAGCCTGCGGTAACGATGCAAATTCAATCGCTAGAAGAATATTTTGGTACCAAATTATTTATGCGTTCTACGAAGAAGATTGAGTTGACTGAAGCGGGTAAAGTGCTGCTACCATTTGCGAAGAAGAGTATTGATCTAATTAGAGATACAGATATGGTTATGTCTAGCTTTACGGAACAGCTGAAAGGTCGCTTGCTGCTAGGTGCAAGCTTAACGATTGGTGAATCTATTCTTCCACGCTGGTTAGGACCTTTCGGTAAGGAATTTCCAGACGTTGGGATTAGTATGAAGGTAATGAATACGACTCATCTTATTGAAGAAATTGAGACTCATCAGCTTAATTTCGCAATTATCGAGGCGCCAATTGAGCATCCTGATATGCATATCGAAGCGGTAATGGAAGATGAATTGGTGCTTGTTGTACCAAGTGAGCACCCACTGACACATTTAGAAAAGTTGAAACTTGAAGATGTGCTGCAATATCCATTTGTATTGCGTGAACAAGGTTCTGGTACAAGACAAGTGATGGAAGACAAACTGATTGCTAATGGCTTTGATCCTCGGCAATTGAAAATTGTGATGGAGCTAGGCAGCACAGGCGCAATTAAGTCAGCTGTTGAAGCGGGATTAGGCATTTCTTTCTTATCTATTTCCTCTGTGAAGCATGAAGTTGCGCTAGGACTTATCAAGACATTGCCGATTGAGCAAGTAACGTTTAAGCGTAAGTTTTATTCTGTCTATTTGAAATCATCTTTATTGCCTATTTCTGCTGTCACATTTTTGAAGTTTTTAAGAGAGAGGGATCTTAGTCAATGGCTATAAGACAAGCTTCTATAGATATGCATGTTCATACGACAGCATCAGACGGAATGTATTCGCCTACAGAAATGGTGGCAATGGCTGCGCAATTAGGGCTCGCTGGTGTAGCGATAACCGATCATGACACGACAGCGGGTGTTCAGGAAGCACAGCTTGCTGCTTTGCATCATCGGATTAAGCTACTGCCTGGAATAGAAATTAGTACTGTCGCTGACGGTCAAGACATTCATGTGCTAGGCTATTTTACGAATAATGACGATGAGCTTTGGCAGAAGCGACTTATCCAGTTGGGTGCAACGCGGGAAAGCCGTAATGAGATGTTAATTGCAAAGTTGAATGAACTTGGGATAGTGATAACATGGCAAGAAGTCATTGAGATAGCGGGTGATTCGCACGGTTCGATTGGCAGACCACATTTTGCGCAAATTCTTATTAACAAAGGCTATGTGAATAGTAAGCAAGAGGCATTCGATCTCTATCTCGGGGAACATGGAAAGGCATTTGTACAACCATTACGTATTCATCCGTCGGACGCTTATCAATGGATTAAGGAAGCAGGCGGTGTGTCTGTCCTAGCTCATCCCGGAATCTATCATAATGATCTGCTAGTGGAACAATTGCTTCAAGCGGGGGTTGACGGAGTGGAAGTGAATCATTCTGATCATACGCCAGAGCAAGTACAATACTACGAATCTTTAGCTAAGCGATATAGCTTACTTGCGACAGCAGGATCAGATTTTCATGGAATCGATGAACAAGGTGCGCAAATTCATGGCCATCTAGGTAGTGTAAGTACGTCGATGGATGTCTATAATGAGATCTATTCCCTGCATCGCTCTAGAGGAAGTTCAAAAAGCGGACTTTGATAACGATGTAAAGCGTTGTAGCTTAGTCGACATCGAATATGAAGCGAACTTGGAAAGCCCGCTTTTTGAACTTCGATTGGAAGAAAATGATCAAAACAGGCATGTATAAACTCACGAGGGTGAGTTTATACATGCCTGTTTTATGTTCAATTCATTATTTAACGACTTGTGGTAATGCCTTTAATCTTGCTTCATCAGGAGTAATAAATATTGTTTTCTGATGATCATAGATGACGAAACCAGGCTTTGAGCCATTCGGTTTTTTGACATGTCGAATGAGCGTGTAGTCCACTGGTACAAGACTAGAAGATTTTGCTTGTGAATAATGTGCAGATAGCATAGCGGCTTCTTCCAATGTTGCATCTCCAAATTCGGTACTGCGAATGACGACATGCGAACCAGGAATATCTTTCGTATGAAGCCATGTATCATTGGAGTTGGCTAGCTTGTTCGTAACATACTCATTTTGCAAATTGTTCTTGCCGACAAAGATTTCAATACCATCTGAGGAAGTATAGCAAAGTAGTTTTGGCTTCGCATTTTTCTTTTTCTTAGGACCTCTACGGACACGCTCGCGTAAATAACCGCCAGCAACAAGTTCTTCGCGAATCTCTTCAATATCACCTATCATGGCAATTTCCAACTGCTGCAAAATATTGTTGAGATATTCAACTTCTAATTGCGCAAGCTCCAATTGCTCAACGACGACGATTTGGCTGTTTTTTTGTTTGCTATAGCGTTTGAAGTAACGCTGAGCATTTTCCGATGGCGTTTGTTGTGGATCTAGCTCGATTTTAACGATGGCTTGAGTTTCATCGTAATAATTGGCTACCTCGATGAAAGTATCACCGCGCTTAATCTGATGCATATAGGTCGTTAATAGCTCTCCAATAATCCGGAAGCGATCAGCATCCTTTGCTTCTGTTAATGTGGATTCAAGCTTCGATAATTTCGTAATGTTTTTTGCTTTTTCGTTCTGGACAAAGCGAATGAGATCACTAGCACGCTGCTTAACAGTATCGCGTTCTGCTTTATCACCATAAAAAGCTTCAAGACATTCACTTATCGTGCTGTATACAGCATGTTCGCCAGCGATATGTGTAAGTGCAGTGATCGAGAAGGCGGGCTTACTTGTTTGCTCGTTCCTAATAATGAGCGGTTGATACTGCTTGTTTTGCACTTGCTGCTGTAATTGGTTGAAGCTTTGCCATAATGACTGCCAATCTTCAATTTCCAGTGAACCTGCAAGCAGCATTGGACGCTGTTCAGCGGGTAGCCACTGCTCATATTCACCTGTTAAGCCGCGATAAATGAGTTCGTTAGCGAGCAATGGACTTAATCCACTGAAGCTATTAACGAGATGCTTACTCGTTAGGAAACTCTCTGTCGTTATATCCTCATTATGTGACACTATAATGTCTGCGAACTCGGAGTAGTTGCTCACAGTAAGTGGATCGATTTTATGTTGCTCTGGAGGTGACGTATAGGCACAGCCTGGCATCACGATACGATAACTACTTAGCATTGGTGTAACATGATGAATACCATCATGAATAATTCCTGTATTTGGATCAACAAGAATAATATTGCTATGTCGCCCCATAATCTCAATAAT
Source organism: Paenibacillus sp. Y930 (assembly GCF_056786375.1). NCBI lineage: Bacteria > Bacillati > Bacillota > Bacilli > Caryophanales > Paenibacillaceae > Paenibacillus > Paenibacillus sp. Y930. The sequence continues at coordinate 473,563 of NZ_JBXCIX010000001.1, read as the reverse complement.
GATCCGTTTGAAAGAAGTATCACCTATCTCATCCCGATGGCGAACATCAAGATGAATAACCCGCTCACGAGTAATCTGAGTAACGGCTTCGATCACGCCACCTTCGCAGTATTTGCGCATAAGCATACAGAACATAGGTGCTTCTAGAGGGTTGCTATACTGCGCTGTTGTCCAATGTACACGAGGGTAAGTTGGGTTAGCTGATAGCAACAGCTTGCCTTGTATACCGTTACCACGCACGCTGAATACAAGTTCATGGCTCGTAGGTTGATGTATTTTCAAGATTCTTGCGCCGACACAAGCCTGTAGCTCATCGACAATTGATTTTGTTACTAATCCATCCAAAGCCATAGCTGTAAACCTCACTTTACTATTTCATATCTCTATCATGCCATAACTTTTGTGAAAACTTAAGTGCTTTAGGGATATTTTATATGTTGTCCGAATACATTTACGTTAGAAAGGTTGTCTAGCAAAATGGACAAATACAGGAGGGAAGCAGAGAATGAGTCAAATTCTATGGCATCAATTAAATCGTGAAGAGCTTACTGAAGCATTAGAAAGCTCGGAAGCACGCGGATTAAATCAGGATACTGTCACTGAGCGATTGTCACAACATGGGTGGAATGAACTAACAGAAGCGGAAAAAGTATCGCCAATTCATCTGTTCTTGAACCAATTCAAAGATTTTATGGTGCTCGTACTGATGGGAGCGACGTTAATATCAGGCCTTCTTGGCGAATATTTGGACGCAATAACAATTCTGGCGATTATTGTTATTAATGCTGTGCTCGGTTTTGTTCAAGAGTATCGTGCAGAGCGTTCTTTATTAGCATTGAAAGAAATGTCTGCGCCAATGGCGAAAGTATTGCGTGATGGCAAGCAAATATCAATAGCGGCGAAAGAAGTTGTTGTTGGCGATATTGTGCTCATAGAAAGTGGAGATCGCATTCCAGCAGATATTCGTTTTCTCGTGGCCAACAACTGTTATGTAGAAGAATCTGCACTGACCGGTGAGTCGATTCCAGTTTCCAAGCATGAAAGTTCGCTACATGAAGCTGATCTTCCATTAGGTGATCAACGCAATATTGGCTTTATGGGCACATTAATTACTCGCGGCACTGCGATCGGTATCGTTATTCGTACCGGGATGGCGACTGAAATGGGGAAAATAGCGAATTTAATTCAGTCGACAGAAGAAATGCAAACGCCATTGCAGCATCGCTTGGAGCAGTTAGGGAAAATATTAATTGCAGTAGCGATTGCACTGACTGTGATGGTTGTCGTTGCAGGGATTATGCACGGCCAGCCAGCTTACGGTATGTTCCTCGCAGGGGTTAGCTTAGCGGTTGCAGCAATTCCAGAAGGTCTACCCGCCATTGTAACTGTAGCACTAGCGCTTGGTGTACAACGGATGATTAAGCGTAAAGCGATCGTTCGCAAATTACCATCTGTAGAGACACTCGGTTGTGCTTCTGTTATTTGCTCTGATAAAACAGGCACGCTGACACAAAATAAAATGACCGTCACAAATATATGGTTAAGTGATCGCGCACTCTCGGTAACAGGTCATGGTCATGTTCCCAATGGCGGGCTATTTGAAAATGGGCGGGAAATCGATACCCGTCATGATAATTCAATTAAACGATTGCTGCAAATTAGTGCGTTATGTAATAATGCTAAGCTCGTTCAAAATGAAATTATCGATCGAAGGGGAAAAAAACAAATAGAACAAGAAGAATGGGTACTTAATGGAGACCCTACGGAAGGTGCACTGTCTGTTCTATCTACGAAATTGGGATCGCCTGCCAAAATGCTCGAAGCATTATATACGAGAATAAAGGAATTTCCGTTCGATTCCGAACGAAAGCTTATGTCTGTTATACTTTCACATCAGGGTGGTAGAATTATTGCAACGAAAGGTGCACCGGATGTATTACTAGAACAATGCTCGCATATTTTGTGGCAAGGAAAAGTGATTAGCTTGACGCCCGCCTTACGTAAGAAATGCGCATCTGCATCTGAACAAATGGCGCAATCAGCACTTCGCGTACTGGCGATGGCTTACCGAGACCTATCGAGCTACGATAGATGCGAACAAGTGGAAGATGCAGAGCGTAGCCTTGTTTTCGTCGGGTTAACGGGGATGATTGATCCGCCGCGTGCGGAGGTGAAGGATGCGATCGCAACATGTCGTGCAGCTGGTATTAAGACTGTAATGATTACAGGCGATCATCAGCTCACTGCTGAAGCAATAGCGGGATCGTTAGGGATAATTCCGCGAGGCGGCGAATCTATCTCTGGACGTCAACTGGAAGTATTAAGCGATGATGAGCTTGACAAGCGTGTTGAAAATATTTATGTGTATGCCCGTGTCTCGCCTGAACATAAGCTACGAATTGTACGAGCGTTGCAGCGTAAAGGGCATGTCGTAGCGATGACCGGTGATGGGGTAAACGATGCGCCAGCAATTAAAGCTGCAGATATCGGCATTGCAATGGGTATAAATGGGACAGATGTTACGAAGGAAGCATCGTCGCTTATTTTAAGCGACGATAATTTCTCAACAATCGTTGCTGCGATTGAAGAAGGCCGAGGCATTTATGAAAACATTCGAAAATTCATTCGTTATTTACTAGCATCTAATGTCGGTGAAATACTCGTTATGTTTTTAGCAATGATGGCAGGCTTACCGTTACCTTTAGTGCCAATTCAAATCCTATGGGTTAATCTCGTGACGGATGGATTGCCAGCGATGGCACTTGGTGTAGACCAAGCGGAAAATGATCTGATGAAGCATCGTCCACGTAAAGCGAAGGAAAGTATATTTTCACGTCGTTTGGGCTGGAAAATTATTAGCCGCGGTATTTTAATCGGAGTCTGTACACTTGCAGCATTTTGGATCACATTGCAAGAGGGGGATCTTGTTAAGGCACAAACGGTTGCTTTTGCTACACTTGTAATTGCCCAGCTTATTCACGTCTTTGATTGCCGAAGCTCGCGCTCGATTTTTCACCGTAATATACTGCAAAATAAATATTTATTGCTAGCAGTATTCTCATCGTTAGTATTAATGCTTGGTGTTATGTATATTACACCACTGCAACCAATCTTCAATACTGTAGCTATCGGTTTGCGTGAATGGAGTCTTGTCGTTGTAGCCGCTGCCGTTCCATCGGTGTTTTTTGGAATCGGAAGTGTACTCAGCAGTAACAAATCTAAGAAGAAAAGTAATAAATGGAACTCGGCTGCCAATGCTGCTTAATTGAATAATTGTGCAAATAATAGATCAGATCATTAATTCTCATCTCGCTCGCCATTCGTTATGCTTAATGACAACATAGAATAACACGATGGCGGGGAGAGAGAAATATGGAATTTACAAAGATGCAAGGATTAGGAAATGATTTCGTCATCGTATATGGGGAGCAGGAATTGCCTGCTAATGCCTCACAATTAGCTCTACAAGTATGTAACCGTTTCTTCGGTATAGGGGCGGATGGTCTTGTATATATATTACCTTCAGATAAAGCGGATTTCCGCATGCGGATTATAAATTCGGACGGAACAGAGGCAGAGCAATGTGGCAATGCGATTCGTTGCGTATCCAAATATGTGTATGACAAGCGGCTAATACAAACTAAGGAACTCACAATTGAGACTTTGGGCGCAGGTGTACAAAATGTGCAGTTAATGATTCATGATGGTATCGTTGAAAAAGTACGTGTGGATATGGGAGCTCCGATCTTACACGGTCTAATGATTCCTACTATTATTGATAAAGATTGCATCGTCGAACAACCGATTGAAGTGGATGGACAGCGGTTCACATTTACAGCGGTGTCTATGGGTAATCCACATTGTGTTATTCCCGTTGAGGATGCTGCTACGCTAGATTATTCGACAATTGGAGCGATTATTGAAACACATGAGCTGTTTCCCAAAAAAATTAATGTTGAATTTATAACGGTTTATAATCGTTCGCATATTGAAATGCGAGTGTGGGAACGTGGTGCTGGACCAACGCTAGCGTGTGGTACGGGTGCTTGTGCTACACTCGTAGCTTCTGCTCTATGTGGTGTCACTGATCGTGAGGCTACCGTTTCTTTGAAGGGAGGAGACCTTTACATTGAATGGAATTCAAGCGATAATCATGTATATATGACAGGACTTGCCCAGGAAGTGTTCCGCGGTACGTTCGAGTAGAGTGATATAGGTGGCGTTGCAGAAATGGATTTGAATTTCAGGGATGCGCTGAAACAGCGTATTTTAGTCGGCGATGGAGCAATGGGAACCTTTTTATACAAAATGGGGTTCCCTATTGGCGTTCCATATGAACAATATAATGTGCTGAAGCCAGAGGTTGTTCTTTCTGTACACCAGCAATATGTTGATGCGGGTGCACAAGTGATTCAGACGAATACATATCAAGCTAATAGTGTGAAATTCGCACGTTATGGCATCGAGGAGCAAGTAGATGAGATTAATCGTGCAGCTGTTCGTCTCGCTAGACAAGCTGCAGGAGATAAAGCTTTCGTAGTAGGTACCGTTGGTTCTATTCGTGATGGTAAACGAGGGAATGTTAGAACATTAACGTTGACTAACGCTCTACATGAGCAAATTCATGCACTGCTATCAGAAGACGTGGACGGACTACTATTTGAAACTTTTTATGATCTAGAGGAAATGAAGCTTGCTGTACGTATCGCAAGAGAAGAAAGCAATATTCCAATTATATGTCAATTTGCTGCAGAGGATTCTGGCAGAACGGTTGATGGTTATACATTGGAAGATGCTTTCTCGCAATTGAAACAAGAGGGTGCAGATGTCATTGGTTTCAATTGTAGAACAGGACCGAACGGCATTCTTAAATTATTAGATGGTATTGATAATAAGACGGACCTACCTTATTCCATATATCCCAATGCAGGGGCAGCAAGCTTTGTTGATGGGAAATACGAATATACGGCTGGACCAGAGTATTTCGCGTCTATGGCTACAAAGTTTGCTGATCGTGGTGCTCATATTATTGGTGGTTGCTGTGGGACTACGCCAAAACATGTAAAAGCAATGGCGGAAGCACTCGCAGGTTATGAACCAGTCCCGGTTGAAGCACGGAATGTCAAGGCGAATAAATCAAGCCAGGCAGCTTCTTCGGATGCTGTATCAAGGTTTAAGTGGGGGACTGCTCGACGTAATGAACAGACGATTCTCGATAAAGTGAAAGCGCGTCATACTGTAATCGTTGAGCTTGATCCACCTCGTGATCTTGATATTTCGAAATTTATGGATGGTGCCGCAGCGTTGAACGATATCCAAGTTGATGCTATTACGATGGCAGATAACTCACTTGCTGTTACTCGGATGAGTAATCTTGCGCTAGCTGCATTAGTTCAAGAGCAGATCGGAATTACTCCACTCATTCATATTGCATGTCGTGATCGTAATCTTATCGGTACGCAATCACATCTAATGGGCTTAGACGCATTAGGGATTGATCATGTACTTGCGGTAACTGGAGATCCTGCTCGTTTTGGTGATTTGCCAGATTCTAGCTCCGTTTTTGATATGACTTCATTTGAATTAATACGGATGACAAAGCAGCTTAATGACGGTATTGCGTTTTCAGGAAAGCCACTCAAGCAAAAGGCTAATTTTATCGTTGGTGCTGCTTTCAATCCTAACGTGAAGCATTTAGACAAAGCCGTACAACGTTTGGAGAAGAAGATCGCAGCGGGTGCCGATTATATTATGACGCAGCCGGTCTATGATACTGGCTTAATTGAACGAATTGCCGAGTCAACGAAGCATTTGTCAGTACCGATCTTCCTTGGTATTATGCCGTTAGCAAACGGTCGTAATGCTGAATATCTTCATAATGAAGTACCAGGTATTAAGCTTTCCGATGAAGTGCGAGCTCGTATGGCAGGGCTTGAAGGGGAAGAGGGCCGGGCAGAAGGTGTGAAAATTGCCAAGGAACTATTAGATTGTGCTATTTTGCATTTCAAAGGTATTTATTTGATGACACCATTTTTACATTATAATATGGCGGTGCAGTTGACGGAGTACGTGAAAAATAAAACATCGTAATCAGTTTGGCCTACAAAAATCAACCGATCTTTGTGCAATTTATTCATTATTAATGCAATTATCGACGAAAAGCTTGTTCATAATAGAAAAATCAATTAAAATGAAGCTTATGTTATGATAGCTCTGTATAGTATGTACCTTTATTTTTTCGTCAACACTAGAATGAGGAATCTTTTTCTATACATCTATTGATTATGAACTGCGTGATGCAATTGTATCTGATCTAGTTGAAAGATGCATGTGGAGGAGGATCTAGCTTGGCAATAAAGCTTATTAATATCGGTTTCGGAAATATTGTTTCGGCGAATCGTATTATTTCGATCGTGAGTCCTGAATCGGCTCCGATTAAACGCATTATTCAAGAAGCGCGTGATCGACATATGCTAATTGATGCGACATACGGACGTCGTACGCGTGCCGTAATTATTACGGATAGCGATCACGTTATTTTATCTGCTGTGCAGCCAGAAACTGTTGCGCACCGCTTGTCCACTAAGGATGACGATAACGACGAATAGTACGAGGAGTTTGAAACAAATGGGATTGTTAATTGTTTTGTCAGGTCCTGCAGGAGTAGGCAAAGGAACTGTATGTACGGCGTTACGTTCACGTATGCCTGAGCTAGTATACTCAGTATCAGCTACGACTAGACAACCGCGACCAGGCGAAATTGATGGTGTGAATTATTTCTTTAGAACGAGAGAACAATTTTTGCAAATGATTGACCAAGATGCTATGCTTGAGCATGCAGAATACGTAGGTAATTTCTACGGAACGCCGCGTGACTTCGTTGATGAGACATTAGCTAATGGGAAAAATGTCATTTTGGAAATCGAAGTTCAAGGTGCGATGAAGGTGAAGGAAAAGTTTCCTGAAGCAGTTATGGTATTTTTGCTTCCACCATCATTAGCTGAGTTGAAATCAAGAATTACCGGTCGTGGAACGGAAACCCTTGATACGATTAATACTAGAATGAATGTTGCAGTAGAAGAGTTAAGTCTTCTTAGTCAGTATGATTATGCGGTAATGAATGATGAGATAGACATTGCTTGCGATAAAATCCGCAGCATCATTCTTTCGGAAAACTGTAGACGAGAACGTCTTCCTGCCCATATTTTAGCGATGGGTGCTGCAACAGAGAAAGCATGAGTGAGGAGAATGTCCAATGTTATATCCATCTATTGACGAACTAGTTAAAAAAGTTGATAGCAAATACACTTTAGTAGTTGCTGCTTCCAAACGTGCAAGAATGCTACGAAATGGTGAGAAGTCTGAACTAATTGGTGCACGTTCTCACAAAGCAGTTGGCTTTGCGCTAGAGGAAATTTATGCTGATATGATTAAAGTTGAGCATATTCCTGGTAAAGAGAAGGATGAACAAAAAGACGAACGCAAAGACGAGCGCCGCGAAGAACGTGGATAGTCTATTGCTTTAGGTGAGAAGATGTGCGCATAAGTAATGCGTACATCTTTTTTATTTTTATTTGCACAAAAGAAGGTTAAAATAAGTTTAATGTTGAATTACTACACCTATATGGAAATATGATAAGATAGGTAGTGTACGACGGAATAAGCTTATTATTTCTATGCGAAAGCGATGACATCAACCTATTTTCTAGGAGGGATTGAGATGGAAAAAGTTACTTATCCAATCGGAAGATTTGTGTTTGAAGGCATGACAGCTATGCAAAAACAAGAATGGATTGAACAAATCCAGCAGTATCCAGCATTACTAAGAGCGACAGTTGAAGGTTTTTCTCAGGAACAACTAGATACCCCATATCGCACTAGTGGTTGGACGGTAAGGCAGGCTGTGCATCATGTTGCAGATTTCTCAATAAATGTACTTACTCGGTTCAAGCTTGCTTTAACGGAAAACAATCCAACGATCAAACCTTTCTTGGAAGAAAAATGGGTACTATTACCTGATACTCGTTCCATGCCCATCCAGCCAAGCTTAAGTATTATTGATGGTACGTATGCGCGTTTACTCGTTTTACTAAAATCAATGAGTATAGCTGAATTTGAACGGCAGTTTTATCATCCGGAAAAAGGTGTGCAAATATCATTGAAGTTTTTTTTGAGTTATTCAAGATGGCATTCGTATCATCATTTAGCTCATATCGAAGCATTGAAACAACGCAATGAATGGTAATAATATCATTTTAATTTAAATAAAGGTTCAAAAAGTGAGTTTTCGAAAGGCGCAAGCACATAATATCATCTCGCGAGTGGCATAACGTACATGAAATGTACGTAAGCACGATAACAATCGAAGAATTTGATCCTTGTTATCGACTAAGCTACGTTAGCTTAATCATCGCTATCAAAGCTCACTTTTTGAACTATATTACAATGAAGGTTCAAAAAGTGAGCTTTCGCAAGCCGAGCAGGTGAAGCGCTACTTGAGAAAGGCGGAAGCGCAAGTGTACATCAGTAAGTACACGCGAACCGTACTTTCCAAGTTCGCTTCAGATGCGACGCCGAGTATGCTACGCTAGCATATTCATCGTTATCAAAGCTCACTTTTTGAACTACCTTACTAAGGGAGTTGGCATAGTGTTACGAGGCAAGACTATTTTGCTCGGAATTAGTGGAGGCATTGCAGCCTACAAAGGGGCTACCATTTGTAGTAAGCTTGTAGGAGCTGGTGCTGATGTGCATGTTATTATGACAACGTCTGCTACAAAGTTCATTACGCCATTAACATTACAGACACTTTCCAAAAATGAAGTCCATATTGATACATTTGACGAAAATAATCCGCAGGTGGTTAACCATATTAATCTGGCAGATCATGCGGATCTTATCGTTATCGCACCGGCAACAGCGAACATTATTGGTAAATTAGCCAATGGTATCGCAGATGATATGCTAAGTACGACGCTACTTGCAGCAACTTGTCCGATTGTGATCGCTCCTGCAATGAATGTTCATATGTATGAGCATCCTGCTGTCGTTCACAATATGAAGTTGCTTGCAGAGCGTGGGGCAATGTTTATTGATCCAGGTACTGGTCAGCTTGCCTGTGGCTATGTAGCGAAGGGGCGTCTAGCAGAGCCAGAGGAAATTGTAGACGCTTTAAGTCGATGGTTTAGTAAGCCACAGCTACTACAAGGTCAATCCGTACTCGTTACGGCGGGAGGTACAATCGAACGACTTGATCCAGTTCGGTATTTGACGAATGATTCTTCTGGGAAAATGGGATTTGCTGTTGCTGAAGCAGCTAGAGCATTAGGTGCAGATGTTACGATTGTAGCAGGTAGAACGAGTGCGGAACCACCTCCAGGTATTCGATTAGTTCGAGTGGAATCCGCAGCGCAAATGCTAGAGGAAGTGCTAGTTCGCTATGAGCAATCTAATATCGTCATCAAATCAGCAGCTGTAGCAGATTATCGTCCCGTACAACGTAATGTACAGAAGATCAAGAAGAGTGGAGATGTGCTACATCTTGAACTAGAGCGTACGACTGATATATTGCAAACGCTAGGTGAGCAGAAGAGATCTCAAATTTTAGTAGGCTTTGCTGCTGAAACTGAGCATGTCGAAAAATATGCATTGGATAAATTAGAACGTAAGCACTGTGATTTTATCGTCGCCAATGATGTTTCTGCTGAGGGAGCAGGATTTAACGGTGATACTAATATTATTACAATCTATAATAAGCAGGGAATTGTGGAGCGACTTCCGTTATTGAGCAAAACTCAAGCTGCGGAAAGACTTATGAATATTGTAGCAGCCCGATTACAACAGATTAAGGATGATAGTCATGATCGCTAATATTATTGTAGATGTGCCGAGCCGACAGACGGATCGGCCTTTTGATTATGAAGTGCCATTTGACATGCAGTCATGGATTGAGGTTGGTAGTCGAGTTGGCGTTCCTTTTGGTAGTCGTGTACTTCAAGGGTTTGTAATCTCACTTTCGACGGACACAGATTATGATCGAAGTAAGCTGAAAAGTGTGTCTCAATTGCTTGATCCAGTACCGCCATTATTGCCCGATCTTATCGACCTTTCGGAATGGCTTAGTCATAAATATTGTTGTTCTAGAATTGCATCTCTACAAGTGATGCTTCCATCAGCGTTAAAAGGTAAAGAAGAAAAATATATCGGTTTATCTGAATTCTTTGATCAGGCAGAGCACTCAGATAAGCCGTGGTTGCAATACATTGCTGCGGAAGGTGGAGTAGTTACCTTCGAAAAATTACTATCCGCTTATCCCGATGCTCATAAACATATTAAAGCAGCATTGCAGCAAAATATATTGTCTGTGCGGGCATCCGTGAAGGATCGCATTGGGATCAAAAAAGTATTAACAGTATTGTTACCGGATCAGCTTGATATCGCTAATGAGCAGCTACCTGTACTTATGAAAAAAGCGCGCAAGCAGTATGAGGTCCTTACTTACATGATTGAACATCCTGAACCGATTCCGATGCAACAGTTAGTGGCAGCATTACATACTAGTTCGAGTGTTGTTCACGGCTTAGTAGATAAAGGGCTATTGCTTTTGGAAGAAAGAGAGCAAGGGCGTGATCCTTATAAGGATCGTCAGTTTGCAGCTAGCTCAGCATTACCATTGACATCCTCACAGCATAGCGTCTATGAACGTATCGTTACGAGCATGATTGCTGAAACAGGACAAACAATGCTTTTGTACGGCGTTACAGGTAGTGGTAAGACAGAGGTATATTTGCAAAGTATTGCGCAGTGTCTTCAAATTGGGAAGCAAGCGATTGTACTTGTTCCTGAAATTGCACTTACGCCGCAAATGGTTGAGCGTTTCAAATCTCGCTTTGGTGAAGCTGTTGCTGTAATGCATAGTCGTTTATCAGTAGGAGAGCGTTTTGACGAATGGCGGAAAATTCGTAATGAGCAGGCGCAAGTTGTCGTAGGGGCACGATCCGCTATTTTTGCTCCATTTCAATCGATTGGACTTATCATTATTGATGAAGAGCATGAGTCCTCCTATAAGCAAGAAGACACCCCGAAGTATCACGCAAGGGATGTAGCGGTGAAGCGGGCAAGACAACATGGTGCAGTTGTTGTACTAGGCTCAGCTACGCCATCTATAGAAACGTATGTTGCTGCAAGTCGAATCCCTGCCGATGGCAGCGAAGCTCCAATTCTTCGTTTGCCAGAACGAGTCTCAGGACAAGAGATGCCTAAAGTTGAAATTGTTGATATGCGTGAGGAGCTGCAACGGGGTAATCGCTCGATGTTCAGTGGATCACTTTATGATGCGTTGAAAGAGCGACTAGAAAGACAAGAGCAAACGGTGTTGCTACTTAACCGAAGAGGTTATTCTACTTTCGTTATGTGTAGATCCTGTGGTCACACGGCAACATGTCCGCATTGTGATATTTCATTAACCTATCATCAGAAAACAAGATCACTTCGTTGTCATTATTGCGGACATACCGAAGCATCACCTAAGCAATGTCCCTCATGCGAATCAGAGCATATTCGCTTTTTCGGCACGGGCACGCAAAAGGTGGAGGAAGAACTCGCGAAGTTATTTCCAGGTATCCGTGTCATTCGGATGGATGTAGATACAACAACTGAAAAGAATTCACATGAAAAGTTATTGAAAGCATTTGGCGATCGTCAAGCAGATGTGCTGTTAGGAACGCAAATGGTTGCGAAAGGTCTAGATTTCCCTTACGTGACTTTGGTTGGTGTCATCGCCGCTGATACGACGTTGAATTTACCAGATTTTCGTGCAGGAGAGCGAACGTTTCAATTATTAACGCAAGTTGCAGGTAGAGCAGGTCGCCATCATCTAAGCGGAGAAGTTGTTATTCAGACGTATAACCCCGATCATTATGCGATTACTGCAGCGCAATATCATAATTATGAACAATTTATTGAGGAAGAACTGTCATTGCGTGCTATAATGGCATATCCGCCATATTGTAGATTAATACTAATTACAATGTCACATGAACAGCTACCATTGCTTTCGGATGTAAGTCAACGGTTTGTGACCGAACTGAGAGAGTTAGCGGAATATGAAGGTGTGCTTGTCCCATTACGGAGCCGAATGATGCGTGCGCTTGAAATATTAGGACCTGTTGCGTCACCACTTGCGAGAATCAAGGATCGCTACAGATATCAATGTGTGATAAAATATCGTGGTAGTATTGATGCGGGAAGTCTTGTGCAGCGAGCAATTAGTCCATTTCTTGTAGGAAACTCAAAAAATAAGGTGTTGTTCAGTGTGGATGTCGATCCGCAAGTAATTCTATAAGAGGTATTCAAAAAGCAGATAGTAAACTGTAAAATTAATATTTAGAAGATAAAGTGAGGTCATAGTATGAGTATTCGTCTAATTGTTAAAGAACCAGATTCAGTGTTGCGTGAAGTTGCGAAGGAAGTAACGAAATTCAATGCTAATTTAAAGAAAATATTGAAAGATATGGCTGAAACGATGTACGATGCGGATGGAGTAGGACTTGCAGCGCCGCAAATAGGTATATCGAAACGTGTTATTGTTGTAGATGTTGGTGATGAGAATGGTCTGATTGAAATGGTTAATCCTGTCATTATTGAACGTGATGGTGAACAGCTAGGTCCAGAAGGCTGCTTAAGTATTCCTAATATTAATGGTGAAGTGCTTCGTGCAGATCATATTGTTGTTGAAGGTCAAAATAGTGATGGTGAGACATTTACCGTTGAAGCGACAGGCTATTTTTCGCGTGCTTTTCAACATGAAGTTGATCATTTGAATGGTATATTGTTCACAGATATTGCACTGAATACGTATGATATTTCTGATCAGGTAAGAAAAGGTGGCGAAAAATAATATGCGTATCGTTTTCATGGGGACACCGACTTTCGCTGTCCCTTCTCTACGTGCATTGATGGAAGCAGGCTATAACGTAGTCGCAGTCGTATCGCAGCCAGATCGCCCGAAAGGTCGCAAGAAAGTACTAACAGCACCACCATTGAAAGAAGCTGCGCTAGAGCTTGGACTGCCGGTCATTCAACCTGAACGTATGCGTAATGAAGAGGCCGTAGCTGAAGTAGCAAGCTATAAGCCAGATCTTATTATTACAGCAGCTTATGGTCAAATTCTACCTAAAGCTGTGCTTGATTTGCCAAAGCATGGTTGCATTAATGTGCATGGCTCTTTACTTCCACGTTATCGTGGAGGTGCTCCAATCCAGCGCTCGATCATTAACGGTGAAGCTGAGACGGGCGTTACGATTATGTATATGGCAGTAGGTCTTGATACTGGCGATATGCTTAGCCGTGTTGCGCTTCCTATAACCGACGAAGATAATTCGGGTACGATGTTTGACAAACTTAGTGTTGCTGGTGCGCAATTGCTCATCGAAACGTTACCGCCGCTGCTTGCGGGTGAGCTTCCTGCCGTGGCGCAAAATGAGGATGAAGCTACTTATGCTTCTAATTTGACACGAGAAGATGAACGTATCGATTGGACGCAGTCTGCGAGAGCGATATTCAATCAAGTGCGAGGTTTGTCACCGATGGCTGGTGCATTCACTTATTTGAATAATGAGCCTTTCAAAATTTGGACATGTAAGCCACTATCTTCACATGCAGATGCAACAGCTGGCACGATTATTGCTGCTAGTGCTGAAGGCATTGCGGTGCAAACTGGCGATGGGCAATTATTACTTACACAAGTTCAGCCTGCAGGCAAGCGAATGATGGATGTCGCAGATTGGCTGCAAGGTGCTAGAGCAATTATTGGTGTTGAACTCGTTTCAGCCGTACAGGAGTAGACTATGAATAAGAAACCTTCAACAAATAGACAAGCTCCATCTACTAACAAAGCTAAGTTTAGTAATGGAGCTCCAGGAACAAGTCAGGGACAATCTGCGCAACCAAAACCGAAGTCAGCGCGTCTAATCGCTTTAGAGGTGCTAGTTAAAGTAGAGGAAGCGGGAGCTTATAGTAATTTGCAATTGAATAAGACGTTACAAGAACAACAACTATCTCGGCAAGATGCTGCGCTTGCAACGGAAATCGTCTACGGTACGATTAGTCGCAAGCTAACGATCGACTATTGGTTAACGAAGTTTGTTGCTAAAGGCTTGCATAAGCTGCAACCTTGGGTGCATCAATTGTTAAGACTTAGTATTTATCAGCTAGTATGGCTGGATCGTATTCCGCCGCATGCTGTTGTGAACGAAGCGGTTAATATCGCCAAGCGTAAAGGTCATCAAGGAATTTCTAGTATGGTTAATGGTGTATTACGTAGCGCCATTCGTGGCCAAGAGGAACTTGTCATTAGTGGGATCCATTTGCCAAGTAAAGTAGAGATGCTGTCAGTTCGCTATTCATTCCCTGAGTGGCTAGTAAAGCGTTGGCTAGATGAGTATGGCTTTGAGACAACCGAGCAAATTTTAAGTAGCAGCAACGAAGTGCCGCATAGCTCGATTCGAGTCAACACGATGAAAGCATCGGTAGCTGAAGTATTGCAAGCACTTGAATCAGAAGGCCTGAATGCAACGGCGTCTCCACTTGCACCAGCGGGCATTAATGTACATCGTGGTGGTCATCTTGCCGGCTTAGCAGGTTTTGCTAGTGGCCAGTGGTCTCTACAAGATGAAAGCTCTATGCTCGTAGCGGAAGTGTTACAGCCTAAGCCAGGGATGGTCGTTCTGGATGCCTGCGCCGCACCAGGCGGGAAAAGTATGCACATCGGCGAATTGATGCAAGGTAAAGGAAAACTTATTTCTAACGATTTGCATGAGCATAAGCGCCAATTAATTGAAGATCAAGCGAAGCGACTGGGGCTTTCACATATTGAGACGATGAGCGGAGATGCGACCTTGCTTGCTGATCGACTGCAGAAACAAAGCTTTGATGCGATCCTACTTGATGCTCCATGCAGTGGGTTTGGCGTTATTCGCCGTAAACCTGAGATTAAGTGGACGAAAGAGAATAGTGATGTCACAGCGATAGCAGCCATTCAAAGTAAACTGCTTGATGCTATGAGTGATCTGGTGAAGTTAGGCGGTACATTGGTATATAGCACATGTACAATTGCCAAGGAAGAGAACGAACTGCAGATTGCTCAGTTTCTTGCTAAACATCCGCAGTATAAGCTAGACGCGCATTGGCCAGAGCCACTATTAGAATCTCTACGAGCGCAACATATTATCGACGATTCATTCGATGGACAATTACAGTTACTACCGCAATATGCCAATAGCGATGGGTTTTTCATTGCTCGTCTCGTTCGTCACCAATAAGCAAAATTAGTTTGTTATAATGGGTGCTAAGGTGACATAACATTGACAGATAGCTCCAAAGCGGCGTTTATGCTAAAATATACTGAAACATACTTTACTTTCGCTTAGCGAAAATGAAGTACCTATAAACTATACAGGTGTGATGAGATGAAACCATTTATTTATGACTATAGACATGATGAGTTGCAAGAGTGGCTGAAAGAGATTGGTGAGCCGGTTTTCCGTGCTGATCAAGTATTTGATTGGATTTATGTGAAACGTGTAACAAGCTTCGAACAAATGACGAATTTATCAAAAAGTCTTCGTCAAGCTTTAACGGATAAATTCGAATTCCTAACGTTGACAGAAATTACGAAATTCGAATCCCGCGACGGTACTGTCAAGTTTTTGTTTGGACTACAAGATAATCATGGGATTGAAACAGTTATTATGCGTCATAGCTATGGCAATAGCGTATGTGTAACGACGCAAGTAGGTTGTCGGATTGGCTGTACCTTCTGCGCATCTACACTGGGCGGGTTAAAGCGTAACTTAACAGCTGGAGAAATTGTTGCTCAAGTGGTTACCGCACAAATGATGCTTGATGCTACGGGAGAACGCGTATCCAGCATTGTTATTATGGGTTCTGGTGAACCATTTGAAAACTATGATGCAACTATGACGTTTTTACGTAATATGATTCATGAGAAAGGCCTGAATATTGGTCAACGTCATATTACCGTTTCGACAAGTGGAATTGTGCCAAGTATTTACAAATTCGCTGATGAAAACACGCAAATTAATTTGGCGCTGTCCATTCATGCTCCGAATGATAAGCTACGTTCTAAGCTGATGCCAGTTAACCGTCGCTTCCCATTTGATGATGTTATTGAATCGATTCGTTATTACCAAGCGAAAACAGGCCGTCGTATTTCTTTTGAATATGCGCTTATCGGCGGAGTGAACGATCAAGTGGAACATGCAGAAGAACTAGCTAGTGTAATCAAAGATATGTTATGTCATGTTAACTTAATTCCAGTTAACCACGTACCCGAGCGAGATTATGTGCGTACACCACGTGATGATATTTTTGAATTTGCAAGAGTATTAGAAAAGAATAACATCAATGTTACGATACGTAGAGAGCAAGGTCATGATATTGCAGCGGCTTGCGGTCAATTAAGAGCCAAACATATGGAATCTACGACGAGGTGATTACGTTTGTTAATGGTTAGTCGCAGTGATATTGGTAGAATTCGTCAAGTGAATGAGGATTCTGCGTTAACTGGTAATATTAATGCTCAGCTATCGTTTGCTATTGTAGCAGACGGTATGGGCGGTCATCAGGCTGGTGATGTTGCGAGTCAAATCGCAGTATCAGCCTTTCAACGAATTCTTGCGCAGCATGAGGAAATAACGAATTGGAGTGCAGAAGACGGGAAACGTCTTATGCGTATTGCTATTCGTCAAGCGAACGATGAAATATTTCAATTAGCGAAACATATGGAACAGTATCATAATATGGGTACTACGATTGTTGCTTCCTTAATATGGGATCATATGATGATCATTGGGCATGTAGGCGATAGCCGAGCTTATCGCATTAATGAACAAGGCATTGAGCAGCTAACCGCGGATCATTCCTTAGTCAATGCGTTAGTACAATCAGGGCAATTAACAGCGGAAGAGGCTGAACATCATCCTCGTAAAAATGTATTAACACGTGCGATTGGTACTGACGATGATGTCGAGGTTGATGTGCGTATTATGGAATGGAATAGCGTAGATACTTTACTATTATGTAGTGACGGCTTATCTAATCGTGTTAGTGAGTCTCAACTTCAGCAAATCGTAATGAATCAGCAACCACTAGAAACAAGTGCAGATCAATTAATTGCATTAGCCAATGAGGCGGGTGGAGAAGATAACATTACGCTTGTTCTGTGTGATCCAAGTGGTCATGCGCAAGGAAAGGAGGAGACACTATGATTGGACACGATCTTGCTGGCCGCTATGAAATTATTTCCCGTATAGGTGGAGGCGGCATGGCTTTAGTATACAAAGCACATGACGTCCTACTTAATCGGAAAGTAGCGGTTAAAGTATTGCGACAACAATTTGTTCACGATGAAGAGTTTATTCGTCGTTTTCGTCGTGAAGGTCAATCAGCAGCGGCACTTTCTCATCCTAATGTTGTTAGCATATATGACGTTGGTCAAGAAGAAGATATTCACTATATTGTTATGGAATATGTAGAAGGCCATAACTTGAATGAAGTTATTATCGAACGTGCTCCTCTTCAAATTGAAGAAGCAGTACATATCGCCCAGCAAATATGTGAAGCTCTTGATCATGCACATACGAACCATATTATTCACCGCGATATTAAACCGCATAATATTCTTATTGGCAATAACGGTCGAGCGAAAGTGACGGATTTCGGTATCGCTAGAGCGGTAACGTCTTCAACGATTACACATACGGGCTCCGTTGTTGGTTCTGTACATTATTTTTCACCTGAACACGCCAAAGGTGTGAATACAGGTGAAAAATCGGACTTATATTCTTTAGGTATTGTGTTATATCAAATGTTAACGGGAGAACTTCCATTTTTCGGAGAAAGCCCGATAAGTATTGCACTGAAACATTTGCAGGATGATTTTGTGGAACCGAGAGTTGCCAATTCGCATATTCCTCAATCGGTAGAAAATATTATCTTGAAATCGATGCGAAAAAATCCGGACGAACGATATCTTTCGGCAAAGAAAATGATAGAGGATTTGGAAACTTGTCTTCAGCCGCACCGCTTGTACGAACCGAAAATTGTATTTAAGCATGTGGATGAGTTGCAGGAAACAAAAGTCATGCCTGCTATTCGATCTTCGCAAATGTTTGATACGAATCCTGCTCGTACGCAGCAGGCGACGGGACCGATTGGTCAGACTACTCGATTTACTGAGACGATGAACACGGTACAACTGGAAGACAACGAATTAGCTACGAAAACTATGAATTGGAAAAAGCCATTAATCGTCGTGCTTGTTACGTTAGTGTTTTTAGCGGCGTTAATATGGGGGTTTTTCAAGTTATTAGATACATTGCAAATTGATGACGTAAAATTACCGTACGTTGTTGGATTGACAGAGGAAAAAGCGCGCGAAGAGATTGCTTTGGTAGGCTTAAGAGTTCACGAACAAGTTACGCGTGAACCAAGTAAAATTGTTCCATTAGGTGTAGTTATGGAGCAATCGAAGATGAGTATGAAGGTGAAAGTCGGCTCGTTTATCGAATTGACGATAAGTAGTGGACCTGAGCTGAAAGAACTGCCTAACTATGTTGGTGGAATGAAAATAGCTACCATTAATGCCTTAGTTGAGCTTGGCATTAAGGAAGCGCAACTCGAATTTATCGAAGTGAACGATGATTCAGAGGTTGGAACTATCTTAGAGCAAACACCAAATTCAGGCTTAGAAATTAATCCTGATGATGTGAAAATTACATTTACAGTGAGTGCTGGCCCAGAGACAGTCGTTATGCCAACTCTGGAGGGCAAAAAATTAGCTGATGCTAAAGATATTTTGAAAGCTTACGGTCTAATACTTGAAGACAGTAATATTAAATATGAGGCTAGTTATTTGTTCGATAAAGACGAGGTTATAAGCCAAGATATCATGCCGAATGAAGAAGTTGTTAAAGGTAGTAAAGTTTTTATTGTTGTAAGTACAGGGCAACCTGCAGATGCCAAAACGTATCAATTTAATGTGCGAATTTCACCAGCTAATAGTGGCTCGGCAAGTGAAGTGGAAATTCAATATTCCGATGCTCGTGGTGAAAATGTGGAGCTTGCTCCTATTACCATAACAAGTACGGTTGATATTCCAGTAACGCTTGTGCTTGATCCAGATACGGTTGCGAGAGTATCTGTATATAGAGATGGTGCATTCATGGATACTAAGGATATTAGATATAAAGATATTTCAAAGGGTTCAACAACAGGATTAGAAATTCCCGGCAATGAAATCGTGCCTACGGAAACACCTGCAGATACAGAAACCAATACTAATCCTAATGCTAACCCTAATTCTAATTCCAATGGTAAGCCAGATCATAAAACGGAGGGTAACGACAATAATGAGCAAACCGAGCAATCCACGGAAGCATGGTCAGAAGAATAATGAGACAACTACAGATTCTTCCGCTAGTCTCCAGGGAGTGATCGTTAAAGCGCTAAGTGGTTATTATTACGTTCAACCCAGGCATGATCGAACTCATTCTAGCACGGTACAATGCCGTGCTAGAGGAGTGTTTAAAAACAGAGGCCTTACTCCTTTAGTAGGTGATGATGTTCATTATGTGCTCACCGAAAACGGGGAAGGAACGGTTGTCGAATTACTACCTAGACGTTCAGAATTAATTCGCCCGGCTGTCGTCAATGTTGATCTTGCTATTCTCGTCTTTTCTGTTCATGAACCTGCACTTAATTTGCAATTATTGGATAAGTTTTTGCTTCATATCGAGCATGCAGGTATTCAGCCTGTTCTTTGCTTAAGTAAGCAAGATTTAACTCATGATGCCAATAGTAAGGAATCATTGCAGGAAGAGGCACTCAAAAGTATCGAGGAAGTCACTCGTATCTACAGTAATTTGGGTTATGAAATTTATGGGACGAGTTCTGTGGAACAAGAAGGCATATCCCCGTTACATGAACGCTTGAAAGGACATGTATCAGTGTTTGCTGGGCAATCAGGAGTGGGGAAATCTTCGCTATTGAATGCGCTCGTTCCAGGATTAACACTTGAAACCAATGAGATAAGTAATCGGCTTGGTCGTGGTAAACATACGACTCGTCATGTTGAGCTTATCGATATTGGTGGGGGCTATGTCGCAGACACTCCAGGTTTCAGTCAGCTTGATTTTACGGAGCTTGGTATTTCTGATCTTGCCTATGGTTTTATCGAAATGCGTGAGCTTGCTCCAGACTGTAAATTTAGAGGGTGTTCACATGTTCAGGAGCCTGGTTGTGCCGTACTTGAACAACTTGCAGCAGGAAAGATTGAAGCAAGCAGACACGAGCATTATATAACTTTTCTTGCAGAACTCAAAGACCAAAAACGGAGGTACTAACACTCATGACTATTATTGCACCATCGATTTTATCGGCTGATTTTTCACTATTAGGTCAAGAAATTCAATCAATTGAAGCAGCAGGCGCTGATTGGGTTCATATCGATGTAATGGACGGTCACTTTGTGCCTAACCTTACATTTGGCCCTCCAGTTATTGCGGCAGTTCGTTCGAAAACGAAGCTTCCTTTTGATGTTCATCTTATGATTGAACGTCCAGAACAGTATATTGCTGATTACATTGCTGCTGGCGCTGATCGGATTACGGTTCATCTTGAAGCGTGTGCTCATCTACATCGAACGATTTATTCTATTAAGGAAAAAGGTCTGCCTGTAGGTGTTGCGCTTAATCCAGCTACGCCTGTTGCTTCGTTAATACCAATTCTTGAAGATATTGATATGGTACTTATTATGACCGTTAATCCTGGATTTGGTGGACAATCGTTTATTCCTTATTCTGTAGCTAAGCTTCGTGAGCTACAGGCGCTCTTACACCAACACGAGCTATCTCATATCGACGTGCAAGTAGATGGTGGTATTAATGCGCAGACAGCGCAGCTTGTGCGTGATGCTGGCGCGAATGTCCTTGTAGCGGGTAATGCTATATTCAATGCTTCTAATCGTGCTGAAGCTATTGCTTCATTACGATAATAGGAGGAATGGATACGGATGAAATTCAACATAAAAACGACGCTTTGGGTCCTCCTCTATGCAGTAATGGCTGGCGGAACGTTAGCGATATTTTCATCGATAGATTCATTTATTAAGTATCTTTTTTCTTTGTTAACGATTTATATCGGTATTCGCTTTTTCAGACGTTTTGAAACGATTGGTTTACGAATTACATTTGTTCTACTAGCTATTTTCATGTACTTTTTTGGCGTAGTTATGTTTGTCGTCTATCAAAGCCTAACGAATCCTGAATTTTTATCAGGACAGTAATTTAAAAATGGGCGTGAAATAATCTTTCTTTGAAGCATGTGGTGGTATACGTTGCGCTCTTTTTGCATATTATGATTACAAGAGTGGAGTTCACACGGAAAATGTAACCGCGTGTTTCGAGGAGGGGTGGACATGAAGTTCTATACCATTAAATTACCTAAATTTTTGGGTGGTTTTGTAAAAGCAGTGCTTAATACATTCCAAAAAAGCTAAAACATAATGCTGGCTGACGCAATCATAAACTTCGTGATAACGTACAACATTACAACAAAAAAAGCACCTGAAGATTCAGGTGCTTTTGTCTATGGTAAATTACACACGAGTAATTTTACCATTCTTCAACGCGCGAGCGCTGATGTATACACGTTTTGGTTTACCATCCACTAGGATACGAACCTTTTGAACGTTAACTCCCCAAGTACGACGAGTTGTGTTGTTCGCGTGAGATTTGTTGTTACCACTTCCAGGCGCTTTGCCAGTTACGAAACATTTGCGGGACATAAGTACACCTCCTTCACCAAATATCAAGTGTTCTTGCTTTAACAGCTCATTGCCTCTACAGCTATGTAAAGACTATGCTTCTTGAATAATTAATCATGCATATTACTTCTAATATAAACAGACCTAAATATCGTAACACAAAGTCGGTCTCTGTTCAACCTAATTCTAATTGAAATGTTGCAAATTTTCACTACGCACTTCAATAAAATTGATGTTTATAGTACAATGGAAATTAGTCCATAATATATGGCGAGGAGTGAAAAGTTATGCCGATACAATTAGATAATGATTATGGTCAGATTAATGTATCTGATAGTTGTATTGCAACAATTGCTGGTTCTGCCGCTATGGAATGTTATGGACTCGTAGGAATGGCTTCACGAAATGGACTTAAGGATGGACTCGCAGTTCTTCTCGGTCGAGATAATTGGACTAAGGGTGTTGAAATAAGACAGGATCAACAAGGTGTATATATTGATTTGTATATTATTGTGAGTTATGGAACGAAAATATCCGAAGTAGCAAGTAATATTCGGTCAAAAGTGACTTATGTGTTGAATGATGTAATCGGCCTTGCAGTTAACGAAGTTAATATTTTTGTACAAGATGTAAGGGTATCTACCTAGCAGGAAGGGGAATTTCATTGGGTAAGCGAGCTATTAACGGTTCCGATTTTGCTGGAATGGCATTATTAGGAGCTGACTTACTAAAGCGTAATGCTGAACAAGTTAATGCACTTAACGTGTTTCCAGTGCCAGATGGCGATACTGGAACAAATATGAATCTAACAATGACTTCAGGAATAACTGAATTGAAAAACAAACAATCTGCTCATCTGGGAAAAACAGCAGAAGCATTATCTAAAGGGTTATTGATGGGGGCGCGAGGTAACTCAGGAGTTATTCTCTCTCAACTATTTAGAGGCTTCTCTAAGTCATTAGCTCATGCTGAAGAAGCTACAGCTATCGATATTGCTGTTGCACTGCAACATGGTGTGGATATGGCATATAAGGCTGTGGTGAAGCCAGTAGAGGGAACGATACTTACTGTAGCAAAAGAAGCAGCACGTCATGCCGTGCAATTTGCTCGTCGCAATACTGAAGTACTTGAATTAATGAAAGAAGTACATCAAAGAGCTTATGAAGCATTGCAAAAAACACCTGACCTTTTGCCAATATTGAAGCAAGTTGGCGTTGTAGACTCTGGTGGTCAAGGTCTAGTCTATATTTATGAAGGTTTTGTGCAATCATTATCCGGCAATTCAGAAATAGTAGATCACTTCATATCTGAAGCTGCACCAGCAGATGTATATGTTCCAGAACTTGTACGTCACACGGATCTGCTCTCCGCTCAAGCAAAACTAGAGACTTTAGATATTGAATTCTTCTATGACATGGAATTTTTCATCAAACGTAATATATCGGGAGCTTCCGTATCTTTTTTTGATGAATCCGCTTACAAGAAAGCATTATCTAAAGACGGGGATTCAATTCTAGTAATTACAGATGATGACCTTATTAAAGTTCATGTTCATTCTCGTAAACCAGGCGATGTATTCAATTTGTCTGTTCCATATGGTGAGCTTACAGATATGCATATTCTTAATATGCGTGAACAGCATCGTGAATTGCTTGAAGAAGAGGTTCACCAATCAACTGTGAATTTATCTGCTGCAGTGCTGTTGGCAGGACAGGCTATTGATAATCGTCCAACGGAGCAAGCGTTCGAGCGTGCACCGTACGGTATGATTACAGTAGCGCTTGGTGATGGTGTTGCGGAATTGTTCAGCAGTAGTGATGTCGATATCGTATTATCTGGTGGACAGACGATGAATCCAAGTACAGAAGATTTTGTGAAAGCAATTGAAGCATTATCTGCTAATCATATTTTCATCTTCCCGAATAATAGCAATATTATATTAGCTGCTGAGCAGGCGGTGGAATTAACAGAGCGCTCGGTTACTGTAATACCAACGAAAACAATTCCACAGGGGATTGCAGCGGTACTTGCTTTCAAAGAAGATGAAACAGCAGAACGCAACAAAGAATGGATGATTTCTGCTGCTAGTACGGTCGTATCAGGTCAGATTACGAAAGCTGTTCGTGATACAAGTATTGACGGTATAGAAATTACTGAAGGACATTATATCGGTATTAAGGAAAAAGCAATTGTTACTTCTGAGGCGGAACTGCTAGATGCATGTAAAGCACTACTGGCAAGTATGCTTGAAGAAGAAGGGGACATTGTTACCATTCTTACTGGTGAAGGCTCCACGGATGATATTTCAGCTTCGCTTAGCGAGTGGATTGGCGAGCATTACAGCGATCTAGAAATTGAATTGCAGTATGGTGGTCAGCCGCTATATCCATATATTTTTGCAGTCGAGTAAGATCAATAAAGCGATAAGGAAAGGGGAATATCGTTAGATGGGAAATATTCGAATTGTTACGGATAGTACTGCGGACATTCCAGCAGATGTACGTGAGAAATACGGAATTACGATGGTTTCACTTAAAGTATTGTTCGGTGAGGAAACCTATCGAGATGCTATTGATATGACAACGGATGATTTCTATGCGCGTCTGAAATCATCATCAGTAATGCCGACAACATCTCAGCCATCACCTGCTGAATTCATTGATGTGTATGAGCGTCTACTAGCAGAGGACCCTACCGGTCCAATTATCTCCATTCATCTTGCTTCGGTTCTAAGTGGAACGTATCAATCGGCTTCGATTGCCCGCTCTATGATTGAAGATGAAACTGCGAATATTACAGTTATTGATTCCAAGTCAGCATCCTATGGTAATGGCATGCAAGTTATTCTTGCGGCAAAAATGGCGGAAGCAGGTGCTTCTGTTGAAGAAATCTTAGCGGCAATTGAAGAAAGACAGAAAAGTGCAGAAATCTTTTTCTTAGTGGATACACTTGAATATTTACAAAAAGGCGGACGTATAGGCAGAGCAGCTGCACTTATCGGTTCTTTGCTTAATATTAAGCCGATTCTGTCGCTAGATGAAGTAGGCGCAGTATACTCTGCTGATAAAGCAAGAGGTAGTAAAAAAGCTATGTCCAAAATTGTCGAGCTATTGAAAGAAGCTTATGGTGATGCTGAGATTGGTCTTGTTGTCGCGAAGACAGATGATGTAATGATCGCACAAGAGCTGGAAACACGTGTTACTGCTGAACTTAATGTTAAGGAAATCCATTATACAGCTGTTGGTACCGTTATCGGTACTCATACTGGTCCTGGTACTTCCGCTGTATTCTTATATAAGGTGTGAGCTTGGGATGATCAAACTTGATCAAATTCCAGTTAAACAGTTGAAAGGCGTGAGTGCTCTTAAGGAACAGGAGCTTCACGCCTTTGGCTTATATACTGTGAATGATATTATATTATATTTTCCGTTTCGATATGAAGATTATCGTGTGCGTGACTTAACTGAAATAAAAAGCGGGGAAAAAGCTACTGTTATTGGAACGGTACGTGGCGTTCCTGTGCTGCAACGTTATGGTAAGTCCAAATCTCGTCTAACGTGTAAAATACAAGTTGGTATTCAGTTAATTAATGCAACGTGGTTCAATCGTCAATTTCTACGTGAAGGATTAATTCCCGATCGAGAAATTATGTTAACTGGTAAGTGGGAACAGTCCCGTATGCAATTGACCGTGTCAGAATCAGAGTTTGTTGATGCGGTGAAGCCATCTGCCAAGATGGATACATTGCAGCCTGTTTATTCGGTAGGTGGAAAGATTACGCAACCGTGGATTCGCAAATTAATTACAGCAACACTTGAACAATATAGCAGTATGGTAGAAGAAGTTTTACCGTATGCACTCGTTCAAAAATATAATTTGATGAATCGAACAGAAGCTATTACGCACATCCATCATCCTGGAGATTTTGCTGCGGGACAAGAAGCACGACGACGGATGGTGTATGAGGAATTATTTTTATTCCAGCTTCGATTGCAGGCATATCGTGCACTTTCTCATCGCAGACAAGCAGGCATCGCTATGCCGATTGAAAGTCAATGGATTCGCGAATTTGCTATGACGTTACCTTTCGAGCTAACGGATGGTCAGAAGAAAGCAATTAATGAGATTTCCGTAGATATGCGACGTAACTATGGGATGAACCGTTTACTGCAAGGTGACGTTGGTTCAGGGAAAACGGTAGTCGCTGCGATCGCACTTTATAGCGCAGTGAAAGCAGGTTACCAAGGTGCATTAATGGTTCCTACGGAAATATTAGCAGAACAACATCTGAAGAGCTTGACGCGTCTATTTGAGCATACGAACATTCAAGTAGGGCTGTTAACTGGAAGCTTAGGTGAGCGTAAGCGACGTGATATGCTGGCCTCCTTGCAGATGGGGCTTATTGATGTTGTTGTTGGTACTCACGCACTTATTCAAGAGGATGTTTTCTTCAGAAAATTAGGTCTTGTTATCGTCGATGAGCAGCATCGCTTTGGTGTTAATCAGCGCAGTATATTACGTCAGAAGGGCATTCATCCGGATGTACTTACAATGACAGCGACTCCGATTCCGCGGACGCTTGCGATTACTGCATTTGGTGATATGGATGTATCGACGATTCGTGAGCGCCCACAAGGGCGTAAGCCGATCGATACATTTTGGGTTAAACATAGTTCATTAGATCGCGCACATGGCTTTATTCGTAAGCAGGTAGCGCTTGGGTGTCAAGCCTATGTTATATGCCCGCTAATTGAAGAGTCAGAGAAGCTCGAAGTACAGAATGTCATTGACGTTCATATTACGATGCAACAGGCATTTCCTGATCTACAAGTCGGATTGCTGCATGGTCGGATGAGTGCAGTTGAGAAAGAAGCATCGATGAGTGCTTTTGCCAGGAATGAGTCACAAGTGTTAGTTGCAACAACCGTTGTTGAAGTAGGCGTCGATGTGCCTAATGCAACGATTATTATGATTATGGATGCTGAGCGTTTTGGACTATCGCAATTGCATCAGCTACGTGGTCGAGTAGGGCGTGGCGAGCATCAATCGTATTGTATATTACTTGCTGATCCTAAGTCAGACGTCGGTCGAGAACGAATGAAGGTTATGACCGATACTAATGATGGTTTCGAAGTGGCGCGCCGTGATCTTGAACTGCGCGGTCCAGGAGACTTCTTCGGGACGAAGCAAAGCGGTCTACCAGAGTTTAAGCTTGCCGATATGGTTGCTGACTATGAATTACTTGAGCAAGCGAGGGAAGATGCCTCTGATCTTGTTGCTCAGGATAGTTTTTGGCATGATTCAGCGTATGCTCGATTAATAGAATGGCTGCGGAATGATCCTTTATTTCAAGGAGAACAAATAGATTAGGCAATTATTGGTGATTGCCTGCATATAGTTAATTCATTAGAGGTAGTTGCCTATACGGAGGTGTCTGGTTAATGAGTTATCAAAAGTTCGGTATTAGTCCACAGTTAGTAGAAAGAGTGAAGTTCAAGTCGAAAAATCCAGCGACAAAGGAACGTCTGCGCAAATTACTTGGTGATGCTACCAAATACGATTTGCAGAATCGAGTAAAGGTTCGTAAGCTTACCAAATCAGCAGCAACTATTTTGCAGGAAAAACTAACTGAAACACAGGAAGAGCAAATTGTTAATTTCGTATTAGCGCAAAAAATCGATCCGAACAATACACTTCATTTGCTAAAGTTGTGGAGTATGTTCCGCTAAACTAGTGTTAAGTATGCACGAAAATCACTAATTAAATAACTTTGCTGAAACGGGCGAGAAAATGGAGAACCCTTTTGCAGAACATCATACCACTATCGGTATGCATTGTTGATGTAAAGGAAGTAGATCGACAGCGTATGCTAGTGCAAGAGCAAATGAAACTTTCAACAGGTTAATAAATGAAAATTGTCAAATTTGTGAAATGCATGTAGTATGAAAATAATCGAATTTAATAGTGCGGTAGAGATAATGAGAACCCTGCGCAAAGAACACTTTCAGAAATGAAAGTGGTTCCTGCGCGGGGTTTTTAATATTTTCATGGACATTATTTAGAATATCCTAACGTATGATTAGCATGGTGCTTTACAAAATAATCATATAAATCGTGATTGTTATTTACAAAAATGTATTATAGTTAGACAGGTATTGCCATTATTATAATATAATAATTATTTTGGGGGGATTTAAGTGAAGAAGATTATTGTTTTATTAGCTATGTTTGCATTAATTATTTCAGCATGTAGTAATGGGGAGTCTAACAATCCTGGATCAAGCCAGAAGCCTGGTGGAAGCAGTGACAAAGCAGTTGAGTTAGAATTTTATTTCCCAGTTGCTGTAGGGGGGCCTATTACTACAATTATTGACAATTTGGCGAAAGACTTTGAAAAAGAAAATGAAAATATTATAATAAAGCCGATTTATGGTGGAAGTTATCAAGATACTGTAACGAAGGTCATGACTGCCGTACAAGGTAATAATGCACCAGACATTGCTGTACTTCTATCAACAGATCTCTATTCACTTCTTTCTATGGATGCACTTGAAGATCTGACACCGAGATTTACTCCAGAATATTTCAATGGCTTCTATGATGCTTTCATGGGTAATACCAAATCAGGTGAT
This sequence comes from Paenibacillus sp. Y930, assembly GCF_056786375.1. Taxonomy (NCBI): domain Bacteria; kingdom Bacillati; phylum Bacillota; class Bacilli; order Caryophanales; family Paenibacillaceae; genus Paenibacillus; species Paenibacillus sp. Y930. Next base: position 445,087 of record NZ_JBXCIX010000001.1, on the reverse strand, counting down.
ACGGTATGGAGTATTCCATTCCAACGCAGCACGATCGTACTTTATTACAACAAAGATGCATTTAAGGAGGCTGGTCTAGACCCAGAAAATGCACCTACGAATTGGACTGAAATGAGAGAATATGCCAAAGCATTAACGACCAAGGATACAGGAGGTAACGTATCGCAATGGGGTATTGAAATACCAAGCACAGGTTACCAATACTGGATGCTGCAAGCATTGGCTCTCCAAGGTGGAGACAACATTATGTCTACGGATGGAAAACAAGTGTTTTTCAATCAACCACATGTTGAAGAAGGCTTGCAAATGTATATGGACTTAGGTCAAACAGATAAAGTTATGCCTGAAGGCATCATTGAGTGGGCGACTGTCCCATCTGATTTTATTAGCGGAAAAACAGCAATGATGTATCATACAACAGGTAATCTAACGAAGGTGAAAAACGAAGCAGCATTTGATTTTGGTGTAGCTTTCTTGCCTGCTAACAAGCAATACGGTTCACCAACTGGCGGCGGAAATCTATATGTGTTCAAAGATATTCCGGAAGAAAACAAGCAGGCAGCAGCGAAGTTCATTGAGTTCTTAACGCAGCCTGAGCGTGTTGCACAATGGTCGATGGAGACTGGCTATGTTGGAACGACTAAGGCAGCTTATGAAACAGATGTTTTGAAAGCATATGTAGAAGAGTTCCCTCAGGCGAAAATTGCCAGAGATCAACTGGAATATGCGCAGAGTGAATTGTCTACTTACCAGAATGGTCAAGTTACGAAGTTATTCAATGATAATATTCAGGCTGCATTACAAGGTGATATGACTGCTAAGGAAGCATTGGAGAAATCACAAACACAGGCTGATGAAATTCTTAAAGGCTTTAAATAGACTCAGAAAATCAGTCTATAACTTCATATTGATATATTAATTGGCTAGAGCCCATGAGAAGCCACGATTGTATATTAAACTCTATGTATTAGTTGTGGGTTTAATATGCAACGTGGTTTTTTCGTGTGAGAATTGTAGAAATGGGGTATTGCATTGACAAACCGCAGCTTAAGTTTAAGAAGGAAAATCAACTGGAAAGAAAATATTTTTGCGTATGCGCTACTTTTTCCTTCACTTATATTTCTTGTTATGTTTACATTTTATCCGATTATTAAATCTATTTATTCAAGCTTTCTAAGCTCTTCATTCAAGAATGCAACCTTTGTAGGATTCGATCAATATAAGCATGTGTTTCAGGATGAAGTATTTTACAAAGTACTTACTAACAATATGTTACTCGCGATTGGTACAGTTCCCGTAAGTATTTTCTTTGCTATTTATTTTGCAATATGGGTGAATAACAAGACAAAAGGTATAGGATTGCTGAGAGCGGCATTTTTCTACCCTACATTAATCCCAATGATTGCGATTGCTAATATTTGGTTGTTCATTTACACACCTGATTTTGGATTACTTGATAAGTTTCTAAGCGTTTTCGGAATCAATGGTGCCAATTGGTTAGGTAGCTCAACATGGGTTATGTTCTCCATGATCGTTATGTTGATCTGGAAGGAAGCTGGTTTCTTTATGCTCTTCTACTTAGCGGGATTACAGAACCTGCCAGGGGAAGTTTATGAAGCAGCCAAAATGGAGGGCGCGCGTCCTTTCCGCATATTCCGTACGATTACATTCCCATTACTAATGCCTACAACGTTGTTCGTCATGGTTATTGCAACTACGAATGCATTTAAGATGGTAGATCATCTCTATATTATGACGAAGGGCGGTCCAAATAATGCGAGTAATCTGCTATTATTCCATATTTATGAAACGGCATTTAGCTTCTGGGATATGGGGAGAGCCTCAGTGCTAACCGTTATTCTACTCGTCATTTTACTTTCAATATCGATCTTTAATTACGCATATTTAGATAAGCGGATCCATTACTAGGAGGGGGAGTCTTCACGTTATGAATAATATTATAAACAGAGTCATTATTTGGATTATCGGGCTTATCTTTCTCGTCCCACTCGTATGGACAGTCGTTACATCATTCACACCTTCGGTTGAGGTCATAACGAGAGCAAATCCATTTTCAATTAAAAATCCAACTTTTTTCAACTATATATCCGCGTGGGATACGATTCCCTTTATGAGATATTACTTTAATACGATTATTATTGTCGTTGGGATTTTAGCTGTACAATTATTTACAGTTACGTTAGCGGCTTACGCTTTCGCTAGATTGAATTTTATTGGGCAAGGTTTCATCTTCATCTTGTTCTTAGTACAAATTATGATTCCACCAGATATTCTTATTTTCCCGAACTACGCCATTATGAAGGAATTAGGATTAGTAGATTCAAAGCTAGCGATTATGCTGCCTTATTGGGCTTCTGCATTCGGGGTGTTTTTACTGCGACAAACGTTCAAGCAAATACCGGTGGAGCTTGATGATGCAACTAAAGTGGACGGATGTAGATGGTATCAAACGCTATGGTATGTTTATTTACCTTCAGCTAGACCGACCTTTGTTGCTTTTGGCTTGATTTCCGTCAGTGCCCACTGGAGTAACTTCATGTGGCCGCTCGTTGTTACCAACTCGGTCGAATCTCGTCCGTTAACGGTAGGGATCGCGATATTTGCCCAATCCTTCGAAACAGGTGCACAGTGGGGAACTGTAACGGCAGCGACCGTGCTTGTTATTACACCGCTACTGGCAGCGTTTTTCCTTTTCCAAAGACAGTTCGTAGAAAGCTTCATGCATTCAGGCATAAAGTAGGAGGTGCTTATGATGGAAATTATTTTAATGGGAACAGCATGTGCAGCATCTGGAATCGATCGAGACAATACGTATCTCCTACTTCGAGAATTTGAGTCATGTACATTAATTGATGTTGGTGGAAATCCATTAGGCAAGCTTAAAAACTTAGCAATTCCGACGAATCATATTAAGCGCTTATTATTTACTCATTTTCATAATGATCATATTTACGGACTACCTTCCTTATTGTGGGGAATGTGGATTGATGGGCGAACAGAGCCATTCGATATTTATTGTGTCGAGGAAAGACGAGAATGGCTAGAAAATTGGCTAAACTTAATGGAGCTGAATGAGTGGCCATGTTTATTCGAAATTCGCATCCATTCGTTTAACTGGAAGGAGCCATCACTAATTTGGAGCAACAATGATTGCTCACTTTCAATATTTCCTGCCAGCCATGGTAATGTTCCTACTGTAGGTGTGGAGGCTATATATCATAATAAAGTCGTTATTTATTCCGCAGATACTATTTTGAATCCCGCGATCACTCGATATGAGAAGATTGATCTGCTTATACATGAAGCAACAACGGCACGTAACGCAATGCCTACTCATAGCAGCTTAGAGGATATTGTGGAATTTTACAATATGGATGCGATAGAGAAGCTAGTACTCGTACATCTAATGGATGATGAGCCATATGATGAAGTATTGGATCAGTTGCCTGAGGGCACATTGTCAAAAATTACGATGGGTCAGGATTTGTTATCGATTAGCTTAGAGTAAATGAGCAGGGATCGGGAAGGGGAATGATATGGTGCAGTGTTTCTAACGAACAAGACGATTGAATCTCGGGAAAACTATGTTGATAAACTGGCTAAGCTAGGTATTCATGTAGGTCTTGAAAATTTATTGAATCCAGCACTCGTTACGATCCACTATCTCCAGGAGAATCATCCAGGGGCGAAGGTTTATATTATCGGTGAAGAAATATTAAAACAAGAGCTCATTAGCAATGGTATTCAATTAGCGAACTCACCAGAAGAAACAGATGCCGTCGTTGTCTCTTGGGATCGGGATTTCCACTATGATCATCTTGATTTTACCTATCAATCTATTAAACGAGGAGCAGCTGTCATTGCGACTCATCCAGATCGTACATGTCCAATGCCAGGTGGCGATATTCCGGATGTCGCTGGTATGATAGGTGCTATCGAAGGGATTACTGGTGAAAAAATATCGATCATTATGGGGAAGCCATCGATACTGAGTGCCACTACGGCGTTAAACATTTTGCAGCTAAATGCGGACCAATGCTTAATGGTGGGAGATCGACTTGAAACAGATATTAGAATGGGGCGTGATGCGGGGATGAGCACCGGCTTAGTTCTAACAGGAATTACTGGGCAAGATGATGTAGATGCAACAGTCTATAAACCCTCCTATATTATGCAATCCATCTATGATATTCTAAAGGCTAGCAATACAGATTAATTTGCTATTGATACCAATTTAGAGGTGATATTAATGAAGAAAACAACTGAAAGCTTTGATCGACTTGACTATTGTTTGAAGCGTAAGCCTGTTATTACATCGTTAGTGAATAAGGATGAATTACCGAATATTTTAAAATCGACATCCAATATTGTGTTTATTTTGAAATCCGATATTATTGCGATAGAAGCAATTGTAGAGAAAATTCGAGATGCAGGTAAACTTTCTTTTATTCATTTTGATTTAATTGATGGGCTTGGTAAGGATAAGATGGGCGTTGCCTATGCGGCGGAGAAAATTGGGGTAGATGGGATCGTTACAACGAAAAGCACCATTATTACAGAAGCGAAGAAATACGGTTTGATGACTGTACAGCGGTTGTTCGTTTTCGATTCTGTTTCGCTTGATAATGGGATGAAAATGACGAAAGTATCTGGGCCTGATGCAATTGAAGTTTTACCTGGTATGGTTTGTTCGAAAATTATGAAGCGAATACGTAGTGAAGTAAACGTACCTGTCATAGCTGGCGGCTTAATGGTTGATCTTAACGATCTTGAGACAGCTCTAAGCAATGGTGTAATTGGTATTTCAACATCGAGTAAGGAGCTTTGGGATTGGCAGGATGCCAATGTGCAAAAGGTTAACAACTAGTAGCCGAAGTATTTGAGCAGGTCCAATGGAGGACAATGAATCATGTCAATATTGAAATAGGCATAGAAGTTGTCATATTCCGATTATTATTAGCTGCGCTTTTGGGAGGAGTTATTGGTTGGGAACGAGAGCAGAAAAATAAACAAACCGGCTTGAAAATTCATCTGCTTGTCTCTGTAGGATCGGCATCAATAATGTAAATTTGCTCCTCAGAAAGATACTTACTTGTGTAGGAGGAATAATAATAGCTATTAAAACCTTCGCGTGTCAGTTCAGCAATCTCTGCTCTTCTTGTCCAGAACACTAAAGTCTCGCCTGCTGGTAAAATAACCGAGTCTGTAATAATATGATTCCAGCCTGAAGTTATTTTATAACTGGATCGAGTCTGATAATAACATAACGACTTTGATTCCAATTCATTAGAATTCAAATTTGGTCATATCCCTATCAAGAAGACAGCTAAAAGAAACAAAGCTTCTAGCGCACATCGATATTTGATCGGTGCGCGCGGATACCCCAAATAAGGGTGTTAAAACTGGATCTACGCATTCTGTAGGTTTTTATTTACATTACAGGTCCTTTATTGATTTCAGTAAGCTTGGAATTGACGGAAAAGATTTTTGCATTGATATCTGTTATACCAAAACTAGCTAATCTGCTAGTGTGCATAACGATATATTTTTCAGCCGTTTCTTTTGTTTCGAACGGTCCATTCATTTTAAAATCCACTTGTAATACGTACGCCATGAAGGTCACTCACCTTTGTTTATTTAGTAGTAGAAAAATACAATTCCCCTAAAATTTCGTTCACTTGATAACGATCTGTTGAAAGCTCTTGTTCAATAAAAGATTTAACATTTGCTTGTTCAACATCATACATTACTTCAATTTCTTTGGAGAAAAGAAGTTGTTCTTTTTCAAGCAAGCTAGAAAGGGAAGGGATTGGTTTGGGTTGTAATTCATCGAGATTTAGAACTTTTTTCAATCCGTCTACATAGTATTCCAACGAACGGGCGCCAACAATTTTTACGCCTTTGTTTTCTTCATTGGTCATAATAATAGTCGGAAAACCACTAACACCCAAGCTTCTAACTAGATCAAAATCTTCATGTAGCAATTGTAGACCGACGGGTTGTTCAGCTTCATTAACAATAGCTTCTCCATCAAGGCCGAGTTTATTTACGATTTCAATCATAACGGATTTATCTGAAATATTTTGATTAAATGCGAAAAGTGCTTCTCTTGAACGGCGTAAATATTCGGATGCTGCTACTTCAGTATGATTTTTTTGAATCACCTTAAATACACGAGAGGGCGGGTAGGATGATCGAACTGGATTATCAATCATTAAAGTCCCGTCAATTGGCATTCTCGAATATTGTCCAACTTCTCTCCAGTGAACAGCAACATCGGCTGGTTTATTAATTCCATTAGCAGGATCAATTGGTCCGTCATGCCATTTTTCCAGCAAACCACCCATAACCGTATGAAAGTTAAAATAACCTCCATACTGCTCTACAAAACGTCGAAGAACAGGTTCAAGTGCCCAGCAATGTGAACAAATAGGGTCGGTCACATAATAAAGATTAACCATTTTTGGGGGTTGATTAAAATCAATAACCTCCATATCCTCCTCTCCAGCTACTCCGCATACACCTGTTTTTAGATCACAAACCATATTATTATTGTTGGTCATTATATTTTCCTCATTTCTAATTTAATTTGCCTGTAATTGAATTTTAGATCATAATAAAAATCATTAACACCAATAAATCTGTGGATTTGTCGTTTATACAACACATTTAAGAATTTGTTTGAAAAGTAGGAGGTTAACAAAATGACCGAATCAAAGACGGACCCCCGAGTTCTACGTACCCGCAAACTAATTATGGATTCTTTCATTGAACTTTCAGGAAAAAAGGAATTTAAGGATATTACTATAAAGGATATAACTACAGAAGCGATGATTAATCGTGCAACTTTTTATTATCATTTTGAGGATATATACGACTTATTGGAAAAGGTGTTATCAGAAGTATTGTTAGTTAATTTGAATTATGATTTCTACCAAAATAATGAGCTAAATGAAGAAGTCTTCGTTAGTATTTTCAAAGCTATAACAGATTTTCAAAAGTCACTATCCAATCGTTGCCATAGAGGTTACGAAGATACTATTGCCCGCATTATCAGGGAACAGCTCGAAGTTATTTTTCATAAAATGTTGTTAAAACAAAATAAAACTGAAGAGGATGAAGCTCTGAAAATTACAGCTGTCCTACTAAGCTGGGGAATCTATGGGGCTTCTGTAGAATGGAGAAGAGACAGTCAGAAGATGCTGCCGGAACAATTTATCCAATTAGCAATCCCTTACATACGGACTGGGATTGATAGAACCTAAGTGGGATATCTATTCGTAGTAGTAAGGAAAAGGACAGATGGAAAACTGAACTAGACAAACCCTAGTCTAAAGACTAGGCTCAAACACTTCCTAAGTCGGTTATATCATGCAAATTATGAAGCTATAATGGATTTATAACTTAGAGCGTGAGCTTATGAAACCGAAGGAAGTGTACGGATATGAAGGCAATTGAAGCGACTGACAAAACGCCTACAGGTAAAGTGAACTGGGTACTGTTTAATCCAAAAACCTATGCAACGATTCTCTATTTTTTGCTGTCTCTCCCCTTAGGGATTATCTACTTTACAATAGCGATAACTGGAATTGTTATATCAATCGGGCTTGCTCCAATATTTATCGGAATACCGCTGTTTTTTGGGGTAGCAAAGCTGTTGAATGGGATAGTGAATTTTGAACAAAATATGATACGACAAATTTTGGGTTTACCGACTCCTAATGTACCGTATACTAATAATCAGCAGTCTGAGACGGGGCAGAATTGGTTTATGCAAATGGTGAGAAGTTTTGATGGTAAGTTATTCATTCGCAATCTGCTGCTAGTGTTACTAAGATTTGTAACAAGCATCGTATTTTTTGTTATTATGGTAACGGCGATTTCACTAGCACTTGGATTTATTACTTTGCCAGCCGTGCATATCATTTTGATGAATGAAATCCAGGTTGATATTTTGGAGCATAGTTTGTTCAGTTATTTCCATATCGATTGGACGTTAAATCAGCAATATATGCTGTATGTAGGCTTTGGTCTAGTGCTCTTCTGGATCGCGCTACGTATCGTGAATGGGCTTATGCAAATTCAACGCAGAATTATGTATGTAGATGAGCCATATCAGGAAACACAGACGCCAGTGCAATCTGAAGTAGCGGTTCAGACGCCATATTATGATTTTCCCGAGGATCAAGCCCCTCAAGGGATGATGCAGCCAGCCTATAGAGAGCTTTAAAATTTCTCTGTTTTTGAAATGTAAATTCGAAAAGAACACTCAGCAAAAGTGATGAGTGTTCTTTTCGTTTCAAGAAGTTGAATCCTTTTCCACAAAAATAAAGTAATATAGGAATAGACTAGGTTAAAAGTATAAGGAGGGCAGTCAATATGGGGATTTTATCAAGATTTAATGATATTATGAAGGCTAATATCCATTCATTAATGGATCGAGCAGAAGATCCAATGAAGGTCATTGAGGATTATATGCGAAAGGCTAATCAAGATCTAGGGGCAGTGAAGGCAGAAACCGCAGCGGTAGCTTTGAATGAGCGGAGGTCTAAGGCTCAGCTCGATGAGTGTAATGCAGATATTAGGAAGCTACAACGATATACAGAGAAATCCGTAGAAGCGGGTAACGAGATTGATGCACTAAAATTTTTGGAGAAAAAAGCAAATCAGGCTGAGCGGTTAAATGAGCTACAATCGGCATACGAGCATGCTGCGAAAAACGCAGAATGCATGAAGCAAATGCAGGATAAGCTTGTATCTGATATAGGTCAGCTGGAAGCAAGCTATTATGAGTTGAAAGGAAAGCTGGCCGTTGCTGCTCAATCCAAATTCGATTCCTCATTCGAAGCAATGGAGGAAAAGGTGAATTTTGCTTTGGATAAAGCGGCGGCCCTTGCTGAACTGCAAGCAGATGATGAGAACGATGATCTAGACCGACGATTCGCACAATTAGAGAAGAATTTGGACTCACAAGCAGATAGATCTACAAGTGCCAAAGATGAGTTAGGTGCAATGAAAGAAAAACATGAGAATAAGCAATAATAATTTCTTTAGCTATTGAGGTGAGCAGATGCAAGTAGTTGATTATAAATGCCCAAGCTGTGGCAGTGGGATGACCTTTGATAGCGCAACTGGATCGTTGTCTTGTAGCAGCTGCGGAAGAAAAGAAGATATTGAGCAAATTCCTGATCCCCTTAAAAAGCAAGCATTTTCTGAGAATGAAGCTAACGAGTATCATTGTAATAGCTGTGGCGCAGTTATTATGACTGAATCAGAAACGGCTGCTACCGTATGCAGCTTTTGCGGCTCCGCTGTTGTTTTGGGTGATAGGCTGACAGGGAAGCTGGCGCCTGCAATGGTCATTCCGTTCGCAATTAGCAAAGAGGAAGCAATGAAGGCTTTTCAGAAGTGGTGCAAAAGGGGTTTGCTCACGCCTAAAGGATTTGTTACAGCGGATCGTATTAAAGGAATTACCGGATTGTATGTGCCTTTCTGGCTCTATGAGCTACATAATCTAGTCGAGGCACAAGGCCGTGCAACCAAAGTAAGAACCTATGTAAGCGGTAATTATCGCTATACGGAAACACAGCACTTTGATATTTACCGTAAGCTTCGTTTGAATTATAAGATGGTGCCCGTAGATGCATCGGAGAAAATGAATGATCAGTTGATGGATAGGCTGGAGCCATTTCCTTACCAGCAGCTGAAGGATTTCAAAACGCCATATCTCGCTGGTTATATTGCAGAGAAGTACAGCTATGATAACGGTCAGCTACTTCCTCGGGCAAACGATAAAATTAAGCAATATATCGAAGCTTCCATTTCATCATCCGTGTCAGGATATGCTACAGTTAATTTCAGTAATAAAAATATTAAAAATACATTTACAAATGCAGACTACTGTTTGCTTCCTGTGTGGGTCGTTCACTACGACTTCAATAAATTAGAGTATACATTTGCTATGAATGGTCAGACGGGCAAAGTAGTAGGTAAGCCTCCGATCAGCAAGGCAAAGGTTTTGGCATGGTTCGCGGGAATTTTCGGCATCTCTTTATTGTCATTAAAATGCATTTCATGGATGATGGGGGGAGGATTTCTATGAAGAAGCATATAGTTCTTATTCTTCTGTCCTTCATAGTTATGCTGCTTGTGGGACCTGTCATTACGGTAATGGCGGAATCAGCGGAAGGTAAAATCTTAATCTATGATGAAGCCGAGCTGCTCAGTCAAGAAGAATATGATACGCTGAATAAGCTTGCGAATGAATTGGGAGCTGAGCGAGAAACTGATATCATTATTTTAACGTCTACCAATTCCAACAACATAGATGTCGTAAAATTGACCGATAATTTCTATGATGATTATGGACCAGGGTACGATAAACCTCATGGCAACGCCGTGATTTTGACGATGGATATGAGGAATCGGGATGTATACTTGGCTGGCTTCTATAAAGCAAAGCAATATTTGGATGATGAAAGATTGGATAAAATACGCAATAAGATTACGCCTTATTTATCGGATGGAGCTTATGCGGACGGATTTGAAAAGTATATAGCGACAGTACATCGATATATGAGTTTCAAGCCTGGTGTGAACCCAGATAATATTTTATTTAATAGTTGGTTCCAGTTAGGGGCAGCTGCAGTAATTGGAGCGATTGTCGTTATTATGATGGCTTACAACTCTGGCGGTCGAGTAACGGTAAATCGGAACACTTATGAGGATGCAAGCACCTCAGGAATGATCGATCGCAAGGATCATTACATTCGAACAACTGTAATTAAAACTAAAATCGAGAAGAACAAAAGTAGTGGTGGTGGAGGCGGCGGAGGTGGCATTACGGGCGGCGGCCATTCACATAGTGGAAGCAGAGGGAAATTTTAATTAATAAGTTTATGCTTTCGATGCTACTTTTTTTACAAAGAAGTAATTCTGGAGACTTATAAAAAGTTTTAGTTAATGCTATAGAAGTAACTTTTCAAATCCGAAAGTTAAATTGAAAGTATATGAAAAGTTTGAGGAGGACTATAGGTATGGTATTTTTCAAAAATCAATTTTCTAATGTGGTGGAATGGGAAGAGTTTAGAGATGATATGATTTTTTGGAAGTGGAGCAATCGTGAGATTAAGAAGGGGAGTAAGCTCATTATTCGCTCTGGTCAGGATGCGATATTTATTAATAACGGCAAGATAGAGGGATTGTTTGAGGATGAGGGGGATTATAATATTGATTCCGATATTATTCCTTTCTTATCTACTCTAAAAGGCTTCAAGTTTGGTTTTAATAGCGGAATGCGTGTGGAAGTGTTGTTCGTTAACACAAAGGAATTTACCGTCAAATGGGGAACTCAAAATCCCGTTCTTATCCCAACAGCGCAGCTTCCAGGAGGTATGCCGATTCGTGCCAATGGTACGTTTAACTTTAAGGTCAATGACTATGTGACACTTATTGATAAAATTGCAGGCATTAAGAACAGTTATCTTGTAGAGGATGTTAAACTTCGAATTACTTCGGTGCTGGATCAACTGCTTATGAAATGGATCAGCAGAGAAGGGAAGGATATGTTCAATCTGCAGGCAAATGCTTCTGATATCGCAAGAGGTATTCGCGAGGACCTGGACATGGAAGTGATGGATAACGGGATGACGATTACAGGATTTCAAGTGATGAGCTTCAATTATCCGAAAGAAATCCAAGATATGATTACGAAGACAGCTTCTCATGAAATGATCGGCAATTTGCAGAAGTATCAGCAGGTTAGTATGACGGACGGGATCGCATCGGGCAATGTTCAAGGCGGCGGTGCGGCATCGGATATGGCAGGTATGATGATGGGAATGAACATGGCTAATGAAATGATGAAAAATATGAACTCGAATCAGAGCCAAAGTCCCAATCAGCAGACTTCAGCTCCGAAAGCTTCAGAATCAGCACAAGTGCAACCAGATGCTTCTCAAGGCAGCATGAAACATAACTTCTGTCCGAACTGCGGTACAAAGAACGAAGGTGCTAACTTCTGCCCTAATTGTGGTCATAAGCTGAATTAGCTGACGATTAGAGTGGAATGAGATTAATACATTTGTAAGAGCAGCCGAGCAAACTAGGCTGTTCTTTTTCTATGGAACAAAACTGGTAATTTAATACATTCATAGGTGTGATATTGATGAAAAAGGTTCATTGTAGATTCGATCAATCCAGATCAGCCGATTTTTGGCGACTGTTATAAATGTTTTTCCAAAAATGTGGAAATTAAGTGGTGAATAGCTTAATATAGTAGGTGGCTATTATTTAGGGGGGAATTTTCATTCATAAGGTTATTCAATTCGGAAATATTCGAATAATAGCAGCGACTGAAGCTTCATAATGAATCAAAGGGAGAGAAACATCTAACAATGAAAAAGATATTATTATTTGTATTAGCTATTTCTATGGTTACTATCCTTGCAGCATGTGGTGGGGAAGACAAGGTAATAGATTTTAAGAGTGAGGATGATAAGTATCAAGTAAGTGCCTCTAATAGTTGGAAAGATGCAAAAGGCTCGCTACATCCAGATGGTGACATTCAAATCTATGTTCCTTCAAAAGAAAAATATTTCATGACACTACTTGAATCCAAAGAGGATTTCACTGATTTTTCACTACAAGAATATTATGATATAGTTACTGAACCATTCCTTTCTTCTTTAGACAATCCTAACCAAGGAGATGTAAAAGAAGTTACGATTAATGGTAATAAGGCGCTGCAATATACGCTTGAAGGTGCTGTAGACAATTTAAATATTGTTTATTTAGTTACTATTATCGAAACGCCTACACATTATGGTCAAATGATGGCTTGGACGCTTAAGAGCAACTGGGATGAAAATAAAGATGAATATACGAATTTGACCAACAGTTTTAAAGAAGTAAATTAATCGCTGACTTATTGACCTGTTTGAGATACCCCATTAGTATGATACATAAATTAAATAATAGCCTCTATTTAGTGGCTGTCTAATACGTCACTAAAAAGTAAAAGCAAATGGAGATAAACGTTTATCTCCATTTGCTTTTTGCTATCTTAAAGCGAACGGTTCGATAGAGGATCCATATCTAATACCAAACTTCTTCAATATCCTACGGTTTGTTCCCAGGTAGAGTAGAATTAATTGTTTTATATGAAAACCGTTTTTCTCATAGTTTCTGTTATACTGAATGGAAGACTAGCGGAATCCGTTTCCCTTAAGGCATGCTGAGGCTGCTCCCATGGACTATGCGCGTAGCGCGGCAGGTGATAGAAGATAACGGGCAGGCTGATTTCATTTGAAGGCAGGAGTGCTGTAATTCATGAAAAAATACAATATGATGCGCCCGATATTACTCATTGCGGTTGCGCTACTGACGAAAAGCATTGTCACCAACATTTGCATTATACTAGGTATGGAGCAAGAGCCTGCAAGCAATTTAGGTTTCTTTGCGATGATAATCGCCGCATTTGTCATGTATTCCCGGTTTTCCAGACAGCGCCGCAAATAGACACAAATTCACTTCTAAATAAGTAAGCAGTTGTGGGGCTGTCCAGCATATCATTGTAACATGATATGCTGGACAGCCCTTGAATGTGAAGAAAAATCCGCAACCTATGCTCGACGAAAAATCGAGGTAGAGGGCGGATTTGGTCACATCAAGGGCAATCGATCGTTCCGTAAGTTTTCTTTGCGGGGCTTGGACAAGGTTCATGTGGAGTTTTGGATCGTGACCTTAGCCACAGTCTCCTGAAAGTAGCAGGCTTCCGCCTCGCTACATTCCTACAAAAGCAGATCGGAAAATACGTCTTATTTTCCGATCTGCTTTCATTTTAAGAGCTTATTGGACAGTCCCTTTTCGATTAGTGATGAAATAAAGCGCAGTCAATGCCTGGGTAAGATTGTCTTGGATGGAGAGTATCCTTTGATGTTTTTAAATACTTTGCTGAAATAGAAAACATCTTTAAATCCACACTTCATAGACGCCTCATAAACGGTAAACTCGCCGCTGGACAGCATATTTTCCGCATAATTAATTCGTGTTCGATTGATATATTCTTTTACAGACACACCAGTGTTTTTTTTGAACAAGGTGCCAAAGTATACTGGATTTAGTTTCGTCAGCTTCGCAAGGTCACTGACATCTATTTGTTCAGTGAAATTTTTTATAATAAACTTAGTCGCTTTTTGAATACGGGGATCAAGGAGTTGAAGAGATCCTTGGTAATGCAGAAGGCTGAAATAGTAATGAAGTATGGTTAGAAAAATGGCATGGACTTTTAATTTGTAGCCTGGTTTTTTTTGCAGCCATTCTAAAGTTAATTTTTCGTATAAATCTAGTAAATCTGGTCGAATTCCGATTTTCGAGACGATCGGAAATGGAAGCACTGCTTCCCCGCCGTTCAAGTTAAAAAGTTGAAAATTAGCGGCATAGTTCTTCATGAGATGTTCGGAGTCGCTTGTGGCGTAACGGCGGCTTTTTTTTGGAATGCACAGAAGGTCGCCTTTTTCAACATTGTAAGTATGGCCATCAATCGTATAAGAGGATGATCCTTCGAATACATAGGTTAGATCAATGAAATGGATCTCGGATTCTCCAATAAACCAGCTAGGGGTGCAGCGACGGCAAATAAAGTATCCCATATTCGGAAAGATTTCGTTATAGTCTATCATTTGTATATACTTCCCCTCCAAATGAACTTTAATAAGTACAAATAGTAGTTTCTTTTTACATGGAGTATAACGTAGCTACCATGATACAATCAAAACAACTTTTAGGAATAAAGTCAAGATATATGTATGCGGTTACATTCTAGAATTTCACTTTTTTTATTTTTATGTTTTCGAGGGTTTCTAATGATAACCGACAAGACTTTTGAGAGGTGGTTTGTGTAAATGTGGAAAAGACGGACAAAAGTATTTAGGCAATTAACTTTAGGCTTGATAGTATTCATGTTGGTATTGTCTTCACAGACAGTATACGGCGAATCGGGGACCGAATCGATGAACGGGGGCGAAATGTTGAACACAGATAACGCTCCAATTGTCGAGGTTGATTGGAATGAAACCAAGCAAGTAATCGATGGACTTGGCGGTGCGTTCGCATTTAATAAAGCGGATGGCATTAAACAAATTTATGATGCGGATCCGATCAGTGGACGCGAGCTACTGGATTTAATGTTCAGCCATGACAAAGGGATTGGTCTTGACATTGTTCGTGTTATTATCGGCGACGGGGGAATTACGAATCCCAGTACTGGGGCTGAGTGGGGCAATCGATTTTACGATGGCCCAAGCGATACAGTATGGCCAAACAAGGCAGACGGATTTGTTTGGGATCAACCTGACTGGGATTCCAAGAAAGCTTCGTTCGACGAGGCACAAATATGGATTATGAAGGAAGCGATGTCGTACGGCGTCAATACATTCTATGCCAACGCTTGGTCCCCGCCATATTGGATGAAAACAAACAACAGTGTTCTAGGACAAAACGGGGCAAAGTTGAAGCCAGAAAGTTACCAAGATTATGCGGATTATCTCGTTCAATATGCGCTTGGATATAAGCGGGAATTCGACATCCCTATTACTCATATCGGCCCAGCTAACGAATCCGAAGCAGCGCACGCTTCGTACTCAGGGTTTGTAATTACTGCTGCGGAATATAAAGATTTTATACAAAATTATTTGGGCCCTACATTGCAAGATGCGATTGATAAAGGCAAGTTTGCTGCCTTAAGCGTGGACCCGCCGAAAATTGTCGCGCCAGAAGGAACGAACCTGAATGCTTCAATTAACATGGGACGTTCCATGCTCGAAGATCCAGAATCCAGTAAATATGTGGATGTATTTTCTACACACTTATATGGTACTTCAAGCTTTAATAACGGACCTCTAAGTTCTACTGGCGCAACTGGTGTATACCCTGATTTCTTACGCAACTATAAACTGTGGCAAACGGAATACATGACACAGAATAACGGTAGTTCGGCTGCTAGCGCCAATACGCAAGTTTACGCAAATCAAACCATAACTGACGGAGTATATTGGGCGAACTTGCTTACGAATATGTTCACCAGCGATCCAGGTTTCAATGCTTACTTATGGTGGTGGCCTGTGGGCAATAACGGCGCTGACGGTTCCGACCTGATCCGCCTAATGACGACGGGTTCGCCGCAAGGCAACGGCTCCACCGTTACTGGCAAGTACAGAGTGTTTAAACGGCTGTACACCTTTGGGAATTTCTCTCGTTTTATTAAAACGGGCGATATCCGAATCGAAGCAACACGCGTTCCTGTTGCAGGAATGAATATTTCTGCATACAAAAAGCCAGATAACAACGAATTTTCGATCGTAGCTGTCAACAGCGGCAAGGAAGATCAGATATTGACATTTGAATTAAACAACTTCCCAGCAGGCACAACTGCCGTGGTCGGTTATCGAACAACCGCCAGCGAGAATCAGAAGCTGATGGAACCGATTGCAGTTTCGAATGGATTGTTCACGGCGACAGTTCCCGCGAACAGTGTCATTACATTTGTTCCCACAACCGATCATAATCTGCCAGGATTGACGTCTAAACGCGATATCTTCTCGACGTTTGAAGCGGAGAATAATGACGGAGCATCAGGAGATTTTGCAGTCATCCCTGTGGGTACGGGCGGCGCTTTGTCCGGCATGGGCAACGGTGATTATGTGAAGTTTGCTAACGTTAACTTCGCAGACGGTTCCGCGAATGGAGGTATCGTTCGACGCCACATATTAAGCATGAATACGATTTTAGCTTCTATTAACGGCGGAATGATCGAAATGCGTATCGACGATCACGAAACGGGCAGAGTAGTGGGCACATATATGATTCCTAGGAATAACGATGGAGATACATATAAATCCTACACAATTCAAGTTGATACAGGTGATAATGCGGCCAACGGTTACCATGACGTATACATGGTATTCCGCGGTAATGGCAACGAATTATTTAACATTGATCGGTTTGAGTTCGGTGAACAAGTACTCCCTTCTGGATTGATTCTAACGAATGGCAGCTTTGAATCGGCGATGGGCGCTTGGGGAAGAGCGTATGGGGCCTCGGGTGCGACTATCGATCGCACGACGAACCAAAACTATTCCGCGCCACCAACTGCGTCTAATTCCACGGTCGCATATTCAGCGGTGGTTACGAATCGCGATGAAGCAGAAAATGGCTTGTCCCAAGACATTACGGATAAGCTTGTCGAAGGCGCAACATATAAAGTGAATGGATTCTTTATGCCTTCGGTGCAAGGTGCAACGGGTCGAATTAACATAATTGCTTTGAATGCAGCTGGAGAAGTTGTTTATTCGACGACAATAGCAGAACGAAGTAACTTAGAAGCAATGGTTTGGTCACAAGTGGATGCCATATATACGTATGAAGCACCTACTGCCGATTTCGCAACGATGAAGATCGTATTTACCGATTCTACAACAGACACCCTATATGTAGAAGAAGTTGGTCTCGTTCCTTACGTGGATAAAAACGAATTAATCGATGTACTTTCCGTTGTACTCGATCAAGGTGAATATTCGGAAGAAAAATGGCTATCCATTATCGTCTTACGTGAAGAAGGATGGGTGACTGTGACAGACATAGCGGCAATCCAGACTGAAGTGGATGCCATGGTTACGGAATTAACCGGCTTATATAACAATGAATTACCGTCACCGTCTAGCCCTGCAAGTGCCAGCATTACTGGGCCCGTAACTGCGGCGGCCAACCAAATCATAGATTTTACGTTTGACATCAATAGCGGAAAGCAAAGCTTCGACACTATTAGCATGACCGTAAACTATGATTCTTCAAAACTGGAATTTACAACGATCCTTGATGAAGACAATATAGTTCTACTGGATGATAAAGCCGTTTTGGAAGTAAACTCCAGCATTAAGGTACTCGGTGGCGCGGTGAAGGAAGATGAAGGTGAGATTTTCCTCCTTCTGTCCGCCACTGGGAAGCAAATTACATTCGATGGAGAAGCTTTTACCTTGCGCGGTAAGGTGAGGGCGGATGCTGCAGTGGGGATCGCGGAAGTATCAATCGGTAAGCTAGAAGTGCTGCTTGATGGCACATCGCAACTTGTGGATACAAGTACTGCTGCTCCTGTATTCATCCAAGTTACAGCTGCAGACAAGACGGCCTTAAGTACATTGATAATGCAAGCGGAATCATTACTTTTGATGTCTGAAGAAGGTAGCGAGATCGGCCAATACCCGATTGGCACGAAGACGATCCTTCAATCCGCGGTTGAGAACGCGAAAACAATTGTAAATGATGCTACAGCTTCCGAAGAGGAAATCGCTCAAGCTGTCGCGGCGCTGGACGCATCTGTTCATGCCTTTAAAGACACGGTTATCGTTCCTGATTTGTCAGCGCTGAATGCGAGCATTACTACGGCGCAAAATGTACTGAACACCTCGGTTGAGGGTACATCATCTGGCCAATATCCAGTCGGTTCCAAGCTGCTGCTTCAATTAGCGATAGAGCAGGCTGTTTCGGTAAGAGATAACTCTGCAAGCACGCAAGAAGAGATTGATGCGATTGTTATCGTTCTTAATGCTAAGCTAGAGGTATTCCTTGGTCAAGTGATCATTCGGCCAGATCCGGTTGTTGATAAAACTGCTTTAGATGCAGCAGTTACAGCTGCGCAAACGAGACTAAGTCAAGCGAAAGAAGGGACGAAGATTGGGCAATATTCTACATCGGCCCTGGCGGATCTGGGTGCAGCGATTGCAGCAGCAGATGTTGCAATGAGTGATCCATCGGCAACACAGAGCAGTATCTATGCGGAGGTAAACAATTTGAATGCAGCAGTTTCTTCATTCCTTGCGAAAGTTATTACACTAATACCTGGTCAAACAGCTGTGTCAATTAAAGATTTGTCGTTCTTGGTTAAATATTTCGGAACAAGCAACTCGGATTCGAACTGGAGTGAGATCGAAATCGCTGACATATTTGGTAGCGGGGAAATTTCGATTCGGGAACTTGCTGCAGTGGCTAGGATGATTATTAGCAACTGGTTTGATCAATAAAAGAAGATGCAACACCGCTCTGCTCGGTTTCCCGAACAGAGCGGAAATACACACGGTGTCAGGAAAGGGTGGAAAGGAAATGACAAGAAAAAAATACTTTATCGGCATTTTGACGTTGCTTTTCGGATTATTTACACTTGCGTCAATGGTAACAGCGGCACAAGATCCAAATTTCGAACTTAAGACAGTTCAGACGAATAGTGGCATTAAGATAACAGTAATAGGCCGTCACTTGACTGATTTGTACGCCTTTGATTTAACATTGCAATATGATGAAAAAAGGTTGAAATTTAAAGAGTACTCCACGCCCATATCTGGCTTCTCAATCGATCCTATTATAAAAGACAATTCAATTAGGGCTGCGCATACAATGATAGGCAAAATTGCGGGTATCGATGGAGATAAGGAATTAGCGACATTCACGTTTGATCACATATCCGCTGGAAGTGCGAACATTACGCTGACGGATATCGTGCTAATTAATTCGAGTCTGGATGAAACTATTATCCAGACGAATGTTAAGGTGATTTCTGTTGATCTGACCGATATAAACGGGCATTGGGCAGAAGCGAACATTCGTAAAGCTGTCTCGCTTGGTTTTGTCTCGGGTTACACGGACGCGACATTTAAGCCGCAGCGAGAAGCTACTCGAGCTGAATTTTCAGTTATGCTCGCCAAAGCATTAGGGATCGAAAGCAGCGGCAAGCAAACTGCATTTAAAGATGCGATACCAGCTTGGGCGGAGCCTTCCATTGAAGCGGCAACCCAGCATCTACTTATATCTGGCTATCCAGATCAGACGTTCCGGCCTAATGAAGTCATAACTAGGGAAGAAATGGCGTCAATCGTCGTTAGAGCATTGAATATTGACATACAGGCTGATGCGGAATTAACGTTCGCGGATGCCAGTCAGACCGCTGTTTGGGCTAAGCCATACGTAGCCGCGGCCAAAGATTTGGGGATTATTCAAGGGAAGGGCAATAACTTATTCGCCCCAAAGACGTCTGCTACAAGGGCGGAAGCCGTTTCTATCATTTTAGCGGTTCTAGATCGTTTGAAGTAATCTTGTATGAAAAAAGAATAATCTATAAGACATTGAAAGGAGGGGGGGATTGCTTGATCTGATCAATGAAAGCGTTTCAAAAGTTGGGGCGTTAAAATCTATTTGGGATTAAAAATGATAAGTTAAAGGAGATTGAAGCATGAGCTTAAGATCTGCTAATCGTATTATCTCATCGTTCCTAGTTGCAATCATGTTACTTACTATGTTTGATATGAGCTTCGCATCCGCAGCCGAGGGTTCGCCGGAAAGTACGGGTTATACCGCGGTGGCTAATGGAGAAGCCAATAAGACCACATCAAATTCCATTACGCTGGATTTTGATGAAGCAGTTTCAGGATTGTTGGCCAATGACATCACGATTACTGATGGCACCGCTAGTGCAACAATCGGAATCTTGAAGGCGGTGTCCGCCACTCAATACACCCTGGAAATCAGCGGTGTTACTAAAGAGGGCACTATCAACCTTAAGATTGCCAAGGAAGGTGTAGACGTTGCAGTGAAAATCGTTGTTGTCCACAAATCACCGATTACTGTAACTGTAGCTAACATTGGCGGTACCGCGTTTTTGCGCGATAGCAACGGCATAAAACTAACATTCAACGGGGCGGTACCAGATCTGTCGGTGGACGACATTATTCTCAGCCTCAGCACGCCAAGTTCGGTGTCTAACTATGCTGCTTCCATGGCGAGCAAGGGTGCATTGAGAAAAACAAGTGATACGGTATATGAGCTTGAGCTTATCGACATTAATAAAACAGGTACACTTGGTGTAGAAATTGCCAAGGCCGGGGTTGAAGTCACAAAGAAAAATGTGATCGTTAACGCAAAGGTCGATAAGACAGCTCTGCAATCCACACCACCTCGTAGCTATTTCCCGCAGAATATTACCGACCTACCTAATTCACCAGGGCTAAATGACCTGTTTAAATTCCTGAGTCCCGAAGCGGGCACAGACGGCCGGGTAGAATCCGAAGCTGATTGGTTGGATCGAAAGGAAGAACTTAGGGACCTAATTCAGTACTACTACTATGGCAGAAAGTACCCCACACCTAAGAGCGCTATTACAGTAAATACCCAGATTAATCAAGTCAATGTCACTATAAAGGACAACGACAGATCGGTTACTGGGAGCCTAGCCAATGTTACTGTACCTACGGGCGTCGCCCCTGAAGGTGGCTGGCCGGTCATCTTCGCCTTTGGTTTTGGCCAGACGTCAATGGCGACTGCAAACGGTTACGCCGTAATCAGTGTTTCTAACTGGGGCGGAAGCAGAACTGGAAATTACTACAATCTGTATCCGTTTGACCCGTATGAGTATGATTTTAATACAGGGTCGATCATGACTGCGGCTTGGACAGTCTCCCGTATTATTGATGCAATGGAAATTAGCGCTGAAGCTAACGAAGGGGTAAACCAATGGAATATCAACCCATATAAGTCCATTACAACAGGTGTATCCATCAATGGTAAATACGCTCTGATGTCGGCTGCTATGGATGATCGTGTCGGCGGTGCTGCACCTGTAGATAGCGGACAGTCCGGCATATCCAGCTTTCGTTACGTCACGGAAGGCAAACTGTTCTACTACAATTCGCCATTGGACAAAATCTATCGGAGAAACCAAAAAGGTCTAAACAGCATCCAGTACTCTGGCGAATCCTTCTGGATGGGCCTAGGAACAGCAGCTGGATTCCACCAACAGACAGATATGGATTATTTACCATTTGATTCACATGCTGTTGAATCACTGTTGGCGCCAAGACCGCTCATCGCGTTTGTCGCAGACAACAACTTTGACTGGACGACTCCGCCGTCTTCCATCATGGCAATGAGTGCCGCGAAGGAAGTTTACGAGTTTCTAGACAGTGACAATATTGCCGTACGTGTGCGCGATGGCGCTCATGCAATTCAGGACAGAGACGTGCCGTTCATGATTGCAGTCATGGATAAGGAATTCAGCAATAAATCGCTGGAAGTTAAAGATCTTTATCCGAGCAGCAATCCACCAAGCTATGGATTAGGCAACTACAACAAAATCTCGGATATGACGATTTATCCATACGATATTGATAGTTCATATATTCGTTGGTCTCGTCCAGGCAAGTACACGCTGTGGACAGAGAATGAGATTGTCACCGAAGGGATTGCAACTACAATTAAAGTTCAATCTGACGACACGAAGGTTAAACTAACGATTCTAGATGCGGAAAACAAGCCGACGGAAGACACATGGACTGCGGATGTTGTCAGCGGAATTGCAGAGTTTAAACTGACTGCTGAGCAAGTAAAGATTGGTCGTTATGAGATTACGACGGTAGGTAACATCAAGGACAACAAGACAGTGTACTTCCAAGGTATCGACTTGGCAACCACACTTCGTCACGGTACTGCCAGAAATGATAACGGCGCGGCTGTTATGTATGGTTTCACCAGCAAAATTAATAAAAATCTTGTCGAGGTATATACGAATGAGAGTAGGTTGACACAATCCTTCCAAGAAGATACCGAACAAGCGTGGATTCTTAATTATGGCGTAACGACCAACCCTAATGAGAATAACAGCATACCCAATAATGCTTTTAATGTAATCACCTTGAAAAAGTTGCAAATGGAGGCTATGCCGGGAAGCACATTTGAAATATCCATCGACAAGTCCAAGTTGGCCAACAATCAGGAAACAGTCAGTTGGACAGCATCGCAAGCGGTACAGAAGATCGGTCCCGAGTTATACTGGCCGCAGGCACCGAACAGCAGTACGGACGATGGAACCCGTCCATTGCTTCCAGCAACTACAACGAATTTTAAAGCGGACGTTGCTTTTAGTCTGAATGATGCAGTTGAACTAGCTGCTGGCGATAAACTGGAAGTTACATTCAGCGAGCCAATGTATAAAAATGATTTTGGAATCGGGTTTGACTTCTCCGATGACTTCACACTGCAATGGGCAGATGACAATGAGTCGGTTCAAGTAACATTCAACGATGTAACCAAAACTGAGGATGAAGTTGGCAACATATACATCATGCGCCTTAGCGATGCGGCTGGTAATTTGATCGCGGCTCCAATTCACCATTCGTTCAGTCTGATTACATCATCGTCAGATCCAATCCCTCCTTCGGGACAGACTTACGATAAGTATCGCCCACTGAAGGACGTCTATCGGGATTACTTTACGATGGGTATCTTCGGTGCAGGCGAAAACAATGCTCTCATACATAATTTCGCCGCCTATTCGCCTGGCAATGAGATGAAGCCAGAAAGCACGCAAAGGGTTAAGGGTACATTTACATTCGGTAGTGCGGACAATGCATTTAACAATTTATTAAGCAGAAACCCGAATATGAATTTCTACGGGCACACACTCGCTTGGCATTCTCAGACACCTACGTGGATGTGGGATGCACCTAGCTTCAATCGAGATGTCGCTCTAGAAAATCTCAATACTCATATTGAAACGGTTTTCGAACATTTTGGAGGAAGTCTTGAAGGGATGGACGTAGTCAATGAAGCCATCGGCACGGCGAACCCGAATGACTGGAAAGCCTCGCTTGCCAAAGGTGAAGGTTGGTATATGGCACTTGGCTGGGAGTGGGTTGAACGTGCATTCCTGAAAGCGGCCGAGGTAGTTGACAGTCACCCGGATTGGGACGTTAAGTTGATTTACAACGACTTTGGTCTTGACTCACCGAACAAGGCACGCGTTGTCTACGAGATGGTTAAAGACATTAACGAACGTTACAAAGATATTCGTCCGAACGGCAAACCTTTAATTGAAGTGATCGGAATGCAGGGTCACTACAATTTGACAACGAGTTCACAAAATGTCGAGAACTCTATCAAGTTATTTGCGACACTCCCAGGTGTACACATTAGTGTTACTGAGATGGATATTGGCACACCGCCAGTCGGTACTTTGACACCCGAGAATGAGAACAACCAGGCGATGAAATATGCAGAATTATTCGAAATCTACAAGAGGTATGCGGCGGGTCCAGCTAACAAGACGGACAATCCGAAAGTTATCGAACGTATTAGCATCAGTGGCGTAAGGGACGCAACTTCCGGATGGCGAGCAGGAGAATTTGCCCTGTTGTTCGATTCGATTGGATTAGCTAAAGAAGCATTGATAGCTGTTCTAAATCCTGAAGCATATCTTGCGTCGCACGAATATATTGAGCCAGAGCCAGAGCAGGAACTGCCGCCTGTTGACGGTGTACATGTTTATGACGCTGCCAAGGGAGACGCTTGGTCTGGCGCGAATATCTTACTTGGCAATGACGCCACCCAGTGGCCTTGGTCAAAGGCGGGCGCAGACAACAAGGTAGCCTTTGTCCCTGAAAAGGATGCGACATATCGCCTTTCCTTCAACTACACTGCAGTGGGAACCACATCCATTCGCGTACGTTGGATTAAAGATGCTGAAAACGGAAACTACACAGATGGTGACGGTGCAATTGTTAACGCGAATCCATATTCCGCCAACCAAATTGCGACCAAAATACCTGCATATTTCAACAGCGGAATGGTCAATAGCGGTAGCTACACTTTAACAACTGAAATCAAATTGGATGGTAACGAAGCTGCCAATGGTTTAATTGGCAACATCGGTATCCGTGGTGGCGGGGGCGGCAATGCTTTCTCAATCAATTGGATTAAGGTGGAGAAGGTTGGCGCTAACGGCGAACCTGACGAACTTTTGGTCAATTGGCCAAACACGTCGCAAGAAGTAACAAAGCATAATATTACTGCAGTAGCGGATGGTGGCGGTACAATCAGCCCATCTGGTATTGTCAATGTGGTTGCAGGTGAGAGCCAAACTTTCACGATTTCCGCCAACAATAACTTCGAGATTTCTGATGTCATCGTCAATGGAGCAAGTGTAGGCGCGGTAAGCAGCTATACGTTCGACGATGTTACAAGCGATCATTCGATTACTGCAACGTTCAGAGCGATAGAAACTGATCCAGTCACACCAATAAATTCAAGCTTAACAGGTCCTGCATCTGCATTAGTAGGCCAATCCGTAAATTTATCTGTTAAAGTAGACAGCGGTGTTTATAACTTAAACACGATCACCTTTGTATTGAACTATGATCCGTCTCGGTTGGAATTCGCGACAAATCAAGATGAAGACGGCTTACTCCTGCTGGATGAGAAAGCCATTATATCTACACATTCCGACATTAAAGTGCTCGGTGCGGGTGTGAAAGAAGATAAAGGACAAATCTTCATCATCCTATCCACAAGCGGTAAATTAGTCACAGTCAATGGCGATATCGTTACTTTGCAAGGGAAAGTAAGAGCGGACTCAAAAGTTGGAAATACAGCGGTTTCGGTCAGCGATATCAATGTATTGGAGAGCGGTGTTTCCCAACCAGCTAATACGACGGCAGATCCTATCAACATTATGATCACGATGGCCGACGTATCGGCGTTGAATGCGAAGATTCATCAAGCCGCACAATTACTTGCAGCATCTGTGGAAGGCGCTTATCCAGGTCAATACCCAATTGGTTCTAAGGGACAACTGCAATCGGCGGTTAACTCGGCAATTCTTGTAGGAGATAACACCTCTTCAACAGAAGCAGAGATTGAAACAGCAATTTTGGCGCTTGACGCGCAAATCAAGCTGTTCCTGAGCAAAGTCAATAAGACCTCCTCTCCAAGTGCAAATAAGACCGCACTGAACACGGCGATCACAGAAGCACAAGCAAAGCTAGATCAAGCGAAGGAAGGAATGAAGATCGGACAATATCCGATTGCGGCGATAGCTGATCTGCGAATAGCCATTCAAACTGCGAATGCAACTAAGAATAACTCATCTGCATCTCAAGGTACTGTGGATGCAGAGGTAGACAGCTTAAATGCAGCGGTAAGTTCGTTCAGCGGTAAGATGATTACTTTAATACCAGGCGAAACATCGGTAACGATCAAAGACTTGTCGTTGTTAGCCAAGTACTTTGGAACGACTTCTTCCGATTCGAACTGGAGTGAAGTTGAGGCAGCAGACTTGTTCGACAAAGGCGAAATCACGATTCGTGAGCTTGCAGCAGTCGCAAGAATGATTATTGGCGATTGGCTGAAACAATAAAACTGAACTGCAACCAGTCAAGTAGACAGTAAAAAATAAGCATTAATTAAACGGCCTTAGTCCTGAATTCATTTGGACTGAGGCCGTTTAGTTGTGGACCACGCATGGCGCATAGCTAGGCAACACAAGACAAAATCCAATAAACCGCACGGATATGAGGATGTAAATTACTTCCCTAGGCTAGTTTTCTTGAACAATTGATGAACAACAGATAAGAAAGTGTGAAAATATATGCTGAGGGGCTTTTTTTTCTTTATATGTAATATCCGCTGTGTAGGTCTTTTCGGTTGTTAGAAGGTTATCCAAAATCTCTTTATCCTGACTGTTGAGAAAGATTATAGACCTCATTCGCATTTACATATAGATTGAGTAAGAATTCATTTCCGTTTTTATCGATAGCTCTGTAGTAAGAATATTTATAATAGTTTTCATAATCTACAGCAGAAATGGAAATAGGTCCAAACCAATATCTATCTCCTATAACATTCCCAAAGCTAGTATGAGGAGTCTTATGATCTAAAATTCGATTAAATATACTGTACCACTCTCCCTATTATTTTGAAGTTAATCCGATTTAATCCGAATCGGAACTATGGGTTGCAACAATATCTGAGTAGTCTGATTTTCTTTCAAAGATACTTACATCTGAAACACTCCATTATTTGCTTAGCATTTTCATGTAGCTAGTGCTCATATCGTCTAAGCTTTTATTTTTTAACTCATCTGCTATACCAAGAGAGATGGAATAAAGTTTCTCTCCTATTGCTTTTTCAATATCTGTTGAATACATATCAGATGCATAAATTGCTTTTTCAATAATTTGTGTTAGTGACTGCATTTGTTTGTCACGATTACTTTGTATTTCCTTATTTGTCGTGTAAAAAATAAACGAATAGGCAATAATCTCTACAGCAACTAGGATAACTGCTGTTCTATAAAATATACGATTTAAAGTGCTTTTATTGTTCATAATAGAGCTCCCATGCTTAAAACGATTTTAAGGTATAAGTTCCGACCCACTCAACTGCAGAAACATTCACTGTATAGATCGAAAATATACTATTACTTATTTTTACTAATGTATTCCATTATGTTTTATGTTATTTTAGACTAAAAGTCCTACTTAATTTGTATTTTATATTATTTTGATCCGAAAGTCCTACTTCATTTCTGCTAAAAAATAAAATTAAAGATAATTATTCTTTTTTGAAAAGAGTAATTGGCTTAAAATACGTTTGCTTCTAAGGAATAGTAGACCTACTCGCAATAATCTGATAATTTTAAGAGGATAGACTATGAAAGGGAAGGCGGTCTTGCTATGAATATACCTGGTAATAAGGATGCGGGTACTTGGTCGATTGATAGTGAAGCAAATAGCTTGTTGATGTCGGATAGCTTCAAGGAATGGATTGGCTGTGCAAGCTTGGAGTCTACTGCGAGACCGAGTTTTCTATATGATGTCGTATATGAGCCGGATCGGCCAATGTTTAATGAGCATATGGCAAAGCTGAATTCTGGCGAGACCAGTAGCTTAGAGCATCGCATAGTCATTGCTCCTAATGAGCTTAAATGGGTTCAAAGTATTGCGATACCGCTGCGCGGGCGAGATGGTGATGTGCAATGCATCGAAGGAGTAGTTTTGGATATTTCGGAGCAGAAAGCCGAGCAAGAGCGAATAGCAGATAAGTTGTCTACCTATCAGAAGGTTATGGATACGCTTGATGTCGCTGTTTGGTCTTATGATATGGCTGCAGGAAAAACGCTTTTTATATCGGAAGCAATTACTACTATTACAGGATATGAGATTGAGAGAGTGAAGGAGCATAGTTTTTGGCTCGACATCGCGCATGAGGAGGACAAGTCTTTTCTCGAGCAGGCAAAAGCCACGGTGGGACTAGGCGGCAGTGATTATAGTAGCGAGCATCGTGTGATTCATGCTAATGGTGAAATCAGATGGCTTCAAGTCAAAGTTATTCCTTATCTGGATGGCTCTCGATCTGTCACTCGGCTTGACGGTATTGTAACTGATATTACTGCGAGGAAGACCTTAGAAGAAAATATACATAGAAGCGAGCAGCGTTATCGCTCGTTGTTCGAATATAATTTGGATGAAATTTGGGAATTAGATATATTAGGTAATGTGATCGCTCTTAATTCAGCAGTGAAAACTATGGAAGGGAAACGATTCGAATCGGCTCAGGATAGTGAGCCGTTTATTCCGGTCTTAGGCAAACAACAAACGGGGCGGATGAAAGATTATTTTGAGAGGGCGATTGAAGGGCAGTCCTTGCATTATGATATGACGACCAGCAGTGAGAGTGGACAACAATTGCGCTGGGAGATGAAAAATATCCCGATTTTTGTAAATAATCGCATTGAGGGCGTTTTTGTTATTGCTAAAAATGTGACAGAACATAAAAAGATAGTAAAGGAGCTTGGGGCAAGCGAGGAACGCTACCGCAGACTGATTGAACTGTCGCCGCAGCCGATGATTTCAGCTTATAAGGGGAAAATCGTCTATAGCAATCCCGAGGGCTTGAATCTGCTGGGAGCTGAGAGTATGGAGCAGTTAATTGGAAAGTCGATTTACGATTTTATTCACTCGGATTATCTAGAAACTGTAAAAAATAAGAGTCAGAAATTAATAGACAATAGTAATATAGAAGTAGAAGGGTATAAAATCATTCGCATCGATGATCGTGTAATTGAGACGGAAGCTATTGGCATTTATGATGATGAAACAGAGCTGACGCTCATTATATTAGTAGATATTACTGAACGATTGAAGATGGAGAGGGCTCTGCAAGAAAGTGAGGAACGGTATCGCCGGTTGGTGGAGCTGTCTCCGATCGCAATTGCTGTGTATAAAGATAGTGAAATTACGTATATCAATCCAGCTGGAGAGAGTATGCTAGGATTAGAGTTTAATAGAGGGACATCCGCGCTGAATATTATTGATATGATTCTTCCAGAATATCGTGAGTACGCGAGTGCGGCAATGGAGCATACGGCGTTGAACGGCTATTCCATCCCTGCTGAATATCAATTTAATCGTGCTGATGGGCAGGTTATTACAACATCTATGCTATCTATTTATGATTCTCAATCTTCCTCTATACAGCTTATGCTTCAGGATATTACGGAAAAGAAGCAGGTTGAGCGGGATTTATTAGAGAGTGAGGAACTGAGCAGGCAGCTTATTGAATTATCGCCGGAGGCCATCATCCTTCATAAGGACTATAAATTTATTGATGTAAATATGGCGGGTCTGCAGCTATTCGGTGTATCAAGTCCAAGCGAATTGATCGGAAAATCGATATTCGATACGATTCCTCCCGAATATGGGGTGCCGGTAACTGAACGATTGGAGGGAATTTACAAGCAGCGCTCCGCTGTTTCCTCTCATGTGGAACAAAAGATTATACGTTCAGATGGTACTGAAATTGATGTGGAAGTGATTGCTAGCAGCGTGCCTTATAAAGGGGAAATTGCCGGGATTTCATTGTTCCGTGATATTAGGGACTGGAAAAAGGCAGAAGAGGATCGGCAACATGTGGAGCGAATCATTCGTGAAAGCGAAGAACGGTATTTTCAATTACAAACGAGCCTGGATCAGTTCTCCCATGATCTATTCGGTGTTATGAAAATTAGTCAGATGAAGCAGCGGCTACTGCAGGAAGTAAGATCTGTATTGGACGTTTCCGATGTTGACCTAATAGACGTAGAACATTGCGGGGATAAGCTATGCGAAATTATTGAAACTGACAAAGGCTACTCTATTAAAATAGGTGAAATTAAAGGTAAAAGCTGCTTACTTTATATACATGAAAAGCCGATAACATTAATGATAACATCTAAAAAAGTGTGGCTTGAAACGCTTACTCGCTATGTTAGCGTGCTATACGATAATTTTCTATTAATCGAGGATTTAACGCAACAGTTAGAGCAGGCAGTCTCGGAGCAGGTTGCTCCAACATGGCTTCTGCGCTTTATGTTTCAATTGTCCGAAAATGAGCGAAAGCGTCTTGCGCAGGATTTACATGATTCAGCGCTTCAGGAGCAAATTATTTGGTATCGCAAGCTCGATCTGCTTATAACTGATAAATCGCTGGATGAGGACATTAAAGGTCAGCTTAGCTTAATTTCGGAAGGGTTACTCGATGTCGTCTATCAATTGCGCATTACATGTAATGAGCTCAGGCCGCCTATGCTCATAAAGGATGGACTTATCTCTTCTCTGGAAGCGTTATTTGCGTTTACACAATTGCGTTCAGACTATCGTATCCATTTGGATGCTGAGTACTTCCAATATAAGCTGACAGACGATATCCTAATTAACTTATATCGTCTCGTACAAGAGCTACTGGCCAATGCTTCCAAGCATTCCTCGGCTACGGAGGTTCGTATTGCTATATCCAGCTCGGATGAGCAAATTAGCCTAGTGTATGAGGATAATGGAGTCGGCATGGATCTTACCCAAAATGGGAATTCACTTGATAGCATGGGTATGCATGGTATGAGGGAACGGGTTCGCAGCATGGAAGGAACGATTCAATTTCGTTCGTCCGCAAATGAAGGCTTGGCTGTTTATATATCTATACCGGCACAGTAGTGGTGCGTACTAAAAAGAGGTTGATCAAAAATAGATAAGGGGCAGGTATTGTGATTCATATTTTGCTGGTTGATGATCATCCTTCTGTTATGGAAGGTACCAAAATGATTCTCGAACATGAAGGAGATATGAAGGTTTCCTTAGCGAATTCCGCTGAGGAAGTGCTAGAAATGGTAGCCACACAGTCTTTTCATGTTATGCTATTCGACCTTCATATTGCAGATGTTAATGGGATTGATCTAGCCGAGCAGGTGCTGCGAATGAATGAGGAAGCTATTATACTCATTTATACAGGCTTTGAATTCAATAATCATTTTAATTTAATGGTCGAAACGGGTATTTTTGGATTTATCTCTAAAACAACGACTAGAGAACAGTTGGTTACCTCCGTTCGCTGTGCCTTGAGAGGGGAAGTTATACTTCCATTCGCCTTGGTTAAACAGCTGAGAAGAACGATGCTGAGCGAAACAGCGGCTACTGAAGAACAGGCAGCAACTCAAATTAGTAGCAATGAATGTGAAATATTGAAGCAAATCTCCAAAGGCAAGAGTAACAGAGAAATTGCTGAGATTGTACTGATGGGCCAACGATCATTGGAATACAGCTTAACAACGTTATTTCAGAAGCTTAATGTGAAATCAAGAATGGAAGCTGTTCTAAAGGCTAAGCAACTAGGTATATTGAAGGATTCCGACTTCGATGCTTAGTTGAATTGGAATGAAGGATTAGCTTCGCTAAAAACTCCCGCTCACAATAATGTGAGCGGGAGTTTTTGCGTGCTACAGAGGACTAATCTAGCTGCTTTAGCTAATAATTATGCCGTTTGCGAGACAGCGCATATTTATTTGCGTGATCACGCCATATTTTTTCGGTTACCAAAAAGAACGAGTAGCTTATGATTATTATAGTACTTAAGAATTATAAATATAAAGATGAGGTGTCGAAACATGAAATGGATCTATAATCTGAAAATGGCTGTAAAATTAGTTTCTGCATTTGTAATTATTGCTATTATTTTATGTGTGGTGGGAATTTACGGTATCGGTAATTTAGGTAAAATGAATAAAACAATCGAGGATATGTATGAAAATCGCTTAACACCGATTGCGGATTTAAACGCTGCACACCAATATCTTATCGAAAACAGAGTCTATATTCGTGATATTAACACAACAGCAAAAACAGCAGCAAATAAGAACGAATTCAAAGAAATGATAAATAGTAACCTTCAAAAAGTCGAAGAACTGCTTGTGAAATACGGCAAGACAGAACTGCATACAGAGGAAAGAGAAATGCTTAAAGACTATGAGGCGCTATGGCTGAACTATCGGGCAGGCTTAGATACAGCGATTACATTGAATGATACCGATATCAGTCCGGCTGAATACACGGATCATTTGCTTACAGATGGATTGCAGGATGCTACTGAAAAAGTAGTTGACATAATGGGAGCTTTGATTGCAATCAACCAGAAGCAAGCTGATGAGGCAAACACGGGTGCGTCCGAGCTCTATCAATCGACGCGCAACGTTACAATTTTAATTGTGATCATTGCATCAATTGCTAGTATCGGGTTTGGAGTTTTGATCTCACAAATTATAGTAAGACCATTACGTCGTGTGGTAGAGCTGGTAGGTAAAGTAGCAGACGGAGATTTAAGTGAAACATCGGATATTGATACCAAAGATGAGACTGGTGTACTGGCGAGTTCAGTCAATAATATGATTTTGACTTTAAGAAAGACGATAGGTGGGATTCTTGTATCTGCGGAAAGCGTCTCAGCGGCAGCACAGCAAATTTCGGCAAGTACGGAAGAGGTTGCCAGCGGCAGCATGAGCCAAGCTAACGCATCTCATACGATGAGCGAGTTGTTCCGAGAGTTGTCAGTAGCTATTAATTCGGTAGCGCAAGGGGCGGAGCAGGCATCTGAACTTTCGGATACAGCGATGCGTATTGCAGAAGACGGTGGTAGAGTCGTTGACAGTTCTATTCAAGGAATGACTAGAGTTAGTGATCAAATGTCTCACTTGGAAGAGGATTCACAAAAAATTGGAGAGATCATTGATGTTATCGATGAGATTGCGGAACAGACTAATCTTCTCGCGCTCAATGCGGCAATTGAGGCAGCTCGCGCCGGAGATCAAGGTCGCGGATTTGCAGTAGTTGCGGATGAAGTAAGAAAACTTGCTGAGCGAAGTAGTGAAGCAACAAAGCAAATTACGACGATTATTAAAGGGATGCAAAATAATACGCATGATAGCGTAATTGCGGTAGAAGAAGGGGTTGCCTCATCACAGAAAACGGGTGAAGCGCTGGAGCAAATTATGAGAGTTGTCAATGAGACGGCAGAGAAAGTCATGGAGATTGCTGCAGCGAGTGAGGAACAAGCGGCTCAATCGGTAGAGGTTCTGCAATCCATCGATAGTATTTCTGCGGCTACTGAGGAATCGGCAGCAAGCAGCGAGGAAACAGCATCGACAGCACAATCTTTGGCTCATCTTGCTGAGGAATTGAATAACTCCGTATCTATTTTCCGAATTAAGTAATTTGGATTGCAAGAAGAGGAATAGAAGGAGGATTGTTCGTATGATCAGAAAAAAGTCAAGGATAACGATTAAAGCGCGATTGATTATAGCCTTTATGTCTATTCTCGTACTGCCTTGTGCGGCTATCGGTTGGTTTTCCTATCAGAAGGCCGCGGACGAGGTAACTGACCAAATTATGTCGAATGCACTGCAAGGTATTCAAATATCGAATAATCAGATTACAGATCTAATTACTTCAGCTGCATCAGATATGGATTATCTTGCTGACAGGATTCAATCAGAAATGGTTGAAGGCCAGAAAAGTCCACAAATTCGTAAAATATTAGATCAATATATGGCTCTCCATCCAGGTTTCATATCTGTCTATCTAGGAACGGAGGACGGACTTATGCTTCGTTCTCCGAATCAGCAAATGGAGAAAGGCTATGATCCGCGGGTAAGAGATTGGTACACCAAAGCGATGGCTGATACAACGAAGGCAATCATTAACAAGCCATCTGTATCGGTTGCTGCGAATGAAATTGTAGTTGTTTCTTCAAAGGCAGTAAGCGATAAATCTGGAGTTATAGCAGCCAATATTAGTCTTAAGGCGTTAGGTGAGCTCGTCAGTCAGATGAAGATTGGCACGGCTGGCTATGTAACTATTTTTGACCAAGAGCAGAACTTTCTGATTCATCCAACAAGAGAGCCGGGCACAAAAGGAACGGATGAGTTTATCGCTGAATTTTATAAGTCGGACGCTGGTGTTGTCAATTATACGTTTGATGGTGCGAAAAAAAGAGCGGTATTCATGACAAATGAATTGACTGGTTGGAAAATAGTCGGCAGTATTGAGTTGGCAGAAATTAGCCAAGCGACGCGCAGCATCATGTATACAGCGCTTAACGTTATTATGATCGCACTTTTACTAGGCGCCGCCATTATTTACAGTATTATCCGTTCAATCACGCTGCCATTGAAGCAATTAATGCAGGCGACAGGGAAAATGGCTGAAGGTGATTTGACGGAGGAAGTGACGATTCGTTCCCAGGATGAAATCGGGCATTTAGCGGAGTCCGTCAACCATATGATTCATAATTTGCGTGAACTGATCGGGGGAGTATCTGGTAGCTCGCAAAATGTCGCCTCAGCATCTGAACAAATTTCAGCAACGACGGAAGAAATTGCGAAAGGTAGCGCTGTGGAGGCTGAAGCAGCACAAATTATACAAGAACAGTTCAGTGAGCTGACGCTTGCGATTCATTCGGTTGCAAGAAGCGCAGAGGATGCGGCGGGATTAGCAGCCAGTACAACGTTAATTGCCCATGCAGGCGGCGAGCAGGTCAGTCACTCTGTGAAGAGCATGGAGCAGGTCAGCTCACAAATGGAGCGGCTGGAAGAGGATTCCGTTAAAATTGGTGAAATTATTGAAGTCATTAATGATATTTCGGAACAAACGAATTTACTTGCTTTGAATGCTGCTATTGAAGCAGCACGTGCTGGAGAACAAGGGAGAGGCTTTGCTGTCGTCGCTGATGAAGTGCGCAAGCTAGCGGAACGAAGCGGAAAAGCTGCGACGGAGATTACAAAAATTATAAAGGGTATGCAAACAAACACGCATAATAGTGTATTGGCAGTAGCAAGCGGCGTTAGTCAATCCCAGGAGACAGGCCAAGCCTTCAAGGAAATTATGGCGATGATTAGTGATACCGAGCAGAAGGTTAATGAGATTGCAGCGGCGAGCGAAGAACAAGCAGCGCAGGCGGAAGAGGTTATGCGATCGATAGAAAGTATTTCGGCTGCTAGTGAAGAAGCTGCGGCAGCAGCAGAGGAAACGGCAGCGACCTCATACTCATTGGCTCAGCTTGCTGAAGACTTGAATGATTCGATCTCTATTTTTAAAGTGAATAAATAAGTAAGGGGGATTAGGACGACTATGCAGACTATAGGCCAGGAGCAATATATCGAGTTTGCTATTGATAAAGAGCAATACGGCATTTCAATACAGGATATTCATGAAATTATTAAGATGCAGGATATTACGCAAATTCCTAACGTGAAGCATTATGTAGAAGGAGTCATCAATCTCAGGGGGAAAATTGTACCTGTCATTAGTCTTCGGAAATTTTTTGGACTGGAAGTAAAGGATTATTCGAGAACGACCCGTGTGATCGTGGTTCATCATCAGGAGGATACTGTAGGAATTATTGTCGATCGGGTCAATAAAGTGACGACGTTCACGGATATTCAGCCGCCTCCAGAGCGAGTTGGCGGTATCGACGGAAATTATTTCGTCGGCATCGGTTTGACGATCGATGGTCTTGTAGCTGTCTTAAAGCTAAATGAAGTGTTACTTCATGAACGGGAGTGATTGACCGATGTTGTCAGAATATAAAGAGGTCTTTCTAGAGGAGCTCGAGGAACAGTTGCAGGTGATGGATGAGGTTATTATGCAGCTAGAGCAAGATGGTGAAACGGAACAGGTCGTGCAAAGCTTATTTCGGGCCGCGCATACGTTAAAAGGATCGTCAGCTGCGATGGGCTATGAGGATATGAAGCAATTAACCCATGAGATGGAGCATTTGCTTGATCAGGTTAGATGCAATGTATTGGCTGTGACAGCACCCTTAATTGATCTTCTTTTTCAATCGCTGGACTGTCTGAAGGAGCTCAAAGAAGATATATTGCGCAATGATGCCTCGGAGACAGATATTTCCCAATGTGTGCAAAATTTGCGGGCTTTTGTAGCTGCTCCAATTGAGTCAGTGGCATTGCCGCAGGAAGTTAGCTTCTCTAGCCTACCTGAATTGAGCCTGCAGCAAAGGCTGAAAGTGCAGGAAGCTCAGGATGATGGGCTACTTGTACACTGGATTCGTGTTAAGCTGTCTCCTGATTGTGTTATTAAAGGAGCACGCGTTTATGTGATCCATTCCAATCTGAGCAGCTGGGGCGAGGTTTATTATACTTCACCTAATATTGAAGGACTTGAGGAGAAAGTTGATGATGCTCAAGTTGAATTCCAATCTCTATATGCGGGCACACAGAGCGGCGAGGAGCTACAGGAGCTCACAGCCAGACTAACCGAAGTAGATTACGTGCATACGATTCTGTTGCCAGATGAAGCTAACATTGCTGAGGATCATGTCAACGCTAGCTATTCGAGCAGACAAGGAAACGCAGGAGCTGCGGCTGCAACGCAAACGAATATGAGCTCATCTAAGTCGCCGACCATTCGAGTAAGCGTCGAACGGCTGGACCATCTAATGAATTTGGTCGGAGAGCTTGTCATTGACCATACGCGCATCGATCAGGTGGAGCGGATGCTAAGAAGTAAAAATGTGGATGAATCGGTAGAAGGACTTAGTCAGGTGTCTGATCATCTATCCCGCATTATTGCTGATTTGCAGGATAGCGTAATGAAGGCAAGGATGCTGCCGATTGAGCAATTGTTTAATCGTTTTCCACGTATGATACGTGATCTAACTCGTGATTTGGGTAAGGATATTGAACTGACAATCGGAGGCAAAGATACGGAACTAGATCGGACGATTATTGAGGAAATTGCTGATCCGCTTATTCATTTAATTCGGAATGCTGTTGATCATGGGATAGAAATGCCCCAGCAGAGGGTGCTGTCAGGAAAAGCACGCAAGGGGAGCCTGCAGATTAGAGCCGCACATGAGGATAATTTAGTCGTGATCTATGTAGAAGATGACGGCGCAGGTATCGATCCTGAGAAAATGAAGCAGTCCGCATTGAGAAAAGGGATTATTACTGTCGAAGAAGCGGAGTTGCTAAGTGATCGAGAAGCGATTGAATTGATTTTTAGACCAGGTTTCTCTACCGCCAGCAGTGTCAGTGATGTTTCTGGGCGCGGTGTAGGAATGGACATTGTTAGAAGTCATATTCAGAAACTGAACGGCTTGATTGATATTGAGACAAAGCTCGGAGAAGGAACACGCTTCAAGATAAAGCTGCCATTAACGCTAGCCATTATTATTGGACTGCTTGTTAAGCTGAATGATCAGACCTTTATCATTCCGATGGGCAATATTGCTGAGATTGTTAGAATATCGCATGATGACATAACGATGGTGCGCGGACAACCGGTTATTTTATTACGTAATCAGATCATTCCGATTGTGTGGCTGCATGATCATTTCAATATGCCGCGAGCGGAGCAGAGAAAGGGCCATATTCAGTTAGTTA
This sequence comes from Paenibacillus sp. Y930, assembly GCF_056786375.1. NCBI lineage: Bacteria > Bacillati > Bacillota > Bacilli > Caryophanales > Paenibacillaceae > Paenibacillus > Paenibacillus sp. Y930. Next base: position 407,490 of record NZ_JBXCIX010000001.1, on the reverse strand, counting down.
TTGTCGGTTCTGCCGAGAAAAGAATGGCACTGGCTGTTGATGAACTGATCGGCAATCAAGAAATTGTTATTAAGTCACTAGGCTCCTATATAGGCAAGGTGGAAGGTATCGCCGGCTCGACTATATTAGGCGATGGTAAAGTCGCTTTAATTCTTGAGGTGTCGGGGATTATTAATCAACGATAAAGGAAGAGATGTAGTGATTAAAATAAAGGTGCTCGTTGTGGATGATTCAGTATTTATGCGTAAGTTGATTTCACGTTTAATTGAAGAAGATCCGACATTGGAAGTGGTGGGCACAGCCCGCAATGGAAAAGAGGGTGTTCAGCTTGTTAAGGAGCTTCGGCCAGATGTTGTGACGATGGATATTGAGATGCCTGAAATGACTGGACTCCAGGCTTTAACGATCATTATGGATCAACAGCCGACACCGGTACTGATGCTGAGCTCGCTTACTCAAGATGGAGCGAGCGCAACGATTACAGCACTGCAAAATGGAGCCGTAGACTTTATCTCGAAGCCATCAGGTCCGCTTTCGCTTGATTTAATCAAGGTGAAGGAAGAGCTGATCTCCAAAATTAAACAGGCTGCTCAAGTGCCAATCAGACAAGTACTTGCTAGCAAAAGGATGACTGCAAGAGTAGCCTTAGTGCCAAAGATTGATGCGCTGAATGGTCTGCCTAAGCAATTTGATCAGATTGTAGCATTAGGGACATCTACGGGAGGGCCAAGGGCGCTTGAAACGGTTATTACTGCTTTGCCTGCAAATTTCCCATATCCGCTTCTAGTCGTGCAGCATATGCCGCCCAAGTTCACTAAGTCATTAGCTGATCGATTAAATCGCATATCTAATGTTCATGTGGTAGAGGCGGAGGATAATCAGCTGGTAGTTGGCGGAACCGTTTATATTGCTCCAGGTGATTCTCATATGACAGTTGTGCAATCTGCTAGGGAATATAGAATTAGGCTTAACAAAGGATCGCTTGTTAGTGGCCACCGTCCTTCGGTTGATGTGTTGTTTCATTCTGTTGCGGAGCTAAAGATTCCGAAGCGTCATTTTATTCTTATGACAGGAATGGGGAGCGATGGTGCGGATGGGATGCATGCGGCCAAAAAATCAGGCGCCTATTCAACAATCGCGGAATCCAAAGAATCCTGTATTGTATATGGTATGCCGAAATCAGCCGTCGAGCTAGGCTGTGTAGATTATATAATTCCTGTGCATCAAATAACTTCAAAGCTATTGAGAATTACAGGAGTCCAGAAACATTAGTTTGTAAATGATCTAAGAGCGGGGGGTTCTATACTTGTTTTTTAATGGTAGTACGATAGAAAAAACAATGATGATGGGTTTCCTGTTTCGAGGATTTTGGGATAGATGGATTATTCATGGTATTCCAAAAGCGACGGTGGAAGAACTGTGCCAGCGGGTATATCGTTTGGAAGAGTGGATTCAAATTGTGCAGCGGCAAGCAGAAATTTGCGAGCAGCATGCGCTTAGCGCACTTGGTCAGCATTCAGCGGACGAAGCAAAGCGTTTTTATCGAATGGCGGGCATACACTACAGTCTTATCCAGTGGATGCTGCCTGAGAGTGGCACGGAGAAGCGACAATGGTATAAGCGATGCAAGGAAATGCATGGGCAAGCAGATAAGCTTGTAGCAGATCAAATCATCAATATGGTTATACAGATCGAAGGTAAGGAATGTTATGGTAGAATACGTGTCCCTGCAAATGCTAAGGGCTGTGTTATTATTTTCAATCCGATCGATGCCTCGAAGGAAGAGTTAACCCAGTATGAGGATCATTTTTCAAAAATGGATTTTGTTTCGATCAGCTTCGATGGACCGGGGCAAGGCGAGACGTATGCTATGAATGGATATAAAGCGACCCGTCTGAACTGGGATCTCTTTGTGAATCAAGTCATCGATTTCGCGGCATCGCAATATCCGGAGCTTCCGCTCGTATTATTTGGTAAAAGTCTAGGGGGGAATTGGGCGATTCAAGGCAGTAGCCACCCTAAGATAGGTAAAACAGCAGTTCTAAGTCCTATTGTTATCGTAGGACACAAATTCAAATTACCTGACTATCTTAAAGAACGTCTTTCATATATTATTGACGGTGATCAAGAGAGTCTATTAGCGGACATAGAGAGCTTTGACGATAAAGGTTCGATACTGTTAGTTCACGGTGAGCAGGATCATCTCGTCAAGGATGATAATATGTATGAGTTATACGATAAACTTCCTATGAAAAAACAATTAATCCAATATAAAGATGAAGGCCATTGCTGCACACATCGAATAGATGAAATATTGAAGATGGCGAGTGAATGGTATGTCTCGTAATTACTCTCCATCGGCTACTGCCCAGTAGGGCGCTATACGAAAATTAATAAAAAGCATTCAATAATTATGAGGGTAACTCAAAAGCTGATCAATAGCTTAGAGGTACCCTTGTTTAATATACATATAAAGGAAGCGCATACACTTGGAAACAGTTGTAAATGCCTACTGAACAATCGTATAAACAGGTGTTTTATAGTATCTATTTAGGTCGTTATACCCTGTTGCTCCCCCCTGATTATTAGGTATCCTTTTAAGGAGATAAATTTCTTAGTTTATGCTTTCGAGGTAACTTTTTGTATCATAGAAGTTATGTCAGGTAGCAACAAAAAGTTTGTAGGAGGAAAATAATTGAATAAAATAGCGATTTTCGTAGTGTCAGCAATGTTGGTTTTAGGATTGACTGCGTGTGGAGCGGAGAATACTGGTGGTAGTAATGGAAATAAACAGGGGAACAATGTAGAACAACCTCAAGGTTCTGGAAATAAAGAAAAAGAAGCAGTTCCGACTGTTGAGGAACTGATTGAGAAATCAACGGTTGCAAGTGCCGACCTGCAAAGCTTCTCCATGGACATGAAAATGAAACAAAATATTATAATTAGTCAAGGCGAAGATACAACAGAACAAAAAGTTGATATGGCGATTAAATCAGATTTCATTAAAGATCCTTTGAAAATGGTTCAGGAAATTGTTATGGAAATGCCAGAAGGTAATCAACTGATGACACAATATGTTACAGAAGAAGGCATTTTCACTCAAGTTGATGGAACTTGGTATAAGCAACCAGATGCAGCTTTGGCAGAAATGATCGCGAGCTTAGAGGAATCTGTGAAGCCAGAAAAGCAATTGGAAAACTTTAAATCGATCGCTCAGGACACAAAGATTACTGAAGAGGGCAGCGATTATATTATGACCGCAGAATTGTCCGGGGACAGCGTAAAAGATCTTGCCAAATCGTTGATGGGTCAAGGTGGCGGTAATAGCGAAGAAGTGGCAGCTATGATAGATGCTATGAACATTAAAAGTATTAAAGTGTTGTCAGCAATGAATAAAGAAACTTTCTTGCCTACGAGATCCGATGTTGTAATGCAGGCGGACATGGAGCAAGAAGGTATGAAGTTTACATTAGATATGGACATAACTAGCACGATCGGCAAGTACAATGAGGTTGGGGAAATTAATGTACCTCAAGAGGCGTTGGATGCTCCTAGTATGTAATAATGAATGGATTTGAGAAAGAGACGTCATTACTCTTAATGGTAGAGTTTTGACGTCTCTTTGTTCATATTATTTTGCTTAGATGCCAGTTGCTTGCAAGATCGAGTTCTCGACCGTGCTATATGTTATAATATCATCATTATTGTAGGAGGTGGCATTGATGACACATATTCACTTCGCAGAATGCAATATTTCGCACGCAAGTAATTTTGAAATCGATGTTCCCGTGGGCTCTCACTGGCTCCTCGTCATAACCAAGACTCCAGCACACTTCTGGGTCAATGGAGAACTCAAAGAATATCCCGCTCACAGCGCCATCCTATACCGCCCACAGCAGAAGGTCTATTATCGAGCTTGCATAGATTCTTTTACCAATGATTGGCTTCGGTTCGAGTCGAATGAACCCTACATTACGGAATCACCTCTACCTCATGGGTTTCCTCTATCCTTAAGCGATCCTGATTATTGTCACAAGCTAATGGAACTGCTAGTTATCGAACATCGTTACAATCGGGCTTACAAAACTTTATCCATCGACGGGTTGCTCCGCACGCTATTCAATAAGCTAATGGAGTCCCATTTCGAAGGTGAAATCACCCCCCAGTACTATAATCTATTGCGGCTTCGCACCGCCATTCACAATAATCCAACCGATTATTGGACAGTTTCGAAGATGGCAGACTATCTTCACATTAGTCCAGGCTATCTTCAGATTATCTACAAAAAAACCTTTGGGGTATCCTGTATAGATGACGTTATCTGCTACCGTATTCGATTGGCAAAAGAGTATTTGTTTCACAGTACCCAAGGCATTGCAGAAATTGCTTCTAAATGCGGCTATCAAAATGTTGAGCACTTCCATAGGCAATTTAAACAGATTACAGGAAGTACCCCAAGACAATATCAAATCAAATTGAAGGTTGATGCTTCAATTTAGCTAAGAAAGGATTCTTTCCATCTTTCATTCTAGTTGCGTAACCAACTTAATTCACTTTGTAAAATATTGTTGCACTAAAAACTTCATCAGCTCACTCGATTGCTCTCTAGAAAATTCAGAGTCATCTGCGAACAACATACCATATGGAGCTTCGGACGAATAAGCATCCCATCGAGGTAGCGGTACTTCTGTAGAATGTAATCCGTTCGGATCTCCTGAGCGAATGAAATTTGACCAGTAATTACACATTTGGCTGGCCAAATCGTAATGCTTGCCGACAAACGGCCTCCAACATTTGGCGAGCGTTTCAAAGAAGAACCATAAATCTACCGAATGAAAGGTGCCAGGATTATCCCAGCCTGGAATCTCTGCATCGAAATTATAATAGTAGAGAGGAGTGTTAGCGTTCGTATTAGCATTCGCTTGTGCTACAATGCGTATTGCATATTCAATACTGCTGACTGAAGCCTTCATCTTCATTTCCTCAAGGTTGCCCACTTGAGCACCGCATAACGCCAAAAACTCATCTGCATCACTACCGAACAATTCCACTGCCATCTCATTGAAAGCATCAAGCGTGTCTACATTCGGGGTGCTGAAAAATTCAGTGGAGGTATGACCCAGCATGACTGGAACCATACAGCGTTTATTTTGAAGGAACAATTCAAATGGATGCCCTACATTGAATGCTTGATCACGAACAGTTGCCCAGAAGCCTCGGTATTCCACCGCCTTGTCGCGTAGATAGCTTGCATCAAGCTGTCTGGCCTCCGTAAGCGAGGAAACGCCGAGATATTCCAGAAACTTCACGCCTTCCTGTTCAGCATCCTCCAATATACTATGAAATCTGTGCATGCTCCCTGATGGGTAAAGCTGCGTGTGAATCCCACTTTGGATAATAGCCTTCTGGAACAACCCTTCATTCTGAGGTGAAGTGAGCTGACTCAACACGCTTCCGCCGCCAGCAGATTGTCCGCCGATGGTGATATTGTTCGGGTCACCCCCGAAGGAAGCTATATTTTTCTTAACCCATCTAGTAGCCGCCTGTTGATCAAGATGTCCGAAATTAGCAGGCGCTTCAGGAGTTTCAGCAGTAATTTCAGGATGACACATAAATCCGAAGACATTGAGACGATAGTTGATCGTAACGACCACAATGCCACGTCGAGCAATACGTTCGCCGTCGAACTCCATTTCGGCCGTATGACCAACCTGCAAGCCGCCGCCAAAATACCATACAAATACCGGCAATTGCTCATCAACAATCTTGGCCGGTGTCCATATATTTAGGTAGAGACAATCCTCATCCATTGCGATATCGGGCTCTACGGCCCACTCCCGAGTATAAATGTTGTTGTCGTTAATCTCTTGTTTCACCTGCATCGAAATAGGTGCGAATTCGTAAGCTTTGAGCACACCCTCCCAGTCGATTGCGGGCTGTGGAGCACGCCAACGATATTCTCCTATGGGTGGTGCCGCAAAAGGTATTCCCTTGAAGCTTGTAATCCGTGGGTCGGCTGCTGGCAGCCCTTTAATCGTCCCATTTTCAACCTGTACAACTCTTAGCATCTTACATTTCTCCCTTCTGTTTGTCGATTTGGTGCTTATCGGATAATTGTTAAAATGAGGGATATATACTTAAACATAATATCCCTCATTGTTCAGAACTTATAAAATGTAATATTTAATTACTAGCTAATGCATCTGCACGCAATTGAACAATTTTCTGTGCTTTTATAGAATCTGACTCAACGACATCATTCCAGCCGAGGCCAACCACATCGCTTTGCATCTTAACCCATAACTCATCAAAATCTGCTTGATTCTTTGCAAATACCAGCTTCCAGGAAGTGTTCTTAACGTAATCCGATATTTGACTTCGTTTGTTCTTGATGTCAGATGAATCGTTTCCTAAGCTTGTGTTGATATTCGGTACAATATCGATCATATCGTGCTTAAGATAATATTCTGTTGCATCCTTAGCGCCATACGCATTCTGCCACTCATTTGTGAGTGTAGTCTTATTCGCCTCAATCGTAGTGCTCCAGTAATTGGAATTATAGAATTCTCCTGAATCTGGATCGATGACAAAATCGCTCATAATCATACTATTGATCTTGCTTTGCCCGTCCTGGTATCCGCCGCCTCCATATTCATCCGGAACTGGGGTGTTTTGCTGGAAGGCAGTTTGCCCTACTTCGGTCAGCTTAAACTTGCCGTCTGCGGACTTCTCATAATTGAAGCCTTCAAATCCATTCGTGTAATGACGAAGACCTTCAGGTGAAACATACCAATCCAGGAATTCTATTATTCTAGCGGGATCCTTTGCCTTTGAACCAATAGCAAATACTCTTCCGTTACCATAATAAGCATCACTAGTCTGTATGATTCGAGTGTCAGCAATCGGAACTGCAACATTCCCATCACCGTTCTTACCTCGTTCGATACTGTTATAGAAGCCTCTTTGCCATGTATACCATAAGAGTAGAACCTGTTTGTTGGTCAGCTTCTCAGCTACCTTATTCCAATCCTGCGAAGCAGAGTCAGGATCAACTAGCCCCATTTGATTAGCATTAAACAAGAATTGCAAAATTTTCTTGTACATACTGTTGTCGTCGGTGAGCGGTACGATATCGCCTTTAGCATTCAACTGGATTGTAGAAGTACCATCCGGCTGTTCATACCCGTACCAGTTGCTTATCCACCGTACATTTTCCATGCCGCCGCCATCCCAATCCTTCCATAGGGTGATTGGAACAATCGACTTTCCATCTGGTGTCTGTGGGTATTGCTCTTGCATCTCTTTTAGTACGTTCAATAGATCATCCAAATTTTTCAGCTCTGGAGATCCCACTCCCTTGTAATAATCCCATGGCAAAATAGGGCTTGAATAGGGGAGATCCTCTGAGAAAGTAGTAGGAGAGGTACCCGCAACAAATGTCGGCATGCCATAAATTTTTTTATCTGGATTCACCTCAGCAAATGCGTCATTAAACGGCTTAAAGTGATCATTTACATAGGTGGATAGATATTTCGTATCTTGTACCATATCGGTAATATCCATTATAAGACCAGCAGGTATTAATTCCTCAAATTGGCTGTTATCGATGACCAGCAAGTCTCCCAAATCTCCAGCCGCAGTTCTAGTCTTGTATAGCTGGTCACCAGCAACCTGCGGAGATAAAATATTCAGTGTAATATTGAACTTTTCTGTAAGAAGCTTGCCATACCAACCTGTCTGTTCTCCTTGATAATTTGCAGCGTTGCTAAAGACAGTAATCGTAAGTGGATCTTGGTTAGTACCAGCATTTGTTAAGCTAGAATTCACTTGCTTGTTAGTTGCACCTGTACAACCTGATAGAACGACTGAAATCGTCAACATTAATGTAAACAATACTGCTGAAGTTTTTTTAATTGCCTTAATAGGTTTATTCATAAGTACCCCCTTAATAAATGAATATATTATAATGGTGCTAGTTAGCCTTTCACTGCACCGATCATAATTCCTTTTACAAAGAACCTTTGGAAAAACGGATACACTAGTAGAATCGGCGCAACAACGATCATTGTCACTGTCATGCGGATCGAGGTCGACGTTTGCTTTGTCGCCAGTGTCGCCATCGTTAGTGAACCTGAGTTCTGCAGATTCACCATCGTTGATAGTGAACTCGCCTGATTAATATAGTTGTAGAGAATGAACTGCAAACTATATAACCTGTTGTCAGTGACCAGTAATAACGTATCCTGAAAGGCGTTCCACTGATCCACCGCTGCGAATATCGCCACTGTAGCTAATATAGGCCTACTAATCGGCAAGATAACCTGAAGGAAAATCGTCATGATCCCAGCACCATCGATGCTTGCCGCATGCTGCAATTCCTTTGGCGTTGATTCAATGAAGGTCTTAACTAGAATGATGAAAAATGGTGCTACAATGGTTGGAAAAATATAAGCCAAGAAATTGTTGGTCAGATTCAAGGATCGCATGGTCAGGTACCATGGGATAATGCCGGCATTAAAATACATCGTAATAATCGTAAAGCGATACCAAAATTTCCGTTTCCACATATCTTCCTGAGAGAACATGTATCCCAAAAAGGCTGAGGCACCTACTGTCAAGCTAGTTCCAATCAAGGTTCTGCCGATTGAAATCATCGCTGCATTCCCTAATCCAGGGATTTTGAACACATCAATGTAGTTTTGAAAATGAATCTGCTTCGGAAAAAATATAATATCTCCTCTAGCACTTATGTCATTGGCGCTTATCGTATTAATGATGATGGAATAGAAAGGGAAGACACAGACTAGAGAAAATAAGATAAATAGGGTATAAATCAGAACTGAAATCAACTTATCAGTGAGAGTGAGCTGGACCTTCATCATACAATGCTCTCTCCTCTCAGTAATTTAGATAGACCATTAACAGAGAAGAGAAGTACTACACTAATCAAGCTCTTTAGCATGCTGATTGCAACAGAAACGGAATAACTGCCGCCACCCATAGCAAGGTTATATACATAGAGATCCAGTACCTGTATGTAATCCTTGTTAAATGCATTCTGAAATACAAAATATTGTTCTAGTCCATTGTTCAAGAAGCTTGCAATTTGCAACAACAGCAGTACAAAGTAGGTAGGTATCAGACTTGGCAATATGATATGGCGTATAATCTGGATTCGTGTCGCCCCATCTACACGGGCCGCTTCATATAACGAATCATCAATTCCCATAATAGCTGCAATATACAAGATGGCCGACCAGCCTAGAACTTTCCAAGTTGTCCAGAGCCACATCGTGATCCAGACATTATCCGTATTTTGAAGGAATAGAATCGGAGAATCGATTAACGAGAGCTGCCTCAATAGACCATTAATGATACCTTCACTAGAGAACATGGAGAATGCGAGTGAATAGACCAAAACCCAGCTAATAAAGTTAGGAAGTGTGGTTACTGTTTGAATGATCTTGCGAAAGCGGATTGCTTTAATCTCATTTAGGAAAATTGCAAAAATCATAGGGAGCCATGAGAACATGAGAAGCAAGCCACTCATTGCGAACGTGTTCTTGATGACCTGGAGTAATTGATCAATCTTTACTTGGTTTTCAACTAAAGACCGAAACCACTTTAGTCCTACAAACTCTGATTGGGATAGGGGGATTGGTGGACTAAAATCAAAAAATGCATAAACCCATCCATATAACGGGTAATAAGCAAAGGTAGCGAGCAGCAACATAAATGGTAGGACATATAAGAATTTGATAAAAGAAGTTCTTCTCATGTTGTTTGCTTTAACATTCAAAGTACGATCACCCATTTCTCAATTAAGATAGCGCTTCCAATAAGTCGTTGATTGATATTTATATCAGTCCGGATTTTAGAAAGGTCAAGAATATATACCCCAGATCCAGTAATAAAATCATAGGTCAATAATCAGTGTAAAACAATGATATATACAAATGTATAATTGACCTATACGCATATTGAAAATGGACTTAATATAGAGTGTTGAAAAAGTGGAGAAAAGTCTGCAATAGGGCTTATATAATGCTGAAGAAGAAAGAGGGGGGAACGGAAGTTTGTTCATCTTTTTGGCGGAAATGGCTGTGGTGGAATGGAATACTTCTACTATGAAAAAAGCAGCACAAACCAAGGGCTTGGTCTGTGCTACTAATGTTAGTAAGTTTTGCATGAACCATATGAGATTTCGGTTGCCTAGTTACTGAACAGGTCCGGCAAAATATTGTAAATATACTGGTTCTGCCAATTCCAAGCATGTGTACCGCCATCAGCATCAAGGAAGTAGAAATTCCCCTTCTTCGTATCTGACGAATAGATAAAGACATCCGTTAACTGTTTCATCGCATCGACCTGAGGCTTCAAGTTCGGATACGCGATATCCAAGTTACCAGTAGCACTAAAGATGTAATAGTCCTGTGGCTTGTATCCGGACTCTCTTGCAACGTTTGCAAGGTATTCCGCCGTTTTCTTCGGCTGATGTCCGCCACCCCCCTGCTCGATTACCCAGCTGTCGCCACTTAACGGTATATAATATTTGAAATAGTCTAGGGCATGGATAAAGGTATACCACGTTGTGACCGACCCCATTGAGAATCCGCCGAAAGCCCGATGCTCTCTAGACGCTTGTAAATCTTCCAAACTTCCGGATTTAGCGTAAGTATTGTACTTTTTTTCCACCAATGGAACAATGGTATCGATTAGTTCCTCGTGGAAGAGAGCGACATCATTTTTGCCGCCATTGACGGTAGGCGTCACGACGATAAGCGGTTCAATGTCGCCTGCTGCAATCATATTGTCCAAGATTTTCATCATTTCTTTGCTCTGTCCGGGTCCGCCGAAGATCAGATCCTCGTTCTCGCCGCCGCCATGCATCAGATAGAGAACATTGTATTTCTTATTCGTTGCGGAGGGGTCATAACCGTAAGGGAGGTAGACGTGTAATTTTTTGTCATCTATTCCTTCCGTCAAATTAGGCGTTTGGTAATATAAACTTTCAATTTTACCTGGTTTGTCGCTTTCCATTCGATATTCATTGGGAAGGGGCTTAAAGTATTTCTCATTCGCCGCTTCTTCCGTCATTTCTAACTTGCTGATTGCAGCTTTAATCGTGGCATAATGTTTATCAATTTGCTTCTGATTGACTTTATTGCCGTTGAGTACGCTTTCAGAAACAACGCTAACAATGGCATCCGTTACGATATTGGCATTTTTATAAAGTTTGAAATCAAGCTTCAGCGTACTCTTGATCAAGTTCATGAGATCATAGGGATTCAGACCACTGACATCACCTTTTGACTTTCCGGTAAGCAAGACTTCGCCGAATTTGGTAGGATCATTCCATGCGTTACCTGTTGCGTCAAACACATTAATGCTACCCAATCGCTCCGTTCCTATGGCTTCGTTAATCTGCAATTCGATGCCAAGTACCGTGCCATTTGCCGGTGTAGTTTTCAGAGCAATTCTCGATTCGATAACATAACCGTCTTTCACTCTTCTTGCGGACGTATAATACATGTCGGCATCTCCGTTGTCCACGGATAAGGCATTTTCGTAATTAACGCGGAAATGCAAATCGTCTGCACCATATTCTTTAGTCTTGTCGTTGTTCTCGTCAAGGAATATTTCCACCGAATCTTGCATGTACGGTGTCCCGGATTGGACGGATAGGCTTTTATCTTTGACTTCTGTAAGAATATAAAGCGCACGATCATCCCATAACGCTTTGAACGTAGCCGATGTATCGATATTGCTTGATATATGCTGCGGTAAGACTACCTGTGCCTCATTCCACATAGGATCTACATTACCGTCAATGGTCGGTGAACCGAAATAGGCTACCATTCTTCCGCTGGAATCGAAACCATTCTTATCCACGATTATTTTTTTAGGATCATGTTTCATAGGTCTCTCCTTAACATTGACTTTTGCTGCGATGACTTCCTTCTTTTTGTTGACTGTATAAACATAGGTAATCGTTGCCGAACCGGCTCCAACAGCTTCAACGCGTCCGCTGTCATCCACAACAGCGACTGACTTTTTGTCGCTGCTCCATTGATACTCGGAACTAGTTGGCTTGTTTACGACATCGAACGTATAGGTTTCGCCGACTGACAGTGAGATAGTGCCCTTCTGTTTGAATGCCGGCTTGGCCTTGGCTGGAGCGGCAGAGACCTCAGGGATTGAACCAAGTGAATTCATGAATACCAAGGATACAACAGTTAACATCATCATAATGGGTTTAAGTAATTGTCTTGTTTCTTTTTTCAAAATGCTCTCCTCCTTATTAATTTCAGAGTCAGACACCATTCTTCAAAATCTCATCTTATCTTCCCACAAACGATATTAGATCGGATTCTCTCTGCCATCAATCACACCTTTCATAGTAGTATTCTCAGATTTGCAATTTCGTTTTAGCTTTCGCGTGAATCGTAACGCCAATTATGAAAAAAGTCAATATATTATTAGTAATAATCGTAAGCTTGACAATATCGGTTCTATTCCGTATTAATAAAGTATTACTAGTTGGAATGGGACGGATGAAAATGTCAACGATTAAAGAAATAGCAGAACGAACGAACCTCTCTATAGGGACGGTTTCCATCGTGCTTAACGGTCGCGGTGATGAAATGAGGATCTCGAAAAAAACGCAACAGCGGATTGTGGAAGCTGCACGGGGAATCGGGTATTTGCCCAACGTCTCGGCAAGAAGACTGAGACAATCGAATGCCCGGAACATTCCGGCCATTGCCACCTTTTGGCCTTCCGATCTTTCGTCGGAGTTGTTGGGGCGGTTCTTTGTGGGAGCTCAGAGTTCGATTCTGGAACAAGAATTTGAATTCGAGATGACAATCCAGCCATACAAGCGGAAGCAGATTCACAGAATTAAGGAGATTTGCGATCAAGGCAGCTATCATGGAGCGATATTGACAGGTATCTCTGCAGAGGAGCAACGTTACCTGGAAGAACATCCTTTAAGCTTGCCGACCGTAATGTTTAATCGCCAGAGCAGTAGCTATAGCTGCGCACATGTAGATACGTACGAGATTGGTCGCAAATCAGCTGAACTATTCGCGGTCCGCGGGCATAAAAAGGTCGGTACGATTGTGCCAGATCATCTTGTGAATTCGGAAAACAATTTACGCTTCACAGGATTCGTCGAGTCGTGCATGAAGTATGGACTCGAACTGGAGGAGCGGCATATCCAAATTGCTCCGATGACGATGGAGGGCGGGAATTCGGCAGCCAAAAAGATTGTGAAGGGAGGCGGTGACCTACCAACAGCGATATTCTTCCCGCTAGGGCTCATGGCTGTCGGAGCACTTCCTGAATTCCATCGTGCAGGGGTCCGAATGCCTGACATGATGGAAATCTTAACGTATGGTGATCATGATGCAGAGAAATACAGCGTTCCTTCCCTTTCGACGGTGAAGCTACCCGTTGAGGAAATGGCTGCCGCATGTATCCGCTTGGTCATGGAGAGGATTCACGATCCTTCGTCCGAACCGAAATCACTCGTGTTCGAGACGCCGTTCATCTTTCGTGAGTCCTGCGGAGGATTTGGGAACGAGTTATGACAAGTATTTCCGCCGAAACCCGCTCTAGCCAACCCGTCCTCCATTGGACAACTTATTGAAATATTTTGTGTATTAATACAGTGTCATGTTAAATAATAAGGTATAAAAAAGCTGTCGAGAATTTCTCGACAGCTTAAGTAGGTTGTTCTTCATATTATTTTCCCAAGTGATTAACCATTTTTTTTTCTTTCCACATCATCGTAATGACAAGACCAATGAACAAAATGACAGCTGAAAAGAGATACGGATAGTTGATGTTGACATCAAATAATATACCGGCTGACGCGGGCCCGACGATTGTGCCGAGGCTTGTATATGTTGAGTTCATTCCAGCGATAAATCCTTGTTCTTGTTCGGCAGATTTTGATAAATAGGTCGTCAACGCTGGGCGTAGCAGGTCAAATGCGAGAAAGATGAAACAAGTAATTAGCAAAACGGCTAAATAGCTAGAGACCATCGTGGATGCCACTGCTAATACTACACCAGCAATTAAGCATATTTGGATGAGTTTCTTTTCGCCGAGTTTATCGACCATTTTACCGAACATAAACACCTGAACGGCAACGCCGAAGATTGCGCTTATTGTAATAATGGTAGCAATATCTTGTGCAGTAAAACCGAATTTATGATCAGAATATAGGCTGAACACAGTTTCATATGCAGATAAACCAAAGGCTAGTACAAATACAATAATAAAGGCAATAATGTATAGTGGTTGAAGTGAACGTTTGAGATCACCTACCAAGTTTGTATCTTTTTTAAGCCGACTGATTTCCAAAAGCTGCTGTTTAGTTAGTGGCTCTTTGAGAATAAATAGCGATGAAATACCTGTTATTAATGCGAAGCCAGCAGCAAAGTAGAATGGGGCACGTACACCTAGCTCAGCAATAAATCCTCCAATACCTGGGCCAATAATAAAACCGGTACTAATGGCTGCAGAAATATAGCCCATCGCTTTCGGTCTTTCCTCTACTGAAGTAATATCTGCAACAAAGGCAGTTACGGCAGGCATAATAAATGCACCACTAATACCTCCTAGAATTCTGGAAAAATAAAGAACAGATACATGTGTACCTATACCAAAAATCACCTCCGAAATAGCAAAGAGGAATAAGCCGATGATGATCATTTTCTTTCTACCATAAGTGTCAATCCATCGTCCTGCGAGGGGAGACATAAGTAATTGTGCGAACGCAAAGGCCGCCATAAGATACCCCATCGATTGACCTGATAAATTCATCATATTCATAAAGGATGGCATAACAGGGACGATAAGTCCGACTCCTAGAAAAACAATGAATATATTACTTAATAGGATGAGTAAAACTGTTTTTTGTTGATTTAATGGTTTCGTCATGAAGAAATACCTCTCTTTTGTAAAATCATAGCTGTGAAATACCTCTCCAAAATACGGTCCATGAGGCATTTAGTTTATCATTTAAACGTTGTTCATTATTTCCATAAACAAGCTCTAGCATGATCGAATCAACGATACCTAAGAAGGCAAGCGTAGGTATGGAGGCTGTATCATTCATGATGGCGTTGGCATCGATCCAATCTTGAAATTTGCTTTCAAGTACGGTTTGAATTTTTTCCTCCGTATCGATGACTTCCTCATCAATCGCTGCTGCAAGATGGAGAGGTGGAAAAAAGGACATACGTAGCCAAAACTTTAACTGTTCACTCTGTTGAAATAAATCAATGACCAATCGCAGATATCTTGATAAATCTGCTTTCGGATTTTGGGTATCCACTGTACTCAAAAATTCTAGTTTCGATGAGATTTCGGTCTCTTTGGCATCTTGTAAAACCTGTAGAAATAGATCATCTTTCCCTTTGAAATGAGCATAGAGAGACTGTTTTCTCAAACCGACATGCTCGGCAATTTGAGACAGCGATGCTCCCTCATAGCCATGAATTGTGAAAAATCTTAAAGCGACTTCTTTAATCTCTTTACTTTTCAATAAAATCACCTCAATATTAACGAACGTTCGTCAGTTATTTTATCAAGTTTTATTTTTTATTGCAACTGTAAAATAAAAAAATGTTTGTGTTCACACAAGCCAATACGAGGTAGCTAACTAAAGTGTGAGAATATATAATATAAATGCTACAATATGTAAATTTCATTCTCACAAGGCCCATATCTTATCTGATTGGAGGATTATGATGGACTATGTACGTGATTATGCAATGTTTGCTGCGGTTTTTGTCGCACCGAAACTTCAGGTTGCGAGTAGCGCAATTACGGGAATTGGGTCTGGTGCGGTTCTGTTTGGTTTCGCAATTCTAGGTTTGATTAGGTATTTGTCCGCATAGTAAAGAGGGGCTGTGAGCCGATCTTTTTGTTATAAGCATCTTTCAATAACTCCAAGTGTGATTAGTAAACGAAAGAAGCTAGCGTCGGTAGAGTACCGACGCCAGCTTGACGTTTAAACACTTATTTCATAGTATGATTTCAGTTTTCTAATACTTTTGCCACCATTGTAGAGAATTCAGCTTTCGTAATAGCTGCTGCCGTCACTTAGGTCGAATGCTCTGACAAGTATAAGGTAGCCAATTCTTCGCGATTTAGTTTGTCTTCTGGTTTAAATAATCACATATTGAGATTGGAGTAGATGCATCTAGACTAAATGGGTTAGAGGAAATCTTAGATTGTAATATAGTCGACATAACCGTATTTCATGCAACATCAAAAGAAAACGCGAAATCCGTAGTCGCTGAGTTCAATCAATACTTTAAACTTCAGTCATATTGATGGCGGGTAACCTGGAAAAATTAAAGAAACGAATTGAATGCAAGGGGTTTTTCTGCGTTAAGGGTATAACTAGAGTTGTATTCATTTTGAATATATTTTACAAAATTTAATAATAAGGTATTCACAATAGTGTGCCTCATACAGTATAATGAAATTAGGAGTTGATCGCATGGTGAATATTCAAGAAACAATAAATGGATTAACGCATGAACTAAGACGCGGCACGCTCATTATTAGTGTATTAAGCCAATTATCTGAGCCGCAATATGGTTACTCGCTCGTTTCTGTATTGGACGAGAAAGGTATCAGCATTGATCCCGGAACATTGTATCCCCTCCTACGCAGATTGGAAAAGCAAGAACTACTTGTAAGTAAATGGGACACGAATGAATCTCGTCCCCGTAAGTACTATCTTCTTAGTCAGGCTGGTAAGGAAGTTTACGAGCAGTTATGTATGGAGTGGAAAAACTTGACACAAAGCATGCATAGCTTAATTGAGTCGTAAGGGAGAGATGGAAGATGGAGATTATTGATCGCTATGTTTACGCGGTTATCCAACGGGTGCCACAGCAGCAAAGGGTTGAAATTGAGAAAGAGTTGCGTGGATTAATTGAAGATATGCGGGAGGATCATGCGTCGGAGGGACAAACGGAAAAGGAGATTATTGAGGCTGTACTTAATGAGCTTGGTTCGCCATATGAACTCGCAGCAGGGTATAGAGGCTACAAGAGATATTTAATTGGCCCAGAATGGATTGAATCATATCTGGTTGTGCTTAAAGTCGTATTGTTCGCGATTACGATTGGCTTGACGTGTGTGCTCGCTATCGAGATTTTTATGGATCCATTTGAAGGGTTGGAGACATTTATTAGCTTTTTTGCTTCTTTGAGCTCAGCATATGCACAAGGTTTTGCCGGGGTCACGTTAATCTTCCTCTTCATTGAACATAAAGGCAATAAAGATGGGCATAAGAAGCTTGCTGGAGTTAAGAAAGAGTGGAAGCTAGAGGATCTACCGCCACTTCCGACTGAGAAAACTCGAATTAAGCGCAGTCAACCGATTGTAGCAATTATTTTTACAATTTTGTTTGTGTTGTTGTTTACGTTTTCGGCTCAATACATTGGCATTATCAGACTGAACGATGAGACGACGAAAGTAATTTCTTTCTTCAATGTTGAGGTCCTTCAAAGTTACCTACCTTTTATGTGGATTCTTGCAGTGTTCAGTTTATTGAAAGAGGGTATTAAACTCGTAACGGGCAGATGGACAAAGATGATAATATTAATGCAGATTCTATTCAATCTATTGTGGTTCCTTTTAGCATTGATTATGTTGATGGACCAATCGTTATGGAATATGACATTCCTTGATGAATTGATGCAAGCTGGTCTTGTGTTCGTTGGAAGTGATATGTTCCAGACGAGTAGTGAAATGTGGCAATATTGGACTGAGATACTAATTTATATTGCGGCGATCGTGGTAATCATTGAAACAGTCGTCATTGGTATGAAGGCGTACGGTGTGAGAAATAATTAGTGATAACAGATGCAATAATTGAATAAGTAGGTTAGAAACTGACCTCTAGATAATGAGGAAGGGATCCATACGCAATCAAAAAACCCAGTTGCCGATTTTTTTTCGGTGACTGGGTTTTTGATTATGTAACTTTGATACTAAGCGGCTCGGATTCAATCTCAAACTCATAGCCTGTACCATCATGTTTGATTCTGAACTTTGCTTTTGAAACGATAGTGTAGTTTCCGGCGGGTAATATATATTCATTGTTTTTGGGGTAAACATGACCTTCACCGTCATTGCTATATTGCTCCTTTGGCTGTAATGATTTCATAAATCCAATATCGTTAACCATGCGAACTTTATTCCCATCAACTGTCGGAATGATTAACAGCTTCCCAGTTAGTAAGATGGACTCCCCTGCTTGTAAATCTGTAGATGTATCAACAATAATGTTGAACATGCCGGCGTCAGGTGTTGTGACGGTACTATTTGAGCATCCAACCAGAGTCATGATGACAACGAATAAGCATACCGATAAATAACGTTTCATACTATTAACCTCCTATTCATAATCCTTCATTCTAAGTGACGCATTCTCATCATATTATGTTGCTAACACACCAGAAAAAGTGATTTCTACGGTGTTAAGTAACCAATCCCATCATATGTAAAGTTGCGAAAATGTAGCTTGTAGCCTATCAACTCAATATAGGTCTAGCATTTCTGAAACAAAGAGCTACCTTTCTGCGTCTATTATTTTGGATGAATAAAGATGGAATGAACTCTATTGGACAAAAAGGAAGGAAGTGTGAAGAGGTTATTATGTTGAAAAAAGTGAGCTTTCTGGTAATAATACTATCTATGTTATTTGCAAGTAGTGCTTTTGCGTATAATGTTCAGCTCCAACCATTTAAGGATGAGGAGAACGATTATTCGCGAGAACCAATTTATTCGTTATCTGCATTAGGTATTATAAATGGATACGAGGATAGAACATATCGTCCAAATGCTGACCTATCACGAGAGGCATTTATTAAGCTACTTGTTATGGCGAGTCAGCTAGAAACAGCAACCATTGGAACTATTCCTGCAGGGGTTGCCAAGGATCGCTGGTCAGCGAAGTTTATTTCTGTTGCCTATGAACATAAGTGGATTGATAGTTTACTAGATCAGAAGGGATCATTCAATCCAGCGCAAACGATTACTAGACAAGAGGTTGCAATGCTAGTAGGGAAAGCGTTACTAGATTCGGAAAAGGATGAAGTACGTCAGCAATGGCTTGCAACAGATTGGAAGAAGGAGCGGGATATTCGGGCTTTCAAGGATCAATCTGCAATTGATGTAGATATGCAACCATATGTTTACTACGCAGCTAGTCGCGGTATTATGGAAGGCGATCAAGCGGGCTTTAAGCCGAAAGAGTCGTTAATTCGCAAACAGGCTGCAGCCGTTATTTATCGCTTAATTGATAAGCGAGTTTCTGAAGAAAAAGTTGATTTTACAGGTTTTTATGCCATTTCATCCTATGGTGCGATCAATCAGATGAATAAGCTTACCGATGTTATCCTCGGATGGTCTCATTTGGAATATAGTAGCGCTGGAGTTGCAACTTTGAAAACAAATTCAAAGACTAGTAAAACAGTAAATGTCATTCCAAGTGGTTATGTGGAGGCTCTTACTGCTGCCGACTCTGCTCAATTAACGAAGGAACTGATGGTATTTTACGACAATAGCAATTTGAAAGACTTTCTTAAAGATAAAATAGCTCAGACTGCATTTATCGAGTCGTTAGTATCTACTTTAAATGATCCAACTTACTCGTTCACGGGGGTAAGTATAGATTTTGAAGGATTGTTGAAAGAGGACAGTTCCGCTGATTATGTTGCATTTCTGCAAGATTTGAAGAAGCAGCTAGGTGCGTATACATTGTCAGTTGCTGTTCCGCCGATTTATTACTATAAAGGTTATGATTTGAAGGAAATAGGTAAACTTGCGGATACAGTTATTCTGATGGCCCATGACTTTACCGATAGCCAGCTTCCGTCAGCTCCATTGCCGCTTGTGAACGATACGATTGTAACGGCACTTCAAGTGATTCCCAAAGAAAAGCTAGTACTAGGTATTTCGAAGCAGGCTAATCAATGGATTACTTCCAATGGCGTAACCGCATCTCCAGTTATTCCAGCGATTGCAGATGTGGAGAAAAGATTAGCGATGCAAAGCGTCGTTAAGACATGGACGATGCCGTATTTTCTAACGAAAGCTGAGTTTGCAGATGAGCGTGGCAGTCATGTAATGTACTATGAGGATACGCAAAGCATTGACAAAAAAATATGGCTTGCTAAGTTTTATGAATTGAAGGGCGTTTCTTTATGGCAAATGGGGAGTTATACTGCAACAGATTGGGAGTTAATTGGTGAGCAATCAAGTAAGGGAAGTTCAAACAGCGGACTTTGATAACGAAGTTATGCTAACGTAGTTTAGTCGACATCGAATATGAAGTTCAAACAGCAAGCCTAATAGAGGGAGAAGTGTGCATAAAAATTATGCATGCTTCTCCCTTGTTCATGTCGTAAGCTCAAAGGTTTTGAACGGTTGTTAGTACTATTTCGTGTATTTTTTTGTTATGCTTATAAGAAAAACTGCATGCTAAGTGAAGTGACAAGAGAGACTGTTCACTGCCCCTGCTGACTACATATTAAAAGGAGTACAACGATGACACAATCATTCAATGCATTAGTTGTGAGTAAGCAAGAGGATCAATTTTCTATAGACATTAAAACGCTAACATTTGATGATTTACCACAAGGAGAAGTGCTGATTCGCGTTCACTATTCTGGAGTTAATTATAAAGATAGCTTAGCCACTATTCCTAACGGTAACATTGTGAATACTTATCCATTTGTTCCTGGCATTGACCTGGCGGGAGTAGTTGTTTCATCTGAAGATGATAGATTTCAAATAGGGGATGAAGTGATCGCCACTAGTTATGCTATCGGTGTTTCACATTTTGGAGGTTACAGTGAATATGCTCGTATCTCAGCCGATTGGATTGTGCCACTTCCGACCGGTCTTACGCTGAAAGAAGCAATGATTATTGGTACTGCTGGTTTTACTGCAGCATTATCCATTCAACGACTAGAAGATAATAACGTATCACCTGAGAATGGTAAAGTACTTGTCACAGGGGCAACAGGTGGTGTTGGAAGCTTTGCCGTCGCTATTTTGTCTAAACTTGGTTACGAGGTTGAAGCTAGTACTGGTAAAGAATCGGAACATGAATATTTGAAAAAAATCGGAGCAACTACAATTGTATCGCGTACAGATGTTTATAATGGAGAAGTGAGAACATTAGACAAACAGAAGTGGGCAGCAGCTATCGATCCAGTTGGAGGCGAGCAACTTGCAGCGCTCCTAAGTAAACTTCAGTATGGAGGAGCCGTAGCTGTTAGTGGATTAACTGGTGGAGTGAAAATACCAACAACCGTACTCCCATTCATACTAAGAGGCATTAATTTACTTGGTATCGACTCTGTATATTGCCCGATGGACACCCGACTTAGTGTGTGGAATCGCTTGGCGACAGACTTCAAATTAGCAAATTTAGAAGAGTTAATCCAGCAAGAAGTTACACTGGAGCAACTGCCAGATGTTCTACCTACTTTACTTAAGGGACAGGCACGAGGCAGAACACTGGTGAAGCTAATGAGTGACTATAATAAGCCTTTGCCCTTGTAGTAGTTCTCATTATATTTCATACTTGGATGATTCGGATTAATAGCCATAGCAAGTCGATGATGTTCAACTGCCTTTTGCAAATTCCCTAGACGATCATAACATACCGTTAATTGTAGTTGAGGTAACCATGTCGCAGTTGCTGGATTATGGAAGCTCATATCGGATGTATACTGGGAAGTTAAGAGCGCTTGCTCGTACCAGTAAATCGCTTGTTGAAATTTGCTATCATTAACAAAAAGCGCACCAAGCTGGCAGCAGAAGTCCGGGCGAGGTGGAATATATTGCAATGTACGAAGCAGATGAATAATAGCTAGATTAGGTTGACCAAGTGCTTCATAACAATGAGCTTTACGTGAGCAAGCGGCAACATTGTCTTCAACCCAACCCCCATTATCTTCAAGGAAAGTGTCATACCATTGAATCGCTTCCTCGTATCTTTGATGATCACGCAATTCGTTAGCGAAATAGAATTGATCGCGTGGAGAAAACTGTTCCCTAGCTTCATGTCGTGCCAAATAAATATTCAAGTTACGATCACTAGATTGACGCTCTTTGCGGTGCGTAACGGCAACTTCGGAGTTAAAACTTGCACCTGATACTGCCAAGTACTCATGAACGGCACCGATCCAGCGAAAGTTATTACTTCGTTTTACAAGACGATTGCGACGGTAACTGTATGTTGGGTTACCATTATCGTCAAAAGAAAGATGGTATTTCATCGTTACCGTATCGTAATTGAAATCTGATGTTTGTTTTAATTGCAGTAGACGTTCTAGATCTGCTGGTTGAATAACATCATCGGCATCAAGCCACATAATATAATTAGAGGTTGCTTGCTCAAAGCTATAATTACGTGCATCTGCAAAGTGATTAATCCATGGAAAATCATATACTTTTGCATCAAAACTAGCGGCAATTTCCTTTGTGCGATCTGTTGATCCTGTATCAACGATGATGATTTCATCTACTGCTTGTTGCACGCTAGCAAGACAACGAGCAAGTACATCTTCCTCATTTTTGACAATCATACATAGACTTATTGTAAACACATTCATCCATCCTTTTTATGATTTTATGAAAAAGGGTAGTCAAAGAGAAATGACTTTGCTATAATGACCAATAGATTGACCAAGTGAATACGCTTTGGGGAGCTAGTAAGCTGGCTGAGAGGGAATGAACCAATTCCGACCCGTGACCTGATCTGGATAATGCCAGCGTAGGAATGAGAGCATACTTTTGCATGAGATGAAGTTATAGTGGAAAACTATACCTAATCTATTCTATGCGAAGTAACAGCCGAAATTGACGGCGCCCTTCCTAATTTATAGAAGGGCGTCTTTTTATTTACCTATGTAAATCAGCGTGTTCTTCTTGGACGATCATAATTAGAGAGATGAATGGGAGAGGAAGACATGAAAGTAAAAGGATTGAAATGGTTATTAGTTATCGCATTATTGTATGTAGTAACGGCATGTGGCAATGAACAGGTGAAGCAAGGTAATCAAGCTGGGACGACTGGCGCAGGCGACATAACAGAGACGCTTCGAAAGGTTCAGCTCGTACTTGATTACACACCGAACACGAATCATACCGGGTTATATGTGGCGCGTGATAAAGGCTATTTTGCTGAACAAGGTCTTGAAGTTGACATTATTTCTCCAGTACAAGGCGGAGCAGATGCAGCAGTAGGCTCTAACAATGTTGAATTTGGTATTAGTTATCAAGAAAATGTAACGGTAGCAAGAGTAGCGGGTGTTCCTGTTGTATCATTGGCGGCGATCATTCAACATAATACATCGGGATTTGCCTCTAAAAAGGACAAGGGCATTGATTCACCTAATAAATTCGAAGGTATGCGTTATGGCGGTTGGGGTTCCCCTATTGAAACGTCAATCATTGATTCTTTAATGAGAACGGATAATGCAGATTTTGATAAATTAGAAATTGTAAACATGGGTGATAGCGACTTCTTCACAGCAGTTGAGCGCGATGTTGATTTCGCATGGATTTTCTATGCTTGGACAGGAATTGAAGCTGAGCTACGTGGTGTCGATTTGAATATGGTGTATATGAACGAATACAATGAGAACTTAGATTACTATACGCCAGTTGTTGTAACAGGTGAAAAACTCGTTAAAGAAGATCCTGAGCTAGTTCGTTCATTCCTCGCGGCAGTTGCGAAAGGTTATCAATATAGCATTGACAATCCAGCGGATGCGGCGGAAGTATTAATTGCTGCTGAGCCAGATTTGAATGCGGAGCTTGTAAGAGCGAGTCAACAATGGTTAAGCCCGAAATATCAGGATGATGCACCCCGCTTTGGTGAACAGAAGTTGTCGGTATGGAAAGGTTATGCCGATTGGATGTTTAGCAATGAATTGTTAAACGGCGAGCTAGATGCAGAAGCAGCATTTACAAATGAGTTTTTACCACAATAAACCAATACTAAGGGGATATTACAAATGGCTAATGCATTATTAAGTATTCAGATGATTCCGAAAACACATAATGGCGAAAGTGTCATTCCATATGTAGATCAAGCGATTGCAATTATTAAACAATCTGGTCTACCGTACCGCGTTGCACCAATGGAAACGACAATGGAGGGTGATCTTCCAGAGCTATTGCAGGTTGTCCAACAGATGCATGAAGCAATGATTGAAGTTGGTTGTCCAGGTGCTTTATCACAAATCAAAATTTCATATAATCCAATTGCCGGAGCATCGATGGATAAATTGTTGGAGAAATATCCGGATGGAAAATAAGCAATCTCGTTGGAGTAATATATGGCCCCCAGTGGTGACACTTTTATTTATTGGCATTGTCTGGGAGTTAATTGTAAGGATGGAGCTTGTCTATAGTTGGCTTATTCCTTCTCCAATTGGTGTATTTCAAGGTATGATCGCGGATTGGCCACGCTTGATGGAGCATTTTGCTGCTACAACTAAGTTATCGCTTATTGGCTTTGCAGGTGGAGCTATCGCCGGGTTCGTCCTTGCAGCAGTGCTACATTTTCTTCCTATTGTTAGGAAAGGGTTTTATCCGGTATTGATCTTATCACAAACGATTCCTGTCATTGTTATTGCTCCTATTCTTACGATGCTACTTGGATACGGAATGATGCCGAAAATATTTCTTATTATTTTAGTTTGTTTCTTCCCAATATGTATTGCTACACTGGGAGGACTCGCTCAAGCAGATCATCAGCTTAAAAATTATTTGAGTATGATCGGAGCATCGAAATGGCATCTGTTTATTCATTTGGAGCTACCGAGTGCGCTTACTAATTTATTCAGTGGCTTGAGAATTGCTGTTTCGTATAGTGTACTAAGTGCAGTCGTAGCGGAATGGTTATCACCAAAAGTTGGTTTAGGTAGTTACTTGATCTTATCTTCCAGAGGATATATGCCGGATCGAGTGTTCGCTTCGGTGCTCTTAATTGTACTACTAAGCCTTTTCCTATTTTGGATTATCTCCTTTATTGAGTCGCGCTTTGTTCATTGGCGTCCGAAGAAAGGAAGTGAAGGCTAATGCTTGAATTGAACGGGGTTTCTAAGTCATTTACACATAAGAAACAAGACAAACAAATTCTGCAAAACATTAGTCTGCGTGTAGACGAAGGGGAGTTTGTATCTGTTATTGGTCCTTCGGGAAGCGGGAAAACAACGCTATTTCAAATTATTGGTGGGTTAGAGCCTATTAATGAAGGTGAAGTTTGGATCAATGGGCAGCAGACAACGGGGCAACGTGGTCATGTTGCCTATATGCCGCAGCAAGCATCGTTAATGCCGTGGTATAGTGTGAAACGTAATATTGCACTGGCGCTACAGGTAGCAGGCGTTAGTAAGCAACAAGCTCAGACACAAGCGAATGAATGGCTGCAAAAAGTCGGACTAGCGGAGTATGCGGACGCGTATCCTCATATGCTTTCAGGTGGAATGAGCCAACGTGTCTCGTTTCTACGGGCATTGTTATCACCTCAGACTCTAATGCTACTTGATGAACCGTTTGGTGCATTGGATGCCTTAACTAGACTACATATGCAGCAATGGTTACTTTCCATCTGGGAAGAAAATCGTCGCTCGGTATTGCTCGTCACGCATAGTATCGAGGAAGCTTTATTGCTGTCAGATCGCATTATAGTGTTGTCAGCTTCGCCTGCTACAATTGTTGATGAGATCATCGTGCCATTTGCCAGACCTAGAGCAAGTGACTTATGGAGTACGCCGACTTTTAATGAATTGAAGCAGCGTATTTATGAGCAACTTCATACGAACAGTTAGTTAGGCAGTGCGCCCCAATGGTTAGGTTCCACTAACTATTGGGGCGTACTTCCGTTAATATACTGTTTTTGTTATATTCGAAAGCAATAGCTTATGCTTTCGATGCTACTTTTTGTTTACAAGAAGTTCTTCGAGATGTTACAAAAAGTTTGGGGAGACGTTACGATGGCTAATGGAAATTTGAAGTATATCGATGCGCATATTCATTTAGAGCAATATAATGAACAACAATGTGAAGCGATCATTGAACGTTCGTTGCATCAATCGGTCAACCATATTGTAGCGGTTTCGATGGATCTCTTCTCATCTAAACGGACGTATGAGCTTGTTCAAAAGTATGGCGAGGTTATCTTTCCGGCTTATGGATATCACCCCGAGCAGCCATTACCTAGTGAACTAGAAGAGCAGCAACTGATAGATTGGATAACGGAATGTCATATGGCTAAGCAATCGTTTGCGATTGGTGAAATTGGCTTGCCTTATTATAGTGCGCTTGAAGCAAGGGAACAGGGAAGGGAATTTGCAACAGAACCTTACATTGCATTTCTTGATCGAATACTTGCCTTTGCGAAAGTAGTAGATCGACCAGTAGCGCTGCATGCGGTATATGAAGATGCTAGTATTGTCTGTGATCTATTAGAAAAGCATCAAATCGAAAAGGCTCATTTTCATTGGTTTAAAGGGCCGACTGAGACGGTTCATAGAATGATTGAGAATGGTTATTATATCTCGATTACACCTGATGTTTTTGTTGAAGCGGAAATTCGCGAACTTGTTCGCACATACCCATTGGGTCAAATGATGGTAGAGACCGATGGACCATGGCCGTTCGAAGGTCCATTTGCAGGGAAGATGACGGAACCAACGATGGTTATTGATGTAGTTAATGAGATTGCTCATCTGAAAGGGATTTCTCCGCAGATCGTGGCAGAGGCTGTTTACAACAATACATTACGATTATATCTTTAGAAGCAATAGCTAGAATCAATAGAAGGAAACGAATATTTGTCCATTGGATAAATAGCCGTTTCCTTCTACTCATTTAAAGCATAAATAATAGAATTACTAGAATTCAAACTATGAGCAAAAAGGGAGTGAATGAGAACTTGAGCGAGTTAACGAGACAACAGTTTTTTGCTGCAATAGTACCTACAATTGTATTGATTCGTCAGCAAGGTTCTCCCATATTACCTTCGGTTAGATTAGCACAAAGCTTATTAGAAACGGGTGGAGTTCTTCACGCCTGGAATAATCTTGGCGGTATTAAAGTAGGTGGTGGAAAGCTAACTCCATATTGGCGCGGAGATGCAGTAACAAAAGGGACATGGGAATTTATCAGCGGTCAAGAAGTGAAGGAGAAAGCTGCATTTCGAGCATATCGCACGTTATATCATTATTATAAGGATCAAGATGAGTTGTTCAACAATACGAGGTACGCTAAAGTGCTGGAGGCCAAAACTGCAATAGAACAAGCAGAGCAAATTCGATTAGCTGGCTACGCAACAGACCCTAACTATTCCTCGAAAATTATGTCGCTTATAACAAAATACAATTTGGGTACGTTTGATACGGCTACGGTCAAATTCAAGCCTGAAAGCGGGTTTGAAAGGGCTAGTCTTGTACCTGTAATGGTCGATCAGCTATTATATTGTGCTGCTTATTTGGACAGAGGAATTACGTATATCCCTGTTCGTAAAATTGCTGAATTATATGGTGCTAAAGTAGATTGGAAAAGTAAGAAAGTGTATGTTAACGGAGTGCTTGTAGAAACACGGCTTGGTGGCTCAACTAGCTTTGTTAAGCCGAGGGATATTATGAATCTACTAAAAATCAGATTAGAGTGGGACAACTATGCAAAAGTTCTATTTATCAATTAATTATGTGGAGTTCAAAAAGTGGGATGAGGATAGTGATATGTTAATGAGTAACGAGTACAGACAGGATCATATACCGAAAACTACTCCTTATAATCGACGACCATCACTAGTATTAGAGCCAACGACCATTACGATTCACAACACAGGAAATCCATCCAGCACGGCGAAAAATGAACGTGCATGGCTTACAAATACTTCAAATACTCGGGTAGCATCTTTTCATATTGTTATTGATGAGAAGGAAACGATTGAAGTGTTGCCGCTGAATGAAGTAGGTTGGCATGCTGGCGATGGCAGTGATGTGAAAAGTGGGAATCGTACATCCATTGGAATCGAGATCTGTGAAAGTGGTAACTATAGCTTAACGCTTAATCATGCCGCCGGGCTAGTAGCCAAAATGTTATATGAGCGTAGCTGGGGGATAGATCGCTTACGCCGTCATTATGATTGGAGCGGGAAAAACTGTCCAAGACTGATGAATGCAGATGGTAAATGGTCTGGTTGGTCGACATTTGTTAATAAAGTTAATGAAAAGCTACAATTGTTGAAGCAAGAAAATAGTAGCGGACCACCCAAAGGTACTGATACGGATAACGATGAACATGGAAATGGGTCAGTAGAAAGAGAGGCTCACAAGATGAGTATTGAAGATGCAAATAAAGTAATAAAGTTTTTAAGCGCAGCGTATTTCGCTACTGAAAACAAAGAAGCGCGTAGTGAGTTTAATCGATTAGCCAATGAGCTACGTAAAGCTAGTGGTCAAAAACCTGCTAGTAGTTAAGCTAGCAAAATTCGCTAGTAGGATAGATAATAGGCTGTCTTCAGTCATTGAACCAATGATTGAAAGACAGCCTATTTTTAAAAACTTCAATTTATTTTAAGTCTATATTATGTAATATCGTTTTTAGTTCTAGTAAGTCTTCAATAATGATATCTGCCTGAGCCATTTCATCTGCTTGTGCAAAATCAAAATTACATCCAATTGCAATTAACCCATTTTCTTTAGCTGCATTTATATCTGATAAACGATCTCCAACTACTGCTGCGGTATTAATATTATATTTATTAATAATTGATTTAACCAAATCACCTTTATTAAGCGTATCTATTTGTTGAATACTAAATGTCTCAGTGACCCAATTATCCAAATGATAATAACTAACGATGGCTTGTAAATATTCTTTTAGACCATTGCTAGCTATGTAGATTGAGTAATTATTCTCTTTTAAGTAACTGAAAACTTCCTTTACATTTGGATATAAAGCACCGTTCCCACTTCGTATATTTTTAACTAATTTGTCTAAGAAATAGGCATCAGTTTGTTCTCTTACTTCATTGGAATGCTGAGGTAACAACGATTCCCATACTTTTGGTAAAGGTACACCCATAATTTCACGATATTTATCAATTGGGGTTTCAGTATCCCATTTGTTTAGTTGTCGTAAGTGGTCAAAAGTATCGTTAAGAGCTAGTTCTAGTATTTTATCCGTTTGAAATAGAGTCCCATCCATATCGAAAATCAGTGATTTTACCAATTGTTTCTCTCCTTATTATCGATGATCATTATAGATCAGATTCCTCGTATTAGCAGATTATTCTATAGTTCGGAATGACTGTTTTCGCTAGTTAAGCTATCTAATTTCTTCGTTAATTCGGTTAATTGATTGATATTAGTAACGATATCACTAACATGATTTTGTTGGATTTCAGCACTTGCACTTATAAAGAAAAAGGCCAATAAGCTTAGACCGATTGCCACAATCTACATAATGTAAGGAATGAACAGTTTTCGCCAAACCATAACAGCGGCGAAAATTGTAATGGAAACTCCAGCTAATAAAAGAACGTTCTTTGCTTCAGGTAGAGTGATCGTTGTTGCTACCCCAAGCATAATGCAAGCGAATAATAATGATACCATTAGTATATTTCTTTTGTTCAAAAATATATAGTTATTTAATTGGATGTTAATGGCATGAGTGATGTGAAGGTTTTTAAAATAAAAATAGCGAGGCCCTATAAATAGGGCCTCTATCCAAAAAAATGGGAGAGGAGAAACCGGATGAAGAACTTATGGGGAAACGTAAGCCTTCTCCGCGGTTGTCTACGACATCTTAGACGCCGATAATTATATTGTGGACAAGATCATCCGAAAATATACTTATGATTCAAAAAAAATACGGAAGAGTAATCTTTCATCGATAATCGTTGTATGGTACGATTAATAAGACTTGCATTAGGGAGGGACATACGGTGAGAGTAATTGCTGGTAAAGCAAAGGGAAGAGCATTGCAGGCCGTACCAGGCCAAGGTACTAGACCGACTACCGATAAGGTGAAGGAAGCAATATTCAGTATGATCGGACCATACTTTGACGGAGGTAAAGCGCTTGATTTATTCGCAGGAACTGGCGGACTAGGGATTGAAGCGTGGAGTCGAGGTATTGAACAGGTTATATGTGTTGATAAAGAAAAGGTAAGCGTTGATATTATTCGTAGTAATGTTCAACTAGTTGGTGCCGGTGAAGCGATCGAAATCTATCGTAATGATGCAGCTAGAGCGATGAAGGTACTAGCAAAACGCAACATACAATTTGATCTAATATTTCTCGACCCGCCTTATCGCATCGTTGATATGGATGCATGGATGTTACAAATGATGGAGCTGGGCTTAGTGGCGGAAGATGCAACGATCGTTGTGGAGCATGATGTCAAAATGCAATATCCACATCAATTGAATGGCTTTGAACAACTTCGTACAAATCAGTATGGCGATATCGCTGTAACGATTTATCGACATGTAGCTGCAATGAATACTACCGAATAATTTATACAATATAATGCTTACGAAGCTACTTTTTGTTGGAAAGTGGAAAATCAAGAAGCTAACAAAAAGTTTTAGGAGTGAAAAGGATGAGCAATACACTACAGCGTCCCGAAAGAGTTGCCGTATATCCCGGAACTTTCGATCCTGTTACATATGGTCACTTAGATATCATTCAACGATCAGCACGTCAATATGATCGTCTAATTGTGGCGGTACTTAATAATTCAAGTAAAAACCCATTATTTACAGTCGATGAACGCAAAGAACTACTAGCTGAAGCGACCAAGGATTTTCCAAATGTCGAGATAGATAGCTTCCGTGATCTGCTCGTTAGATTTATGCGCTTGAAGCAAGCAAGTGTTATCGTACGTGGCATTCGTTCCGTAACTGATTTTGAATATGAGTTACAGCTAGCGTCAACGAACTATATGCTTGATGATGGTATCGATACGGTATTTATGATGACTAATCCGAAATACTCGTATCTTAGTTCAAGCATTGTCAAAGAAATTGCCCAATTCCAAGGTGATGTTTCACAATTGGTACCGCCAAAGGTGGAGCAACGATTACGCGAAAAATGTGGTCCACAGCGCCCATAGTTTCTCCAACTCCAGATTAGAACAAGTGATCCTTCACATAAAGCTTTCTCCATAACGTAATAACTGTTATGACGATAATGAACAGACTACATATTACGAGACTTTCCTTCCATATAAATGGAAGCTGTTGTGCTTGATATGATGCAGGGACGTAACTTTCTCCTGAAGTAAAAAAAACAGTTTGATATTCGATACGAAGCCACTTGCTAAATACCCAGCTAAGTGGCTTCCATAATATATACGTCATGAAAAAACCGAAGATGGCATGGATGAATCGGTATTTAATGAATGGAAACATATGTAGTGCCTGACCAGCAGTATAGAAACTAACTTGCAAAATGCCGCTAAGTCCACTGAAGGTAAGACAAGCAACGAGCAGCGCGCAGCCGAGTAAGACGGACTGTTGGCTCATCGTCCATGAACTAATGGCGTAACTTCCAATATGTAATTCAAGTATTGCTTGTGACAAGAATGGCAGCTGTAAACGAATCACGTCGAGCAAAGAAGTGGCGAAAGCGGCAATGACAGAAGCGAAAATGATGAAGCCTCCGATCATAAAAAGCTTTTGCACACTTACAGCTACACTATCACCGAGCACTTTTCCTAGTCCGCGCCCATCAAGCTTACGACCAAGCTCCATACTAGCTGCGAAGTTAACTTGAGCATGCTGGTAGTTGTTGACATCAGACTGAGCTTTGGATTTTCGCGTAGCAAGATAACTATGTGCGGTCATCAGAATAAATGCTGAAATCCAGATAGTGCTAATTATAATTAGTCCAATAATTGGTGCGCGGAAAAAGCCAGCGCCTATAATTACGGTAACGAAAATGGGATTAGGAAAATGCATATAGCCTAGTAGACGTTGTGCTTGTTGTTTGGATAATTGATTATCTTGTAATAGCTTCAATGTAGGTTCTACACCGGCAGGAAATCCACTTAGCAGACTCATAATGAATGGCAGACTTGCTACTCGTGGCATTTTCAATAGTTTTGAAGTGAATGGTGATAACACTGCTTGAATACCGTGAATTAAGCCGAATGCTAATATGATTTCGTATAATATTAAAAATGGTAGTAAACCAGGGAAAACTAATTTCCACCATATATTCAATCCACCAAGTGAAGCTTGTAGTGCAATATGGGGAGATAACACGACTGAGAGTACAATAGTTAATAATAATCCAGCGATAATGAATGTTTTATGCAAGCGAATCCCTCCTTTACAAACATGTGAATGGTTTATTCATCACTTATTTTTACGCGATAGCTTGTCAGAATAGACCTTTATATGTAAGGAGATGTTATGTTGAAGAAGAACAATTTTGAAATGCAATATAAAACGATGGTGAAAACAGCACTTATTACGATTGTAGCGATGGCGATTTTACTATACGCACCATCACCTTTCGTCGTAATTAAGCCAGGACTTGCCGTTTCATCACATTCATTTGTAACCGTTATAGATGGAAGTAATGATACCAATTCAGTCCCAATGGATTCTTCGTCGGAGTTAGAGCAGCAGAAGCGAGGTACATTTCTGTTGACTGCGGTTTTGATGCAAACACCTAATATATGGGATTCATTGTTATCCGTTTTTCAAGCGAATAGAACTGTAATGTGGAAGTATGAAGTGTTAGGTGGAGAGTCTGCTGGGCAATATGCAAAGCGCGCGATGACAATGATGCAAGGATCGTATGATCAGGCATTAGAAGCAGCTTATCGTTACTTAAATATTGCTTACCACAATGAACCTCAACAACTTTTTGTCAATACAGCATCATCTTTAATAGAATCCAATTCGGGTGATCAGCTCCTATCGGGTGATCGTATCGATGGCATATTTAGTGATGAGGGTATTCTGCCAGTAAAGTCAGTTGAGGATATAGCTGTATGGTTGAATGAACATGAAGAAGCTGCATCGATCGAGTTACAGGTTGAGCGAATATCTGAGTTGCTTCGGATAGTTATAACATTAGATAATAATGGACACAATTGGGATGACGTAACCATTGCTAAGCAGCTAGCTATCGATGGTTTTATGCAAATACGCAATATTGTTCCTGAAGAGGACAAGTATAAAATAGAGTTTGACTCAAGTTCGATCGGAGGGCCGTCAGCAGGGCTTGTCCTGACGTTGACGATTATCGATCAGCTGACAGACGGTGATCTAACGAAAGGGCGTACAATTGCTGTAACAGGTACAATTGATGCTGAAGGTTATGTTGGCGCAATTGGGGGGATTAAGCAAAAGGTATTCTCCACAGATGAGCAAGATGCCGAAATTTTTATCGTCCCACAAGGAAACAAAGATGAGGCCAGCGAGAAAGTAAGTAAATTACGAAGTGAGATGGAAATTATCGCAGTTTCAACATTAGAAGAAGCGATGGATGTCATCGCTTCTATAACCGAATAGGTGGCTGTGTGTAATCGAGAAGACTTAGTTCTGGTTGGTCTGGTGATCTTGCAAGCATGTAAGCAGCAGTAGCTGCAATATCCAGTTCAAGATAAGTAGAAGGCTTAGCGACAGCAGCGGGGGAGTGAATGACAGGAACGGTTGCTGTTTGTTTCATCTGCTTGAGTAAGGATTGGCCACGCTCCGTAAAACCTAATACACGGATATATTGAATACCGCTTGCAAGCTGATCACGCTGAAAATGCTGCTTCTGGTGTTGCAGTAAGATAGCTAATAACGCTCTTTGTAGCTTAGTTCTCGTGTAACGCTTTGTTTTCAATTGCAAGAGTAACTGCTCTAAAGTATAGTGTGGCAATGAACGTAAACAATATTTAATGCGATGTTGTAATCCTTCTTCAATTTCACGATGAGTCGCTAAGTTATCGCTAGAGCTAACGGCAAGCGTATGGAATAATGGTGTAGCGAAAGACTCCCAGTGCATAGGTGAAATACCTTGTTGTTGCTGCTCTATTAGTAGCTCGTATGTACTGCTTGGCATATATGGCTTAATCATATCCAGCGAGGAATGCTCCAATAATAGTTTGCGAATCGCTGTAGCGCTAGCAATGGCAAGGTCAGTAGGTAGCTGATCATGATATTGTGCTTTTTCACGAGTGATTGTATAAGGAGTCATTGAACTTTTCATACGTTCCTTGGCAATCAGATAATGAAGACCTAGTGTATGATTAGGTAAGTCGAAGCGAAATGGCTCATCTTGGTGAGCATCATCGACAGACGACTGTTGATCATATAACTGATGGAGCGCAGAGCTATAGGCTTGCGGATAACTTAATCCAAGCGTAAGATAGGATTCGAGCTGTTGTTTGAATTGTGGCGATTCTTCTGAGACAAGCTTAGCTGCTTGCAATAGAGGTGCCAGTTGACCACTCTCTGTGCCGAAGCAGAAGCTGTCTACTACTCCTGTAGCTTGTAGCAAAGCGATAGCACCATGTGCAAACCATTCTGCGGATGATGTAGCATAGGCAACAGGTAACTCGATTACGAGGTCACAACCGCCTTCTAATGCCATTTTGGTGCGTGTCCATTTATCGAGTAGTGCAGGTTCACCGCGCTGTAAAAAATGTCCGCTCATCACAGCTACGACAGCGTCACGCTGCGCGATCTGCTTAGATTGTTGTAGGTGATGCAGATGTCCATTATGAAAAGGATTGTATTCAACGATTAGGCCGACTGCATTCATGGCTTAAATTTCCTTTCTAAAATGATCTCTTATAATGTTAATATAGCACAATGGTGAACTAGTGGACAAAGTTGACATTCGACAGAAGAAATAGATCGTGATATTCTTGACAAAACATGAGCTAGATGGATATAATAAACTTTGTCTGTTTGGGGTGATATTATGCAGTTTCGTTTGAAAGAATTGTTAGCAAAAGATCAAACTGAGATCGTGAATACACAACTAGATGTAACAGAGCTATTTCGTAATCGTCAGGATGTAATTTCTACTGACCCTTTACATATTCAATTAACAGTTAAACCGGAAGGTGAAATCGTTAGCGTTGAGGGAAATCTTGAAATAGATATGGAATTAGCTTGCTCTCGTTGTCTTGAGTCGACTCATACTCACTCAAGTATTCCATTCGCTGAGCAATTCAAGCCCGTTTCACCTGATGACAAGAACAGTGCAGGTGAAGACGAAGAAAGTGATCTTATTGAGATTGCCACTGAACGTTTAGATTTGCAGCCATTTGTGGAGGAGTATTTGCAATTATTTATGCCTTTTGCTCCGTTATGTAAAACCGAATGTCAAGGCTTATGTGCGCAATGTGGTAGTAATCTTAATGAAAATCAATGTACATGTAGTAAAGAGAGAATCGATCCTCGACTAGAGTCGTTGAAAGATTTCTTTAAGGAATAATATTCCTTGAACTTGTGAAGGAGGTGGGAAATATGGCAGTACCTCAACGTAGAACATCTAAGACTCGCCGTGATAAACGTCGTACGCATTTTAAACTAGTTGTTCCAGGTATGGTGAAATGTGAGCAATGTGGAGAGCTAAAACTAGGTCACCACGTATGTAAAGTTTGTGGATATTACAAAACAAAAGAGATTATTTCTCAATAATTTTTTTCCTAATAGCATCTTATCTTCGGATAAGGTGCTATTTTGTTTTTAAAGGATGGTCCAAGAATTTGGCTGTGAATAAATAGATTGCACTTCGCATAAATCTCAATTATACTATTTTAGTACCAGGTATTAAAATTTGATACTAAAGGTAAAAAGAGTTTTACGTAATGAATCAATATGACAGGAGAGTGGTGCCGACATGGCGAAGTTAACAAAACGTGAACGGCATCAACTGCTGACTCAATATATAGTGGATAATCCGTTTGTGACTGATCGTGAATTAACGAAGGTGTTGAAAGTTAGTATTCAGACGATTCGACTTGATCGTTTGGAATTAGGAATTCCGGAATTGCGTGAGCGTATGAAAGAAATGGCTGAACGTTCCCATGATTCAATTCGATCTTTACCACTTGATGAAGTTATTGGCGATATCGTAGATCTGCAGCTTGATCGTAGTGGAATATCTATTTTTGAAATTCGAGAAGAGCACGTATTTTCTCGAACAGGAATTGCTAGGGGACATCACTTATTCGCACAAGCTAATTCATTAGCTGTTGCAGTTATTGATTGTCCAATCGCACTTACTGCTACATCAGACATACGATTTGTTAGACCAGTGAAGCTTGGGGAAAAATGTATAGCGAAGGCATATGTTCGCTTAAATAATGAAGAACGAAGCAAGTCAAAAGTAGAACTTAACACCTATGTGAGCGATGAATTGGTGTTTCAAGGTACCTTCGTGATCTATCGTTCAGATGTGACAAGCAGCTGAGGAGGAGAATGATTATGAAAATTGCAATTGATGCTATGGGCGGTGACAATGCCCCGAAAGAAATTGTTGCGGGTGCTATTGCAGCAGCACAAGACAATCAAGATATTGAACTTGTTCTAGTGGGTAATGAGCAAGTCATTAACGCTCTAATTGGTGATCTAAAACTAAGTAATCTGTCAGTTATTCATGCTGATGAAGTCATTGAAGCTGATGACGAACCTGTAAAAGCTGTTCGTCGTAAGAAGAATTCTTCGATGGTTATGGCAGGGAAGCTAGTGAAAGATGGTGAAGCTGATGCGATGCTATCAGCTGGAAATACGGGAGCGTTAATGACAACAGGACTACTTGTTGTAGGTAGAATTGCTGGTATTGAACGTCCTGCCTTAGCACCGCTATTACCGACACTTGATAAAGTTGGAATGCTAGCTCTAGATCTCGGTGCGAATATGGATGCTACTGCTGAGCAGCTTAGGCAGTATGCTGTGATGGGCAGCATCTATCGCGAAAAAGTAGAAGGACTGAAAAATCCTCGAATTGGCTTGTTGAACATTGGTTCGGAAGAAATGAAGGGGAATGAAGTCACGAAGGCTGCATACTCACTTATTAAAGAGAGCAATCTGAACTTTATTGGTAATGTAGAATCGAAGGCGATCCTTAATCGTGAATGCGACGTGCTTGTATGTGATGGTTTTTCAGGAAATATTATGTTGAAGTCGTATGAAGGTGCAGCATCTACCATTTTTGATGAATTGAAAAAGGCATTTAAATTGAATTTTTTAACGAAACTAGCAGCGGCTATTATGTTACCTAAGCTTAAAGGCTTGAAAAAGACACTTGATCCGAATGAATTTGGTGGTGCACCGTTGTTGGGCCTTAATGGGTTAGTGCTGAAAATTCATGGATCTTCGGATTCAAGAGCAGTTCAAGCAGCGGTAAAGCAAGCGAAAACAGCAGTAAGCAGTGGGCTTATTACATCAATAAAAGCAGAAATCAATAAGGAGTGATCGTAGTTATGAATGCTATTCCAGTAGGTATTCTTGGTACGGGTAAATATGTACCTGAACAAGTATTAACAAATCAGCAATTAGAACAAATGGTCGATACAAATGATGAATGGATTGTAACGCGTACAGGTATTAAAGAACGTCGCATTGCTGCGAGCGACGAGGCTACTTCTGATCTTGCCTTCAAAGCAGCAGAGCAAGCTATTGCTAATGCAGGGCTTACAGTGGACGATATTGATCTAATTATTATAGCAACGGTTACTCCTGATATGTCATTTCCATCAACGGCGTGTCTAGTACAAGCGAGACTCGGTGCGAAATGTCCAGCATTTGACTTATCAGCTGCTTGCTCAGGATTCATTTATAGCTTAGTAACAGGGAATGCATTAATTCAAAGTGGAATGTATCGTCGTATACTTATTGTTGGAGCAGAGACATTGTCTCGCATTACAGATTATACCGATCGCAACACTTGTATTTTATTCGGAGATGGAGCGGGTGCAGTAGTTATCGGCGAAGTTCCGGCGGGTCGTGGCTTCCAATCGTTTGAAATTGGAGCAGATGGCACTGGTGGCGAATTGTTGAAAGTAAGCGCTGGTGGTTCTCGCAACCCAGCATCTGCTGAGACTATTGCGAATAAAGAGCATTCTATCTATATGGCGGGCAATGAAGTGTTTAAGTTTGCAGTTCGTATTATGGGGAATGCAGCTGAAGAAGCGATTGCGAAAGCTGGATTGACGAAGGCTGATATCGATCTACTTGTTCCGCATCAAGCGAACATTCGTATTATTCAATCATCACTTAATCGATTGGAATTGTCAGAAGACAAAGCGATGATCAACTTAGATAAATACGGTAATATGTCTGCAGCGTCGATTCCAGTCGCTTTAGCAGAAGCAGTTGAGCAAGGTAGAGTGAAAGAGGGCGACAAACTTTGTTTGGTTGGGTTTGGTGGGGGGCTCACATGGGGAGCCACTGTAATCGTCTGGTAATAGAGGAGATTCAAAATGTCCGACTGTGATAACGATGAGTATGCTATCGTAGCTTAGTCGACGTTAAAGATCACATTCATTGATTAGTATCGTGCTTACGTACATTTCATGTACGTTGTGCTACTCGCTGGATGTCTTCTGCGATATCCTTGGAGCTAATTGGATAAGTAATAAATTGACTGTATATGCTTTCGATGTGACTTTTTGTTGCTAAGAGGCTAATCGAGAAGTTAACAAAAAGTTTTAGGAGGTTATTAGGTGGGCAAAATAGCTTTCGTGTTTCCTGGGCAAGGTGCTCAGGTTGTTGGAATGGGGAAAGATATTTATGAGCATGATGCAGATGCACGCTTGATTTTTGAGCAAGCGGATGCGGCGCTTGGTTTTTCGTTAAGCAATTTAATCTTTGAGGGTCCAGATAGTGACCTGAAACAAACGGTAAATACGCAGCCAGCACTGTTAACGGTTAGCACAGCGTTCTTGAAATTAGTTGAGAAAGCAGGATTGAAAGCTGATTATGTTGCAGGGCATAGCCTTGGTGAATATAGCGCTCTTGTAGCTGCTGGCGCAATTACCTTTGAAGATGCTGTACGTACGGTTCGTTCACGTGGTCAATATATGGAACAAGCTGTACCAAGTGGTCAAGGTGCTATGGCAGCGGTGTTAGGTGCGGAACGTGTAGCGCTTCAACGGCTATGTGAAGCTGTTACTGCTGAAGGTCATGCGGTTGAGCTTGCTAACGTTAACTGCCCAGGACAAATTGTTGTATCTGGTTCAGTTGCTGGTGTGAATGAAGTGGTTGCTCGTGGCAAAGAGATTGGCGCGAAACGTGTTATTCCTCTTGAAGTGAGTGGTCCATTCCATTCTTCTTTAATGGGTAATGCAGCAACGATGCTTGCAGCTGAACTTGCTAATGTAGCGATGCAAGACGCGAAAATTCCAGTTATTGCAAATGTAACGGCTGAGCCTGTTGTTGATGCAGCGGAGATTAAGTCACTACTTGAACGTCAAGTATGCGCTCCAGTTCTCTGGGAAGATACGGTGTTGAAACTAATTGACCTTGGTGTAGATACATTTGTTGAAATAGGTTCAGGTTCTGTGCTAACAGGTTTAATTAAGAAAATTGATCGTAGTGTTCAAATAATTACGATTAACAAGTTAGAGGCATTAGAGTCAATTAGGGGATGTTCAAAAAGTGGACTTTGATAACGAAGTCATGCATGAAGCAGAGTCGACATCGAATATGAAACGAACTTGGAAAGTGCGGTTCGCGTGTACCAATAACGTACACTTGCGCTTCCACCTTTCACAAGTAGCGTTTCATCTTCTCGGTTCTGAAAGCCCACTTTTTGAACGTACACTTTAACAGTTTCTTCGTAGAAAATATGCTTTCGATATACTTTTCATTTCCAAGGAGTGTATCAAGAAGCTAATGAAAAGTTTGGATTATGCTTCCGAAGTGACTTTTTGTTACTAAGAAGTCAATCTCGAAGCTACAAAAAGTTGTAGGAGGTATACTATGTTTGCTAGCTTAGAAGGTAAGAAAGCATTAGTTACTGGTGCATCTCGTGGTATTGGGCGTGCAATCGCTATTTCTTTAGCGGAAGCTGGCGCGGATGTTGCGATTAACTACTCAGGTAGCGAAGAGGCTGCAACACAAACGGCAGAAGCAGTTCGCGCGCTTGGTCGTGAAGCGATTTTGATTAAAGCAAATGTTGGTATTGTTGCTGAATTTGACAATATGGTGAAGCAAGTTGTTGAACAATTTGGTACTATCGATATTTTAGTCAATAATGCAGGCATTACTCGTGATAATCTAATTATGCGCATGAAGGAAGAAGAATTTGATCAAGTCATCGAAACGAATCTAAAAGGCGTGTTCAATGGGATTAAAGCGGTGACTCGTCCAATGATGAAACAACGTTTTGGTCGGATAATTAATATTTCATCTGTAGTGGGTGTGTTAGGTAACCCTGGTCAAGCCAATTATGTTGCGGCGAAAGCTGGTGTTATCGGCTTAACGAAGGCAAGTGCCAAAGAACTAGCGTCTCGTAACATTACAGTTAACTGCATCGCACCAGGATTTATCCAAACAGAAATGACGGATAAATTACCAGAAGAAATGAAGCAAGCATTGGAAGTTCAAATACCACTTGCTAAGCTTGGAAATGTCGAAGATATTGCCAATGCCGTTCGCTTCTTGGCTTCAAACGAAGCGTCGTATATGACGGGCCAAACTATCCACGTAGATGGCGGCATGTACATGTGAGGTAACTTCAAAAAGTGGACTTTGATAACGATGGATATACTAACGAAGCTTAGTCGGCATCGTATCTGAAACGAACTTGGAAAGTATAGCTTAAGCTTCCGATGTATGTTTCTTGCAGAAACATTGTAGGATCGCATGTACCAGTAACGTACACTTGCGCTTCCGCCTTTCTCAAGTAGCGCTTCACCTGCTCGGCTTGCGAAAGCCCGCTTTTTGAACTTTTATTGGAATTAGTAGCTCAAAAAGCGAATGTTTTGAACCTTTATTTTAAGCTTCGTGCGTATGACCGCTTGTGTACTCGTACCGTACACGTTGCTGGGCTTTGTTTCATCGTTTGGCGTGAGAAAATTGTAATAACTTTTTCGGAAAGATAGCATTTTAGTATCGGTTTTCGTATAATACGATAAGGAGGTGAATCGGATGTCCGATGTACAAGAACGTGTAACCAACATTATTGTTGATCGCTTGGGTGTAGAGCAAGATAAAGTAGTAGCTGAAGCTTCTTTCAAAGAAGATTTGAATGCTGACTCACTAGATGTAGTTGAACTTATTATGGAGCTTGAAGACGAGTTCAACATTGAAATTTCTGATGAAGATGCTGAAAAAATTTCTACGGTTGGAGATGTATTAAGTTACATACAATCTCATACCTAGGTTTGGACGAGTCCCGTTAGTATTAACGGGACTTGACTCAATCCCCCACACAAGTGTGATCTTAACAGATGAAAATGAGAACTGATGACAATCAATTCTTTTTGATATAGATAAAGGTAATTCAATAGTAGTAGGGGTGA
Source organism: Paenibacillus sp. Y930 (assembly GCF_056786375.1). Taxonomy (NCBI): domain Bacteria; kingdom Bacillati; phylum Bacillota; class Bacilli; order Caryophanales; family Paenibacillaceae; genus Paenibacillus; species Paenibacillus sp. Y930. The sequence goes on along the minus strand of NZ_JBXCIX010000001.1, from coordinate 365,931 downwards.
ACAATATGAAACGCAGAGTTGTAGTAACTGGAATGGGTATTTTAACTTCATTAGGTTCCGAATTAGATCAGTTCTGGGGCAACCTGATGGAAGGAAAGTCAGGTGTGTCGTTAGTTGAGCAATTTGATTGCTCGGAATATCCAACGCGTATTGCTGCTGAGGTCAAAGACTTTGATCTTGAAACCTATGGTATAGAAAAGAAAGAAGCTCGTCGTATGGATCGTTTCGTACAATTCGCTGTGGCAGCAACCTTGAAAGCAATTGAAGATTCCGGCTTGAAAATCGGTGAAAATGTAGATGCAGAGCGCATGGGTGTAATTGTCGGTTCTGGTATCGGTGGTCTTGGAACTTTTGAGGATCAGCATAAGATACTTCTAGAAAAAGGACCAAAACGTGTTAATCCATTCTTTATTCCGATGATGATTGCCAATATGGCTTCTGGTCAAGTTTCTATGATTACTGGAGCAAAAGGACCTAACTCAACATCAGTGACAGCGTGTGCTTCAGGAACACATTCGATTGGTGATTCGTTCCGACTAATTCAACAAGGCGATGCTGAAGTTATGATCGCTGGTGGAGCAGAAGCAACGATTCGTCCGACTGGTATGGCAGGTTTCTGCTCGATGAGAGCAATGTCTACTCGTAACGACGAGCCTGAAAAAGCAAGTCGTCCTTTCGATGTGGATCGTGATGGATTTGTAATGGGCGAAGGATCAGGCATTCTAGTTCTTGAATCGCTTGAACATGCACAAGCGCGTGGTGCGAAAATTTATGCAGAAGTGATCGGTTATGGTATGAGTGGAGATGCTCATCATATGACTGAGCCAGATCCATCTGGTGCCTCTCGTTGTATGACGAATGCGGTGAAAGATGCTGGTATTGATCCCTCTGAAGTGGATTATATTAACGCACACGGTACGTCTACTCCAGTTGGTGATATTTCTGAATCAACAGCTGTGAAAATGACATTTGGTGATCACGCTTATAAATTAGCAGTAAGCTCTACGAAGTCAATGACTGGTCATTTACTTGGTGCAGCTGGCGGTGTAGAAGCCGTAATATTAGCCCTAATCCTGCAAAATGGAATAATTATCCCAACAATCAACCTTGACAACCTAGATCCAGAACTTGATCTGGATTATGTGCCTAATACGCCTCGTAAAGCGGATGTTAAGGTCGCATTATCTAACTCATTCGGTTTTGGTGGACATAATGCATCCATCATGATGAGAAAATATGAAGCATGATTTATTTGATGAGCTGCAGCTTAAGCTGCAGCTCAATTTTACAAGGGTGAAACTTCTACGCCAAGCATTTACACATACTTCTTATGTGAACGAACACAAGCGCGGCTCAGTCCAGGATAATGAGCGGCTTGAATTTTTGGGTGATGCGGTATTGCAATTACTCGTATCGGAATACTTGTACAAAACGTACACCAAACGACCTGAAGGCGAATTAACGCGTATGCGTGCCTCCGTTGTTTGTGAGCCGTCATTAGCTCATTTTGCAGAACGATTAGATTTTGGTAGATATGTATTGTTGGGACGCGGGGAAGAACAGCTTGGTGGTCGTCAGCGTCAAGCGTTACTAGCTGATCTATTTGAATCATTTGTTGGTTCATTGTATTTGGATGCAGGAATTGAAGTGACAAAGCAATTTCTAGAACAGTATATGTTCCCTTACATTGATTCGAATAATTATGGTTTGCTAATGAAAGATGCAAAATCGAAATTACAAGAGCGTGCACAACATATTGGTCTTGGAGCAATCGATTATCGCATTATCGAAGAACGTGGACCAGCGCATGATCGTGAATTTGTAATCGAAGTTGTACTAGATGATACATGTTATGGTGTAGGTGTTGGGCGTTCTAAGAAAGAGGCCGAACAACGTGCAGCTGCAGAGGCATGGAGTAAACTAGCTGAGCAGGAAATGAGAAACGCGTAAGGCTGGTAGCATCTTAGAGCTCGTACATACAAAAAGCATTCCGGTGGACTGGATTGTCCAAAGGGATGCTTTTTGTATGTGGTGAATTTCTAGCAATGTCATATCGAGACAACTTAAAATGTGGTACAATATTCGGGAGGTGAAAGCCAAACTATGTTCTTGAAAAGAATCGAATTAGCGGGATTTAAATCTTTCGCTGACAAAACTGAGTTAGAATTTGTGAACGGTATTACAGCCGTTGTTGGACCTAATGGATCTGGTAAAAGTAATATATCAGACGGAATCCGTTGGGTTCTTGGGGAGCAAAGCGCGAAAAGTCTCCGTGGCGGCAAGATGGAAGATATCATCTTTGCGGGTAGCGATGCCAGGCGTGCAGTGAACTATGGAGAAGTCAGCTTAACGTTGGATAACTCCGATGGTGCCTTGCCGCTCGAATATAGTGAAGTAACCGTTACTCGTCGTGTTCATCGTAGTGGTGATAGCGAGTATATGATCAACAAGCAAGCTTGTCGCTTAAAGGATATTACAGAGTTGTTCATGGACACAGGAATCGGTAAAGAAGCTTACTCGATTATTGGACAAGGCCGTATTGAAGAAATATTAAGTACTCGTTCTGAAGATCGACGGGGGATATTTGAAGAAGCAGCGGGTATTGTTAAGTATAAGTCTCGCAAGAAAGAAGCAAAACGCAAGTTAGACGATACGGAGCAAAACTTGTTACGTATTCACGATCTAGTTACGGAGCTCGAGGATCAAGTAGAGCCTCTGCGCAAGCAATCTGAAGTAGCTATTCATTTTAAGCAGCTTAAGGAACAATTGAAATCCAAAGAGATTTCGCTTTATGTGCATCAGATTGAAACGCTACATAGTGCATGGTCTGAATCGACAAATAAGTTAGAAAAGCTACAAGAAGAACAACTTAAACTGTCATCTGTCGTAAGTAAGCATGACGCTGTATTAGAAAGTGATCGCTTGCAATTACGTGAAATAGAAGCTCAGCTCGATGAACTACATCAAGGGATGCTACAAATTAGTGAAGATGTTGAAAAATGCGAAAGCTATGGCGAGATTATTAAAGAACGTATTCTTCATAACGAGGCAACAAAGCTGACGGTAACTCAATCTATTCAGGTAACGGATGCGAAAATTATGTCTTTATCGCAAGAGGAAGTTTCTCTTCGCAGTAAGGCAGCGGAAATCGAAGAACAATTGAATGAGTATCGGATTAAGCTTGCTGCTGAAGAAATTCGGATGCAAGGCGTGACGAGTGGTAGTGCCCAAGATGAAGAAGAACGTTTGAAAGGTGAATTACTGGACGTTTTCAGCTCAATGGCACAGCTTCGTAATGAAGTGCGTTATACACAGCAACAACAACAATCATTACAGCGTCGTATGGAACGTATCCAAGAAGATGAAGTGAAATGGACTGGGCAGCAACGTACGTTAGTAGCGAAGGAGTACGAGCTGAATCAGTCATTAGCAGTTGTTGTTGCTGATATTAATAAGCTGCGTACGAAAATGCTTACGGAAGCTGACGAAGCTCGCAAGCTGAATGTTTCACTTGAGCAAGAAAGTGCTAATTTACGAAAATTAGAACAAAAAATAGATAGTGACCTGTCTCGTAGAGATACGATGAAAGAAATGCAAGATGCGATGGACGGATTCATGCATGGTGTCAAAGAAATTTTGAAAGCATCTCGCAGTCAGCAATCAGGTGTGGGCGGCGTACATGGTGCTGTTGCAGAGCTGATTCAAGTACCACAGCGCATTGAAACAGCTATAGAAACAGCATTAGGTGGAGCGCTGCAACATATCGTTATGCAAGATGAGCGAAGTGCGCGTACTGCTATTTCATATTTGAAGCAGCGTCAATTAGGTCGTGCAACATTTTTACCACTTGATGTTATTCGTGGTCGACGCTTGAATGAATCTGATAAGCGTATGATCAATGAACTCGAAGGATTTGTTGGTATTGCTGCTGATCTAGTAAAAAGTGAGGGGCAGTATGAGGAGATTGTCTATAGCCTATTGGGTAATGTGCTTTTAGCTGAGAATTTGGAACAAGCTAACCGTATTGCTTCGCGCTGTCAGTATCGCTATCGTATCGTAACGCTCGAAGGCGATGTTGTTAATGCTGGTGGTTCGATGACAGGTGGTAGTCAGCAGAAGAAAGGCGCAAGCTTACTCGGTAGACATCGTCAGATCGAACAGCTCGATGAAGTCATTGCACAAACGAAACAACAAATAGAGCAATTGCGCGCACAAATCGTAGACAATCGCAAAGAAATATCAATTCGCACACAAAATGCTGAGCAAGCGCGTGAGAAGCTTGAGCAGAAACGAGTCGAAGAGCAGCAGTTTAAAGGTGAACTTCAACAGCTTCAGCAAGAGATGAAGTTTTTGAATGAGCAGCAAGCATTATCTTCCTCCGATAAAAATTCTCAAACTTCCGAGAGTGTAGCTGCCGAGCAGTCAATTAAGGTTGCAGAGCAACAGTTAGAGCAATTATCGATGCGGGATAAAATACTGCAAGAAGCGATTAGACTTGCTGAACAGACGCGTAAAGTGAATGAAAGTCAGAAAGAAGAACTGCAAGTTCAACTGACTGATCTGAAAATTGCTGTTGCTAAGCTTGATCAAGAGTATAGTAATTATGAGGATCAAGCTGGTCGTCTTAGAGATGAGATCGCTCGGACTAAGCATGAGCTTCGTCAACAGCAACAACAGGAGACTCAACTAACTGAAGCTCGAGCTAATTTGGATCATGAAGCTATTGAACAGGCAGAGCAACTTGTTAATTTGAAAGATGCTAAGCTGCAATGTAGCGATAAGACCGATCATTATCGTATGCAACGATCTCAGAAATCAACAGGCTTGGAACAAGGGGAAAGCGAGACGAAGGATCAACGCATCAGTCTTCGTAATATTGAAGAGCAAATGCGTCAAACAGAAATCGTGCTTAACCGCCAAGATGTTGAATTAGATCATACGATTCGTAAGCTAAGTGAGGAATATAGCTATAGCTATGAAATGGCGAAAGAACAATATCCTCCACCAGAAGAGATCGCGCCGATGCAGCTTGATGTGAAAGATCTGAAACGTCAAATTAGCTCATTAGGTGATATTAATCTAGGTGCAATCGAAGAATATGAGCGAGTAAAAGAGCGTTTTGACTTCTTATCGGAACAAAAGGATGATCTGATGGAAGCCAAAACTACATTATATGAAGTTATTAAAGAGATGGATGATGAAATGTCGAAACGGTTCAAATCGACATTTGATGAAATTCGTAAACATTTTATCGTTGTGTTTAGTAAATTATTCGGCGGCGGTCGCGCGGATCTCATTCTAGTTGACACTAGCAATATTTTGGAGACAGGGATCGATATCGTTGCTCAGCCACCAGGTAAAAAGCTGCAAAATTTACAATTGCTTTCCGGTGGAGAGCGTGCTTTAACTGCTATTGCACTTTTGTTCGCAATTTTACAAGTGAAGCCTGTTCCATTCTGTGTATTGGATGAGGTAGAAGCAGCGCTTGATGAAGCTAACGTAACGCGCTTTGCTCAGTACTTACGTGAATTTTCTGAGCTGACGCAATTCATTGTCGTAACACATCGTAAAGGTACAATGGAAGAAGCTGATGTGCTGTATGGTGTGACGATGGAGGAAGGCGGCGTATCTAAGCTAGTGTCTGTCCGTCTTGAAGAGAGTCGCGAGCTAGACGGCGTAACGGCATAGGCTTGAGAGGATGCTTCAAACAGCGGACTTTGATAGCGATGGGTATGCTAACGCAACTTTTCATCAGCGAGGAAGTCAATCGAGTATGTAATGAAAAGTTTTGAGAGGATGTATACAATTATGAGTTTTTTCAAAAAGTTGAAAGAAACGATTGCTTCGAAAACAGAAGCGGTAACTAATGTATTTAAGGAAGGGCTGGCTAAAACTAGAACAGCTCTTGTGGAGAAGGTTGAAGAACTAATTACTCGCCGCAAAAAAATCGATGAAGAGTTCTATGAGGAGCTTGAAGAGATTCTAATCGGCGCTGATGTAGGTGTAACTACAGTTATGCAATTAATCGATGAGCTACGTGCGGAAGTGAAAAAACGTAAAATTGAAAGTGCTGTAGAGTTGCAACCTATATTATCTGAGAAGCTTGTGGGAATGCTAAAAGGTGATGGGATTTCATATCTAAACGTTGCACCTGCTGGCGAAATTACGGTCTACCTATTTGTCGGTGTCAATGGAGTAGGTAAAACAACGACGATCGGTAAGCTAGCACATAAGCTGAAAAGCGAAGGTAAAAACGTACTACTAGCTGCCGGCGATACATTCCGTGCTGGGGCGATTGAACAGCTTGAAGTATGGGGAGAACGTGTTGGTGTTGATGTGATCAAGCAATCTTCTGGTTCTGATCCTGCTGCTGTAATCTTTGATGCCGTTAAAGCTGCAAAGCAACGTCAAGTAGATGTGTTGATCTGTGATACTGCTGGTCGCTTGCAAAATAAATCGAATTTAATGGAAGAATTGAATAAAATATTCCGTGTTATTCAGCGTGAATTGCCGACAGCTCCTCATGAAGTACTACTAGTGCTTGATGCAACGACGGGTCAAAATGCGCTTAGCCAAGCAAAATTGTTCGGTGAAAAAAGTGGCGTAACGGGACTTGTCCTAACGAAGCTTGATGGTACAGCTAAAGGTGGTATCGTTATTGCGATTCGCAATGAATTGAATATTCCAGTAAAGCTTGTTGGATTAGGTGAGAAAATGGGCGATCTTCAAGAATTCGATTCCGATCAGTTTGTACATGCGTTATTCGCTGGTCTCATTCAGAAGGAAGCAGATCTAGAAGAAGCGTAGAAAATTAATTAACTACTATATAAGATAGAAAGCCACCTAGAAGAGGTGTTGTCTGGGATTCCGGATTACATGTTCTGCTAGGTGGCTTTTCTTCATACGACGAACACAATATGGTTGGTTGATTACAAAGCTGCATACAGTAATGAGAAATAGAAGGTGATGTTATGCTAGAAGAACAGTTACGAGCGAAAGAACTGTTTGATCATCATTATGGGAATAAGCTACAAATGTTCCGTGAAGGTCAACTTGATGAATACAAAGATTACAATATTGCACTAGAGCAAGAGACTGAGTGGATTAAACAATTAATTGAGCACTATTCGGCTCAATTATCTATTCGAGATTGGAATGCTGTGCATCATCTAGACGTAATCGCAAACAATTATAAGGATAGTACTATTATTACAAATATTTTGTTGTTTTCTTCGAAACATTTGAACAGCGCTGATAGTATTGTTAAGCTCAAATATGCAGAATATATGAGTCATATTATTATTGTAATGAAAGATGTATTAATGAAGGAGCAGCTGATTGATGCGATCAAGAAGACGCTACTACTATTTGATAATGTAATGAAGGGGCAATTAGTCGTTGACCCTGGTCATGAATTGAATCTTCATCAATTAACGGATAAGAGGTCACTTAATATTCGTGCGAAGCGGGGCATTGATCAACTAGAGAGCATTTCTATATGAAATTAAATACAAATATGGGGTGATAGTGTATGTGTTGGTGATCGAGAATTTATTGCAGCTGAGAATGGGCAATATTTCGCAACGGTGGCCATTATTGCAAAAGTGAAATAGTGACAAGTAAAACTACTTGACACATGAATGTGATTGCGTTATGATAATATTCGTTGCCAGGTGTAAAGGTAATCTACTTTACAGTGAAAGCCTATTGGTACATGCTTCAAAGGAAGTAATGGAGGGGAATGGAATGCAACATATAGAGCCAGATGCCCTAGCCAAAACAACACGCATTAATTTGCTGTTAGATTTCTATGAAGAGTTATTAACAGATAAGCAACGTACTATTGTAATCTATTATTACCATGATGATTTTTCATTGGGTGAAATCGCTACTGAATTTGGCATTAGTCGCCAAGCAGTGTATGATAATATAAAACGTGCCCAGCAGTCGCTGGAATCGTATGAACGAAAGCTGGGACTGCTAACTCGACATGAGCAAACAGTTCTCCTAACGGAGCAATTAGAGGATCAGCTAGATCAACTACAGCTTCCGCTCGCGCAACGACAACATTTACAAACTGTCGTTGAACAGCTACGTTCTATAGAAATTATGACACAAATGGAGGCGATAAAGGATGGCAGCATTTGAGAGTTTGTCGAGTCGGCTGCAGAATGTTTTCAGCAAGCTGAAGGGCAAAGGAAAAGTTTCAGAAAATGATGTCGCTGAAGCGATGCGTGAAGTACGACTTGCTCTACTTGAGGCGGACGTTAACTTCAAAGTCGTGAAAGACTTTATAGCCAAGGTGAAAGAGCAAGCTATTGGACTCGATGTATCAAAAAGCTTTACGCCAGGCATGGTCATTATTGATATTGTTAATAAAGAACTTACTGAGCTTATGGGTGGAACTCAAGCGAAGCTTGCAAAAGCTAATAAACCTCCAACAGTTATTATGATGGTCGGTTTACAGGGGGCAGGTAAAACAACATCCTCTGGTAAGCTTGCAAGGTTATTGCAAAAGGGAAACCATAAACCATTACTTGTTGCTTGTGATATTTACCGTCCTGCGGCGATTAAACAACTTCAAGTTCTAGGTGAGCAGATCAATGCGCCAGTATTTGCAATGGGTGATCAAGTATCTCCTGTTGAAATTGCTCGTAACGGTTTGCAACAAGCCAAAGATAACGGTAATGATTATGTTATTTTCGATACAGCTGGTCGATTACATATCGATGAAGCTTTAATGGGTGAGTTGAAAGATATTCATGCCATTGTTAAGCCTGATGAAGTGCTCTTAGTCGTTGATGCAATGACTGGACAGGACGCAGTTAACGTCGCACAAAGCTTCCATGAACAATTGGAGCTTACAGGTGTCGTTCTAACTAAGCTCGATGGGGATACACGTGGTGGTGCGGCGCTTTCTGTAAAAGCTGTAACTGGACAACCTATCAAGTTTGCGGCAATGGGCGAGAAGATTGATTCTTTGGAGCCATTCCATCCTGAACGTATGGCCTCTCGTATCCTTGGTATGGGTGATATGCTTTCTCTAATCGAGAAGGCGCAATCGGGAATCGATGCAGATAAAGCTGCTGAGATGGAACGTAAAATGCGTAATGCGGAATTTACCTTTGATGATTTCCTAGAGCAAATGGAGCAAGTCAAGAAAATGGGTCCTTTGGATCAAATTATGGATATGTTGCCAGGCATGGGTAAGATGAAAGGTAATATGAAAGATATGAAGGTTGATGAAAAGCAACTGGATCGCGTGGAAGCCATTGTCAAATCGATGACAAAGGCAGAGAAACAAAAGCCAGAATTGCTTAACCATAGCCGTCGTAAGCGTATTGCTACTGGTAGTGGTGCTTCTATTGTTGAAGTTAATCGACTAATCAAGCAGTTTGATGATATGCGTAAAATGATGAAACAATTTAGTTCGATGATGGGCCCGAATGGACCTAAAGGTCTTAAAGGTGGTAAAAAAGGAATGAAGGGCATGAAAGGACTTCTAGGCAAGAACATGAAGTTTCCATTCTAACTATAAGTAGTACTAAAGCAAAACATAGTTTAATTTATCGAAGGAGGTGAATTTCTAATGGCAGTTCGTATTCGTTTGAAACGTGTGGGTGCTCATAAAGCTCCATTCTACCGTGTAGTAGTATCTGATTCTCGTTCTCCACGTGATGGTCGTTTTATTGAAGAAATCGGTACTTATAATCCAATTGCGCAACCTGCAGTAGTAACTATCAACGAAGAAAAAGCGTTGAAATGGCTACAAACAGGTGCTCAAGCATCTGATACAGTTCGTGACTTGCTTTCAAGAGCGGGTGTAATGAAAAAATTCCATGAGCTTAAACAACAGAAGTAATAGCTTTTAGTTATTACTGTTGAGAAGCGGAGGGCTTTGTTGATGAAGGAATTAATTCTTGTCATAGCGAAGGCTTTAGTGGATCATCCGGAAGATGTGCGCGTTCATGTTAAAGATGAACGCAGTACGATTTACGAGCTTTCGGTTCATCCATCTGATGTCGGTAAAATTATCGGTAAGCAAGGTCGTATTGCGAAAGCGATACGGACTGTGGTGAACTCGGCTGCAACTAAGTCTAACGAGCGTGTGATCGTTAACATTCAATCATAAGTGAATGCGCCGTCAGGAGGGTTAGGATGAAAATCCTGACCCTCTTTTGGCATGGAAATGCGAAAAAGATTGCTAAGTAAGGGATGATAAAATGAGTGGAACTTGGTATAACGTTGGTCAAATTGTGAATACACACGGGCTAAAAGGTGACCTGAAAGTAATGTCACGTACAGACTTCCCAGAGGAGCGCTTTGCTGTAGGTAGCAAGCTCGTTATGTTCAATGAAGAAACAGGGCAGTCACTAAACATTGAGGTTGTCAACTCACGTGAGCAAAAGGGAATGTACTTTATTAAGTTAAAAGGTTATAACGACATTAATGAAGTCGAGAAATTTAAGGGCTGGCTTATTAAAGTAGCTGCTGAAGATCAAGGCTCATTAGATGATGGCGAATATTTTTATCATCAAATTATCGGCTGTGAAGTATACAGCGATGAGAATGAAATGCTTGGCGTAGTAACAGAAATTCTATCTCCAGGTGCGAATGATGTGTGGGTTGTAGAACCGGAAAAAGGCAAAGGCAAGCAGATTTTATTGCCAGTTATTGATCCTGTCGTGCTTAATGTTGATGTGGCAAGTAAGCGAATTACTGTTCATTTGCTAGAAGGATTGGTCTAATATGAAAATTGATGTGTTAACTTTATTTCCCGAGATGTTTACTGGTGTATTTAATAGTAGCATTTTGGGGAAAGCTCACCAAAAAGGAATTGTTGAGCTTAACGCGATTAATTTTCGTAAATATGCCAATAATAAGCATAATACAGTAGACGATTATCCTTACGGCGGTGGCGGTGGTATGATCTTGAAGGCTGAACCTGTATTTGCTGCTGTCGAGGAATTACAAGCTCAGGCGATAGAACCGCCACGTGTCATATTGATGTGTCCGCAAGGGGAAAGTTTCACACAGCGTAAAGCAGAGGAATTAAGTACGTCTAGTCATCTCGTTTTCATTTGCGGTCATTATGAGGGGTATGATGAGCGTATTCGTCAGCATCTAGTTACAGATGAAATATCTGTAGGCGATTATGTGCTCACAGGTGGAGAAATTCCTGCGATGACGGTGATCGATAGTGTGGTAAGGCTATTGCCAGGTGTACTTGGCAATGAGACAAGTGCAATTACGGATTCTTTCAGTACTGGATTACTGGAATATCCTCACTATACAAGACCCGCTCAATTCCGCGAATGGTCGGTTCCAGATGAATTGTTATCTGGGCATCATGCTAATATCGAGAAGTGGAGACGTGAACAATCGCTATTACGTACACTACAACGTCGGCCGGATCTGCTTGAGCATATTGAGTTGTCCAAGAAAGAGAAGCAATGGCTAGCCCAGCAACGCGAATTGTTGAGCAACAATCCATAAGCGGGTTGTTGCTCAACAATTAGGACAAGCCTATAAGTTATCATTGTATTGGTACTCTTTATATGATAAAATAGTAAATGTTGTTCGTATAACGGGTGGTCCGCTATAAATGATGATCTATTCAAAGGAATAGGAAGTTTATAAGAACATCTATGGTGAAAGGAGTTGAATATTTTGAATATCCTACAAGCAATTGCTCAGGAAAATCTTCGCCAAGACACACCTAATTTCCGTCCTGGTGACACGCTAAAAGTATATGTAAAAGTAATCGAGGGAACTCGTGAACGTGTTCAGTTATTCGAAGGCGTAGTAATTAAACGTCGCGGTGGCGGAATTAGTGAAACTTTTACTGTACGTAAAATTTCTTATGGTGTTGGTGTGGAAAGAACTTTCCCTCTTAATTCACCAAAGCTTGAAAAAATCGAAGTAGCTCGTCGTGGTAAAGTTCGCCGCGCTAAGTTGTACTACCTTCGTGACCTTCGTGGTAAAGCTGCGAGAATTAAAGAAATTCGCTAAAATGAATCATCAAGAGGAGCTTGTTCTATCAAGCTCCTTTTCGTTTTTTTTACATCTGCAGAGTCAAGAGGAGGGCTGTACAATGGAACCTAAAGATGAGTTACCCGATCAACAAAAAGCTTCGAAAGAAAATGTAGCTGAGCAGAATGGAAGCTCTCAAAATGAAGATAGTGTATTGGCATCCGGCTCTACAAGATCAAGTAGGAAACAACAAAAAGAAAAGACGTACAAAGAGATTATCGATTGGATTAAATCGATTGCGATCGCTATTGTACTTGTTGCCATTGTACGTATTTTTCTGTTTTCACCGTTTATTGTTGATGGTGATTCAATGGAACCAAACTTCCATACTCATGAACGTGTCATTGTAAATTTACTTATATATAATATTAGCAAGCCTGAATATGGTGATGTTGTCGTATTCGATGTACCTGAAGAGGATAGACGTTTCATTAAGCGTATTATTGGTGTACCAGGTGACACTATAAAAGTTGAAGGTGATCAATTGTATATTAATGATCAATTGATTATTGAGCCTTATCTTACAAAAGTTATTGGAGAGAGCATGGCTGACGGATTAACATATAATGGGATTGGAGATTCGTTCAGTTTCCCTAATGAAAGATACCCAGATAATGTTGTCCCTGAAGGAATGTATTATGTGATGGGCGACAATCGAGGTTATAGTAAGGATAGTAGAGCTATAGGTTACGTATCAGAAGACGAAATTATCGGACGTGCTGATGTCGTGATGTGGCCATTAAATAAATTAGAGTTGGTTAAGCATTACAACTAGATGAGGTGACTTATATGGCGATTCAATGGTTCCCAGGGCATATGACCCGTGCCAAGCGTCAAATACAAGAAAAGCTGAAATTAATTGATATTGCGATTGAACTGCTAGATGCACGAGTGCCAATTTCTAGTCGTAATCCAATGATCGATGATGTTTTACAAGGTAAGCCAAGACTCATTATTTTGAATAAATCTGATTTGGCTGATCCTGTCATGAATGAACAATGGAAGAAATATTTTGAGAACGAAGGTCATACCGTTGCCATTGTAGATTCTAATACAGGTACGCGTGTCAATGAAATACCAATTTTGACGAAGCAAATATTGAAAGATAAGATCGATCGTCAAATTGCTAAAGGCATGAATCCACGACCGAATCGAGGGCTCATTGTCGGTATTCCGAACGTAGGGAAATCGACACTAATTAATCGTCTTGCTGGCCGTAATATTGCGATCACTGGTGACAAGCCAGGGGTTACAAAAGGTCAACAATGGATTAAAGCAGGTGGCGAGCTAGAACTACTAGATACACCAGGGATATTATGGCCGAGATTTGATGATCAAGTTGTCGGATATCGTCTAGCGATGACTGGTGCGATTCGTGAGCAAATATTGAATATTGATGAGGTCGGCTATTATGCGATCAAAACATTGGCAGGAAGATATTGGGATACGATTGCTGAACGTTACAGCTTAACGATCGAAGCTCCGAAAGATCTTAATGACAACGAAGAGATCGTTCGTGTTATGGAGGAAATCGGCCGCAAACGTGGTTGCTTGATGAGTGGTAATCGAGTTGATCTTGATAAAGCATCAGGCATTATATTACGTGATCTTCGTGCTGCTAAGCTAGGACGGATTACGTTAGAAGCTCCATTTGATGATATGCCGATTAGAGAGGTCAAGAAATAGATGTCTGATGTCATCGATTTGTTAGACTTTGAAAAGGCGTTATGGTCACAAGGGATTGAACATATTGCTGGTGTGGACGAGGTAGGCAGGGGCTGTCTGTTCGGTGATGTCGTTGCTGCAGCGGTCATCTTACCGCCTGGTTGCATCATCGAGGGGATCAATGATTCCAAAAAACTTACGGAAAAGAAACGTGAGATGTTATATTCAGAGATTACTGAACAAGCAGTAGCTTATTGCATCGCGCGCATTCCAGCACCAATCATTGATGAACTGAATATTAAGCAAGCTTCGCGTCTAGCGATGAAGCAAGCAATTGAAGGTCTACAGGTTGCCGCGCAATTTTTACTCGTCGATGCCGAGGTCATTGATCTCGATATTCCGCAAGAAGGTATTGTGAAAGGTGATGCTCGTAGTCAATCGATCGGAGCCGCATCGATATTAGCGAAAGTAACTCGTGATCGTCTTTGTGAACAAGAGTGGAATGACTTATATCCGCAATATGAACTAGCGAAGCATAAAGGCTATGGTACGAAAGTACATAATGCCGCAATTTTGCAATATGGACCTACAATAATGCATCGTAAAACATTTTTGAAGAAGCTACTTGGTGAGCAATTAGAAAGCGTATGGCCCAAGCAATAATTAACTAGCAATGATTAAATGTATAGTATAAATAATAGAAGCGACGTGTGCCCTAACTTAATGGATGGGATGCAGGTCGCTTTTTATATGAGAAGTATGAAAATTTCATAGATCATACGATAAGTAGTCAAATAAAAGCGCGCAATAACCGATAAATACTATATGTGAATGAAATGAGGTGGACAGCGCGCATGAGTATCGGAAATATTAAAGGTATGCTGGGCGATGCAGTAAGCAATGATGTAAGAACAATGGAATTGAAGATCGGTCAAGTTGTTCGTGGCGTTGTTTTACAACAATATGCTAATAATGAAGCATTAGTTAATATAAATGGAGTGCAAGTAAGAGCAAAGCTAGATATTCCGCTAATGGAGGGTCAAGCTTCATTACTACAAGTTCAGCCAGATTCAAAAGGTGCATATATTTTACTAAAGCAAGTTGATCCTACGACACTTGGGATGAATGACCCAATGAAGGATATATTGAAAGCACTCAACATGCCAGATAAAGCATGGGCGAATGATATTATTAAGGACTTGCGTAAAGAAGGCTTTCCGTTGAATAAGGAAACTGCGGCAGCGTTTCAGAAGGCAGCGCAGTTAATACCAGCAGGAGTTAACCCAGAGCAATGGATGCAAGCGGCGGCTAGCGCATTTAAACGTGGATTACCGATGACACAAGCAACGATTTCTGCTTTCCATCAGTTGCAATCGGGAACGCCTTTACATGGATTAATCGATCAGTTGAAAAGTCAGTTGTCCACGCTATTGCAAGCTAATACTGGGGGTACATCTACAAGTGCTCAAACAACGGTACTAATGAATCAGCTTGCAACGTTATTAGATGAAGGTTCAACATTATTACGTTCTCTGGCAACAAATGGGGCAACAACGCAAAATCCAGCATCAACTGGAGCGAGTAATCCAGCCGCTAACGTATTAAATGGGGGCGCAGAAGTAGCTAAAGATGGACAGATGGTAGCGCAACAAGGACAAACGCAAGCGGCTGCGCAATCACAAGGTGGAGCTAGCTCCACAGTTTCACAAGGAAACCTTGGACTGCTCATGAAATGGCTCGGTGTCAATCATGAAACAGTACTCGGTAAACAGTTGTTAACTCAGCAGCCAGTTAATGCTCAGCCGCAGACGAATCAATCTTCGGTGCAAGCAACACAGATAAATCCAGCAAATACTAATCTACAAAGTGGAAATATGAATACGGCACAAGGTAATATAACGAACTCATCTGTTGTATTAGGAAATGGTGCAGGGCCAACTGCAGGGCAGCAGCCGATTGTAGGTAGCCAAGCTCAACCTGCAGCAGTGAATACAGCGGGTAATTTAAGTGCGAATGTCGTTCCAACACCGACTACAGCAGCAGCGCCGGCATCTGTAACGGCTTTCCAGCAATCAGTAGTATCGAGTCAAAGTGCAGAAGTGACTAGCAATCAAGCAAGCTCACAACTAGTGAATGCAAGTAATGCTCAGTCAGCGCAACCAGCTACACAGCAACATGTTCCGGTTCAACAAGCTGTTCATTTACAAGGGGCAATACAAGCGAATGTCCAAAGTGATATCGTTCATAATCAAGCAACCGTTCATCAAAATCCATTGACAGCAAGTCAGCAATCTGATGTTTTGCAGCCACAAGCAAATGCAGCAGCGGCACAATCTAATCAAGCGTCAATCAATCAGGAAAGCTTGAAATCTACCATTATGCAATTGGTGCAAAGTGCGGATACGCCGCCAGCGGTGAAAGAAACTGCTCAGCAGCTATTGAATGCGATAACGGGTCAGCAATTGATGTTATCTACTGAGCGTAATCACTCTGTATTCTCACATGTGACGATGTTTATTCCACTGCAGGATCAAGACGGTGGTCAAACGGCTGCTGTTCATATCCAAACTCGTCGAGATCGTAAAGGTGAGCTAGATTCAGAAAATTGTCGGATTGTATTCGATCTTAATATGAATGCGATTGGACCGACGATGGTTGATGTTAATATTACGAATAAAATCGTTAGCTTGAATCTATGGAACGATCATCCCGCGATTAGTACAGTTATCGATGCGATGAAGCCAGAAATAAGCGAAGCATTATATTCAACAGGCTATATGCTATCTTCCGTAAGAACTACTCCGATACCAACAGCAGAGGTAGAGAATGAACAGCTAGAGGATTTGAAGCAGAGAATGCTTCCGCCAGATGTCGAACAGATTAATTCGACGCGCTATAAAGGAGTCGACTTTAAAGTATGAATGAACAACAACCAGTTACGAAATTGCGCAAAGCAGTTGCTATGAAATATGATCCGCTGAACACTACCGCTCCTACGTTAATAGCGAAAGGGCAGGGTGAGTTGGCGGACCGGATACTAGCTACAGCAAAAGAAAATGGAGTGCCGATACAAGAGGATCAGTCATTAGTCGAAGTGTTGTCTAAATTAGATGTCGATCAAGAGATTCCACCAGAGCTATTTGCCGTAGTTGCGGAAATATTGAGCTTTGTATATCGGGCGGATCGAAAAGCGAGGGAATGGCCACTATGACCCTGAATCGTAAGCAGCTAGGTGCAGAAGGTGAAGAGCGTGCAAGTTTATATTTACAAGAGCAAGGCTACATCATTGTTGAACGAAACTGGCGCTGTAGTTCAGGAGAATTAGACATTATAGCACGCGAAGATGAGCAACTTGTATTCATCGAAGTACGAACAAGAACGGTGTATGCACAAGGGACAGGAGTGAATCGTTACGGCTCAGTGCTAGAAGCGATCACTCCGCGTAAGCAAATGCAGCTACGTCGTCTAGCAGAGATCTATCTCTATCAGAAGAAGTTGCGCAACATCTCGCTCCGCTTCGATGTCGTGCTAGTCGAGCGCAGTGGCGAACATTACACGATCAATCATATTAAGCATGCATTTTGAAGCTAGATCAGACTACGAAAGTAGGACGGACTAGCTTTTTGACATAATAGAAAGAATAAGTTTTTGGAGGGGACGAAGGCTTTCCCCTTTTCAAGTTCGCTTTATAAGACGGGTAGCTAGTAATAATTAAATGGAAAAGCGAATGGTATAAAGCGTATGAAAGTGCAATAATAACGAGACGATGAATAAGGTAAGTAAAGTAAAAGAGTGGATAGAATTGAAAGCACTTAAATTCGCTCATGGACTATAAAATTATAGTTTATAGTGCGAAAAAACAGGAAAATCGTCTCGTGGATACGAGTGAAAAATTACGGACATACGCAAAACCTAAAAAGGACCGTCAGGCGAATTAATTTTCATGACGGTTTTTCTTAATTGTTTTAAGTTGGATTAATATGGATTATTTGGTTGAAAAATGTGGAGTTGGTTGTTATATTTGAGTTAGGTTGTAGTAGGAGTCGGAAAAATGTGAAATGAACAAATTATGCGTGGATTTATTAATTTGTGTTAGAGGGAAGAGTAGTTCGTAAATAATGCGTTATGGGAAATTGCTACAAGCCGAAAAAAACCATCTACTTATAGATGGTTTGGTAACTAATTATTTATAGTCATCACCACGAGAACCGACTTTTAAGACATAAATGATTAATCGAGTGTTTTCAACTGTGTAAATAATTCTATAAGAGCCAACTCGTAATCTAAAATCTTCTAAAGTACCTTTCATCCTTTTAATATCAAGTTCAGGATGGTAGGGATTCTCAGATAAAGTTTCTAAATGTTGTACAATTCGAGTTCGTGTTGGCTTGTCAAGTCTTTGTAAATATTTTAATGCATCCTTATAGAATTCAATTGAGTAGGTCATCGACAATATCCTTTAATTTAATACCTTCACTCCGAGCGATCGATTTTTTTGCTTGGGCTATGTCATCAAGATCTTCTTTTGTAGTAGGTTCATCGTCCCATGGAATATATCTGTAGTTGTGATTAGCTGCCAATTTTTGCAGGAAATCAGCTGCGGTTGGAAGGGCATCATCAGGTAATAGTTGAATTAATTTATTCAAATGATCTTTTGAAACTGCCATTCAAGATCAACTCCTAAAAAGACTTTATTTATCATTATAACACGAAACTAAATTAGTATTAAGCGGTTTGTAGAAATTGTATGTTTATTCGAAGAAGGCAGCAACATCCCATAACACAGTATTCACGCGGCGGCTACGCCTTGGTCAATTAGATGCTATTGGCAGAGTAGTAGATTCAAGTGACAACTTCCTACGGAAGTTCGTGAATACCTGAACGTTATACGCAACCCTAGCAAGAAAATATACAAATTCAAAAGGAGGTCGTCTTAATGGAATTCAGAAAAATAACTTGGGATAATTTTATTGAATGCATTGAGCTACGTGTGGCTAATGAACAACAAAGATTTATCTCCTCAAATCAACATGCTCTTGCCGAAGCATATATTGCCTCCGATGAGGGTCAGGTAATTAATACATTTGCAGTCTATAAAGAAAATAGCATGGTAGGCTTCATTTCAATGTACTATGATGACGGGGATGGAAACTTTGATTACAATAGTTACGGCATATTTAAGATGATGATCGATAAGCATTACCAGGGTAAGGGGTATGGTAAAGAGATGGTGGTAAAAGCGATTGAATATGCGAGGACTCTTCCTCGCGGGGAAGCTAAAGTTATTGAACTTACATATAAACCCGAGAATGTTGTTGCGAAGAGGATTTATGACTCTCTTGGTTTTATGGAAACAGGTGAAAAATGGGCGTGTGGTGAAGTTCGCGCAGTATTAACATTATAATCGTGGGGCTATTCGTAGAGGGCAAGGGCAGCGTATAACAACGTGTTCCAGCTTCGCGACTATCGCCGCTCGGTCTGCCCGAAGAGTTTCGATGAAGCGGATCAAATCCCCTAAGATAAGAGCTATCTAAGGGGAATGGACGTCGTGAACACAAGAACGTTAGCTGAAACTTCCGAGTTCAAGTGCAAATAAAAGCAACATTGGAAGTGAAAAAAATCAAAGGCAATGTTAGAAGAGAAATTAAGATTAGGCTATGTTAAGTTTAATAGTTTACATTGACCACTTCTAAGGCGTTACAACCAAGTTTTTGCATTATGATCTGGTCACTTAGCTTGAGAAGGACAATGGATTAATTGGGGGTATCTATGAAGAATATTATTGTATTACTTTTAACAGTTGCTTGTATTGTTGGATTGCTAACAGCGTGCAGTGAAAAGAGTAACAATACAGCAAAGTTAGCATTTTCATTTGATACTGATCGGAACTACACAGGATTTTCAAATCTGCACATGACTGATACTGTTGAAGATGCAAAGGAAAATGGATATGTTGTTAAGCAAGATTCAGTAGTAATTGCTAACAATGAAGCTTGGGTTAATTTTGTGGAAACCGCAACACTAGACAACAATTCAAGCGTTCGTATAGCTAGTTTCTCAACAGAAGACAACACCAGTCCATATTTTAGTGATATCTTTTTCAAAGACGGTTATTACTATCTTTTTGACAGCAGTTCTGACAAGCAAAATATGCAACCTTTTTCGTATTTATTAATATTAGAAGGGCAATTTGGAAGCCCAGCAAAAAATAGTCGAGTTGTTGTTTTAACCAACGACAATGCTTTAACTTTCAATGTAGTTATGAAATCATTACTCTCCAGTAGTATGGAATACAAACAAAGTGTTCCATCGTATAGATTGGTTATGTTTCAATAAATACCCTAATCTAACAGAGCTTAAGCTTATATTCATCATAAGAAGCACAAATCAAGACATCATTAGAAGTGGAAATTCAAGGATATAATTGCTGTTGATAACCTTGAATACGCAAGATTCGTGAAAACCTGAACGATATCGGAAACCAGTAGATGAGGTGATATTTAGAATGAGTAAAAGATATGAAATTAGATTACCACATAGAAGTCACCCTCAAATTATATTTATATTAATACTTCTTATTTTTCATGTAACCACTAATTTGAGCTTAGGCAACCCATCGTATTTAGTTAGTTTATTGTCATGGGTTACTTCGATAATTGTTTTATTTATCATTGTACTCCAAGCAATTCTATTTACACGATTTGGAGATGAAATAGAGATTACAGACAATAGTATTAAAGCGAAAAATATTGAACTTCCTTTAAAGGAAATAGAGAAAATAACAATAGAAGGATACTTTAGACAAAGTATTGGAATTAAACGGAAAGGGCAAAGATTTGTGCCAACAAACCTGCATTTTAGATTTAAGGAAAATGAAGAAAGACAGTTGAAAGAATGGGAACGATGGGCAGAGGATAATGGAATTAAAGTAGTGAAAGGAACAGTTTATAGTAGGATATAAACATATAGATAAAACAAGAAGTAACAGGCATTTGATAAGATTGTATTCGTGCGGCGGTGGGATTATTGAATAATAAAAATATGAAGCTTAGATTAGCTTTTATCATTCCAAACATATCCTTATATTTAATGTTCATAGGGTTTGGAGCTTTTGTATTTGTTAATGTAGATGGACTTAGGGAAATAAATCGGCTGGGTATGTGGTCATTCATGTTGTTTCTGTTGTTAAGTATAGCATTATTTGGTTCATACCGAATTTACAGTTGGATTAAGCAAGGGAAAATGTAGTACAGCACAAGTTCGTAGATTGTTACACGTTAGGTGAAATAATCAAAGCCTCGAAAGCAGGTGTTACGATGAACAAAAGTGATAAATATAATCCCTACGATGACGATACATTACACTCTAATCAACAAGACCTTCCAAAATCAATAGATGAAAGGAAAGGATTCAACGATGTAATTAACCATTATGATGCAGTTAATGGACATCAATCACCAAAGAGGCTAGAGCAGTTGCCTAAAAGGTTAAGAAAGATTGTAAAAATCATTATTATTGTCGGGGTAGCATCATTCATGGTACTTCAGATCTTTTCTTTAGTTAATCTCTTTAATAGTTAGAGGAAATTACGATCAAGAAACTACAATTAAGTCGATAGGAGATCAGATGAACAATAATAAGACATATGCAGTCGTAAATCCATCCGCAATCAATACTATAGTGGCAATGCTTTTAATTATAGCTTCCCAGACCTTTAAGCTTATCTACCAGAAAGACGATAGAGACATCTTATTTTATTGTGTAATAGTAATATCAGTCTTCGCTTTTGTTGTATTGATCGTTATAATTGTAAGAACGTATATATTGAAACCTAGCAAGATGCGAATTGATAATGAAAGTATACATATTAGAGGTAGAGTTATTAGAGCAGATGAGATAAAGGTGATTATGATAAGTTTACATAAAAAACAGGTCATTGGAATTAAACCAAAAGGAAAACTAATTGTACCTCTGCATCTATGTTATCGTTACTTGGATGATCAGGATACCGGGATAGATGAATTAGAAAACTGGGCACAACAAAAACAAATTAAGATAAAAAAAGGTTCATTCTCGAGATGGCTGTAATGAATTTGAGAGGATGCTAGAAACAATAAAGTACATACACTAACTAATAATTTTGAAACAGTGGCCCATAGAATGAACGTAATTTATACGATCAATAGTATAAAGCGCGCCGAAGTTGTGGTGTGCTTTTTTGTGTTGTAAAGAATTTCGTCACTTTTCGCTAACGTTGAATTAACGAAAAGCGATGGGATCTTTTTATGCTTTGCCATCAGTAAATTGAGTTACAACATTTTAGTATAGTTTTTGATTACTTAGTAAGTAAATTGAACAAGATAAGGTGAAAGAAAATAACTTTCAGATTTTTTTTTGTACTTAGAGTTTAGAAAAAATGTGAAGAAAATCAGATAAAGCCAGTAGAAAGGTTGATGAAAATGGTTAAAGTTTGTGTCATCGGAAGTTGTGCTATGGATTTGGTGGTAACGTCAACGAAACGGCCTCGTGCAGGTGAAACCGTTCTTGGGGAACATTTCTCAACTGTTCCGGGGGGGAAAGGTGCGAATCAAGCTATCGCGGCGGCACGACTAGGTGCAGATGTTACGATGATTGGCTGTATTGGAAAGGATATCTATGGTAAAGCAATTATTGATAATTTAATAAGTAATAACGTTAATGTTACGTTTGTAGACTCAAAATCAGATGTGGATAGTGGAACAGCGCATATCATTTTAGCTGAAGGTGACAATAGTATTATCGTTGTCAAAGGAGCGAATGATCATGTTAACCCATCTTTAGTTGAACAAGCACTGGATACGATAAGGTCGGTTGATATCGTTCTAGTACAGCAAGAAATACCAGAGGAGACGGTATCTTACGTAAGTGACATTTGCCATAAATTCGAAGTGCCGTTGTTACTTAATCCAGCACCGGCTCGCTTTATTAGTGAAACAATTATTGAAAATGCTAATTATTTAACACCGAATGAACATGAATGTGCAATTCTATTTCCCCAGTACACGACAAGCGAAGCATTACGAAAATACCCCAATAAGTTATTTATTACTGAGGGGAGTAGTGGGGTTCGATATTACGATGGGAATCAAGAAATACTTGTTCCAACGTATAAAGTGGATGCTATAGATACGACTGGAGCGGGAGATACGTTCAATGCAGCACTAGCCGTTGCATTGGCCGAAGGAAACTCAATTCAAGCAAGTCTGAAGTTTGCTAATCGTGCTGCTTCTTTATCTGTAACAAAATTTGGTGCTCAAGGTGGCATGCCAACAAGATCTGAAGTAGAGGTGAACTTATAATTATGAAAAAACAAGGAATATTAAACAGTCATATTAGTAAAATCCTTGCTGACTTGGGTCATACGGATACGATTGTTATTGCAGATGTAGGGCTACCTATTCCGAAAGATATTCCTAAGATTGACTTAGCTCTTAAATTAGGTGTTCCAAGCTTCCAAGATGTAGTAAACACTATCGCAGAAGATATGGTGATAGAAAAAATAATGATAGCTGAAGAACTTGCAGCAAATAATAAAGAAACATCCCAATACTTAAACGATCGATTTAAGGAAATTGATATAGAAGAGATTTCACATGAACAATTTAAGTTACTAACTCAGCATGCTAAAGTCATTATTCGAACGGGTGAGGCAAAGCCATATGCAAACTGCATACTTCAATCAGGAGTTAATTTTGGATAATGAGGGGGTTCTAACAATATGCACGTTGAAATGAATGATATTTATAAGTCATTTGGTGCTAACCGTGTATTAGAAGGTGTGAATTTTGAACTTCGTGAAGGTGAGGTCCATGCACTTATGGGAGAGAATGGTGCTGGTAAATCTACTTTGATGAATATTTTGATTGGTTTACACAAGCGTGATCAAGGAACAATAATTATAGATGGTCAGGAAACATACTTTGCAAACCCGAAAGAAGCAGAAGACAGCGGCATTACTTTTATCCATCAAGAGTTGAATGTATGGCGGGATTTGACTGTGCTAGCTAATCTTTTTATTGGCAAAGAACTGTCTTCAAGTATCGGTTTACTTAATATAAAAGAGATGAGAAAGCTCGCGAATGAACAATTTCGAAAGCTTTCGGTAACAATACCGTTGAACCAAGATGCAGGAGAATGTTCTGTTGGAGAAAAACAGATGATTGAAATTGCCAAAGCTCTTATGACCAATGCTAAGGTGATCGTTATGGATGAGCCAACAGCGGCATTAACAGAGCGTGAAATAGAGAAGTTGTTTGAAGTTATCGCGTCACTAAAAAAAGAAGGAGTATCGATCGTCTATATTTCACATCGCATGGAAGAAATCTTCGCGATATGTGATCGAATAACCGTCATGCGTGATGGGAAAACAGTAGATACAAAACCAATTTCAGAAACGAATTTTGATGATGTGGTAAGAAAGATGGTTGGACGAGAATTAACAGATCGCTTCCCTACTAGTCAAGCTGAACCAGGGGAAGTTGTGCTTGAGGTTAAAAATGCAATGAAGAAAGGACAGTTCCGAGATGTTAATTTTTCTGTCCGATCAGGTGAAATTATTGGCTTCTCAGGATTAATGGGGGCTGGACGTACCGAAATGATGCGAACGATTTTCGGACTAGATGCTCTAGACCGTGGTGAGATTTGGGTGAAGGGAAAAAAAGTTATCATTCGCAATCCGAATGATGCGATGAAAGCGGGCATTGGGTTTGTTACGGAGGATCGAAAAGATGAAGGTTTGGTGCTTGATTTCTCGGTCAAAGACAATATGGTACTAACCAATTTATATAGTTTCGCACCTAGGGGCATAATCAATAGGAAGAAAGAACAAGAATTTGTCGACCTCCTTATTAAACGACTGCACATTAAAACACACTCCTCTTCAACTTTAGTTCGTAATTTATCTGGTGGTAATCAACAGAAAGTCGTCATTGCCAAATGGATTAGCATCGGTCTGAGTGTTCTCATATTAGATGAACCTACACGTGGCGTCGACGTAGGAGCAAAAAGAGAAATATATCAGCTTATGAATGAATTAACTGAGCGAGGTGTAGCGATTATTATGGTATCTTCAGAACTTCCTGAAGTATTAGGAATGAGTGATCGTATCTTCGTTGTTCATGAAGGGAAAATTAGTGGAGAACTTTCTAAGCAGGAAGCATCGCAAGAGCACATTATGAGGTTAGCTACAGGGGGTAATAGTGATGACGACAATCAAGGATGAGAGAGAACCGAAAGGGTTACAACTTGGACAATTTACACAGAAACTTGGACCATTACTAGGGTTGATTATCCTAATTATTATTGTAACTGTACTAAATCCAAGTTTTATGGAGCCACTTAATATACTCAATTTGCTTAGGCAAGTAGCGATTAATGCGCTAATTGCTTTCGGAATGACTTTTGTTATTTTGACAGGTGGGATTGATTTATCAGTCGGATCAATTCTTGCACTCTCGAGTGCGATCATGGCAAACCTGATGCTATCTGGATGGGACCCGATATTAGCAATCATTGCAGGTTGTATATTAGGTGGAGTAATGGGGGCTGTTAACGGTGTTCTAATTACTAAGGGAAGAATGGCTCCCTTTATTGCGACATTAGCGACAATGACTATTTATCGAGGATTAACGCTTGTATATACGAACGGTAATCCAATCACAGGTCTTGGAGATAGCTTAATGTTTCAATTATTTGGGCGCGGTTATTTTCTAGGTATTCCTGTTCCTGCTATTTCAATGATCATCGTATTTGCAGTTTTGTGGGTTGTACTTCACAAAACACCATTTGGCCGAAAAACCTATGCTATAGGTGGTAATGAAAAAGCATCGATTATTTCTGGTATTAAAGTAGATCGAGTCAAAATTATGATTTATTCATTAGTAGGGATGTTATCGGCTTTAGCAGGAGCAATCCTGACCTCAAGATTGAACTCGGCACAACCAACAGCGGGAACTTCATATGAGTTAGATGCTATAGCCGCAGTAGTACTTGGAGGGACAAGCTTAACTGGTGGACGTGGACGTATTGTAGGTACATTAATTGGAGCGCTCATCATCGGAATATTGAATAATGGTCTGAACTTGCTAGGAGTATCTTCTTTTTACCAAATGGTAGTAAAAGGGATTGTTATTGCAATTGCTGTACTATTAGACCGTAAGAAATCCGTATAAGAGGGGGATACTAACATGAAAAAAATAACGTTAATTCTGATTTCCATCTTAGTAGTACTCATGACAGGCTGTTCATTAGAGCCACCAGCTTGGGCAAAGCCCAACAGGAGTGGGGAATTGGGTAATATAAAAGTTGGGTTGTCGATATCTACATTGAATAATCCGTTTTTTGTTTCTATCAAAGATGGTGTAGTAGCTGAGGCTAAGAAGCTGGGAATAGAAGTGATTGTTATTGATGCTCAGAATGATTCAGCGAAACAAAGTAATGATGTGGAAGATTTAATGCAAAAAGGTGTTAACGCGCTATTAATTAACCCTGTAGATTCATCTGCGATCTCGACTGTAGTACAGACTGCCAATAGTTTAGCTATTCCAGTGGTAACCTTGGATCGTTCCGCTGAGAAAGGTGATGTGCAAGCGTTAGTAGCATCTGATAACGTAAAAGGCGGATCTATGGCGGCGCAATATATTGTAGAACAAATTGGAAAAGGTGCAAAAGTAATTGAGCTGGAAGGTTCACCAGGAGCTTCTGCCACTCGTGAACGCGGTAAAGGTTTCCATGAAATTGCAGATACTCAGCTAAATGTTATTGCTAAGCAAACTGCCGATTTCGATCGAACGAAAGGCTTAACGGTTATGGAGAACCTCTTACAAGGAAATCCAGGCGTACAAGCTGTTTTTGCTCACAATGATGAGATGGCACTTGGAGCTATAGAAGCGATTCAAAGCTCAGGAAAAAACATTCCTATAATAGGTTTTGATGGAAATGAAGATGCACTTAATTCTATCGAAGCGGGAAAATTGACAGGAACAATTGCCCAACAACCAAATTTAATCGGACAACTAGCTGTCCGAGCTGCAAAAGATGTGTTAGATGGAAAAACGGTGGAAAAATTAATTGCAGCACCACTTAAACTGGTTATTAAAGAATAAGAACATAGCAATTTGAATGTTAAGTCTACAACGGTTCAAAAAGTGAGCTTTCGCAAGTCGAGAAGATGGAGCGCTACTTGAGGACGGAGGAAACGCAAGTGTACGTAATTGATACACGCGTACCTACGATGCTTCTGCAAGAAACAGACATCGGAAGCTTATGCTAAACTTCCCAAGTTCGCTTCAGTTTCGATGTCGACTAAGCTTCGAGAGCGTGTTCATCGTTATCCTATCCAAACTTCCTCTTATAATGAGCTAACGTCGCAAGAGGCCAGATGTACCGATAGCTATGATAGTGATTATAGAAATTCCCTGGCAGACCTGCGCCCGTCGGATAAGTAGTAAGCCAGTTATTTTCCTGTACCGATGTAAGCAGTCTATCGATCCCTCTCTTAATTGCGGGAATTGGCTGATCATGTACGGCGATTAGAGCATCTAATGCCCAAGCCGTTTGTGAGGGTGTGCTTTCGCGGAGTGGAACATAGAAGCGAACAATATCGCTGCTACAAGATTCGCCCCAGCCGCCATCACTGTTTTGAATACTCAAAAGCCATTTCACTCCTTTTTGGATTGCTTTATGATTCGCAGACGAGCCCGTAGCCATTAATCCTGTTAATGCTGCCCATGTACCATAAATGTAGCAAATACCCCATCTGCCATACCAAGATCCGTTATGCTCTTGATGTGCTAAAAGCCAATCTACGCCCTTCTTAACACTGCTATTCTTATAATTAAGCCCTCTAAAATTACCGAGATACTCTAACGTTCGCCCAGTAAGATCAGCCTCTGAAGGATCAATAGCTGCTGATTTCGCACCATCTAGTGCAAGCCATGTTAGCATTTTATTATTCGTATTTTTCTCAAATGCTGGCCAGCCACCGTCATTATTTTGCATCGATAATGTCCAATCAAGTCCGAGATCAATAGATTTTTTGTAGGTGGTGTTATTCCGACCCAAGCTCTCAATTACGCGAAGAGCAGCAGTAGTATCGTCAACATCTGGATTCAGAGTATTTGTCTCTGAGAACCCCCAACCTCCAGGAGTTGTGTTTGCATTATGAACGCTCCAATCGGCTTTGTTATGCTGCTGTTTTGAAAGTAAATATTGTCCGGCTCTATGAATCGAAAGATGGTCATCCCTTATTCCCGCTTCTTGTAGCGCATAGGAAATTAATGCCGTATCCCAAACGGTGGACGGTGAATTTTGTATCGTTGTTATACCGTTACTATTACATTGCATATTAAGCAAGCCCTGCACAGCTCTCATAATTGTTGGATGTTGCTTGTCGTATCCAAGTGCAAGTAAAGAAAACACCATTAAAATAGTACTACTAGCGTAGCTATATAATGTACCATCTGCTTCGATTCGATCTAGCATAAACTGCTCGATCTTTGAAGTAGCTATATCATGAAGAGAACGAGCGCTACCAATCAATCTATTACGTCCTAGTTCAATCATCTCGATCATTTGTGAAAATTCCTCAGAATCGGGTTCACCCTCATCCATTCGACTAGTGTAAAGATCATTGAGATCAGGCATGTTATCCGTTTTAATCGAAAAATTTCGATTTGCCATAATGAGCATGGGGAGTAGATGAACTCTGGAATAACCCGAGAATTCAAATAAGTTTATAGGTAGTATGTTAGGTAGAAGAATGATTTCTAGTGGGATAGATTTGATGGGTTTTGGCCATTTGATCTGACCTGTTGCAGCAAGAATAGCGTTACTTAATACACCCTTCGAAGCGTTCAGCCCACCTTGTGCGATAATATATTGCTTAGCAAGGCGTAGTGATTTATCTGTTGATTGACTGTAGCCTGAATACAGTAGAGCATAATAGGCATCGATCGTTGCAGATAAATTTCCCTGCTCTTCATCTCTATACAAACACCAATAACCATTAGGATGCTGCTGTGCTACAATGCGATTATACAATTGTTGTATAATGATCTCATTAGCAGAACCTAAAGATCGTAACAGTATAATCATATAGGAATCGATGATTGTTCCATTTTCAAAACAATATCGCCAGGAACCATCTGATTTTTGCTCATTTATTAGATAGTTTGCAAGATTAGAAATTTCAGTCGTCACCTTTTCATTACGTGATGGCATGAATCGTCACCTCCAATACCTTTTTATTAGTATATAGAAGTGAAAAAGTAATCATGATCGTTTTTGTAAATTGACTGTTATTATTCATTGTTTCCAATTTTTAGAAAGTAGGTGGACGGTTTGAAAATTATTATTGCACCGGATTCATTTAAAGGAAGTGTATCCGCTATTGAGGCATCGCGTGCGATTCAAAAAGGGGTTCACAACTATATGCCAGAAGCTGAAACGATTGTGATCCCATTAGCTGATGGAGGAGAAGGAACATTAGACTGTCTTATAGCTTCAAGAGGTGGGGAGATTGTGACTGCTACCGTGACAAATCCGCTTGGCAACGAGCTAGTAGCGGAATACGGTGTAATCGCATCAGATCAACTTGCTATCATAGAAATGGCAAGAGCTTCGGGAATTGAATTACTAGGTGAAGCAGATAGAAATCCGCTTATTACAACAACATTTGGAACTGGACAGTTAATTGCACATGCACTAGATGCCGGTTATCGTAAATTTATTATTGCAATTGGTGGAAGTGCAACGAATGATGGTGGGGCGGGAATGTTGCAGGCGCTGGGGATGCGGTTACTCGATGAGGATGGTAATGACGTACCTTATGGAGGGGGCTTTTTACATAAGATTGTAGCGATCGAAGATAGCAAGTGGAATACGAAAATCGCACAATCAGAGTTTATACTTGCCACAGATGTGCAAAATCCATTCGTCGGATCTAATGGAGCATCATATGTTTACGGACCGCAAAAAGGTGCGACACCTCAAATGGTGAAGCAATTGGACGATAATATGGTTCATTGGGCTAATATAATCGAAAAGTATAATGGGATACATCTACATGATCAAGCAGGAGCGGGTGCAGCAGGTGGAGTTGGCGGAGCATTTCTCGCATTTTTCCCAGTTGAAATGCAACGAGGTATTCATGTCGTGATTGAGCATTCGTCGCTACTTGATCATTTACATGATGCAGACTTGGTTATTACAGGTGAGGGGTGCGTTGATTATCAGACAGCTTCAGGCAAAACAGTGATGGGTATTGCGGAGGTAGCAAATCGATGGAAAGTACCTGTTATTGCATTAGCAGGTTCTATTGGAGAAGGAATTGAACAACTGAACGAGATTGGAATCCAAAGCATACATAGTATCGTAAATGGTCCGATGTCACTGGAAGAAGCAATGTTGCGCGCGCAGGAATTGCTGGAGCAAACGACAGAGCAATTGATGCGGATTAGATACTGCAAGTAAGATTTCTATTATTATCGAATAGATTTCAAGCCGATAAAGAGGATATTTATATTAAGAATAATTCTCACTTTACATAGTAGTCGGATAGTGAATGAAGGTAAATAGTGGTTGAATTGTATGTTGCTAGATAGTATGTTTATGGAAGAGAGTTTATAGAAGCATTCTGTTTCATAAATTTCATAATGGATACCTTTATTTTATATGTAATTTTTTTGATGAATTACTACGATAAATTAGGTGATAATTGGTTAGGTCTAGCTTTAACTGGAGGGGACTAATATCATATCGAAAGTATCTAAAATTATATTATGGATTCTATTAATTGCATATGGCTTTGTACTAATTAAATTTTTAATATTAGATAGAATGATATACCAAAATCACGTAGGAAGAAATTTCAATTTGTACCCATTAAAGTCAATAGGAGCTTATTTATTACATAAGGATAATTATAATTTTAATACTTGGGCATTGAATTTATTTGGGAATATGATTATGTTGGTTCCTTTTAGTATATTAATGCCGTTGTTATTTTCAATGCTTAGAAAGACAAAAATATTTATAGTGTGCTTATTAGTGTTTAATCTTGGAATTGAAGTGTTTCAATACTTCTCCGGATTTGGTAGCTTTGATGTGGATGATCTAATCTTGAATAGTTCAGGTGCTATGATCGCATATATTATTCTGAGGGTCCTATTATCATTGAAGTTCGTAAAGAAATTTACAGAGTCAATGTAAGTAATTCATATAAAAGTCACGCATCATCTAACACAGTATTTACACGGCGGGCAGCCGCACTTGGTCACGTTAATGCTTTGGGCAGAGGTAGCGGATTTATGTGACAACTTGCTACGCAAGTTCATGTAAGCCTGAACGTTACACATAATGATTTCTGGTTCATGAATAGGAGAACGTTTTGCAATGTCGATGTGAAAAGGGGATGTCATAAAGATGAAAATCGAAGATTATATTCAAAAACAGGAGAATAAGGGAAAGAAAATTCTTCAATCTCTAATTGTAATTAACTTGATTTTGTTCTCTTTAATTCTAGTACTGAGTATGATGAATGGCATTTTTAAGAACATGATAGGTTTAATCATAATGATAATTCTTTGTCTGTTTATTTATAAAGGTGGCAGTATAGCGAAGTGGATATATATAGTTATTAATTCATTAAACATAATTTCTTTATTCGGTGCTTTAATGTTTGGTCAAGTATTATCTAAAGCTCCAGCATTTCTTAATATTGCGACAATAATTATGTTATGTGTCTCTATTATTACAAGTATTGTTTTAATGTTTTCAAGTAGTGTTAAAGAATTTATGTATAAACAAAGAGATTGATTTAAGTAGTAATTCAAAAAAAGAAGAACTTCAAAACATTCAATTGAGTTGGAAATGTATCAAAAGTTAAAGTGTATTTCGATAGATACAGAGTACTGTCCGAGAATACAATTGATCTAATGAATAAGTGGATTATTAAACATGAAGAAGATTTCATTGATATCGTTTCATATTAGTTTGTGACAGAGATTAAAAGAATAATATGATGGAGCTGAATATAATGAAGCAGCTTGAAGAGATAAGATTGAATGAGAAGGTTTATCATGATCATTGTTACAGTCAAAACAAACTTTTTGAAGAAGGATCATGGTTAGGTAAACCCGCTAAAAATGTGATTGATGTAATGGATTCCTTTGAAGGACAAGATCATCTGAAAATATTAGATTTGGGTAGTGGTGTAGGAAGAAATAGTATACCTATTGCACAATATTATGGTCATCAGATTGAGAAAATAATTGGTGTAGATTTAATAGAATCAGCGAAACATTTTGCAGATCAATATGCAAAGCTATACTCTGTGGAAGATAAGATCGAAACGGTTGTGTCAGATATAAGTAATTTCGATATAGTTAAAGATGATTATAATTATATTTTTGCAGTATCAAGTCTTGAACATATTGAAAGTATAGAAGTATTTGAAGAGGTTATAGACCGTATTATCGAAGGAACAAGAACTAAAGGAATAAATGCATTTATAATAAGCACCAATATAACGGAGTATTCTTTAACAACCAATACTTTTCTAGAACCAAGCTATGAGATTTTATTTGAAACACAACAACTACTAGACATTTTAAATGGCAAATATGCAAGTTGGAATGTGATTAGACATGATATTAAGCCTTACGAAGTTGAAATTAATCGAAACGACGATCAGGTTTTGTTGAAAGGTGATGTTGTAACGTGGATCGTCAGTAAAAGCTGATTGAATATCAGAGTATGGAATAAGTAAGTGATATCAACTAGAAATGACAGGATGATAATATGAAGAAAAAATGGATAGTGAGTAGCATTATCGTAATTGTATTGATATCCGCTTTATATGATTATCATCGTCCGCGATATGTAGAGTTAAGTTTCAACAGTGTTATCTATTCAATTGACAGTAATTTCGAAAAATCGATTGTGGCCTCTATGAAAGGAGATCGATATAACAGTCGAATAGGGAACGGTATGTTTCTAGGTGAATTGAGCGTAGATGAAGATTTGAAGTACAATGTCAAACTGACCGAGGACGGTAATCGTTACGCAGGCACTATTATTACGAAGGATTCAAATAAAAATACTATAACCATTGGTTCAGTTGATGTTTCTCATGATTTAGATAAGATATGGATCCAATTGGATGATATAAATGAGCGATACTCTTTGTCAGAAGGTTATGGTTATGTAGCGGGTCCAGCTAGTACTGCAATTGAAGCAAAAGAGATAGCTAGAATGATCATAGAGGGGATAAAATGAAAAGAACTTATGGGGAATTTACAGATGAATTATCGGATATAGGTTATCAAATTCTAATTCCAGAAGATTATGATGCGCATTCCATGCAAAAATACCCAACGATACTTTTTTTGCATGGAACCGGAAGAAGAGGAACAGACTTATCCATCTTAGATGAGTATG
The DNA here is from genome assembly GCF_056786375.1 of Paenibacillus sp. Y930. Taxonomy (NCBI): domain Bacteria; kingdom Bacillati; phylum Bacillota; class Bacilli; order Caryophanales; family Paenibacillaceae; genus Paenibacillus; species Paenibacillus sp. Y930. The sequence goes on along the minus strand of NZ_JBXCIX010000001.1, from coordinate 332,757 downwards.
GGATTAATAGGTATTGCGAAATGATTAAAGATATGAAATTCATCGTAATTACCCCACAATGTCGAAATGATAGCTCTTGGAATGAAGAAAAAAAGCTTGTAATTCGAATGTTGAAACAGTTAAGAGCTACATTCCCAATCGATGAAAACAGAGTATATCTATCTGGTTTCAGTATGGGTGGCAATGGAACATGGGAAATAGCGGTGACTGAGCCTGACTTATTTGCAGCCATAGCACCGATAGCTGGTTGGTATGAAGGCACAGATATTAATAAGTTGAACGATATGCCGATTTGGAATTTCCACGGTGAAGATGATGAAGTGGTATCTATCAGTGGATCTGAAACAATAATGAGTCAACTTACAACAAGTAAATCCGACGTTAAGTTCAGTAGATATAAAGACGTCAAACATGATGTTATGTATAGAGTATTAGAAAATAGAGAGCTGTACGAGTGGTTACTAACTCATAGAAAAAACAGAAAATAAAATGATAAGACCACCTCAAACTGGACATTCATCTACAGTTGTAGCTGAATGTCCAGTTTTCTATACTGAATAGCCTCCGCAACATGCTCTAACTGCACTTCCTCGCTATTTACAAGATCAGCGATCGTACGAGCGATTTTTATAATTCGATCATAACCGCGCATACTCATCCCTAGTGCTTGAAAGGCATTTTCAATCAATTCATGAGCTTCCTTAGGCAACTTTACTAATTGCTTAATTCCTTGCGTCGTCAACTCACTATTATAGTTAAATGCGTATTTACGATAACGATGCTGCTGTAGCTTAACTGCTTGCTCGACTAGCTCTCTCATTTGCAGCGAGGTCATAGCAAGATCTTCTTTCGATGGGATGAGCGAAGTAGGGCGCGCAACGTCGATCTGTAGATCGATCCGATCAAGCAGTGGTCCAGATAGCTTGGCTCGATAGCGATGAATCATCGCCTGTGTGCAAGTGCAGCTTTTTCCTTCACGTTCAAATCCATAAAACCCACAAGGACACGGATTATATGAAGCTGCTAACAGAAATGAAGCGGGAAAGGTAACATGATTTCTTGCTCTAGAGATCGAGACTGTATGCTCCTCCATCGGCTGGCGAAGCAACTCAAGTACCTGCCTGGAAAACTCGGGTAGCTCATCAAGAAAGAGCACACCATGATGAGAGAGAGTCACCTCGCCAGGCTTTGGAATACTGCCGCCTCCGATGAGACCTCCGACTGAAATAGAATGATGCGGAGAACGGAATGGTGGAGCGCTAATGAAGGCAGCGGTGTTCGGTAATAATTTACCTGCAACACTGTAGATTTTGGTAACTTCAAGTGCTTCAGCTTCTTGTAGCGGTGGCATAATACTTGGTAATCGCCGGATCAACATCGTTTTACCAACGCCTGGAGGGCCCGATATAATAATATTATGGCGACCCGCAGCTGCAATTAATAATGCGCGCTTTGCTTCTTGTTGTCCCACCACATCACTAATATCAATATCTTGCCTATAGGTTCTAGTAGATGAAGCGAGACCTCGTTCTTGCTCATGCAAAGCTAGTAATTCCGTTGATGGTATATAATTAATATTCTCTAATTCTCGTAAATTAGTAATAGGACATAGCAACAGCCCAGAAATAAGTGAAGCTTCATAGGTATTGACATGAGGTAGTATGATTTGTGTAATACCTGCTGCCTTAGCATATTCAAGCATGGCAAGAATGCCTTGAACTGGTCTAATATGACCATCGAGAGATAACTCACCGACAACTAATGTTGCTACTAGTTCGCATTTAATTTGCTTTGATGCTTTCAGTATGCCCGCTGCAATAGCCAGATCTAGCCCGGCACCTTCTTTTCTAAGATCAGCAGGTGCGAGATTGATCGTTATTCTTTCTAATGGAAACTGATAATTACTATTTCGAATCGCGGATCTAACGCGCTCGACCGATTCGCGGATCGCGGAGTCTGGCAATCCGACCACGCTGATTTGCGGGATCCCGCTCGTAATATCGACCTCGACCGTTATACCGCGTCCATTGACCCCGATAACAATAGCACTAGCAAGCGATGTATACATAAAAAGCACCCCCAATGGTTAGATTGGAGGTGCTTCCTCAAGTTATCTATTAACATAATAATAAATAGCACAACAGAGTTTGTCAATTAAAGGTTGAAAGGGGGAATTGCTCAAGATCAATGGTTGTCTGAATGGAAAACTTACGAAGTTAAAGCACCTTACTTAAAATGCAATTAAATCATGGGAATTAACTGAAAAAAAGGATATAACAGTAATAAAAATACAATGATATCAAAAAGAGATCATATTGATAGCAAAATAAGCTTACTATTTTTTTATAAATGAGAGCTTATCATGGAGAAAGATGTTACAATGTAAGCAGTTTCTTTGTACATATTACTGTCATAGTCAGTGAAATGGAGGATTTCAACATGAATATCCATGAGTATCAAGGTAAAGCTCTGCTTCAACAATATGGCGTATCCGTTCCCAAAGGGAAAGTAGCTTTCACAGTTGATGAAGCTGTACAAGCTGCGCAAGAGCTAGGGACTTCGGTAATTGTCGTTAAAGCCCAAATTCATGCAGGTGGCCGCGGTAAAGCCGGTGGAGTTAAAGTAGCAAAAAATCTTGACGAAGTTAGAGCTTATGCAAGTGAAATTTTAGGCAAGGTGCTAGTTACTCATCAAACTGGTCCAGAAGGTAAAGAAGTTAAGCGTCTTCTAATTGAAGAAGGCTGTGACATCAAGAAAGAGTACTATATTGGTGTAGTTCTTGATAATACGACAGGTCGCGTAACATTTATGGCTTCAGAAGAAGGCGGTACTGAGATTGAAGAGGTTGCTGCCAGTAATCCAGAGAAGATTTTCAAAGAAGTGGTTGATCCAGCAATTGGTTTACAAGCTTTCCAAGCTCGTAAATTAGCATATGCAATCAATATTCCGAACGAGCTAGTTAACAAAGCGGCGAAATTCATGCTTAGTTTATACAGCGCTTTCGTGGAAAAAGATTGCTCTATTGCTGAAATAAACCCTCTAGTTGTTACAGGTGATGGTAACGTAATGGCATTGGATGCGAAATTGAATTTCGATTCCAACGCTTTGTACCGTCATAAAGACATTTTAGAACTTCGTGATCTTGAAGAAGAAGATTCTAAGGAAATTGAAGCTTCCAAGTATGACCTTAGCTATATTGCACTTGATGGCGACATCGGTTGTATGGTTAATGGCGCAGGTCTTGCGATGGCGACAATGGATATTATTAAACATTACGGTGGAGACCCGGCTAACTTCCTAGATGTAGGGGGCGGTGCGACTACTGAAAAAGTAACAGAAGCGTTCAAAATCATTCTGTCTGATGAAAAAGTTAAAGGTATTTTCGTGAACATTTTTGGCGGCATTATGCGTTGTGATGTTATCGCAAACGGTGTGGTTGAAGCGGCTAAGCAAATCGGCCTAGATCGTCCACTTGTTGTTCGCTTAGAAGGAACGAATGTGGAACTAGGAAAGCAGATTCTTAATGAGTCTGGTCTGAATATTGTTGCGGCTGATTCGATGGCAGATGGCGCGCAAAAAATTGTAGCTCTAGTGAAATAGAACTACATTTCTCGATAAATTACACGAAAACATTCAGAGGATGTGAGATAAGTGGCTATTTTGGTTAATAAAGATACAAAAGTTATTACTCAAGGTATCACTGGTGCTACTGGTCTATTCCATGCAAAAGGTGCATTAGACTATGGCACACAAATGGTTGGTGGCGTTACACCTGGTAAAGGTGGCACATCAGTTGAGATAACACTTGAGAATGGTGATGTAGCTACATTGCCTGTATTCAATACGGTATCACAAGCGGTTGAAGCTACTGGTGCTACAGCATCAGTTATCTACGTACCGCCTGCTTTCGCTGCCGAAGCGATTATTGAGGCTGTTGATGCAGGTGTTGAGCTTGTTATCTGTATTACAGAAGGTATTCCTGTACTTGATATGGTTAATGTAAAACGTTATATGGAAGGTAAGGATTCCGTATTGATCGGTCCTAACTGCCCAGGCGTTATTACTCCAGGCGAGTGCAAAATCGGCATTATGCCAGGTTATATTCATACTCCTGGTCATGTAGGTGTAGTGTCTCGTTCTGGAACACTTACTTATGAGGCTGTTCATCAATTAACGACTCGCGGTATTGGTCAATCCTCCGCGATTGGTATCGGTGGAGACCCTGTTAAAGGATCTGAATTTATCGATATTTTGAGTCGCTTTAACGATGATCCTGACACTTATGCAGTTATTATGATCGGTGAGATCGGTGGAACTGCAGAAGAAGAAGCGGCTGAGTGGATCAAAGCGAATATGACGAAGCCAGTAGTTGGTTTCATTGGTGGTGCAACTGCTCCTCCAGGGAAGCGTATGGGACATGCAGGTGCGATTATTTCAGGTGGTAAAGGAACTGCTGCTGAAAAAATCACTACGCTTGAAGCATGTGGAGTTAAAGTAGCTCCTACACCATCGGAGATGGGTTCAACTCTAGTATCTGTACTAGAAGAACAAGGTCTACTTGAAAAATGTACAACTGTGAAATAAACATATAAATCTGTAAGGCAAGCAGCCTTATCTCTTTCAATTGAAAGGGGTAAGGCTGCTTTTTTAATGAAGTTTTTAGAAAATTTAAGCAATTTATCGAGCAAGACTTGCAATCTGCCTCTATATTAAGGCACAATATGAGAGTACTAGTGCAAGATCTTGTTCATAGAAGAGGAGTATTTATATGAACAATGATCAATATAAGCACTTTATGATCGAGCTTTCTGAAATCGTAGGTGTTGGTTGGCATACTATGAAGCTAATTATAGATAATGATCTCCATGCGGAAGATGAATGGTCTATTGAACAATTACGGAAGCTTGGCGTAAAGGCACAAATAGCGGAGCGATTACAGCAATTTCGGAGTGGCTATACGTATGGGGAAATTGCAGAGCGTGAAGTTCATCAACAAAAGCATCGTTATTATTGTATTACGTACTGGGATGAACAATATCCTGAAGCTTTGAAACAAATTGCACAGCCACCTTGGATTCTATATGTACGTGGACGGCTAGAATTGCTTCAGAGGCGATCATTAGCTATTGTTGGCACTAGATATCCTACGAGCTATGGAAAGCAGTGTACAAAGCTTTTCAGTGGACAGTTTGCAGAGCAAGGTTTAACGATTGTAAGTGGTTTTGCCAATGGTGTAGATACGATTGCCCATAAAGCAGCTTTGTCTTACAGTAGTTCAACGATTGCCATATTACCGACAGCAATAACACAATGCTATCCTGCTAATAATTATGAACTATATGAGCGAGTTGGAGAAGAAGGCTTGCTTATTTCTGAAAGTGTACATGCTTCACCTATTCATCCTGGTCAGTTTCATCAGCGTAATCGAATTATAGCCGGATTAAGTCTCGCTTCTATTATAATAGAAGGAGAACGTAAAAGTGGCTCGATGATTACAGCGAGGCATGCACTTGATATGGATCGAGAATTATTTGCTGTACCTGGACCTATTCATTCAGCTAAAAGTGAAGGGCCAAACTTTCTTATTCAGAATGGATATGCTAGAATGCTATTGTCCTCACAACAATTGTTTGAGGAGCTATCATGGTTGAAAGATAATGTGAATAGTCAAAATGCAAATGAAATGAAGCAACTTACGAAGAGCAAATTATTAGATGAATTGTCCGAGGATGAAGTTAAAATTGTTACATTGCTGAGAGAAAATTCGCTCTCGATTAATGAAATTTCTAACCTTACTAACATTCCGTTTGGACATTTGAACGTTCTTCTGCTAAATTTATGTATAAAACAATTGATAGAACAACATCCAGGTTCAATATATATTGCACTGTAATTTGTATCTAACAGAGGAGGCACCTCGTATGGCAGATTCGTTAGTCATTGTAGAATCACCCGCCAAAGCCAAAACGATTGGTAAGTATTTAGGTAGTAAATATATTGTAAAAGCGTCTATGGGACATATTCGTGACTTACCTAAAAGTCAAATTGGTGTTGAAGTGGAGAATGATTTTAACCCGAAATACATTACGATTCGCGGTAAAGGTAGTGTATTGAAGGAATTGAAAGATGCAAGTAAAAAAGTGAAAAAAGTCTATCTCGCAGCCGATCCCGATCGCGAAGGAGAAGCGATTGCATGGCATTTGGCTCATTATTTGAATATCGATGAGACGGAACCTTGTCGTGTAGTATTCAATGAAATTACAAAGCAGGCAGTCAAGGATGCTTTCAAGACGCCACGCGCTATTAATATGGACTTAGTGAATGCACAGCAGGCTAGACGTATTCTTGACAGATTAGTAGGTTACAAAATTAGTCCGCTATTGTGGAAAAAAGTAAAAAAAGGGCTTTCAGCTGGACGTGTGCAATCCGTTACAGTGAAGATGATTCTCGATCGAGAGCATGAGATTGATGCTTTTATTCCTGAAGAATATTGGTCGATTACGGCAAAGCTTGAACATCAGAAGCAAAAATTCGAAGCGAAGTTCTATGGTTTGAACGGTAAGAAGAAAGAACTTGCCAATCGGGATGATGTAGATGAAGTGCTGAATGTGATGACAGCTGATCAGTTTACTGTAGCTGAAGTGAAAGAGAAAGAGCGCTTAAGAAATCCTTCGCCACCTTTCATCACGAGTTCATTGCAACAGGAAGCGGCCCGTAAGCTTGGTTTCCGAGCTTCTAAGACGATGAGTGTTGCACAACAGCTTTACGAAGGTGTGGAGCTTGGTAAGGAAGGTACAGTCGGTTTGATTACGTATATGAGAACGGATTCTACTCGTATCTCTCCAATCGCTCAAGAAGAGGCTCGCGAATACGTGACTAACAAATACGGTGCTACATTCATGCCGGATGAGCCAAGGCAATATTTGAAGAAAAATAGCAATGCCCAAGATGCCCATGAAGCGATTCGACCTACTTCGATCCTTCGTGATCCAGAGACGATGAAGCCTTTCTTGTCACGTGATCAATTTAGATTATACAAACTCGTATGGGATCGTTTTGCTGCAAGTCAGATGTCTTCAGCTGTGTTAGATACGATGACCGTTGATTTTAATAGTGGTTCAGCAACGTTCCGTGCAACAGGCTCTAAAATTAAATTCGCAGGCTTTATGAAAGTATATGTGGAAGGTAATGATGATGATACGGTAGAAGAGTACACTTTTCTACCTGCTCTAGCTGTTGGAGACAAGCTTGCACCAGAAGTGATTGATCCGAAGCAGCATTTTACGCAACCACCTCCAAGATATACGGAAGCGCGATTGGTTAAAACGCTGGAAGAATTGGGAATTGGTCGTCCTAGTACGTACGCTCCTACATTAGAAACAGTCCAAAAGCGTGGCTACGTGGTAATGGAGGAGAAAAAGTTCTTCCCTACGGAACTAGGCGAATTAGTCATTCAATTGATGGAAGAGTTTTTCCCTGAAATTTTGAATGTCGAGTTCACTGCCAATATGGAAGGTAATCTTGACCATGTAGAAGAAGGAACGGAAGATTGGATCAAAATATTAGCTGACTTTTATGAAACTTTTGAGAAGCGATTAGAAGTGGCAGAAGAAGAAATGAAAGAAATAGAAATTCAAGATGAAGTATCCGAAGAAATATGTGAGAAATGTGGTAAGTTTTTAGTATATAAAATGGGACGATTTGGACGATTTTTAGCTTGTTCTGGATTCCCAGATTGTAGAAATACTAAACCAATCGTGAAAGATATAGGGATTACATGTCCGAAATGTAATAAAGGACATATTGTCGAGAGACGGAGCAAAAAGGGAAGAATCTTCTTCGGTTGTGTCACCTATCCAGAGTGCGATTATGTTTCTTGGGATAAACCAACGAATAAACCTTGTCCCAATTGCAACGAGGTGGTTGTCGAAAAACGCAACCGAAGCGGCGCTAAATTGAAATGCGTCAGTTGTGATTTCTCGGAAGAAATTATCGAGGATGATAACGACTAACTATAATATCGTTATATATAAGATCTATATGTAACGTCATTGTCCTCCCATGTATTGGGAGGATATTGTCTTTCTACACTTGAAATTTGAAAATGTGATCTGAGAGGATGAAATAGATTGAGTAATCAGAAAGTCATTGTTGTGGGTGCAGGTCTTGCAGGTAGTGAAGCGGCTTGGCAAATCGCGGAGCAAGGTGTTGAAGTGATTTTATACGAGATGCGCCCAGTAACAAAAACTCCTGCGCACCATACCAATCAATTTGCAGAGTTAGTATGTAGTAATAGTTTGCGTGCGAATGGATTAAGCAATGCGGTTGGTGTATTGAAGGAAGAAATGCGTATGCTTGATTCCATTATTATAAGTAGTGCTGATCAACATGCAGTACCAGCTGGTGGTGCATTAGCTGTTGACCGTGATGGTTTTTCTGGTGAAATTACGAATCGTCTACGTAATCATCCGCTTATCGAAGTTCGTAATGAAGAAGTGACAGAAATTCCTGAAGATGGAATCGTTGTTATCGCTACGGGGCCATTAACAGCAGAATCATTGTCTAAGCAAATCCAAGGATTACTTGGTGAGGAATACTTCTACTTTTATGATGCGGCAGCTCCAATCATTGACAAAGATTCGATTGATATGGATAAAGTATATTTGGCGTCGCGCTATGATAAAGGTGAAGCAGCGTATCTGAATTGTCCGATGACGGAGGATGAGTTCAATGCTTTCTATGATGCATTGATAACGGCTGAAGTTGCTGAGTTAAAGGAATTTGAGAAAGAAGTATACTTCGAAGGTTGTATGCCTGTCGAGGTATTGGCGACTCGTGGTAGACAAACATTGTTATTTGGAGCACTTAAGCCAGTAGGTCTTGTAAATCCTCATACAGGTAAATTACCACATGCTGTTATTCAACTTCGTCAAGATAATGCAGCAGGAACATTATATAATATGGTTGGCTTCCAAACGCATTTGAAATGGGGAGAGCAAAAACGCGTCTTCTCCATGATCCCAGGACTTGAAAATGCGGAGTTTGTCCGCTTTGGTGTTATGCACCGAAATACATTTATTAATTCACCGAGTCTTATGAAAGCTACATACCAAACGAAGCAAAGAGAAAATTTATTCTTTGCAGGTCAGATGACTGGTGTCGAAGGATATGTTGAATCTGCAGCATCAGGATTAATCGCCGGAATTAATGCGGCTAAGCTAGCAAAAGGCGAACCATTAGTTCAATTGCCTGTCCAATCTGCACTTGGAAGCATGGCCGAGTACATTACAACGGCAGATTTCAAACATTTTCAACCAATGAACGCAAACTTTGGTCTGTTTCCACCACTTGAGAATAAAATTCGAAATAAGAAGGAAAAAAATGAGGCGATTGCAAATCGTGCATTAGAGTATATTCAACAGTTTAAGGATGAGCATTTAGGTAGATAATCCCAGTCAATGCTTTCGAAGTAACTTTTCGTAATCGAGAAGATATTCTGGAAGCACACAAAAAGTTTGAAGGAGGCGTAAAAGATGGAAATGCAATTTCATGCGACAACGATTTGTGCGGTAAGACACAATGGCAAAGGCGCTATTGCAGGTGATGGTCAGGTGACATTTGGTAATTCTATGATCATGAAGGGAACGGCAAAGAAGGTTCGTCGTTTGTATCGTGGTCAAGTGGTATCAGGTTTTGCTGGTTCTGTTGCAGATGCGATTACATTGTTTGAGAAGTTTGAAGCTAAGCTGGAAGAACATCATGGTAATTTGCAGCGTGCAGCGGTTGAACTTGCTAAAGAATGGCGTTCAGATCGTGTCCTTCGCAAATTGGAAGCGATGATGATCGTAATGGACAAAAGTGGAATGTTATTGATTTCAGGGAATGGTGAGATCATTGAACCTGATGACGATGTCATTGCTATTGGATCAGGAGGATCCTTTGCGTTATCGGCTGCAAGAGCGATGAAACGTCATGCTCCTGATATGGAAGCGAAGGATATTGCTCATGGAGCTTTAGAGATTGCAGCAGAAATATGTGTGTATACTAATCACAATATTGTGGTAGAAGAAATATTATAGAGTAGCGGAGGCGATGAGGTATGGAAACACAAGCTCTGACACCGCGTCAAATTGTTGCGGAACTAGATAAGTATATTGTAGCTCAGAAGGATGCAAAACGTTCAGTAGCGGTAGCATTGCGTAATCGATATCGCAGAAGTATGTTAGATGAAAGTCTGCGAGATGAGATTGTGCCGAAAAACATTCTAATGATCGGTCCAACAGGAGTAGGTAAGACAGAAATCGCAAGACGTCTTGCGAAATTAGTGAAGGCACCGTTCGTAAAAGTGGAAGCGACTAAATTTACTGAAGTTGGGTATGTTGGTCGTGATGTTGAGTCGATGGTCCGTGATTTGGTTGAAGTTGCCATTCGTATGGTGAAAGTTGAAAAAACAGAAGTTGTTAAAGCGGAAGCTGAAAAACTTGCTAATGAGCGTATCGTCGAACTGTTGGCTCCTTCACAAGCAAAGCCTAAGGCTAACAAAAATCCATTTGAAATGTTGTTCGGTGGTAATAATTCTGATGATTCTGCCAATGACAACGATTCAGAGGTCGATCATGGATTGGCAGAACGACGTGCCAATGTAAAAGCTGATCTTGCAGCAGGCAAGCTTGAGAATGAGCAAATTACAATTGAAGTTGAAGATAATTCGCCTAATATGATGGATATGTTAAATGGTCAAGGGTTGGAGAACTCAGGAATGAATATGCAAGATATTTTAGGTTCATTAATGCCGAAGAAACCTAAAAAGCGAAAGCTACCTGTAAAGGAAGCAAGAAAAGTACTCATTCAAGAAGAGGCTACTAAGCTGATCGATATGGATGAAGTTATTTCAGAATCCGTTATTCGCGCAGAGCAAAGTGGTATTATTTTTATCGATGAAATTGATAAAATTGCTGCGCCGTCCCGTGGCTCAGGACCGGATGTGTCACGCGAAGGCGTTCAAAGGGATATACTTCCAATCGTGGAAGGTTCAACGATTATGACGAAGTATGGCCCTGTTAGAACGGACTATGTGCTGTTTGTTGCAGCTGGTGCATTCCATATTGCCAAACCTTCAGATCTAATTCCGGAGCTACAAGGACGTTTCCCGATTCGTGTCGAATTAACTTCACTGACGGAAGAAGATTTCGTTAACATTTTGACGGAACCGAAAAATGCTTTAACAAAGCAGTATACAGCGCTGTTGGAAACTGAAGGTATTAAAATTGATTTTACAGAAGATGCGATTAAAGAAATAGCTAAAATCGCGGCAGATGTCAATCGTAATATGGAAAATATTGGTGCTAGAAGATTGCATACTATTCTGGAGAAGTTATTGGAAGATCTTTCATTTGAAGCTCCAGAATTAACGTTGGAGCATATGCAGATTACTCCTGAATATGTTAGAGCCAAGCTAGGGGATATTGCAAAAGATCGTGATTTGAGTCAATACATTTTGTAGCAGTAATAGATTTGGGAGGCAATCAGTAATGAGTTTATTGAATAAGACACGAACCTTGAATCGGTTATTACAACGTGCAGCTGGTAAATCAGTTAATTTTAGAGAGATGGCTGAAGTGCTTTGCACAACGATTCAGTCTAACGTGTTCGTTGTTAGTCGTCGCGGTAAAGTGCTTGGTTGTGCTGCATTGGATATTTATGCCCATGATTATTTAAGAGCGCTTAACTCTGATGAACTAAGATTTTCTAATGAAATGAATAAATTGTTCTTAAAAGTCGAAGAAACAAACACCAATGCTTCAATGGAAAAAATGGATTCTGAGATAATTCTCAGAATCGGCGAGCAAGAAAACATGACTATTGTCCCTATTATTGGTGGAGGGGATCGTCTCGGTACATTATTGCTCACGCGAGTGAGTGCGCAGTTTACAGACGATGATCTAGTTCTTGCGGAGTATGGTAGTACAATAGTTGGAATGGAAATATTGCGAGAACGAAGTGAAGAAATTGAACAAGAAGCACGTAGCAGAGCAGTTGTTGCTGTTGCAATTGGTTCATTATCCTATAGCGAATTGGAAGCTGTTGAACATATTTTTGAAGAGCTTGACGGGAAAGAAGGGCTACTTGTAGCATCCAAAATAGCTGACCGCGTAGGCATTACACGCTCTGTTATTGTCAATGCACTCCGCAAGTTAGAAAGTGCAGGAGTTATTGAAACCCGCTCTTTGGGAATGAAAGGTACTTACATTAAAATATTAAATATACAATTGTTACAGGAACTAAAAAAGAATAAATAATGATTTGTGTATTAACCATTCCAAAAGCCCTACTGAATTTATAAAATAGGGCTTTTTTCTTATTGAAAAATAATGAATAATTCTAGATTATTATAGATACATCTTTCGACGAAATATTATAAAATTTTAATATTTTTTGTTGTTAAATAGAGGAATTTGACATATGTGCGTGGAATGAGAAGAGGATGAGCAATTAGGAAAGTGGTGAAATGAATGAAATTATTGAATAGTACCTCCTTTCAAAGAATGGAATCAGCACTATATTCTGCTGAAGCAAGGCAACGTGTAATTTCTAATAACATCGCCAATTCAGAAACTCCAAACTTCAAAAGATCAGAGCTTCTTTTCGAAGAGTTAATTGCAGATGCAATGGGTACTGACACTGGACGATCCTTGCAAGGTCAAACAACTAACGAACGTCATATTGCCATTAACGGTGGGAAGCTTGGTTTACCAACTCCTAAGCTCGTAACAGATACGACTACAGCAATGAATGCAACCACGAATAATAATGTTGATCATGATGCGGAAATGACTTTACTTGCCAAAAATCAATTAAATTATAATATGTACGTTCAGCAGCTTAATCATCAGTTTTCAATGATGAGAATTGCGATCACAGGGGGGAGATAATAGGTGAAAATCTCTAATGGCTTTGACATTAGTGCGTCCGCTTTAACAGCAAACCGCATGAGAATGGATGTTATTTCATCAAATGTTGCTAATGCACAAACAACAAGAGGTAGCTTTGTAAATGGTGAATATGTTCCATACAAGAGGAAAATGGTGGTTATGGATTCAAATGCGTCATCATTTGCGTCCGTCCTTAATAATACATTGAATGGAAAGCAAGCAAGCAAAATGTTAAGTGGTGTAACTGTGACAAAAATCATAGAAGACTCTTCGCCAACTAAGTTAGTTTATAATCCGACACATCCTGATGCTAATGCAGATGGCTATGTTAATATGCCTAATGTTGATACAGCGACGGAGATGGTTGATATGATAGCTGCTTATCGGGCTTATGAATCGAACGTAACTGCTCTTAATGCTACGAAATCAATGTTTATGAAAGCTCTTGAAATTGGAAGATAGGTTCACACTAAGAATGGAGGCAAAACATGATTGATTCAATTTCCAGTATAAGTTTGCAACAAATTAAAAGTATAAATGCAGCGCCTACTGAAAAGAGTACTGCTGAAATTACGAAGTCTTTTGGACAGTTTCTGAATGATGCATTAGAAAGTGTGTCTGCGCAAGAAGCAGAAGTACATGCTAAAAATGATTTGTATCTAGCGGGTAAAGTGGATGCTACTGAAGTATTGATTTCTGCGAGTCAAGCTCAGCTAAGTTTACAATTAACCTCACAGATCCGCGATAAAGCAGTAACTGCGTATCAAGAAATTATGCGGATCCAAATCTAAGTTTGTTGAGACTAGCATAGAACTCAGATGAGGTGAAAACGTGAACGAAAGAATCGCCCAGTATATTAATAAGGCTAAAAGTGCTTTTCAACAAATGGGTAGAAAACAAAAAATATGGCTAGGTGCTTCGCTAGCCGGTTTGGTCGTAGCGATCGTGCTTGCGACTGTTATTTTCACGAGGACTGAATACGAGGTTGCTTTCAATAACTTGGATGCAACGGATTCAGCTGCAATTATTACATATTTGGAATCAGCAGCTATCCCTTATAAGCTAGATGCGATGGGAACGTCCATCTCTGTTCCTACGAAAGATGCTGTTAAAGCAAAAATTGCAATTGGTTCTGAAGGTATGATTCAAAATGGATCAATTGGATTTACTGAATCGTTCGGAATTGGTAGCTCTACACTTGGCACAACGGAAAATGAATTTAATGTAAAATATCAAAATGCGGTTAATGGAGAAGTTCAAAAGTTATTAAATGGACTTCAAGGTGTTCAAAGCTCTAAAGTACTCATTAATGTACCGAAAGAGAGTGTTTTCCTGACTACGGATGAGCAAAGTAAGCCTTCAGCAGCGATCGTACTTAATTTTGCAACTGGCTACCGCCCTACACAAGCTGAAATCGATGGATATTTCAATTTGGTAAAGTCATCAGTAGCAGGACTTGAAGTAAGTGCTATTAATATCAATAGTCAACAATTAGGAGAGCTGACGTCATCAGCTACTAATGACTTGTTAAGTAGCAGCTCGAATTTAATAGAAACACAATTTAAAGTGCAAAAAATGTATGAGCAAGATGTGAAAACTAGCGTTCAGCAATACTTAAGCCAAATTTACGGAGTAGACAATATTGTTGTTAGTATTTCTAGTAGCTTGAATTTCGATAAGAAATCTAGTCAAGAAAGTCTTGTTTTACCTCTTGAGAACAATAATAATAACGGTATTATTATTAGCGAAGAAAATAATTCAAGTTCTTCTACTAACACAAGTGGTACATCAGGTGGAGTAGTTGGTACGGGTGAAACGGATGTTCCAACTTATCAAACATCTACCAATGATGGTGAAAGTAGTTCGGAATCTAACTCTAGCATTACAAATTATGAAGTTAATAGAGTAGATAGTATTATAGAGTCTGCGCCTTATGTCGTTAAAGATCTATCCATTAGTGTAGGCTTTGAGACTTCAGAGTTAGCTGACGCAGCGGAACAAGCTGCAATTACAAGCTATTTAACTAGCTTTGTAAGAAGTCAATTAGCGAATTCAGGCCAAAACGTGGAAAATGATGAAATTTTGAACAAAAAAGTGACGCTTATTGCACGTAATTTCACTACCACGGAAGTTGAAACTTCAGGGGCTGGAATATCTCTTGGTTGGTTGATCGGTATTGGTTTGCTTGCGTTAGCTGCTATTGTTGCTTTAGTAGTCGTAGTTTCTCGTCGTCGTAAAGCGGCTAGAGAAGAAGAACAAGTATTCGACGACATTCCAGAAAGACCTGCATTTGAAGCCATTGATTTTGATACGTTACAAAATGATAGTCAAGCTCGTAAAAATCTAGAGACACTTGCCAAACGCAAACCTGACGATTTCGTCAACTTGCTTCGTACCTGGCTAGTAGATGAATAGAGGTGCTGTAATTGTCGAAATTTTCTCAAGGATTGTCTGGTCGTCAAAAGGCAGCGATTTTATTAATCACACTAGGACCAGAAGTGTCCGCACAAATTTTCAAGCATCTACGTGATGATGAAATTGAGCAATTAACGCTTGAAATCGCTAATGTTAGGAAAGTTGATAGTACTGATAGAGATAATATATTGACCGAATTTAATCAAATATGCATGGCTCAAGAGTATATTTCTCAAGGCGGTATCGCATATGCGAAGGAAATTTTGGACAAGGCATTAGGCGAAGACAAAGCGAAAGAAGTATTGACACGCTTAACAGCGACACTTCAAGTTAGACCTTTCGACTTTGCACGAAAAGCTGATCCGGCTCAAATTTTAAACTTTATTCAAAATGAGAATACACAGACGATTGCCTTAGTGCTATCGTATCTTCAGTCTGAACAAGCATCAACGATTCTATCGTCACTACCGCAAGACAAGCAAGCGGATGTAGCGAAACGAATTGCGATGATGGATAGTACTTCACCTGAAGTGATTACTCAAATTGAACATATATTAGAGCAAAAACTATCTTCAACAGTTACTCAGGATTATACAAATGCCGGTGGTATCGATTCTATTGTTCAAATATTGAATGGTGTTGACCGTGGTACCGAACGTACTATTCTTGATGCGCTTGAAATTCAAGATCCTGAACTTGCTGAAGATATCAAAAAACGTATGTTTGTATTTGAAGATATTGTTAGTATCGACAATCGTTCCATTCAAAGAATTATTCGTGATGTGGAAAATGGAGACCTACAACTTGCACTTAAAGTATCTAGTGAAGAAGTACGTGAAGCAATTTTCCGCAATATGTCCAAACGTATGGCTGAGACCTTCCAAGAAGAAATGGAATTCATGGGACCTGTTCGTTTGCGTGACGTTGAAGAAGCACAAACACGCATCGTTGCAATTATAAGAAGACTAGAGGAATCTGGTGAAATTATTATTGCTCGCGGCGGAGGGGATGATAT
The DNA here is from genome assembly GCF_056786375.1 of Paenibacillus sp. Y930. Lineage (NCBI taxonomy): Bacteria > Bacillati > Bacillota > Bacilli > Caryophanales > Paenibacillaceae > Paenibacillus > Paenibacillus sp. Y930. The sequence goes on along the minus strand of NZ_JBXCIX010000001.1, from coordinate 316,395 downwards.
CATTGTCTAATCTAATCAAGTCTTCTCATGTTATGACGTTGGATGAACTTAAAAAGTTGCGCTGGAATAATCAACATTTTCCGCAACATGAAGAAACTGATAGAGAAGAGACAATTGAACCAGTTGAAGAGGGACCAGATGAGGCTACGATATCTTTGCGTGATCAAATCGTTTCTGATGCCATGGCTACAGCAGAAGCACGCATAAGTGAAGCAGCTGTTGAATGTGAAAAGTTGCTTGAGGATGCTAATGCACAGATCGAAGTATGGTGGCTTGAGAAACGCAATGAGGATGAAGCAATTAAAGAGCAGCATCAGGCAGAAGGACATCAACAAGGTTATCAGTCCGGTATGGTACAAGCACAGCAAGAAGTGAGAACAGAATGGGAACAGAATCTTGAAGAAGCTTCTACGATATTGAAGGATGCTTATCGAACGAGAGAGCAAATTATCCAAGAGGCCGAACCATTTATCGTTGAATTAAGTTGTAGTATTGCTGAGAAAATCATTGGCAAACAGCTTACGCTAGAACCAGAGATGGTATTAGAGATTATAACGAGAACACTTTCACGTAGACGTGAGCAGGGTGAAATTACATTATGTGTATCGCCTGCGAACTTATCTTTTGTGCAAGCAGCGCGTGAAGAACTGAATGCAACAATTGATTCTCAAGCAGAATTAGTCATTATTCCAGATTCATCGGTAAAAGATGAAGGCTGTGTTATACGTTCTAAGTTCGGTAGTATAGATGCTAGAATCGATACTCAACTTTCAGAGATTAAGAGAGAATTACTTTTGGTCGCACATCAGAGCATTGAAGAAAGAGGTCAAACTAATGACACCGATTAATTTGGAAATGGATAAGTATCGAGATCATCTGAAAAATATCGATCCAGTTCGTATTAACGGTAAAGTTACTCAAGTTATCGGCCTCACAGTAGAATCACAAGGTCCCGACGCTAGTATTGGAGATCTATGTTATATCTATCCTACAAAATCATCGAAGCCGTTGAAGGCAGAGGTCGTTGGATTTAGAGAAAATAAGGTTATTCTTATGCCTTTAGGTGAATTACATGCGATTAGTCCTGGCTGCGATGTGGTAGGAACCGGTAAGCCGCTTACCGTTAAAGTCGGCTCAGAACTATTAGGGAAAGTGTTAGATGGCTTAGGTAATCCATTGGATGGTAGTTTTTTGCCTAGTAGAATGCCTAACTATTCCACGCATAGTCCGCCTAATAATCCACTAGCGAGACCTCGTGTATCTAAGCCACTTGGTATCGGTGTTAAGGCAATTGACGGTTTGTTGACCGTTGGTGTAGGACAACGTGTTGGTATATTTGCTGGTTCAGGAGTAGGGAAAAGTACACTACTTGGTATGATTGCTAGAAATACTACAGCCGATGTCAATGTAATCGCCTTAATCGGTGAGCGTGGACGTGAAGTGCTAGAGTTCATAGAGAAGGATCTAGGTCCAGAAGGGCTAGCACGTTCGGTTGTTATTGTGGCGACATCTGATCAACCTGCATTGATTCGAATGAAGGGTGCAATGATTGCTACATCAATAGCTGAATATTTCCGTGATCGTGGTTTGAACGTGATGTTGATGATGGACTCTGTAACACGTTATGCAATGGCTATGCGTGAAGTCGGTCTAGCAATAGGTGAACCGCCAGCTACAAGGGGCTATACACCTTCTGTATTTGCCGCATTACCTAAGTTGTTGGAACGAGCAGGGACAGGTAAGAAGGGTTCTATTACCGCCTTCTACACTGTTCTAGTAGATGGTGATGATATGAATGAACCAATTGCCGATGCCGTACGTGGAATTTTAGATGGTCATATCGTATTAAGTCGTCAACTTGCTCATAAGGGGCATTATCCTGCTTTAGATGTCTTACAATCTGTCAGTCGTGTTATGAATGAAATTGTTACAGATGAACAGTTAGATGCTGCGAATGAGTTGAAGAGGCTTCTAGCAATCTATCGTGAATCAGAGGATTTAATAAATATTGGTGCGTACCAAAAAGGCTCAAATCAAAATATTGATATGGCCATTGAATATATTGATTCAATCAACGAGTTTACGAGACAACGTACGAATGACAAAATTACGTTAGAAGAAACTCAAGAGAAATTAATTGCTAACTTTGGTAGGAGTTGATTAATCAATGGCATTCTTTAAATATACTTTTCAAAAGATAGTAGATTTGAAAAGTAGTGAAAAAACGCAGGCTGAATGGATTTTGTCAGACGCGCTAGCAGAACTTAGAGCCCAGCAAGCACTTCTTGAACAATACTTGCAAGAGAAAAAAAGTTGGGAATTGAAGTTAGAGCAATCTGTGCTCACAGCTATACCTTTATCAGAAGTACTTATTATAAATCAATATATTGAGTACTGCGCGGAAAGTATTAAGCTTAAGCAACAAGATATTATGAATGCCGAACGGAAAGTATTCCAGAAACGTCAAGAACTTGCATCAAAGATGAAGGAAGAAAAGGTTTGGGATAAAGCAAAAGAACATGCTTTCGACAAGTTTAAGTACGAAACTCAGTTGAAGGAACAAAATGAATTAGACGAGATGGCTTCCATCCGTTTTATGTCACCAACCTCATAAGAGAGAAACGCCTGTAAAGGGAGTGAATGGAATTGGCAGCCATAGATGAGGAAAAGCAAGAAACTAGTTTTATCGAACGATTAATGTTTTTCTTACTTCCAATTATATTTTTAATTGTGCTAATAGGTGTAGTGTTGACGTTATTTAATATTGATTTTCGTAATGGTGCAATTAAAGTAGGTCAGGATATTCCGATTATACGTAATTTCTTACCTGAACCAACAGAGGGATCTACTGGATCAGATAATAGCGTACGTAATGATAAGTTAACTGAAAAGATTACTGCGCTAGAAGCGGAACTTGCTACAGCAAGAACACAATTTGCTGAGACTACAACTGAGCAGACATCACAAGAAAGTACAATTACATCGTTACAAGCGGAAAATGATCTTTTGAAGCAAAGCGTAGCAGAATCAAAGCTTACGGATGAAGATTATACTGCCCGTATTGTTGAGCTAGCTAGTATGTTTGCTAAGATGACACCTAGTAAAGCAGCACCAATTATGCAAAGTATGTCACTTGATGAAATGGCATTGTTATTCAGTCAAATGCGTGCAGAGGATCGCGTTCGTATTATGGAGAAAATGACGCCACAAATCGCAGCTGATGTTACATTAAGGCTGAAAGACAATGATTCTGTGTTGAATATGGAACTTGCGGCACTTCAGTCACAAGTGAAGAAACTTCAAGCATCGACAGCATCGACGGCGACAGATTCACAAGTAACTGATGCCGAGCTTGCTGCTACATTCTCAGCAATGGAGCCTAAAGCTGCAGCTGATATGCTAGTGAAAATGATGGATATTAGCTCAAGCAAAGTGCTACGTATTTTGAAGGCAAGCAGTAGTAGTGCTCGATCTGCTATTTTAGAGGAAATATCGGCAGTGAATAAAAACACAGCAGCAAATCTCGCAACCAAACTTATGCAAGATTCATAATCCTTTTATGTGGAAGGAGGTGAAAAATTGGAACTGTTAAATGTACTTACTACGGGCGCAGTGATGGGGACGGTTAATCCTTCTCAGGCAGCAACGTCAGTAGAGGGAACAACCTTTCAAAATCAACTAGTGCAAATCGTTAACGGTCAAGCTGCAAATGCTGGAGCGACTGAAGGAGCAATGACCACTGGACCATTAACTCAATTAGTAAGTAGCGTGCCTGTACTAGTAGAAGAGACATTAACGACGCAAGAGTTAGATCAGCTTGTTGAAAATTTGTTAGATCAGTTGGAGACATTGAAAGATGCCGAGCTAACTGGCGATCAACTTAATATGTTGGACGGGTTAATGCAACAGCTTGCAGCGCTTTTACAAGTTATTACGCTTCAAAATGAGCAGCCTGCGATATCATTCGATGCGAATGTAAATTCAACGCTTATTGCAACTACTCAATCTACTATGCAATATGATGCAATTACAAAGCTTCAAGATCAGCTATTATTGTTGCAGCAAGCATTGCAAGAAGGTTCGACGAAGATGCTTCAAGGGAAGCAACCAGAGGTTGTTATTACGAATCAACTTCAGCAGTTGAAAACATCTCTTGATGACCTAGTCAAGCAATTGAACGCGAAGCAAGGCGAAGCTAGCCAAGCCATTACTTCTCCATTCGTAGCTGCAGTGAAAGCGGACAGTGCATTATCTCATCTACAGCGATTGTCACAGGAAGTCGGATATACAAATATAACGACATCTGTAACGAATCAGACGGAGGTAACTACTCAAGCTGAGGGCGATGAAGTACAAAGTCAACCAACAACAGCATTAGCGATGTTGAAAGCTGATAATGTGAAAGAATTCTTGCCTCAGTTAGCGAAAACTGGAGCATCAACACCATCTGCATTCGTACTAGCTAGTGAGTTTACTGACACGATGAAAGGTCTTATTGTAGAGAAGTTTAACATCTCTTCGTTGAATGGTGTGACAGAAGCTAGACTAATGCTAACGCCTGAAAATTTAGGTCATGTTGATGTTAGAATATCTATGCAAAATGGTATTTTGACGGCAATATTCCAGGCTGAAACAGCGATGGGTAAAGATGCATTGGAAAATCAAATGGTGCAATTACGTGCTTCTCTAGCGTCTCAAGGAATTGCGGTTGAGAAAATTGAAGTAACGCAAGGGGCATTTGCAGCGCAGCTATCGCAACAGCAGAAGCAAGGTAGTCAACAGCATTTACAAGATCAGAGTAGTCAGCAACGTAATCATGGCGATGAAAACTTTGAAGAAGAGTTGGTTACGAATGCGTCACATCGAGAACTAGGCTACGGTCGTGCAGTCAATGAAATGGTGTAATACACCCAATTGTTGAATGGAGGTGAAAATAATGACAAGTTCAGTTACGTCAGTATGGCCAAACTATGATAAATCTAATGTAAGTAAAGCGGCTGCAAAATCGAATGAAATGGGTAAAGATCAGTTTCTAAGTATTCTAGTTGCACAACTACGCAACCAAGATCCTATGAATCCGATGAGTGATACAGATTTTATTGCCCAGATGGCTCAATTTACATCTGTTGAGCAGCTATCGAATATGGCAGGCGAACTTGCGTTGATCCGTCAGAACATTGGATCTGCTTCTAGCTTAATTGGAAAAACAGTTACTTGGAATGAATTTGATGAAACAGGCAAAGTAATTCAAAGGAGTGGCGTAGTAGATTCGATTATTTCACAAGATAGTTTACTGTATGTTGAAGTCGGTGGTGCACGTATTGGTATCGACTTTGTCGGTCAAATTTCAGAGACAAAACCTGATACAGTTGAGCCCGATGAATCTACAGAAGAAACTCCTGAAGTTCCTGAAGACGGTTCTATTGAAACACCTGAGGATGACTCTTCTAACGGAGAGGTGACACCATAATGAGTGATGTTATTAAAGTAGGTCATTTATACCCGATGCAGGTTAATCCAACTGCATTATCAAATAGTGCTCGTGGACAACAATCCGCTGATACGACGAAGTTTTCTGATGTATTGGATGGTGCGATGTTGAAGTTCAGTCATCATGCTGAACTACGAATGGCACAAAGAGGCATTAAACTGCCAAGTGAAGGTTTAACGCAAATTAGCCAAGCAGTAGATTCGGCAGCTCAAAAAGGTGCCAAAGATTCATTGATCGTCTATCGCGATATCGCGATGATCGTGAATGTGCCAACTAGAACGGTTGTGACGGCGCTAGATGGCGGACAACTTAAAAGCAATGTGTTTACCCAGATAGATAGTGCGATCATCTTGAACTAGGCTGGACCGATAAGGGAGCCTCTAGCTGTTGACCGATTGATACAGCTAATAATAAGAACTTGGGAGGATTATAAAAATGCTAAGATCGATGTACTCTGGTGTTTCAGGAATGAAAGGCTTTCAAACAAAACTTGATGTCATTGGTAACAATATTGCTAACGTAAATACTGTAGGATTCAAAGCTGGTCGCGTCATGTTCTCAGATATTTTGAGTCAATCAATTAGTGGTGTTACCGCTCCGGAAGAAGGAGCAAGTGGTGGTGTTAATGCGAAGCAGGTCGGTCTAGGCGTTACGATCTCTGCTATCGACACGATTCATAGTCCTGGTAGTGCGATGACGACGAATCAACCAACAGATTTGCGGATTGATGGCGATGGGTTCTTCGTTGTTTCTGCTGGCGATGGAACAGAGCAGATGCTAACTCGTGCAGGTAACTTCGTACTTGATGGTAATCGTCAACTTGTTAATGGCGATGGACTATTCGTGCTTGGATCAGATGGCGCGCCAATTGTTCTAGATGAAGAAATTACAGCTTTCTCTATTGCTCAAGATGGTACTGTTATCGGTGTAACTGCTGATGGTCAAGTAGAAGTTGCTCAGATTGGTGTTGTTAAAGTAGTGAATCCAGGTGGCTTAGAGAAGCTTGGTGGTAGTTTGTACCGTATGACAGTGAATGCTAACCCAGACGGTGAGATGGAAATTATCGCACCTAATGATGCTGAGCTAGGTACAGGTGCAATTATTGCAGGTCAATTAGAAATGTCTAACGTCGATCTAACATCTGAATTTGCAGAAATGATTATAGCACAACGTGGTTTCCAGGCTAACTCAAGAATCATCACTACTTCCGATGAAATCTTACAAGAGGTCGTTAACTTGAAACGATAATCACTTAATAGTTAATAGGGGGGTCTAACGATCTCCCTATCTACAGGAGGGGTGCATATGATTACATTGACGCGAATTAATGGTCAAAAAGTGACGGTTAACGCGCTACTTATTGAGTTGGTTGAAGAGGCTGCTGATAGCGTTATTACGTTAACAACGGGTAATAAAATCGTAGTGAAAGAAAAGACAGCTGACATTGTCAGTCTTAATCAGCAGTTTCTTCAAACAATTGGCCTTGTTGCTGCGGCCCAAAAGATTGAACATACAAAGGAGCCTTTGCGATGAAAAAGATGCTGCCATGGTTAATTACCATACTTTTGTCCATTACATTAATTGCAGTTGTTGGTGTAGTTGTATACAAAACAATGTTTGTAGATGACTCTACTAAAACTGCTGAAAATGAACCAGTGGAAGTTCAAGTGTTAAGTGCAGAAAAACGTGTTGAAGTAACATCTACGTTAACTGAATTTAGAAGGAATCTGAAAGAACCGAAGGATATGGTAATTATTAGTTTTGCTTTCCAATTAGATGATAAGAAGACAAAAGAGAGCTTCGATCAACTATTAGAAATTGAAATTAAACCAATTATCAGTAGAACTTTGGCTGATATGACTGCCGAAGATCTGAATGGTTCACAAGGTGAAGATAACCTAGAAGCTAAGTTATTAAATCTTATTAATCCGATTTTACCAAAAGGAAAACTAGTAAAAGTTGAAATTACTGACTTTATGATTGCCAAAATCTAGCTACTAGAGAATTTCCTCTAAGGAGGTGAGAGACATGGTTGATATTTTATCTCAAAATGAGATTGATGCATTATTAGCAGCATTATCATCAGGTGAGATGGATGCAGAGGACTTGAAAAAAGAAGAAGTAACGAAAAAAGTACGTGTGTATGATTTTAAGCGTGCCGTTCGATTCTCGAAGGATCACATTAGAAGTTTAACAAGAATTCATGAAAACTTTGCAAGATACTTGACAACTTACTTCTCTGCTCAACTTAGAACTTTTGTTCAAATTAATGTAGTTGACGTAGAACAATTACCTTATGACGAGTTCATTCGATCTATCCCAAAAATGACAATACTGAATATTTTTGAGGCTGATCCATTGGAAGGTCGTATGGTTCTAGAAGTAAATCCAAATGTAGCGTATGCAATGCTTGATCGTTTGCTCGGTGGACCAGGTACAGCACCAGCGAAAATGAATTCTCTCACTGAAATTGAAACTATTGTTATGGAAAAAGTTTTTTCAAGAGCATTCGATAGCTTACAAGAGGCTTGGAAAACAATTATTGATATTAAGCCAAGACTAGAAGCGCTTGAGACTAATCCACAATTTATGCAAGTGGTTTCACCCAATGAAACTATTGCATTAATTTCATTCAGTACGAAAATTGGGGATACAACTGGGATGATTAACTTATGTATACCGCATGTCGTATTGGAACCAATTATGCCAAGATTGTCTGTACATCATTGGTTTGTGTCACAGAAAAAAGAACGTATACCAGAGGAAGTTGAGATGCTTGAGCATCGAGTTAAGAAAACTAAGTTGCCAATAATTGCTGAGCTTGGTGAAGCATCGATTACAATACAAGAATTTTTAGGTCTTGCTCAAGGTGATGTTCTAACATTAAATAAACCTGTTGATGAAGGGCTTAAAATAAGAGTTGGAGAAAAGATTAAATTCATCGGAAGTCCAGGGTCAATTAAAGATCGTATAGCGATTCAAATTGATGAGATTTTGAATGAAGGAGCGGAAGAAGATTATGACGAGTAAAGATTATTTGTCTCAAGAGGAAATCGATGCGTTGCTTCGTCAATCCTCAAGCGAACCTGAAGAAACGGCAGTAGTAACAGAAGCAACTTCAGAGGTAGCTCTGGAAAGTTTCCTTACGGCGATGGAACAGGATGCGCTGGGTGAAATTGGAAATATTACATTTGGTAGTGCGGCAACAGCTCTCTCTACATTACTTGGTCGCAAAGTGGATATTACGACACCTACAGTATCACTAGTGCGCAAAAGCGAACTTGGAGATATTTTCCCTAAACCTCATGTTGCAGTAAGTGTTGAATATGTTGATGGTTTTGAAGGTATTAACTCATTGGTTATTCACACGAAAGATGCTCAAGTCATTGCTGATCTGATGCTTGGTGGTGAAGGAAATGTACTAAATGAGGAATTGAATGATATTCATATTTCTGCAGTTCAAGAGGCGATGAACCAGATGATGGGTTCATCTGCAACGTCCATGTCGACGATTTTCAATCGATTAGTTAATATTTCACCACCTGGTATTGATATATTAGATGTAGCAAGTGGCGATGGTTTGGATCATCTTCCATCAGATGATATGTTTATCAAAATTGCATTCCATCTAAGAATTGGTGATCTTATTGATTCAACGATTATGCAATTGTTGCCGATCTCATTTGCCAAAGAAATGGTAGCGACGCTTATGGGAGATACGACTGAGGAAGTAGCTGCACCAGTACCTTCAGCACCTACTGCTCCGGCACAAGTCGAGCATGTTGCGCCACCGGTTGCACCAGCTCCGCAATATCAGGAAGTGCAACAACAGCCTATGGCGAACGTACCGCCGATTGCTTCACCGCAATCTCAAGATATGTACGGTCAGCCAGCGATGGGGTATGATATGTCGAATAATAACATGAACTTAAATCGTAATGTTAATGTTCAGCCCGTGCAATTCGCAAACTTTAATCAAGATAATTTACCGCAGGTTGATGGAACTAATCTAAATTTACTACTCGACATACCATTGAAGGTCACTGTAGAATTAGGAAGAACCCAAAAGCAAATTAAAGATATTCTTGAGTTATCTCAAGGTTCTATCATCGAGTTGGACAAGCTAGCCGGTGAGCCAGTTGATATTCTTGTGAATAACAAACTAATCGCTAAGGGTGAAGTCGTTGTCATCGATGAAAACTTTGGTGTGCGCGTAACGGATATCGTAAGTCAATGGGACAGAATTCAAAAACTACAATAGTGATCTCTAGGAGGAAGAAACATGGCAAACCGTATTCTAATTGTTGATGATGCTGCATTTATGAGAATGATGATCCGAGATATTTTAAGCAAAAATGGTTATGAAGTAGTAGGGGAAGCACCAGATGGTGCCCAAGCTATTGAGAAATTTAAAGAAGTAAAACCTGATTTAGTAACAATGGATATTACAATGCCTGAGATGGATGGTATATCTGCATTGAAAGAAATTCGTAAAATTGATCCAAACGCTAAAGTAATTATGTGCTCCGCTATGGGGCAACAAGCAATGGTTATTGATGCCATTCAAGCAGGTGCAAAAGACTTTATCGTAAAACCATTCCAAGCTGATCGTGTTATTGAAGCAATTAAAAAGACGCTTGGTTAATGAGAGAAGGCTTAACATGTTGAAGTTAGGTTGGAAAATATCGGCATTAACAACTTTACTTACAATGTCTCTTCCTTATATCGCTGTTGCTACTGATGGTAACAGCGAGTCAGGGGTTGGCTTGAGTAATGAAATTGAAAAAATGGATACAGGATTTATGGGCGAGGTTATCTGGGTATTCGTAGCTCTTGCTATTGTACTTACTCTATTAATTTTCACAATTAAATTTCTTTCAAAGCGTAATCGTGCATGGGGGACTGGGCGCGGTCTTCGTTCATTAGGTGGTATCAGTCTTGGTCAGAATTCCTCTATGCAAATTATTGAGATAGCTAATCGAATCTATGTTGTTGGTGTTGGTGAGCAAGTAACACTACTCGACAAAATGGATGATCCGGACACAGTAGAGCAGATCATTGCAGCGCTCGAACTGAAAGAACAACCGATGATTACTTTTGCTACGATGAAGGATTGGCTATCATCTAATTCTAATAAACGTTCGAAAAAGGGCTTCCAAGAAACAGAAACTAACATGTGGAATGAGTCTAGTTCTTTTGAAGACTTGCTGCAAAGTAAGCTCGATAAACAAGCGGAACGTAAGCAGGAGTTAGAGTCACTTTTGAAAGATAATAATAAATGAATGGTTGATGGACAATGAAAAAAAAGTGGATGCTTATCGTACCGCTGTTACTGTTTCTATTCATAACGCTGGTACCGTATGCTCACGCTGAAACACTTCCTGATATCTCCATTAACGTTGGTGGTTCTGATGGTGAAAGTTCAGGTACAGGCACAATGACGATACTACTATTAATTACGGTTTTGAGTATTGCACCAGCAATATTAGTTCTTATGACGAGTTTTACTAGAATTGTCATTGTACTAGGTTTCGTAAAAACCTCAATGGGTACAAATACTGTGCCGCCGTCGCAAGTTTTAGTTGGTTTAGCACTGTTTCTAACCTTCTTTATTATGGCTCCAACATTTAATCAGATCAATGAAGTAGCGTTGCAACCTTATCTTCAAGGTGAAATAACACAAGAAGTAGCGCTTGAAGAAGCAGGTAAACCTATGAAAGAATTTATGTTCAAGCATACTCGCGAGAAGGATTTGTTGTTGTTTTTGAACTATACTCAAACTGAGAAACCAGCTACATATGATGATATTCCTATTACAACATTAATTCCAGCCTATGCGATAAGTGAACTAAAAACGGCATTTCAGATGGGATTTATGATTTTCATTCCGTTCCTCGTCATTGATATGATTGTAGCAAGTACGTTGATGGCAATGGGGATGATGATGCTACCACCGATTATGATTTCTTTACCATTTAAAATTTTATTATTCATATTAGTTGATGGGTGGTATTTGATCGTTCGATCACTACTACTAAGCTTTAGCCCATAAAGCTTGTGAGGAGGGAAGACATTGAGTGCAGACTTCATAATTGGTCTTGCAGGAGAAGCCGTATTCACTGTCTTGAAAGCCGCCGCACCCATGCTAGTGCTAGCATTAGTCACAGGATTAATAGTGAGTGTCTTTCAGGCAACAACCCAAATTCAAGAACAGACGTTAGCCTTTGTACCGAAAATTGTTGCGGTACTATTGGCTGTTATTGTCTTTGGACCATGGATACTGAATACGGTTGTTGACTTCACGTATACGATATTTAGCAATCTACATCAATATATCGGTTAGGCTGTGAATTCGATGACAGAAGTATTTATGAATGCAGTTCCTATTTTTTTGCTTATATTTTGTCGAGTAACAGCGTTTTTCGTCGTAACGCCGATTTTTTCTCATAGTAATGTGCCAGCGACGTTTAAGATTGGATTAGCCTTTTTTATCTCAGTGTTTGTCTTTTCAATGCATGCTGATAATCAAGCGATGGTGCTAGACTTACAATATGTAATGCTCATTATTCGCGAAGTATTAATTGGATTAATGATGGGATTTATCGTCTATTTATTTTTTGCTTTGATGCACACAGCAGGTGGTATTATTGACATGCAAATAGGTTTTGCCATGGCGAATATTATTGATCCTGTATCGGGTACATCTGTTCCTTTGCTAGGTAATTTCAAATATTTATTGATGCTAGTCGTATTTCTAATGATGAATGGACACCATTACTTACTAACGGGACTAATGGATAGCTATCAATGGATGCCGATCGAAAATAACTGGTTTGCTAAAATGGCAGATGGTAGTATAGCTGAATTTATGACCAATGCAGTGGTACTGAGTATTATCATTGGAATTCAAATTGCTATACCGATTATGGTCGCGATGTTCTTGACGGATGTTGGGCTTGGATTTTTAGCAAAGACAGCACCTCAATTCAATGTTTTTGTTATTGGTTTTCCAGTTAAAATTATGCTGGGGTTGCTGTTAGTTATGTTAATGCTACCTGGTATGAGTCTTATTTTCGAAAAAGTATTCTCGATTATGTTTAATAATTTAGAACAATTCTTCGGAATAGTTAGCGGTCCGCCTGCATAGATTGGAGGCAATTTCGTGCGAAAATATGCATTACAGCTTGACTTACAATTATTCAATCAAGAGAAAACAGAGAAAGCTACTCCCAAGAAAGTTTTTGATGAACGTAAGAAAGGTCAAGTTGCCAAATCACAGGAATTACCGGCGGCACTAATTCTTACTTTAGTATTTGCATCGTTTATGATGATCGGTGGCTATTATAAAACACATTTTATAGGTTTATTCACTAATCTATTTGAAAATTGGTTAATGCTAGAGTTAACAGCTGGTAATTTGGGAGATTTCTTTGTATCCATTATGTTAGAAATATTAATTCTATTAGCACCAGTATTCGCCATTGTGCTGATCGTTGGCGTTGTCGGTAATGTCGTGCAATTCGGTTTTCTGTTGACAGGAGAGCCTCTAAAGCCGAAATTTAGTAAATTGAATCCGATTGAAGGATTCAAACGGATTTTTTCAATGCGAAGTCTTGTTGAGTTTGCGAAAAGTTTATTGAAAGTAACAATTATTGGGGTAATGGTTTACACTATTGTTATAGGGGAATGGACAACAATTCAAGGTTTGGCATTGCAGCCGCTTGATATGGTCTTTTCATATGCTGCTTCACTAGTACTTCGTCTAGGTATTACAATCGGTTCAATACTTATCGTGCTAGCATTACTAGATTTCATGTATCAAAAGTACGAACATGCAAAAAGTTTGAAAATGTCCAAGCAAGATATTAAAGAGGAACACAAAAAATCAGAAGGTGACCCTTTAATTAAAAGTAAAATTCGAGAGAAGCAATTAAGAATGGCAATTTCTCGTATGATGCAAGAAATTCCCAATGCTGACGTTGTTATTACCAACCCGACACACTTTGCCGTTGTACTCAAATATGATTCTTCCAATATGGATGCACCAAAGGTTATCGCTAAAGGAATGGATCATCTCGCTCTCAAAATTCGTGAGATTGCAAACGAGCATGGTGTTATTACAATGGAAAATAAGCCGCTAGCTAGAGCACTGTACAGTCAAGCTGAAATAGGAGACTCTGTACCAGCTGACTTATTCCAAGCTGTAGCTGAAGTATTGGCATATGTATATAAGCTTAAAGGCAACAAACCAAATAAGAAGTAACTAGGGGGTGGGACCATCATGAAGCTGAAAGAGCTCATTATTACTTGCGGAATCATCGGAATTATTCTCATGATGATCGTGCCAATCCCTACATTGCTTATTGACTTACTTTTAATTGTGAATATTACGATAGCACTTACGATTCTGCTCGTTGCGATGAATACGAGGTCAGCACTTGATTTCGCTATATTCCCAGCAATATTGTTGGTCACGACAATATTTAGGCTAGCACTAAGTATTTCTACGACAAGAAGTATTTTATCTAAGGCTGAAGGCGGAGAAGTAATTGAAACATTTGGTCAATGGGTTGGTGGCGGAGACGTAATTATCGGCTTTGTCGTCTTCTTAATCTTAGTAGTCGTTCAATTTATCGTTATTACTAAAGGTTCTGAGCGTGTGGCAGAGGTTGCAGCGAGATTTACACTAGATGCAATGCCAGGTAAACAGATGAGTATTGATGCTGACTTAAACTCTGGCATTATAAATGAATTTGAAGCGAAAGAACGACGTTCTACCATCGAACGCGAATCGAATTTCTTCGGAGCGATGGATGGTGCAAGTAAGTTCATTAAAGGTGATGCGATTGCCACAATCGTGATGATGATTATCAATCTAGTTGGTGGTTTCATTATTGGTATGGTGAACTGGGATTTATCTTTCGGAGAATCACTTAATAAGTTTACGATTCTTACGATTGGTGACGGACTAGTTGCCCAGATTCCAGCATTACTAATCTCTACTGCATCGGGTCTAATTGTAACTCGTTCTGCTTCTGATGGAAATCTAGCAGAAGATATTACTGCTCAATTGTTCAAATATCCGAAATTACTATATGTAGCTGCTGGTACAATTGCACTTTTGGGATTAACTCCAATTGGAATTATGCGTACATGGCCGTTTGCAATTGGTATTGGGATTGGTGCGTACTTAATTCAAAATTCACAAACGAAGAAAGCTGCTCAAGATGAATTACTTGTAGAAGAGCAACAGATAGAAGAGGTACGGAGTCCAGAAAGTGTCATTAGTTTATTACAGGTCGATCCGATTGAGTTTGAATTTGGTTATGGTTTAATACCGCTAGCTGATACACAGCAAGGTGGAGATTTACTAGATCGAATTATTATGATTCGCCGGCAATGCGCTCTAGAATTAGGTCTAGTCGTTCCAGTTATTCGAATACGAGATAATATTCAACTTAAGCCCAATGAATATGTCATTAAAATTAAAGGTAATACGGTCGCAGGCGGAGAGTTATTATTGAATCATTATCTCGCTATGAGTCCAGGCTTTGAAGATGATACGATTCATGGTATTGAAACAACCGAGCCGGCATTTGGTTTACCTGCAATCTGGATTGATGAGATGACCAAAGAACGTGCTGAACTATCCGGCTACACGGTTGTCGATCCCCCATCTGTTGTTGCTACACATTTAACAGAAATTGTGAAGCGACACGCACATGAATTACTTGGTCGTCAAGAAACAAAGGCACTTGTTGAAAATGTTAAGACGAGCTATCCGGCACTTGTGGATGAACTTATTCCTAGTATCATGTCAATAGGTGATGTTCAAAAAGTATTAACGAAATTACTGCAAGAGAAGGTATCGATTCGCGACCTCGTGACAATATTTGAAACATTGGCTGATTATGGTCAATATTCTAAAGATCCAGATATATTAACGGAATATGTTCGACAATCATTATCTCGTCAAATTACATTGCAATATTCAGCAGCTGGTCAATCGTTACGTGTTATTACTTTAGGCGCACAGCTGGAGAAGAAAATTATCGATTCTGTTCAACAAAATGATCAAGGAAGCTATGTATCACTCGACCCAGTGTCTTCACAACAAATTTATCAGCGATTAACAGAGCAAGTGAATCGTTTACTACAATCGGGACAGCAACCGATCATTCTTACTTCACCTACGATTCGGATGTATTTGCGCCAAATTGTTGCTCGTACATTGCAGGATATTCCTATTTTGTCATATAGTGAATTAGAACCGAGTGTAGAAGTTCAAAGCGTTGGGGTGGTTAATCTATGAGAGTCAAACGATATGTAGTCGATACATTACCTGATGCCGTTGCTCTCATCCGTGACGAGATGGGAACGGACGCAGTCATTTTAGAAACGAAAGAGATAAAAATAGGTGGATTTCTTGGTATGTTTCGTAAGCGTAAAATAGAAGTGATGGCAGCAGTTGAGCCAGATGCTCAAAAAAAGTCGAAAAAGATATCTAGCGATCAGGTTGATTATGTTGTTGAACAAATATTAAAGGCAAGTCAACGTGGTAAAGAATCAGCTAAAGAGGAGGAAGATGGGCTACGTTCATCGTCTCCACTAGATATTCAAGCAAATATTAATAAATTATTAGATACACCTAATGCTGCATCATTCGCTTCGAAATTATACGGTGGATCATCTTCAGGTGATTCTAATACCGAGCGAGAATCTGCAAAAGAACCGATTCGTGCGAATTCATCACAGGGGAGTGATACTGTGATAACTGATGCGGTGAGCACATCTAATGGGGCTCATCATTCAGTCGAAGCACCAGTACAATCGCGATCGAATGAATTTTCGAAAACGGAGTTATTTATTGTAAATGAATTAAAAAGCTTGCGTCACGAGATGCAAAGATTATCAACTGATTCTAGTGATCTTAGCTTGGAATCTCCAGCTATCGAAGCGATGAAGCAAAGATTAGGTGAACAAGAAATATTTAAGCAATGGATCGAAGTCATCAGTGATGAGCTGAATGAACTAGAACTTCAAAATAATGAGTTATTATCTACTGATGCCGTTTGGGATTTTTCAAAACAAAAATTTCTTGAATGGCTATCTCCATATCAATTGGCAGAAATCAATCAAAGCTCGAGAGTTGTCCAATTTGTAGGTCCTACAGGTGTTGGAAAGACAACGACAATCGCAAAGCTTTCGGCCAATTATTCCATAAAAGAGGGGAAGAAGCTCGGTCTAATTACAGCGGATACTTATCGTATTGCAGCAGTCGAGCAGCTCCGAACGTATGCTAATATTTTGAATATTCCTTTAGAAGTTGTATTTTCTCCTTTAGATTTGCAGCGTGCTTACGGTCAGTTAGAGCAGGCTGAACTTATTTTCATGGATACTGCTGGACGAAACTTTAAGAGTGATATTCATGTATCAGAAGTGAATAGTTTACTACAAAATGATGAAACAAGTGAGGCTATTCTAGTTCTTAGTCTAACGAGTAGAACGCAAGATATGAATATCGTTGCAGAGAAATTCAGTAAATATGGTGTTAGAAAAGTCGTCTTCACGAAGCTTGATGAAGCTAATGTATATGGCTCGATCTTTAATATGATTATGATGTATGGCTTGCAGCCTCTCTTTGTAACAAGTGGTCAAAATGTACCAGATGATATTGAAGTATTTTCTGTAGAAGGTTATATAGAACTATTGCTAGGAGATCCACATCATGAATGACCAAGCAGAAGCGCTGCGACAATTAGTAAAGCAACATTCCGATACGCAAAAACAGAAGGAGACGAGATTTCTTTCTGTTACTAGTGGAAAAGGTGGAGTTGGTAAATCTAATTTCAGCTTGAATTTTAGTCTAGCGCTGCAAAGGCTAGGGATGAAAGTACTAGTACTGGATGCTGATATCGGGATGGCAAATATCGATGTGCTTATGGGAACCTCTTCTCAGTATAATCTATATCATCTAATCAAAAACGAAAAAACAATTTGGGATATTATTAGTGTAGGACCTGAAGGATTGCATTATATAGCAGGCGGTTCCGGGTTATTAGATCTAATACGCTTAACAGAGCTAGAGATTGAACGTTTTGGGCGCGAAATATTAAAGCTTCAAGGTCAGTACGATTACATTATTTTTGATACTGGAGCAGGACTTTCGAAAGAAACAGCACAATTTATTACATCGTCTGATGAAACGATTGTCGTTACCACTCCTGAACCGACTTCGATCACCGATGGATATGCTTTAATTAAAATGGTTAACTCTTTAGATTCAGATGTTAAATTCAGACTTGTTGTTAATCGCTCGATGGATCGACAAGAAGGTGAAATGACAGCTAATAATATTAGTAGCGTTACTAAGCGATTTCTTAATATTGAATTACCAGTGCTAGGTTATATTTCTGACGATGTGCATGTATCGAAATCGGTGAAGAAGCAAGTTCCATTATTAATGCTATTTCCAGATTCGGAAGCAGCAAAAGGAATTATGCTGATTGCTAAAGATTTTTTGAATATACCACATACAGGCACTTCTTCTGGTGTGAAAGGATTTTTACATAAATTATTTAGACGTACTAGATAATCCTTGAGAATGGAGGAACAGTAATGGACCCTTATCGTGTATTAGTCGTTGATGATTCAGCCTTTATGCGTAAAATAATAACCGATCTTATTGAAAAAGACCCGCAATTTACGGTTATCGGGACTGCTGTTAATGGTATTGAGGCAGTTGCTAGTGCAAATAGACTCAATCCCGATGTTATCACATTAGATCTAGAAATGCCGCTTATGAATGGTATTGATGCGCTTCAGCATATTTTGAAAAAGCATAAGATTCCAATTATCATGTTATCTGGAATAAGTGAAGCGAATACCCGTGACACAATTAAAGCTTTGCAGTTTGGTGCCTTTGACTTTATTCGGAAGCCAACAGGCGTAGGTTCCCAGTCACAGGATATTATTGCCGTTGGAGAAATGATTGTAGAAAAGCTGAAAATAGCTGTTCTTACTCGCCGAAAGTTGGATGTTTTCAAACCGGTAACAGAGTCTTTGAAGGAAAGTAATAAATTATTACAAAATCGTCTAGAAACAACGTCAAATCTATTAAAAAATGATAACATTAGTCGTATACAAAAGAGTAGCTCACTAGTAACTAGTCAGTCGAATATAGTAGACAAGAAAAAGAAACCAATCGTTACGAATCCTTTAACTGACATGTCTCTTAAGCCGACGATAAAGCCCAAACGTATCGTTGAACCTGTTGCGGTTCGTGAAGTAGTTTCACGTGTGCGTAAAAACGATCAGGTGGTTACGCAGATTGTTGCAATTGGGACATCCACTGGGGGTCCGAGGGCATTACACGAAGTGTTGACTGCTTTACCTGGCAACTTAAAAGCTCCCGTTGTCATCGTTCAGCATATGCCGCCACGATTTACGAATTCATTGGCACAAAGACTTGATAGTTTTAGTGAACTAACCGTCATGGAAGCGATTCATGGTGTTAGGCTGGAAAATGGTAAAGCCTATGTTGCTCCAGGCGGATACCATATGGAAGTTGTTATGGTTAATCATCATTATGAAATTAATTTAACGAGTGCTCCTGCAAGAAATGGTCATCGCCCTTCTGTTGATACTTTATTTGATTCATTGCTACCATTTGATGAATTGGAGAGACATATTGTTATTATGACAGGTATGGGGAGTGATGGAGCTCAAGGGATGAAGCAACTCTTTGAGCATGGAGTAACCTCGACAATTGCTGAGGCAGAGGAAAGCTGTATCGTGTACGGCATGCCAAGATCAGCAGTGGAGCTAGGAGCTGCGACTAAGGTGCTTCCATTGACACAGATTGCACCTGAAATTGTTAATGCTGTAATGAGGTAAGCTCCAAAGTGCAGTGCAAACTAATAGGAGGTGTCATGTAATGGATATGAATGCTTATTTATCAATGTTTATTGACGAATCGAATGATCACCTGCAAGCGTTAAATGATAACTTAATGAAACTAGAAAGCGACCCTGAGGATATATCAATTGTACAAGATATTTTCCGCTCTGCGCATACACTTAAGGGAATGTCTGCAACGATGGGGTACGAAGATCTTGCATCGTTAACTCATGAGATGGAAAATGTCCTTGATCTGGTTCGTAACGTTAAACTGAAAATGGACAGTTTTATTTTTGATACTTTATTCAAAGGTTTAGATGCACTTGAAACGATGGTGCAGGATATTGTACAAGGTGGAACGGGTAAGGCAGATGTGTCTGCGATTGTAGCCGATCTTGTGAAAATCGTCAAAGGTGATCATAAAATAGATGGTGCAGCAGATATTTCTGCAACCGCTCAAACTTCTTCAGTAACAACGAATAATAGTAATGCAATGCTAGACCAGTTTCAGTCATCAGTATTGAAGCAATCGATTGAAAGTGGTCATCAAGTATTTCATGTGAAGATTACTTTAACGGAGAGTTGTGTGCTGAAAGCAGCTCGTTCATACATGGTATTCGATGTACTAGAAAGTTCCGGAGAAATCGTAAAGTCGGAGCCATCTGTAGAAGCACTGGAACAAGAAAAATTCGATAGATCCTTTGTAGTATTTATAATTTCACAAGTAAGCTCAGAGGAAATTGTAGCTAAAATTAATAAAATTTCGGAAATAGAGAGTGTAGAAGTATCTATAATTGATGAAGAATCACTAACATCGCTTTCATATTCTGATACACCTACTAATAAAAATCTAGCATCTGAATCTACTGGAGCAACTACTAGTCCAGCGGAAGCGCAAGTAGCACACTTAGAAGAGAAGAAAAATGCGAAGCCAAGTTCACAAGCGGCTGTAGCAAATCGTACCATTCGTGTTGATATTGATCGATTGGATTCATTGATGAATTTATTCAGTGAAATGTTAATTGACCGTGTACGTTTGGAACAATTAGCTAGTGAGATTAAACGTAGTGATTTGTCGGAAACTGTCGAGCATATGGCTCGTGTTAGTTCTGATTTGCAAAATATTGTGTTGAAACTAAGAATGGTTCCCGTTGACACCGTATTTAACCGTTTCCCACGTATGATCCGTGATATTGCCAAATCACTTGATAAAAAGATTGATCTCATTATTACTGGTGCGGAAACGGAACTTGACCGTACGGTTATTGATGAAATTGGGGATCCACTCGTACATTTATTACGTAATTCAGCAGACCATGGTATCGAAACAGTAAGTGAACGTATCGCAGCTGGTAAGTCAGAAATGGGTACTGTACATTTACGTGCATTCCATAGTGGAAACCATGTGTTTATTGAAGTTGAAGAAGATGGTAAAGGAATTAATAAACAAAAAATATTAGAAAAAGCAATTAGCAAAGGTGTTGTGAAGCCAGAGGATGCTAGCAAACTATCAGATGATGAAATTCATATGTTAATTTTTGCAGCTGGTTTCAGTACTGCTGATTCGATTTCAGATATTTCTGGTCGTGGTGTGGGCTTAGATGTTGTGCGTACGAAGATTACTTCATTAGGTGGTAATGTCTCTGTTACATCCGTCCAAGGAAAAGGGACGAAGTTCTCGGTTCAGTTACCATTAACACTTTCGATTATTTCTGCGATGCTTATTAAGCTAGGGGACGAGAAATATGCGGTTCCACTAAGCTCAATCGTGGAGACAGCAATCATTCCCAAATCTAGCGTCTTAACTGTTCACGGTAATCCAATGATTAAATTCAGGAATGCTGTTATTCCACTTATTTCTCTATCAAATTTGTTTGATTCTACTAGTTTCGATGAGCAACTTGAGAATGAACATGAAATTATCGTCATTCATAAAGGCGAGAAATGGGCAGCTATTATTATTGATGAATTTATCGGGCAAAGTGAAATCGTATTGAAGTCACTCGGCAAATATATGAAAAATATTTCAGGTATTTCCGGCGCAACTATTCTTGGTGATGGTCAAGTTGCACTTATTATCGATCCAAACGCTTTAATTAAATAAGCTTAAGCTTCCGATGCTAATTTTCAATTTAATGGGAGTGTATCGAGAATTATGAAAAGTTTTAGTTGATGCTTCCGATGTTACTTTTCATTACTGGGAAGTATATCGAGACTTATGAAAAGTTTTAGTTGATGCTTCCGATGTTACTTTTCATTACTGGGAAGTGTATCGAGAATTATGAAAAGTTTTAGGAGGGGTAAATATGGCAGAGGAATTGAAAGTAATCGTATTTGGTCTAGGTAACGAGGAGTATGGGATTGAGGTTGACAAAGTAAAAACGATTGAAAGAATGTCACCGATCACAAGGGTTCCCAAAACTCCTCCATTTATTAAAGGCGTAATTAATTTACGTGGAATTGTTGTTCCAGTTCTTAACCTTAGTGGTCGATTCAATCTTCCGGAAACTGAAATAACAGAGCATACTCGTATTATTGTAGTAGCTGTTAATGAAATGGAAGTTGGCTTTATTGTAGATTCCGCGAATGATGTTATTGATATCGATACAGATACTATTAATTCGCCACCTGAAATTGTTGGGGGCATTCAAGCAAAATATTTAGACGGTATCGCAAAAATAGGGGAAGATAGACTACTTATTATGTTGAATCTATCAGAAGTTTTGAATCGTTCAGAGCTTGTTCAACTTGAACAGCTAGAGGTGTAGAGAGTGACAAATTTTAACCGGTTTGAAGCATTTGAACTAGATGTATTGAAGGAGGTAGGCAATATAGGAGCAGGTAATGCGGCTACAGCCTTGTCTACGTTATTGAACAAGCCGGTCGATATGTCTGTTCCAAGTGTAAGACTCATGCCTTTTGAAGAAATTGCTGATCGTGTAGGCGGATCTGAACAAGTTGTCGTTGCTGTGTTTTTGCGTGTTGAAGGCGATGTTCCTAGTAATATGTTTTTTATTATTCAAGAGGAATATGCGCAGCATTTAATGGAACAACTTATACCATTACAGCATGTTAACGATGGTGTGTATTCCGAAATGGAGTTATCTGTATTATGTGAAATTGGTAATATTCTTGTGGGATCGTATTTATCATCATTGGCAGATTTCACAAAACTACAAATGATGCCATCAGTTCCAATTGTCGCTCATGACATGGCGGGTGCTATTCTAAGCTATGGGATTATGCATTATGGTCAGATGGGCGACTCAGCATTACTCATTGAAACTAAATTTATTGAAGATTGTAAAACGATGGAAGGTCAATTTTTTCTAATTCCAGATCCAGATTCGTTCCAGAAAATCTTTCAATCTCTAGGGGTAGGTAGTTCATGATAAGCGATAAACTAATCAAAGTCGGTATGGCAGATTTGAATATCGCAAGTCATGGCGAAGTGTTAAAGACTACTGGACTTGGTTCATGTGTAGGGTTAACACTTTATGATCCGAGAAAGCATCTTGCTGGTATGGCACATGTCATGCTGCCTTCCTCAAGCATTGCCAGAGAAAATCCCATGAATATTGCAAAATACGCGGATACTGCAATTCCTAGATTGATTGAGCTACTATTGAAAAATGGTGCAAGTATGAATGCACTTCGAGCGAAAATGGCTGGAGGCTCTCAAATGTTTACTTTACCTGGACAGAATGATACGTTAAGAATTGGTCCTCGTAATGTAGAATCTTGTTTACTATTATTAGAGGAATATAAAATCCCATTGCTGGCACAAGATACTGGTGGTAATTTTGGACGTACAATCGAAATTAACAGTGATAACGGTATTCTTTCCGTCCGTAGTGTACAGTTTGGAACAAAGGAGCTTTAAAATGTTTGGTACTTGGCGTTGGAATCTCAGTTTTGGGATATTTGGTTTTTTCTTGATAATGCTGTTCTCTCTAACTAATAATCCACTTATCACATCTCTTATTAGAGGTACCTATGCTTTTATTACTTTTTTTCTACTAGCTTTTCCTGTGCGTTTTGTATGTGGTGTAATCATCAATCCGAGTCAGGAAGTGGAGGCTGTTACGGAAGCGGAAGCAGATCAATCACTTAAAGGAACAAATGTTAATTTCGTTACACCTGATGAAGATGAGGACTTGAACGAAGTTTTGAGAGCACAAATCACACAAACAAAATCGTCTACTCCAAAGGATGAAGTAAAAGTTTCACAAGATCTGAGTGAACAATTTCAACCATTGAAACCCACTCAGCTTGTAAATACTGATAGTATGGAATCTGAGGAATTGACAAAAGTAATACGTCATCTAACAGGAGAGTGAGTCGATGAACGAGCAAAAAGTGCCTCATTTGACTAACATTGAATTGTGGCGAGCATGGCGAGAACAAGGTGAGATAGACGCCAAAAAAGATTTGATTGAACAATATTTACCGTTAGTAGAATATGTTACGAATAGAATGGCAATTGGTTTGCCGAAAAATGTTATTAAGGAAGATTTGGCAAGTCATGGTATAATGGGCTTAATTGATGCGATTGAGAAGTTTGATTATTTAAGAGGTTTGCAATTTGAAACCTATGCCTCATGGCGTATTCGAGGTTCAATTATTGATGGATTACGTCAAGCGGATTGGGTCCCTCGTTCAGTTAGAGAAAAGGCCAAAAAGATTGAAGAAGCGTATCAAGTATTAGAACAACGTCATATGCGTTCGATTACTGATATGGAAGTATGTGAGTATCTAGATATTAGTGAAAAAGAGTTTTCCAGTATGGTTCAGGATATTTCTGTAACTACGATATTTTCACTAGAGGAACCACTTCGCGAAGAAGAGTCAGAGACTCGAATGTCTCTTTTAATAGATCCAGCCGCTAAAAGACCGGAATCAACAGTTGATGATGTCTTTTTAGAACAAAGCTTGGTGAAGGGTATTGATCGACTAACGGAGAAAGAACGAACGGTTGTTTCGTTGTTTTACTTCGAGGATTTGTCGTTAAGTGAAATTGCTGAAGTAATGTCTTTGTCGCCTTCACGGATCTCTCAGCTCCATTCAAAAGCTATACAAAGATTACGTGGAGTGCTAGAGCAGTACAAAGATCAATTATTTCAATCGTAGAGAGGTGAATAGATATGGACAAACAAATTTTTGATTCCAACATTAATATCGAAATTTCTGCTGATAAGCTAACCGCTTTGTTTAATTTTCATTATATTTCCGATCAAGTATCCTATGAAGTGGCAGACCTAGACGAATATATTAGATCAAAAGGTATTGTCCATGGAATACTGTACGACAATTTACGATTAATAGCTAAAGATCCCCTTGTTTATATGAAACAAAAGATAGAGATCGCAAAGGGAACTCCTCCTGGTAAAGGCATAGATGGTAAGGTCGATTTTGTAAGTAAAATAAGTAACAAAGTGTCAATCGGTGAAACGAATGAATCAGAAACGATTGATTTCAAACAAATTTCGAAACTTGATAATGTTAATAGAGGTCAACTTATTGCACAATTAATTGCTCCAACTTACGGAACAGCAGGTATTAGTGTAACCGATGATCCAATAACTGCTACACTTGGAAAGTCTGCACGATTTAAAGTAGGCAAAAATGTAGTGAAGAACGTTGAAGGAAATGCATTATATGCTGCAATTGATGGATTGATCTCGATTACCGACCAAGAAAGAATTAATGTGTTTCCAGTGTTTGAAGTAAATGGTGACGTTGATTATCGCGTTGGAAATATTGATTTTGTCGGAACAGTTGTAATACGTGGTAATGTACTTACAGGCTTCAAGATTAAAGCAGTAGGTGATATTCGCGTTATTGGTGGAGTAGAGGGTGCAGACTTGGAGTCAGAGGGCTCTATTGAAGTGACTAGCGGAATAATGGCTTCAGGTAAAGGACAGGTTAAAGCCAAAAATAATATTAAGTGTTCCTTTATTCAAGATGCTACTCTTATTGCAGGTAATAATATTATTGTATCTCAAAGCATTATGCATTCTATCGTACGAGCTGGACATTCCGTAGAATGCAGTAGCTCCAAAGGACTCATCGTCGGCGGAACGATTCAAGCAGGAGAAGGCGTATCGGCAAGAACAATAGGTAATTCTATGTCTACAAACACAGTTATTGAAGTAGGTGTTAATCCGACTTTGCGTGAAGAACAAGTTCAACTGCGTCATGGAATGAAAGAGCATACAGAAAACTTGGATCGGACCGAGAAAGCACTTGTTATTCTAGATCAAATGGCAGCAGCAGGAAAATTAACGCCTGATCGCTTAGCTATGAGACAAAAGCTAATTAATACGAAGCAACAGACGGTTACTTCAATTACTGAGTTCAAGGACCGCTTATTTGAAATAGAGAAGCAGCTAGAAAATAGTGAAAATGCTAGTGTAAGTGTTAAAAACACGGTATATGGTGGTGTCAAGATCGTTATTGGACGATATACTAGGTATATCAAAGATAGCACATCGAATATCATATTCAAGTATGAAGACGGCGAAATTGTTATGGTACCAATTTATTAATTAGAACGATATGAATTGGGGGGGCAAGATATGGGCATTAATCCATTAAATCTCCAGCTATCTGTTCCGCGAACTCCTGAGATGAGTTCTCTTCAACAGCAGGCAATGCAAAGACCAGTAACTGAACAGACAATATTAGCTTCAAATGCATTGAAGCATACTGACGAATTAAGATCTGTAGCCCAATCGGTTGAGGAAACGGATAAAGCACTTATTCGTGATCAGGAAAATGGTAATCAACAAGAACAAAAATCTAAGAAGCGCACACAAACCGATAACGCTCTTGACCAGGAGCTTAATGATGACAGCAAGCATCCATATAAAGGGCATAGATTTGATATTCGACTATAATTCAGATTAATCAAGGCGGGATACTCTATGCAATCTTGGCAATATATCGCTTTATTAGGGGCAGTTATTGCGGTTACAGCAGCGATATTACCAAAGAACAAGAAGAATCAAGCGACTTCTAGTTCAAATCATGCCCAATTCGAACAACTAGAAATGTCATTCGAACAGTTTATGGAAAATATGGAGAAAGAGCATGATGGATTGGTCAAAATGCTCACAAACTCTTTGCAAACAATGCGCGAAGAAGATCGCTTGAAGACAGATCAAATGATGCGACTGGAGAAGAAGTGCTCAGAATTAGAAGAGCGACTATCTTCCCTTTCGCATGCCAATGCAGCTTTTGATGCAAAAGTATCAATATTGGCTGGAAATTCTGCTTTTTCAGGTGAAAGTTCGACACATGTTATGCAACAATCTTCATTTGACGTACAGATTGAACAATTGAAGCAAAGTATTGTGCCGGAAAACAGTATACATAGCAGATATACAGAATTGTTTGAATTGTATGAAAATGGAAAATCGGTAGAAGCTATTGCCAAAAAACTTGGGAAAAACAAAGGTGAAGTACAATTAATATTACAGCTCGCGAAGCAAGAGGAGAATGCTCGTCATGCATAAGCGTTCTTTATTAATCGGCGTAGGAATTGGAATAATTATTGGCGCTTTGCTACTCCAGCTTTATAATCTAGGTTCAGATAGTCAAAAGCAGCTTAATCAGATAAGCAATGAAATCAATAATACGACAGGCGGAGACCTGATTGAACCAACCCCTTCGAATAAGATTGAACTAGAGATGGATGATGAAACTGATCTAGAGGCCCAGACACCTAGTACAACTGCTGCAGCCGTTGTTGAGGGGCAAGCAGGACTGGACGATACCATTGAGTCATCAGAGCCGCCTATCGTAGCTGTTGAGCCTGCTAAGCGGTATGTATTGCGTGTTCATCCAGGTGCATCGGTGAACAAAACAGCGAAATTGCTTGTAAGCTATAGTATTATTGAAAGTGCAACTTCTTTTGCTGCACATTTGAAAGATCGTGATACGGGAATTAGAGCTGGTTTCTTTTTAGTAGAGGAAGGGAGTACTGATGAGCAAATTCGTAAGCTGCTATCGGGCATTCCATTAACTGAAAAAGAGAGCAAAAACTTAATTAATGTCGAAAAATTAACGTTAATCGAATAAAATCAACGATTGCTGTACAATTTAGGTTGATTCTGTAACCACGATATGGTATATTAATTTTCGGTGTTAAAAACACACGCTTATCAATCTTGTTATTGGTGCTTTTGCTATGCAAAAGTGATAATGAGAAATGCGATTAGCGGCGGACACAATAAAAAAACCAAACAGGAGGTGTTGAATATGGCGGTTATTTCCATGAAACAACTACTAGAAGCTGGTGTGCACTTTGGTCACCAAACTCGTCGTTGGAACCCTAAGATGGATCGTTATATCTTCACAGAAAGAAACGGGATTTACATTATCGATTTACAAAAAACAGTGAAAAAAGTTGATGAAGCTTATAACTTTGTCAAATCAATCGCTGCTGATGGCGGTACTGTTCTTTTCGTAGGTACTAAGAAACAAGCTCAAGATTCTGTTAAAGAAGAAGCTGAGCGTTGTGGTAACTTCTTTATCAACCAACGTTGGTTGGGTGGTACACTTACTAACTTCCAAACTATTCAAAAACGTATTGATCGTTTGAAACAGCTTGAGAAGTGGGAGCAAGATGGTACTTATGATGTTCTTCCTAAGAAAGAAGTTATTCTTCTTAAGAAAGAGCAAGATCGTCTAGAGAAGTTCCTTGGCGGTATCAAAAACATGAAAAAACTACCAAGCGCATTGTTTGTAATCGATCCACGTAAAGAGCGTATTGCTGTTGCAGAAGCTCGCAAATTGGGTATCCCAATTGTTGGTATCGTTGATACAAACTGTGATCCAGACGAAATTGACTACGTTATTCCTGGTAATGACGATGCAATTCGCGCTGTTAAATTGCTTACTGCTAAAATGGCTGATGCTATCGTTGAAGCTAACCAAGGTGAGCAAACAACTGCTTAATTGCAGGTTTTGGGTATAACCATATAAACAACAAAGGGTGGTCAGATGGTGAAAACCTCTCACCATCCTTTTTTTTGAACTAAAATATGATAAACAACTTTAGGAGGTTTTTTAGATGGCAGTAGATGCGAAGGCAGTTAAAGAATTACGTGAAAGAACAGGGGCAGGAATGCTTGATTGCAAGAAAGCCCTAGAAGCAACAGACAATAATATCGATAAAGCGATTGATTTCCTACGTGAGAAAGGGCTTTCAGCTGCAGCAAACAAAGCAGGTCGTCTTGCTTCTGACGGTCTAGTTGAGTCTTATATCCACAGTAATGGTCGTATCGGTGTTCTAGTTGAAGTTAACTGTGAAACTGACTTCGTTGCAAAAACAGATCAGTTCAAGGAATTCGTAAGAGATATTGCATTGCACATTGCTGCTTCTAACCCGAAATTCGTAAGCCGTGAAGAAGTTTCTGCGGAAGAAATTGAGAAAGAAAAAGAAATTCTTACTGCTCAAGCTCTTAATGAAGGCAAACCTGCTAAAATCGTTGAAAAAATGGTTGAAGGTCGTATTTCTAAATACTATGAGGAATTCTGTTTGCTTGAACAGTCATTCATCAAAGATCCAGACAAAACGATCGCGGCGCTTGTTAATGAAAAAATTAACACAATCGGTGAAAATATCTCAATCCGTCGTTTCGTTCGTTTCGAACTAGGTGAAGGTTTAGAGAAAAAAGTTGAAAACTTCGCTGAAGAAGTAATGGCTCAAATCAATAATTAATCCGAACTCAAGGATAGAGGGGCGGGGCGTCTGCCCCGCCTTACTTGTATCATCGCAATATAATTGAAGACCTCGTTAAAGAGGTGTAAGATGGAGGTATAAAAGTTGGAGCATCCAGTATTTAAACGCATCGTATTGAAAGTTAGTGGTGAGTCACTAGCAGGTCAAGAAGGATATGGAATTGAAGCAACAGTCATTTCTTCTATTGCAAGCCAAGTTAAAGAAGTAATCGCACTTGGTGTAGAAGTAGCAATCGTAGTTGGTGGTGGAAATATTTGGCGTGGTATCGCTGGTACTGCGAAAGGTATTGATCGTGCAACAGCTGATTATATGGGAATGTTAGCGACAGTTATGAATTCCTTAGCTCTTCAAGACGCATTAGAACAAATTGATGTGCCAACACGTGTACAAACCTCAATCGCAATGCAACAAATTGCTGAGCCTTACATTCGCCGCCGCGCTATTCGTCACCTTGAAAAAGGCCGCGTCGTTATTTTCGCAGCTGGTACAGGTAACCCATTCTTCTCTACAGATACAACAGCTGCGCTTCGTGCTGCTGAAATTGAAGCAGAAGTTATCCTAATGGCGAAAAATAAAGTTGATGGTGTATACTCTGCTGATCCATTCATAGATGAAACAGCTGAGAAATTTGAAGAATTGACGTACATGGAAGTGTTGAATCGTAATCTAGGTGTTATGGATTCTACTTCAACATCTTTATGTATGGATAATAATATTCCTCTTATCGTATTTTCGATCACCGAAAACGGCAATATTAAACGTGTCGTATTAGGTGAAAAGATTGGTACTATTGTAAAAGGGAGTGGGAAGTAATGTCACAAGAAATTAAGACATCTGCTGAAGAGAGAATGGAAAAAGCGATCAGTTCATTGAAGCGTGAATTTGCTACGCTACGTGCTGGTAAAGCTAGTCCAGCTCTTTTGGATCGTATTCAAGTTGAATACTATGGTGCAACAACACCGTTGAATCAATTAGCAAATATTACAACTCCGGATTCTAGAACAATAATTATTCAACCATGGGATAAATCCTCTGTAAGTGAGATAGAACGTGCGATTATGAAATCGGATGTAGGCATGACACCATCTAATGATGGTGGTACGATTCGTTTGTCTGTACCAATGCTTACGGAAGAACGTCGTATGGAGCTTGTGAAAACAGCGAAAAAAATTGCTGAAGAAGCAAAAGTAGCCATTCGTAATGTTCGTCGCGATGCTAATGATAGCATTAAAAAACTTGAGAAATCTGAGATTTCTGAAGATGAATCCAAACGTTTTCAAGATGATGTTCAGAAACTAACTGATAAATTCATTGCTGAAAGCGATAAAGTATTAGCTACAAAAGAAAAAGAAATATTGGAAGTTTAATGATTAGTGCCCCTCCATAAGGTGGGGTTCTTTCAATAAATGGACAATATTCTTTGATTTTGTCGGGGGGAGAGCTAATTGATTAAGCGTCTTTGGTCCAGAAAAAATGAGAAATTATCTGTTTCAGAACAAACCTTGAAATCTGACAACATTCCAGTTCATATTGCAATTATAATGGATGGTAATGGACGATGGGCTAAGAAAAAGGGGCTTCCTCGGATTGCGGGACATCGTTCCGGTATGAAAACAGTGAAGAGAATTACGATGGCTGCTAGTCATCTAGGTGTGAAGTATTTAACAATGTATGCTTTTTCAACTGAAAATTGGAAACGCCCAAAAGAAGAAGTTGACTTTCTAATGAAGTTACCGCAACAATTTCTCGAAATGGAAATTGATGAGTTAATGGAAAATAATGTTCAAGTACGTATGATGGGCGACATTGAAAACCTTCCTGCTCATACTAGAGCTGCTGTAGAAGTAGCGATGAGAAAAACAGCTAAAAACACTGGGCTTGTTCTGAATTTCGCCTTGAATTATGGGGGAAGATTGGAAATTATTGAAGCCGTTAAACTTATTGCATCTCAAGTCGCACAACAGCAAATTCAATTAGACGATATCGATGAGGAATTACTATCCTCATATATGCAATCAGAGCAAATGCCAGATCCAGATTTGCTAATTCGTACTAGTGGTGAGGTTAGATTAAGTAACTTTATGCTCTGGCAATTAGCGTACAGCGAATTTTATTTCACAGATGTATACTGGCCTGAATTCTCTGAAGAGCATTTCACTGCAGCGATAGAAGAATATCAGCGGCGAGCTCGCCGTTTCGGCGGTGTATAGTCTCATCATTCGAGGTGAAATTTTGTAATGAAGCAAAGAATGGTTACTGGTCTATTATTTGGTGCTTTTTTTATTGGTTTATTAATTGTCGGGGGTCCACTATATTCAGTATTAGTACTTCTAATGGCGATTATTGGATTGTTTGAATTTACTCGTATGAATAAATTAAGCTGGAGTAATCCGATACATATCATTTCGGTCGTCGGATTATTAGCGCTTGTATTTCCTTATGAGCATTATGGCTTGAAGTGGATTACTGATCAAACGATGATATGGTTACTTATGTTTGTGCTATTTGCGTTTACGGTATTATCCAAAAATAAGTATACGATTGATGAAGTAGCTGTAAGTTATTTGGGCACAGTGTATATAGGTATCGGCTTTGCGTCGATGATCGATGTTCGCCTACTTGAACAGCATGGTTTATGGTGGAGTATACTAGCATTTTGTGTCATATGGGCATCGGATATTGGTGCGTATTTCTCTGGGCGTGCATTTGGAAAACATAAACTATGGCCATTAATAAGTCCTAACAAGACGATAGAAGGTGCAATTGGCGGGGTTGTTAGTTCCGTTATTGTTGCTGTCATTTTTGCACTATTTGCTCCTGATCTAATTGAAATGTGGCGTGCAATCGTGATTGGTATGGTTGCTGCTGTAGCAGGACAATTCGGTGATTTAATTCAATCCGCTTACAAGCGCGTACGTGGAATTAAAGACATGGGTAATATAATGCCTGGTCATGGCGGGATAATTGATCGCACAGATAGTTGGATCATTGTTTTTCCAATATTAGTGTTAACTGGGCTTATTCCTGTCTAAGGTGGAGGGTATATCTTGAAAAAAATTTCACTGCTAGGGTCAACAGGATCAATAGGTACGCAAACATTAGATGTCGTTGATCAGCATCCTGATAAATTTGAAGTAGTTGCACTTTCCGCTGGTAGTAATATTGAAAGATTAATACAGCAAGCGCAAAAGTATAAACCTCAAGTCATAAGCGTTGCAACAAAAGAACTTGCAGAGCAATTAAAATTACATATTCCTCCTGATATTAATGTTGTATATGGAGAAGAAGGCTTAATCGAAGTGGCGACTGTTTCAGATGCCGACATCGTTGTTACCGCAATACTAGGAAGCCGTGGGTTGCCTGCTACATTAGCAGCGATCGACGAAGGTAAGACAATCGGACTAGCTAACAAAGAAACGCTTGTAACGGCAGGACATATCGTTATGGAGCGAGCTAGAAAGAAACAAGTTGCGATCTTACCGATCGATAGCGAACATTCTGCTATTTTTCAATGCCTTAACGGTGAATCGATAAGTAGCATTGATCATATTACATTAACTGCCTCGGGCGGTTCGTTCCGTGATTATTCTAGAGAGCAATTAGCGAATGTTACGGTAGAGCAAGCATTGAACCATCCCAATTGGTCGATGGGCGCGAAGATAACGATAGATTCGGCTACTATGGCGAATAAAGGTCTTGAAGTAATCGAAGCTCATTGGTTGTTCAATCTCAGCTATGATCAGATCAAAGTGATTATACATCCGGAAAGT
Organism: Paenibacillus sp. Y930; assembly: GCF_056786375.1. Lineage (NCBI taxonomy): Bacteria > Bacillati > Bacillota > Bacilli > Caryophanales > Paenibacillaceae > Paenibacillus > Paenibacillus sp. Y930. Next base: position 283,487 of record NZ_JBXCIX010000001.1, on the reverse strand, counting down.
ATTATTCATTCGTATGTTGAATTCAACGATCGTAGTGTAATTGCTCAGCTTGGAATGCCTGATATGAGAGTGCCGATTCAATACGCATTAACATATCCTGAGCGAATTGCAACACGTACGGATCGATTAGATTTAGCTTCTATTAGCAAACTTAATTTCCGTCATATGGATTTCGAGCGATATCCAATGTTGAGATTGGCTTTTGAATGTGGAAGAGTAGGTTTGTCTGCTCCTACAGTGTTCAATGCTGCCAATGAAATTGCTGTTGAACGATTTTTACGTGGTGAAATATCATTTTTAGCCATCGAAAATGTTGTAGAGTCTGTTCTCTCGCAACATCATAGCTGCAAAGTTGATAGTATTGAGGCCATCATTGCTGTCGATCAAGAAGCAAGAACAATTGCCGCTCGAATTTAATTGTAAAGGGTAGTTCTCTTGTGTCTCGCAGTAGAATAATGATAATCTATGTACAGGCCGTAACAACGGGAGGCTATGAGAAAGTATGCAAATGATTCAAACAGTGCTATTAACGGTATTAGTATTCTTCGTAATTGTTACGATCCATGAATGGGGTCATTATTACTTCGCCAAGCGAGCGGGTATTCTTGTAAGGGAATTCGCAATTGGTTTTGGACCCAAACTGTTCTCGTTCAAGCGTGGTGAGACGAAGTTTACGCTTCGTTTAGTTCCAGCAGGTGGTTACGTGCGGATGGCTGGCGAAGATCCAGAAATCGTCGAAGTACAGACGGGACAGACGATAGCTGTAAGGTTAAAGGATGGGGTTGTACATCGGATCTATTTGGATCGTCTCGATGAACGTAGTGAATCGATCCGTGGTGAAGTGGTCTCCGTAGATTTAGAACGCCAATTACATATCGATCTTGATATCGATGGTGAAGTGGAAAAATATAGTATTCATCCACAGGCTTTAGTTATAGCTAGAGGGAATGAAACTCAGATCGCTCCAATCGATCGTCATTTTTCTAGTAAATCGGTTGGCAAACGGGCAATGGCAATTTTTGCTGGTCCGCTAATGAACTTTATATTGGCTTTTGTCTTGTTCCTAGTCTATATTCAGATGGCTGGAATTAAGGATAGTATTTTAGTTGGTGAAATTCCTAATCAACAATCGCCAGCCGCTGTGGCGAATTTGCAGGTCGGAGATAAAATCGTAACTGTTAATGGTGAAGCAATCGGTACTGATTTTGGAAGAATGATTGATATCATTGCTGAAAATCCTGATAAATCGATCGAAATTAATATTGAGCGTGAAGGTGTAGCACAAAGCATTAGCGTCACTCCGCTTCCTGATGATGCAGGAGACGGTAAAATCGGTGTTGCAGCAAGTTATGGTACACGCACAGCAGGTTTTGCGGAGACATTTACCGAGGCTGGTACATTAATGAAGGATATGACAATAATGATCTTTGACGGCTTAAAAATGCTAGTTACAGGTCAGTTTAAGCTAGATGATCTTGGTGGACCAGTTCGTACTGCTGAAATTACGAGTCAAATTGCTCGCCAAGGTATTGTACAGTTGACGAGTTGGACTGCAGTGCTTAGTCTATACTTAGGAATATTTAATTTATTGCCTGTCCCAGCACTAGACGGTAGTAGATTGTTATTTATCGGACTTGAAGCGATTCGTCGTAAGCCGATTAACCCGAACAAAGAAGCATTTGTTCACTTTATTGGTTTTGCAATGCTCATGTTATTAATGCTTGTCGTCACATATAATGATATTTTGAGATTAATTAGAGGGGAGTAATTCTAGCATATGGCTAAGGATAAACAATTTGTAACAGAGATTACACCTCAATCTGAGGACTTTTCTAAATGGTATATCGATGTAATTAAAAAGGCGGAATTAATGGATTATTCTCCAGTCCGTGGTTGTATCATTTTCAGACCTGAGGGTTATGAGATATGGGAAAATATCCAGAAGGATCTTGACCGTCGTTTCAAAGAAACAGGACATAGAAATGCTTATTTTCCATTGTTCATTCCAGAGAGCTTCTTCCAAAAGGAGAAGGAACATGTTGAAGGCTTCAACCCTGAATTGCCATGGGTAACAGAAGCGGCAGGTGAAGTGCTAGAGGAACGTCTAGCGATTCGCCCTACTTCTGAAACGATGTTCGGACATATGTATTCCAAATGGATTCAATCTTATCGTGATCTACCTGTTCTAATTAACCAGTGGGCAAACGTTGTTCGTTGGGAGAAAAGAACACTTCCATTTCTTCGTACAAGTGAGTTCCTATGGCAAGAAGGACATACTGCGCATGAAAACGAAGAAGAAGCACGTCAAGAAACACGCCAAATGCTTGATATTTATACAGATTTTGTAGAGGAATTTCTAGCGATTCCTGTTATTAAAGGCGAAAAAACGCCATCTGAGCGCTTTGCTGGTGCTGTGGATACTTATTCCATAGAGGCAATGATGAAGGATGGTAAAGCAGTACAAGCAGGTACATCGCATTATCTTGGTGAAAAGTTCGCTGTTGCCTTTGATATTAAATATTTGGATCGCAACAATGAATTGCAATATTGTCATACAACATCTTGGGGTGTAAGTACAAGGTTGATTGGTGCATTAATTATGGTTCACGGTGATGATCGTGGTCTTGCATTGCCGCCTAAGATTGCTCCGACTCAAGTTATTATGCTTCCAATTGGACCTGCCAAAACGAGAGATGCTGTCGTTGGACGTGTTGATGAATTGTATACTGAACTGAAAAAAGCAGGAATTCGCGTTCGTGTAGATGATCGTTCTGATGTTAGTCCAGGCTGGAAATTCAATGAATATGAAATGCGTGGAATCCCAGTTCGTCTTGAACTTGGTCCTCGCGATATGGATAATGGACAAGTTATGCTTGTTTCCCGTATAACTGGTGAGAAACGTGCAGTACTTCAAACAGATCTAGTTGCTGAAGTAGAGAAGCTTCTTGCAGAAACACAACAAGAGATGTACGATCGTGCGCTAGCATTCCGTCAAGAAAATTCTTATTCAGTAGATACGCTAGATGAGATGAAAGCAGCTATGGAGAAAAAACGTGGATTTGTTGAAGCTGGCTGGTGTGGTTCTGCCGCTTGTGAGAAAACGGTAAAAGATGAGACGGGTGCGACGAGTCGTAACATTCCATTCGAGCCGGATACTCCGAAATCTAGTTGCCTTGTGTGTAATGATGAAGCGAAACATACAGTAATCTTCGCCAGAGCTTATTAGTAATAAAATGATCTAACGTCAGGAGTGGATAATGATGAACCATGCCGACGGTAAGCGTCAGCGCTTTGAGATGTTGTTAGAACAGTCAGGGCTGCCGCAGGAACTCATTCAAGCTTATTTTGAAGATGGGTACATTGATCAAGTCATCGTCAATAAGCTCAACAATGACTGGACGTTTTGCATACGCAAGACGTCTTTAGTTCCTTTACAGGCATATAATGGCTTAACACATCAAGTTCGTAAAAAGTTTGCTCATATCGCGAGCACATCGTTTAGATTTAATTATGAGTCGATCGTAGAAACTGAAAATATTGTGATGCAATATTGGCCGGTGTTTCTCGAGTGGGCCCAGAAAAATGTTGCATCAGTTAATGGTTGGATGCAAAGAGCGGATATTGTAGTTGCCGACAAGTTACTAACGATTGGATTAATGGATCATACAGGATTAGAGCTAGCAAAGAAGAAAAAAATAGATGAAGAAGTGAGTAATTTCTATCAAAATTATTTCTCACGAGACATCACGGTTAAACTTATTCTTTCTGAAAGTAAGCAAGAAATTTATGAGCAATTCCGCGATGAAATTCAGCAAGAAGATAGCGAAGCGATATCACAACTTATGGCTGAAGTGCCTGTTGAAGTTGATGAAGAAGAGACTCCGAGCAATGAAGAAGTCATCCGTCTTGCGATTGGCTATGATATTCGTGATGAAGCTATTCCACTTATGAATATTGTCGATGAAGAAAAGAAAATTGCTGTACAAGGCTCAGTTTTCTCACTGGATAAGAAAGAATTACGTAACGGAAGTACATTATTTACGTTTTATTTGACTGATTTTACGGACTCTTTGTCGATGAAAGTTTTTGCTAAGACGAAAGATGATGTTAAGATTTTAAGTAAACTGAAAAATGGTAAGTGGATCAAAGCTCGCGGAAAAGTAGAGTACGATCGCTTTATGCAAGAGCCTGAGCTTGTCATGATTCCTAATGATCTTCATGAAGTAAATGCTCCGCCAAGTCGGATGGACTATGCGAAGGAAAAACGTGTGGAATTCCATCTTCATACGACGATGAGTACGATGGATGCGGTCACACATATTAGCGATTATGTAGCGATGGCTGCCAAATGGGGTCATAAAGCGATCGCTGTAACAGATCATAGCAATATACAATGCTACCCAGACGCTGTGAAAGCAGCTAAGAAACATGATATGAAAGTCATGTTCGGCTTGGAAGCGAACTTAGTTAATGATGCAGTTCCGATTGTCCTTAATGCACAACCATTATCATTAGTAGATACAACTTACGTCGTATTCGATCTCGAGACTACTGGGCTATCTGTCATTAACAATAAAATCATTGAAATTGCTGGTATACGAATGAAAGATGGAGAAGAAATTGATCGTTTTACATCGTTCATAAATCCCCATCAGAGAATTCCATACAATATTCAGCAATTAACCAATATAACCGATGACATGGTTGTTGATGCTCCAGAGCTTGAACCTACATTGAAGGCGTTTATTGAATATATAGGCGATGATGTGCTAGTTGCCCATAATGCTCGCTTCGATATTGGATTTATTCAAGCGAATTGTAAAACATTAGGTTTTCCAGAAGTGAAAAATCCTGTGCTAGACACGCTTGAACTAGCCCGTTTAATTTACCCAACTATGAAAAATCATCGGTTGAATACGTTAGCTGATAAATATAAAGTTAGTCTTGATAATCATCACCGTGCCATCGACGATACGATTGCACTTGGTGGAATATTGAATGGGCTAATAAAAGATGCAACAGAGCGAAATATTATTAAACTAACTCAGCTTAATGATTACGTAGGTCTTGATCTTTCTAATGCAAGACCATTCCATTCCTCCGTCTACGCGCTTAATGCAGTAGGGAAGAAAAATTTGTTCAAGCTAATTTCACTTTCTCATACAGAGCATTTCAAAAAAGTAGCTACCATTCCCAAAAGTAAACTAATGGCTCATCGTGAAGGGCTACTAGTTATATCTGGCTGTGAAAAGGGTGAGTTTTTTGAGACGGTGCTCAATAAATCGCAAGAGGAAGCGGAAGAGGTTGCACAGTTCTATGATGTGTTAGAAATTCAACCGATAGATTTCTATATGCATTTAGTTGATAAAGGATTAGTTGGCTCGCGTGCGGATATAGAACAGGCACTGAGAAGAGTGTATCAAATTGGTATTAAATTGAATAAACCAGTTATTGCTACCGGCAACGTTCATTATCTTAACCCAATGGATAAAATATATCGCGAGATTACAATACTAGGTATTACTGGATTTAGTCCACTGAAAAGTATGCGCAAGCCAGATGCACATTTCCGAACAACCGATGAAATGCTGAAGGAATTTGCTTTTCTAGGTGAAGAAATTGCTTATGAAGTCGTCATTACGAATACGAATGAATTGGCTGAGCGCTTTGAAGCATATGATATGTTTCCTAGTGAGTTGTTTACACCGATTCTTGAAGGTGCAGATGAGGATATTCGTAATATATGCTACGATACTGCCAAATCAATGTACGGTGAGCAGCTGCCGCAAGTTGTCATTGATCGCCTTGAGAAAGAGCTTGTTCCAATTATCAAATTTAAATTTTCGGCCAACTATTTAATTTCGATGAAATTAGTTAAAAAATCAAATGCAGATGGCTATCTTGTAGGATCACGAGGTTCAGTTGGTTCATCAGTCGTTGCGATGTTCCTTGGTATTTCCGAGGTTAATCCATTGCCATCGCACTATTTATGTTTGAATTCAGACTGTAGACATAGCGATTGGTTTTTAGATGGCAGCATACCGAGTGGTTTTGACTTGATTAATAAGGACTGTCCTCAATGCGGTAAACCGATGAAAGGTGAAGGCCATGATATCCCGTTTGAAACGTTTTTAGGATTTAAAGGGGATAAAGTACCCGATATCGATCTTAACTTCTCAGGTGATTACCAGCCTATTGCTCATAACTATACAAAAGAGCTGTTTGGCGAAAAAAATGTGTTTCGTGCGGGCACAATTGGTACAGTTGCCGATAAAACAGCCTATGGTTTTGCAAAGAAATATGAAGAAGAGCATGGTAAAAAATGGCGCAATGCGGAAATTGTTCGATTAGCTAGTGGTTGCACTGGAGTTAAGCGAAGTACTGGTCAGCATCCAGGGGGAATCGTCGTTGTTCCTGATTATATGGAAGTTGAGGATGTTACACCGGTACAATTCCCAGCAGATGATGTGAATGCGGAATGGAAAACTACTCATTTCGATTATCATGCGTTTGATGAAAACTTATTGAAGCTCGATATTTTGGGTCATGATGATCCTACAATGATGCGGATGCTGCAAGATCTTACCGGTGTTGATCCGACGACGATTCCGATGAATGATCAGAAGGTTATGAGTCTATTCAACTCGACGGATGCACTGGGCGTAACCGCAAAACAAATACGTTCTGCGGTTGCTACTTATGGTGTACCGGAAATGGGAACGAAGTTCGTTCGTCAAATGCTTCATGAGACACAACCATCAAGCTTTGCCGATCTGCTGCAAATCTCAGGCTTATCTCACGGTACTGGGGTTTGGTTAGGGAATGCTCAAGAATTAATTAAAAATGGCACATGTAACATTAAGACGGTTATCGGATGTCGTGATGATATTATGTTATACTTAATATATAAAGCAGATATGGATGCGTCATTGGCGTTCAAAATTACGGAAAGCGTACGTAAAGGTAAAGGATTAACACCTGAATGGATTCAAGATATGAAGGATTGTAAGGTGCCACAGTGGTATATCGATTCTTGTCTACGTATTGAATACATGTTCCCGAAAGCACATGCGGCAGCATATGTTATATCTGCAGTTCGTACTGCATTTTTCAAGCTTTATTACCCTGCTGAATTTTATGCGACATACTTTACAGTTCGTGCGGATGATTTTGATCTTGAGCTGCTATGTCAAGGTTATGAGGCTATCTACAAGAAGATTGAAGAGATTGAAGGTAAGGGCTTCAGTGCAACACCAAAAGAGAAAAGTATGCTGTCTCAGCTAGAAATGTCTCTTGAAATGACTGCACGTGGCTTTACGTACAAACCGATCGACATTTATCGTTCAGACGCGGAAAAATTCCAAATAGAGGGTGAAGCATTAATCCCTCCTTTTGCGGCGGTAGGCGGTATTGGCATAAATGCTGCACGTAATATTGCAGCAGCAAAAGATGATGGGGAGTACTTATCTATTGAAGATTTTCAGATGAGAACAAAAGCTTCTAAGACGATTATCGAGCTATTAACTGCGATGGGATGTTTTAGAGGGATGCCAGAATCCAACCAACTTTCACTATTTTAAGCTGCCATTCATCGGTCGCAAAGCGAATGTTTTGGACATGCACTGTAAGCAACTAGAAATCATTTCTTGTCACTAGTATACGATTATGATATAATTTTTGTGGCAATGATGTTGATAGGGCTTTAATGATCAAAGAGTGGGGAAACCCACTCTTTATGTGTTGTTTAACCCAAAAATCATTTATTCGCGTAATTGTAGTATAACTTTCGACATGCTGTATTTTCGGAAGTCATATTAGATTATAGATGAAAATAAGCTTACGATGTACTTTTCATTGCAGGAATGTATATCACAGTAGATATGAAAAGTTAAGTATTAACTTACGAAGTACTTTTCATTGCAAGAAGCATTTCACAGTAGATATGAAAAGTTAAATTTAGTCTTACGATGTACTTTTCATTGCAGGAATGTATATCACAGTAGATATGAAAAGTTTTAGGAGGAACACAATTTGAGTACATCAGCGATCAACACCGCAATTGAGGCTATGATATCACCTTTTCTCAATGAACATGGATTTGAATTGGTCGATATTGAATACATAAAGGAAGGTAGTAATTGGTTTCTGCGCATATTTGTAGATAAAGAGGGCGGCATTGATATTGATGAATGCGTTCGAATTAGCGAATATGTAAGTGAGCAACTTGATGCGAAAGAACCAATATCAGGCGCTTATTTCCTTGAAGTATCTTCTCCTGGTGCGGAGAGACCACTTAAGAAACCTGAGGATATACAAAAATCAGTAGGTAAAAATGTCTTCATAACAACCTATGAATCGCTTAACGGTATGAAGGAATTTGAAGGTGAACTTACTGCATTTGATGGTGAAGAAGTTACAGTGCGTGTAGGCACGAAAGAGTACACAGTACCTTATGCTAAAGTTGCAAGCGCACGTCTTGCTATTATATTCTAACGTTTATTAGATGAAAGGGGGAACAAGTTTCCAATGAGTATGGATTTTATTGAGGCGCTACAAGAGATTGCAAGAGATAAAGGTATCTCCCAAGAAGTGCTTTTAGATGCAATTGAAGCAGCACTTATTTCAAGTTATAAACGAAACTTTAACACGGCACAGAACGTTAGAGTAGAAATCAATCGTCATAATGGTATTATTAAAGTATATGCTCGTAAAAATGTAGTAGAGGATGTACTTGACTCTAGATTAGAAATTGCAATAGATGCAGCGCGTGAAGTTAACCCGCATTATCAATTAGATGATATTGCTGAGATCGAGGTTACGCCTCGTGATTTTGGTCGTATTGCTGCCCAAACAGCCAAACAAGTCGTTACCCAACGTATTCGTGAAGCTGAGCGTGGACTAATCTATAACGCATTTATTGATAAAGAGGAAGATATCGTAACGGGCCTTGTACAGAGACAAGATACACGTAATTTATTTGTTGATTTAGGTAAAGTTGAGGCAGTATTGCCGCTGACAGAATTAATGCCGACAGATAAATTCAAGCATCTTGATCGTGTGAAGGCTTTTATTACGAAGGTGGAAAATACGACTAAGGGTCCGCAAATTATTCTTTCTCGTACACATCCAGGTCTTCTGAAGCGTCTGTTCGAACTTGAAGTGCCAGAAATATATGATGGTGTTGTTGAAATTCGCTCTGTGGCTCGCGAAGCAGGCTTTAGATCCAAAATTGCTGTGTTCTCACGCAATCATGAAGTAGATCCTGTAGGATCTTGTGTAGGACCTAAAGGTCTACGTGTTCAAACGATCGTGAACGAGCTAAAAGGTGAGAAAATCGATATTGTACGTTGGTCCGATGATGTTGCGGAATATGTTGCGAATGCACTTAGTCCATCGAAAGTCATTGAAGTTAACGTATTTGAACAAGAAAAAATGGCACGTGTTATCGTACCAGATTACCAGTTGTCATTGGCAATAGGAATTAAAGGTCAGAACGCTCGTCTTGCAGCAAAACTAACTGGTTGGAAAATTGACATTAAGTCAGAAACTCAAGCAGAGCAAGAATACGGACGTCCAAAAACGACACAAGACGTTATGCATCAAGATTCGGTTTCTATCGATTAATTGAATCAGAATGAATGGAGGGTGTGCGATGAGACCAAGAAAAGTACCGCTTCGCAAATGCGTTGCTTGTCAAGAGATGATGTCGAAGAAGGAACTGATTCGGGTCGTACGGACACCGAATGATGAAGTTCTGATTGACCTAAGCGGTAAAAAATCAGGCCGAGGTGCTTATCTATGCGGGAAAGTAACTTGCTTTAAGCTAGCTAAAAAGAGCAAAGCGCTTGATCGTGCATTAAAGCAGCCGGTTGGAGAAGAAATATACGATCAATTAGAACAAGATTTTATTAAGCTAGAAGATGAGTTCTTTGCGAATAAGGAGCTAACAATTGAATGAAAATAAATAAAGCCTTATCTGCGCTAGGAATGGCGATGAGAGCCGGAAAGTTAGCGACTGGCGATGAAATTGTTCTGAAGGCCGTTCGTGCTGGAAAAGCAAAGCTAGTTATTGTTGCTGGAGATGCTTCCGAAAACACGAAAAAGAAATTTTCAGATAAGTGTGGCACTTACAATGTGAAACTTGTCGAAGCTTATGATCGAGAAAGCTTAGGCAGAGCAATTGGAAAGCCAGATCGTGTAATTATTGCAGTTACTGACGTGCAATTTGCTAAATTAATTGTGGGTCATTTAAGCCAAAAAACGGAGGTGGATCTTACTTGAGTAATAATATAGAGGGTAAGGAAAATAAAGACAAGCTGCGCGTATACGAATATGCAAAATCGGTAGATATGAGCAGCAAGGAAGTTATCACCATTCTTAAGAGGCTGGATTTACCTGTGAACAACCATATGAGTGTAATGGAAAACCAAATGGTTTCTAAAGTTGAAGGTTTCTTCCGTGAAATCAAAGAAAATGCAGCAGTGAAACGATCGAATGCTGAATCATCAGCTACGAAGGTAAAATCAGCTACTACAAGTACGGAAGCAACACAAGAGAAAAAGGAAATCTCGCAAGAGAACAGACAGGAGACAAGGAATTCTATTAATACTAACGAAAATCAGAACCGTGAGGAAAAACAGGAAGTAACGAATACTCCTACACGTTCAACACAATCAACAACTGCAAGTAGTCAAGGGGCTAGAGAGCAACAACCAAGAACGCAAAGCTCTAGCCAAAGTAGACCACAAAGTAGTCAAAGTGGAAGTCGTCCACAAAGTAGCGGTCAGTCTCGCCCTCAAGGACAAGGTAGCAGTTCAAGTCGTCCACAAGGTCAATCTAGTAGTCGTCCGCAAGGCCAAGGTGGCGGTCAATCTCGTCCACAGGGTCAAGGAAGTAGCCAAAGTCGTCCACAAGGTCAATCAGGCGGATTCAATCGTCCACAAGGTAGTGGTCAAGGCGGCCAATCTCGTCCTTACAATAATTCCGGTGGTCAATCTTCTGGAGGTCGTCCACAAGGTGGCGGTCAAGGTGGTCAATCTTCATCTAACCGTCCTACTAGCGGTGGTCAAAATCGTTCAACTAGCTCGACTTCACCTGCACCATCTCGTGCATTTGAGTCTCGTTTTGACAGTGCACGTACAACTACTGGTGATCGTAATTCGAATTCGAATTCAAATTCAAATTACAAAGGTAGAAATAGCAGCAATCGTTTTGAGGATGGGAAATCCGGATCTAACTCCAGAAATAATCGCAATAATAAAGGTCGCGGTGGCAGAAATAATTATCAAAACCAACCACCTCGTGAAAAAATTGATAATACACCGAAGAAAATTATCGTTCGCGGTACATTAACAGTTGGTGAACTGGCTAAGATACTTCATAAAGATGCTTCGGAAGTTATCAAAAAGCTTCTATTCTTAGGTGTAATGGCTACGATTAACCAAGAGGTTGATATGGACGCGATTATGCTAATTGCAACAGAATACGGCATTGAAGTAGAAGTGAAAATTCCAGTTGAAGAAGATAACTTCGAAACGGTTGATGAAGTAGATGAAGCTGCTGATCTAGTAACTCGTCCGGCAGTTGTTACGATTATGGGTCACGTTGACCATGGTAAAACAACACTACTTGACTCTATCCGCAAAACGAATGTTACGACAGGCGAAGCAGGCGGTATTACCCAACATATCGGTGCTTACCAAGTTGAAATCAACAACAAGAAAATTACATTCCTTGATACACCAGGTCACGAAGCGTTTACATTAATGCGTGCTCGTGGAGCACAAGTAACTGATATTACGATTATCGTTGTTGCAGCAGATGACGGTATTATGCCTCAAACTGTTGAAGCAATCAGCCATGCGAAAGCTGCTGGTGTGCCAATTATCGTTGCTGTTAACAAAATCGATAAACCTGAAGCAAATATTGATAAAATCAAGCAAGAAATGACTGAATATGAGCTAGTTCCAGAAGAATGGGGCGGCGATACAATCTTCGTAGAAGTTTCTGCGAAACAACGTATGGGTATTGAAAATCTGCTTGAAATGATTTTATTAGTTGCAGAAATGAATGAATTTAAAGCAAACCCTAACAAACGTGCTCGTGCTACTGTCATTGAGGCTGAACTTGATAAAGGTAAAGGTCCAGTTGTACGTATTCTAGTCCAACATGGTACGTTAAGAGTAGGGGATGCATTCGTTGCAGGTAACTGTTTCGGTCGTGTAAGAGCAATGGTCAATGACCGTGGTCGTCGCTTAAAAGAAGCGGGTCCTTCTACTCCTGTTGAAATTACAGGTTTAACGGAAGTTCCACTTGCTGGTGATCCGTTTATGGTGTTCGAAGATGAGCGTAAAGCACGTGCAATCGCTGATCGTCGTTCGATCAAACATCGTCAGTCTGAAATCGGTGCAAACACTCGTGTAACACTTGATGATTTGTACAACCAAATTAAAGATGGCGAGATGAAAGATCTTCACGTTATCATTAAATCCGATGTTCAAGGTTCTGGAGAAGCATTGAAAGGTTCTCTTGCGAAAATTGACGTTGAAGGTGTTCGCGTTAAAATCATTCATAGTGGCGCAGGTGCGATCACTGAATCTGATGTTAACTTGGCATCTGCTTCTAATGCTATCGTAATCGGTTTTAACGTTCGTCCAGAACCACAAGCTGAATATGCGATTGAACAAGAAAAAGTAGATGTTCGTTTACACTCAGTTATCTATAAAATTATCGATGAAATCGAGCAAGCGATGAAGGGTCTTCTAGATCCAATCTACAAAGAAGTTATTACTGGTCATGCAGAAGTTCGTAATATCTTCAAAGTTACAAAAGTAGGATCAATTGCTGGTTGTATGGTTGTTGATGGTAAAATGGTTCGTAACGGAGAAGCACGCGTTATTCGTGACGGTATTGTAGTCTACACTGGTAAAATCGATACTTTGAAACGATTCAAAGATGATGCCAAAGAAGTTACACAAGGCTTCGAATGTGGTATTACACTTGATCGCTTTAACGATATTAAAGAATCAGACATTATCGAGTCATTTGTTATGGAGACAGTTGAGAGGTGAATAAGTAATGGCTAAAATTCGTGTAGGTCGTGTTAGTGAGCAAATCAAGAAAGAAATTAGTCATTTAATACAGACTGAATTAAAAGACCCTCGTATTGGCTTTATTACAGTCACTGGTGTTGAAACGACAAATGATCTTTCACAAGCTAAAATCTACTTGAGTGTACTGGGTAACGATGAACAGAAAGAAGAAACTCTAAAAGCACTTTCTAAAGCTACCGGCTATCTTCGCTCTGAGCTAGGTAAGCGAATTAAGTTCCGACATACTCCAGAATTACACTTTAAGTTTGACAACAGCATTGAGTATGGAAGTCGTATCGAAAATCTTCTTACAGAAATTAATCAGGATTCAAAAGAGTGATGATTACATCTCATTCTTATAATGAGCAACTAGAAGGAGCTATAGCGTTTATAGAACGCTATAATTCCTTTCTAGTTATTGCTCATGAACAACCAGATGGTGATGCGATTAGTTCATGTTCAGCAATGACTTGGTTGCTTGAGCAATATAACAAGCAGGTAATTATTATTAATGAGAGCGAATTACCTGGTCGCCTTAGCTATTTGTATCAATACGATAATATAAAGCGATTCAATCGTGAAGCCTCGTTGCAATTTGATGCGGTGATTGCCCTTGATTGTGCAGATTATTCTCGTCTTGGTGAAGTAAGAACATTGTTTACTACTGGAATTACTCCACTGCTCAATATTGATCATCATCCTACTAATAATGAATTTGGTACATTGAATATTGTACGTTCACATGCCGCAGCAACAGTTGAAATAATATATGATCTTATTAAATACGCTAACCTAACTCCGAACTTACCTTGCGCCATTGCGCTGTATACGGGGTTATTGACGGATACTGGCGGATTTCGATATTCCAACACATCTCCAGAAGTGATGGCAATGGCATCAGAGCTTCTAGCTCTTGGTGTTTCTGCTTATGAGCTTGCAGATCATTTACTAGAAAAAATGACGTATGCAAGACTTCGCTTACTTCAAACATTATTAGCGCGAATTTCCTTCAGTGAAGATCATCGAATTGGCTGGGTATCTGTTATGCATGATGACTTAGCTACTTGTGGTGCTGTTCCAGAAGATCTTGAAGGTATTGTCAACTATGTTTTGAATGTCGATAGTGTTGAGGTTGGGATTCTCTTCAAGGAATCGGAATCAGGGTTTGTGAAAGCAAGTATTCGTTCTGCTGGAAAAGTTGATGTTGCAGCTGTAGCACATAGCTTTGGTGGCGGTGGTCATGTTAGAGCTGCTGGCTGTAAATTGAATGCTGATATGAATAGTAGTATTGAAGATTTAGTTGGAGCGATACGAAAGGCGTTGACATAAGATGGACGGCGTACTAGCCATTTGGAAGGCTGAAGGTTGGACATCACATGATGTAGTGGCGAAAGCTCGCCGCCTACTTGGAATGAAACGAATTGGGCATGCGGGTACACTTGATCCTATGGTGACGGGTGTACTTCCGTTATGTTTAGGCAGAGGCACTCGAGTGGTTGAATATATTCAAGAACGTCCGAAGGCTTATGAAGCAACAATTCGTTTGGGAGTAGCGACGGATACGGAAGATATTACAGGCGTAGTCATTGAAACTGCTGAAGTATCTGTTATAAAGGAACAACAAATACATGAGGTGCTCCATAGCTTTCTTGGTGAAATAGATCAAATTCCGCCTATGTTTTCTGCTCTCAAAGTAGATGGAAAACGTTTGTACGAGCTTGCTCGTGAAGGCAAGACGGTAGAGCGTAAATCACGTAAAGTGACGATCTACTCGATTGACCTACTTCATCTTGATCTAGATGGGGAGCATCCACAATTCAGCTTTTCCGTACAATGCTCAAAAGGTACATATATTCGTACATTATGTGTTGATATTGGAAAGGCATTAGGTGTACCTGCTACGATGGCATCATTAATTCGTACGATGTCAGGAGGCATAACGAAGTCTCAATGCTTAACACTAGAGCAAGTGGAAGAACATATGAACAATGGTACACTCCAGCAGCTACTTGTTGCGCCAGAGCTTGCTATTGATCATCTTCCTGCTACGACAGTACAAAGCATCAAGCGGAGATATGCGATCCAAGGCCAAAAGCTTTATTGGACGGATATAACAGGACATCAGTTGTTAGCGGATCATTCCTTGGTTCGTGTCTTTGATGAAGAAGATGTTTTTTTGGGTATTTTCGAACTTGATAAACAAAATCATGTTGTGAAACCAATTAAAGTATTTTCTTGATCGAAAATGTTAATGATGAAATGTAGGTGTGTCAACTTTGAAAATCATAACTTTGACTTACCCTATATCACTTAGTGAGATAGAGTTGAATGATCAATCATTATCGATTGCAATAGGACATTTTGATGGTGTTCACAAAGGGCATCAGCAAGTTATTTCTAAAGCAGTTTCTACTGCAAAAGCTAATGGGCAAGCGTCGGCAGTCATGACATTTGATCCTCATCCCAAAGCGATTTTAGGTCAAGGTGAACAATACGTTCAATGCATTACTCCATTATTCACGAAAACTAGATTGTTTGAAAAACTTGGCGTTGATTATGTGTTTATCGTCAAATTTGATAGTAATTTTTCAAAGATTACTCCTTATGAATTTGTTACTAACATTTTACAAACACTTCATGTCGTCAATGTTGTGATCGGTTTCGACTTCCGCTTTGGTGTAGGTGGTTCCGGAAATCCGGATATTATGAAGAAATTATGCGAACCAGCGATTCAAGTGGACGTTATTGAGGCTTATCTTATTGATGAAGTGAAAGTTAGTAGTACTGCAATAAGAGAGTGGTTGGAAAGTGGAGATATTAAGCGAGCTAACCATTTATTAGGTCGTTATTTTGAAGTTGAGGGAACGGTCGTTCAAGGCGATCAGCGCGGACGTACGATTGGTTTTCCTACAGCAAATCTTCGGCTTCATGCTCCATACGTTACGGTCCGCTTAGGTGTATATGCGATTATCGCGCATCTCGGCAATAAAACGTATTATGGTGTTATGAATCATGGAATGAAGCCGACGTTCTATGAACAAGATATTGTTCCAGTTATGGAAGCACACTTGTTCAATTTTTCAGAAGATATTTACGGTGAGACGATGACGATTGAGCTTGTCCAATATTTACGTTCAGAGCGTAAATTTGAGGGGATTGCTGCTTTGATTGAACAGTTGAAGCTTGATGCTAAGCAAGCTACAGCTGTTACTGCAAACATAATCTCGACAAACTAAATTCATCTATGCTATACTATGTACTGATATTGCACTTGCACATTTAGCGTGTACAAGCAGCAGTAACTGAACCTTGGCATGGTTATCGAGCTCACCGCCGATAACGAGGCTAATGGCGATTATGATAAGGAGGTGAACATGGATGGCAATTACACAAGAACGTAAAAATGAAATTATTGAGGCGCACAAAACTCACGCAAGTGATACGGGGTCTCCAGAAGTACAAGTAGCTATCCTAACGGAAAACATCGTGACTTTGACAGATCATCTTCGTACTCACAAGAAAGATCATCACTCACGTCGTGGTTTGTTGAAAATGGTAGGTCAACGTCGTAAATTACTTGCATACCTTAAAAACAAAGATGTTAGACGTTATAGCGCATTGATTGAAAAACTAGGCTTACGCCGTTAAGATCAGTGTAATGAAAAGCAACCTGACAGTCCTTTAGCAGGTCCATTATTGGATCGTTGAGGCTACGGGTTGCTTTTTGTAATAGAAAAGGAGGGTTTGAATGCAACATCGTGTTGAAACGACGCTAGGTGGAAGAACGCTAGTGCTAGAAACAGGTCGTTTGGCGAAGCAAGCCAATGCTGCTGTAATGGTAACATACGGAGATACTGCAGTACTTTGTACTGTAACGGCTTCAACTGGACCAAAGGATTTGGATTTCTTCCCACTGACGGTAAACTATGAAGAACGTATGTATGCAGTAGGTAAAATCCCTGGAGGATTTATTAAGCGTGAAGGTAGACCAAGTGAGAAAGCTATACTATCTAGCCGTCTAACTGACCGTCCAATTCGTCCATTATTCCCAGAAGGTTTCCGTAATGATGTACAAGTTGCTAATATTGTTATGTCTGTAGACCAAGATAACGCACCTGAAATTGCAGCTATGATTGGTACTTCAGCGGCATTAACGATATCAGATGTACCATTTGATGGTCCAGTTGGTGGAGTCATCGTTGGTAGAATTAATGGTGAATTCATTATTAACCCGACGATTGCTCAATCAGAAGAATCTGATATTTATCTTGTTGTATCCGGTACAAAAGATGCAATTATGATGGTAGAAGCTGAAGCTAATGAAGTGTCTGAGACGGTTATTCTTGAAGCAATCATGTTCGGTCATGATGCAATCAAAGAACTTATTAAAGCAATCGAAGAGTTCCGCGTTCTTGCAGGTAAAGAAAAAATGGAAGTTGTTCTTCATGCTGTTGATGAGAAAGCCAACGAAGCTGTTCGTGCCTATGCAAGTGCACGTCTTGTTGAAGCGGTGAAAACTGTTGAGAAGCATGCTCGTCAAGAGGCAATCGATGTAGTTAACAGCGAAACCGTTGCTCACTTCGAAGAAGTATATGCTGAAACTCCAGAATTAATTGCTGACGTGAAAGAAATTCTTTACGATATCGTGAAGGAAGAAGTTCGTCGTCTAATTACTCATGATAAAGTTCGTCCAGATGGTCGTGCTTTAGGTGAGATTCGTCCAATCGAGTGTGATGTTGCGATATTGCCTCGTACGCACGGTACTGGACTATTTACTCGTGGGCAAACTCAAGCATTAAGTGTTTGTACGCTAGGTGCGATGGGTGATATTCAAATTTTAGATGGTATCTCAGTTGAAACAACAAAACGTTTCATGCATCACTATAACTTCCCGCCATTCAGTGTTGGTGAAGCTAGACCACTTCGTCCTCCAGGACGTCGCGAAATCGGTCACGGTGCATTAGGAGAACGTGCATTAGCTAAAGTTATTCCTTCTGAAGCAGAATTCCCTTACACAATTCGTCTTGTATCCGAAGTTCTTGAATCTAATGGTTCATCTTCGCAAGCAAGTATTTGTGCAAGTACGTTAGCGATGATGGATGCAGGCGTGCCGATAAAAGCTCCAGTTGCAGGAATTGCAATGGGTCTGATCAAAGACGGAGATCACTTCTCAGTTCTTTCTGATATTCAAGGGATGGAAGATCATCTTGGCGATATGGACTTCAAAGTTGCGGGTACTGCTGAAGGAATTACGGCTATCCAAATGGATATCAAAATTTCTGGTATCAATCGTGAGATTTTAACTCAAGCACTTGATCAAGCTAAAGAAGGACGATTATTTATTTTAGGTAAAATGGCGGAAGTTATCACTGCCTCTCGTCCAAAATTGTCTAAATATGCTCCGAAAATTATTAGTATGAAAATCAATCCTGACAAAATTCGTGATGTTATTGGTGCTGGTGGTAAAATCATCAACAAAATCATTGAAGATACTGGCGTGAAAATCGATATTGAGCAAGATGGTTCAGTATTCATCGCTTCATCTGATGAAGAAATGATCCAAAAAGCAAAAGAGATTATCGAAGGTATTGTCAAAGTTGTCGTTATTGGCGAAATTTACTTAGGTACAGTGAAACGTATCGAGAAATTTGGTTGCTTCGTAGAAATTCTACCTGGTAAAGATGGACTAGTTCATATTTCACAACTGTCATCTGACCGTGTAGCGAAATGCGAAGATGTTGTTGCTATTGGTGATCAAATCACTGTTAAAGTAACAGAAATCGACCAACAAGGTCGTATTAACCTATCTCGTAAAGCGGTACTCGTTGCTGAAGAAACTCCAAAAGCTTAATTGAATGATAGTTGAATAGCAATGCGATGAAGAGTCAGATTAGATCTGTCTCTTTTTTTGCGTTTCACACATAATTGAAGGCGTTCACTCATAACATGTACTACAGATACGCTTGTACAGGTGTATGCAGTAAATGGTGCAGGAGTGAGAAACGTGAGAATCCAATGGTGGAAAAAAGCTTCCTTTATCGTGGCAAGTACATTAGCGCTTGTCGTATTCATAAAATTTAATGGAAATCTGTCTAGCTTCATTCATCATGTTCAAGAACAGGATGCGGTATATACCTTCATGCAAGTGAATCGTTCAGAGGCTGAGAAAAAGGAATTATATGCTCAAATCGAAGCAGAAGTGGGTAAGCATAAGATTGAACCGATCAATGCAAGAATAGATAGAGTTTTTCATGCGATCCCTGGCTACAATGGAATAGAAGTAGATATCGAGAAAACATATGAATATAATTTGCAGATGGTACGTGGAGAGAAAATAAGGTTCATCTACAAAAATACAGAACCTGTGGTTAAGCTTGAAGATTTGGGGAACCATCCGATCTACAAAGGTAATGCTAATAAGAAAATAATTGGGTTCATGATCAATGTCGCATGGGGCAATGAATATATAGAATCTATACTTAGTACGCTAGAGCAAGAGCAAGTATATGCTACATTTTTTCTGGATGGAACATGGCTTCGTGACAATAAAGAATTAGCTATAAAGATTCAAAATGCTGGTCATGAGTTATCCAATCATGCATATTCTCATCCAGATATGGCGAAGCTATCTCGCTCTGAACAAGAGAGACAAATTACACGCACAGAACAATTATTGAAAGAACTGAATGTAGAGAACAAATGGTTCGCACCACCATCTGGTTCTTTCAATCAGGCAACGATACAAGTTGCGCGAGATCAAGGTTTATTGACGGTACTATGGACGATTGATACGATTGATTGGAGGCGACCACCGGCAGCAACGGTTGTAACACGTGTGACGACGAAATTAGAGCCAGGCGCATTAATATTAATGCATCCAACGATCTCAACAGCTAAAGCAATGCCTGAAATGATCAAAATTATTAAAGAACAAGGCTACTCTATCGGCACAGTGAGTAATACATTATCTTCCGAACGATTAAAGGATACAGTTGAGGGAGTAGATTTATTCTGATATAGTTGAATGATTCAATAATTTATGTGCTTCCTAGTAACTTTTCGTTACTGGAAAGTCAATCAAGAAGATACGAAAAGTTGGATAATGCTTACGAAGTAACTTTTCGTTACTGGTAAGTCAATCAAGAAGATACGAAAAGTTTTAGTTCATGCTTTCGAAGTGACTTTTCGTTACTAGAAAGTCAATCAAGAAGATACGAAAAGTTTTAGGAGGTTGCTTGGTGGAAAAGTTCAAGCTTAGCAACGGCATGCGTGTCGTTGTCGAAAAAATTCCTACGGTTAGATCCGTCTCAATTGGTATTTGGGTAAAAAATGGTTCGCGTAATGAGACAGAACTTAATAACGGAATTTCACATTTTATCGAACATATGATGTTCAAAGGTACGGAGCAAAGAAGTGCGCGCGATATTGCTGATTTATTCGACGGAATTGGTGGTAACGTAAATGCATTCACTTCACGAGAATATACTTGCTATTTCGCTAAAGTTTTGGATCAGCATCTACCGTTAGCTGTAGACGCGCTTTCAGATATGTTCTTCCATTCGCAAATGGATGAAGAAGAACTTGCGAAGGAACGTAATGTTATTTTAGAAGAAATATCAATGTATGAGGATACGCCGGACGATCGTGTTCACGATGAAGCTGCTAAAGCTGCATACGGCAATGATCCATTAGCTTATTCTATACTTGGAACACAGCAAACATTAGCAAGTATGAACTCGCAAACATTGCGAGACTTTATGAAGGAACGTTATGCGATTGACAATATTGTCCTTAGTGTAGCGGGTAATGTAGAGGAAAAAGCGTTACTGGATTTATTAGAAACATATTTCGGTCATTATCAAAATAATGAGCCGTTAACAGATAGCATCGTCGTTCCTCAATTTATTGGTGAATACTCGTTCTTCCAAAAGAAAACAGAACAGAATCATATTTGTATGTCATTCCCTGGCTGTGCATTAGGTGACCCATTGCAAAATGCAATGATCCTGCTTAATAACGCATTAGGCGGCGGCATGAGTTCAAGATTGTTCCAAGTTATTCGTGAGGAAAAAGGATTAGCATACTCTGTATATTCCTATCATAGTTCTGCTGCTGATTCTGGTTTATTCACGATCTATGCAGGTACAGCGCCGAAGCAAACAAAGGATGTTCTTGATCTTACGATGGAACTGATGCACGAGGTAGGTCAAAAGGGATTAACTGATGCAGAGGTTGCCAGAGGAAAAGAACAATTGAAAGGTTCATTAATTTTGAATCTTGAAAGTACAAGCAGTCGTATGAATCGTAATGGTAAACATGAGCTGATGCAGGGTAAGCATAATTCATTAGATACTTTACTGACTCACATTGATAATATTACAATGGACGAGATTAGAGAAGTAACAAAGATTATGTTGTCAACTCCGTTTGCGGTGTCGATGGTAGGTACTGATGATAAAGCAATTGCGAAACTTAGGAGGGATCAGCTTGTTTCAAGTGTTATTTAAACGACTAGAAGGTAATGAAGATTTGCTTATTCCAAAACGGATGACAGAAGGCTCGGCAGGTTTTGACCTGCAAGCTGCAGTAGCGGAGCCAGTTGTTCTAGCTCCAGGTGAGCGCCAACTTATTCCGACCGGCTTTGCGATGGCGATGCCCATTGAGTTAGAAGCACAAATTCGTCCACGCAGTGGACTAGCTTATAAGCATGGTATTACATGCCTTAATTCACCTGGTACGATCGATGCCGACTACCGCGGTGAGGTTAAAGTATTATTGATCAATCATGGTCAAGCTCCGTTCACAATTGAACGTGGCGAACGCATCGCGCAGATGCTATTCCAAGTTGTCCCTAACGTAACGATCATTGAAGCGGACGAGCTTCCTGATACATTGCGTGGAGCTGGCGGTTTCGGACATACTGGTGTCTAAATTATTAATCGGACTTATAATGTAAAGCTTTCTAAGCATCTCTATGCTACTTAACTAGTAGCGTGGAGATGCTTTTTTTGGTTTTAATGGAATATTGTGACGTTAGGTGGCTGGAATTTCACTTTTATATGATTAGGGGAATTGTGTAAGCTTCGCTCCGAAATTAAGCTCTTAATCACTAGTTTTCGGGTAGGAATGGTACGTAAACGTGATAATAAAGTCTTTGGTGTCCGCTTAAATTATAAAACCCTAGAAAACGATCGGGCATGGATAATCACCCATTAGCGAGTCGAAGCATACAATAACTTATATTTTTGAGCCAGAAAGGAGTGTGCCTGATGTTAACAGGCGTAAAAGTACTTCTACTTGGCGGCGATGCTAGGCAACTTGAAGTGATTCATAAGCTTTGTGAACTGAATGCTCAAGTTACCATTTGTGGATTTGATCAGAAGAAAGAACTACATCCACGTGCAGTTGCTGTAGAATTAGATATTAGATCGTTCGAGGATCTTGATGCATTAATCCTGCCAGCAGTTGGTACGGATGATGATGGCTTTATTCATACTGTTTTCAGTAGTGAGAACTTGCAGCTAACGAAGGAGTATTTGCTAGCGTTACCTAATCATTGCACCATTTATACTGGAATAGCCAAAAGCTACTTGAAACAATTATGTAATGATAGTAATTACCGGCTAGTAGAGTTGTTTGAACGTGATGATGTAGCTATATATAACTCTATTCCTACAGCTGAAGGTGCTCTAATGATGGCGATTCAGCATACGGATATTACGATTCATCGATCGAACTCGATGGTGTTAGGATTTGGTCGGACTGGGGTCACAATGGCAAGAACATTACAAGCATTAGGGTCAAATGTTTATTTGGGTGTAAGGCGTTCTGAGCAATATGCAAGAGCGTATGAAATGGGCTTCAATCCTTTTTATACAAAGGATCTTGAGCAGTTTGTAGGTAATATTGACTTGCTTTTTAACACAATTCCGACTATGATAATCACAGCGCAAATAATCGAAAAACTACAAAAAAGTACGGTTATTATTGATCTCGCGACTAAGCCAGGTGGAACGGATTTCCACTTTGCAGAAGAACGAGGCCTGAAAGCTATACTTGCACCAGGCTTGCCTGGCATCGTAGCCCCCAGAACTGCAGGTTTACTACTAGCAGATTGCTTAAGTCAATTGATTCACACGGAATTGACGATGCGGAGGGATTTACGATGAATTGGGATGGATTAACAGTAGGTTATGCTTTATCTGGTTCACATTGTACATTAGAAGAAATAATGCCTCAAATACAGCGATTTATCGATGCTGGTGCTAACGTAATA
Source organism: Paenibacillus sp. Y930 (assembly GCF_056786375.1). Taxonomy (NCBI): domain Bacteria; kingdom Bacillati; phylum Bacillota; class Bacilli; order Caryophanales; family Paenibacillaceae; genus Paenibacillus; species Paenibacillus sp. Y930. The sequence goes on along the minus strand of NZ_JBXCIX010000001.1, from coordinate 260,120 downwards.
CCGATTGTTTCCAATACATTGCTAACAACGGATACACGTTTTGGTACAGCGGAGAAGTGGCGCAGTGAATTGATCCGGATTACCGGTAATGAGATTATTTCAACGATTGTGCAAGCAGAGCCACTGGGACCATCGAAAAAAATCGATGTGCTAACTATTGCACCATGCACAGGTAATACGACAAGTCGCTTAGCGAACGCGATTACGGATAGTGCAGTGCTTATGGCAGCAAAGTCGCAAATGCGTAACGGTCGTCCAATCGTCATTGCTGTCTCTACTAACGATGGTCTAGGATTGAATGCCGCAAACATAGCGAAGCTGTTAGTTACGAAAAATATTTATTTTGTGCCGTTCGGTCAAGATGATCCTATTAATAAACCTAATTCATTAGTTGCTAGAATGGATCTGGTTATGGAAGCTTGTGAGTCAGCCTTACAAGGTAAGCAATTACAACCAATGCTAATCGAACGGCATTAATATATTAGCCACAGTATAGAGGGGAGAAGACATCATATGTCAAACCAAAAATTGTATAATTTAGCAGTAGTCGGAGCAACGGGAGCAGTAGGGGAACAAATTATTAAGTTGTTAGAGACAAGAGACTTCCCTATCAATGAAATCAAATTTCTATCTTCAGCTCGTTCGGCTGGTAAGAAACTAACGTTTAAAGGTCATGAATATGTTATTGAAGAGGCAACACCAGATAGCTTTGATGGTGTAGAAATCGCTTTGTTCAGTGCTGGTGGCGATGTATCTAGAGTATTAGCTCCAGAAGCTGCAAAACGCGGCGTTGTTTGTATCGATAATACGAGTGCATTCCGTATGGACCCAAATACGCCACTTGTTGTTCCTGAGGTTAATCCTGAACAAATTAAGGCGCATAATGGTATTATTGCTAATCCAAACTGTTCTACAACGCAAATGGTTGTAGCATTGAAACCATTACACGATCGCTATAGCATTAAACGCGTTATTGTGTCTACTTACCAAGCCGTTTCAGGTGCTGGTGTTAGCGCAATTAAAGAAACGCTTCGTCAAACAAAAGCAGTGCTTGACCAAGTGGAAGTTAATCCAGACGTATTGCCAGTAGGCGGACTACCAGTTAAGCATCAAATTGCTTTTAATGCGATTCCGCAAATTGATAAATTCACTGACAATGGTTACACCTATGAAGAAATGAAAATGACGAATGAAACGAAAAAAATTATGGGCGACGAGTCAATTGAAGTATCTGCTACTTGCGTTCGTGTCCCGGTAATTTACGGACATTCTGAGTCTGTTTATGTAGAATTCAACAATGAATTTGATGTTGAAGAAGTGAAATCATTACTTGCTAATGCTCCAGGCATTACATTAGTAGATGATCCAACGAATCAACTATACCCACTTGCTACAGATTCAGCTGGTAAACCAGATGTATTTGTAGGTCGCATTAGACGCGATATTACAGGTGAAAAAGGTCTTAATATGTGGATTGTTTCTGATAATCTACTAAAAGGTGCTGCATGGAATGCAGTACAAATTGCTGAGTATATTGCAAAAGGTTAAGCTATCTCTCTCAACATCTTAGTCAGGCTTGATGTATTTCGGAGGCGAAGCTATGCGAATATTAGTTCAAAAATTCGGCGGCACTTCATTAGCGACAACAAAAGCAACTGAACGTGTGATTCATCATATCAAGCGCGAACGAGACAACGGCTATGCCGTTGTCATCGTTGTATCTGCGATAGGTAGACGTGGTGAACCATATGCAACTGACACCTTATTAGAATTGTTAGGCGCTCATCAGGGCGGCGTAGACGCGCGTGAGAAGGATTTGTTAATAAGTTGTGGCGAAGTTATTTCTGCCACGCTGTTAGCCGCTCAAGTGCGTGCTGCGGGTATCCCAGCAATTGTATATACTGCGGCAGAAGCGGGAATAGAGACGGATGAACAATTTGGCTCTGCGAAAATCACTTCGATCAAACCGGAGAAAATAATCCAAGCATTGATGCAAAGTAAAGTGGTAGTTGTAACTGGGTTTCAAGGTAGAACTCGTAACAGTGATGTTACGACATTAGGAAGAGGTGGCAGTGATACGACGGCAACGGCACTTGGTGCAGCGCTACATGCCGAGTCCGTTGATATATATACCGATGTTAATGGTGTATTAACTGCTGATCCTAGAGTTGTTACTGATGCGAAACCAATCGCTACATTGAGCTACGCTGAAATTTGTCATATGGCAAGAGAAGGCGCTAAAGTTGTTCATCCTCGTGCTGTTGAAATTGCGCAACAAGCTCGTATACCCGTCCGTGTTCGTTCTACTTTTTCCGATGAAGAAGGTACTCTTGTGAAAGATGCAGCATGGGAACATAATGAACATGCCGTTCTTGATCGGCATGTAACAGGAATTGCCCACGTAGCAGGAATTACGCAGCTTACTGTCCATAGTTCAGATGCGGATCATCGTGCTCCGCAATTATTGTTTCAGACACTAGCTCACCATGGCATTAGTGTGGATTTTATTAATGTAACGCTAAATGGTGCAGTTTTTACTGTTCATTCCGAGCAGGCAAATGAGGCAAAACAATTGCTTGAAGCTCAAGAATTAGTAGTGAAGCTTGAATCAAGCTGTGCGAAAATTTCAATTATTGGCGGCGGCATGAATGGGCAGCCTGGTGTGATGGCTAATATTATTACAGCATTATCAGATCATGATGTTCCTATTCTGCAATCAGCAGACTCTAATGCGGCAATATGGGTATTAGTGAAGGAGCAGCATATGGTAAAGGGAATTATCGCATTACATTCAACGTTTGACCTGAATCGTTAAACGTTTTACAAAAACAAAGTATTTTATTTTACAAATAAATAGATTGATAAATAAAAATATTACTGAAATGGTAGGAGGAGTTTCGGATGGAGTTCGGAAGATTGATTACCGCAATGGTAACCCCTTTCGATGCAGAAGGTAATATTGATTGGGCAATTGCTGAACAGCTTATCGAACATTTAATTGTTGATCAGCAAAATGATAGCATTGTTATTGCCGGGACTACTGGGGAGTCACCAACCTTATCAGAAGAAGAAAAATTACAATTGTTTACGTTTGCTGTTCAGAAATCTGCAGGTAGAGCACGTATTATTGCAGGAACAGGCAGTAATAATACAAAATCTTCAATTAACTTATCACAGCGCGCGCAGCAATGCGGAGTTGATGGCTTATTGCTTGTTGTACCTTATTACAATAAACCAAGCCAAGAAGGTCTATATTTGCATTTCAAAGCGATTGCAGAAAGTACTACGCTTCCGGTATTTTTATATAATGTTGAAGGCCGCACGGGCACTAATTTGTCTGTTGATACGACACTTAGACTAGCGCAAATTACTAATGTAGTTGCAACAAAGGATTGTGCTAATCTTGACCAACTTACTGCAATTATTAGTAGTGCACCTGAAGGCTTCAGAGTGTACACAGGTGATGATAGTGTGACGTTACCGGCGCTTGCAGTAGGAGCATATGGGGTTATCAGCGTTTCTGCTCATATCATAGGACAAGAAATGAGAACAATGATTCAATCATATTTGGCTGGTGATGTAACAACAGCGGCTAAGTATCATGGTGAATTATTACCATTCTTCAAAGGCATGTTTGCCTGTCCACATCCGATGTCTAATCCAGTTCCAGTGAAATATGCGCTAGAAGCAATCGGTATTGCTGTAGGCTCAGTTCGTTTGCCTTTAGCACCGATTACAGATTCTGAGGCTGAATTCGTACGAAATTTGAAACAAATTAAAAATATAATTTCGTAATAGAAAACCTGCGGAAGCCGTTGCGAAATAGGCATCGGCTTTTGTTGTTACTACATATATTTTGAAAACAAAGCGAAAATATTGCCTTTGACTTGTGTAATCGCTTTTTAATCATGTATAATGGAATTAAGTGAATGGGTGCGGCAATTAAATATTGAATTTGAACATTCCGTCAGAGCGGCATCTGACGTTTTTTGTTAATAGATTGTTTGAGTAGAACAAAAATTAAATAAGGTATAACCTTTAGGAGGTATAGATTCACTTGTCTAAAAAGAATAACCAAGATAAGTTGCTGGTCTTTGCATTAGGCGGAGTCGGCGAAATCGGTAAAAATATGTATGTCGTTCAATATAACGACGATATTGTAGTTGTAGATGCAGGCTTGAAATTCCCTGAGGAGGACATGCTTGGAATTGACATCGTCATTCCAGATGTGGGCTATCTCGTTGAAAACAAAGATAAAGTGCGCGGAATCATCATTACTCACGGACATGAAGATCATATCGGCGGCTTATCCTATGTATTGAAAAGCTTAAATGTTCCTGTGTATGCTACTAAGCTAACATTAGGATTAATCGAAGTAAAATTGAAAGAAGCAGGCATACTAGGAGATACGAAACGTATTCTTATTAGTGCCGATAGTGAAATCCAACTGGGAACAATTACTGCAAGCTTCTTCAAAACGAATCATAGTATTCCAGATTCTGTCGGTGTATGTTTAGATACACCAGAAGGTACAATTGTTCATACAGGTGATTTCAAATTCGATCATACACCTGTTAATGATCAATTTGCAGACTTGCAGCGTATTGCAGCAATCGGTAGCAAAGGTGTATTAGCACTTCTATCTGATTCGACAAATGCTGAACGTCCAGGATATACACCATCTGAAAGTAATGTTGGTAATGAACTTGAAGATATTTTCCGTAAATCAACGCAGCGTGTTGTTGTAGCTACATTTGCTTCAAATGTACATCGTATTCAGCAAGTAATTAATGCTTCGATTGCAACACGCCGCAAAATTGCAGTCGTAGGACGTAGTATGGTCAATGTCGTTACGATTGCTAGTGAACTTGGCTACTTGAATATTCCAGAAGGAATGATTATTGAGCCAGAAGAAGTTAATCGTATGACAGCTGATCGTGTCGTTATTTTATGTACGGGTAGTCAAGGCGAACCAATGTCCGCACTTACTCGTATGGCACGTTCAACACATCGTAAAGTAGATATATTGCCTGGTGATACGGTGATCATTGCCGCGACGCCTATCCCTGGTAATGAACGCTATGTAGGTAGAACAGTAGATGAGTTGTTCCGTCTTGGAGCACATGTGATCTACGGACCAGGATCAGTATCTGGTGTTCACGTATCTGGTCATGGTAGTCAAGAAGAATTAAAACTTATGCTTAACCTTGTTAAGCCTAAATACTTTATTCCTATTCACGGTGAATATCGTATGCTTCGTCTTCATGCTGGTCTAGGTGAAGAGGTTGGTATTGCTCCAGAAAATATTTTTGTACTAGACAATGGTGACACTGTTGAGTTCCAAGGTGGTCAAGCCGCTCGTGGACCTAAAGTTCAAGCAGGTCGTGTACTAATCGACGGACTAGGAGTTGGCGACGTAGGTAATATTGTACTACGTGATCGTAAGCTGCTTTCCCAAGATGGTATTCTCGTTGTTGTTGTAACACTTAGCAAGGCTGATGGCACGATTCTATCTGGCCCAGATATTATTTCTCGTGGTTTTGTCTACGTTCGTGAGTCCGAAGGACTTCTTGACGAAGCAAACCGTATCGTAACTTCTACACTTACTAAACTAATGAACGATAAAGTTAATGAGTGGGCTTCATTGAAAACAAATGTGAAAGACTCTCTAGGTAGATTCCTATACGAACAAACTCGTCGTCGCCCGATGATTTTACCAATTATTATGGAAGTATAATTTTATATTCCATTCACCTAAATTAACTAGCTAATATTACTCATATGTGAGTAGGTATTAGCTAGTTTTTTTTATGTCTTTAGCCCCAATTGTTCATTATTGAATTGAATATCTACTTGTATTGCATATAATAGAGTATGGACAGGGAGTATTATCCAATCAATAAAACGATAAGAGTAGACCTGTTAGTTTATTGACTCAAAACTATTACAATCGAGGTGGAGACATGGAGACAATGAGGGGAAATAAACTGCTTAATATTTTTGTTGCAGTAATTGTTTTATTCTGTACTGTTATTCCAGTAAGTGCTCAATATGTGAATGCAGCAACGACAAGTAAAAACGGTGTTATTTTTAAGGATGTCGCTAATAGTCATTGGGCGATGGAAGCTATTCATTGGGGCTACAAAGAAGGTATTGTTAAAGGCGATGCTAATGGTAACTTTAATCCTAATGATAATGTTACCGAACCAGAATTTCTAGCGATGGTTATGCGTTCATATAATAACGATTTCGTGGTTCGTAAAGCAGAGTCAGGCGAAAAATGGTATATTCCCTACTTTGATCTTGCTACCGATAATTTTTGGCACTTTAGTGGACAAAACTCGGTTTATCAAAGAAGTCAAGTAGCCAATATTGTTTATTCAATGCTGCAAGGTAGTTATGAAAGTGATGTAGTATCTATTCAGTTTTTATTAGACACCAAGTTATCAACAGGTAAAGTCAGTGCTACTATTGAAGGATACGCGCCATATGAGAATTTGAATAGAGCGGAAGCGATCGTCTTTATTAAACGCTTGAAGCAGCAATATCCTTCTGTGAAACAATATATTGGCAAAAGTGTAAGCTATTCTACCGGTTTGCGTGATGTAGTTCTCGGTGATACGGAGGCAGCGTTAGTTAGTAAGCTAGGTAAGCCCAATCGTAAAGACGCTTCTGAATTTAATTTTACATGGTACATTTATAATAAAGATTATAATAGCTTTGCAATGTATGGTATTTCTAATGAAAATAAAGTTGTTGCACTATATTCGAATGCTAGAAATGTATGGGGACAACAAAATGATATATTAGTAGGTTCTAGCTACACTAGTTTAAACAAATATATCGGCAAGGAAGTTACATTAAACCTATTTAGTTATTATCAATCTAAACAAGATGGAATCATAACAAATTATTACGTAGATAAGTTTTCCGATAATGCTGTAGATGGAATCTTGCAATATGATGCAACATACAGCGGGAAAGGTACAGCTGGACAAGAACAAATCGATTCAAGTTATGAACAGCAAATTCTAGATTTCACTAATGTTTTCCGTAACAAACATAATCTTGAAAATATGTTATCTTGGAATGAGAAAGCAGCGAAGGCAGCGTATTTGCATAGTAAAGATATGTATACGCACAAATATCTTGATCATATTAATAAAGCAGGATTAGATCCACAAGCTCGGATGAAGGCGGCGGGACTAACTAATTTTGGCGGTGGTGAAAATATCGCTTACGGCTATGAAAATGGATTTGCTGTTTATGTAGGCTGGATTAATTCATTGGGACATCGAGAAAATATGCTGTATCCCGAATATAAGGAGCTTGGAGTAGGTGCTTATAAAACCTATTACACGCAAGATTTTGTACTGCCCTATAACTAGTAATAGGTCATAGTTTTCTGAAATGAGAGATAAGAGTAAGGTACCCATAGACTGGACACTTTGAAAATGGTGTTTCGGCTATGGGTATTTTTTGTTATTAAGTAGTTTTCGGATAAGTTGAGCATAATACTCCATACTAATCATATAAATAATAAAGTTAATCTCTCGAAGTGACTTTTTGTCTACAGGAGAAGTTATTACACGAAGCTACAAAAAGTTAGTCTATGCTTTCGAAGTGACTTTTTGTCTACATGAGAAGTTATTACACGAAGCTACAAAAAGTTTAGGAGGCATATGATGGATTCTTATCCGAATTTGACTGGTGATCAATTACCTAATGAACCGAATAAGTCAGAAGAAACAAGGTCAACAGTCGATCAAACCTTGCAGGCTATACAACAATTAGGGGTGGCCAGCGTACCGAGCACTCAAGAAAGTAATATTCATTGTATAACGATTATCGGGCAGATTGAAGGTCATATGATCTTACCACCACAAAATAAAACGACGAAGTATGAGCATATTATTCCTCAGCTCGTTGCTGCTGAGCAAAATAGTAAAATTGAAGGTTTGCTTATTATTCTTAATACAGTAGGTGGAGATGTTGAGGCAGGTCTTGCTATTGCAGAGATGATCAGCACAATGTCTAAGCCAAAGGTTACGCTTGTATTAGGCGGTGGACATTCTATAGGAGTTCCAATAGCTGTTTCTGGTGATGTAAGCTTTATTGCTGAGACAGCTACGATGACGATTCATCCGATTCGGATGAATGGACTAGTTATTGGTGTGCCACAGTCATTTGAATATTTGGACAAGATGCAGGAAAGAGTAACTCGCTTCGTTATCGCACATTCGCGAATTACGGAAGAAACGTTCAAAGGACTAATGTTTAAAACCGGGGAGCTAGCAAGAGATATTGGTACTACCGTCATTGGTGCGGATGCAGTAAGTCACGGTCTTATTGATAAAGTGGGTGGAATAGGGGATGCTCTACAACAACTACGTAATCTAATTAACGATCATAAGGATATGCTTCCGAAGTGACTTCTTGTCACTAAGAAGCGACATATGAAGCTCAAAAAGTTATCGTATGCTTCCGAAGTGATTTTTTATTCGCAGAGAGTAATTCCAGAATGTATCATAAAAAATTTTAGGAGGACCAAGTGTAATGTTATATTCCGTTGTACCTGTTGAATACGTTTATGGGGAACAAAAGCGTGACGATCATTGTCAAGATTATGTGTATCAAGGGATGTTAATGGAGGTTAAGCCGTTAGTATCAGGCAACGCTATGATCGTTCGTCTAATTAATCCACCGCTGGATTGTTACTTAGACGAGAACTACGCGCCAGGCAGCATCATCCCTTATAGGTAACTTCAAAAAGCGGGCTTTGATAACGATGGGGATGCTGACGTAGGTTATTCGACGTCGAATATGAAGCGAACTTGGAAAGTACGGTTCGCATGTACCAATAACGTACATTTGCGCTTCCGCCTTTCTCAAGTAGCGCTCCATCTTCTCGGCTTTCGAAAGCCCGCTTTTTGAACTTCTATTTGAAGTTATTTCAAAAGATTGAAGTTCGAAAGATTAAAGTTCAAAGGATTAAAGTTCAAAGGATTTTAGTTCAAAACAACATATTCGACGTCGAATATGGACGAACTTTTAGTTATAGGATAAACCTTTTAAAGACTGAGAATGGATGGCTCAGTCTTTTTTGCGTGCGAAAATTGCTGATAATTAGAATATCTTATTAAGCTTCTCCCTCTTTGCTCGTAGATCACAATATTTTCATGTGATATAATGGAAGTCGGAGGGGAGCTTATTGGCCAAAAGACGTAAAAAGAAGAGATCGTTTGGATCTCAATTGAAATATGAAGTATATGGTATTCTTATTATTACAATATCGATGATTGCTCTCTCAGGGGAAGCGACTGTTGGTCAAGCTCTATCGAAATTGTTCGGTGTTATTCTAGGGAAATTTTACTTTGCACTTGCGATTGCAGGTATCGTCGTTGGATTAACCGTTATGATTAAGCGTGCATGGCCGAGTGGATGGAGTACAAGAAAAACTGGTCTAATTATAGCGATATTAGCACTAACGTTAAGCAGTTCGATCTCTCATATTAATGCAAGGTATATGGGCCTTGATAATAGTTCAATTACTGGATCGGTTATTATGAAAACGTTGGATAAGGAGATTCGTTCTCAGTTATTTGATACACAATTGTCTCAAGATAGTTCCATTCGTGATCTCTCGATCAGTGGTGGCTATGTAGGGGCGATTCAATATTCGCTATTATTTATGCTATTTGGCTATTATGGTGCTTTAATTGTTAATATTGTAATGTATCTCATCTCGATATTGTTAATAACCGGTAAATCATATGTGGAGATGCTTCGTTTCCTGAAAGTGAAGTTATCTCGTCTTATTAAATTAGTCGTTGCGAAGGTCGGTATCATTCAAGCTAGACGGAAAGCTTTGGCAAAAGTCAGCAAAGATGTTCATTACATTGATGATGATGAAGATCATGAAGATGTACAAGTTGAGATTACAAAGCCTAAGCGTAAATCTTATTTCTTCCAATGGAATCATGATCGTACAGAGGAACCAGATGATGAATGGGAGTTGAATCATCAAGAATCACTTGCCGCTAATGATCATGTCCTTGAGCATTATGAAGAGATTGTCGAAGAGCAAACTGAGGTTGTTGCGCAGCATTCACAGCTACCGTTTAACGATAGAGCTGACCAAGATTCTTTGGAGCAGCATCAGGAGCAACTGTTACAACATGAGGATACGGAATGGCAATTAACAGAGCAGACGGAGCCGCCAGTTCTTAATGGAGACCATTCTCAAGCTGAAGTAGGCTCAGCGATATTAGACGAATCTGAAGAGCAAGCTGAGCAAGATGAACCATTACATACGATCAACAGCAATGAACATAATGAAAATAGTGATAGTAATGTCAGCAATGAAAGCAATGATGATTACGATTATCCTGAGGGACAAGCCGTCACTTCAGATGTATTCATAACGGAGCATAACAATGGAGATGAAGCGGGGAAAATCGAGGCCAATGTACAGCCTACTGCGATTCCATACCAGATGCCACCATTCACAATACTTAATAAACCAGTTAATACACAAAAGGGATCAGACGGGGTAGAAATGTATGACTCGCGTCGTAAGCTAGAAGCTACATTAGAGAGCTTTGGTGTGCGTGCGAAGGTATTAGATGTCGTGAGAGGTCCAGCGGTCACAAGATACGAAGTTCAGCCCGCTACTGGTGTGAAGGTTAGTCGCATTGTTGGCTTAACAGATGATATCGCACTTGCTTTGGCAGCTAAAGATGTCAGAATGGAAGCTCCAATTCCGGGTAAGTCTGCGATTGGAATTGAAGTACCTAATGGCGAGGTTTCTGTCGTTACGATGCGTGAAGTAATGGAAACTCCAGTATTTATGAATGCGGCATCGAAATTGTCGATTGCATTCGGTCGTGATATTTCTGGACAAAGTATTGTCGGTAATTTAGCGAAAATGCCGCATTTACTCGTTGCTGGTGCAACGGGCTCTGGTAAATCAGTTTGTATTAACGGGATTATTGCAAGTATTTTGTACAAAGCGAATCCTGATGAAGTGAAATTTCTTATGATTGACCCGAAAATGGTTGAATTAAATATGTACAATGGTATACCACATCTGCTTGCTCCTGTAGTGACCAATCCAAAGCGTGCTTCACTTGCGTTAAAGAAAATCGTAGTGGAAATGGAAAAACGGTATGAGCTATTCTCGAAATCTGGTACACGTAATATCGAAGGATATAATCAACTTGTAAAGGATGATCCTACGTTATTTTTACCGTATATCGTCGTTATTGTCGATGAATTGGCTGATTTGATGATGGTTGCTTCCAATGATGTCGAGGATGCCATTGCTAGGCTTGCGCAAATGGCTCGTGCAGCAGGTATTCACTTAATTATTGCAACGCAGAGACCTTCTGTAGATGTTATTACTGGTGTTATTAAAGCGAATATTCCATCAAGAATAGCTTTTGGGGTATCATCGCAAGTAGATTCACGTACCATTCTTGACGTTGCGGGTGCTGAGAAGTTACTCGGCCGTGGCGATATGCTCTTCTTGCCAATGGGTATGAACAAACCGATTCGTGTACAAGGTGCATTTTTGTCAGATGAAGAGGTTGAAGCGCTTGTTGCTTATGTAAGTAGTCAAGGGGAAGTTAAATATAATGAAGATATCGTACCAGAGCTTGACGATGAATTAAATGATTATGATGAAGTATATGATGATTTATTCGATGATGCTGCCAAAATTGTAATAGAGAGTGGACAGGCGTCAGTCTCGTTGTTACAGCGGCGTATGCGAATTGGTTACACACGTGCCGCTAGAATCATTGATCAGCTAGAAGGAAAGTCAATTATTGGTCCATATGAAGGCAGTAAGCCGCGTATTGTGCTCGTTTCTATTGAGCAATGGAATGCTAAATAATAGGAAAATGTTAAATGTGTATATTAATCAACTCCTTTTCTCATACTATGTGCAGGTCAACAATGACTATTGATTACGCAGTAGGAGAAAGGCGCAATTAACATGAGATTACGTAAACTAACTGTATTTGTTATTGTAGTAATGCTTTTTTCGACTCTTTACATGTATAACAAGTTTACGGATGAGAGTACTGTACCGACTTTCAGTTCTGCAACATTGAAGGTCGGATCATACGGCTCGGATGTAAGTGAGCTACAAGGTCGATTGAAGTATTTGGGTTACTTTAACGGTGAAGTTGATGGAGCATTCGGGTCACAGACGAAAAGTGCTGTAACATGGTTTCAATGGGAATTCGGTCTAACATCTGATGGAGTTGTTGGCAAAAGTACGAAGCAAAAACTCGTCAAAGCAACAGCGAAATGGAATGCATCTATGACTACCAGACCAGAATCAGGATCAGGTTCAAGTAATAGTGATAATTCTAATTCAAACAGTACAGGGCAATCAAATTTATTGGGATTATCAGAGAATGATATACAGTTGATGGCGAATGCTGTATATGGTGAAGCTCGAGGAGAGTCTTACGAGGGTCAAGTTGCAGTAGCCGCTGTTATTTTGAATCGTGTAAAGCATCCGGATTTTCCTGATACGGTTTATGGCGTCATTTTTGAACCGAGAGCATTTACCGCAGTAGCTGATGGTCAGATCTATCTTACGCCTAATGAAAATGCAAAGAAAGCTGTTAGGGAGGCCATTAATGGCTGGGACCCTACATATGGTTGTATTTATTATTTTAACCCTGATACTGCAACTTCAGCTTGGATTTGGACTAGACAGCAGATTATGACGATCGGGAAACATATTTTTTGTAAATAATTATGGGAAAAAAGAAGCAATCATTCAGAGCTTGTCTGGTGGTTGCTTCTTCCATTTCGCATAAGTTAGAATAATAAGGAAGGCTACTATAGAAAGGAGCCATAATAATTATGAATTTTCAAAAAGGAACAGTGCAAAGTTTCAATGTGCATGTATTGCCAACCAATCGATTCAAAACGTTTACGATTACGTTATTTGCAGGTACACCATTGCAGGAAGAGACGGTAACGTCAACTGCACTTATTCCATATGTATTACGTAGAGGAACGGCTATTAAGCCAGAAACGATTGCGCTACGGGAGCAGTTAGATGAATTGTATGGTGCGGGCTTTGGTTTCAATATTACGAAGCGTGGCAACACACAATTTGTACAATTTCGGATGGATGTCATTAATGACCGCTTTGTGAAGAGCGAGGTTTCTTTATTGTCGGAAGCGATCAAATATATCGGTCAAATGGTTACACAGCCATTAATCGAAAATGGTGAATTCCGTCCAGCTTATGTAGAGGCAGAAAAACAGACATTACAAAAGCAATTGGAATCGGTCATTAACGATAAAATTCGCTATGCATCTGAACGTTGTATGGAGGAAATGTGTGCGAATGAACCATATCGTCTTAATGCAGCCGGTCGTCTAGAAGATTTGCCGCAGGTCGATGCACTAACATTATATGAGCGTTATCAGCAGTGGTTATCTGAAGCACAACTTGATTTGTATGTCGTAGGTGATACTACGCTTGAGGAAGTGATGGGCTATATTGAGCAAAGCTTCGTATTGCCAGAGCGTTCACCGAAGCCGTATGAGCGTGCTGATGTTGTTCACAGTGTAGATGCCGTGAAAACAATAGTTGAACAGCTAGATGTGAATCAAGGAAAGTTGAATCTCGGACTTCGCATGAACACTGGCTATGCATCATCTAATTATGCAGCGGCATTAGTATACAATGGAATATTCGGTGGCTACCCTCATTCTAAATTATTTGTTAATGTGCGTGAGAAGGAAAGCTTGGCTTACTATTGCGCTTCCCGATTAGATGGACATAAAGGCATCCTGTCGATTCAATCAGGTATTGAATTTGCCAATTATGAGAAAGCATTGAATATTATTGAGCAGCAATTAGCGGAGATGAGAGCTGGTAACATTACAGATGTTGAATTGTCGCAGACGATTGCGATGCTTTCAAATTCACTACGTGAAATGTTTGATAATGCGAATGAGATGCTTGGCTTTGACTTTAATAATCGCTATGCTAATACGAACCGGACCATTGATCAATTGTTAACGGAAGTGCAAGCGATCTCGATTAGTGATGTGCAAGCTGTTGCGCAGCAAGTTGAACTGGATACGATCTACTTCTTAAGAGATCGTCAGGGGGTGTAGGAATGGATATATTACAATACGATGCAGTTGAGGAAACATTATACCGTGAAATACTTCCTAATGGATTAGAAGTCATTGTACTGCCTAAGCCGGGCTTTCAGAAAACGTATGCGACCTTTGCTACGAAATATGGTTCGATTGATAACCATTTCTCAGTTGGCAGCGAGCCGCCACTTAAAGTGCCAGACGGCATCGCTCATTTCCTTGAACATAAAATGTTCGAAGAACCAGAAGGGGATGTATTTGCGACCTTTGCTAAACAAGGGGCTTCCGCAAATGCCTTTACATCATTCGATAGAACGGTTTATTTGTTCTCAGCGACAGAGCAAATTAATGAGAATTTAACGACATTAATTGATTTCGTACAAAATCCTTATTTTACAGAGCAAAATGTAGATAAAGAAAAAGGAATTATTGAACAGGAAATTAATATGTATAGTGATAACGCGGATTGGCGTGTCTATTACGGACTATTTGAAGCGTTGTATCAAACACATCCGATTGCGATAGATATTGCTGGAACGGTCGAATCCATCTACAAAATCGATAAAGATACATTATATCGTTGCTATAACACATTTTACCATCCGTCTAATATGCTATTATTTATTGTCGGTGGGGTGGATGCGGAGCAAATGATGGAATTAGTTCGATCTAATCAAGCAAGTAAAAGCTTCACGCCTATTGAACCGATTAATCGCTTCTTTGAGCCCGAGCCAGGTCCAATCAAAGAGCGTAAAAAAATTATTCAATTGCCCGTTTCATTACCAAAAGTAATGTTAGGCTTCAAAGAACCTCAAGTGACATTATCAGGTGAAGAGCTTGTGAAGCAAGAAGTAGTTAGTAAAGTAATGCTTGATGTACTTTTTGGTAGCAGTTCAGCATTTTACCAACGATTGTATGATCAACAGCTGATCTATGATTCGTTCGGTTTTGAATATAACTGCTCCGAACAATATGCATTTTCGGTCATTGGCGGAGACACACCGAAGCCAGATATACTAATCGAAGAAATTTCACAATATGTGAAAGAAACATTGAAAACAGGTATCAATGAACAGAACTTCAATCGAATTAAACGGAAAAAAATCGGTAGCTATTTAAGAATGCTCAATTCCCCTGAAGCAATTGCTAGTGAATTTACTAAATTCCGCTTCCGTAATTGTGATATGTTTAATGTGCTTAAATATTATGAGGAATGCACGTTAGCTGACGTTAATCAACGTTTAGTTGATCATTTTGACTTTGATCAATTGGCTGTTTCAATCGTGGAATCTCCTAAGGCTTAATGAATCGAGCATTTCAAGAAATGACAGTGATGATAACCGGGGGAAGCCGTGGTATTGGCGCCGCTATTGCGAAGCGCTTTGCTAAGGAAGGTTATCAGATCGTTATCCATTATCTTAATTCACATGAACAAGCCAATGAAACAGCACGTGAATGTATGGCGCTCGGAGCAAAAGTTGTCACGATAGCAGCTGATCTTAGCTCCAAAGAGCAGTTGCAACGCATGAAAGAGAAGTTAGACAGCATGAATGTCTTGCCCGATATTATTGTCAATAATGGCGGTATATCTCATTATGGAATGTTAATGGATGTAACGGAGGAGCAATGGGATTACGTCATGAATGTGAATTTGAAAGGGATGTTTCTTTGTACGCAGCTCTTCATGCCACATATGATTGCTAATAAATACGGTCGCGTTATTAATGTTTCTTCTGTATGGGGGATGACGGGTGCAGCTTGTGAAGTGCTATACTCCACAACAAAAGGTGGCATGAATGCCTTTACTAAAGCATTAGCGAAAGAGCTTGCACCTTCGGGAATTACGGTTAATGCGGTTGCACCTGGAGTAGTAGAGACTGACATGATGAAGGATTTCAATATCGAGGAAAAAGAAGCATTGGAGCAAGAAATACCGATTGGTCGTTTTGGATCGACCGATGAAATTGCTTCCCTTGTATATTTCCTTTCCTTACCTGAATCTTCTTATATTACAGGCCAAATTATTAGCCCTAACGGTGGCTGGTTAACGTAACTGTTTATAACTTCCTATGTTGACATTGTTTGATCAGCATACTTATTGTGCAATTACACACAATAATACAGCTAGAGAACAATCAATGAATTTAGGAGGCGATTGAATGTCATCAGTACTTGATCAGTTTGAGTCTTGGAAAGATTTTTTGAAGGATCGCGTAGCACAAGGTAAAACTTTAGGATTGTCTGAAGAAACGATTTCTAATCTTGCTTATGAGATTGGTTCATTTCTCGATGAACGTGTCGATCCCAAAAATGATGAACAAGCGGTGCTGAAGCAATTATGGGATGTCGGTGACGAATCTGATCGTCATTCTATCGCCAAATTGATGGTCAAATTAGCAGAAAAATCCTAACGTTAACTTCACAGTTAAGATTTGCGAAAAGCCTCCCCAATTGGAGGCTTTTCTGTGATGTTGTAATAAAGTTTGCAGGAAAGTGTTGAATTTTGTAGAATAAATAATAGGTTGTAAATATTTTTTCTTATAGGTATAGGGTGGTGACAGTTTTGGAACACAAACAATGGTATATGGAGTATACAATACATAAGAACAGACCAGGTTTACTCGGTGATATTGCTTCTTTGTTAGGGATGCTCGAAGTGAATATTTTAACAATTAACGGTGTAGATCATCATACTCGAGGCTTACTTCTACAAACAGACGATGAGGAAAAAATCGAGCTTTTGGGTAAGCTATTAACGAAGGTCGATGACATCACTGTTAATAAATTAAGAGCTCCAACCATTGTTGACATTTTGGCAGTTCGTCATGGGCGATATATTGAACGAGATTCAGATGATCGCAAAACATTTAGATTTACTCGCAATGAGTTAGGTTTATTAGTTGATTTTCTAGGAGAAGTATTCAAGCGAGATGGAAATTATGTCATCGGATTACGCGGTATGCCTCGAGTGGGGAAGACAGAATCAATTATTGCAGGAAGTGTTTGCTCTAATAAACGATGGACGTTTGTGTCCTCTACACTATTAAGGCAAACGGTGCGCAGCCAACTTTCGGAACAAGAAATGGACCCTAACAATATATTTATTATTGATGGGATCGTCTCGACCATTCGATCTAATGAACGTCATTATTCTTTAATTCAGGAAATTATGTCATTGCCATCCACGAAAGTGATTGAGCATCCAGACATTTTTATACGGGAATCCAATTACGATTATAGTCATTTCGATATTATTGTTGAATTAAGAAGTACTCCAGATGAAGAAATAACGTATGAAACATTTACTACACATTATACAGAAGAATATTAATTTTGAAGGGAGGATAACATGTGTCTGAATTAGGTGAAGTATTAAAAAAGGCTAGATTAGAAAAGGGATTGTCGCTTGATGATTTACAAGATGTAACCAAAATCAGAAAGCGTTATTTAGAAGCATTAGAATCAGGAGATTATAATGTATTACCCGGAAAGTTCTATATTCGCGCATTTATTAAAAATTATGCTGATGTCGTTGAATTAGATGCCGAGGAAGTATTAAAATATTATCACGATGAAGTGCCTACGACAGATGAGGTTGTTAATGAACCGATCCCTGCACGTAAGCCGAAGAGAATGCGTTCTGCCTCATCGGAAAAGTTCGGAAAAATCGGATTTACAGCGTTGATGTGGTGTTTTCTTGGATTAATTGTTTTCGTCATTTGGTATTATGCTTTTAATAAGGAAAGTGAACCTGCCGATAATAACAATCTTAAGGGGATTACCGAAGATTCTGATATTGCTAAAATTACACCGACACCAACTATAGTGCCTACGTTAACACCAACGCCTATTCCTACTGTTGAACCAGTAACGATATCGTTTGTTGAAAAAGTTGGTAAAGATGATGTGTTTAAGATCAGTCCTATGAAAGACGCATACTCCTTACAACTAGTCGCATCCGGTGGTGCTAGCTGGATCGAAATATATGAAGGCGGAAAAAATGGAACGCGAATTCATTACGCTACAATGGCAGATGGAGACACCGTTAACTATAATGTTTCCAAAGATGTTTATATCGTAATGCGTTATGCGAGCTATATTGAAGCGACGATGGATGACGTCTTGATCGAAGATGGCGATGGGAACAGTGGAAATACACGCATACTATTAAAATTAGACACAGCTGCTGTAGAAAATACGACGACAGCTCAGTAGCTGTCGTCTTGCTTGATAATGAGAGGGGATTATTATGAGTAACGAAAGTTCATTTGATATCGTATCCAAAGTTGATTTACAAGAATTGAATAATGCAGTGACACAAGCTGAGCGTGAGATTGGAACACGTTTTGACTTCAAAGGCAGTAAAACGAAAATTACGATCGAAAAAGAAGAATTATCGATTTTGAGTGATGATGACAATAGACTTAAAAATACGATCGATATTTTAATCGACAAAATGGTGAAACGTAGTGTACCGACGAAAAATATGGACTATGGTAAAGTAGAAGGTGCATCTGGTGGAGCTGTTCGTCAAACGATTAAAATTCGTCAAGGTATTGAACAAGATATTTCCAAAAAGATCAACAATTTAATTAAAGATTCGAAGCTTAAAGTGAAGAGTCAAATTCAAGGTGATCAACTACGTATTACCGGAAAAAGCAAAAATGATCTGCAAGCTGTAATGAATTTATTACGTGGTGCTGAATTGCCTATAGATTTGCAATTTACTAATTTTCGATAGATAATAAAACCACATACATAGTAGTCATCATGAAGCTTGGCCTACGATATGAGAACTACGTGGCGCCGATGGGAGGAATTTTTTTGAATTTAGCTAATAAAATTACGATAGCTAGAATATTTTTGGTGCCTATCATTCTGTTTTTCTTGTTAGTTAATGTTAATTTTGGATCCTTTGTTTTATCGGATTTCACGATTACGTATGCGCAAGTTATTGCTGTGCTCATCTTTATTATTGCAGCAAGTACGGATGGCGTAGATGGTTACATTGCCCGCAAAAACAAGATCGTTACTAATTTGGGTAAGTTGCTTGATCCTTTAGCTGATAAACTATTAGTTGCCTCTGTATTAATTGCTTTAGTTGAAATGGATAAGTTAAGCGCCCTAATTGCTATTATTATTATAAGTCGTGAATTTGCGGTTACTGGTCTCAGACAAATTGCTTTACTGGAAGGTAAAGTTGTTGCTGCAAGTACGTGGGGTAAATGGAAAACGGCCATTCAAATTACAATGATTATTTCCATTCTTTTGAATAACTTCCCATTTGCACTTATAGACTTCCCATTTGATGTTATTATTTCATGGGTTGCAGCTGCAATTACGCTCTATTCAGGTATCGACTATTTTATAAAAAACAAATCATTAATTCCAGTGGAATAATGTAATGCACCTCTTCGGAATATAGAAGGGGTGCATTATTAGATTTGTGTACGATTATCCGAACAAACAGATGAAGAGGTGTATTGATGAAGGCTGAAATTATTGCAGTAGGCACGGAAATGTTAATGGGGCAAATTGTAAATACGAATGCGAGAGATATTTCGTTGAAATTAGCGGAATTGGGAATAGATGTGTATTATCAAACGGTTGTAGGAGATAATGCCGACAGAATTCGTGCAGCAATAGAAATCGGTCGCTCGCGTGCTGATCTACTACTGTTTACAGGGGGGCTTGGTCCTACTCAGGATGATATTACGAAGGATATCCTCGCACAATATTTAGGTAGAGAGCTTGAAATACATTCTCCATCAATGGAAACGATTGAACATTTGTTTTCATCGCGTGGTCTAGATATGGTACAAAGTAATGTGCGCCAAGCGCATTCCATCATTGGAGCGACGCCATTGCATAATGCAGCGGGTCTTGCTGTCGGCAATGCTTTAGCTCAAGATCATACGCTGTATGTGTTGTTGCCAGGTCCGCCTAAAGAAATGCGGACAATGTTGAATGGTCCTGTTGTCGATTGGTTACGTACCGTTATGACCGATGAGAAGCCTTTATATAGTCGCCTTCTGAAATTCGCAGGTATTGGCGAATCTAATCTTGAAGCAGTACTGTTGCCTTTAATTGAGACTCAAGTTGATCCCACGCTTGCCCCATATGCGAAAGAAGGCGAAGTTTCTATTCGCGTATCAACTAAGGCTAATAGCTTGGATGAAGCAAACCGTAAAATCGATGAGACCGTTGTCGCAATTGATAAACTCGTAGGGGCGCATCTATACGCACAAGAGGATATTCCGATGGAAGTAGAAATCGTACATCTTCTGCAATCTAAGAAGTTGACGATTGCTTCTGCTGAAAGCTGTACAGGTGGATTATTCTCTTTACTGATGACGAAAGTGCCAACAAGCTCCGATTGTTTTGATGGTGGCATTGTAACGTATACGAATGATATGAAGCAAAGATTGTTAGGGATACCAATGGAACATCTAGAAGGAGAGTCTGCACCAGGAGCGGTTAGTACTTCGACTGCGCAACTAATGGCGGAGCGTGTACGCGAACTGTTGGATAGTGATTACGGCGTGTCTACGACGGGCGTAGCGGGTCCTGGAACTGCGGAAGGCAAGCCTGTCGGTATGGTTTTCATTGGGATAGCGGCACGAGGCAAGGAAACGAAGGTGTTTCAATTATCTTTGAGTGGTGATCGAAGCTCCATTCAATTGAAAACGGTGAAGAGCTTACAGTACCGACTATGGCAAGCGATTAAGGAATAGGGTAGTTCAAACAGCCCGTTTTTTGAACATGCAATATAATTAAAAGTTATTGTGAAAATTAGCTTGTTCCAAAATCTGTTAACGATTATAATGAAGTTAGTTATGGAAGAACCGTAGCAAAGATCACTCTTTGCCACGGTTCTTTTTCGTTATTCGGAGCAGAAGAAGTGGCTTTAGAAAGCGAGGTGGGAAAAACACGAATGTATGTTCGAAAAAAAGTGTTGGCAAGCGAGCAGAAAAAGGGTATCATAATATTATAAATATTGAAGGATGTGGATCTAGTGAGTGATCGTCGTGCAGCGTTAGATAACGCTTTACGTCAAATTGAAAAGCAATTTGGCAAAGGCTCTATTATGAAGTTAGGTGAATCTACACATATGCAAGTAGAGACTATATCAAGTGGTGCACTTGCTCTTGATATTGCTTTAGGAATCGGTGGTTATCCTCGTGGTCGTGTTATTGAAGTTTACGGTCCTGAGTCTTCTGGTAAAACAACGGTTGCACTACACGCGATTGCAGAAGTGCAAAAAGTTGGTGGACAAGCAGCATTTATCGATGCTGAGCATGCTCTTGACCCTTTATATGCTAGCAAACTTGGTGTTAACATTGATGAGCTATTACTTTCCCAACCAGACACTGGTGAGCAAGCGTTAGAAATTGCTGAAGCGCTTGTTCGCAGTGGTGCAGTTGATATTATCGTTATCGACTCGGTAGCTGCGCTAGTACCGAAAGCAGAGATCGAAGGCGATATGGGTGATTCACATATGGGTTTACAAGCGCGTTTAATGTCACAGGCTCTTCGTAAGCTTTCAGGTGCAATTTCTAAATCCAAAACAATTGCTATTTTCATTAACCAAGTTCGTGAGAAAATTGGCGTAATGTTCGGTAACCCAGAGACAACTCCTGGTGGACGTGCCTTGAAGTTCTATTCCAGTGTTCGTCTTGAAGTTCGTCGTGTCGAATCATTGAAACAAGGTAACGATATCGTTGGTAACCGTACTCGTATAAAAGTTGTTAAAAACAAAGTAGCTCCACCGTTCAAACAAGCAGAAGTTGATATTATGTATGGTGAAGGTATCTCTAAAGTAGGAAGTATTATCGATATCGGTGTAGATATGGATATTGTACAGAAGAGTGGAGCATGGTTCTCTTATAGTGGGGAACGCTTGGGACAAGGTCGTGAAAATGCGAAGCAATATTTGAAGGATCATCCTGAAGTATCGCAAACGATTGAAACTCAAATCCGTGCAACGTACGATCTTAATAAAAATCCTAATATGGATTTAGCTCACGGTAAAAATGAAGACGACGATTTTGATGAGGAAATTTAACCATAATTAATGGAATCGCCGTTCTAATATAGAGCGGCGATTTTTATATTGAATGAGCTTACGAAGTAACTTTTCATTAGCGAGAAGATGAATCAAGTAGCAAATGAAAAGTTTGGTATATGCTTACGAAGTAACTTTTCATTAGCGAGAAGATAAATCAAGTAGCAAATGAAAAGTTTGGTATATGCTTACGAAGTAACTTTTCATTAGCGAGAAGATAAATCAAGTAGCAAATGAAAAGTTTTAGGAGGTTTTGTTATAGATGAGCGAAATACATTCTGCTCTGGAGCATATTATTACTGCTGTGAAAGTAGATCGTAAAAAGAATAAAGAGTATATACTCTCCATAGAACATATAGAGGAACCAATTGTCGTACACGAGGATATGTTCATAAAGTATCGATTAATGAAGGGACAATGTTTAACATCTTCATTAATTGCCGAGATTATAGAAGTGAATGGAAAATATATGGCATATATTAAAGCTATTCGTTATCTTGGAATAAAAGCACGATCAAGTAGACAAATTGCAGACTATTTGAAACGACAAGAATTTAACGACGAACATATTTCGCATGCACTAGAACGTTTGCAAAAGGACGGCTATGTGAATGATGAGCAATATGCTATTGCTTACGTACAATCGAAAACTAGAATTCAGGGCAGTGGACGAGTTAAAATTGCTCATGATTTGAAAAATAGAGGAATTTCACAAAGTGCTATCCAAATGGCATTGTCTGAGCTTGATGAAGAGGAAGAATTTGAAGCTGCATGTCGCGTAGCAGTTAAGAAACTTCGAAGTTTGTCGGGTGAGGAACGCGAAGTAAGAAGAAAGCTGCAACTTTTTCTTCTACGCAAAGGAAATACGAGTACATTAATCAGAAAAGTGATGAACTTCGTAGAAATTGAGCAGAAAAGTAATAGTGAAGAATAGATTAATAGGGAATTGCTTGACAATTGAATTTGCGAACAGATAAAATGAAGTAGTATTCCTTCAAATTTTGTTTCAATCTAACTTCCAAGAGTTGATGCAAAATGTTTATTTATTCGTCAAATGACGTAATTGAGACGGTATGGAACCGATTAAAACACAATAACATCCCAAGCAATGCCTTGGTGTATGCAACAAGGAGGTGAACAAGATGAATGAGATCATCTGGATCTTGATTGTTATCCTTGTTGGCGCAATTTTCTTTGGGATTGGTTACAAGTTACGAAAGTCGATTGCTGAAGCTAAAATTTCTAGTGCAGAGCAAGCCGCAGTTCAAATTGTCGAACAAGCTAAAAAAGATGCGGAAGCTGTCAAAAAAGAAACGGTGCTAGAAGCAAAAGATGAAGTCCATAAGGTGCGTTCAGAGGCTGATAAGGACATTCGTGAGCGTCGTAACGAAACACAACGTTTAGAAAGAAGATTACTTCAAAAAGAAGAATCTCTTGATAAAAAGTTAGAAGCACTTGAACGCAAAGAAGAAACTGTAGTCAGCAAGGAGAAACGAATTGAGGAAACACAGGAACAAATCGATTCGCTCTACAAGCAACAGCTCAGTGAATTAGAACGTATTTCCAACTTAACGATGGAAGATGCGAAAGCAATTATTCTATCTAATGTTGAACAAGAGGTACGACATGAAACAGCACAAATGATTAAGGATATTGAACAACAGGCTAAAGACGAAGCAGATAAGAAAGCTCGTAACATCATTTCTCTTGCTATTCAACGTTGTGCTGCCGATCACGTCGCTGAAACGACGGTATCTGTAGTAACACTTCCGAATGAGGAAATGAAGGGGCGGATTATCGGTCGAGAAGGTCGTAATATCCGTGCACTAGAAACATTGACTGGTATCGATCTAATTATCGACGATACACCGGAAGCGGTCATTTTGTCTGGCTTTGACCCTATCAGACGTGAAATTGCTCGCACTGCTCTTGAGAAACTTGTCGCAGATGGTCGTATCCATCCTGCTCGTATCGAAGAAATGGTCGAAAAATCTCGTAAAGAAATCGACGATCGTGTTCGCGAATACGGTGAACAAGCTACATTTGAAGTTGGTGTTCATGGCTTACACCCTGATTTGATCAAAATTCTTGGTCGCTTGAAATATCGTACAAGCTATGGTCAAAATGTACTGAAGCATTCAATGGAAGTTGCTTACTTAGCTGGTCTAATGGCTGCTGAGTTAGGTGAAGACATTACGCTTGCGAAACGTGCTGGACTATTACATGATATCGGTAAAGCGCTTGACCATGAAGTAGAAGGCTCACACGTTGAAATTGGTGTTGAGTTAGCTAAGAAGTACAAAGAGCATCCAGTTGTTATTAACAGTATTGCTTCTCATCATGGAGATACTGAAGCGACATCCGTAATTGCAATGCTAGTTGGTGCTGCAGATGCATTATCAGCTGCAAGACCAGGTGCACGTCGTGAAACATTAGAAACGTATATTAAGCGTTTGGAAAAACTAGAAGATATTACTGAATCCTTCGAAGGTGTTGAGAAATCTTACGCAATTCAAGCTGGTCGTGAAGTTCGTGTCATGGTACAGCCTGAGAAGATTGATGATACAGAAGCATTCCGTCTTGCTCGCGATATAACGAAAAAGATCGAGAGTGAGCTAGATTATCCAGGACATATTAAAGTAACGGTTATTCGTGAAACACGTGCCGTTGAATATGCAAAATAACGATGAATTGTAATAGAGAAGTGGCTGATTCCAGCCACTTCTCTATTTTTCAGCTTATTATTAAAATGAACAACAAAGGTAGGTACACAATGAAAGTTTTATTTATCGGCGACATAGTAGGAAGTGTAGGAAGAGAAGCGGTAAGACAAGTGTTACCTGCGCTAAGAGATAAGTACAATCCCCATATTATCATCGCTAATGGTGAAAATGCTGCTGCAGGCAGAGGGATTACTCGCCCTATTGCGAATGACTTCTTTAATTGGGGAATTCATGGCATTACGATGGGTAATCACACTTGGGATAATAAAAATATTTTTGAGTGGATTGATGATGAGCCTCGTATTGTACGACCAGCTAACTTTTCAGAAGTAGCTCCAGGTAGAGGGATGACAATTATCAATGTACATGGCAAAAAGCTTGCAATTATAAATATCCAAGGACGTACATTCTTACCGCCAATCGATTGTCCATTCCGTACGGCAGATGCATTAATTGAAGAAGCAAAAGAAATTACTCCCCATATACTCGTCGATTTCCATGCTGAAGTAACGTCTGAAAAAATTGCAATGGGCTGGTATTTAGATGGTCAAGCTTCCATTGTCGTTGGTACGCATACTCATGTTCAAACAAACGACGATACGATCTTACCGCAAGGTACAGCTTATTTAACAGATGTTGGTATGGTAGGATCCAAAGAAGGGGTACTAGGCATGGAGAAGGAAGCTGTCTTGCATCGTTTCTTAACGCAAATGCCTACTCGTTTTGTTGTAGATGAAGGAAAGTGGCATCTGCATGGGATCATCGCTGAGCTTGATGATCAAACGGGGAAAGCTATCAAAATCGAGAAGATTCGCTTAACAGAAGAATCATGGCTGCTTATGCAATAAGCAGCTTTTTCCCTTTAAAGGAAGTTCAAAAAGCGGACTTTGATAACGATGATTAGGCTAACGTAGGTTATTCGAAAGCCCGCTTTTTGAACCCTTATAGGAAGAAGTAGTTCAATAGCAACTTAAACCCTTAATGAAAAGTCTGAATATTTAGAATGATAAAATTATTTAGGGAGGTATTATTCGCTCATACTCGAATAGTATTAATAAAGTAGAGTCTTTCAAACATTCTAGGGGAGGTACTTATCATGGATGTATTAAAAGTATCAGCGAAATCTAATCCTAATTCAGTGGCAGGTGCGCTTGCTGGTGTATTAAGAGAACGTGGTGTAGCCGAGCTACAAGCGATTGGTGCTGGTGCGTTGAACCAGGCAGTAAAAGCTGTAGCAATTGCTAGAGGGTTCGTAGCTCCAAGTGGAGTTGACTTAATTTGCATACCTGCTTTTACAGATATTGTAATTGATGGAGAGGACCGTACCGCTATTAAACTTATTGTAGAACCGAGATAGTACAGTTGTAACGGTCCATACGGAAAATACTTATGAGCTATTAAGGTAGTTCAAAGAAGTGCACTTTGATAACGATGATTAGGCTAACGTAGCGTATTCGGCGTCGCATCTGAAGCGAACTTGGAAAGTACGGTTCGCGTGTACCAATAACGTACACTTGCGCTTCCGCCGTTCTCAAGTAACGCTCCACCTGCTCGGCTTTCGAAAGTCCACTTTTTGAACCTTCATTGTAATTGGACCTGTTTACTATGTAAACAGGTTATTTGCTATTATAGAGGCGATATTGGGAAGTGGAATCAAGACGTAAATGAAAAGTTAAGGTATGCTTCCGAAGTAACTTTCCATAGCTAAGAAGTGAAATCAAGACGTATATGAAAAGTTTTAGGAGGGCGCGATGTGAGGAAGATTGATTTTCATTGTGATGTACTTAGTAAAATGCTGCTGGATCAGACGATTGAATTTGACGAGAATGATTTCTCAGCAAAAATAGATGTGACATTGGATCGACTACTGCAATCAGACTATATGCTTCAAGTTTTTGCAATCTATATTCCATCTGAACGAAATAAAGATATATTAACGATACTTAAATGTGTGGAAATATTTTACGAGAAAATTATTAGTCATCCTAATGTTATTTTTGTGGATTCGGCCATTGATGTAGAGCGATGTAAGGCTACTAATAAAGTAGGCGCTATACTGTCGATAGAGGGCGTAGACGGCTTGCAGGGGCATATCTATCTAGCTCCCATTCTCCAACGTCTAGGCGTGCGCTTTGCTGGTCTTACATGGAATGCTATGAACTGGGCTGCAGATGGAGTATTAGAGCCGCAAGGGTCAGGACTTTCCAGCTTAGGTCGTGATTTTGTGAGCAAATGTAATCAAATAGGGATAACGATTGATGTGTCGCATCTTTCTGAGAAAAGTTTTTGGGATGTTTATCGCACGAGTACAGAGCCAATCATTGCATCGCATTCTAATGTAAGGGCGATCTGTAATCATCCACGTAATTTAACCGATGAACAAATTAAAGCGATTATTGAGCGGGACGGACTAATTGGCTTAACCTTTGTGCCGTGGTTTGTTATTGAAGACGAGATGGCTACGATCGAAGATCTCATTCCTCATATTGATCATATTTTACAGCTTGGCGGTGCAAATCATCTGATGTTTGGCTCTGATTTCGATGGTATTGATAAATATATCGATGGTCTAATGAATCCGTCACATATGGTTCATCTTGAGGAGTTGCTTCATCAGCATTACGATCATGAATTAGTTGAAAAGATGATGTGGAGAAATGCATATCAATTTTTGATGAAGATATGGTAATCGCATAATGATCCAATATTTACAAATTTTCAACAGATTGCTGCTATGACTTGTTCCGTTAAACGGATAAGTGTTATGATAAAGGCGTACGGTAATAGTCGTATGTCTTTCTTATTGCGTAGAGCATGAGAGAGAAAAACATAATATTGGAGTGTGCAAGAGAAATGGAAAAAAAAATATCTGTAGGCGTATCAGCAAGACATATTCATCTATCCCAAGAACACGTAGAGGTGTTATTCGGTAAAGGTTATCAGCTAACTGAGTTTAAACCATTATCTCAACCTGGACAATTTGCTGCGAATGAGACAGTTGCAGTAGTTGGAGCAAAAGGATCATTTCCAAAGGTAAGAATATTAGGACCTGCTCGTAAAGCAACACAATTGGAAGTTTCTCGTACAGATTCTTTCGCACTTGGAGTAAAAGCTCCATTACGTGAATCGGGAGATACTGCTGGTTCTGCAGGAATTACAATTCAAGGACCTGCTGGTGAAGTAACCATTGAAGAAGGCGTAATTATTGCTGCACGTCATATTCACTTCCATACATCGGATGCTGAAAAATGGGGCATCGCTGACAAACAAAAGCTACGTGTTCGCGTTGGTGGAGACCGTGGCGTTATATTTGAAAACGTCATTGCTCGAGTATCACCTGACTTTGCACTAGATATGCATATTGATACTGATGAAGCTAATGCAGCAGCTGTTAATAACGGAGATATTGCTGATATTATTGACTAACATTATAAAGTATTAGGAATAGACAGAAGATCGGCATTGTCAATGAATGCCGATCATCCAAGGAGCACCTTCAAGTGGCGTATCTACTCGCCTTGCTTGAAGGTGTTTTTATTATCTCATAATGCCGCACAAAATAGCTTCCTATCTATTAAAGTGATATAATCTATAATTAAGGATTTATATCTATTTGAAATTCTGATGGCGAAGAGGGAGTGATTGTTAATGTCCAAAGAACCGAAGGATTACTCACAGTATTTTGACTTTTCTAATGCAAAACTCATCAGCGAAAAAGACGGAACACAAACGATCCGTATAAAAGGACGCAATATTCAATTACATGCAGCTCCAGTGTACACAGATGGTAAAAAACGAGGTAAAGAAGATATTAAAGTACATTATGACTTTTCAATTCCCGATGAATTGAAGTCAATCGGTGCTGGTAGGCATTATCTTATTTATACATATGGATGTCAGATGAATGAACATGATACAGAAGTGATGAAGGGTATGTTCGAGCAAATGGGGTATACTGCTACAGAAAGCCGTGCTGAAGCAGATGTTATTCTCCTTAATACTTGTGCAATTCGTGAAAATGCTGAGGATAAGGTATTTGGTGAGCTCGGTCATTTGAAGTCATTAAAACTTAAAAATCCAGAACTTATATTAGGTGTTTGTGGTTGTATGTCGCAAGAAGAATCTGTTGTTAATCGTATACTGCAAAAGCACTCATTTGTTGATCTCGTATTTGGCACACATAATATTCATCGCTTGCCTCAATTATTACAAGAAGCTTATTTTAGCAAAGAGTTAGTCGTAGAGGTATGGTCTAAAGAAGGCGATATTATTGAAAATATGCCTAAAAAACGTGATGGTATGCGAGCTTGGGTTAACATTATGTATGGTTGTGATAAATTTTGTACGTACTGCATCGTACCATTTACAAGAGGTAAGGAACGGAGTAGACGCCCTGCGGATGTTATTGCTGAAGTTCGACAGCTTGCTGCTGAAGGCTATAAAGAAGTGACGTTATTAGGGCAAAATGTCAACGCCTATGGTAAAGATTTTGACGATCTGAATTACCGCTTTGGCGATTTGATGGATGATATTTCAAAAATTGATATTCCTCGCATTCGTTTTACAACGAGTCATCCACGAGATTTTGACGATCATCTTATTGCTGTACTTGCCAAAGGTGGAAATCTAGTTGAGCATATTCATTTGCCAGTTCAATCGGGAAGTACTGCTATGTTGAAATTAATGAGTCGTAAATATACTCGCGAACAATATTTGGAGCTCGTTCGTAAAATTAAGCAAGCGATCCCTAATGTTGTATTGACGACGGACATTATTGTTGGTTTTCCAGGAGAAACGGAAGAACAGTTTCAAGATACCTATTCATTAGTGAAAGAAGTCGGATTTGATTTTGCTTATAGTTTTATTTATTCAGCAAGAGAGGGTACGCCTGCCGCGTCGATGGAAGATAATGTTCCGATGGAAGAGAAAAAACGTCGGTTATATAAGCTGAATGAGTTGCTGGGATTGATCTCACTTGAACGTCATGAGCAATTATTAGGGCAGCAAATCGAAGTTTTAATCGAAGGTGTAAGTAAAAATAATGAAAATGTCTTGTCTGGTCGCACAAGATCGAATAAGCTAGTACATATAGAAGGTCCGAGGGCATGGATTGGATCACTTATTGAGGCAAAAGTTACCGTAGCCCAAACGTATTATATTAAGGCAGAGCCAATAGCTGAACCGCAACTTATACAATAACCGATAGGAGAGAATTTACACAATGAATTTTGATAAACAATTCGATGCAAAAATGTTCCAGCACGGCGGTGACGCAGGTGGATCATGTAGTCATAATGGACCTAAAGGGGATATTCCAACTCACACGATTACAGATTTACGAGTGAAGGAAGATATTCAAGCAAAGGCTAGAGAGCTTGCTGACTTATTAGCTCAATCAGAAGAGGTTACACAATATCGTCAAGCAGAAGCGAAAATTCAAAATCATGAGCGTGTGCAACAAATCATAACTACAGTTAAGAAGAAGCAAAAAGAAGCAGTTGCCTTTGAATCGTTCAAAAACGCAGATATGGTGGCGAAAATTGAAGCGGAAATAGCTAGTTTACAAGATGAATTAGATGGCATACCTGTTGTGAATGTATTCCAACAAAGCCAATCAGACATCAACTATTTACTGCAACTTGTGATTTCAATTGTTAGGGATTCATTAACAGACAAAATCAACATGGAAGATGCCAAACCTGCAGAAGAAGCAGAAGACTGTATGGATTAATATAGGACATAGATTAGCACATAAGGTGATGACAGGAGACCGTCAACTTTATGTGCTTTTTTTTGTATTAGACGGTTTTAACTGTAACGGTACGATTATTGTAAAATCATCTAGGTATTCACGCTGTAATTTGAATAGAATAGGGAGAAAATGAGGTGTTCAAATTATGAAACTTCTTAAAAGCTTCACTCTTGTTGTTCTGAATTTAGTCGGAGAGCTATGGACTGGATTTTTCAGTCGAAACTCTAATTTTTACGATAAACACACTGTGACCAAGACAAAGTTTGGTTATATTGTATTTGTAATATGTGCTATCGTTGCAACAATCGGGGTTGTTACTTTGTTGTATTCGAAGATTAATCAATAGTTTGAAGGGGGGAATTAACTTCGTGTCGACGTTTTTAGAATGGGAAGTTGAGTTGTTAGAAAGGCTTATGGAACTACGCGGATCATTGGTAGATAGTATCGTTAAAATCATTAACTTTACTGGAGATGTGACATTCTTTTCTATATTGCTGCCAATTATTTATTGGCTAGTGTCCAAACGAGTCGG
Source organism: Paenibacillus sp. Y930 (assembly GCF_056786375.1). Classification (NCBI taxonomy): domain Bacteria; kingdom Bacillati; phylum Bacillota; class Bacilli; order Caryophanales; family Paenibacillaceae; genus Paenibacillus; species Paenibacillus sp. Y930. The sequence goes on along the minus strand of NZ_JBXCIX010000001.1, from coordinate 228,909 downwards.
ATTCCAGCTAGCTATCGTGCTTTTCGTTAGTTATTATGTGAATGTATTAATGAAGGATCTGTTGGAATGGTTGCGCCCTTTTCAGCTGCATGCTGATCGCATTAATTCGTTAGTTGATCAAGGTGGATATTCTTTTCCTAGTGGTCATTCGCAGCATAGCTTCGCGGTGTGGACATTTCTAGCTGCTGTTATACGGAGGCGAGCATTTTATCTATTTGCAATCGTTGCTATTATCGCTGTAGGTTTTGCGAGACTGTATTCTGGCGTTCATTTTCCAAAGGATGTTATGTTCGGCTGGCTGTTAGGAGCTATTATCGTGCTCGTTACGTTAATTGTAATACGGAAGCAATGGCTAACTAGACTTTCAAGTCTAATATGCGTTGCGATAGCGATTATCATTCCGATTGTGCTACTTCCGCTATATCATGGAATTACTAACGGTAGATTAGATGAAGAAGGGGCTTATCAGGCTTGCGGACTATTGGCCTTCTCGATACTGGGATATGTATGGGAACGTGAGCAGATTAAATTTATAATAGCTAAGTCATGGGGACCAAAGATCATTGCCTGCGTTATTGGTTTGATTGGGGTCATTGCTATTAAAGAAGGCTTCAAGCTGTTTTTACCAGAGTCGGTGATCGCTGACTTTTTCAGATACGGAATGATCGGATTATGGACAATAGCCATTGCCCCACTTGTTTTCGTGAAATTCCGACTCGCTACTGTGAAACGGTAGGCATGATAGTTGAAGAAATAGCCGTTCCGTTTATGCTATACTCTAAATGGATTACTAATCATAAGATACGTTAAAAAGTGAGGATATACGATGATTGCAAAAACAGAAGAAGATTTTAATGGTTTGAAGGAAATAGGGAAAATTGTTGCTTCCATTAGAGATGAATTGGTACAAAGAACCATTCCTGGCATAACGACGAAAGAACTTGATGATATAGCCGGAGAGCTTTTAGAAAAAGTAGGTGCAATTTCAGCCCCAAAAAGTGAATATGATTTTCCTGGCTATACTTGCATTAGTGTTAATGAAGAAGTAGCACATGGTATTCCGGGTCATCGGGTTATTGAAGAAGGGGATTTAGTAAATATAGATGTTTCTGGTTCCAAAAACGGGTATTTCGCAGATACAGGAATCTCGATTGTAGTAGGCGAAGGAGAAGAAGTATTAACTAAAATATGCGATGTAGCTAAAAAAGCCTTTGAAGCAGGGCTTAAGAAAGCAAAACCTGGTTCAAAAAAAAGTAGAATCGGAAAAGCAGTATTCCAAACAGCGAGAGAGAATGGATTAACTGTTATTAAAAATCTTACAGGGCATGGTATTGGACGTACAATACACGAAGCACCTGATCACATTTATAATTATAATGAAACAGGGGACGATGAATTATTAAAGGAGGGGATGGTTATCGCATTCGAACCATTTATCTCGACCTTTGAAGAAGAAGTATCCCGAAAAGAAGACGGGACCTTTGTTACAGAAAAAAGTTTTGTAGCTCAATACGAACATACGATTATTGTTACGAAGGATGGACCGATTATTACTACATTGTAAGAGCACTAATAATAATGAAAGCAGCTTAATTAAAAGGTGTTTTCATAACGTTTATAACAACTTGTACATATAGAATTCATTAACAGTCTTTCCGACTATAATCAAGGAATATACTTTTTTACCTTTCAAAATAAATCCCGACTTATCTCTTTATTTCATAGATAAGTCGGGATTTTTATGTATAGAAATACCCTTATCGTTGTAAATACGCATTTTTCTGACGCTACCCTATTAAATAAAAACTAAGCAATAACATAAATGGAAGGCGTACATTACAAATGGGTTCAAAAAAACTAACGGGAATATTAGGTGGATCGGGATGATTTGAACTGGAAAAAATAAATTCGAAATTGTCGCTAGATAAGTATCTCGAAGAATATAACGAACAAGTTCATCATCGAGCAACTAAATTATTCAAAGAGACGCATCAGGAGAATGATGGTATTTTAATAGTTCTTTACCAATACCTAAATAAAAATATATCTGTCCTGTCAGAAAAAAAGCATTTGATCATTCATTGAAAAATACTAAGGTTATTCGCAATCTAAGCTGCAAAAAAACTGCATCTTTATGATGAGGAAAATGACGGATTGGAGTTATACCGCTTTGTCAATCACCGAGCTTAATATCAATTGAACATTGAACTAACAGGCAGATTAATTCAGTGAATTATTAGGTAAGCTAATGAAGGTAATTGAAAAGTGTTATTCCTAGTATTTCCAATAATATGGTATACTCTCCCTAATCCTAGTTTTCAAATCAGATTAAGGGGGTAATGCATTGTTTCTCTTTGAACGACTACCATTGGCAGCAAGTTTGTTTTCTGATGCGCCAGCACTTTTACGATATGGGCAGACTATTACATATGGGGAGCTTCATCATCTCGCTGAAAAGCTCGGGAGTGCCCTTTATATGGAGGGTCTCCGGCCAGGTGATCGACTCGCGATTCTTGGGGATCCTGATCCCCAAATGGTTGTTGCTCTCTACGCTGCTGTTGGGATTGGTGTCATACCAATTACGATATCACCGTTGCTAAGCCCTCCAGAAATTGCAGCTATTCTTGATGACGCTGAACCGAACTTTCTAATCCATGACAATCGTCACGCCGAAACCACTTACTCCGCTGTAAAACTTCTCTCGAGCTCTCTGAAAATATTTACCACTGAAGAAGGTTCGAGTTCTAATTCGTTGAGATCCCTTTTACAAAAGGATCTTGCATCACCTCCAATTGGCAAGAGTGACCGTAAAATTGATGATACAGCCGTACTTATTTATACAGGAGGAACGACAGGCAGACCGAAGGGGGTAATGCATTCACATCGTGGAATGGCAGCCTGGAATCAATTTACTCCTTCCGCGGGGTTCGGATACGATATTGGACGTCGAGTGCTAGTGCTTAACCTATCGCACCTTGTCGGGCAATTTCAACTATGGGCGACTATGGCGGCTGGGGGGTGTCTGGTCTTTCTCGACGAATATCCGGCTAACGTTCAGCGTATAGTTGCTGCAGTCGAACGCGAACAAATTACGCACCTCAGCACGGTCGGACAAATTCTTCGTGACCTGACAAACGAGGTTTCCGCTACCGGTAAAGATTTGCAAAGCCTTAAGATAATAGGTTGTGGTGGCTCCGTCATCTCACCGGCTACTCTAGAGAACGCGGTTGCACAGTTTCCAGGAGCGTTGATCGTCAACAACTATTCACAAGCAGAATGTGGGATGGCAATCAGTCGACTACTACCAATACATCATTTAGATGATCCGATTCGTCTTCGATCAGTAGGACGTCCCGCCGACCTAGCCGTTCAGGGAGAACAAGCCTTCCAGGTTCGAGTTATCACCTCTGAGGGACGGGAGGCAGCGGAAAATGAGCCTGGTGAAATAGTTGTTCGAGGTGCTCAAATGATGTTAGGGTATTGGCGCCAACCAGAGACTTCTATTGAAACAATGAGCGAAGGGTGGATTCGAACAGGCGACGGGGGTTGTCTGGATGCGGAAGGATATCTATATGTATTAGACCGTCTCAAGGATATGGTCATTGTAGGTGGTTCTAACGTATTCTGTCCTGAAGTGGAACAAGTGATAGTGACCAATGAACAGGTTGCGGAAGCAGCTGTTATTGGGCTTCCTCTACCTAGTGAAGGAGAGGAACTCGTTGCTTGTATAGTTCTTCGAGAAGACGGTAACTTAGAACTGGAACAGTTGTGGGAGTTTTGTGAACCTAACCTTGCACGATATAAATGGCCTACTAAGATTTTTATTCTCGATACTCTCCCTCGAACTGCAGTAGATAAGGTTGATAAAAAAAGTCTGCGCATGCAATTATCTTTAATTTCTAAGAGTTCAGCTAACGGAGAAAGATAGTGGAGGGGCTTGCAACATGGGAGCTCAGCTTTTCCATTGAAGTAACGGGCAGGATAATTGAGGGGAAACGGAAAATAAATCAAATTGGTGATTAAGGTATGAAGGTTAATTTCATGGATAAGAAATATAAGGAGGTATTCATAGTGTCAAAAATATCAACAGGGATAGTGTTATCCTTGGCAATCATCATATGTATAGCTGGAATATTTTATTATTATAATATATTTGCCCGAAGTATTTCAGTTGCCACCGTTACAGAAAAAGGAAATAGTTTTATCATGATTGAGAAGGGAAATGGAACAATAGAAAAAATTAAAACAACAGAATTAGGACTACCATTAATTGAAGTGGGTAAGCGTTATTTTATTACTTCTTATAGTAATAAACTTCGATCTCCTTTTTTAAAAAGCATCAAACCTTCAGACTCTCACTTTGACGAGGAACTATTTGATACTAATGGTAACATCGAAAGTATTAATGATGAGAACGGTGAAAGGTTTTCTTATTTGGAACAGTTGTCAGTGGCGAAGCAGGAAGCATTTGTGAAATTTAGAGCGGATAGAGAGTTGCATTATCTTTACGATTTTACCCCAGAGGACATGATACTGGTTTATCTACATTCCCTCTCCATTGGTGATCCTGATGTGATCTATGCGATCACTTATAATGTGGGTCTGTTGCCAGATAAGGATACGTTCCGCAATGAATATTTTGAATATGCGTCGAATCATGATTCAGACATAGCAGTTCATTACCGATATTATGAATCCATAGAAATTGATGAAAATACCGCAGAGGAGAATAAAGTCACCTTAGTTGTTACAGCGGGAGTAGGAATCATGACACATTCCCTGCTATTAGGCTTGCAAAAAGAAGATAAGGTATGGAAGATGGATATTTATCACTGGATTAACGATCTTAAAAAGAAAGCGGGTGAGGTTAGTGAGTAAAGCTTTCCGTATCTGTCGGGATTGCGCTAAAGGGGAACGATCGTTCAATGCTATAAAGGCAACCTTTTATCAACTAAAGGGTAATAGCATAGAGGTGACTGATTGATGGACAAAGAATTACGACTATGGGCTGTAAAAAAAGATATTGAAAAAACATCCATTTCTGGTTTTTGGTTTTGCTTTAATAATTACATACAAGAAGACCCGGAGGAGTTTCTACAAGTATTTGGTGATGATTTTAATGCTAAGCTACTAACGGTTGAAATGAAAAGTATAGCGTTATTTATAGACAAGTGGGATGAGACCAAAGAGTATGAATACATCTCTTATGGTTTCGATTATGTAGTATCCTATATACCGATTGTCTACAAGGACGAAGACTAGGTATTTATAAAATGCTTTATACATTAGAGGGTCAATCTTTTGATGACTTCTTTGTTCTTGATTAAACTATTAAGCTAACGTTCGCTAGTTCAAAAGGTACGTAGTTTAAAACCTCTACTTAGAAGCAAACTAGATTAATAGCTTCTAAAGGGAGGTTTTGTTATGAACTTGAGTGTTTTGTGGCGGTTGTACGAGGCTGACAAACGTATTCAAGGATTTAGTCCGAAAACATTAAAAGCTTATGTCCTCCAGCACAAAATGCTGATGTTGGAACTTGGCGATCTCGAAATATCAGAGATCACGTTAACAATGCTGAAGGAGTACTTGGCCAAACAAGCAGATCGATTAAAGCCTAGTAGACATACCTATGCATGCCAACTACTTGATAACGGTGCACCATTTGATTTCATCCAAGGTATGCTGGGGCATGAAAAAGCATCAACCACGCAAATCTATGCTCAGCTCCGTGGTGAGCGCCGGAGAGAACTTTATCGGCGATTTTTTTAGCACGAAATAGCGGTGGACTCGCCTTTAGTGATCCTCCGCTATTCAACGAACGGGCAGGATAGTTGAAAAATCAGTATTAGATTATAATAAAAAGAGTCGCCCATAAGCGACTCTCATAAGAGGGAATAGATCACCAGTGCAAATGGACTGATCTATTCCTTTATTTCTGTTGTAATTGTGCTAGCGATCAACACTTTGATACCTTTACTTTCAATTTCTTCAATTACGTCAATACTACCTTGATCGTCAGTGATAAGAACATCAATTTGTGTGATTGGACATTGCTTAGCAAAGAAGTCAACACCCAGTTTCTCATGAGGGGCTAAACATATTGTTCTTCTAGAAACTTCACTAACAGCTCTGCCAAAGCTAGCTACTTCAGGAGTCGAGGTACTTATCCCATTCTTTGAAACTCCTCCACCAGTCATAAAGCAAATATCAATTGAAAATTGCCGTATGAAGTCGTTAGCCAGTGTATCAGTTATATTACCGGATGGCTTTACTTTACCGCCAATAAGATACGTATCAATTAGTTTCCTTTCCTTCAAAGATTCAGCAATATTCATTGAATTAGTGAGAATTGTTAAGGGGATTTCGGGAAGAAACCTTAACATGCCGTAATGAATACCTGCTCCACCAATAAAAACTGTATCTTTTTCTTTAATAAAAGATGCCGCTAATTTTGAAATGGCATCTTGATGTGGTGCGCTTTCCTGGTACCGTTCCGACGTAGGTAAAGGAGTGCTACGCACTTTAGAAGCAGGTATTGCTCCGCCATGTGTTCTCTTCAGTAATCCTTTCTCTTCCATGATGGATAAATCCCTGCGGATCGAATCGATCGATAAGTCAAACATATCCGCTAAATCTTTTGCCAATACTCGCCCATCGTTGTTAAGAAGCTCAATGATTTTGTCGCGCCTTTCTTCTGAGAACAATTTAGTCGCCTCCAAAATGGAAAAATTTAACCGGTGATGACTTCATTATATTCGCGTTTGTTCAGCTTTGTCAATGATTTATTTCGTGTTTATTCCGTTTTATTCTGTTGTGTGAAGGTTTGTGATTATTGTCCTTATTACAACACTATTTTAGGGTGCATATCAAAGCATTTATTCAACTAACGAGATACATTAGCTGAACTCAAAAAGCTGCCGAATTACAACGGCAGCTTTTTGATCTGTGAATTGATTTTATTTAAATGGCTTGAAGTAACGATTAAAGCAATGTTAATTTGGTTTTGATCTCTGCTATTAGTTGCTCTTCTCCCTGATACGGATGTTTTGAATAGTTCTCTAGAACTTTATTAAGAAGTGTCTTATAGGCTATATCAAAAGCCTCTTCACTAGCAACCTTTAAGTCGGGAATAACGCCGCTCCCTTCCCAATTATCTTTTGTAATTGGATTAATCGCACGACCATTCGGAATAAATGCTTGAAAATGGTCGTTAATTCGATGGATGCCACCTGGATTTGCACCCCCTCTAGTTTTTTCTCCGATAATTTGTGCTCTATCAAGGGCTTGTAAACTATAGGCGAACTCCTCAGCCGCCGAACAGGTTATGTTACTAGTCAATATGCAAATAGGCTTGTCTCCACCAAATCGTTTTCCAGGGACGAAAGGTAAACTCCAAAATGATTGTGTGACATTAAAAGAGCGCCAATAAAGATCGTTCAAATGCACGGGTGAAGAATTATCCAACAGATAACTGGAGATGAATGCGACCATAAAAGAGGTTCCACCTGAATTATTTCTAAGATCTACTATTAATCCACTTGTATTTCCCACAAAACTCATAGCGTTTGCTGCTGTTTCACCTGCAAGCTCAGGAGGTGCAAACTCATTTAATACTAGATATCCGATATTTCCTGGTAATCTCTCCACCCTCTCAAACCCGTAGTTATTTAGTTTTAGTCGTAGTTCCGTATACTCACTGCTCCCAAAATCATTGGACTTTGAGGGTAATACGTCTTCACTAAAGGATAAATTTAAATGGAGGTCATTGCTTATTTTCTGCATTTGATTTGTTATGACTTCGGATAGGGCATGCCCATTAACTGCTTCTCTATATTCACCTTCAGAAAGCTTTTCAAAAAGATCGACTCGAATTTTTACTGCTGTCTCTGGAAAAACATAAAATTCCTCCAACAGGTTTGCTAGAGATTCAATCGTGTCTTTTATTAAATCGTTGCTCAGTTCGGAATGGGACAATAAGAACATCCTCTCTACACATCAAGTTTCAATATCAGTTATAGAATAAGTGTTAATGTAAATTTTGTCCAGCTATTCATTGAGCTAACTGGGAACGATAGTTGAGTAATAACGATTGGAAATATTTATGTTATTAGTGTATATGTAGTGTTGTATTTTGTTCAGAATAATCACCAACTGGAGGGGTGTAGCTATATGAAATTCCTTATGGCAGTCCTAATAATTTTGTGCGCAGTATTACCGACCTACTATTACATTAAGTTACGTGGATGGAAGAAAAAATTGTAAAAGATGTTCCGCACTAACGAGTAGTTATGTGCAACAAATCTCTTAGGGTTTCCGTATAGGGTGTAAATGAAAATTGTATATTGGGACTGTGAAAATTAACTCTATAAAAAAGAAGGGGTCTTTCAACTATGGATTCCGTTGGGTTTTATAGTAGTTTTCTTCTACTTGTTTGGCAGTAAAAGATACCATCTATCTAAAATGAAAGCGAGTATTTTAGGGCTCTGCATAGCACTATATCAGTTAATTCTTCAATATATTAGCTAGTTTTCGGTATTCCACTAATGGGCAGTATAGATTAATAAGAGCATATAGAATTATAAGAATATACATTGGAGGAGAAGTAGAATTGTACACAGAAAAATCTTTTGAAACTTTAGGTGCCTTCATTTTGCTAAGACCTATCTTCATCACTATTTTGGTGATATCTCTACTTTTATTTTTTATAATTATAATCCCTAAATTAAAAAATGAACTGATTAACGGTTTTACTGTCCTTAGTTTGTCAGCTATCGCTATTTTAGTTTCTGGTCAACTATTATACTATAGTGGAATCATCGTTGATGAGATTGGATTAGGTGGAGACCCTGTATCGTTTTTTTTATTTTTAGCAATTACAGGTATTGGGATAATCAATCTTATTATCTATATTTCTACACAAGGAAAATCAAACCGAGAACGATAGTTGAATAATACATATCCCGATATTATAAATAAAAAAAGGTTGATTGAACTGGGGCATGGTAAAGGGAGCTGATGCAGTGGAAAATATAGCTGAAATTATTGTAATGTTTATTGTTTTTATTATTCCTTTATACGGAATATTAATATGGACTTATTTTTGTCCTGAGGAAAGTTTATTATGGGGGAAACGATGGATGTATAAAGAAGAACCTGAACTATCTGAAGGGGCAATTCGTTATACGAAAGTATCCTCATTGGTAGCTATTGTGGTGCTGACTATTATATTGGGGGTCGTAACTTTTAGTTAGCATTAACATCCAATTTTACTTTTTTTGATTCTCGTGATACCTCAATTTCCTTAGAAAATGAAAGTAGGAGGATAACCAGCGTATCAACATCCTTGAATATTAGTGGTGTAATTGCAGTTGGAGAGAAGTATTGGGTTAGATATGGGAATAAGATATGGCAATCACCGAGCTTAATATCACTTGAACATTGAAGTAACGGGCAGTTGAACGTAGGATGGTGACACTTATTAAGTCGCCTTTAGGAAGAATTGATACGAAAAAAAACCTTCTAAGAATATCAAGAAATATGAACTTGACCTTGGAGTTACCCGAGGGTTTATCATGGTTAATGAGGAACATCTGAAAAGGAGGGGCTTTGTGTATACCATTGGAGAAATATCGAAAATCGTTAAAACATCAGTCGATGCACTAAGGTATTACGACGAAATTAGCTTGCTAAAGCCGATACACGTTGAAGAGAGCAACCGTTACAGGTATTATTCGAAAGAACAAGTTAGCCATTTATTATTAATAATTGAACTTAAACAATACGGGTTCAGTTTAGATGCCATTAGGGAACTGCTACATACAGAGGCGTATTTGGACAAACAAAGGTTAAAAATAGCCCTAAGTGCAAGGCTCCAACAACTTGAGATTGATAAAAATACTATTGAGAAAAAAATCGCTTCTGTTCATCGAAGAATAAACGAGATAGAAAGGGATGAAAAGGGAATGAGTGTGAAAAAGATTTTGATAGTTGATGATGTGGCTTTTATGCGACAAATTCTGGGTGAAATCCTAGTAAAGCATGGTTATCTCGTTCTGACGGCGGAGAACGGTCTACAAGCTATTGAGAAGTTTTCTGATGAAAAACCAGATTTTATTATCATGGATATTAATATGCCTGTAATGGATGGTATAACTGCAACGGAAAAAATAAAGGAGATCGACAAAGACGCAAAGATTCTAGTTTTATCCGCTAAAGGCTTCTTGCCTGTAATCTTTGAGATTCTCGAACAAGGAGCGAGGGACTTTGTAGTAAAACCATTCCAAGAAGAAAACATTCTTGATGCCTTAATTAAAATAGATGATGGTAATGTTACTTTTAACAAACAAACATTCAAAGCAATAAAAAAAGAATTCGGAGAAGACAACATAAATAAAGAAGCAATGTCACAAGAAATGATTTCAAAAGTGCTTCATCTTTGCACTCGGGAGTATGACGAACGCACTCGTGAAGAAATAATAGAGATAATGCAGTATCAGTCCTAAATAACAATCCTCTATTCTATCGAGTAGGGGGACTTCCTTCAATTGATTATTTGCTCAACTAACGGATAACTATAGTTAAAAATCCTCCTTTTCAAAAGGTGGATTTTTTCGGGTGGAAACATATTGAGGGGGCAAACCGAAAATATGGCTCAAAACCAAAATCAGTGCTTGAATATCAATCAAGGTTGATTTTGATTTTGAATTCGATGGATAGCGGATACAAGAAACCTTATTTGCTGTACATGCCTCTATTTTCGAACATTACCGGACACAGACGCACTTATTCCACACCAATAGATGCATTCGGACTCCATTTCGGACAAATAGCGGATTCTGAGTCCGTCAGATTTCCATTCGGCCCAAGAAACTACAAATAAGGGCTTATGTGTCCGCTCAAGTGAAGCTTTGTCTCTTTAAGTACTGATTACTCCTTTGAGTAAGAATTAAGAATAGTAAACTCAATCTTCGTAGAGTAGATCAATTGGTTCTCGGAGCGCGCCTATTGCTGTAGTCGCATATACTGAATACCTTTTTTCATCGTCATCACTATTGCTACGGCAATGGCCATTTTTATGAAATCAAATAATAAATAAGGGTAACATGCTAGCGTCATTGCTTTTGTAAAGCTCATATCAAGTACCGCCATAAACCAGGGAATACCTATTGCGTAAGGCATTATTAGGCCGAAGACGATAAATACAGCAGCGAAATATGTAATCGACAATAGTTTTGTTTGTTTGTTAAAATTAAAGTTCAAACCTAGTTGAGTGAGATAGCTAATAATAAGAGATCCAACAGGGAAGTAGAAGAGGAATCCGCCAGTAGGTCCGAAAATATAAGCTAATCCACTTTTTCCAGCGAATACAGGCAAGCCGATTGCTCCTAATATAATAACGATAAAAATACTGAGAAAAGCAGCTCTAGGCTTGAGAAAGATACCGGCTAGAACGAACGCCAATGTTTGCAATGTAATCGGGACGGGCGAGAATGAGAGCTTGATTTGTAATGTAGTAAAAACAATAAAGAGTGCACTGAATAAAGCGATGTAGACGAGCGAGCGCATAGATACAACTTTCATAGTGGTCCACCTTTCAAATAGTATTGCATATTCATTGTAAACCTATTATTATGTTATTTAGGTTAACAAACAGCAGTTTAGCATAAATTATTATTGTTGTGAAGGGGGGAAATAAAATTATTCAAGTTCGTGAAATGATATATAAAGCGGAAGCATTAACAGTCACATCAAAGTTAGATCAGCATATTTTATTGCAGCCGTTCACGGTTACTATATGTTGCGGGCAGTGGATTAACATAATAGGTCATAATGGTTCAGGCAAAAGTACATTAGCCAAATATATATCGGGACATGAGCATGATCGTCTACATATTGAAGGGCTCGAGCAGCGAAACTTTACCGATACACTGCCTATTATTACGCAGACGACAAGTGAATATTTGTTAGGATCAACACCGTATGAGGATCTGGTTATTTCCTATGAGCAATTCGGTTCGCATCATATCGAATATGCAGAAGCGATTGAGCAGATTGCTTCTGCTTTACATATCGATCATTTACTACATCTACCGATCGAGCAGCTATCAGGCGGTGAGCGTCAGCTAGTAGCGATCGCAGGTTGTTTAATGATGGAGACACCATTGCTCATTTTAGATGAGATTACGTCGATGCTAGCGCCTCGTGCGAAGCAGATCGTTATGAAGCAGATCAGAGCTTATTGTGCAGAGCGAAATATTGCGGTCATCTGGATTACGCAGCAATTAGATGAATTACAACATAGCGATACGGTATGGGTAATGGACAAGCTGGCACTCCGTTTTGTTGGGAGTGCCCAGCAGTTATTTGAAGAAGAGGCAGGTACTAGCGAAGCAGAGCGACTTCATTTGCCAATTCCATGGGCTGTGCAAAAAGCTAGGGAGTTAATCGGATTAGGTCATTCCATCACACAGCTGCCCTTCAATATTGAGCAGCTTGTGAAGGAGGTGCATACTGTTGAGTGAGCGAGCTGATATTAGATTGGAGCGCGTTCGCTTCTATGAGGATCAACTGCAGCAGCTAGATTATACGTTTGCAGCGGGGCGATGCTACGGGATTTCTGGTAGTAATGGAGCTGGCAAGACGACTTTACTAGAAGCGATTGCTGGAATGAGAGCAGTCGTAGATGGACATATATTGATCGGAACAGAGCAGCTACAGCTTGTGCGAATACGACGGAAAAAGTGGAATAAGCAGGCGCTTCAAGCGACCACGATCCAAATACAGCATGTGGAAGAGAGTTGGCTTTGTGAGACGGTAGCGCAAGAGCTTTCGTTAATCAATAAAGCGATTCGTAAGGATAAGCTTGAAACAATGGCTAAGGGCAAGGGGCAAGTAGCTACACATTATTTTCAATTATTTGGTGTGAGCGAAGATATGCTGCACGTTAATGTACAGCAGCTTAGTATTGGACAGCAGAAAAAAGCGGCATTAGCACTCGCATTTACAAGCGAAACTCCGTGGCTTCTATTGGATGAACCGCTTGCGGCATTGGATTATGAAGGACAACAGCAATTAATAACGGCCATTAAACAACGTAATGAGCATGGTCTCGGTACGATCATTATTAGCCACCAATGGGGGGAATTGCTACCGTTATTAGACCACCTTATTACACTCGATGAAACTGGACTAGTGGAGCAGCAAATAGCACAATGGCAGTTACATGCGAACAGCATTGAACAGCTTTGGTATGAACAATTAATAGATAAGCAAACAACGGAAAGCGACACGGTTGTAAGTAAAGTCGAAACGCAAAGAGCTGGGGAAATATTAGATGGAAAACCTGGAATGGATCGAAGCTTTGACAAATTTAATGGGGAAACAGACATTGATCGAAGCTTTGACAAGGCTAGCGGACGTAGTAGACCCTTCTGGAATCAGATATTTGATCCGAGAACGATTCTCGTAAGTCTATTGCTATGCAGTTCAGCGATTGTGCTATGGAATGATTGGTTGTCAACGCTAGCTTTCGGTATAATGGCGATCATCGTCATTAGTATCTTTCATCGTCAGTGGCAAAAGTGGTTGTCTATATTGCTACCGTTCATCATGATGGCACTACTATTCACAATAGTAGGGGGGCTCCAACTGGCACCGTTTGGCTTTGATCTAGAAAAAGCGAGTGGTGTCATGCTGCGGATGACGCAATTAATTGTAATGATTGGCATAGCGCTACCGATTATGGAGCTACTAACGCCGTTTCGGTTGCAGCGGGCTTTAGAGCAAAGCTTTGGGTGGCTATCGTTGATCCGCATACCGATCTATCAATACACGATGCTAATATCATTAATCTTTCGACTCATTCCTAATTTAGCGGCCAAATGGCAGAGAACTAATGTCATTGCAAGAGCGAAATTGAATATTCATGCAGCGATATCGTGGAATGGCATCGTTATGCTCATGATGCCATTTATGAGAGGCAGCTTAAAGCTTGCAGACCAACTTGCTACAAGCCTTGAACTTAGAGGTTTCGTCGTCTCTAAGCTCGGTCAGCGCGTAGTCTATAAAGTAAAGTGGCGAAAGCAGGATACTATATTGTTAATTACTGTGGTAGGCTATTGCTTGCTAATTGCAGTTGTTCGCTTAATGTAGCAATCCAGCTATGCGATTGATCGGCTAAGAGGGTATTCCAGCCAATTAAATCGGCTGCTGCTACATTATGGTCGCTGTCATCTACGAACCAGATCGATGTAGCGTCGTTAAATTGTTCATGAAGCAGCGTAAACCATTGTGGATTCGGCTTGCTAAGACGAACTTGATCTGATACATGAATACGTTCAATATACATTTCATAAGGGGCTAGCAGAGGCTGAAGCCAATCGCTAAGATGATTGCTCATGATATGGATTTCTGCTAGTTGTGACCATTGCTGAAGGTACTGGAGCGCAGGCAATGGCTGTAACGCTTGGGCAATGAGCTCACGTTGCCGATCAATCGTGAGCTGAATGCCATATCGCTCTAACCATTGCCAAAACTGCCCCTCTGTATACTCTCCGATCCAAAGCCTCTTACTAATTTCTTTTTTATAGGATGTGTACAGCGTATCGATAGATGTATTCGCTACATTGGCTAAGTTCTGCCAAAGCTGTGGCGTAAGGTTGGCTGCGAGGACGCCGCCGACGTCGAGTACTAGAATGTTTTTCATGATGCTCCCCCTTTAACAAGTAGCGCTCCAGCTTCTCGGTTCTGAAAGTCTGCTTATTGAACCTTATTGTTTTTGAAATCTACATAAAGCGACCATGGAATTACGAGTAGTGCGATGAAGGCTAGTATACTTCCGAACAGAAAGCCACTATTGATCCCATAGCTTTCATTGAGCATACCTGCAATTAGCGGGCCAGAGAACATACCTACAGAATACAATGCTTGATAGAGCCCCATCGCTGTTGCTCTAACATTACTTTCCACTCGGGATATAGCAAACGAAAGCAATAATGGTAGATGAAGTCCTTGTGCAAAGCCATTCAATATTTGCGTTATATACATGAGTGGTAATGAATCGACGAATATTAAAGCTAACGTACATAGTCCACTTATGAAAAAACTAATGGCAAATGTACCGCGATGATGCAGCTTTAGCATAATTGGATAAGCTACTGTGGCAGCAATCGCATGTGGAATCATAAAGCAAGCGATTAGAATGGTCAGCTGAGTACCCGTTGCTCCAAGCTCAATCGCTTTAAGTGGCGTGAAGCCGAACATCGTAATGAAAAGAACGCCATGAGCGAGAATTGAGAGCAGCGAGGCAAACAAGACGCGCCGTGAATGGAGTACCGATCCAACGAGCTTAAAGGACATTCCCTTTTGCTTACTTGCTGGCGGCTGTTCGTATAATAGAAAGGAAAGCAACAAGCCAATTGCACCAATGATTGCGCCAACGATAAATGTTATGCGATATTGATACAGATCGGATAACCAGCCTGAAGCGATCATTCCGATAAATTGGCCAATGACGGTGTACAAGCTAATTTGCGCCATTGCCTTTGGCATTTCCTCCTGCTTGAAATTGTTAGCATACATAATTGTAAACGCTACCCAAGTCGAAGCACATATTCCTGCTAACGCTCGCCCAAGCACTGGGAAGATCCAGATGTCAGGTACTAGAAATAAGAGACAGCTACACACACTGCAAAGCATACCGATAATGATAAACGGTTTTCTTCTTTGTAAATGGTCAGATAGAATGCCTAGTGGAAAGCGAAATAATAGTTGGATTAATCCATATGTAGCTAAAACAACTCCAATAAATTGTAAAGAATAATTCAAATTGGATAAATGTGGTGTTAAGATAGGTACATAGATGTACATGGATATCCAGAAAAATAGCGTTACGAATAGAAAGATAACGGATTGAATTTTTCTAGATTGTAGATGGTTCATTAGAAATCCCTCCCTACAATAATGTAATTGAAACCATTCACTTTGTCACATTATTATTTTGCAGTGGTTAACCTAGTTTCGTTCGTCTATATAATATGGATGTTTTGAAGGAGGCGAGGCTGTCTAGCTCGAATGCAACTATTTCATTAAATATGACGTTAATGATGTATATGCTAGACGAAATAGTGCCCAATAGTACATAGTAATATCATTAATTAGTGGAAACGAAAGGGGAAACATTGTGTTGAATGTAAATAAACGAAAAATATTGCTATATGTACTCATTATGCTGATCCCGTTAACGCTCTGGTCGTTAATGAACTCATCATCCGTAGTATTCGGTGCAGCAGTAGACAACAAGGAGAAAAAAAGTATCCATATTGGAGCTAAGGTTGGGTACGATGGACAGTATCAAGAGGGTATGCCAACACCTGTATTTGTTACGTTGAAAAATAACTTTGATCGTGATATTACAGGGGAATTGGTGCTAAATATTAGTACTGACCAAGCTAACACTGTTTCGCATGTCGTTCCTGTTGAAATTGTCAGTGGTAGTGAAATTCAATTGAACATGGTTGTTGATGGCAATTTCAATGCTAAGTTTAATTCTTTTCAATTTTTTGAAGGACATATGGAAAAGGGAGATCAGCTGGCAGTAACAGGAGATATTAACCTCGTAGGGAACAGTGTCGGATCAACAGCATTGGTTGGAATTATTGCAGCCGATCCTGATACTTTGAATTTTCTGCTATTACTCAAAGGCCAAGGCTATGATCTTACGACAGTAATAATTGAAGAGGATTTTGTTGCTGAAACAGCGGAATCACTCGATATGTTCAAAGTACTCGTACTGAATGATGTGATTACAAGTACATGGTCAGAGCAGAAAGTAGAGGCTCTAACAGATTGGGTTGCCAAAGGTGGAACGTTATTAGTTGGCGGTGGTGCAAACTACGGCGAAACGATGAAAGCTATTACAGATATTGTACCGGTAAGTGGTCAAGGCACAACGACGTTAACAGATACTTCGGTAATTGAGCAATTTGCTCTATCAGAAAACCCGCTTGATCCCATTCAAATTACACAAGGATCATTAATTCGTGGTCAGTCGATCTTAACGAGTAATGACACGCCAATCATTGCTCAACATAATGTAGGGCTAGGCAAAGTAATATATACCGCATTTGATTTGGGCTTAAAACCATTTTCGGTATGGGAAGGCAGAACTTCCTTTATCCAAACACTTTTATCTGAAAGTTTGATGCCGGCAGCGATGTCTGGAAACTACTATAATGAAGATATGAATTGGACATTACAGCAGGCAATTCAATATTTTCCAAGACTAGAAGCTCCTCCTGTAATGCTACTAATGCTAGTTTTCGCAATCTATGTCTTTCTAGTCGCGCCAATTTTATATATGATATTGAAGCGTGTGGACAAGCGAGAATGGGCGTGGTGGATGATTCCAGCAAGTGCAGTGCTGACAACGATTATCGTAATCTATGCAGGCGCCATGAACAAAACAGAAAATTATGTTCACAATGTTGATATTGTTCAGCAATCAGGAGATACAACGATCGTAAGTGGAATTGGATCGGTGTTTCTGGCAAGTAACAAAGATATATCGATTAATGTTCCTAACAAACAGTATGTACGGCTATCACCGAACAATAGCAATGGTAATTATGATACGTTGAAAAGTAATAAAGAATTTGTGATTCGATATGATGGGGATCATAAAGAGCTACAATGGAACGCGAATAAATATTGGACAACACGTAGTTTCTTGAAATCACCTGCAGCATATGGAAAAGATGAATTCGAACAAATCGACGTTTCTATCGAAAAACGAAATGACCAATTCATATTGATGATACAGAATAATACTGGTGTAGATATTTCTCATCTTGCGTTCATAAATGGTGGGAATGCGGAGCTTATTGGGCAACTAGCTAATGGTGAAAGTACAGAATTACCATTGACATCAACACTTCAATTTACAAATAACGGTAATCAATATGGATATTCCTACGGCGGTCAAATATTCCCTCAGAGTTCGAATTATTGGGAAGAATATGCACGTGAAGCTGCACTAATTGACAATCGAACTTCAATAGGCGATTCACTTAGACTAGTAGCATTTAGCTATAGTGAGCAGTCATTATATCAAGTTAACGAGAAAAAAGTGAAAACAGATCAATTAACGATGTGGAATGTTAATCTTGTAGATCTTATTCTTGAGCAAATGCCAGAGTCATATCTAATCGAACCTGTCGTAACGACTGAAGAGAATGCTCATCTTGAAATGCAAGGGAAAAATAATTTCTATCTGAACAATGGAGCTATTCTGCTAACCTATTCATTGAAAGAAATGGCGTCAGCTCAGACGAACGCTTCGTTCCAACCGGTGAATGACCAGTATTACTTCAATAATTTTAATATGTCATTGTTTAACGAGTCTACGCAAGCTTGGGATATCTATAAAGGTGAATCAGCGATTAATTTAGCAGACTACATCAATGCCAATAACGCTGTTGTCCTTAGAATGGAAACGATACACGGTGGAGAGAGTGTTATTCCAACACTGCTTGTGGAAGGGGAATCACGCTAATGAATATCGAACAAGAACATGAACAAGAACAGTTAATGATCGAGATTAAAGGTCTTAGTAAATCATTCGGCAACTTTCAAGCGTTGAAAGGAATCGATCTTTCGATAAAGAAAGGTACAGTCTTCGGATTTGTTGGTCCAAATGGAGCTGGTAAATCAACGACGATGTCGATTTTGGCTACTTTAATGCTGCCATCAGCAGGATATGCAAAAGTAGATGGGCTTGATGTTACAGAGCATCCACATCTTGTTAGAAAAAAAATAGGGTATATGCCGGACTTTTTCGGTGTATACGATCAATTGAAAACGAATGAGTACTTACATTTCTATGGTGCGAGTTATGGGCTAACGAAACCGGAACGAGATGCACTTATTCCGCAGCTGCTAGAGCTAGTTAATTTATCAGATAAGCGAGAGGCCTATGTTGATTCATTGTCGCGTGGGATGAAGCAAAGACTTTGCTTAGCAAGAAGCTTAGTTCATGATCCAGAATTACTTATTCTTGATGAGCCAGCTTCTGGCTTAGACCCGCGTGCTCGTATAGAAATGCGTGAAATATTGAAAGAATTGAAAAGTATGGGTAAGACGATTATTATTTCCTCGCATATATTGCCTGAGCTTGCCGAGATGGTTGATGAGATTGGCGTTATCGAGCATGGGGAAATGATTGCGGTTGGTAATATTAGCAATATTCAGCAGCAATTAATGGCTAAGCGTCTAATTACAATAAAGCTAGCTAACGGTCAAGATCAACTTAAAGCATTTTTGGGTGATCATTCTCTAGTACAAGGTATGTTTGTAGATGGAGCGTCTGTACAAGTGCAATTTTCCGGGAATGATGAGGATCAAACTAATCTGCTGCGTTCGATTATTGAAGCGGGCTATCCTGTTGTTTCGTTCCATGAAGCACAAACAGATCTAGAAGATATATTCCTAGCTATTACGAGAGGAGGAGCATCCGAACAATGAGTAACATGATAGCAAATATGAAGCAGTTGTTTATTAATCCAGTTCTTGATAAAGAATATCGCTTAAGAATGCGCTCAGCCAAATCGATGTGGACGTTACTAAGTTATTTACTTGCGATTGGTTTGTTTGCAACAGCAACCTTTTTTATTGTCGGCATTGATTCTAATGGAGCAGGTATTTATACGAACGAATATAATGAAATACTATTTATTGTGATGAGTTTTGCTCAGCTAGGATTAATTGCATTTATGGCCCCTGGACTAACGGCTGGCGTCATCAGTGGAGAACGCGAGAAACAGACACTTAACTTATTACTAACAACACAGCAAAGTTCTTCATCCATTATTATTAGTAAATTAGTTTCTAGCTTAAGTTTTATGTTCCTCATCGTGTTTAGTACATTGCCGATCTATGGAATTGTATTTCTATATGGTGGAGTATCACCTTCACAGCTACTTGCTGTGTTCGGTTTCTTCCTATTTAATATGCTTATATTCGGTGGATTTGGAATTTTATTTTCAACATTGTTCAAACGTACGATGCTAGCGGTTATTGTGACGTATGGTATTGTTTTGTTCATGTTCGCAGGGACAGGCGTCATATTTTTGATCTGCTTTACTGCACTACAAGAATATATTTATAATGGCTCTACTAATACACCTGCTTTTGTTGAATGGATTATTCATATTCTTGCATTTAATCCGGCATGTGCATTACTTAGCATATTTGAACCAGAAATGTTTAAAGAGATGGTTAATAGAACAACTACAACGCAAAAAGGTTTTTATGATTATGTACCAATGTGGTTAGAGTATATGTTGATTTATACTGTTATTCTTGTTGTATGTCTGTGGCAGGCGATTAGGAAGCTCAGACCTATTAGAGGTCGTTCAAGACGCGGACTTTGATAACGATGATTGGCTAACGTAGGTTACTTGGCAGCGAATATGAAGTGAACGAAATTATTATTAGGTAGAAATGGAGTCTGAATTAGGGGCTCCATTTCTGTTATTACGTATAGAGGGGAGTGAAGAAATGACTACGCTCATTACGTTATTAAGACGGATTCAAGCGAGATGGAATAAAGTGTTTCTAATTGCCTCACTTGTAAAAGGTATTGTGATAGGAAGCGTCCTTCCGCTATTGCTGCTTATAGTAAGTCGGTTCATACCTATTTTATATAATGAATGGATTGCTATAGGCTTGTGGCTAGTAGCGATAATGATCGTACTGGCGATGAAATGGCGCCATCGGAGCAATGTGAAGGCTGCTGCTAGACTAGTAGATGCTGAACTAGGACAGGATGCGGTCATTACTGCTTTGGAGCTGGAAGAAGCAAGACAACCGAATCTATTTCAAACGGTGATCTTAGAGCAAGCAACGAACGCAACGACGAAGTATGAGCAAGATTTGAAGCTAAGACTACCAATGTCGTATGGTTGGAATGTTCGGAAATGGATTTCCTTAATGTCATTAACTATCGTCGTGCTATTATTATTGACTCTAATTCCTAATATGCAAAATGATAAAGCAAAGCAAATCGTAAGTAATAAGAAAGTGATTGAGCAGGTTGAAGAGCAGATCACCGAGATGAAAGAAACAGTAGAACAATCCCAGATTGATGAAGCGACGAAGGAGCAATTGCTCGCTTCGCTCGATGAACTGTTGAATGAGCTTGATATGAAGGAAGGTTTAACGTTAGAAAATGCTGATGAACTGGCACAGTCACTGGAAGAACTTGAGCAACTGAAGCAAGAGTCATTAGCGAAAATGGAGGAACTTGATCAGCTAGAGCAAGCATTAGCTAATGAGCCTCAATTAGAAGAATTTCAGAAAGCATTCAATGAAAGTCTCAATAAACCTCAAGCTCAGCGTGAGGAAGGCATGAAGCAAGCGATGCAAAGCCTTGACAGTGAAACTGCTAAAGCTTTAGCAGAAGCAATGGCGCAGCTGGCAGAGCAAAATAATGAGCTTGCCGAAGCGATGCAGCAATTAGCAGAGCAAGCACAAAGTGGAGAGTTGACTGAGCAAGCGATGAATGAGTTCAGTGAACAATTGTCAGAGCAGCTTTCCGCGGAGCAAATAGCTGCATTAGCATCGCAGCTAAGTCAGCAAATGCAACAAGGCATGGGTGCATTAAGTGAAAATATTGGATCATCTAATCAAGCTATAAGTGATCAATTAGCGAATGCTATCGCGCAAAATAATGCTAATAGTGGATCTCAAGGTCAACCCCCTACTGGTAATAACCAAGGACAAGGACAAGGTCAAGGACAAGGACAAGGACAAGGACAAGGACAAGGTCAAGGTCAAGGACAAGGACAAGGTCAGGGTCAAGGTCAAGGACAGGGCCAAGGACAGGGTCAAGGCCAAGGACAAGGACAAGGTCAAGGAAGTGGCACCGGTGGGGGAGCTGGAACAGGTTCTGGCAATCATTCGACGATAACGACTCCGCGTAAATTTGCAGGATCAAGTGAGCCGAGCATTGATGGCGGACCGACAACTGGTGGGGATATTATCTCGGGCGGCACAGCCCCTACGATCGAAGGGGCTCAAGGAGATTATGCTGAAGTGTTTCGTGAATATGAGACAGAAGCGAAAGACTCCTTAACTCGTACGACATTACCTGACCATGTACAAGGCAAGGTAAAGCAATACTTTGACGCAATACAGCCTTAGAGGAAGTTCAAAAAGTGGACTTTGATAACGATGATTATGCTATCGAAGCTTACTCGGCATCGAATATGAAGCGAACTTGGAAAGTACGGTTCGCATGTACCAATAACGTACATTTGCGCTTCCGCCTTTCTCAAGTAGCACTTCATCTTCTCGGCTTGCGAAAGCCCACTTTTTGAACCTTCATTTAAAGTTATTTCAAAAGATTAAAGTTCGAAATATTGAAGTGCAAAATAACATATTCAATATCGAATATGGACGGAATTATGCTTTCGAGGTAGTTAGTCGGAAGTATATGAAAAGTTTTAGGAGGGGTTCAATTGGAAGCTAAGCAGCAAATAGATGAAGCAATGAAACAAATTATACAACTACAAGATGAGATCGGAAAAGTTATTGTAGGACAGAAGCAGGTTGTCGAGCAGTTAATCTGGTCTGTTATTGCGGGTGGGCATGTGTTACTAGAAGGTATTCCAGGACTAGGTAAAACGATGCTCGTTCGCACACTTTCCGATGTGCTTTCGCTACAGTTTTCTCGTATACAATTTACACCTGATCTAATGCCAGCAGATATTACAGGGACGACATTAATAGATTTTGGTGTACAAGGCATTACGTCGCAAAGATTTGGCAAAGGTCCGATTTTCGGCAATTTGGTGCTAGCAGATGAGATAAACCGTGCAACACCAAAAACACAAAGTGCGTTACTCGAAGCTATGCAAGAAGGTACTGTTACGGCAGGTGGAGAAAGCTACGCCTTGCCTAAGCCGTTTTTCGTATTAGCGACACAAAATCCAATTGAGCAGGAAGGAACATATCCACTTCCAGAAGCGCAATTAGACCGCTTTTTATTGAAAATCGGAATTGAATATCCGAATCGTGATGAATTGAAAGAAATCGTGCGTAGAACGACAGGGATGAAAGCGCCACAAGCGCAAGTTGTGATGTCAGGCGAGCAATTACAAGCATTACAAGCACTTGCTAAGCAGATCGTTATTTCCGAGGAGATGCTTGATGCGGCTGTTAGTATTACGATGCGAACTCATCGTCATGAAGAGGATGCTCCACAAGAAGTTAAGCAATTTGTGAGATACGGAGCGGGACCACGTGCCCTGCAATCATTGGTTGCAATAAGTAGAGTAAGAGCTTTATCGCAAGGTAGAGCTCATGTATCATGGAATGATCTAATTACGGTGGCGGCTCCAGTACTGCGTCATCGTATTGGACTTAGCTACGAGGCGCAAGCGCAAGGAATAGCTGGGGATGATATTGTCGCAACTGTAATTAGTTCATTGGAAAAGGATCGGATGAAGTGAGAGGTGAGGAATAATCATGTCTAATGACTTACAAGAAAGTCAAGGAAATGGTAGTCATCAACAAGACGCTATGCAGTTACTTCAATTATTGTTTCCCGATCAGAGTTGGTTATCGACGCTTGATGGGATGATTATTCGCTCTAATTCTCGTGTTAAAGGAATGCTAGCTGGCAAGCGGAGATCGAGTCAACTAGGTAGTTCTCTTGAATTTGCAGATTACCGTCCTTATGTTAGTGGCGATGATGTGCGGAGAATTGATTGGAATTTATACGGTCGAACGTCCAAAGCTTATATTCGTCAATATTGGGATGAACAGGAACGTTCGTTCAATCTATATGTAGATAGCTCGAAATCAATGAGTAGTTTTGGTCGTGGAGATAGCAATAAGTGGCTATTCTCTTTACGACTTGCTGCTAGTGTTGGATATTTGTCATTAATATGTGAAGATCGAGTGCAAATTAATTTATTCAATGAACTAGAAATGATTGATCCGCTTCCTTCGTTGTATGGCAAGCATGCCAAGTTCACATTATTCAAACATCTCGGTCAACTCATACACCATTATCGTAATGAAGATGGTCAATCGATTGCTGATATTATAGGAAGAAATGGTGAAGGGTTACGAGTAGATATGAATTCAGCTGCTTCTGACCCTGATATGCAAGCGGATTGGAGCGATATGATGCGTGCTTTTCAAACAGGCGTGTCATTACCGAGACGAGCAGGCGTTACTTGGCTGTTTAGTGACGGATTGTATGATGAAGGACTTGAAAGCTTGCTCAGTCAATTACAAGCAAGAGGTCAAGAGGTTGTTTTTGTTCATATTTTACATGCAGAAGAATGGACTCCACATTTAGAAGGTGAATTGAAGCTCATCGATATTGAAACGAACCGCAAGACAGAAGTTGCAATTACACCAGCGATTTTAAGTAAATATGAGCAAGGTGTGGCACAATTCCAACTAACATTGAAGCAACTATGCGAATCTCGCGGCATTGCCTATTATGGCATGAATAGTAGTCTTCCATTTATGGAGCAATTTATCGGACTATTGAGTAGTGGAGAAACGATCAGCTACAAATAAATTGCTTGGTTAATTCAGCTCAACGAAGCCTATTTTTGAAGAAGAGTCAAATGGAGAAACTTTCCATCCGTTTCCAACGTCTATGGATATGATTATTATTGAATAATTAATGGACGAAGAGGAGACATGAGCGATGGAAAATAGATGGGTAACGACGCTGCTTGCTGGCGTAATCGTAATGGTGGTAGCCGGCTGTATGGGGCCAACAAACTCAGCCGAACAAACGCTACAACATAGGCCTGTAACTAATGTTGGGAATGAGGATACAGTCAATGAAGTGATTGACGCGGAGGGCGTTGATAACAATAGGGAGGATGCTGAGGTTAAGGAAGAAAAACCTTCGCTTGAGTCCGGTGCTCCTGCATCTGAAGCTCCGAAGTTATCGATTGTGGTCGGTAACGCCGTCAAGTTGGAAACTTTATTGGAGCACGTACCAGTGACGTCCGATGGAACGGAATACACCATCGAGCCATATGGCGTGACCTTCGCGTTGACAACTGCAATGGGGGAACCTGTTGTTGAAGAAGAGAGAATCGTTTTCTCGCAAGATTTGTCGGTAGATTTGTCAATAGTGGCAACGATATCGTATGGAGTGATGGCCAATACGACTTTGAATGAAGCAGTAGCTAAGGAGCAACAAGAGCACGATGGTGTTTTCAACGGTGAGTTTATCGAGACTATATCGAAAGGCGGACTGAATGGGAATCACAATCAATATAAAGATGATTCTGTCTTTTCGGGCGTTTTTTTCTACGAGTTTGATAAACATATTTTCCGAATCGAGTATCATTGTCCGATCGACGGCGTGGACGCAATGGTGCGAATTGTAAATGAAACTGTGGATTCAGTGAGGATGATGTAAATTGACTAAGTATCGTCGGCACTTGGGGGTATATGGAATCTGTTGTCATGATAATCAATTACTAGTTGTCCATAAAACAAGAGGACCATATAGGAATAGGTTTGATTTACCTGGTGGTACTATAGAACCTGACGAATCAATTATTCAAGCCATTTATCGTGAATTTCAAGAGGAAACTGGATTAATCATTAATGTAGACCACAATATCGGTACTTCAGAATTCATTGTTAGATATAACATAAGCGAAAGTACCCATGTTCAACATATAGCGATATTCCTTAAAGTGAGTATTGAGTCGTCCATTGAAAATTCAGTAATATCTGATGATACTTCCGGATCAGAGTGGATTAATCTAGAAGATATTACAAAAGAAAACTCTTCACCATTAGTTGTAGCAGCTAAAGAGTACATTGTAACTAATAAATTTGAAATGATAAGCTTGATCTTTGATGATTGGATCGTGAATGAGAACAAGAATCAGGCGCATATTAATCAACTCAGATAGTGGTATAAAGAAAATTCTCTTGAAAATTAAGGAACGAATTCCCAAAATGAAGGTAGTGAGATGGGATGGATGTGGTGGGAAAAGAACATGAAAGATTCACCACTTTAAGACGTTATTTTCAGATTTACTTATGTGCTTTCATGCTAATTGTGGGGAGTGTAACTGTTTGGCAATTAAGTAAAGACGATAGTTCAGCAGCTGTTAATTACTCTCAAATAATTGCTGACAACGGGGTTATTCTACATGTGTTGCAGACGGAACCGAATAGCATTTCGCTTACTAGTATAAATGACAACGTCGTGCGATCAGGAATAAACGGAATTAATGGTGGATTCTTTTGGGACAATAACTTGCTAAGCATCGCGGTTATGGATGGTGTGCCGACAAACGGAAATGTTAATGATTATGGCTCAGGTTGGTTTAACGCCAAGTATGCACGAGGGACTATCGTGTACGATCGAGTTTTAAAGGTTGTTAATGTGCAACGAGCTGCAAGTGTCGACGATTTGCAAATGACAGATGGTACGATGTTCTGGGCTCAGGGCGGAGTCAGTATGAATTTAAGAGATGATAGTAATTGGTATAATGTAGCGGTTAAAGAAGAAGCGTTACCCTACCCAGACGAAAATCGGCTTCGCAGTGGAATGGCCTATGATAGTTCTGGGGAGATCTACCTGATCGTAACTTCTAACAAATGTACGGCTGAACAATTTCGTACTGCAATTAAGGAGCAAATTGCGGTAGGGAAATTGGATGAGGCTATATTTCTAGATGGGGACGGTTCCTCACAACTACTCGCTGGTGATGTCCAACTGAAGGGTGATGGTCGAACGATAGTGCAGATGATCGTGATAGACGAGGCAAGTCGCTAGAAATGTTTATCGTCGCGTCTTATGTATGTAGAGAAGATCAAACGCGGAACTAGTTAATAAATAATCAAAGAAGACATTCCCATTATATATCACAGTAGGAGGTGGTTCTGTTTGCAATGGCTTTCGGCATCATCAGCTTGGTTTGGCATTTCTTTACTCGTTATTGTTGCGATGTACATCTTGAAAAAGAGTTATCAGCCGCGGATGATATCGAGTCATATCTTATGGCGCCGAGCACTACAGGAACAAGAAGCGAACAAACCTTGGCAAAAGTTGAAGAAACGCCTGTTATTATGGCTGCAATTATTGATAGCTTTATGTATCGTAATTGCGCTTATGGAACCGGTTATCGAGAAGCTTATCGCGAAAGATGAACATGTCATTATTGTACTTGATCGTTCGGCAAGTATGGTAGCGACGACTTCAGCGAGCGGTGAGAGCTATTTCCAATTAGCTAAGGATCGAATGATAGATTGGTTGAAAGCGGAGCTAGCTGGCAGTCCAATTACACTTATTGTAAATGGCGAATATCCACAAATTATTACAAGTAGAGAAAAGCAGGTTGATAAAGTTGTTAATGCCATTAATGAATTACAACCGTACTATGGTGTATCTGATGATGAAACAACATTATCGTTAGCGAGAGCTTTAGTTACAGAGGACGAACAACAAATCATTAGTCTGTATGTGGATCAAAGCTTTAAGGCGACCACAATCCAGAAGGATGCGGGTCAAGCGAGTTCAAGTAGAGAGTACTGGAACATTATTGGTAATGACGAAGTGCAACGTAATGTGAATATTCGAAGCTTTACAGTTAATGCTGATGACAAGGATGAAGCAGAAGGGTTTGTGACGATTGCTCATCCACTTCATTTTGGGCAGTCGCTCGATTTAATGATTACGGCATACGATCATAACAATAAAGTTATCTCATCTGTAACGAAACAACAAGTAGCGAGTTCCTTACAATATACGACGATTGTAATGGATAAACTCCCGCTAGGTACTTATTATAAAGCGGAATTAAAACTAACAGCTGGAGATCATAATGCGAGTGATAATCTGATGTTTCAAGTGCTAGCACAACCATCTGAATACGATGTACTCCTTATAGCTGATGGGAATCTATTTCTTGAAAAGGCGCTACAGCTTATGAATGCTGACATTACTAAGCTTGCACCAAACAGTGCGCCTCCTGTAGATTCGAAGTCTAATCCTTATCAATTAATCATTGTAGATGGCAGCTACGATCAATTAGTAGCTGATCCCGCTTGGCGTGACTATATGGACAAGCTACCGTTGTGGATTATCGATCATCCGAAGAAAGCGGACATAAGCTCATCAGTACCCGCTTCGCAAGAGGTTATTGTGACCGATCATGAAATTACACAATATATTACTTTCCAAGATACGTATATTTCGCAAATGAGGAAATTAACGAATGCAGAGCTGAATTTCGGAACTGTCGTTGTGAAATATGGTGGCTTACCTGCTATTATAGCTGGCTATGACATGCAAAAACCTAGAATCCGGTTTACATTTTCATTGCAGGATACGGATCTCCCATTACGTGCAGAATTTCCTATTCTGATGATGCAATCTCTGCAATATATGGTTAAAGGAACGGCTGACCAATTGGGTAATTATATAGTTGGCAGTGAACCAGCTATTACACTATCAACGAATACTGCAAGTAGCTATTGGCAAGCAATGAGTGATAATGGCACCCGGGAGAAAAGTAATACGACTAGCTATGATCAAACTTTATTAGTGCCATCTATTCCAGGGGTGTATCAGTTAGTCGAGCTAGATCGTAACAATGAGCGTGTACAAGTGAGAACGGCTGTTGTTCATGCGGAGCTTTCTGAGTACTCTTATTCTATGAATAAGCAGCTTTCGGAGCTATCACAAGAGCAGTTGCAATTAAGCGATGTGGGTGAAGCGAAAGGATTACAGACGATCATTCCTTGGCTTGCTATGCTTCTATTAGGTTGTCTTGTGCTGGAATGGGAGGTGTACCGTCGTGGGCTTTAATGTAGAACAGCCGTGGTGGTTAGTATTACTGTTGCTTATTCCATTGTATATATGGTTCATGATTAGATTCACAACTCGATTAGTAGGAGCTCGTAAAATTACTGCGATTGCAGTGCGCTCATTAATATTATTACTGATTGTTTGTTTGATTGCAGAAATTATGCCTTACCGTAGTAGTGATCGTAAAAATATTGTGTTTGCAGTTGACCGCTCTGCTTCAATTAGTAATAACGATATCGCACGGAGCGTTGTTAATGATGCCATTGCTGCAGGGGATGATAAGAGTTATCAAGCTATTCTTTCCTTTGCTAATGGCATTGCCATCGATCGAACGTTAACGCCATTACAATCGTTAACTCAATTTCGGACGACGGTAGCCGAAGATGGCACGCAAATATCTAATGCATTGCGTCAAGCAAGTGGAATGTTAAGCCAGCAAGGTGGCGGTCGCATCGTTCTAATAAGTGATGGGAATGAAACGAACGGCAATATGCTGCGGGAAGCACAGTTATTGCAATCATTGAATATTGCAGTTGATGTCGTTGCGCTAGCATCACAGCAAGAGCAAGATGTTGCCATATCTGCCTTCAAAGTACCCGGTCAGCTTAAAGCTGGAGAGAAGTATCAACTATCGATCTCCCTTGACAGTACGTCAGCTACGAATGCGGTATTGTACATTTATGAAGATGACGAATTGATGAATCAATATGATGTGTCACTACTACAAGGTGAGAATACGTTTTTGCTGGATCAGCTTGCGACAGAAGCGGGGTTACATCAATATCGTGCAGTAGTACAAACATCGAATGATCATGAACCGATTAATAATACGGCATATGGTCTAAGTAGAGTAGATGGCCCTGCTGGCGTACTCATTGTCGAAGGAAAACAAGGCAGCTCTATTAATATTGAAAATGCTTTATCCGCTTCGTATATTGGTTATCGAACGATTATTGTCGATGAGTTAAGCTATGAGCTAGCGGAATACGTACAATATGACAGCATTATTTTCAATAATGTAAATGCGGTTGATTTACCGCAAACTAAAATGGAATATATCGAAACAGCTGTAAGAAACTATGGTGTTGGCTTTATGATGCTTGGTGGTAGTAACAGCTACGGGTTAGGTGGATACTTTGATACGCCCATTGAGCGGATTTTACCAGTCGATATGGAGCTAACCGGTAAGCGACAACTACCGAAGTTAGGTCTTATTCTAGTAATCGACCATTCAGGGAGTATGAGTGGCGATAAGCTTGAATTAGCGAAAGAAGCAGCAATTCGTACGGTTGAGCTGCTGCGTCCTGAGGATACGGTAGGTGTTATTGCCTTTGATGATATGCCAACTTGGGTTGTATCTCCAACGAAAGTAAGCGAGAAGGAAGATATTATTTCGTCGATAAGTTCGATTAACGCTGCAGGTGGTACAAGTATTTATCCTGCACTTCAGTCAGCGTATCAAGAAATGCTGACGCTTAATAGTGAACGTAAACATATTATTCTACTTACTGATGGACAGTCGGGAACGAACGATAACTATAAGCAATTAACAGACGATATGCTTAGCAATATGATGACATTATCTACCGTCGCAGTTGGTAGTGATTCAGCTACGCAACTATTAGAAAGCTTGGCGACTAATGCGGGTGGTCGTTATTATTATACGGAGGATCAATCTACGCTCCCTGCTATTTTCAGTAGAGAGACAGCGTTAATGACACGTTCTTATATTGTAGACAAAACATTTGAACCGATTATTGGTCACGCTGGGTCGTGGAGTCAACTATGGCGTAATGGTGTTCCAGAAGTAGATGCATACGTAGCAACAAGTGCGAAAGATTTGGCTGAAGTATCTTTATATACTCATATGGAAGATCCACTGCTAGCAAGATGGAATGTCGGTGCAGGAAAAACGGTTGCGCTGACGACTGATGTCAATGGAGAATGGGCTAGCTCATGGATTAATTGGAGTGAGTTTCCCAATGTATTTGTTGAATGGGTGAAATGGACCTATCCGCAATTCGTGTCTGCGCCTTATACGATTGATGGTAGTAACAGTGATTCATTACTTGTTACTGGTCATGATGGCTTGTCTCGCGGTGATCTAGGCATAGTTGTACGCGATGGAGAAAGTGAACAGGTGTATCCACTTATTCCTGTAAGCAATGGTCAGTATGAGGTCGATTCCGGCGTATTAGCAAGTGGTGTTTACTTCACGCAAATTGGTGAATTAACCTCAGTTGATGGCAGCAATACGATTCAAAATGGTGTGACGACTGGCTTTGTCGTTCCTTACTCAGCAGAATACCAATTGAATATGGATTCAACGATTGGAGTAGAGTCTTTGACAGCATTAGCAGAACTTACAGGAGGACGTGTTCTATCTCCGGAGGATGCTGCTGATGTATTCCAATTTGAACCGACACAAGTGAAGCAGATTATCGATTGGAATAAAATGCTTCTGATGATCATTCTCTTATTATGGCTAGTTGATATTGGTTACCGTCGCTTATCATTGCCTTGGAAGCTTTGGTTCAATCGTGGATTAGCTATTGTTCAAATACAACGCAAGACACAATCGGTGCTGCAAGCGACGAAAAGTGAGACGATGTCTCGTCTATCGGAACGAAAAAGTTCCAAAGAGCAATGGTATGCGAGTATGAAGGAGACAAGTCAAGGGCAGCAGTCAACTTGGGATGATGAGCCGAAGACTAATAAGCAGCAGGCTACAGATTCTAGTGCTGCGAAACGCGATTCCGTTCATACGACTTCGAATGTTGAGCACAATGCTACTAAGGTGTCGACTGCTAAATTAACGAGGGAAAATAGCGAAGATATTAAGGTCAATAAGCGGCCGGATCTATCTACATCGCCAATTTCCAATAATGCTACCAATAGCAATCAAGTTGATCAAAGCAAGGTAGAACAAAGCAAAATTGTAGATCAAGCGACCAAGGAGCAGTCAAGAACAGATCATATGAATCGACTATTAGCTGCGAAAAATCGCAAGAAGTAATGGATTGATGAGATGATCAAGTATATACCGTTCACAAAAGATTGGACATCGACGCTTACGTTATGTAAAATTTGATCATAAGCTAATATTGTATTGAGAGGATGAACTTAAAAGTATGTTGAATGAAATTACAGCAGATGAATTACAAGCGAAACTTGAAGCGGGAGAATTGATTAACCTTATAGATGTTAGAGAACCAGATGAATGGGAAGCAGGACATATCGAGCAAGCTCGTCTTATTCCATTATCCGAATTCAATGCGCGTGCCGATGAGGTTCATACAGTTGAAGGTGAAGTCATCTTTATCTGTCGTAGCGGAGCTCGTAGTGGACGTGTATGTGAATTTATGCGTTTGCAAGGTTTTGATGTGACAAATGTAAGTGATGGCAATCTTGGCTGGCATGGTCCAGTCGTTCTAGGGCAATAATCAATAGTATGAGTAAACCGTTCAAATGTGGTGATAAGACTACATTTGAACGGTTTTTTTATATTGTTTACTTGAAGGGGATAATACCACGTTGTAGTCCTTGACTTGATTTGCTTTTGATTCTACGGAAACTCGTTAGGAGTAGACAGGATAGCTGTAAATTGAAAGGGAAATGTAACCTACTGATAAAATAAAATACATATAAGCATTTCTCTTTCTTTCTGACTGGAGTTCAGAAAAACCTGTGACTAAGTAGAACAATCCCGTGAAGAAAATCATAAAAGGAATTGTTTCAAATTTAAATGTGGTTTTATTATCATAGTAAAAAATAAGAACGATTAGATTGTATATTACCAAAATAAGAGCAATTGACCTAAATATAAATTTTAATATTCTCAACATGATATTACCTCCTTATTTTCCTATATATACATTATATATTAAGTTTTGGTATATATGTAGAAAAGAATAGTTTATGGCTCGTTGTAGAAACCTAACGAAAGTAACATCATGGTTGTATCCCCATAGTATTCCATGCCATTTCGTGTTATATTAGCTAACAAAAATAGTATTGATCATCTAATTCGTAATGAAAGTGAGCTGTGAACAATGACATTAACATATGAACAATTACAACAAATGCCGAAAGTAGAACTCCATCTTCATCTTGATGGAAGCATATTGCCTGCAACATTAATTGAATTAGCTGCCGAGCAGAATATGTCATTGCCAACGACGGATATATCCGAGCTCCGATCCTATATGACTGTTCCTGAACAATGTGAAGATTTGAATCAATATTTAAGCACTTTTGATTTTGTGTTACCATTCACTCAATCTGCCGAAGCACTCGAACGAATCGCGTATGAAATTCTCCAGCAATGTGCAGAGCAAAATGTTCGATATGTTGAAGTGCGCTTTGCACCGCAATTACATGTTAACAAAGGGTTAACGGTAGCTGATACATATCGACATGTCATCGCTGGGCTACAACGTGGTGAACAACAGTTTGGCGTTGTCGCACGCTGTATTGGTATTTGCTTGCGAGGTCATAGTGCCGAGCAAAATATGGAGGTAATTGAGGAAGCAGCCACATTTATCGGCAAAGGTCTCGTTGCGGTTGATCTTGCAGGGGCGGAGGCACTTTATCCACCAGCGCTCTATCGTGATATTTTTGCTAGAGCGGTGCAGCTTAACCTCCCTATAACGATTCATGCGGGAGAAGCTGGAGGCGCTCAAAATATTGATGTATCTGTTCATGAGTTGGGTGCATCGCGTATTGGACATGGCGTTCGCTTACAAGAAGACTCGCATATATTTAATGACATTAACAATCTACATATACCACTT
The DNA here is from genome assembly GCF_056786375.1 of Paenibacillus sp. Y930. Lineage (NCBI taxonomy): Bacteria > Bacillati > Bacillota > Bacilli > Caryophanales > Paenibacillaceae > Paenibacillus > Paenibacillus sp. Y930. Next base: position 195,252 of record NZ_JBXCIX010000001.1, on the reverse strand, counting down.
GAATTTTGTCCGATAAGTAATTTACAGACGAAAGCCATTGAGAGTTGGGAGCAATATCCGCTAGTACAATACTTGGATGCAGGCATCATAGTTACGGTCAATACGGATAATCTTACGGTCTCGAATACGAATCTGACTAAAGAATTGTGGACGCTTCAGCAGAAATTATCACTATCATTAGAACAACTACTGCAGCTTCAATATAATGCTGTACATGCTGTGTTTTTAGAAAAATCGGTGAAAGATACATTTATCGAGAAAATGGATGCGGAGCTTAGCGCTTGGAAAACGAAGATAGAGAGCTGATTATTCACTGATCGAAGTTGTAATAGCATATGCGATCCACCATTACGATCATAGACATCCAATTTTAAGCTATAATGTTAGATCACAGAAGTGTCATCGTAAAATAACAATTGTTGTACAACAAGAGAAGGAGGGACAGCAATGAAAAGTATTCGTAAATATCGTCTGAATGATGTCGATCATATTAAATCTAGTGAAGATCGTGAAGAGTACGAAAAAGATTATGCAAGATTAATTCAATCTCCAGCTTTTCGTCGCTTACAAGGGAAATCGCAAGTTTTTGGCGCTGGTTCGGGTGATTATTATCGTACTCGTTTAACCCATTCTATCGAAGTATCGCAAATTGCGCGTGAAGTTTCGCGGAAATTGGGTAAATTATATCCGTTCCTCAATCAAGATATTCATCCAGGATTAAAGCTCGTTCCAGAGGTAGTAGAAATAGCATCACTTGCTCATGATCTTGGTCATCCTCCGTTCGGACATAAAGGTGAGGAAGTGTTGAATGAGCTTTTACAAGCAAAGTATGGGACACAATATGAAGGTAATGCTCAGAACTTTCGCATTCTAATGTTTCTGGAGAAACGAGCAGGTAGCGATAAAGGACTTGATCTAACGGCTGCGGCACTACTCGCTATTAATAAATATCCTTATCTGATTGGCGAGAACGGTAAGCAAAAAGGAGTATACAAAGCGGAGTGGGCAGGTATTTCTTACTTACGAGACTTATGGAAAATTCCTGAAGGATGCCGTACTCTTGAAGCGCAATTGATGGATCTATGTGATGATATCGCCTATTCGACGCATGATATTGAGGATGGTATCCGAGCAGGGAAAATTCAATTAACTGAAGACTTTTTGTTAGATGCAAGATTAATTGATAATGTTGTACTAGAAATTGTAAATGATCCTGCGAGTATGTCGGCATTCCATTGGGCTAATATCGATATTCGTCAAATGGTTAGCGATGTTCTGGATGAATACTACTTGCAGTGGAAACGAATTTATGACAAGTATGGTCGAGAAGTTTCTCGTTCCCGCCGTGAGATGAAGGCACAATGGGTGAATCACTTTGCTTCGCTCGTAGGCATAATTGATGATCCGCATACGATTGGTTGGAAGAAAGTAACGTTTGTTAAGGATGGCGTCGAGGATGTCTATACACTCCGGACGATGGAAATATTGAAGAAGCTAGCATGGGTAACGATGATCAAAGATTTTCGTGTACAGCGCCTCCAAAAGCGTAGTGAAAATATGCTGCATAAGCTTTGGGAAAGCTTAGAGGATGAAGCTGCTGGAAGACTTATTCTTCCGCCAGATTGGATAGAATCTTATGATCGTCAAGAACAAGAATGGCCGTGGGAAAAATTAATTACCGACTATATTGCAGGAATGACTGATCATTACGCCGAGAAAGTATATACCGAATTATTTGCGAGTCGTAGTGGTTCCATCTATGAGCGGGACTAACTATAAGCATGAATAACGCACCAATGAAGCATGAATAGCAGCTTTCGATCATACTGTATAAGACAACCATCATTTAAGAGGAAGTTCCAAAATCAAACTTTCGAATGAAGGTCTTACTACTTGCCGATCGGAGGCGCATTTATGGAGCAGAAGCTTGACCATGAATTTTTAGAGGAAATCGTATTATCGGTTCAGGGGATGAGTTGCTCCGCTTGTGCAACTCGAATAGAGCGTAAATTGATACGTATGCCAGGTGTTGCAGAAGTTGCCGTTAGTTATCCACTTAGGACCGCATGGATTCAATCTTCTAGTAGAGAAATCGATGCCAAGCAGGTGATGCAATTAATAGAGCAGCTTGGTTTTATAGCACATATTCATCTATCAACGATTGAAGATATGAAACAAGAGAAACGTTTGCTACAGCGAAGATTATTGTGGGCAGGCGTTTTTACTATGCCGTTAATATGTTCGATGATTCAACATTTTGCTCCGTTGCATAGTTTGATAAATGTGCTGCCACACTGGCTTTTCGCCCCGTGGCTACAGCTAATTTTGGCAACGATCGTACAGTTTATTATTGGTGTTCCTTTTTATATTAGTGCTTATCATGCAATCAGAGAAAAGCTTGCGAATATGGATGTACTTGTTGTCATTGGCACGACATCGGCATATTTGTATAGTCATTACGAGGTATTGCGTAATGGGCTTGATGGGATCTGGCAATATGCAAGCTATGAAACGGCAGCGCTCTATTTTGAAAGTTCCGCCGTCGTCATTACCGCCGTTTTATTAGGGAAATATATTGAATTGAACGCTTCACTTAAGCTACAGCAGGAGCATGATGCATTTGCTAAGCTAGAGGTTAATGAGTCATTAGTAGAACGAGACGGTCAGCTACAATCTATTCGTACTGAATTTGTTAAAGTCGATGATCTAGTTCATGTGCATGAGCAGCAATATATACCTGTCGATGGTATTGTACAACGTGGTGAGGCTTATGTCGAAGAAGCTTTGCTTACAGGTGAACAAGGGCTAATTAGTAAAGGCGTCGGCGACCGCTTATGGGCAGGGACATTCCAAGCGCAGGGCAATCTCGTTTTGCTAACTACAGCAACAGGGCATCAGACGATGCTGAATCGAATCCGGGAACTGGTAAGGCAAGGGCAACGTTCAAAGACAAGCATACAACGTCAAGTTGATAAAGTGATACGTTGGTTTGTTCCGGCGATTCTTGTACTAGCTGTAAGCACATTGCTTTGCTGGGTCATTTGGGGAGAAGCGGGTACATTAAGTGAAGGTGTATTCAGTGCGCTCGCTGTACTATTGGTAGCATGTCCTTGTGCACTAGGATTAGCTGCACCGATCTCACTGTCGATTACGAGTAGTAGACTTGTAAAGCATGGATTAATCGTGAAAGATGCTAGCGTGTTAGAGCGTCTTGCAGAGGTCGATGCTGTTATATTTGACAAGACAGGCACGCTAACGGAAGGAAAGCTAAGTATTAGTTATATGAAAAGCTTTAATATGTCACGGAGTCAGCTGTTAACTTACGTAGGTGCATTAGAGAAGAAGGAGGAACATCCTATTGCCCACGCTATTCAAATGGAATTGCGGTCACAAGCTGTTCGAGACAATTGGGAAACTGAATTTGCAATAGATGTTGAACGAGTAATATCTTACCCAGGGAGAGGTGTGACGGGCTATATTGCTAACAAGCAATTCATCGTTGGCAATGAGCGCTTACTAGAGCAGCACCATATTAAGTTATCAGCCCATATTGTTGAGATAGCTACAGAACGATTGATGCACGGTGAAACACTCATATATTGTATCCAAAATGAGCGCTGTGTCGGCTTGATTGGTCTATCGGATGGCCTGAAGCGGACCGCTAAGAAAAGTATTTTACTTCTGCAGAAGCTAGGTGTTCATACCATTATGGCGACTGGCGATCATCCTGCGCCAGCATATCGGATTGCAAGAGAAGTAGGCATCACTGATGTGAATGCGAAGCTGTTACCAGAACAAAAGCTAGAGCTGCTACAAAAGCTACAAGCCAATGGTTCGACTATCGCAATGGTTGGTGACGGATGGAATGATGCTCCTGCGCTAGCAAGTGCGCATATTGGGATCGCGATGAGCAATAGTACGGAAGCAGCCCTGCATGCAGGGCATATGACATTATTATATTCACAGCTAACGAGCATTCCGATCTCGATCGAGATGAGCCGGATGACAGTCCGTAATATTAAGCAAAATCTTGGATTTGCATTAATTTATAATAGCATTATGCTTCCCTTTGCAGCACTAGGATTTCTTCAGCCGTGGATGGCAGGTATTGCGATGGCACTAAGTTCAGTTTGCGTTGTGTTCAACGCACTGTCATTGCATGTTCGTCTGAATCATGCCGAGAGAGCGGGGGAATCTGTATGCTGACGATGAGTAGCATGATCTTAGTCGTGATGACTGGTCTACTAAGTGCTGCACATTGTATCGGTATGTGCGGGGGGATCGTTACAGCAGTTACGCTGCAATCGCCACTTTCAGCGACGAAGACAACACTGCTCTATCATGCTGGTCGGGCATTTTCCTATACGTTGTTCGGGATTATACTTGGTACAGTCGGTTCATTTGTTGAAGTAGCAGGTCAATTAGCAGGAATAAAGGGGATCGCATCAATTGTTGGAGGCTGCTTTCTATTATTATGGGTTTGGCGTAAATTTCAAATTCCCGGAATGAGCAAGTTGTCAGCAAAGCTACATAAAAATTTATTTAATGGTGTTAAATATATGCGGGGTGGGCAGCAGTGGTATGTTCTGGCAACAGGCGTTGCATTCGGTTTCTTACCATGCGGACTTACGTATGCGATGGGCATTGAAGCTGCTGCGACTGGTCACTGGTATACGGGAGGACTTACAATGTTGTTATTTGCTGTAGGGACATTTCCAGCGCTTCTGCTAGCGGCTTCGGTCTCTATCGTTGCAAGTAAGAAATGGCGCAAAGTGATGCGTCAACTAGGAACTTGGACTGCTGTTATTATTGGTATTATCTCTATACTGCGAGGTTTGGCGGCTGGGGGAATTGTGCCATCTATCCATCATTGGTTATGGTAATATATTAATTGTAACCTTAAGTGAAATATTCGATTAAAAGGTTATTATTCCTTTCAAGAACACAAAGAAAATCCTCACATCTTAGCATGTGAGGATTTTCTTTGCTGCTATGCGTTTTTTTTATTTGTAAAAAATGTAATGACAGTAAAAAGGAAGAATGCTAGTAGAAGTAACGAACCTCCGACAATAAAGAAAATCATAACAAAAGTATCATTTAGATTAAATGGATTTAAGTTATACATCCACATCCCGAACGTTAATCCAAATGCACCTGTCAAAGCGAGAATGCTTTGTGCAGTAACCATCCACTTATACTTCACGGTAAACACTTGATAGAAAATACCAAATGCGAACACAGATAGCCAACCAACTAATAAGATATGCGCATGAATAGGGCGCAATGTATAGTCCATTTCACCAGCCATTTGTGATCCGATAAATGTACCGATAACACCAAAGATTGCAGCAAAACGGATTAAGCGAATACTCCATGTTTTTTCCATAGTAAACCTCCTCTATTAATATAAAGTTTACTTAGTATCAAGCTTATACACAAGAACTTTATGGAATTTGACCTCAATCGTCCACAACTATACTCCTTCATTATATGGACAGATAATATTTTCAGTATAGAAAAGCGACCGCAGTTAATTTCAAGAGCCTTAGCCCACTTAACATTACGTTCTTGGTATTGATCCCAAAATTGAACCGTTTGTATTGCATTTGTAATTGCAGGATGAGAGTTATGATAAATGTTTAATTCCTTAATGACTATATAACGAAACCAAGCTGAATAATGTTTCAAATATTTGGAACGATAACCATATAGAGAAGATCTAATATTACCTGTATGTACATAGAGAGCTAAATCTTATTGTTATTAAAGGAGTTCTTCATCTATAGTTTTCATTATCTCGTTGTTTATTATTGTCTCGTTTATGGATTCTATGAAAATACAGTGAGGAGGCGGTAGGGTGGATGTTTTCAGTGATGCAGAGAATCGTGAGCAATACGAGAAATGCTATGATGAGAGTTTGAAGCTTTTTGGAATTCCTGCTAATTCGCTCAATATTGGGACGACTTACGGGCAAACACATGTGTTGCAGTTCGGTGATCCGAAGCTACCACCACTTGTCCTTATTCATGGTTATGCCATGAGCTCAGCGATATGGTACCCGAATGTACCTGCCTTTGCAAAGCAATATGCTGTATATGCGATTGATATCATCGGAGATATTGGTAAAAGCATCGCCAATCAAGTAATCTTGCATACAGAGCAAGTTGTAGCATGGCTGCATGAAGTGCTGGATCATTTACAGCTCGATAAAGTGTACTTGGCAGGGCATTCTATTGGAGGTTATATTGCATTGCGATATGCACTAACTCATCAGTCTCGAATTATTAAATTAGTGCTTTATGCCCCGGCAGCATCTTTTCATCGGCTAAGCTTGAAGTTTTTTTATTATGCATTTCCAGGCTTTCTGTTTCATACTGAAAAATGGATTGATCGAGCCTTTGGTTCACTATCCTCGCACAATAAGCCGCTCAATGAAGTATTTCGTCAGCAAATTATTGCTGGATTTCAACATTCGATGCCGCTGTTTCGTTTGTATCCTGTGAAAATAGACGAGGAGGAATTTGAAAAGTTAAGTCTTCCTGTCCTAATTATGATCGGGGAGACGGAATTACTCTATCCTGCTAATAAAGCGATGGATTATGCACGTAAAGTATTACCTCATGCCCAGTTACTTCTAGTTGCCGGAGCAAACCACTCCTTTATATTTGAGCAACCTAATGTCGTTAATAAAGCAACATTGACCTTTCTAGGCTACTCGTAATACTAATATGAAAAATGCTCTAAGAAGGAGGGAAGAAGGATAACTTCTTATATTTAGGTTAGGATTTATAAGAATTAATTAGGAAATATTGACGGCGGACTAACAGTTGATGTGGATAAGCGATGGCATACGACCTTGTTCAAGGATTTACAACTTAAATTGACTTCCAACAAATCCTTGAACAAAAGTCGATTGTAGCAGCTAATTGTACACTCGAACTATTTTACAGGTATACATATATCACAATAATCATTTTCAGTCATCTCACTAATGTATCTTTCTAATATCGGCCTATTATCAATCTGATAGCCAATGTTATGCAAAGCAGGGAAGATTTCAGCCCACGCTTTTTGAATATCCTCTGTTGTGTGTTTGACTCTGTAAATAAAATAATCCCCTCCGGAAAGCTCACCTTCACAAATGGAATCATCAATTTGAACATCCTCTGAAATTACAATACAAGCATCATATCTACAAATTTCTGGAAGTGTTGTTTCTGGATTATCTAGCGAAATTCCAAATATAATTCCCGATGTGTAAAGATTTTTCTCCTTGGCCCAATTTTTCAACTTCTCCATTGCTTGAATATTAGCAGGACCATATGGACCAACTTGTCGCACATATGCAATGCGAGATTGTGGCAGAGTTTCTACGGTATGATTCATAGTCATCTTCTCCCTTATCAGTAAATTGTTACTACAAATTGAATACTATTATGATATAAAAATATAATCAATTACTTTTTTTGGAAAATGCTTAATGTCCATATTTCTTCTCATATTCTGTTGGCGACATGCCATTGTGACGTTTGAACAGCTTCGAGAAATAGAGGGCGTCGTTAAAACCAACTGCATGAGCAACTTGTTTCACTGGAATATGCTGAGCAAGCAATAACTGAGCTTGTTCTAGTCTCACCTTAATAAGATAAGCTAATGGTGATATGCCTATTGTCTGTCTGAACAATTTACAGAGATGGCTACGGTGGTATCCGACGCGCTCGGCAAGCTCTTCAATGGTAATTGGCTGTGGATAATGAAAATCGATATAAGCAATTGCTTCTTCAATTTGTCGTTGCGAAATTTTTTTATGATCGAATTGGCGTAGTTGGAAAGGTGCATTGGCCTGGCAATACTTAGCCAATAACAATTGGAAATAACCACTAGCTTCAAGCGAAGAATAGTTTTCATTAGAAGCGAGCAGTGAAATAATGCGTTCAAAGAACGGAAAGATTTCCTCAGTAGCTAAAGCTTGAACGACAGGATAATTAATTGAGATGCGACTACGCTGCAAAATGTATTTGAAGCGGTTACCTTTGAATCCAATCCAGCAATATTTCCATGGTTCATGTTTATGAGCGGTATATTGCACAGACTCCCCTGGAAAAATAAAAAAACTATCGCCACTAGATAAAGAGTAGGTATTTCCTCCAACCTTCAACTCACCTTTACCCGCTATAACATAATGGACTATATAGTACGGATGAATTAATGGACCCATATTGTGCAAGGCATTCGTCTGAGCTTGTCCAGCAAAAAGTATATCGTCAATCTGAGGATCGAAGCTTGTATGAATTCCAAATAACTCGATCGTTTCACTCATCGATAGCACCCCACATTTGTATTGTTATCTCCTTACGAGATTCAGACTCTAATATATTTGATGAAAAATAAAAAAACTACAAATGTCCATATAACGATTCGAAAAATCTATATGCGTTATTACAATTAATAGATATATTATAAAGGAAGAATGCTTATAACAACAGCTAATTTACAATTTGAAAGGTAGGTAATTATCCATGTCTAAAATTACTTTTCTCGGTGCGGGAAGCACAATATTTGCAAGAAATGTACTAGGTGATGTCATGTTAACTCCTGCATTACAAGGCTTTGAATTGGCGTTATTCGATATTGATCCAACTCGTTTGAAAGAATCCGAAATTATATTGAAAAACATCTGTGAAACGGCAGGTAGTTCATGCCGCATTGTAGCGTATTCTAATCGTAAAGAAGCATTGAAGGGTGCATCTTATATTGTTAATGCGATTCAAGTAGGCGGCTACGACCCATGTACAATTACAGACTTTGAAATTCCGAAGAAATATGGTCTTCGTCAAACGATTGCGGATACGATTGGCATCGGCGGCTTGTTCAGAAATCTGCGTACCATTCCAGTGATGATGGATTTTGCAAGAGATATTAATGAGGTTTGTCCAGATGCATTGTTCTTAAACTATACTAATCCAATGGCAGTATTAACGAATGTGATGACTACACAAGGCGGAGTTAACACAGTAGGTCTTTGCCATAGTGTACAAGTATGTGTACAAGATTTGCTGAAGCATTTGGAAATAGACAATAGCGGCATTAAATCTAAAATAGCTGGAATTAATCATATGGCGTGGCTGCTAGAAATAACGAAGGATGGTCAAGATATTTATCCGGAAATAAAGCGACTTGCTAGATTGAAACAAGAAGAAAAACATCATGATATGGTACGTTATGAACTGATGGACAAGTTTGGTTACTACATTACGGAATCAAGTGAACATAATGCTGAATATCATCCTTACTTTATTAAGTCGCAATACCCTGAGCTAATTGAGCGCTTCAATATTCCATTGGATGAATATCCTCGACGTTGCATCGGTCAGATTAATGAGTGGAAGCAGAAGCGGGATGAGATTATGAATGATGCTCATCTAGAACATTCTCGCACACATGAATACGGATCCTATATTATGGAAGCAATTGAGACGAATATTCCTATCAAAATTGGTGGAAACGTCATGAACACGGGGCTAATTACGAATTTACCGAGAGAAGCTTGTGTAGAAGTACCATGTCTAGTTGATGCGAATGGCGTTCAACCAACATTTATTGGTGATCTTCCTCCACAGCTTGCTGCATTGAACCGTACGAATATTAACACACAATTATTAACGATTGAAGCAGCGATTACTGGCAAGAGGGAACATATTTATCACGCAGCTTTACTTGATCCTCATACGTCTGCGGAATTGTCGATGGATCATATTGTTGCGCTATGTGATGATTTGATCGAAGCACATGGTAGCTGGTTACCGACGTATAAGTAAGTTTGAATTTGAAGTTCAGTTAATATACACAACAAACTCTTTGGAGTAGATTAATATAGCAAATTGAAGACACCTCTAAATATACGATTAGCATATCGCTTCGTATTACTTGGAGGTGTCTTTACCTGTGTGCAATAAGTTTGAATCTATATAGAGCAGAATGTTATTCTATAAACAGAAATGTACAATCTACGAGACCAATTATAAAAAGGGGATGAATGACGATGGAGCTGAATTTCAATGAGAATCAGATCAAGCTATGGGTCGCAAGAAACGTTCAATCATTAGGATTAGACGGCTCAAAGTTTGATGTTCGTTATATTTATAATCCAGGCGGTTTTGTTAATCAGTCCTACCGTGTATCTGATGGCGAAACAACTATACATATTAAACTAGCACGAACTGAAAAAGCCTACCGTCTCAAGCAGTGGGCATCAATAAGCGAGCATTTGTCTACACAATATAAGGCTCCTAGATTGATAGGAGAGATAACAGAGGAAATAATAGAGGGCTACACTTATGGTTTAGTGTTTCAATTTATTGAAGGGAAATCATTAAGTTCCATTTCTAATTCAAAACCAATCGTTGAGAATGTATTGCATTCACTACATCAATTACATATAGATAAACAGATTCAACAAATGATTCGAACCGATGAGCAAAACAATGTACAAGAGTTTGAGCAAAACGATATACAAGACGTTGTAGAAGACAATGTGCAAGTCTACTCTTATGCAGATGCATTCACAGAGGAATATATCACTCGATTCCAAGAAGATCTAGATATCATTAGATCTCAGCAACATTTGCTTGATTTCGTGACATCAGATTCAATCACTTGGTTCGAGAATGAAGTAGAAGCATTAGAACAACTAGTACGTTCTGCACCTTCATTTCAGCATAAAGCTTCAGATATCGTTCATAACGATATTAATTGGGAGAATGTATTAGTAGACAATAATAATAATTGTTGGATTATTGATTGGGATGACTTAACGGTAAGCGGTGATGCTGCAATGGATTATTCCGTCCTATTATGGCCGAAATATAATAAGAAAGAGTGGTCATATTGGAGCGAATTAGTTTTAACGTTGGCAGGTAGCGAACTTTGCGAAAGGTTACAATACTATTTCCGTGCAAAACTATTGGATGATGTCATTGATGTACTTGCTGACTACATTGAAGTAGAGGAAATACCTGAACTGAAAGAAATAACTCAAAAGCGGGCTAAAGAGATTCATCTGCGTGCCTACTCAGAGTATATGAGCCTTTACGCGGGATAACCACTATGTGAGCTTCATCTGATACGAGCAAGGATTACTGGACATCGAATATGAAAGCTAATAATCATTGAAAGTACGGTTTAAGATACATCGAATGTGAAAGCTAATTGTATCGCTTCGTCTTGGGGTTGATCATCATACGTAACTGTTGCTGTAGCCACCCAAAGTCCAGACATCACAGGAATTCCTTCGCCGTGGTAGATACCGTGCTCATCAGGTGTCATCGTAAATTGGATCGTACCACAATCCATCGTCAACATATTAAGATTAACCGTAACTTTAGTATGTGATGGCAGCGAATTATCGGTATTTAGTTGATCCAATCTGTTTAGATCTGCTTCTGAATCCGAATTTGTACCTACATTTGAACCTGGCAGTAGCTGTAATGTGAACGGACTATTAGTGAGAGCAACAGCGTTATCATGATCTATTTCAAATTGTAATGTCCCAATTGATGTTGCACTGGTTGCGGTTAGTTTCAGGAGTGATTGATCTCGTACAGTAGTCCCTTGTGCCACAATATAGCTATACCCTACACCGAATAATAGTACGAGTATGAGCAAGGTGAATAGTCTGGTTTTCCATTTGGTCACAAGATTTCCTCCCATAATTTGCGTTTTTTCTTTTATATCATCTATGGAGATGAACAGCGGCGTAGGCAGTACTAATTTATAATTCGTTCGTTACATAACTCTTGTTGAGACAATATTGTAACTAATATGTTATATGTAGAGATGCTTGCTCTTTATGCATAGGTGACATCATATAGTAATATCGTGTATAGTAAGACAGTAAACTAATTGAATAGCGTGTACTTAGGTTCTATTCTGCATATCGCATGATAGATGAAAAGGGAAGCTGGTGAAATTCCAGCGCGGACCCGCCACTGTAAGAATGGATATACGTTGTATATCAAAGTAATATTAAATGTCACTGGATAACAATAATCTGGGAAGACAATATTACAATTCATTCAAGTCAGGAGACCTGCCTAAGGAAATACAAGCATATTCCTACGTGGACTTAGGAGGTGTTGGATAAACTTAAACTTTATGAACTTATCGTTTAAGTAACGGCGTCTCCAACATCGGAGGACGCTTTATTGTGTTGCACATGTATATGAAATTAAATAAAGAAAAAGGGGATTGGAACAATGCTATCGAATTTCAAGAAAGCTATACAAGGTAATAAGGTTTTACTAATTATGATGCTAGCTATGATGTTGGCACTTACTGCATGTGGCGGTAATAATGGAGTAAACGGTAACAATCAGAATCAAGGAGCTACGAATCAAAATCAAACTATCGTTGAAGATACAACGGGTACTGGGGCTTCTGCATCTGTCTATCCGATGACAGTGACTGATGCAAGCAATACAGAAGTAACGCTTACAGAAAGTCCTAAAGCAATCGTGTCAATCGTACCAAGTGAAACAGAAATTTTATTTGCAATCGGTTTGGGTAATAAAGTTGTAGGTGTGGATGGGTATAGTAATTATCCAGAAGAAACAGCTGAGATTGAAAAAGTAGGAGATTCCACTACTAATATAGAAGCAGTAATGGCGCTGGAACCAGATATCGTGATCGCTTCATCTAGTATGAATAGTGAAGCGATCACGAAGTTACGCGAGCTAGGTATTGTCGTGTACGCATCCGATCCATTAACTTACGATGAAGTAATTGCTCATACGAATGAACTAGGAGTATTATTAGATGCACAGGCTCAAGCTGGTGAAGTTGCAGCTGAGATGAATAAGGTGAAAGACGACATTGTGGCGAAAGTAGCGAATGTTGATGCTCGTAAAGTTTACTTAGAGTTTGACGTTGGATACACTGTTGGTTCTGGCACATTTTTAGATGATCTTGTAACGATTGCAGGTGGTATTAATGTAGCTAATAGCCAACCAAGTTGGTATGAGGTTAATGCTGAGGCGGTTATTATTGAAAATCCAGCAGTTATTATTTATCCTGATTTTGGAGAGGAGCAAAGCTCTATTCTAGCAAGTATTCAGGCGCGCCCAGGTTGGGATGCGATTGATGCTGTGAAAAATAATGAAGTGGTTAAAGTTACTAATGATCCGCTAGTTCGTGTAGGTCCGCGCCTAGCGCAAGGATTATCTGAAATTGCAGCTGCCATTCATCCCGAGCTATTTCAATAAATATGAATAAAAAACTAATTGGATATGGAGGAGCAGCAATGCTCCTTCTTTTAATAACGATCATTACAGCGATATCCCTCGGCTCATCAGGCATCACATTAGCTGATGTGTGGGGGATATTGTGGCATTCACTGCCTTTTAATGATGATGCTCAAGCTTACTATTCGAAAGGTGAAATAGCAATCGTAACGCAAGTTAGGCTTTCCCGTGTACTACTTGCAGCTTTAGTAGGAGCTTGCTTAGCATTAGCGGGCGTTGGTTTCCAAGGTGTACTTCGTAACCCATTAGCTGATCCCTATACATTAGGTGTTGCTTCCGGAAGTTCTGTAGGTGCAGCATTTATTATATTAATGGGTTATCAGATGCTACTAGGTCTATGGACGATCCCACTGATTGCTTTTTGCACAGGGATTGTCACATTGTTCGGAGTCATTGCATTAGCCAAATCTCAAGGATCGATGCAAATTCAGACACTTGTGCTTGCTGGAGTTATTATTCAATCTTTTCTAGGTTCATTTGTATCATTAATGGTATCGATGTCAAACGGCGTCGTGAATGAAATATTGTTCTGGATTATGGGTTCAATTTCTATGAAAAGTTGGGAACATGTCTATATGCTCTTCCCATTTTTAATTATTGCAGTGCCGATTCTTATGTACTTTGGTCAAATATTGAATTTACTAGCACTTGGCGAACGCGAAGCTGCTTATATGGGCGTCAATGTTGAGCGTAGTAAAATTATCGTACTTATTGTTTGCACATTGTTAACAGCTGCGGCTGTATCTGTGTCTGGCGTCATAGGTTTTGTTGGACTTGTTGTGCCTCATCTCATAAGATTGATAGTAGGTCCAGATTATCGTATTCTTATCCCATTATCAGCTATCGGCGGTGGAATCTATATGATCATGGCAGATACGATCGCTAGATTAGCGCTAAGTCCGAAGGAATTGCCACTGGGTGTTATTACGGCATTAATTGGCGCCCCAATCTTCGCTTACTTACTAACAAAGAAAAACCGTAAGGAAGGCGGTGTTCAATCCTTATGATTGAAGCACAGTCATTAAGCTATCGGTATGACTCGATTGATATTTTTCGGGATTTGAACTTTTCCTTCGAAATGAATCGCTTTTATGGCATTATTGGTCCTAATGGAGCGGGTAAATCAACATTACTTCAACTGCTAGCTGGAGTAAGAAAGCCAACAAGCGGTTCTGTACTGTTTCAAGAGCAACCTATTCATCGTCTCCCACGTAAAATGATAGCTCAGAAGGTTGCTGTGTTACAACAAGGGGGTCTGCCGCCGCTTGGTTTTAGGGTGCGTGAAGTCATTGAGATGGGGCGATTTCCTTATCAGAGTTGGCTCGGTGGTGAAAAGACTAATATAGATGGTATTATTAATGAAGCGATACAATTAACGGGGTTAACTAATCTAGTTCATCGTAAATTAGATCAATTAAGCGGTGGTGAACGTCAGCGAGTCGCTTTAGCCAAATTAATTGTACAGCAACCGGAAATTATTTTATTAGATGAGCCAACAACGTATCTAGATATTGGCTATCAGCAAATTATTATGGATGTAGTGAAAAGCTGGCAGCAACAAAAACAATTGTTAGTTATCGCCGTTATGCATGATCTGAATGTATCTGCATTGTACTGCGATCAATTACTAGCTTTGCATAATGGGCAAATCATCGCTTCAGGGACACCGGAGCAAGTACTTACTGCAGATAGAATGAAAGAAATGTATAATGCATCTACTGTTATCATTCAACATCCAGTCAACCAATCACCACAGTTATTGTTATCGTAAACTAAAGGAGAATGATTATTTATGGAAAAGTGGACAGAACAACAATTACAACAATACATTTCGCGTATTCAGTTACCTGAAGAACAATTTGCTCAGCAAGCAAGAGAACATTCTGATCAATTAACGAAACCTCCTGGAAGTCTAGGAAAGCTTGAAGTTATTACGGCACAATTAGCGGCTATAACTGGAAAACTATGGCCAGATCTTAGTAAACGCACGGTCATCATTATGGCTGGTGATCATGGCGTATGCGACGAAGGAATTAGTGCATTTCCACAATCGGTAACCCCGCAAATGGTTCTTAATTTCTTAAGTGGTGGAGCTGCCGTTAATGTACTGGCAAGAGGCGCTCATGCTGATGTTGTCTGTGTAGATATTGGCGTAGCAGCTGATCTTGAACATCCTCAATTACGTTCTCACAAAATTAGGTACGGCACAGCAAACATGGCAATAGGTGCAGCGATGTCGCGTGAGGAAGCAATTCAAGCTATTCAAGTAGGAATCGAAGTAGTAGAAGAGCAATATGGACAAGGTGTCCGCATGTTTGCTACTGGTGAGATGGGAATTGGTAATACGACGGCAAGTGCTGCGATTGTAAGTGTATTAGCTAAGTTAGATGCAACTGCAGCAGCAGGTAGAGGGACAGGTATTAATGATGCGATGCTTCAGCAAAAAATTAATATTATTGAACGTTCAATCGTAGTGAATGCACCTAATGAGGATGATCCGCTTGATGTATTAGCTAAAATTGGTGGTCTAGAAATTGCAGGACTAGTTGGTGTAATGATCGGAGCAGCTAGAAATCGTTGCCCAGTTATTATTGATGGATATATTTCAACGGCCGCTGCGTTAATTGCTGCTAAGTTAAGTGCAAATGCAGCTCGATATATGATTGCTTCACATCAATCGCAAGAGCAAGGTCATGTACATGCGCTAGCTTCGATTGGTCTACAACCGATGATTCAATTAGATTTACGTGTGGGTGAAGGAACGGGTGCAGTATTATGTTTCCACTTCATCGATGCTGCATTAAGTTTGATGCAAGAAATGGCGACCTTTGCAAGTGCTGGTATTGATGGTCGAGAGGAGTAAGTAGATGATTACACTCGTTACCGGCGGCGCCCGTAGTGGCAAAAGTCATTTCGCGGAAAAGTTTGCAAGTTCGCTAGCAACACATGGCATCTATATTGCAACTGCGCAAGCATTTGACCAAGAGATGAATGAGCGGATCGCATTACATCGCAAACAACGGGACGATGAGACTTTTCAATGGGTAACATGGGAAGCGCCATTACAACTTACACAATGTCT
Source organism: Paenibacillus sp. Y930 (assembly GCF_056786375.1). NCBI lineage: Bacteria > Bacillati > Bacillota > Bacilli > Caryophanales > Paenibacillaceae > Paenibacillus > Paenibacillus sp. Y930. The sequence goes on along the minus strand of NZ_JBXCIX010000001.1, from coordinate 178,872 downwards.
TGAAAGTATTCGTAATCATATGTTAGATCGAGAAGCCTTTGAAGAACCAGTCCTATTAATTGATTGTATGACATTATGGTTAAGTAATTGGTTTATGGAGTTAGATGTGGAACATTCGGGAACTGATAAGTTGCTTGAAGTGATCAATACATTTCTGCAATATTTGCAACAGTATCCATACTCGGTCGTTATCGTTAGTAATGAGGTCGGGAGTGGTATTGTACCGATGAACAAGCTAAGTAGAGTGTATCGCGATGAAGCAGGTCGTCTTAATCAGCGTATTGCTATGTTAGCAGATAAAGTGTTTCTTGTTACAGCTGGCATTCCGCTTGAATTGAAGTCACTCGCTTTCAAGCTGGAGGGACAGTGATGTGGTATAGTTTGCAAGAATGGCTGCTTATTATCGTTGCAGCGATTCTAATCGATTGGGTAATTGGAGATCCGAAATGGCCAACTCACCCCGTTATTTGGATGGGACGATGGATTAGTTGGCTACAAGGGAAGTTGTATCAAGCGGAGCGAAGCTATAGTGATCGCTCACTACTATATCGAGGAATGATCCTTACAGTAAGTACGATTGTACTTGTTGGAGTCCTGATGGTCAGCATCCATGCACTGACCTATGCTATTCATCCATGGCTATCCTATATTGTCTCGGCCTGGTTGCTATCGACAACGATTGCTGTTAAAGGGTTGAAGGATGCTGGTAATCTAGTTTACGAACCATTAATTAGTGGAGATATGGATAGCGCTCGCCGTTATGTTGGCTATATTGTTAGTCGTGACAGTGAAGTAATGGATGAGGGCGATATGACGAGGGCTACAGTGGAAACGATTGCCGAAAATATTGTAGATGCATTCGTCTCACCAATATTTTGGGCGTTTATTGGTGGTGCACCACTGGCGATGGTCTATCGCGCAACGAATACACTTGATTCTATGGTTGGTTACCGTAATGAAAAGTATGAATATTACGGAAAGTGTTCGGCTCGGTTAGATGATATACTTAATTATATTCCGGCGAGATTGACTGGCTTCATTATTGTGATGATCGCATGGTTGCATCCAAAGCTTGATGGACGTAAAAGCTATCAAGCTTTGTTCACTTTTGCCAAGCGACATCCTAGTCCTAACAGTGGCATTCCCGAATCAGCAGTTGCGGGAGCACTTCATATTGAATTAGGAGGACGCAATCGTTACTTTGGCGAGTGGCATGAACGCGCTCGACTAGGATGGCCGCTGCAACCATTACAGGCGCTTCATATTAAGATGAGTATTAACGTATTAAACGGTGTACGGATTTGGATTTTAATAGGGGTGAGCGCAGCATGGATAATGATGACCGTCAACAAATAAAACAGTATATATATGGATGTGTAGCAGCAATTCAGTTTTTAACGATATTGCCTATTCGTATGCATATTGAGTTTGAAAAAAACATTCTACATAAAAGTGTGATCTTTTTCCCTGTTGTAGGTGTATTACTAGGATTAATCATTAGTTTATTTGGCTGGGGTGTTAGCTATGCGGTACCGGCTAATCTCGGAGCGTTATTACTCGTTATTGTGTGGATTGTACTAACTGGCGGTTTACATCTAGATGGACTGATGGATAGCACGGATGGATTATTAAGTCGGAGAAACAAGGATCAAATGCTTGATATTATGAAGGATAGTAGAGTAGGAGCTTTTGGTGTTATTAGCGCGATTGTAATTATAGCGCTGAAATGGTCAGCGCTAGCCTATTTGCTACAAGAAGTTGCTACTAAGCAAATATCTATCGCTTGGTTAGTATTAATTATTGTAGGCACAGCGATGTGGAGTAGATGGTGGATGGTTATTGCAGTTTCGAGCTGGAAGCCAGCGCGAAGTAATGGGCTAGCATCGATGTTTCATGGAATAAGGCGCCAATATGTAAGTGCAGCAACGACGACTACTTTATTTATATATTTAATGTCATTAATGATTTATGCCATTAACGTTCCGCTAAATAACGATTTTTTCTGGTTAGCACTGCTTATTCCGATGTTATCGGCAATCGTTGGCTGGGTTGCAGCGAAATGGATGAAAGCCAAATTAGGTGGGTTAACCGGGGATACTTATGGTGCGATGACAGAGTTGATTGAAGCAGTGACTCTTGTAATCGCCGTCATGTTTATCCACACTGTCCTATAAGAGGTAGTTCAAAAAGCGGACTTTGATAACGAAGTAACACGCAGGAGCTTACTCGACATCGAATATGAAACGAACTTGGAAAGTACGGTTCGCGTGTACCAACCACGTACACTTGCGCTTCCGCCTTTCTCAAGTAGCGCTTCATCTTCTCGATTCTGAAAGCCCGCTTTTTGAACCTTTATTGGAATTGGAAGTTCAAAAAGCGGACTTTGATAACGATGATTGGCTTCGTTGCGTATTCGACATCAAATATAAATGTTTCGCTTTTGCTTCGGATGGGAATAATGAGAGGAGGAATATAATTGCTTGAAAGATATGGACATGGCGGTGATTTGCGTTCTGCCACTGAATTATATGGTATGGAAGAAGATCGCTTATTAGACTTCAGCTCCAATATGAATCCATTAGGTCCGCCACAAGTTGTAGCGGAAATATTATCGCAATATATGCAGCATATTACAAAGTATCCTGACCCAGCGAGTCGTCAGTTAAGAGAAACGATAGCGAGTAGGCACCAGATTCATTCGGAAGAGGTACTGGTAGGTAATGGTGCAGCGGAATTAATCGATCTTATTGTTCGTTATTACGAACCGAAAACTGCGGCAATTGTCGCGCCTTCTTTTATTGAATACGAGCAAGCGCTACAAAAAGCTGGCTGTGAAATTACATATATTGAAAGTAACGCAGAAGATGGATTTACGCCTAATGAACAACAGATAGACGAACTTATTAAGCAACAATCTATCGAGCTCTATATGCTCGGACATCCGAATAATCCTACGGGGCAATTGCTTCGTGAACAGACGGTGACTAATCTTCTGCAATCAGGGGCAATTGTTGTGCTAGATGAAGCATTTCTAGATTTTCATCAAGACGAGGATGAGCTTAGCTGGATATCAAACATTGATACGTACAGTAATCTCTTTGTTATTCGGTCGATGACGAAATTTTATTCGATCCCAGGAATACGACTTGGTTATATCGTCGGCCCCGCTCATTCGCTACAAGAAATGAAGCATATGCAGTATCCATGGAGCGTAAATTCATTAGCGCAATTTATTGGGCATGCTGTGTTGCAAGAGCATTCATTTGCTAGTCAAACAAAGGCGTGGTTAATTGAGGAAGCGCAGTGGATGTATGATCAGCTTCAGGGACTACAGCTAAAGCCTTTTCGCACAGTAACCAATTATATATTAGTTGATCTTTCTTATGGCTATAATATAACAGCTGCAGCTTTGCAACATCTAATGGGTATGCAAGGTGTATTAATTCGTGATGCGAGTACATTTAGAGGATTAGGGGCGTCATATATAAGATTGGCAATAAAGTCACGCCAGCAAAACATCGAATGTCTACGTGTATTAGCAGCTAATCTAGCATCGTATAGAAAGGATGCTGGTGATGAATTGCAATGAAAATGGAAGTGAGCAAGCGCGATATTCGATCACGCAGCCATTTCAATCTGAGATCACCCCGTTTACTTCACAGTTTCAGCAGCATCTGTCTATAAGATATCGTCATCATTATATTGTGATCGAAAGTAACCTGCCTTTAAAAGTAATAAGTAGCGCTGTATGGAACGGTGGTATAAGCACTGCACAGGCGTTTATTAATTATCGAGTGCCACTTCATTATGAAAGTAATGACCCAATCCATGACATGGTTGAGCTTATTACTAAGGAACAGCTTGCGGAAAATAAAACCGTTGGTCTAATGACAGCGGCGAACTTATGTGACGCAGTTATCGGAGAGTGCCACCATGAGGACTATAGTTTACTTGTACTCGTTACATCGGGTACATCTAATGCGGCGCGAGCCGGGCAGCCTCGTCAGACGTATCCGGCATATCATGCAGGAACGATTAACATATTTGTTATGATCGATGGGAGATTGAGTGAAGCGGCGATTATTAATAGTCTAATAACAGCGACAGAAGCCAAATGCGCGGCCCTTGCCGATTATGGCATAACAGAGCAAAGTAATGGACTTATTGCAACAGGAACAACGACGGATGCAATGGTCATCGCTTCAACGCAACGAGAATGTTATATTCACGAGCATTTGTACGCAGGAACGGCGACAGAATTAGGCTGCCAGCTTGCAGAGCTTGTATATCAAGCAGTATACAAGGCTGTTTCATCGCAACATGAGTAATTACAATATCCACCTCCAGTACGGCTTTCGGGAAAGTGAAGCGTATTGAGCAGATAATGGAAAGCATGTGGAGGCTAACAATGCATAAAAAATGGGTAGCGCTTATTTGTAGTACTTGTATTCTAGCTTGTACGGCATTTGATACAGAAGTTGATTCAACTCCTGTTGCGAAGTTTGCTGTCGATAAGGAAACGTATCATATTGGTGAAACGATTACGTATACGAATTTAAGCTACGATCCAGATTCAGAGTCTGTTTTCTTATCATGGACTGGGAAGCAAGAGGCTTTCTTTGAAGCGGGAACGCATGAAGTATCACTCGTTGCAACTGACAAAAATGGTAATGTAAGTGAAGCGTATACTAAGGAAATCGAAGTAACTGATCGCGTTATGTTTACTGAATTCGAATATGGTGTATATTTTGCGGAAGCGGGCTCTTATATTAAAGCGTCAGATTCCGTATTCAATTCGCAACTGTTACAAATCCCCCAATCCGCCCACAAAACGACATACGATACTACTCGTAAGCTACTTGTAAGTGATAGCCCCGAAAATATTAGAACATCAGGGATATTATATCAAGATCATATTAATGGGAAAGCACGTCTTTATGCGAACCATGTTAATAAATCAGGTGGAAATATTCAGTTGGCTATATTAGCGACGAATAATGGATCTGAGCCAGTTATATTGGCAACGAAGAATGTCGGTGAAGTACTCCCATCGAAATATGCGATGCTACTTGGTAGTGAAACTGCTATCGATTTCTTAATGAACAACGAGACTACAGAAGAATTCGTCGTTCAACCAGGAGAGACGATCATCTACCGTCAGTTCCCAACACTTTTTCCGGAGTATGGCATTAATGCGATATTTGATGTGGAAGCGACGGGGCAATTACAAATGACATTTGCAGCAGATACAGCAGCAAGTACGAATATGCTTTCACTTTCGAAATTAGCATATGAAGGGCATGTTAGAGGGACATTTGAGGCTTCTGCTATTCATCGGGAATTGAATATGTCAAAAGTAGGCACTAAGAAATTACAAAGACTTGTTATCGGTGATGGTAATGCCGATCCATTCGTTAATGGATACGATGTGCAGCGTGATGTAGCGACGAAGCTATCGGGCAATTATGGCGCAGTTTACCATATAACGATACATAATCCTCATAATATGGCCGTACTATTAATGGCTAGAGGAGGTTCCTTCAAAGGAGCGTTCAAAATGAATGGACAATTTGTACGAGTTCCAATATCTGGTGTGTTAGCACCAATGGATGGGTTCGTATCACTTGGACAAACATCGAAGAAAGACAAGAAATTGACGATTGAATTTATTCCTCCAGCAGGATCTTCATTCCCGCTGCAGCTTATCTTCTATCCGTTAGATGCAAGAATAGATCTGATGAAGTAGGTTGATTGGAAATTAATATCCAGATAATAGAAAGTAAGAAGTAATTCTGCGGTCTTCTATTCCTGGAGCATAGAGGGGCTCTTGCCCAATCACTACATCTGTTACGAACGATCCATTCTCATCAATATAAAGCTTATACACTCGATCACCTACAGTGGCAGAGGAAGCATATTCAGCATTATAGCTTTCTATAATATTGAATTTATCACCTTCAAATATGCCAATACATTGTGAATGGTTATCAATCTCTTGATGAGTGGAGCAGTGAATCTCGTTATTGCTCAGGAAGTTCCAATGATCAGATATACGAATAACACCTTCAGGCTTGTATCCCCAGTCCACTTCCTTATTATAGAAGCTTTTGCTATAAGGAGACTTGAACACTTTCTTGAAATTCTGATTAATAAAGTCACATAACGCATAGATTGCTTCCTTGTTTGCGTTTCTCACAGATCATCAACCTCCTTTTATGTTGTATAGTAGAGTATACCGTAATACTAACGATAAACATAATGATACGAATGGTGAGTCGGGCGATATTCATTACAGAGCAAGCTATAAGCTAGTGAATTTCAATTTAGGTGCAAAGTGGGGATGGACTGTAGTAGAATATATACTAGACTAAAAAAATAGCACAGAATTGAGATCGATGAGGGAGACGATTGCATGGAGCCTTTATATTGGGTGATAGGTTATGTACTGTTTCTAAATGTGTATCTGTATTGGATAATGGGTAAGGATAAAGAAAGTGCACGTCGCAATACAGCTCGTATTCCTGAACGTCATATTTTTATATTTAGCGCATTAGGCGGAGCAGTAGGCACTTATATGGCGATGTATCATTTCCGTCATAAAACAAAACATCGTAGCTTTAAGATTGGTATTCCAGCTATTATTATCATTCAGAGTATACTTGTTATATTACTAGTAGGAGCGTTGAATTAATGGACTTTCGTATGAACTACTTATCATTTTTCGTTATCCAATCGGAAAGTGAAAAGGGCTCGGTAGGTAGCTACAAAGCATTCAAGCATTATCAAACGATGGATGGTGAAGAGTACGCAGATAGCGCATTGAAATCATTTCTCGATGAAGAATTTGTGAAAATTGTTAAGCGTAAAGTCGAGCGTCATCCTAACACTCCCAATGCTCCAACTAAAGTGGGGATGTTTATGGTGGAACCAGGCTATGAGCTAGGCAGCAATGGGAATTATAATTTGTTTCAACGTATTCGTGAAGCAGGCGATAAGGAACGATTTCATAGCTTAAGCGATGAATTAGTACGCGTCTATATGGATACTTCAGCTGTTCGCGGTGGTGCATTTATCGTTGCACTTTGCACGTTGAATATGCTCTTTGACGAGCCTTTTCTGTTCATTTTAAAATGTGACTTTGAGCCGAAAATTGCACGAATCTCGGATGAGAGAAGCTTAATTGCGCAAGTAGAGATGGCATTTAGTGCGCGGAGTATTAAGTCAATTCAATATCCTCATATGGAGCAAGACGGCATTCTCGAGCGATGGGAACTGAAAATCCATCAAGCATCACATGCAAGGTACTTTGAAGATTTTCTGAAGTATGTAAGCTATGAAAAGCCGATACCAGAAGTTGTTAGTGAGCAAGTGGTTGAAATGGTTCATCAGTATATTGAGGAAAAATGGCAGGACACGGAAAGTAGTGAACGGTCGCAGGAAGAAAATGCAGTAGAGGTATGGGCTGCTAGTGAGAAGCGGGAGTTGCAGGAATGGTGGACACCGCAGCAAGTGGAGGAAGCCAATTATTCGCTTATCCAACAGAAGGAAGACTTAACGATGGCTTTTAAAGTAGGTAATGTGTCTATTAAAGGGCTATTAGCAGATTATGGGGTAACGGTACATATCGCCAAACATAATGATCGTTACGTAGCGGTCATTGAAGGTGATGCACTGCAATTTGAGAAAGGGATGTCTCCTGTTGAACTGCTAGCACCTCCGCCCTTGGAAGACATAATGGAGATCATTGGTACGAAAGTAAAGGATACAGCCAATGAGACTGATTCATCGGATGAAAACGTTCAGTCGGTGGAATCAACTGACGATATACCGTACTAGTAATGCATAATAACTCATCTCTAAGGAGAATCTATCTCGGTATATAGTACGCGAGGGGAGCTCTGCAGAGATGATTTTGAACTTAATTGTATTTCTTGTGTTATTAATACTAACGGCTTTTTTCGTTGCGACGGAATTTTCTATTATACGGGTTAGGCCTAGCCGAGTTCAGCAAATGGTCGCGGAAAACATTAAAAATGCAAAAGCAGTAGAAATCGTAACGAAGGAGCTTGATGGCTATCTTTCCGCATGCCAGCTTGGTATTACGATTACTGCATTAGGGCTCGGTTGGTTAGGTGAACCAACTGTAGCAAAGCTACTTCATCCCTTGTTTGTTCAATTGCCATTATCTACTGAGATTAGTGATATTATTACTTTTATAATCGCCTTTCTGTTTGTAACATTTCTCCATGTCGTATTTGGTGAACTTGCACCGAAAAGTGTTGCCATCATTAAATCAGAAGCAATGGCGTTGAAGCTTGCACCGCCAATTATTTGGTTTCATAAGATTGCATACCCATTTATATGGGTGCTCAATGGTTCGGCCAATGCGCTAGTGAAGCTGATGGGCTATTCATTAATGAACGAAACAGAAGCTCACAGTGAGGAAGAGATACGTCTAATATTGAATGATAGCTATGAGAATGGCAAAATCAATAAAAGTGAATTAGGGTTTATGACCAACATTTTTGATTTTGATGATACTTTGGCACGAGATATAATGGTGCCACGAACAGATATGGTATGTATTTTTGTAGAAAACAGCAGAGAAGACAATGTGGATACCATTATGAGTGAACGATATACGCGCTTTCCTGTCGCTCAAGGCGATAAAGATAATATTATCGGATTGCTTAATACAAAAGTATTTTTATTTCAGCATATTACAAACGTAGAAGAGCAACCTAATATTATGGACATGATGCAAAATGTGTTGTCAGTACCCGATACGATAGCTATTCGTAAGCTGTTGACCATAATGCAACGTGAACAAATTCATATGGCAATTTTACTTGATGAATACGGCGGTACATCAGGATTAATTACAATTGAAGACATTATCGAAGAAATCGTGGGGGAAATACGCGATGAGTTCGATACAGATGAACGAGAAGAAATAGATCGCATCGATGAACGGCGCTTTCTTGTTGAAGGTCGCGCACTAATTACTGATGTGAATGAGATGACAGGCTTGGATTTGGATGTTGGTGAAACGCATACGATTGGAGGCTGGTTGTATCAATTGCAACCAGATCTAGATGAAAATATAGAATGGGAATATGCCGATGCCACTTTTATTATTCGTGAGCGAGATGAAAATCGCATTCGCAGTATAGAAATTATTGTTGAGGCACAAGAACCAGAAATGTCTGGACTCGGTCATGCATAGAATAGTAATGTACAAGCAGAAGGTTTGTACAGATTCTCATTCTAAAGTCGAGAAGGAGTGTGTCTAGGTGTTGGATTTAATCAAAGCAATGATTATGGGTATTGTGGAGGGGCTGACAGAGTTTTTACCGGTTTCCTCTACAGGCCATTTGATTTTAGTTGGTCATTTGTTAGGATTCGAAGGTGAGCGTGCTAAGACGTTTGAAGTAGTTATTCAATTTGGTGCAGTACTAGCAGTGCTCGTATTATATTTCAAAACATTTATGAAAGTATTACAATTCAAATTAAATCAAGGGTTGAACTTCATACATATATTAATTGCTATGTTACCTGCAAGCATGATTGGTTTGCTACTACATTCTGTAATTAAACAATATTTGTTCGGACCATCTACTGTATTGATCGGTCTAGTGCTTGGTGGTATTCTGATGATTGTCGCAGAAAGAAGCAAGCGAGAGGTGACGGCTGAAGAAATAGATGATATTAGCTACAAACAAGCGTTCATCATCGGTTGTTTTCAAATATTAGCGTTATGGCCAGGATTTTCACGTTCTGGATCTACAATCTCAGGTGGTATCTTAGCGGGTACAAGTCAAAAAGCAGCTGCTGAATTTACGTTTATTGTATCAGTACCGATTATGGGGGCAGCGAGCTTACTTGATCTTATAGACAATCGTGCTGGATTAACATCGACTGATCTGCCATTATTCCTTGTAGGATTATGTGCTTCGTTCATCGTTGGGATGTTGGCAGTGGTAACCTTCGTTAATTTGATGAAAAAGCTAAAATTATCATGGTTTGCCTACTATCGTTTCGTACTGGCAGCAGTATTTGCAATTATTATTTTATAAGTTCGTGATAACAAGAGGGACAATCACTACGTCTATTATATAGTCGTAGCGGATTGTCCCTCTTTTTGTATACCTGTCCACAAAATATCAATCATTTGTTCTACAAGTTGTTCGATAGGAATTTTTTGCTGCTTTAGATTAAGATGGTTTTTCATCGTCAATAATGCTACAAAGGTATGTGCAAGTATGATAGGTGAGTGGTGATTTGATATTTCACGACTATCGATTGCATTTTGGAAAGCATTATGGACAACATCATGTAATTTTTTTTCAGATTTTCGAATAGTAATAGTCTGTTCATCAGATAATTCAGCAGTGGCATCTCTCATCATAGATTCAAAATCAAGATTGGTATTACTCATTTGACGAATGGCAATTTTTATTAATTTGTCTTTCAAAGTAATTTGTTCAGTTAATATTTTGGCTGTTGCTTGATGTGCGATGGTCATAACCGCAACAAGACATTCTGTAAATAGTTCTGATTTATTATTAAAGTAGTAATAGACACTAGCCTTCGTAATTCCACATGATTTCGCAACGGATTCTAATGATACTTTTTCATATCCGACCTCCATAAATAAAAAAGCACCAGTTCTTAAAATGCTCATTTTCGTAGGTGATTGTTCAACTTTAGGTCTACCTGGTTTACGCTTTGGTATAGAGTTAGGTTGGTTTGTGTTCATACCGAGCTTCCCTTCATCAAAAATTCATAAAATAATATATTGATTTATTTACTAACTAGTATATATAATTAATTAACCGAATGGTATAGTAAATTAATTGTTAAATGCGAAATGGAGGAAGAATTTATGATTCAACGTATTGCAGCTTGCTTTACAGGCAAGATCAGCAAGTGGGTTACAGTGCTAGTATGGATATTACTTGCGCTAATCTTAACCTTAACATTACCTAGTGTAGGGGACAAGGTACAAAATAATGCTGCTAACTTACCGAGTGATGCGCAGTCTGTGCAAGCAGCTCAAGTTATTCAAGAGTTTTTTCCAAATTCAACAGGCGTACCTGCCTTATTAGTATGGCATCGTGACACGGGATTAACCGAAGAAGATTTCTCTATTGTACGTAATTTATCTGAGGAATTAACGAATAACCCGTTACCTGCACAAGAAGCAATTATTCCATTGCATTTGGGCATTCCAATTGAAGTATTAACGTCAGAAGATGGTAGTACTCTTATCTTACCGATTACATTTACTGGTGAGACTGAGACTGACGTGTTGAAAGAAAATCTTATTCAGTTGAGAGAATACATTAATGAACAAGCTGGAGCAGATATATTTGAAGCTGATATTACAAATGGATTGTCAGCACGATTTACAGGTCCAGTAGGGATTTCTGTAGATGCGACAGATCTATTCTTGAATGCGGACATTATATTGCTAATCGCAACAGTGTTGCTCGTGCTAGTTCTATTATTACTTATTTATCGCTCTCCGATACTGGCACTCATTCCATTAGTTGGAGTAGGCTTTGCTTACCTTGTAACAAGTCCGATACTGGGCTGGTTAGCTGGAAATGGTTGGATCACGGTAGATTCACAAGCGATAAGTATTATGACTGTGCTATTGTTTGGTGCAGGAACGGATTATTGTCTGTTTTTAATTACTCGCTATCGTGATGATTTGCGACATGAGAAAAATCCAAGAACGGCATTAATTCACGCGTTTCAAAATGCGTCTGGTGCGATTGCAATGAGTGGATTTACTGTAGTGATTGCATTACTTGCGTTGTTATTCGCTCAATACGGCTCATCTCACCGTTTTGCAATTCCATTCTCGCTCTCAATCTTAATTATGGGAATCGCAAGCTTAACACTTGTTCCAGCTATATTAGCCATTCTAGGTCGAGTGTCATTCTTCCCATTCATTCCTCGTACTGAAGAAATGGAACAAGAAAGAGCAATTAAACGCAATAAACCAGTGAAAAAACTAAAAACTCAACATAGACTATGGGGTAAGATCGGTACATTTGTTACTGAAAAACCTTGGTTAGTTATTTCTATTACAATGATCGTGTTAATTGTATTTGCTCTATTCTCGACACAAACGAAATATAAATATGATCTATTATCTTCGTTCCCTGATGATATGGAATCAAGAGAAGGATTTACAATTATCGGGCAGACGTATACTCCAGGTGAACTTGCACCAATTACAGTCATTGTGAAGGATAATACTGATGTAAATGACATTGTAAATAAAGTTGCAACTCATGAACTGGTTAACAATGTTACAGAAGCTGTTATCAGTGAAGTAGATTCGACATATAGCTCATTTGAAGTTGTGCTCGATATTGATCCTTACTCTACCGAGGCAATGGCTTATATTCCTGTATTAGAAGAGCAGTTAACTGCGGAGTTAGGTAACGCAGAAAGCTTCTGGATCGCAGGTCAGACAGCAGGTCAATATGATAACAAACAAATTAATGCACGAGATAATAGCGTTGTTATGCCAATTGTCATATTGTTAATTGTTATCTTGCTATTAGCTTACCTTCGTTCCATCATTGCCACAATATATCTCGTTGTTACGGTTCTAGTTTCATTCCTAGCAGCACTTGGACTTGGGTGGATTATACTTCACTATGGTCTTGGTGTGGATGCGATACAAGCTGCTATTCCGTTATACGCATTTGTATTCTTAATTGCTCTAGGTGAAGATTATAATATCTTTATGATCTCGGGCATTTGGAAAAAAGCGAAAACAATGCCATTGAAGCAAGCCGTTAAAGAAGGGGTAGCAGAGACGGGGGAAGTTATTTCATCAGCTGGATTAATTCTAGCTGGCACATTCTTTGTCCTAACTCAAGTTCCGATTACAATATTACTGCAGTTCGGAGTCATTACTGCGATTGGTGTATTGCTTGATACATTTATCGTTCGGCCGTTTCTTGTCCCAGCGCTGACGGTGGTGTGTGGGAAGTGGGCATTCTGGCCAAGCAAGAGGTAGTTCAGACTCCCGACTTGCGAAAGCCAGCATTTTGAACCTTTATTGTAACATTTTTCCTCCTAATACCGTTCTATCTATTAGATAACGATATTAGGGGGATTTTTTATGCGAATTAATATGAATTCCATTGGTAAAGTTTCGATCGTCTTTTTATTGTTGGTTAGTATGCTAATGCTCGGTGAGCGTAAAGCTACCTATGCTTGCGATTGTGACATACCGGGAAATTTTACGGAAGGGCTTGAGAAGTACGACGTCGTTTTCGAGGGTGTAGTTATCGGTACGAATAAGAACATGGATACACAAGCTATTATAAGCTCAGCCGAGCCAGTTGAATGGACATTTCAAGTAAATGGTGCATGGAAGGGCGAGGTTACTGAAGAAATTGTGGTTGTGTCTAAGTCACATTCTGTAAGCTGCGGCTATGAATTCGAGTTAGGTAAGCGCTATGCAGTATTTGCAACAAGTAACATTGACAATATTAGTGTCTCTTCATGTAGTGGAACTAGAGTAATTGCAGACAACTCCAAAATATTCGATGAACTGGGCGAGTATACGGTTACGCTCACAACGGTTACAGATAAGGTAGAATCACCCCATGCTGAGGGAACAACTCAAATAGATCAACCCGAAAACAACGGAACAACATCAACAAATACTATTGATAAAGCTAACACTATTGAGAAAGCAAACCAACCGGGTATCAATACATTCGTTATTGTATTGATTGTGGTTACACTATGTAGTGTACTAGTCGGACTATTAATTCTCAGAAAAATCAGGAAATAATATACGAAGTGCAGATCAAAAAAAATAGCTTTATTGCTTCGACCATAGCTGATCATGTGATAAGTAGGAGATGGAGGACATGAACAAGAAACGAAGACAAGCTGTACATCTGTTTGTAATTGTTGTATTACTGTTAAGTGGAGTCATAGTTGGTGAACAAAAATATGCCTATGCATGTAGCTGTGCTATGGGCTCAGGAAGTTTTGAAGATGAGCTAGCAAATAGTGATTATGTATTTGACGGTGTAGTTACGAACATGATAGGAGAAAGTTCGATATCAGAAACGCAAAGTAGCGCTTATCCAGTAGAATGGAAGTTCCAAGTGAATGGTTCTTGGAAGGGTGAAGTTACTGAAGCAATGACGGTTTATTCAGCCGCATCTACTATTAGTTGTGGGTATGAATTTAACAAAGGAACGCGTTACGCAGTTTTTGCAAGAAATATCGACGATACCATTGAGGTCTCCTATTGTAGTAAAACTTCGATGATAACTGCTAACTCTACTATTTTCAGCGAATTAGGACCATATAAAGATGAATTTGGTGTGCCATCTATAGGTGATCTCGCAGATGATATCGGGATATTTCCCAATTCATCCGACGAGCATAATTCGAACGTATTCCATGAACGGGAAGCGTATGCGGTTGCGATACAAACAACTACTGAGCAGATAGATCCCGCTTATACGGACGGAATATCACAAATAAATACTATTGAAAAAGTTAACCAAATTGGTATTATTACATTTGTGATTGTAATTGTTTTATTACTTGTGCTTGCTGGAATGCTAATGTACAGAAAAAACAGGAAATAGTATAATAAGTGCTTTTCAACATAATGCTTACGTTACTTGTTCATTCGAAGAGTAAGAGATAGAGGGGAGTTACTTGAGCGTGAAACGAAAAAATGTCGTACATCTGTTTGTTATTGTCATTTTACTACTGAGTGGGTTAATGGTAGCTGAACAAAATAGCGCATATGCCTGTACTTGTGTAGAGCCTGGGAGTTATGAAGAGGAATTAGAAAAGAGCGACTATGTATTTGACGGTGTTGTCACCAATAAGAAAGAAAAAAGCTCACTATTGGGAATCAAAAATTCATCAGGTCCAGTAGAATGGACTTTTCAAGTGAATGGTTCCTGGAAAGGTGAAGTCACTGAAGTAGTGAAGGTCAATTCAGCTGAATCTTCTAAGAGCTGTGGCTATGAATTTAAAGTAGGAGGTCGTTACGCAGTATTTGCAAGAGATATGGACGGCACAATAGAAGTCTCTTCATGCAGCAAAACATCGATTATAGCTGATAACTCAGACATATTCACCGAGTTAGGACCATATAAATTCGAGGTTAATGTTCCACCTACAGCTGATATCAGCGAGGATGTAGCGATGGATCCTAGCTCGCCGGATTCTATCGTGAAAATTGCTACGGAGGAAGAAGTGAAGCAAAGTATTCAAGATCGAAAAACGGTGTTAATGGTTGTGTTCGTAGGCGTAGCATTACTATTCATCGTTGGTGCTTTCATACTTATTCGTAGAATGATGAGAAAATAATGATGTTATGAATGAATATTGTTGTTAATGCTACTAGCGAAGAGATATAATAGTTGAAATATACATTGAACTAAGTGTATGCTATTGTTTACACAAAAAGTTTAGCTTATGCTTCCGAAGTGACTTTTTGTTAACTAGAAGTGAATCATGAAGCAACAAAAAGTTTAGCTTATGCTTCCGATGTATTTTTCTGTACAAGGAAGCCTAGCTATGAAGCCCAGAAAAATTGTAGGAGGAAACATAATGAATGTACAAATATTACATGCTACAATGACGTTCACGAAAGACAATGGTCATGTAGGGGCTGTTCATTTTCAAGTGGAAGGTCATCCGAAACCTTATGAGATGGCATTACATAAAAGTAGAAAAGCTAAAGAGTGGGGCTATGGATTGTTCTTTTTAGCGGGTTCAGGTGATGAGGATCTATTACTGGAAGTCGAAGATGAACTTGAAGAAAATGATGAATTGTACGATCAATTGGTCGAAGCGGCGATGGCGACATTGGAGCAATAATAGCTGATAAGCAATAAGACATTAAGAAGCCGTATCAAAGGATTACCTTTTGATACGGCTTCTTGTTGTCGAAAGTAGGCATCGTATGCGATACAGTGAATATGATAACTTTATTTTGCTTGATTATTGTTTGAATGCTTCAATTTATATCGACGAACTCCGCGTAAGAAAAGTATACTAATAATAATGGCACCTAGTGTAAGAAATAATGCTTCATATTGATTAGTTAGTACAATGATTTCCGGGATACGGTCACCTACGAAGTGACCAAGAGTGAAATAAATCGAAGTCCACAGTGTTGCAGCTGGAAAAGCAATAAGTGAGAATTTCGAGAATTTCATGTTGTTCATTCCCATTACATAAGGTGTTGCATGTCTAAGAAATGGGAAAAATGCACTAATTGGAATCGCATATAAACCGTATTTATCAATAAGATGATCAGACTTCTTAATAAACTTTTCGAATTGTTGTTTCTTAGAAAACCATTTCGCAAGTCTACTGCTGGTAAAGCGACCTAAGCTATAGTTGAAAGTCATTGCTGAGCAAATACCGAGAGTAACCATAGCAAAAGCAATCGCAGTATCGATCACATTTGCTTCAGAAAGCGCCCCTGCCGTTAACACAACAGCTTCATTTGGAATTGGTAAACCGATTAATCCGAGACAAAGAACGAGAAAAAGTGCGATAGGACCTATAGTCTCGATAATCTCTAATAGTAAATCATACCCCACATTCATTCTCCTTGATTCAAAATCTATATCAATTAATTGTATCATAACTAACATCCAAAAAGTTTAATTATCATTAAAGTTTCGGACGAAAGGGAGTATGTTTTTTGAAACCGTCTAGTTTGAAAGTAGTAATCGCTTTATATATGACTACTTTTCTGGCTGCAATAGAAGGGACAATCGTGTCTACTGCAATGCCAATTATTATCGATGATTTGGAGGGTGCTTCATTATTCAGTTGGGTTAATACGATTTATTTGTTAGCGATGGTCGTTGCAACACCACTTTATGGTAAACTTTCAGATATCTATGGTCGCAAGTTATTAATCAGTATCGGTATTATTATTTTTATTCTCGGTTCAGTACTTTCGGGTGTTGCTTGGAGCATGCCAAGTCTAATTTTATTCCGAGCGATTCAAGGTTTAGGTGGTGCAAGCTTACTGACATTACCATTGGTTATTATTACGGATCTATTTCAAGATGAACAACGTTATAAAATACAAGGCTGGCTTTCAAGCATATGGGGAGTAGCGGGCATACTAGGTCCATTAACAGGTGGTTTATTAGTGGATTATGTATCATGGCATTCTATTTTCTATTTGAATGTACCGTTTGCATGTATTGCTTTAGTACTTATCCATAAATTTCTGCCCAATCACTATACGAAAACAGTGCGTGGTATTGACGGAAAAGGGATTACAACATTCTCAGTCGGAATTTTATTGTTACTCTATGGCTTAAATGGATTTGTTGAAAACGATGAGATTACAGCTAAATGGATATATGCTACTTTAATGTTCATTGCATTGATCTGTCTCTATACTTTTGTGAAGGTAGAGAAAAAAGTGAGTGATCCATTTATCCCATTAGTAATCTTTACGAATAAAATGTTTAGATTTACGTTAATATCAGGTTTTCTAATATCTGCAATAACGGTTGCGATTATATTCTATATTCCTTTATTGATGCAGGATGTGAAAGGCTTCTCAGCTACCGGCTCAGGTTTAATTATGATTCCGCTTTCGATTACATGGCCATTAGGTTCAATTCTTGCAGGTCAATATGCGTTTCGTTATGGTATGAAAAAAATGGGATTAATCGGTTCTATATTTTTAGTTATAGGTAGTGGATGTATGGCAACCATTACAGCGGATACTTCGCCAATTCTTATTATGCTCTATATATTAATTTCGGGAATGGCGTTTGGTATTTTATTATCTTCATTCTCGTTTCTAGCATCGGCAGTTGCAAGTGAAAAAGTTAGAGGAGCGGGGCTATCAGCTTTGCAATTATTCCGTTCACTCGGACAAGCTGTTGGTCTAGTAGTCTTCGGTATGTTGCTTTATAGTCAAACTAAATCGCCAAACTATATTAGTCTATTAGAGCTAAGCATACGGCAAATCTTTGGTGTAATTGCGATTATATCGTTACTATTGGCGCTATACATTGGTTGGGTATTACGTAACAAGGAACTGTTAGCTTTATACAATTTTGCAGGTGAAGCAAAAACAACTAAAGTTAAGCATGCAGCTCAAGTATCGGCAGATAGAGGTTGAGAGAGATAGTTTGATATGGTAATCTGATAACTAACAGTTAAAGAGGTAGTTCAAAACAGTCACTACAATTAAAGAGGTAGTTCAAAACAGTCACTACAATTAGAATAGGAGAATGTAGCTTGAAATTCAGACCTTGTATTGATTTGCACGATGGAAAAGTGAAACAAATTGTAGGGGAAACGTTAAATCATCAACTTGTTGAAAATTTTGTGTCTGAATATTCTTCTAGCTACTATGCAAAGTTATTCCAGAAGGATAAGTTGCGCGGGGGACATGTCATTATGCTAGGACCTAATAATGAAGCTGCAGCTAAGGAAGCTTTAAGCGCTTATCCGGGTGGACTGCAAGTGGGGGGAGGTATTACTGCAAGTAATGCGCTTCAATACTTGGAGGCAGGAGCTTCTCATATTATCGTTACTTCATATATTTTCAAAGACGGAGCTTTGAATTGGGATCATTTACATACAATCGTTGATACAGTAGGTAAAGATCGATTAGTGATCGATTTAAGCTGTAAGTCTAAAAATGGCAAGTGGTATGTTGTTACGAATCAATGGGAGCAATTCAGTGACTTTGAAGTGAATCAACAAAATATTACTGAGCTTGAGAAATATTGTGATGAATTTTTGGTACATGCGGTTGATGTTGAAGGTAAGCAGTCAGGCATTCAACAAAGTTTAGTTCGTGATCTAGCCCAGTGGACGACGATTCCAACAACCTATGCTGGTGGGGCGAGATCGCTTGCAGATATCGAGTTGTTTGCGCAAATTAGCGAGTCCAAACTAGATTTGACGATCGGTAGTGCCTTATCTATTTTTGGTGGTGCTTTGCCGTATGAAACGGCATTGGCTGCGTTTAAGTAAAAATAGACTTAAATAAGGTTAACAAGTAATTGTTAGAAAGCAATGCATATCATTCGAGTCTATGATATGCATTGTTTATTAATTTATAAAGATTGGGGAAAATAATTTGAGAAAAATTATCGTGTACATCTTATCTATTGTTTTGCTATTAACTATTGCTAGCACTGCGGGTGCGGCAACGAATAAGAAGAAGGCGACCTGGACAGCAAGTGATGTCATCGTAGATGGTAGCGATGTTAGAATAACAGGCTTTAACATTGATGGCTCTAATTATTTCAAATTACGTGATGTTGCGGCGAGCTTAGCGGGAACAGCTGGTGAGTTTAATGTTGCGTGGAATAAGGCGTCGAATGCGATTGAACTTAAAAAAGGTGTAACGTATACTGGTGGCGTTACAGATGATTACTATAACTATTTTTATACAACGCAAAATGCAGTAGCATCATCATCCGAAATTATTGTCGATGGTCAATCAATGGATACGAAAGTATATACGATTGACGATGCCAATTATTTCCAATTAAGAGATTTGGGTAAATTCGCTGGATTTGATGTTCAATTTGTTAGTAAACAGAATGAGATTCACATTACTTCACCAAATCCGAGTAATGCATTTTCTGCTAAAGCTTCTGCTAAGTTGATCGACCATAAATCGATTGTATATTTTCCAAGATGGAAGAGAACCGTTGATTCCTATCTCTATCATAATAACGATCAAACAATGACGGCGCTAGAAGCGAATGAAACGATCAATATAGCTACATATGATGCTAATTACAAATTGGTATCTTCAGCTATAGTAAAATATGAGCTACCTATTTTTGGTGCTTTTTATAGTGGAGAGAAATATAACTATATTGCGTTTGGGCAAACGAATAAAGAGGAAAATGATAATAAAGAAATTATTCGTATCGTAAAATATGATAAGCAATTTAACAAAATTTCTAGTGCATCGTTGCTAGGTGGAGCTGGCTATACGGTTACTCCGTTTGATGTAGCAGCTGGTCGCATTGCAGAGCATGGTGACACATTGGTGTATCATACTTCCAGAGAACGCTACTTAACAGAGGATGGATTGAATCATCAATCCCAGCTTACATTAATTGTTGACACAACAACAATGAAAATTGTGAACGATACTGGAAGATTCCAAGGGAATCATGTAAGTCACTCCTTCGATCAATATGTGCTATTTGATGGAGATGAGCATGTTCTACTAGATCATGGCGATGCTTTTCCACGCTCAATCGTATTGAATAAAGGCGATGGCTTCAGCTATGTAGAAAGAGATGTTGTTAATATTCCAGGTTCAATTGGTGCGAATGCGACTGGTGTATCAATAGGTGGATTTGAAATGTCATCGAGCTCTTATCTCGTCGCTTATAATACGATTGATCATTCTAAAGCTAAGAGATATACAAGCTTTGGCATAGAAGGTATCGATATTGATCAGCGCGATGTTATGATTGCAGTCGTTCCAAAATCTAATATTGAAACTGGCAAGATCAAACAAGTTGTATTAGGTAGCTACGTTGGAACGAAGAAGATGGCATCGATCCCACAGCTTGTTAAAGTTACGGATAATAAATTTATGGTGATGTGGCAGCAATATGAGGGCATTCCGGATGATACATATTCAAATCTCGGAAGAGGGCATTTGAAATATGTCTACATCGATGGAGAAGGTAATAAATTAGGTGATGTACAGTCTGTGAAATACTTTAATCAATCCACCGTTCAACCTATAGTATTTGATAATAAAGTAGTTTGGTATACCAATGATAATAATAAGCGTACCTTCTACGCGATCCCTATTCAGTAAATAAGATAGTAAGTTACTTATGAATAACCTTAGTTCGATATTATTTCGAACTAAGGTTATTTCAATTCCCATGCTATAATAATGAAAACGAGTTTAGAGCATGATATTCGAGAATATTACATAATGGAGGTCGTATACTACATATGAACAAAACAATTGGAGTACTAGCGCATGTCGATGCTGGCAAGACGACCTTTTCAGAGCAGTTACTATATTATACTAATAGCATTAAAGAGCGTGGCCGAGTCGATCATCAAAGTAGTTTTCTTGATAGTCATGAACTTGAAAAGCAGCGAGGGATCACTATTTTTGCCGATCAAGCTATTTTAGATTATGAAGATTCAACCTATTATCTCATTGATACACCTGGACATGTCGACTTCTCCCCAGAAATGGAAAGAGCGATTCAAGTGATGGATGCTGCAATTATCGTTATCAGTGCAGTTGAAGGGATAGAAGCACATACGGAAACTGTTTGGGAGCTGCTGCAAAAGCACAAAGTTCCAACCTTTTTCTTCATCAATAAAATTGATAGAACAGGTGCTAATGTTGCAGATGTCATCGATGAGATACGTCATCATTTAACGGGAAATGTATGTGTTATATCTGACTCTATAGCAACAGGTACGATGACGGAAGATGTTATTGAATGGATAGCTGAGCGTGATGAAGCTTTACTAGACCGATATATGGAGCAAGGGTATGAATGGGGAGCGTGGACGAATAACTTAAGGCAGAAGATTCGATCTGGTGAAATCTATCCATGCTTTAGTGGTTCAGCTCTACAGGATATAGGAGTCCAGGAGTTTATAGAAAACTTCGAATTTTTAACGGTTACGGACTATCGTATGGAGCATGCTTTTGCTGGTCGGGTATATAAAATTCGTTATGATGAGAGCGGAACGAGAGTAACCTATATTAAAGTATTAAGTGGAGTATTGAATGTCCGAGATGAAATTGATTATGGTGATGGAGAACAAGAGAAAGTTACGCAAATACGTCGTTATAATGGAAAGCAATTTCAACAAATCAATCAAGCTGCTGCTGGAGAAATCGTCGCTATTACTGGATTGACTAAAGCGGTTGTTGGTGATGGATTAGGCGTATTACAGGAGAAGGCAATCTATGAAATGTTTCCGCTATTACGTTCTAAAGTAGTGTTTGAATCAGCGATTAATGTCAAAGAGTCATTGAAATATTTTCGGGTTTTAGAAGCAGAGGATCCATCACTTAATGTCATCTGGGAAGAAAAGCTGCAACAAATTCAGCTGCATGTGATGGGGAATATTCAGTTAGAAGTGTTGGAGCAAGTTATATTGGCTAGATTTGGACTTCAAGTAACTTTTGAAAAACCAGAAATTATTTATAAGGAAACAATTACGGCGGAAACGATAGGATATGGTCATTTTGAGCCACTTCGTCATTATGCCGAGGTACATTTGAGAATAGAACCTGCAAAGCGGAATAGTGGACTAAGCTTTGAAAGTCGATGCCATGCTGATGATCTAACGTCCGGAATACAAAACTTAATCGGGCAGCATCTATTAGAAAAAGAACATCATGGCTTATTAACAGGTTCTGCACTTACGGATCTGAACATAACGCTATTAACAGGAAGAGATCATAATAAGCATACGCATGGTGGCGATTTTCGTGAGGCGACTTTACGTGCGTTGCGACAAGGCTTAGAAAAGGTTGACAATATACTACTTGAACCTTTTTATCAATTTAAGATTATTGTACATATCGAGCAAATGGGTAGAGTATTATCTGATATTCAATCCGCTTATGGAAGCTTTGATCCACCTATGACGGATGGAGATAAAGCAATATTGGTTGGTAAGGTTCCGGTCGATACTTTCATGGACTATAGCTCCACCCTTGCCTCGTTTACACAAGGTAAAGGAAGAATTAATCTAACGTTTGCAGGTTATTATCCGTGCCACAATGAACGAGAGATTATTGAGCGCATCAATTACGATAAAAATGCTGATCCTGAATATAGTTCTTCGTCGGTATTTTGTGCGAAGGGGACTGGCTTCACTGTAAAATGGGATGAAGCTGAGAAGATGATGCATTGTTTGTAACTGAAATGATCTGGATAACATAAAGGAGATTACACGATTATGCTCAGTGCTATAATAGGAAGCTTTATATCAGCAATGGCTACCGTATTAGGGGCAGTGCCGTTACTATTCATGAAACGGTTGTCAGAAAAATGGAAAGATATAATTATTGCATTTACAGCAGGTATAATGGTGTCTGCAACAACGTTTGGCTTAATACCACAGGCGTTAAATGAAACGAATTTACTTGTGATGTCATTAGGTTTGTTATTCGGTATTGTCGTTCTTGATGTATTAGAAAAAAATATACCTCACATAGATGTAGAGCGTGGAAAAAGTGTCAAATCATTTGACTCCAAATCATTACTCGTTATTATTGCGTTATTTATTCACAACATCCCTGAAGGGCTGAGTACTGGATTTGGTTATGCAAGTGTGAATGAAGGTCTAGGCCCGATGATCGCAATCGCTATAGGAGCACAGAACGTCCCTGAAGGACTAATATTAGCAGTGTTTCTATTACAATCTAATGTTAGCAAGTTAAAGGCATTAGCTATTGTAACCATTACAGGTTTAGTAGAGGTTGTATCGGCTATTATTGGATTTTTCACAGCGACTTATATTGAATCATTAATTGGCTTTGGTTTATCATTTGCAGCGGGTGCCATGTTATTTATCGTATATAAAGAATTAATACCTGAAACACATGGGCATGGATATGAAAGACCGGCTACATATTCCTTTATTATTGGTCTGCTTATTATGATCTACATTAGTTATTTCTTTAGCTAGAAGAGTAAGATAACTTAATTGAAAAATAACTTTCAACGTATCCTATAATGTTTAGACTCGATAAAAGTCTAGCTTATAGGATATTTTTATTGGGTTTTAGTACTATACGTAAATATAGTTATGTAAACTTAATTGGTTTGAAAAGAAATGGTATAACGGAAAATAACAATCAAAAAAATAAAGTCAACATCAAAACTCAAATATAACCAGAGAATCACGTTTTTATAGTAAACAGATTGCCAAAGCTATCAGGGAATTCGATCATATATCTTTTTCTATTTGGGGAAGGATACTATAAGAAATTGCTGATTGTTATATAATCATAAGGCATATTGAATTCATTAATTTTGTTGACGCTTACAAAGAATGATGATATATTATTTTTAATTAGTATACTAAACTAACTAATTAAAAGTTATTAATTTTATATTTTACGGGGGAATGACAATGTCTGCACAGCACGAACAAAACATTGACGATAACAGACCAACTAAAGCTTTTGGAATGAGAGACAAACTTGGTTATATGTTTGGTGATTTCGGAAACGATTTCTTTTTTCTATTAGTATCATCATTTCTTATGGTGTATTACACGGATATTTTTCATCTTAATGCAGCCCATGTAGGTATTCTATTTCTTATTGCAAGAGTATGGGATGCATTTGCTGATGTAGCTTGGGGAAGATTTATTGATTCTCGAAAAGCAGGAAAGCATGGTAAATTCAAGCCATGGATATTAAGAATGTCATTTCCATTAGTTTTTTCTGGCGTATTAATGTTTATTCATATCCCTGGTATGGGCAATACATTCTATCTGGTATATGCTTTTGTAACTTATCTGTTATGGGGAACTCTATACAGTACTGTAAATATTCCATACGGATCAATGGCATCCGTCATTACTAGCGATGTTATGGAACGTACAACGCTATCAACGTATCGTACAATGGGAGCAATGCTTGCGAGCTTAATTATTACAGTAGGCGGACCATTTATTATTTTCGTAGACAATCAAGCGGTAGCAGGGCGGTTCACATTAGCTGCAATATTATTTGGAATATTATCAATAGCTTGTTATATCGGGTGTTACAGTCTTTCCACAGAACGTATTACGCAAGTGAAAAATACAGAGGTAAAAGCTGATATCAACAAAACATTGAAAAGTTTCTTGAAAAACAAACCATTGCTTTCTATGTTGCTTGCTTCATTACTCTTCATGATGTGTACGATGCTATTAGGCGCGGTTAACGTATATTTATTCAAAGATTATTTCAGCAGTGCGGCTAAGGCGTTAAGTATAAGTGGATTTATGCAAGTAGCGATGGTGTTTATAGCTATACCTATATCTAAACCGTTAGTCCATCGTTTTGGTAAGAAAGAAGTAGCGTCGGTAGGGATGTTACTCGCATCTATCGTCTATTTTATTCTCTTCCTGTTGCCTGACATATCTGTTATGCAATACATTGGAATTGCAGCAATTGGTATGTTCGGATATTCTTTCTTCAACCTAGTGGTTTGGGCGTTTGTGACAGATGTTATTGATTATCATGAGTATCTAATGGATATGAGGGAGGATGGTACGGTTTATTCGGTTTATTCCTTCTCGAGAAAAATCGGTCAAGCGATTGCGGGTGGTATTGGTGGATTTGCATTAACGCTTGTTGGTTATCAATCTGATGCTGCTGTTCAAAGTGAGGAAGCACTTAAAGGGATTCACAATCTTGCAACGATAGTTCCTTCCATAATCTACTTTATTATTTTTTTAGTTATGTTATCCTTGTACCCTCTAACAAAGCAGCGTACAAAGAAATTAGCGGAAGATTTAGCAGCACGTAGACAGAATAAGAATACGATGTAGTGTAACAAAAAAGGAGCGACTTCATTTACGTTGAAGTCGCTCCTTTTTGCTGTGATCAGATCTAATCTTGATTAATATCGTACGGTAAATTCAACACAGAAACATCTAAAAATGATTGTATAGCAAGTGCACAAGCACCAAGAACACATGATTTACGACCCATTATTGAAATAGATAATTCACGATAGTGACTGATTTTAGAATGTAGATTTTCATGAATGGCTTTCGTAGCATCGGGATATAGTTGTAATAATTCACTATCAACGACAATAACCTCGGGATTATAGATGTTAATCATATTGTTCAATCCGATCGATACATAGAAAATAAATTGATGTAGTATTTCCATAACTTGTTCATCTTCATTAGTAATCCATTGTGCTACTTGCTCATAGGTTAAACCGGATTGACCTTTAATTTCAGCAATGTGATCCATAATGATCTGATCCGAAGCATAACGTTCCCAGCAGCCTTTGTTACCGCATGCACAGTCTTTACCACCTGGAAACAGAATCATATGACCGATTTCTCCAGCAAATCCGTCATGGCCTCTTACGAATTTGTTATTCATAATCATGCCAAGACCAATTCCTGAGTAGAAAGTTGCGGACAAAAGATTTTCAGTATCATGATGTGTAAAGATCCGTTCGGAAAAAGCACTTAGATTCGCATTGTTTTCAATATGAATAGTCAAGTCAATATATTTCTCCAAATCAGTCTTAAGCTTAACGTCACTCCAACCTAATTGAGGGACGAAGTGCACAATCTCATCATTGCCTACAAGACCATGAACCGCAATACATACGCCAACAATTCCATGTTGAGTATTATTATATTGCTCTGAGTAGCGCTTGATATTTGCAACTAGAATCTCTATAACTTCTTCATAGTTGCTTGTGTGTAAAGCAACATTTTCATGGGCGATCATCGTTCCTAATAAATTAGTAAGTGTATATGTGATTTGTTTATAATCTAAGTCAATACCAAGTGCATAACCTGCCTCGGCATTAAGCGAGAGCATAATCGGTTTGCGTCCAACAGCATTATGCTCAAGATGAGTTTCAATAACTAATCCTTCCTCTAATAAATCAGCAACCTGTACCGATATCGTGGCACGTGTCAAATCGACCTCTTTGGCAAGTTCAGCTCGGGAAATCATTCCTTTATTAACAATTTCTTTAATAATTAATGAGCGATTAATTTTTTTTATATATGAAGCATCACCGGTAATCATGGAAAACCTCCTAAAACTTTTCATATCTTCTATTTATACTTCCTGCGATGAAAAGTTACAACGTAAGCATAAGCTAAACTTTTCATATTACTTCTCGTTCTACTTCTCGTTAATGAAAAGTTACTTCGGAAGCATAATCTCTTGTGTAACATAAATCCGTCCTAAGCGTTGTAGTTATCAATCATTATACAGTTGAAAGATTCATTTGACAAAAAGAAATAGAATTGATAAATTTATTATATAATTAATTAGGTTACTAAACAAACTAATTGTTTTTTATTTCAACAACGGACCAATAATTCAACTGAGGAGGATATAACAGTGAGTAATTTTATGAATGAACATTTCATGCTATCTAATGAAACTGCCAAGCAGTTGTATCATAATGCAGCTAAAAACGCTCCAATATTTGATTTTCATTGTCACTTAGATGCGCAGGAAGTTTGGGAAAATAAATCGTATCGTAATATGACAGAGCTTTGGCTAGCTGGAGACCATTATAAATGGCGTGCTATGCGCATGCATGGAATTGGTGAAAGATTTATTACAGGTGATGCGTCTGATTGGGAGAAATTTCAAGCGTGGGCACAGACTGTACCCTATTTACTAGGAAATCCACTATATCATTGGACTCATTTGGAATTGAAAAATTACTTTGGTATTGAAGAATTATTAAGTCCAGAGACTGCAGAAAAGATATGGAATGAATGTAATGCGAAGCTTGAACAAGAACAATATAGAGCAAGATCATTTATAGAAAAGTCTAATGTGAAATTTATCGGTACAACCGATGACCCATTATCCGATTTGCAATATCATATTCTATTAGCTGAGGATTCCACGTTCGATACGATTATTGCGCCAACATTTCGTCCTGATGGTGCACTGAACATTGATGCGCCTACATTCTCGACATGGGTGAAACAGTTAGAGCAAGTAACAGGAAAGAGTATGACGTCACTTGCTAACTTTGTAAGCGCATTAAAGGAACGAGTGAATTATTTTCACGAGCATGGCGGAAGAGCATCCGATCACGATATTCCATTCTTAATCTATCGTAAGGTAGAGGAGATTGAAGCAGAAGCTATTTTTATCAAACGACTGCAAGGATCACCATTGCTAGAAGAAGAAATCATCTCATATCGTGCTTACTTGTTAACGGAATTAGGCAAAATGTATGCTGAGAAGCAATGGGTGATGCAGCTCCATATGGGGGCGATTCGTAACAACA
This sequence comes from Paenibacillus sp. Y930, assembly GCF_056786375.1. Taxonomy (NCBI): domain Bacteria; kingdom Bacillati; phylum Bacillota; class Bacilli; order Caryophanales; family Paenibacillaceae; genus Paenibacillus; species Paenibacillus sp. Y930. The sequence goes on along the minus strand of NZ_JBXCIX010000001.1, from coordinate 150,832 downwards.
ATACGAAGTTATTCCGTCAAATAGGCAAAGACGCTGGATTCGATTCTGTTGGTGAAAGTAATTTCGCTGAAGGAGTTTCCAAATTACTAGACGGATTAGATGTGCATGACGCACTGCCTAGAACGATACTGTATAACTTGAATCCGAAAGATAATGCTGTTCTAACTGGAATGTTAGGCAATTTCTATGAGGAAGGTATTGCAGGTAAAGTACAATTTGGTTCAGGTTGGTGGTTCAACGATCATATTGATGGGATGGAGAAACAGATGCGAGATCTCGCCAATGTTGGCTTGCTAGCTCACTTCGTCGGAATGTTAACCGATTCTCGTAGCTTCCTATCTTATACCAGGCATGAGTATTTCCGCAGAATATTGTGTAATATGCTCGGTCAATGGGTAGAAGAAGGGTTAATTCCTGATAATGCTGACTTCAATAATAAAATCGTAGCAGCCATATGTTATGACAATGCTCATCAATATTTCTTAAATAGATAATTACGTAGCAGTGGAGAATATTAGAGGATAAGATCCCGTTCAACATTTCTGACTTTAATTAAAATAACAGCAAAAAGGAGAGTGCTAACATGTCGAAGCAACAAATTGGTGTTATTGGTTTGGCAGTAATGGGGAAAAACTTGGCTTTGAATATTGAGAGTAGAGGGTACACCGTTGCCGTATTCAACCGCTCTTACGGTAAAACAGAGCAATTTCTCCAGGAAGAAGCGAAAGGGAAAGCGTTCGTCGGTGCCAAGACGATGGAACAATTCGTAGCTTCCTTGGAAACACCACGCAAAATTTTATTAATGGTGCAAGCAGGAAAAGCAACGGATGCAACGATTGATGCATTGAAGCCATTACTTGATCAAGGAGATATTATTATCGATGGTGGTAATACTTATTTCCAGGATACGATTAGACGTAATTCAGAATTACAAGAACTAGGCTTCAATTTCATCGGCACAGGTGTTTCTGGTGGTGAGGAAGGTGCATTGAAAGGTCCTTCTATTATGCCAGGTGGTAAAGAGGAAGCATATGAACTCGTACGTCCAATATTAGAAGCCATTTCCGCTAAAGTAGGTTCTGATGCTTGTTGCACGTATATTGGACCAAACGGCGCTGGCCACTACGTGAAGATGGTGCATAACGGAATTGAATATGGCGATATGCAACTAATCTCTGAAGCCTATTATATTTTGAAAAACGTGTTGAACTTGAATGCTGATGAGCTAGCGGATGTATTCCATGATTGGAATAAAGGTGAATTAGATAGTTATCTTATTGAAATCACAGCTGATATCTTCCGCAAAAAGGACGAAGAAACAGGTCAACCGTTAGTAGATGTTATTCTTGATAAAGCGGGGCAAAAGGGAACAGGGAAATGGACAAGTCAAAATGCACTTGACCTTGGGGTGCCACTTCCGATTATTACGGAGTCTGTATTTGCCCGCTACATCTCCGCACTTAAAGATGAGCGTATTATAGCTAGTCAAAAACTTACTGGCCCAGAAGTTACTCCATTTGACGGAGAGCGCGATGCTTTGATTGAACAAGTTCGTAAAGCACTGTTCTTGAGTAAAATTTGTTCATATGCACAAGGTTTTGCTCAAATGCGTACTGCTTCTGAGGAATATGATTGGAATCTTCGTTACGGGGATATTGCAATGATCTTCCGTGGTGGATGTATTATCCGCGCGCAATTCCTGCAACAAATTAAAGATGCATATGATGCCGAGCCAGCACTAGCAAACTTGCTACTTGATCCATATTTCAATGAAATCGCAGCGAATTATCAAGCAGCATTACGTAATGTCGTATCAATTGCAATCCAAAGAGGTATTCCTGTTCCTGGATTTGCTAGTGCAATTAACTACTATGATAGTTATCGTGCAGAGACGTTGCCAGCAAACTTAATTCAAGCACAACGTGATTACTTTGGCGCACATACGTATGAGCGCAAAGATAAAGAAGGTACTTTCCATACGCAATGGATGAAATAAAAATGAAGTAGAGTTTAGATAGCATTACCTAGAGCCAGTTCAAAGTTTTAATACTTTTGAACTGGCTCTACTTATTTAAATAAGGTTCAATATATTCGAAGCAGACTAAACTCCAGCGCATTACCGCGTGATCACAGTCAGTGATTTTGAACTACCTCTCTTGTTGACGATATTGATGGGGAGTAACATCATAGTGCCTCTTAAACACCTTAATAAAGTAATTCACATCATTATAGCCAACCATATATGAGATATCAGTGATTGAGAGGTTTTCATTGTTCATCAGCTGTAGTGCTTCCTTCAGTCGTATATGGTGAATATAGTCTGGGAAGGTTAAACCTGTTTCCTTTTTAAATGATCTAGACAGCTCATATTTGTTAATACCTATTTCATGGGCAACCTTTGCAAGTGTTATATCTTCGGCAAGATGCCATCTTATAAACTCTAAAGCTTTACGGATGTACGGTGAGTAGGAGAGCAGCGATAACTGTTGTACTAATTTACAATATTCCAAACACATTTTATTTTGAAGTGCTTCGAGCTGCTTAATATTGGTAGTCTTTTCGATTTGAATCGCAAATTTTTCGGAAATACTATCAATATATACGGGATGCACTCCACCGTTTTCAACTGCTTTACGAAGTAACGTATTTCTCACAAAGGTTAGATTTTTTCTAGAGCGCAATGGATCATGCGGAAAACGATCAGCCAAGGGGTATTTAGGATGCTCATCTGTAATTAATAGTTGCTCCACTAATGATAAATTACCTTGCTGGACTGCGTTCATTAATGTATTCTCGTTACGATATCGCTCCTCCACAATATGTATTTTCTCAATATTCTCAACAGGAGGAAATAAGGAGAGATGTGCGCTAATATAGTTTTTACTCTCGATCGCTATATGTGAAGTAGACGAAAGAGATGAATGCTGAAATATGTATTGAATGAACTCGATAATATGATTGAGCTTTTCATCGCTTATTAATGGTAAGGATAAATAATATTGTTGGACGATTGGCAATAACGAAAGTGACCAATGATGCTGAAATAATATATCTTGAACTTGAATTGTCGAAGGATCTATTTGCAGAAAAGGACCAATGATTACCGTACCCTCATTGCGATAATCCCCTTTAATATTGACTGAAATATATATCAATTGCTGTGTGGTGGCATGGACTTGAATATGATGTTTTGTTTTGTTCGTATGTTCTAAAATATTGGCGCGAATAGCTTCAAATAAAGACTGCAATGTTTCAGGAATATGCATTGGTCCATAAGCAAATACCATCTTTTGATGATCATCCATATAGATGGTTTCGACTCCGGAAAATGTATAAGTGAATTTTAGAAGTTGATTTAATTGCTGCACTTGTGCATTGTTCATTGTACTCATTCCTTTGTAGAGGTTGTAATAATTATATCAACATTTTACTATTAATCGCAATAATATACGAGATGAATAAAGCGTTTTCTTGTAAACTGAAATTGTTCGATAGTAAATCTTGCTTTTGAAGCTACTTTTAATTTTCGTTATATTTCAAGTTGCTTTTTCATTAAAATAAAAAGTTATAGGAGAGATGGAGTTGTACAATGACAAACTACACATATCTGGATTTTCGGATGAAATCTCATCTGATTTTGTAACTCAATTGCAAGTTGTTAGTAAGCTTGGCATGAAATATTTATCATTACGTGGCATTGATGGACGAAATATTGGAGAATACACACTTGAAGAGATTCAACAAACAGTGTTGCCGAAGTTAAATGAATATGAGATTGCTGTCTCATCAATAGGAGCACCGATTGGGAAAATCTTCATTACTGATGATGAAGGTTTTGCACAGCAACTTACTATGCTAGATCGTTTATGTCAAATTTCAAATGTGTTGAATTGTAAATACATTCGTATTTTTAGCTTTTACATTCCTAAAGGCGAGGATGCAGATCAATACCATAATAAAGTTATCTCACAAATAAGCCAAATTGCTGCAATCGCTGCTAAATATAATGTGATCTTGCTTCATGAGAATGAAAAAGATATTTTTGGTGATATCGCAAGACGTTGCCACGAGATGCTAGAGGCTGTTCATTCTCCTTATTTCAAAGCAATATTCGATTTTGCGAATTTTGTACAATGCGGTGAAGATACATGGGAATGCTATCAGTTACTGAAGCCTCATATTGAATACATCCATATTAAAGATGCAGTTTCTACTAGCCAGCAAAATGTTGTTTGTGGCACAGGAGAGGGGAAGATCAAGGAAATATTAACCGATGTGATCGCTAATGGCTATGAAGGATATTTGACATTAGAGCCGCATCTAGTATTGTTCGATTCCTTGAAAGACCTCGAGTTAGAAGCTGCTGAAGATATTATTAAAGACGACAAAGGTATGACAGGTGAGGAAGCCTATGCGTTACAATTTCATGCTTTAGTTGATTTACTCCAATCTATTGAGAAAGAGGCTGAATAAGATGACAAATCTAAAAATGGGAATTATCGGTATCGGTGCGCAAGGTGGAGCTTACGTTAAATTTATTACTGAAGGTAAAGTGAAAAATACGGAGCTAGGTGCAATTTGCGATACAGATCCTGCTAAAAAGCAATGGGCACAAGAAAACTTTCCTGAAGTACCATTTTTCGATAATTACATTGAGATGCTTGATAGTGGAACGGTTGATGCAATCGTTACATGTGTACCACATTACTTACACCCAGAGATGGGTATTGCAGCTTTGCAACGAGATATTCATGCATTACTTGAAAAACCGGCAGGTGTATATACAAAGCAAGTGAAAGAGTTGAATGAGTTTGCACAAACTAAGCCGAATGTTGCTTTTGGCATTATGTTCAATCAACGGACGAATCCTCTTTATCAAACATTGAAAAAATTAATCGATGATGGCGAAATTGGAGATATTCGTCGTACGAATTGGATGATTACAACATGGTGGAGACCGCAGGGCTACTATGATCAAAGTGAATGGAGAGCGACTTGGAAAGGTGAAGGCGGCGGAGTACTTGTTAATCAAGCGCCACATCAGCTTGATCTATTACAATGGATTGCAGGCATGCCTACAAAAGTATATTCCAATGTGAAATATGGTTACCAGCGTAACATCTCGGTTGAAGATGAAGTGACGGTAATGATGGAATATGCGAATGGGGCAACGGGCGTATTTGTTACATGTACGCATGATATTGTCGGAACAGATCGTTTTGAAATTCTTGGTGATAAAGGTAAGATCGTTGTTGATGATAGTAAGAAAATCACAATTAAACGTCTAACTAAACCTGAGCGCGAGATGAGTGACACGATGAGTATGGCAGATGTTATGAATATCTTTATGGGCGGTAGTACAGCTGATATCTACTCTGAGGAAGTTATTGAATTTGAAAGCGTATGGGGAGCACAGCATATTGCAGTATTCGAAAACTTTGCAGCCCATATTCTTGAAGGTGCGCCATTGTTAGCTCCAGGCAGCGACGGTATTCATGGCGTGGAATTAGCGAATGCGATTCTTCTGTCTAGTTGGTTGAACAAAGAAGTGGAATTACCAATAGATCCAGAGTTGTATTTGTCTGAATTGAATAAGAAGATCGCAGCTGAACAATAAAACGAATGGAGTGAATAAGAGATGACGAAGCAATCAAAAATAGGCGTTCAAATGTTCAATTTGAAACAAAAAGTTGAAGAGCTAGGTGTATATGCGACACTAGAGAAGCTACATGAAATGGGATTTCATTCCGTTGAAGTGACACAAATAGCGATGACAGCAGAAAATGTAGCACAATTGAAAAAAGCTAGTGAAGATTTTGGCATTCAAATCGCAGCGGTATCTGCTCCATTAAGCAAAGGTGAAAACGATCCAGGTGAGTCTTTAACGACTCATTTTGATAAAATTGTCGATGATTGCAAACAGCTTAGTTGTCAATATATTCGCATTGGAATGATGCCTCTTGCGATTATGGGACATAAAGACCAAGTGATGCAATATATTGCGGATGCTGAAGCTATGGCGAATCGACTTGCTGAACATGGATTAGAACTTTATTATCATAATCATCATGTAGAATTTGAGAAATATGATGGAGAGTATCTAATTGATATGATGCGTAATCATACAACTAAGCTAGGCTTTGAACTTGATGTTCACTGGATTCAGCGTGGTGGAGAAAATCCTGTTGCGGTTATTAATCGCTTCAAAGGTCGAATCGGATTATTACACTTGAAGGATTATCGTGTTGGCAGATTAACTGTAGGCGAAGATGATCTTAAGGATATGTCTAAATTTATGCAGAAGTTCACTAATATTATTGAGTTTGCAGAATTAGGACAAGGGTCTTTGGATATTCCGGCAATTATCGATGCAGGGTTAGAAAGTGGTGTGAAACACTTCTTCATAGAACAGGATGATACGAATGGAAGAGATCCGTTTGATTGTCTAGAAGATTCTAAGCAATATTTAGTTCGTCAAGGATATGGTGACTGGATCTAATTAATAAAAATGCAAATAAAGTATGTGGAAGCTAGTAAGTTAGCATTCACATACTTTTATGCTATTATCATAACTAAATAATGATGCCGAAAACGGGAATTATCGCGTTGACGTTTAGGTAGAGCAATGATATCATTTAATTAATTAGTTTACTATACTAATTAAAGGTAGAGTTATTCTTTTCTTTCTCACATGAAATCTAATTTATTTGGTAAAATTATATACAACGTATATGAAATGGAGTGAATGTTGATGGGTATTCTTCAAGAGCTTGTTAAAGATATTCCTGTTCCAAAAATGGCAAAAGTAAAGGTTACTTTTGATAACAGTCATATTGAAAATTTGAGTGAACAATTATTATTGAAATTAGATCGTGATGAAATTGTTCAACAGATTAAGCCTGGCATGGAAATTGCTATTGCGGTTGGTAGTCGTGGACTTGATCGTCTTGTTGAATTAACGCAATGCACTGTGAGGTTTTTGCAAGATCTTGGGGCTAAACCATTTATCGTGCCTAGCATGGGCAGTCATGGTGGTGCTACAGCTGAAGGACAGCGTGAAGTGCTTGCACATCTTGGCGTAACAGAGGAATCGGTTGGTTGTGAAATCCGCTCATCCATGGAAGTTGTGAAGCTAGGTGAACTACCCAATGGTCTGCCTGTCTATGTAGATCAATATGCTGCAAGTGCTGATGGAATCGTTGTTATTAACCGTATTAAGCCACATACCGCTTTCCGTGGTCCAGTTGAAAGCGGTATTATGAAAATGATCAGTATTGGACTTGGCAAGCAAAAAGGTGCGGAAGCGTGTCATCAGCTTGGTTTCAAGTATATGGCTGAAAATGTCCCCGCAATGGCGAAAATGATTATGGCTGAAAAGCCTATTTTATTCGGTGTTGCGACAGTTGAAAATGCTTTTGATAAAGTCGCGGTCGTGGAAACATTGACTCCAGTAGAAATTATTGAGAAAGAAGCTAGTTTGCAAACACAAGCCAAATCATTGCTACCGAAGTTGTTTTTCGAACAATTAGAAGTGCTAGTGATTGATCAAATCGGAAAGAATATTAGCGGTGACGGTATGGATCCTAACATTACAGGGCGCTATCCTACTCCGTATGCCCATGGCGGACCAGATGTTAATAAAATGGTCGTGCTAGATTTGACTGAAGCAACAGAAGGGAATGCCAATGGCGTAGGTACCGCAGATTTCACAACACAACGTCTAGTGGACAAGATGAATCTTGAAGTAACCTATGCGAATGGACTGACTTCGACTGTAGTTGCTCCTACCAAGATTGCTACGACTTTAGCTAATGATAAGGAAACGATTCAAGCTGCGATTAAGACAAGTAATATTCTTGATTTTACTGAAGTGAAAATGGTTCGCATTAAAAACACATTAGTATTAAGCGAAATTGAAGTGTCAGAAGCACTTATAGAATATGTTAATCAACATCCGCAGATGGAAATCGTATCGTCGTTGTATGAGATACCTTTCGCTGAAAACGGGAATTTGTGGTAGAAAATATTACAACTAAGGAGAGATGGATATGAGTAAATTATTTGACTTAACAGGTAAAACAGCAGTTGCTATTGGAGGAAATAGTGTGCTTGGGTCTTCTATCGCTCACGGATTAGCTGAGCACGGTGCCAAACTTGCAATCGTTGGACGTAATATGGAAAAGGCTGAAGACGTTGTACAAGCCATTATTGCTAATGGCGGTGAAGCAAAAGCTTTTCAAGCGAATGTTAGTGACCGTGAATCTTTACTACAAGCAGTATCTGACATCGAAGCATGGTCAGGTGGTTGGGATATTTTATTGAATGCACCAGGTAAAAACAGCAGTACTCCTTTTCTTGAACTTGAAATGGAAGAATTCGATGATATTATGGATGTAAATTTGAAGGGTATCGTTCAAGCTTGTCAAATTTTCGCTCAGAAAAATATTGAGCAACAGCGTTCAGGTAGTATTATTAATATATCTTCAGTATCGTCAACAACACCACTTTCTAAAGTGTTTACGTATTCCGTTTCTAAAGCGGCATTGAACAGTGTTACACAATATTTGGCGAGAGAGTTTGCCCTTCATGGTATTCGTGTTAATGCTATTATTCCTGGTTTCTTCCCAGCGGAACAAAACCGTAAAATTTTGAGCCCTGATCGCATAGAATCAATAATGAAGCATACACCAATGCAACGTTTTGGAACTCCTGAGGAATTGCAAGGTGCTGCGGTCTGGCTTGCTTCAGAACAAGCATCTAGCTTTGTTACAGGTGCGCTGATTCGAGTAGATGGCGGTTTCGGTAGTATGACCATCTAAATGGTTAGAGTTGATTATGAAAAGTTCGAGATCATGCTTACGACGTACTTTTCATTACAAGAGAGGTTTACCAAGTAGATTATGAAAAGTTTAAGGGGGAAAAATGATGCTGACAGCGAAATATGAAAAGTTACAATCTATTTTGCGAGAAATGCAAAGTGTAGTGGTTGCATTTTCTGGTGGAGTAGATAGTACATTTTTGTTAAAGGCAGCGATAGATACATTAGGTACTGATCATGTTATCGCTGTTACGGCGGATTCCGAAACATATCCTTCGAGTGAATTAGAAGAAGCGAGAGAGCTTGCTTCTCTTATTGGCGCTACACATATCGTCATTGAAACTTCCGAATTAGCAATTCCAGGATATTCAGAGAATAATAAAAATAGATGTTACTTCTGTAAAAGTAGTTTATTTGATCATATATTACCAATTCTTGAAGAAAAAAATTATAAAAACATTATTTACGGTGTCATTGCTGATGATCAGAATGAGCATCGCCCAGGTATGCAAGCTGCTAAAGAACGTGGCGTCAGAGGTCCATTACTGGAAGCTGATCTTTACAAAACAGAGATAAGGGAGTTATCCCAATCTGTTAATCTGCCCACTTGGTCTAAGCCTTCTTTCGCTTGTCTCTCATCGCGTATCGCATACGGTGAACAGATTACGAATGAGAAATTACAAAAAGTTGATGCTTCTGAACGATATTTGAAGTCATTGGGTATTCGCCAAGTACGCGTTCGTACCCATCAGGAGATTGCCAGAATTGAAGTAGAATTAGCGGATATGCCTATTCTGCTCGAAAATCATGCGGTAATCGTTGCGCAATTGCAGCATTATGGATATAAATATGTCACAATGGATTTATTCGGTTACCAAAGTGGCAGTATGAACAAAGTGCTTGCTCTCTGACGCTTAAAACGTTGTGAGCAATGATAGAAACCACGATTAGCTAGGGTTTGTATTGTTCTTGTTCATAGATGCATATCTGAAAGGAAGATTAACAATGGTAAGGCAACTAGTAATAGGAATTGATCTAGGGACCACGAGTGTTAAAGCATGTGCATTTCAGACCGACGGTCATACTATAGCTGAAGTAGAAGAGATGAATAAGACGGAATATCCCAAGCAAGGATATGCCCTGCAAGATGTTGAACATATTGAACGTTCTGCCGTATTAGCACTAAAGCGATTAATTGAAAAAGCTAATATTATCGATGGGGAGCTTCTGGCTGTTTCCTTCTCTGCTGCGATGCATTCTCTAGTATGCGTCGATCCTTCAGGTAAGGCGATTTCCCCGCTCCTAACATGGGCAGATGGTCGAAGTGTAGCACAAGTACGTGCTTTATCCGAACAGGACAAACAACATTATTATGAGTTAACTGGAACACCTATACATCCGATGACACCTTTTACGAAGTTACTGTGGATGAAAGAAACAAACTATGCTCCTTATAATGAAGCGAAATATTTTATGTCAGCAAAGGAATTTATTATTTATAAATGGTTTGGTAAACGTTTGATTGATTATGCAATGGCATCAGCTACGGGGCTATTTAATCCTGTTACATTGCAATGGGAGCCTACATTACTACAATTAACGAATATCACTAGTGATCAATTATCAACGATCGTTGAACCGACTACAATACTTACCGGAATAAGTACAGAAGTAGCACAAGAAGCTGGGATTTCTAGAGATGTACCGTTCGTCATTGGTTCGGCAGATGGACAACTTGCCAATCTAGGCAGTGGGGCAATTTTGCCAGGTGAAGTTGCTATTTCTGTAGGTACGAGTGGTGCTATCCGTCAATTCACTTCAACTTTCCAAGTAAGTGAGGCACAATCTACATTTTGCTATTCTTTCAGCAGTGATACTTACATCGTTGGTGGACCGACAAACAATGGCGGTGTAGTATTGCAATGGACAAAGGATTTATTGCAATATGAGGGTGAGTTTGCTGCATTTATTGCAGAAGCAGAAAAATCAGAGATCGGTTCAGAGGGTCTTGTATTTCTACCTTATCTCAATGGAGAACGCGCGCCAGTATGGAATCAGGATGCAAAAGGTAATTTCTATGGCTTATCTATCTCCCATCGTCGTGAACATCTCATTAGAGCTGTATTAGAAGGAATTACGTTAAATCTATATCAAATAGGTAATGCGCTTGAACAATCGATTGGACCTGCGCATAAAGTGTTTGTTAATGGTGGTTTGGCACGCTCTTCAGTATGGCTGCAAATGCTAGCAGATATATTCAATGCCAATATTTATGTTTCAGAAAGTCATAATGGAGCTGCTTGGGGCGCTTCATGGACAGCTTTAGTTGCACTGGGATATGCTTCTTCATTCGAGGATATTAAAAACTATATACCTATGAATGAACCAGTCGTTCCGATTGCTGAGAATAGCGAGAAATATAAAGCGATTTATGAAAAGTACATTTCTGTACAGCAAGTCGTTGCACAACTATTTTAATAAGGGAAATATGTTAATGCTTCCGAAGTGCTTTTCATTAACACGAAGTATAATTGAAAGCTATATGAAAAGTTTTAGTATATGCTTCCGAAGTACTTTTCATTAACACGAAGTATAATTGAAAGCAATATGAAAAGTTTTAGTATATGCTTTCGTAGCTACTTTTTATTAAATAGTTAATAAAAAGTTTTAGGAGTGATGATGTTGCTAGAGGATATATTGAAAAAAGTACAGAATGGCGAACTATCCGTTGATGCAGCGAAGCAACAATTAAGTGCCTTCGAAGATTTGGGTTTTGCTAAAGTTGACCATGACCGCAAGAAAAGACAAGGATTCCCTGAGGTTATCTACGGAGAAGGCAAATCGTCCGAACAGATTATTGCAATAGCTAATGCGATGCTACAACGCAATGATCAAGTACTTATTACACGTATATCTGTCGATAAAGCGAGTGAAGTGCAGCATTCCATTCCGCAGTTGGTCTACCATGAGCAAGCACGGATTCTATATTGGGTGCAAGATTTCCACAAAAAAGATCAGTCGCAACAATATATTGCCATTATTGCAGCAGGTACATCTGATATAGCTGTAGCAGAAGAAGCTGCTGTTACAGCTGAGGTGCTTGGTTGCCCAGTTCATCGGATATACGATGTTGGCGTCGCTGGCATTCATCGCTTATTGTTCCATGCGGAAGAGATTCAAAATGCGGTAGCGTCCGTTGTCGTTGCTGGCATGGAAGGCGCTTTGCCCAGTGTTGTTGGAGGATTAGTATCACATCCTGTTATTGCCGTACCAACTAGTGTTGGTTATGGTGCTAATTTTAATGGATTATCCGCATTGTTAACGATGTTAAATTCTTGCGCTTCCGGTATTAGTGTAGTTAATATAGATAACGGTTTTGGTGGTGGATATAATGCCGCTTTAATTCACAAACTGAGCGAGAGAGGTCAACATAATGAAAACACTTTATCTTGATTGTATAACTGGCATCAGCGGAGATATGTTTATTGGAGCGTTAATTGATGCTGGCGCTGACGCGGCATTCATGCAAGAAGAATTAAAAAAGCTTAATATACAAGACGAGTATACATTGTCTTGGGTAAAAGTAATAAAAAATGGTATTACGGGTACCAAATTTAATGTGAATTTGGTACATGAGCATACACATGATCACGGACATAGTCACACGCATGAGAATTCACATGACCATGGACATAGTCACACGCATGAGCACTCACATGACCACGGACATAGTCACACGCATGAACACTCACATGACCACGGACATAGCCACACCCATGAGCACTCACATGATCATGATCACGGTCATGATCATGGACATACTCACGACCACAGTCATGACCATCGCTCCTACAAGGATATCGTGCATATGATCGAACAGTCGCAATTGTCTGAAGTTGTGAAAGATACATCCTTACGTTTGTTCCGCAAAATTGGTGAGGCAGAAGGATTAATTCACGGACTTCCATTGGACAAGGTTCATTTCCATGAAGTAGGTGCTGTAGATTCGATCATTGATATTGTTGGTGCAGCAATATTACTAGAACAACTTCAGATTGAGGTTATCAAATCGTCCTCTGTTCCAGTTGGCAACGGCAAGATTCATATTGATCATGGTATATATCCAGTTCCCGCTCCTGCTACACTAGAGATCATGCGTGGCATTCCTATTGAGCAGTCAGATATTCGTTCGGAATTGACGACGCCGACTGGTGCTGCTTTTGTTGCTGTACTTGTTAATGAATTTTGTAATCTACCGTCGATGAAGGTTCAAACCGTTGGTTATGGTGCGGGTACAAAAACATTCCCTAAGCACCCTAATGTACTTAGAGTAATTATTGGAGAGTAGTGGATCATTTGTCGTATATGAAGGGAGTGAATAGGATGGATAATAATCATCCACCATCGCATGAGCATGTCGATGACCAAATGTATAAGTTAGAAGTCAACCTAGATGATATTCCTGGTGAATGGCTAGGCTATGTGATGGATTTACTTCTTAATAGTGGAGCGAATGATGTGTACTACACACCGATATTTATGAAGAAAAATAGGCCAGGTACATTATTACAACTTCTTTGCGCTGTAGATAAATTAGAAGCTATGAAAGATATATTGTTTCGCGAAACAACAACGCTTGGCATCCGCTATTACCCGTTAACAGTACATCGCTTAGAACGCGCGTATGAACAAGTAGAAACGGAGTGGGGTACAATCAATGTCAAGAAAGGATTTCACAACGGACAACTCGTTCAGTGGGCTCCTGAATACGAAGATTGTAGAGCGATTGCGGCATCATATCGAATCCCGCTAAAAGATGTGTATGCAGCTGTTAGAAGGCATGAAACCCGTTAAAGGGTGAAAGCGAGTAGTCATCATTATTAGCGATCGCAATGACCTTGATAGGCTGTCTGTATCAAACAATAGTAATGGATGTGAACCACTAGTTCTAACTCAGCATGCTGGGCTAGAACTAGTGGTTTTTGCTACAAATGCCCGAAGCGTGAATAGGCTGTTATTAGCAGTTAACAACTCCTTTTATTGTTCTTCTAATCATTTTGTTGACATAAAACTGTGCTTTGCCTATCTATTTTTATTGTTCGTATCATCTAGGTTCATCTAGTTTCACCGAAGTTGCTTTAACGCTGTGGTGAATACAATTGACGAACACGTTCTTCATCTATAGGAATATGTAGAGATAAGTTTAAGAAATAAGGTAATTGCCATTTTTGTGTGTTTTGTGCTTGACGACTAGTTGGAACAACCCAAGGGGGATAGATCCGTATTGCTCTTTTTCCACCAACACCTTGATGTGATAAAATGTCCTTATCACGTAATACAGAAGATGGAAAAACAAATTGACCAAAGTTGTTGCCTTCGCGAGCACAAATGACATAGAAACTAATCTCTTCAGAAATATCATAAGGCTGTATTGTTCCATTATCATTACGCTCCCAAATCGTTACGAATTGTCCGACTTTGGTAGGCGTGATCTTTGCGATACGAAATCTGATGTTAAATGAGTTAAGTTTAACGTAATACGAGCCATACTCGGCGTTATGTGGTTCTGCTAGAAGTTGAGTGCATCGTAATTCAGGCGTTACGTAGATACGTTCGATCACTTCTATAAGATCACTGTGCAATGTGGTAGAAAGCGTTATTTCGTTATGAATGATGGTGTTGGGGTTCGAAGAGCTTGAGTCTAATTCTATCATTGATGCATTCCTCCACATAATCATATCAAATATAATTTACTTATTTATAATTACACTTTTATTATAGAACATAAGTTCGCACTCTTCAAACTATCATAATAAAACTCAACATCGTTGTCTAAATTCAGATGATTGTTAAGTAGGGATTGACAAACGAATAGAGATCGTATAATATTATCTTAAAGTTAAGATAATAACTTGATGAAGAATACAACATTGTAGCAGCGATATGAAAGATACACATTTTAACACGATTGTTCAATAGTATCATTACTTTAAGATCAGTGATAGAACAGCATTATTCGTTTTACAGGATGTATATCTTAATTTTAAGATTATAAAGCATTACTTATACTAAGGCAATTGATAATTCACAAGACAAACAAAATAGAAATATTGGAGGAATTAATTATGAATCAACTAAAAGGTATTCACCACGTAACCGCAATAACAAGTAGTGCAGAGAAAAACTACGAGTTTTTCACTTATGTATTAGGAATGAGACTTGTTAAGAAAACAGTTAACCAAGATGATATCAAAACTTACCATTTATTTTTCGCAGATGATAAAGGTTCTGCTGGTACAGACATGACTTTCTTTGATTTTCCTAACATTCAAAAGGGAGTACACGGTAACAATGAAATCTTCAAAACTTCATTCCGTGTGCCAACAGATGCTGCTATCGATTATTGGATAAAACGTTTTGATCGGTTGAAAGTGAAGCATTCCGGAATTACTGAACAATTTGGTAAAAAGACTTTATCATTTGTCGACTTTGATGATCAACAGTATCAATTGATCTCAGATGAGTACAATAGTGGAGTAGAGTCAGGTACTCCTTGGATAAAAGGACCTATTCCTCTAGAATTTGCAATCACCGGATTAGGACCTGTTTTCGTAAGAATTAACGATTTCGATCACTTCAAAAAAATGTTAGAAAAAGTAATGTTATTCGAGGAAATTGCTTCAGAAGGATCGAATCACTTATTTGAAGTTGGTGAGGGTGGTAATGGTGCTCAAGTTATTATTGAGCATAATGTAATACTTCCACCATCTCGTCAAGGTTTCGGTACGGTCCATCATGCTGCATTCCGTGTAGCGGATCGTGAAGTACTGGATGAATGGACTGAACGTTTTGCTAATTTTGGTTTCCACACATCTGGTTATGTCGATCGTCATTTCTTCGAATCATTGTATGTACGTGTAGCACCGCAAATCTTGTTCGAATTCGCAACGGATGGTCCAGGCTTTATGGGTGATGAGGAATATGAAACAGTAGGAGAAAAACTTTCTTTACCGCCATTCCTTGAAGGTAACCGTGAGCAGATTGAAAAGTTAGTAAGACCGATTAATACGATAAGAAGCACGATCGAATTTACGAAAGAATACGAGTGATAATATATATTCGCTTTGTTTAGAGGGACAACGATAGTTAGTGTTCATTGTATAAAGGAGTGGAGCTCATGATTACTATTCAGCCAAAGGATCAAAGTGAACGAGATAATTATAAACTGTTAGTTGGATCGATTATTCCAAGACCAATCGCATTTGTAACGACATTATCAGATGCAGGAATAGTTAATGGTGCTCCGTTCAGCTATTTCAATATTGTCTCATCTAATCCGCCTATGGTGTCTATTGCTGTACAACGACCAGACGGACGGTTAAAGGATACAGCTCGGAATATCTATGATCGCAAAGAGTTCGTTGTTCATATCGTTGATGAAGACAATGTTGCAACGATTAATACAACTGCAGCTTCGCTACCTCCAGACGAAAGTGAAATAGAGCTCGCTGGATTATCAGTTGTTGCTAGTCGCGTTGTTAATGTGCCGGGTATTAAGGAAGCAAAAGTTCGAATGGAGTGTAAGCTCGTTCAAGCGATTCCACTTGGGGGTAATCAAGAAGGAATAGCAGGTTCGGATCTATTCATCGGTGAAGTCGTCATGTTCCACGTTGCAGAAGGAATTTTTGAAGAAGGTAGAATTGATGCCGCTTCATTGAAAGCTGTGAGTAGATTAGCAGGAGCTAATTATGCTAAAGTTGGTGAAATCTTCACTATTGAAAGACCCCAATGAATCAGATTCAACATCTATACTAATCCTGCTCAAATGGAGAAAATATTAAAATGTACTTTGAACGCATCTGGATTAATATAATAACAGTTAAGAAGCTCTTGCTAATCGCAAGAGCTTCTTTCGTATACTAATTCGTAGATTCATTACGCAGACGCAGATGCCGCATGAAAGTCTCAGCAGCTATAGATAGCTTAGTATGTTCACGGACAGCAAAACCAATACTACGAGAAGGCAATGAACTCTTTACTTTAAGTTCGAATAACGTTCCTCTTTGCAATTCTTCCTGCACAAATGAACGACTGATAAAGGTAGCCCCATAGCCTAATCGCGCAAATTCTGATAATAACTCGATACTGCCTAACTCAATATCAGGAGTAACAGACAGCCCTTTAGCGGCAAACCACTGATCGATGAAAATTCTAGTACTGCTACCAGGGGATAATAGAATTAAGGGGATCTCAGCAAGCTCTTGTATCGTAATTAAACGAGTGGACCATTGTTGATAAGCTTCGCCGACGACAAAAATATCTTCAAGCTCCACCAGCGTTTGAATATTCAATTCTGGATCATCAATCGGCATATGGACTAGTGCAAAATCAATTTCACCTTCTTTTACCCGTTTCGTAATTTCGGGAGTTTTCCCACGTGATAAACGAATTCTAATTGTAGGATATTGATGATGAAACGTATTCAGCTGTGGAAGGAGCAGATGCTTAATTAGCGAATCACTTGCACCAATTCGAATTTCACCTACATTAAGCTGTTTGAGATTTTGAAGATGCTTCTGCCCAGAATCAAGCATTGCAAACGATTGCTCGACATATTTCAGTAAAGCTTGTCCTTCTTCGGTTAACTCTACCCCTTTAGAAAGCCGATGAAATAATTTAACATCTAAAGCTTCTTCCATCTGCTTAATAGCATAGCTTACAGATGGCTGTGTAATATGAAGCTGCTGTGCGGCCTTCGTTAGATTTTTATGCTGCGCAGTATACATGAAAATTCGATACCATTCTAAATTAATCATTTGATATAGAACCCCTCTATGACAGGATGGCTAAATTGTGATTTCACTTATTTCAAGTATCTCATTATAATAAGGATATATCAACATTACAGTAGTCAATCAAGAAGCTAATCAAAAAGTAGAGCAGATGCTTTCGAAGTAACTTTTTGTTGCAAAAGAAGCTTATTCAGAGGAAGTTACAAAAAGTTTTTGGGAGGAATAAACAATGGCTGGGAACACATTTGGAGAAAATTTTAGAATTACAACATTTGGGGAATCACATGGTAAATCAGTAGGGGTTATCGTTGACGGCGTAACACCTGGGGTAGAAATAGATGAAGCTTATATTCAAAAACAAATGGACAGAAGAAAGCCAGGTCAGTCTTCTGTTACTACTCCACGTAAAGAATATGATATCATTCAAATTCAATCGGGAGTGTTTGAAGGTAAAACAACAGGAGCGCCGCTTGCAATTATGCTTCACAATCATGATATGAAATCAGAAGCATACAGCGAAATTCAACATTCATTCCGACCAGGTCACGCAGACTTTACATATTTACAAAAGTACGGCATTCGTGATCATCGTGGAAGCGGGAGAGCGTCGGGTAGAGAAACAGCTGGTCGTGTAGCGGGTGGTGCAATTGCTCGTAAGTTGCTTGAAAATCGTGGTGTACAAGTTGTAGCCTATACGATTCAGATCGGTGATATTAAAGCAAACTCATTCAATGAAGAGTTTATCGAGCAAAACCCGGTACGTACTTGTGATCCTGAAGCAGCTCAGCAAATGATTAGTAAAATCGAGCATCTCGCTTCAGTTGGTGATAGCTGTGGTGGTATTGTAGAATGCCGTATTCGCGGTGTGGATGCAGGACTTGGTGAACCAGCATTTGATAAATTAGATGCAGAATTAGCTAAGGCAATGCTTTCTATCGGTGCGGTTAAAGGAATCGAGTTCGGCGCAGGCTTTGCTGCAGCTAGTATGCTAGGTAGTGAGCATAATGATGCAATGAATAAAGATGGTTTCTTAACAAACAATTCTGGTGGTATTGTCGGAGGAATTAGTACTGGTCAAGAAATCGTTTTACGTATTAGCGTTAAGCCAACTTCATCAATTTCTGTAACACAGCAAACGATGAACGAGCGTGGCGAAGAAATTGAGATTAAAACTGAGGGCAGACATGATCCATGTATTTGCCCGAGAATTGTGCCTGTCGTTGAAGCAATGGCATGTCTCGTAGTAGAGGATCTGTACAAGCGTCAAGCGGCAGTACGCTACTAGAAATCGCAAAGTATAAGATTGTGTAATATTCTTTGAATGCCTATGTCCCGTTGCGGATATAGGCATTTTTGTCCATTGAACTGGCTAGAATAAAGAGTTGATTCGTAAAATACAATGTTAATAAGTGATGATATAGTATAAAATGGTAATAATTAGATGGAATGATGATTCACCGTTCGTGGGACGTATGCTCTGTAATTGCTGTTTGATGATATAATGACTGCTTTTTCAATACGAGATACCTTTGAACTACAAGTATCAATAAAGAGGAGTATCCAATGATGTACGAAAAATTGCAATCCAAAGATGCAAGTAACTTGAAAAGTCTAACAAGTCCATATCATTCTCAAGAGCAGCAAGAGCATACAATCACCCCATCATTTGACACTAACATGATGATGCGTCTGCAACAAAGTATGGGGAATACGGCGATGCAGCATATGCTACAAAGTATGTTCTCAGAAAGTAATGACACAGAGTCCGATAAAGTACTAGATGAGATGAATGAACAGGATTCTACTCCAGAGAACGTACTGAGGAGAATAACTAAGTTAGAAGAAGAGGACCAAGAGAGCCAAGAGAATCATTTGGAAGCTAAGTCAATATCGGATATATTAGCGATGGCTCCTGCTTCTTCAACTAGATCGCGTGATGAAATGGAACGAGATATTCGGCTTGCCCAGTTAACTGTAGACAAAGTAATTGCAGAAAGTACGAGTTTAGATGAGGTTAGCTCCTATTTTCCGCTGCTGCAATTGCGGTTTGGATTGAAAAACATAGAGCTACAAGGAGCAGGCACACCTGTTGCACAAGTTGCTATGGAGATTAATCCTAAGGCGGCTTGTATATTATCGAATGCTGGTGAGATTGTTTTGAATAAAGGTGAATCTTATAACTTGCCTGAGAAACAGGACGTAAAGTTCAAAACTGGAGTAAGCTCCTCAGGACATACATGGGCAACTGAGATGATTGCTAACCAACTAGGTCCTAATCATCCTCAAGGCTTCGGTCCTACGGAACAACGTGCATTAATGCGGCATTTACCTACTAACCGTAAAAACCATCCTGGTCTTGAGAATAGATATATTCGCGGTCATTTACTTAATGACAGTCTTGGTGGACCAGGTCTCGAACAGAATATGTTCCCAATTACAGAAAGAGCGAACAAGGATCATGAGTCCTATGTGGAGAGTGAGGTAAAAGATTGGGTCAATAACTTAGGATATTTTGTATATTACCATGTCGAAGTGAAAAATATCCGAGAAACTTTGGATGTATCAATATATGATGATGCAAACAACTTTGTAGATGCTGAGTTGCATTGCGAAGCATATGTACTTTCTGTAGACGGTAGTCGCTCTAAGTCGAAGCGTTATATTAATCGTATTATTAAGTCGGAGCATGCTGTTCATAGTGTGGTAGCAGATAAGCAAGAAACAACATTACGTGGAGTTAATGATCCAGATAATTCTCACAAAAAAATAGTTGATAAAAGGTTAGTTGAGCTATCCGTAACGAAAGATAAGGGTGAGAAAGGTTATGATACCGTAATTCCAGAAGTGGCAGATGGAATTATAGAATTTTTTGAAGAGTTTAAGCAATATATTACGAAGGATCAAATCATCTATTCTAAATTAGCTCAATTAATTGGACCTAACTTGAATAGAGTTACATCGAGTAATCTGAGTTTGGTTTTTCAAGCGATCGTTTTGGATTCTAGTGACGGTAAGCAGACGGCGGGGGATATACAAGGTAGCAACTTTAGCAAGGTCGGTATTTGGAACCATATTACAAATGAGCTTAGTAAAAAGAAAGATGTAATTTCTGATTTGCTCGATAACTTAACGAGCGTCATCGATTTGTATAATGATTTTCAAGAGGGTGAAAAACAATGGCTATGTAAAAATGTATATGGCTGTTATGATAGAATGTTACTTCACCGGATGCTAGATGATTATGAAAATGTTGATGAAAAAATTATAAATATGAGACACAAGATGAACGAACAGGGTAAGGAAGATGCTGAGTTCAGATACGAACCCCAGAGTGATAACTTAGCTTATATGGAAGGCTATAGATCGGTGAATCAGTCGACTAAAAAACAGAAGAGATAAAGTAATGACCAACCAAATGATCAAAATACATAATATTCTTGACATACACCAACAACCCTGTATACAGGGTTGTTGGTGTATGCATTTGTATACAAACTGCAAAGGGGAAATGTTGAAGTTGAAGGAACAAAGTATATTAAAACCATATTTTAAAGAGACGTGGCGCATTTACTTATCGTCAGTTTTATTACATGCAATGGCTAGTATCATATTCGCTTGTTTCCCTAAAGTACTCGGAGAATTCGCGGATCAACTATCGTCAGGAGGTTTAATATCACATGATATTATGCGGTATAGCTTATTACTACTGCTTATAGGTGCAGGTCACGTACTCATCGGGGGTTACGGACAATATCTCATCATGTATGTTGGCCGACTGTTTGAATATATGACTAGGCGTAGACTGTTCTCCCATTTCTCTGAGCTGAGCGAGCACTATTATTCCAAAAATGGTACGGGCAAGATGCTGAGCTATTTTATGAATGATGTTACAGGAGTTAGGGAATCTATCTCTATGGGTGTTAACCAGCTTGCTACGGGAACAATGCTTTTATTTTCATGTATAGGTGCGATGCTCCTCAGTGATATTCCGATCTATCTAATAGCAGCAACTGTCGGGCCATTATTTCTAATTCCATGGATTGTGACACGTATTGGTCCCGCAATTCGCCAGCGATCACTGAAAGTGCAGCAATCGCTTGCTGCAATGACGGAGTCAGCCGAGGAGCAGTTCGGTGGTATTCGGGTTACAAAGAAATTTGCGGTTGAGCCTCTCATGATCAAGCGCTTTGAAGCAACGGTCGACCGGATTCGTGATAATCAACTATCACTTGTACGCATGTCCTCACTTTTCCAAGCGATCATACCCTTTTTAGGCTCAATGTCCTTAATTATTGCGTTAATGCTCGGAGGTTATTTAACGATTACTGGAAAGATCACACTCGGAAATTTTGTTGCTTTAACGCTATATGTACGTATGCTGATGACACCACTGCAGCAAATTGGTAATGTCATTAATGTTGTGCAAAGATCACGTGCGTCATTGCAACGGCTGAACGAATTGGTCGCTGTTCAACCGGATATTGTTGAATCAGAAGAAGCTGTAGATGTCGAGTTAGATCGATTCCCAGTACAGATCCAAGATCTCACATTTTCATATCCAGCAGCTTCTCAGCCTGCTTTGCGGGAGATCAATCTTGTCATTGAGCCTGGTATGACACTTGGCATCGTTGGTCGTACTGGTAGTGGCAAGACAACGCTTGTCAAGCTGCTGCTGAGAACCTATGAAGCAACTGAGCGTTCAATCCAGATTGGAGGAACGGACATTCGCAACATTAAGCTTAATAGTTTGCGCAGTCAAATAGCTTATGTACCACAAGATGGATTTCTCTTCAGCACAACGATTGGAGAAAATATTGCTTTCGCCAAACGACAAGCCAAGCAAGCCGAGATAGAAGTAGCCGCACAACAAGCACAAATGTATAACAATATTATGGAGTTTCCTGATCGCTTTGAGACGAAGTTAGGGGAACGTGGTGTTACCTTGTCGGGTGGACAACGTCAGAGAACGAGTCTTGCGCGAGGATTCATCAAACAGGCTCCACTCATCATATTAGATGATAGTGTCAGTGCTGTAGATTCAGTCACTGAGAATGAAATTTTACAGACGATTCAAGAAGAACGCCACGGTAAGACAACCATTATTATTGCGAACCGAATCAGTTCTTTGAAGCATGCAGACCTTATCATCGTTATGGAAGAAGGGCGAATCATTCAACGAGGCAAGCATGAAGAACTACTAGCGGAGCCAGGACAATACGCTACGCTTCATGCGATTCAAGAGGAGGGAAGTACGCATGCCACATTCATCTAAGCAGCGAGATAAGGAACATATTTCGGAACAAAGCAAGAAGCCAAAGCAACAATATCGATCTGCCTTTCGGATTTTGGGTTCCTATGTGGTACCTCATAGGTTCACATTTTTCTTGGTCGTAATCTGTACCATAATTGCTATTGCTTCGGAATTATTCCAACCTTACTTAGTTAAAGTAGTGATCGATGATAATCTGATGTCAGGTAAGAATGAATGGGGTAGTATACTTGTCATCTGCTTGATCTACTTCGGATTGTCGATATGTGGATTTATATTCACCTATTTGCAAAATAATCTATTACAGTTCGCAGGACAAAGTATTGTCGCGAAGATTAGAAAGCAATTGTTCGAACATATTACAAAGCTATCCATGTCTTATTTCGATAAAACGCCGAGTGGCAGTCTGATCACACATGTCTCAAGTGATACCGAAGCCGTGAACCAATTTTTTAGTCAAGTGTTGCACACATTGCTACGTGACGGTCTTACGTTGATTTTCATTTTGATTATGATGTTTCAGTTAGATGCAACTCTAGCAATGTATTGTCTAGTTTTGCTGCCGATCATTGCAATTATTGCGATTTCATTTCGTTCCTTTATGCGCAAAACGTATCAGATGGCACGCACACGACTATCCCGTCTGATTGCGTTCGTAGCAGAAAATTTATCAGGAATGAACTTGATTCAAGTATTTCAACAACAGAGAGCACAGGCAGAGCAGTTCGAGGAACGAAATGACGCGTATTTCAAATCTAATATTCGTGAGATACGTACACATGTTGTTTTCAATAAAACTTTTGATCTTCTAAGTAACCTAAGTATCGCATTCGTGACATGGATGGGTGGTAATGCAGTCCTTGGCCAAACACTAGAATTTGGGGTTCTATATGCTTTCATAACCTATATTCGCCAGTTCTTCCAGCCGATCAATGCGATTACCCAACAATGGAATACATTACAGTCGGCAACGGTTGCAGTGAATCGGATATGGGGAGTGCTCGATCTGAAGCCAGATATCATGGATCATCCGCAGCCTAATCAAGTTGAAATGGAATCAGTACAAGGTCGCATTGATTTCAACCATATCACTTTTGCGTATGGAAACGGTTCGCCGGTCTTTCATGGACTTGATCTACATATCCGTCCAAGCGAGATGATAGGCATCGTTGGTACAACTGGTGCAGGTAAAAGCTCGCTTATGAGTCTATTGTGCAGGTTCTATGATGTGCAAGAGGGTAGTATCCACATTGACGGTATTGATATTCGAAGGATGCGACAAGCGCAGCTACACCGAATTGTCGGTCTAGTACAACAAGAGCCTTATTTGTATGCCGGAAGTATCATTGATAATGTGCGTATGTTCGACGAAACCATCTCTCGAGAAGCGGTAATAATGGCATGTGAATTCGTTGGTGCTGATCCAATGATACATCGAATGAGCGATGGTTACGATACGAAATTGTCAGAGCGGGGGAGTGGGTTGTCAGCAGGCGAACGGCAACTATTGTCATTTGCTCGTATCATTGTTTTCCGTCCAAAGATCCTTATTCTGGATGAAGCAACTGCAAACCTTGATTCACAGACTGAGCAACTTATTCAACGTGCATTACATGTAGTCTCTGAAGGGAGAACAACGATGGTCATTGCACATCGGTTATCGACAATTATGCATGCCGATCGGATTATAGTGATGCGTCATGGTGAGATCGTCGAGTCAGGTACACATAAGGAACTACTTGAAATTCAAGGTTTCTATGAGGAATTGTATCGTCATTCACAAAATGATGCGAAGATAGAGGGAATTAAGCCAGCGGCTAAAGTTTTGATAGATGCAAGTAGATAAGGACCGTACATCATTATCCCTAACTAAGCTAAGCTTTGCAGTAAAGAAACTAACATACTGAATCCTTTCGCCAATTAACTGACGAAAGGATTTTTTTATGAAGAGGTATATGTGATGTAATGATAATTTGTTGTGTCTCGACGCAGAACATATGTTCTGTGTCGTTAAAAAGGGCATTTTTCATAGAGTGAATATCGTCAGATTACGAAAAATATACGTTGAAAGGTATAATAAGATGTAGTATTAAGTTTATTTTCATTAATATGGAAGTAATGCGATTAAAAATTATTTTGGATCTATAAGAACATTTGTTCTGTTTTGTGGAAAGTAATGATAAAAACTAATCTAAAGTTGCTTGTAATAATTTTGCTCATCATATCCAAAGTTAATTCATGCATAAAAAGCATAACTTCAAGTCTTATCGGCATTGCACATGATTGGAATGATGATTTTTGATAGTGAAACCAGCTACCATACTAGCACCCAAGAATGATTTATGATTATTATATGTAGGTACCGAGGTAGGTGGCAGAAAACTATTAACTGATATATAGCGAGTCATTAAGTCTGCTCACCAGAAGTACGTGTCGAAAGTATAACCGTTTTTTCCGTAGAATGTTAAATTACCGAATGTTACAGAAGGTTGAATGACAGAACTTTGGCCAGAATCAGAAGGATTAGTCGATGCTGCAGCGGATACATAGTTTGGGGTAGAATAGGCAAACTCATACAAAACGAATATGTAATCATAATGCGAAATAGTGTGGTAATGTGATATCTAAAATTGACTATAGTCCACAGTATTAAGTTCTGAAATTTGGTAATTAATATATTTAGAAAGCGATGGATTACAGTGAAGGTTGTAAATTTAAATTAACGAGAAATACAATTACGATGAAATTTCAATACAAAATAACTATATGAAATTCTGAAAGCATTGTACTAAAGGATTTGAATAGTAAAATAATAATTAAATGAACAAAGACAATAGTTAAACGAAATCCAATTACAAATATCGTTGATTGAAATGAATAAAGTAAGGTGAGACACAGCAATCAAATATATAGATAAAAGAAATGTGATAGAGACATTTACACATATAACGAGACCAAGAAAACATATTTAATGAAGCTATATCTTTTAGTGACACTACTTTTGCACAAAACTCGTATTTTGTACATATGTATATGAATCAACTTAATCCCTTTATACATAAAGATTTATATGGTTTTTAGAGAATTTCATTTAGTGTCAATAACATGTTTTTTAATATACTTTCTATCTACAGGACATTTTTCTTTATGTGCGATTTCATTCTCTATTAATTCATTTTGCAAAAAGAGCACTTACCCTTTTCTGGTTCCCAATTTAATTTAATTTAATGCTCATTATTAGTCTCTCCTTTATACAACTTAGTATTCATTATGTAGCCTGATAGCATCGTACTGCGCATTAATATCTCCTAGTACATTAGTCATATAAAATATGTTATGCCCTTTCATCTTCAACTAACTATGCAAAAGATAAGGGTAATAACAGGAATAAAGCCATACTGAGGTCCAATAGTTAACGCAATTCCACCCAACATCAATCCTATAAGACCATAAGGGTTTTGAGTTGTTTCTCCATCAATATATTCTTTGTCATCATTGGATAAGCCCTCTTTCTGTCCCCTATATGTCGATGACTTTCATTCTATTTAGGAATTCGATTGTTTTTTTTAATGTTTCCATACATTTCCTCCTAAATGCTTCGTTAGTTGAAGTACATTCATATCTAAAGATAAAAAGGGAGCTGAGATTATATTTCTAGCTCCCTTTAGTCTGTGTTTGTAACAAGTCCTTAGTTGATTTTTTTAAGGAAATTACTTGTGGCATCACTGATATCTGTAACATGAGTTTGATAGAATACATGAGAGCCGTCAATAATTTGGGACTCAGCATTTGCACCAAGTCGATTCAAGTGATCTTTTTGGAGCTCTTCTCCATTTTTCACTTGTTTTTGAGCGTATGAGGATATTAGTTTCAGTACAGGCACTTCTGAAGGGAAGACGATGCTGTTTACCTCATTGATGTTGTCATTTGAACTCAGAATCTGATTATTGATCGTATCGTTGAGTACATGATAAGAAAATAATTGATGATCCCTGATTTCTTTTTCAGTATAGCCATTTTCAACTGTTTGAGTAGAAGGTTGCAATCCAATGATGATTCGACTTAATCCAGTCTCTTGCAGTAACGTACTAAAACCATACATGATTTTTAAAGTTTTGGGGTCATATACGAAAGAATATAATTTAGATTCCATTTTCACTGTTGGAGTTGTGTCCAGCATAATAATTGCAGAGACTTCTTCAGGATATTTTGATGCATAATATTCGCTATAAACTCCGGACGCAGAATGCGGCATTAAGACATACGGCGGCTTCATATCAGCCTGTGATAATGCTGTTCTGATTTCTTCCATATAATTTTCATTTGTTCGCGGTGTATCTGTTTCGTCACTAAACCCAATTCCAAAATATTCAACAGTCACTACAGTATAGTCTTTCGAGAGTTCTCTCATTAAAGGACCAAAATCTGCACTTGGCAAAGGCGCCCCGGTACCCGGTAACAAAACAATGGTTTTCTCTCCCTGTCCCATTGAATAGACATGCATGTTCTGATTGTTTACTTCTACCATTTCTCCGTAAGGCGAGATCGCTTCTAGCTCATTTGAAAAGAATATTTTGTTGATTGCAAATCCTATTATATTCAGACAAACAATTATTCCTAAGATCCATGCAAAAACATACATTATCTTTTTACCTTTTTTCTTTTTAATTTTACTCATATGATTACTCCTTTTGTTTATTTACCCTTAATACGATTACGTTCGTCTAATCGTTCACTCACAAAAAAATAAATAAAAAAAATCTCAGGAATTTGATCCTGAGATTTTTCTATTAAATATTTTTCTTACAAAAATAAGATAGATAATAAGATACGTTGGAAATTGAATAAGGCCTAGAAAGCCCCATAGCCAAGCATTGTGTCCCCTCTTCCGTGCATCCCAAAACATCCATGAGCTCTGGCAAATCAGAATGAATGCAATCACGACAAATAACGGAAGAGGTGTGCTACTTAGTTCGTTTAAGTTCATTCATTACTGACCTTCTTTCTGCTTTTGTTAAGAGCTAAGGGTAATAAGATAATTCCCACAAGCTGAAAATAAAGAAAAATAACTGGCTGACGATAAACGACAGCTATCAAAACCGAAAGCACAAATACTGCAACAGAAATAAAAGCGAAGAGGTCTTTCCATTGTTTTTTTCGTATTCTATTTTTCTCTAATTCAACATTCTGTTGAAACCATTGTAAGTTTGGAGTAGATACTGGATTCCATTGATCCAGTTTTTCTAATCCATCTCTTAATTGCTTAACCGTTAATTCGTCTTCATCATCCAACATAGAATTACTATTTTTAGAATCATACTCCTTCAAGTTCAGCCATCTCCTTTCGTACACGTTTTAGACCATTAGAAACTCGAGATTTTACTGTTCCTTCTGCAATACCCATCATTTTTCCAATTTCCTCATATGAATATCCGTAATAATGCTTTAACACGATTGGCATACGTATTTCTTCATTAATTTGAGCAAGTACATCAAGTACATCAGTCCATTCTTCGTTCATATTGGCTGCATTCCATTTCACTTTTCGGAGCGCTTGTTCCTGCTCTAGCCATTTTCTCTCCAGCTTCTTTCTACGCTGTTGATCGATAAAAAGGTTCGTTGCGATTGTGATGAGCCATGAGGAAAACTTGGATTCACCATTATATAGTTGGATTTTTTCAATACACTTCATCATCGTCTCTTGTGTTAAATCTTCTGCGATTTGTGGATGAAGGGTAACTTTCATTAAATACTTTACAAGGAACGAATAATTTTGTTGTAGCAGTTTCGAAAGAGCCAATGTATCTCCTTTTTTCGCCTTTCGAATTAAGTCCTTTTCATCCATGAAATCTACTCCATACAATTATGATCTATATGTAATACGACTAACTGGGAAAAATCGTTCATTTTCAAAATAAAGAATCGCAACAAAAACGTTTAGCCACCTATTAATATTTATTAAGTTTACTTGAAAGTTATATATTTGACCAAAAACCAAAGTATTGTTGCTCATTCAACGAGTTCAAAATACTTGTTTAATTATTATAGTATATCAAACTACTCACATGATTTGTTTAAGTATGTCTTCTTTAACTGACCTGCCCCGTCAGTTGAAGAAAGGGAGAACGTTGTTCTCCCTACGCAGCTAACCATACAAGTTCTTGTCCTGAGCAAAAGACAAGAACTTGTATGGTTAAATAAAAAAAGCCTTGCTATGCAAGACTTCTTATCCATATATGTTGTTGTCCTCCGACATATCTTATTAATTTGATATGTTGTATTTCTACTGCTTTTTTATCTTTCTCCGATCCTTGTTTTAATGCCAAGCAAATTCCCCTCACCATAATAATCAATACATATACCAGACCTCATACCGAAGTCTTAATCCAGTACGAGGTTTCTTTATGTTTACCTTAGTGTTGTAATTTAACCCTCTAGCATTGCATTAATTGGATGCGTGTGCTTGATTTCATTAATGGATAAGAATAATTCGTAGTTCCCAAATTCTAGAATTCTATCTAATAATGCATTTAATGATTCTTGCACAGCTACTTTTACTTTTAGATGGTAGCATCCCCCACCTGAAATACGATATGCTTCAATTACTTCTTTTTGACTACTTATGAATTGTTTAAATACCTCATGGTTCGTAGTTTTCATATAAATAATGATAAATGCGGTATAAGTGAGTCCCAGCTCTATTTCATCTACCATGATAGTATAATTCTTAATAATACCACTATCTTCTAACTTTTTGATCCGATTCCCTACCGCTTGGCCTGACATGTGAATCATTTCGCCGAGATCTTTCCACTGAATGCGAGCGTTTTTCGTAAGTAGTTGAAGGATTTGAAAATCAATATTATCTAATTTCATAGTAACTCCTTTCATTGTGAAACAGGGTTGTCTTAAACACTTTCACGAACTTATCGATACTTATTCTATTATTTTGTATAATTACATTACAGTTATAGTTTACTATAACAATAATAAAATGAGGTGATTTGATGAATACTGCATTAATTATCATTGATATTCAAAATGATTATTTTCCTAATGGGAAAATGGAGTTAAACAATCCTGAACAAGCTGCAACAAATGCTGCAAAAGTTTTAAATTGGTTCAGACAAAATAATAAAGACAATATTTTTCATATTCAACATATTGCACATGACCCTTCTGTAGGCTTCTTCCTACCGGATACAGATGGTGCTGAAATTCATTCAAGTGTAGCACCTTTAGATTCTGAAGACATTACAATTAAATATGCACCGAATAGTTTTTTTAATACGGATTTAGAAATAAAGCTAAAAGAAAAAGAGATTACAAAATTAGTTGTAGTTGGTATGATGACACATATGTGTATCGATAGTACAGTTCGCGCTGCTGCTGATTTAGGTTTTGAAGTTACACTTCTAGAAGATGCATGTACAACAAGAGCTTTAAGCTATAACAATATCGAACTAACTGCTGAACAAGTTCACTTTTCATATATAGCTGGCATTCATAACATTTTTGCACAGGTTATTTCAACAGAAGCCTTTTTAAACCAAAACTAATATTGCAAGATAAAAAGACTGGGATTAAGCTTCCAGTCTTTTTATCTTGTTACCTATAATTAATCTTCAAATGCTCTATTTTGTTACATTATTTTGCTAATTTGAACAAGCTGCTCTAATACCTCAGCCATATCTCCGTCAACACCGATCGATTTAGATGAAATTATCTCAGGAATATACACTTGTCCTTTATTCAATGTAATATAAGTCGCATTTTTCTCATGATATGCCAATTCCATAAATGGGGCTTTAATTAATTGATTTCTTGCCCCTACACCTAATTCCAGTAGGATTAATTTCTTACCACTGGCCTGCTTGATAAAATCCTGATAAGCTTGAAAGCTAGCTTGCCATGCCTGGCCCTTTAGAAAATCCCGATCGACTTCTACATGGACTTGCATCTCTCCACCACATTTTGGACATTTCGGTATAAGTTCCGATGGGATACGTCCACATTCCTTTTGTTGATACATTTCACTTAATACTTCTTCGCCTGCATAAATATGATCATGACAGGCATGTTTACATTGCAGATGATTACTATTTCCTTCTATTTCAAAAAGGCGTTCCTTTTCGAATCCTGCCATCATTAAATGCCCATCTGTATTAGATGTAACCATAAAATAATTTTTATCTTTCAGAAGTTCATAAAGACTCTTCATGACATTACTTATTTCCTTCTCTCTTGAAAAGTAGGCATAGATGCTACTAGAAAATGCCCATTTTTCTTCAATGGTAGGAAACCGGAAAAAGGCCCCTTGGACAATATTACAAATCCCATATTTATCACGAAATTCACTAAAGTACTCTAAAAAAACATCATTTTCTGCGAAGATATGGAAACCTTCAGAAATTGAAAGCCCATTACTCGCACCAATTAGAACAGCATCTGCTTCATTCATCTGTTTTATTATTTCTTGATACTCGTCTTTCATAAAAGTCCTCTCAATCGAAAAATGTCGGTCAGCCCAATTTTTCTTGATTTATTTGTGATTGCTATCTCTTTTAGTTTTCTCATTTACAACATTTTGGAAAAATTGTGCGATATCCTCTTGAATAGCCAACCCTTTTCCAGTTAGCTCTCTTGGAAGTAGCGCGTCTTTAGGGTTAACTGTAATATAATAAGCATCTGGAAAAGTATATGTCATATTCCAAAACGGTTCTTTTATAAACATTGGCGTCATTTGACCAACACCTAGCTCTAAAAATAGAATTTTCTTGAATTTATTATTCGTAAGGTACTTATTGTATTTCATCAATTCCTTCTTAAACGCTTTCCCTTCTAAAAATACATAAGAGCGTACCCAGGGCTCCATGTCCCCTCCACATTTCAGACATTGTGGAATTAATTCAGTTGGAATAGCCGTTCCCTCAATTTGTCTATACATATCTTTAATGTGTTTTTCATTATAATAAACCTCATCATGACAACGCTCTGCACATTGAAAATAACGTAAATCGCCTTGGATTGAGGCCACTTGGTCTTCAGGGAAAACTTTAGTAAATTGTGTGTCTTGGTTTGTTGTCACCACAAAAAAATCTTTATCCTTAAGGATTTTTGAAAGGTCCAGGTAAGGAGCACCTGGAGCCAAATCGTAAATAGATTTGATTTGAGTAGCTAAATACGCCCATCGCTCTTCTTTCGTTGGAAAAGGATAATAAAAGCCATCAAAAATATTTGTAATACCGTATTTCTCTGCAAATTTACCGAAGTAATTTAAAAATAACGGTCCTGTTTGATAAAAGCTGTAGCCCGCCGCTTCCGACATACCTGCAGCGCCACCTACTACAATCACCTCAGCTTCTTCTATTTTCGTTAATAATTCATTTATATTATCTTGATATTGTTGGTTTAACATATTTTTCCTCCGGTTTAATTTATTTATAAAAAAGGCTTATATTAAAACGTTACTTAAAAATTTTAGTAAACTAATTTTAGTTCTGTTTTTCAATAGCCTTTACTTCTTACTGAATGAAGTATATATTTACATACATCTATAAACAAGTATGCACTTTATTGACGCATACTATCTTGGAGGATAGTGTAACTATGAAATTAAACGATGATCTACTTGAAGAAAAAGACAAATCAGCTGATCACCAAGAGCCTTATTTTGGTTACACCCTTTCTATTATTAGTGGTAAATGGAAGTTACTAATCATTTATTACTTATCTAAAAATGTCGCAGTACGGTATAACGAATTACAACGAATGATTGGGAAAATCACTTATAAAACGTTAAGCACAACGTTAAAAGAGATGCAAAGTGATGGATTAGTATATCGTAAAGAATATCCACAAATCCCACCAAAAGTTGAATATAGCCTTACGAATAAAGGAAAAACTCTTTGGCCT
Organism: Paenibacillus sp. Y930; assembly: GCF_056786375.1. NCBI lineage: Bacteria > Bacillati > Bacillota > Bacilli > Caryophanales > Paenibacillaceae > Paenibacillus > Paenibacillus sp. Y930. The sequence continues at coordinate 118,038 of NZ_JBXCIX010000001.1, read as the reverse complement.
ATTCTTCAAGAAATGTGCCAGTGGGGCGAACATAATCATGACTAAAAGGTACGATACTAAGACGAATCGAATGACGCATACTATCCCCTTAGATAGTATGCGTCATTAAAGTGCATACTTGTTTAATGATGTATGTGAATATATACTTCATTGAGATAGAATTAGAAGCTATTGAAAAGCAAAAATAAAAGTCATTTTTGGCACTGGAAATTTATGCTTTACTAATGTAGCCTTTGTTTAGAAAAGGAGGATTTGAAGATGTTTCTAGCAAATGTATTGGATGATTCTGATTACCGACCTATAAAAAAACATTATGAACGATGGTATATGTTCATGGAGCTACATGTAGAATTTTGGTTGCCGGATAGCGAATGGCATACGAAAAGCCATTGTGCTAGGGTGCTGTTGCTGGCACTTCTCATCGGACATCAAAAAGGTCTGAGTAACGAAGAAAAAGATGCACTCGGAATGGCAGCAGTGTTCCATGATTCTCGACGCCTTGATGATGGGATTGATAAAGGTCATGGTAGTCGTGCAGCAAAGTATTACAAAGATTATTGTCATACGCATGATTTGTCCTATGATATACAAAGCTATTACATTACTTATTACCATGACCAGGATGATACGCTTGGTTTGTCAGAAATCCAAAAGTCCCCTGCGCTCAATGAACGGGGAATACTGCTGTATCAAATTTTCAAGGATGCTGACGCACTTGATCGTTTCCGTTTGGGTCCTGATGCTTTGGATGTAAATTTTCTTCGGACTGAAGAAGCACGTCAACTTGTTAGCTTTTCAAAATATCTCTTACAGAAAAGTAATGAAACGAATAATTCGTAAATATTGAGAGTAAGATTACTGAACTCCTCTCTCTCTTTTCTAATGGTTTAATTATCAAGTAAAAACCTCCACTTCAGGCGCGGATAGTTATCGATATATGTTCTTGTCCTCCGACATATACTAACGCTTAAAAAAGAAATTAATTAAAGAATAACTGTCCTAAAAATAGTCACAGGACACAGCCATCAAATAAATGATTGCTGTGTCCTGTGTGGTTACTAATCGTAAATATATAACTAACTGCAGCAAGAAGAAGTTGTTGTTGGAATAGTCGTACAACAGCTTTCTTCCTTTTTCTTTGGTGAATTATTAATACTACAAACACCTGTCTCTGGTAAATCAAGTTCGACTTTCTCTGCAGCCTCATAATCCCCCGAAAGATATGCTACAACAGATCTTACTTGTTCATAACCGGTTGCCATAAGGAATGTTGGAGCACGACCATAACTTTTCATACCTACAATGTAAAAGTCCTTTTCTGAATGTCGCAGTTCTCTTTCACCGTGAGGTCGAACTGTACCACAACTATGAACATTTGGATCAATAAGCGGCGCAAGAGTCTCTATGCTTTCTGTTGCTTGATCTATATTAAGTCGAAGCTCTCGCAAGAATGAGAAGTCCGGTCGACTACCTGTATTGACAATAATCTCATCAATCCCTTGTAAGTCCCTACTCTCTGTTTTGTATGCACCATGAATAGTCATTTTACCAGCTTCTCGACTTAGCTTTTGGATTTTAAATGGTGTAACTACCTGGATTTGTTCGGAATTAACCAATTGATGAATTCGACTTCCTAGCTCCCCTCTTGCTTCAAGTTGATCATTCGCTTCTCCACCATATGCGTCCTCTACTCTGTTCTTCCTCATAATCCACATGATATTCATTTCTGGATTAGTCTCTTTTAACTGAGCAAGGTCTAATAATGTATTTAAAGCAGAATGACCACCACCGACTACCGCTATGCTTTTCCCTATAAATCTTTCCTTATCTTTTCCTTGTACATTTGGGATGCCATAATAAATATTCGAACTCAGAGATTGTTCTTCATTCGTCAAGATACCACTTGCATAGAGGGGATTGGAGTGTCCCCACGTGCCTGTTGCATCGATTACTGCTTTGGCTTCATAACGTTGTATTGTACCCTTCTCATCAGCATAAATCACGAAGGGATTGCTATCTCGAAGTTGAGATTTCATTTTATCTGTGTCTTTTCTGCTTATGCCTATTACTTTAGTATTTAGAATAAGTTGAGACTTAATTTCCTCAAGATTAGCTAAAGGAAGCAAATATTGCTCCAATAATTCTTGCCCCGTAGGTAATTCATCAGGAGAAGGAGCACTCCAACCTTGTTGGGACAATAACCTTGCTGCTGCTTTATCCACATTGTATTGCCACGGAGAAAATAAACGTACATGCCCCCAATCCGATATGTTGTTTCCTACATGTGTGCCTGATTCTAACAAGATGAACTTCTCCCCGCGCTCCACTAAATTCGCTGCTGCAGCTAAACCAATTGGACCTGCTCCAATGATTGCAACGGGTAATTGATTCGATTCTGTTGTAGGTTGTATATTAATCTCTTGCTTAATGGAAGGCGATGCACAGCAAGATTCTGTTTGTTTAAGTTCGATGTTTTTCATTTTGTTATTCCTCCAGTATAATCGTTATTTTTCGTTATAAGCTTTATATAAGTACCATAATAACAGGTTGTTATATTTTTTTATGAAGTATCTATCTCCAATTACTTAGTTGCAAATTTTACGAATGATTTTTTTTGCAATAATCTTAGCATCCCCCCCTGTTCCTCGGATGGTTGCAGAAGCACTTTTACTTGCATTTTGCAAGTAAAATCGAAAAATAAATGGAGTAATGTCGACATCACCCCATTGGTGTACAACACATTTTGGACTTTAGCATACTTTCGTTGAGTAGTTTTAGGGAATGCATTACGTTTTCCTTATCACTATCATTCATGAATGAAAATACGTCTTCTAAATAATCATCCATCATATGATCGATGGCACCTGCAATAAACTTACCTTCAACGGTTAAGTTTAATATATAGACTCTTCTATCTTCAGGTAGAGCTGTCTTCTTAACAAGGCTTTTTTTAATTAAAGTTTGAACTTGTCTACTGAACGTAGTGATATCCATTCCTAGTGTCTCAGCGACCTGTTGCATGGATGGTTGACTCTGACGATCAATCTCATAAAGAATATGACTTTGAATTAATGAAATATCGTTATTCCCTATGCTACAACAGTTTTTATTAAGCAAACCAAAGCGCCGAGCCATGATTTGTAGCAATTCTCTAGGATTGTTCTCCATCGTCTTCACCTCTTACTATTAGTGTAAAACACAAACTTGCAGTTTGCAAGTATTTTTCTAATAGTGATAATTCAATTGTCAGCAGAAAATGTAATATTATACTGACCCTAGAAATTGAAACAGCGGCAGTAAAGGACGAGAAAATAAAGTCCTAGACTGTCGCTGTTTTATTGAACTAACGTTCCTCGTTAGTTCAATGAAGGTACATGGATTCGTAATTTATGAATTGAATACTTCTCTATTTGCTTTAACAACATCATGAATGGAAAATGTACCACCTGAAGCTACCAGCTTTTCCATCACCTTATCGCGCAGAAATGGGGCTTTTTCTTTATTCGCTTTAGTTAAGGCTATGGTTAGTTGCTCTTTTGTAAGTTCGGTGCAGTACGCAGGGGTTCCTGGCTGTTGTCTCCACGAATCGCTTAAAGAACCACTATCTACAGCGTCGAAGCCTAGATCGTTTGCGACACCCATAATTATTTGTTTATGGGATAGGTCATCACCAGCAATCGCTATGGCAATGCGTCCATGAGTCCCTTCGGGAGTTCCATGATGTTCTAACGTATAGGCTAAGAAATTGTTGAAAGCTTTAATGATAGGTCTACCTAAATGTTTGGATACCCAAACACTTTCAACCATCCCGTTCTCAATTTCATCGATTTTACCGCTCATTTGAGGATAATAATTTGAAGTGTCTACAACGACTACTTCCTCCCCAACTTTATCTATAATGTTGCGAATGCTTGGTACCGCGTGGAAAGGGATCGATGTTATAAGAACATCTATATTTGTAATGACGTCTTCTACACTCACAGGTGTTCCTGTAAGATTTTTCCCTTCCAAATGTCTAATTCCTCGAGCATCTGCAATTTTCACATCATGTCCATTTTCAGTTAATTTTTTTGAAATATTTGACCCGATTGGTCCTGCACCTATAATTCCAATTTTCATTTTCTTTCCACCTAATTATGATCATATTCTGAGAGCTATTGCTTCTTTATTTCTATATCTCCTTGTAAATCAATTTAATTAATAATAGTTTATTTTTTAGCAAATCCTTGTTTGTTTAAATAGTCCATCATTTGAGGCTGAATACTTCTTTGGAGATGATCCTGGATATGGTCACTCCATCCTTTTACTTTTTTCACTGTAAACGGGGCTTTAATGGGGCGACTTTCATAATATTTCAGCATGTTTTCATCGTAGATGGCTAATTTCTCTGTATCCAATGATTGATACTGGTTTTCAAGTAAAACCATGGATTGGGGCAGTCGCGGCTTGAGATCAGGTTTATCTCCAACTGGAATACCAATACATAATCCCACTAAAGGAATCACATATTTAGGTAAATTCAATACATCAGATATTTCGGTAATATTTGCTCTAACCCCACCAATAAATACACCGCCAAGACCCATGGATTCGGCCGCAGTTAACGCATTTTGTGCCATCAGCCCAGCGTCGAATGAACCGATTAATAGAAATTCAATATATTCAATATCCACATCTGGGGCAATTTGATGATTCCGGTTAAAGTCTGCACAAAAAATCCAAAACTCTGCTGCTTCTTCGATATACGGTTGATTGACAGAGAGTCGCATTACTTTTTTTCGAAGATCCGGATCTGTGATTCTAATAATAGAAACTGCCTGAAGAAGGCTAAAAGATGAAGATTGATTAGCTGCTTTAAAGATTGCATTAACTTGTTCCTCTGTCAGTGGTTGATTTGTATAAGAACGAACAGATGTATGATTATGAAGCAATTCAAGGGTATTATTTATTTATATCTTCTCCTTTATTCGTTATTTACTATTTCAGCATTTCCGTATTGATAAGGAACCCCCATATTCTCGCGCAGTGTTTTCCCCTCATATTCCCTGTGGAACAAACCACGCTCCTGCAAAATTGGGATAACTAAGTCTACAAAATCAGAAACTCCATCATAAGATATATCCGGAACTACCGAGAAGCCGTCACATGCACCGGCCAAAAACCATTCTTCCAAAAAGTCAGCAACTTGTACGGGGGTACCTGCAACTACCGGATGATAGTTAATGACGCCATGGGCAAGAACATCTCGAATCGATAGCCCTTGTTTCAGTAGCTTTAAAGCTCTAGGTGAACGTGGATCCTGTGGATTAGCGTATGCATTCTTCAACAAGTTAGTTGCTATAGGCTCATTAATGTCGACCGAGTTAACAGATAGCTGTAAACCGATCATAGAACCAAGGTAACTAACCCTACTTGGTATCTCTTCAGGATTAAAACTCATTAGCTGTCTTCGCCGTTCCAAAGCTTCTTCTTCGGTTGAAGCTATGGAAAACATAAAACCTGCATACATCTTAATGTCATCGGGATTTCTACCAAAACGAGCAGCACTATGTCGAAGCGCTTGCCTGTGTTGACGAGCAGACTCTATATCATAAGGATTTGCATAGACACCAGAAGCGTACCTCCCAGCCAATTCCAATCCTTCATCCCCTCCGCCTGCTTGGAAAATAACGGGCTGACCCTGCTCTGAGGGAGGGATGGGCAAAGGACCACGAGATGCATAATATCGCCCTTTAAGGTTTATAGGTCGAAGTTTGTCCATGTCGGCAAACTTTCCACCTTCTACATCTAATGTCCAAGCGTCTGATTCCCAACTGCCCCACAATGCTTGAACAATTTGTATGGATTCGTGAGCCATGTCATATCGTTCTTTGCGATTGGCAACCTCAGCACCAAAGTTTGCAGCCGCAAGCGGCTGAGATGAGGTGACAGCATTCCATCCTACACGGCCATGACTTATAACATCCAGTGCTTTGAACTGACGTGCGATGTTATAAGGATAATTGAATGTCGTGGAGAGGGTAGCAACAAGCCCAATATGTTTCGTTTCTCTGGCTACAGCCATTAGTGCTAACATAGGATCCATAGGGAACATAGGAGTCTGAGGACCTAAGTCATTGTATAATGCAGGTGTATCTGCGATGAAGATCATTTGAAATTTCCCTTTTTCAGCTAATTTAGCGCGTTCCACATAACTATCTATATTTGTGTAAGCTTTGGGGTCAGTGCCAGGCATTCTCCAAGCGCTGAATTCGGCTCCGTATCCCGAAATCATTTGTAATGCAAGTTGCATCTCTTTTACATTTTTCATATATGTCTTCTCCTTTATTTTCAAATATGCCAACTCAGCAAAAAACTTATAATATCTATGCAAAATACTTTACTTAGCAAGCTAAATAACTAAAAATAAGTTAGTATGCTAAGTAAAGTATTTTAGTTAGTATGCTAACTAAGATGCAAGAGAAAACTTATAATAAGTTACTCTCCATTTGTTTCAAAAGCCGCCTTAACAATAAGCGCTCTGTTGGTAAAATGGAATTCAGTAATTTTTCTTGCTGCTGTTTCCATTTGAAATCAACCGGCTTCTCTGATTCTTTTCCTTTTTCCGTCAGATAAATTCGCATAACCCTTGCGTCATGTATATCGCGTTTACGGTATATAAATCCGTTTTGCTCCAATGATTTAACCATATTTGTTACCGTCGGCGGCTCGCAATTTAAATGTTCACATAGTTGCATTTGCGTTACTCCATCGCCTAACCACAGACGAGAAAGTAAATTATCCTGGCCTACATAAAGGTTAATTTCTCTTAGAGATTCGCTATAATCTCGACGCATTTGAGAGGAAATTCTATCTAACGACTGACGAATATCGCAATCCAATGTATTAGACATTAATATATCTCCTCAGCAGTCAAATTATAGTTAGCCCACTAAATATATCACGGTGATATCCTTGTGTCAACATGACTTGGTACACCAAAGCTCATACAGTCAGGGCAGCGCGAAGTCATTATTTCCAAGTTTCGCATATTCCATTTAATTAACGTCTCAAATTCCCACTGATTTTATTCTCTTTAAAGCCTGAAATTCGATATCATTGACTAGAATACACTCTAAGTCTAGCGATTTTGTGAGTGTATTATTTTGAATGTCATTAACGTAAACTGCCCGCCCCGCTTAACGAAGTAGCGACAGTCTAACACGTTATTTCTCAGTCCAATACTTTATTTTCCCAATAAAACCACAAGAATCGACGAAGTATTGACCATGCTATCCCCCAGATGCACCTTAAAATGAGCCGAAAAACGAAGCCTTGTGCCCATCCGTATAGCATGTTTGTTGTTCCTTCAATTAGTAAGGAGAACAATTATGCTATACGATTAGCGCAAGTAAGATGACAGGCTTACTACGGCTATTTATTTGCTTGCTTTGATTTTTTTCATCCGTAACACGATGATGTTGCAGTTGTACTTGATATAGGTGGACAGCCAATGTTCGCTGTTTTTTCTTTAGCCGGATTTTCAACAGTTTCATAACAGGATTGTTTTATTGATCTATTCCTTCAGTTGGTAAATGCAGAATATACACCCTTCATCCTCTGGTAATGATAGCTTTTGAATAATATCTATAAACCACAACACTCACATCTTAATTAGTTATAACTTCAATACTTGCAATATGCAGGTATTTTTGAAGGAGGGGTTTGTATATAATCAAACACTAATATAACTGTTTACTTATATACAAGAATGTGTATAATAAAAACTGTAAAGGAACGGTATGGAGTGTGGTTACTCCTACAGCTAATCTCGAGATAAAGTAAAGGAGTGAAATTTTTTGACGAAAAACACAGAAACACTTGTAGAGACAATGAAGTTACTAGCCGATAGAACACGCTTAAACATACTTGCTCTCCTTAAAGAGAAAGAATTGTGTGTATGCGATATCGTAGACATTCTAGAAACAACGCAGCCAAACATAAGTCAGCACTTAAGAAAATTAAAAACAGGTGGACTTGTCTCAGAAACTAGGCGTAGCCAATGGATTTATTATTCATTGAATGTAGATGATAAGCCCTATCTAAAGGGTATTATTGAAGAGCTTCCTTCCATGAAGAATCAATTAAATAAGTTAAATCCGGAATGTTGTAATTAAAAGAAGCTTATGCTTTCGAAGTTACTTTTTGTTTTCTAAGATGTGTAAAAGAAAGCTACAAAAAGTTTTAGGAGGTTCGTATGTTAGTTATTGCGGCTATTATATTTATTATTACACTCATTTTCGTCATCTGGCAGCCTAAAGGTCTAAACATCGGTTATTCTGCTCTTGGCGGTGCCGTCCTTGCCCTTCTATTTGGGGTCGTCGATCTTCAGGACGTTTGGGATGTCACCGGCATCGTATGGAATGCAACACTTGCATTTGTGGCAGTTATTCTTATTTCACTCATCCTTGACGAGATTGGTTTTTTTGAATGGTCTGCTCTTCATATGGCACGGTTTGCTAAAGGGAACGGCTATCTTATGTTCACTTATGTGGTTTTGCTGGGGGCAGCTGTTGCAGCTTTCTTCGCGAACGATGGAGCTGCACTGATCTTAACTCCCATCGTGCTTGCTATGGTTAGGGCATTAAAATTTGACGATCGAATGATACTGCCGTTCATTATGGCCAGTGGATTTATATCAGATACTGCCTCTCTCCCACTTGTTGTCAGTAACTTGGTTAATATCGTTTCATCCGATTTCTTCGGAATTGGATTTGCAGAGTATGCAAGTCGAATGATTGTTCCGAATATCTTCGCTGTTGGTGCTAGTTTACTCGTTTTATTCTTGCTATTCAGGAAGAGTATTCCTAAAACCTATGATCTAAACCAGCTAAAACTCCCTCGTAACGCGATTAAAGATATGCGCATGTTTAAGCTATCATGGATTGTATTAGCGGCTCTATTAATTGCTTATGTAATAAGTGAGTTTATCCATATTCCTGTATCCATTATTGCAGGTATAGCAGCAATTATATTTATTATTGCAGCACGTAAAAGTTCGATTGTTCAAACAGGTAAAGTGATCAAAGGAGCACCTTGGTCAGTTGTCGTCTTTTCTATCGGTATGTATGTTGTGGTTTATGGGCTTCGTAATGTTGGTCTTACGGATCAGCTTGGAAAAGTATTTCAATGGACAGCGGATCAAGGTTTATTTGTGGCAACGATTGGAACGGGCTTCATTGCCGCTATACTCTCTTCACTTATGAACAATATGCCTACGGTTATGATTGATGCTCTGGCTATTCAAGGCACCGATACAAGTGGTGTGATAAGAGAAGCTTTAATTTATGCGAATGTGATTGGTTCTGATTTAGGCCCTAAAATTACTCCAATTGGTTCATTAGCTACCTTGTTGTGGCTTCATGTACTATCCAAAAAAGGTGTAAAAATTACTTGGGGTTATTACTTTAAGATCGGAATCGTTTTAACACTTCCTGTACTATTTATTACACTATTAGGCCTTTACTTATGGCTTAGTATTATACACTAATTGAATTTCAAAGGAGATCTTAAAAATGGAAAAGAAACTGGTTTATTTCTTATGTACGGGTAACTCTTGTCGAAGTCAAATTGCGGATGGATTTCTTAATGCTCTCGGAAGTGATCAATACGAAGTGAAAAGTGCTGGTCTGGAAGCTCACGGTTTGAATCCAAGAGCAGTTCAAGTCATGGCTGAAGCAGGCGTTGATATTAGCCAAAACACATCTAATGTGATCGATCCGGAAGTTTTGAATCGCGCTCATTATGTCATCACGCTTTGTGGTCATGCTGATGAGCATTGTCCTGTTGTTTCTAATCCTAATGTAGTGAAATGGCATTGGGGCTTCGATGACCCTGCCAAAGCTACGGGTACAGAAGAAGAAATTATGGCACAATTCCGTAACGTTCGAGATGCAATTAAGTCGCGTATCGAAACCTTTGTGAAAGAAGGAAAATAGAAAATATTTGTAAAAGGCGGAGTGGAAAATGAACAAAGTATATCATGAATTAATACCTGGTCGAATATATATGGGCGGTGCCCAAGACGTACAAACAATGGTGAATAATGAAGATGTTGAGGTTGTTGTTGATTTAAGAGAAGAAGCTGAGCAGTGTGCTGCGAGTCGTGAAGGATTAGAATGGATCAAGGTGCCATTGGGAGATGAAGCTAATGCTCCACAGGTTGAATTACTACGATCAGCCATTAAAGCTGTAGTAGATTCCTACAGAGAAGGAAAAAAGGTCGCTTTTCATTGCGGAGGTGGTAAAGGTCGTACAGGGACCGTTGCTTTTGGAACTCTCCTCGAGTTAGGATTAGCCAATACCATTGAAGAAGCTGAGCAGCAAGCCAAAAGTATCCGCTCTATATTAAATATTAAGCCAGCGCAGCGAAAATCATTAGAAGCCATATATTCATAATAAAAGGAACGTTTGCAAGGCAGATTGCCGGTAAACGTTCCTTTTCTACATGAACTTATATTAATAGTGTGATCATACTTGATTTTCATGTTCAACAATTTAATAACTTAATAAGTTTACACGAAAGAGCTGATTCTCTTGTCAGCTACCCATGTGTTGTTAAAATACTGTTTCCAGTTAGCACAACAACACATGATATTAATTCAAAAGGTACTGACGTTCTCCAGTTTGTGCTGCTTTTTCCACTGCATCAAGAAGTTGATGCAGTTTTACCGCATCCGCAAAACTAGGTGTTAGGGATGTTGCTTCTTGTATATCTTTAGCAAACTTACTGTACGCCTGAGCGACATTCAGAACAAACCCTGCATCGTTTTTAAGGGAATCTGGTACCCAATAATAAGAATCTGGGATTGTTAATTCATGAAGCTCTTTATCATTATGACCTGCACCCCATAATTGGTGTGATCCAAATTGAATGGAAGCAGGCGCATTGAGTACGATGGTTCCCTTGTCTCCAAAAATTTCAAGAGTAAGCCCGGTGTGGTGCTTAACTCCCCCTTGTATATGAACACTGGCTGTTGCGCCGTTGGTCAATTTTCCTGTAATCAGTATTTGATCATCTGTCGTTTTTTTAATGACTTTTTGAATATCCACCAATTCGACTTCTGGGAATTGTTGCGCAGTGACGGCTGAAAGTTCTTTAAACTCTCCAAGCATGTAGGTAAATGCATCAAGATTATGTCCGCCTACAATAGTGAGTAAGTTCCCCCCTATCTTCCGATCAAATAGGTAAGCAGTAGCCTTGTCAGCCACTCCACCCATTCCATCAATAGAGATCTTTAAATTGGCCGACAGAAGTTTTCCAACATAGCCTTCCGCCAATAAATCTTTCACATAATTGATTGCTGGGGCCTGTCTTGACTGCAATCCAATCGCATTTGGCAATTGTCGGGACTCCACCCATTCCTTCATTTCGAGCGCTTCAGCCGTATTAGATCCCAGAGGCCATTCACAATAAATTGGTTTTCCGGCAGGAATAATAGCTTTTACTGCGTCATAATGTTCCTTTACGTTGATGCTGACGACCACTATATCCACATCGGAATGTTGAGCCAAATCTTCCACTGTATCAAAAGCATGACTTGCCTTGAAGGCATCAGCGCTTTGCTTGGCACTCTCCATATTGCTCGTCCCAACTGCCGTGAGTTCAAGCTCATTCAGGTGCTCAATTGCTGGAATGTGTGTCCCTCTAGCCCATCCGTTATTAATAGAACCACCTATAATACCTACTCGTAATTTTTTACTCATGAAAAACAGCTCCTTAATTTCAATTTATAAGATTGTGTTAGAATTACTTCTTCATAGCGTATCTATTAGCAATGTAGGGAAGTTCTAAGTTTCCGCGTAATGTAGAGGATTCATACTCTGTGCGGAAGATACCTTTTTTCTGTAGTATAGGAATTACTAAATCAATAAAGTCATCAAAACCTGAAGGATGCTCCTGTCTAAGTAACAGTAGATCCATTGCTCCCTCTTCATGCCAATGTTCAATTTGATCAGCGACATCGTCCGCTGACCCGAAAAATAATGGCTTCGGTAAGCGATAGCCTGGGGGCATTAAACGTTCTAACTCTTGAAATTTTTCATTTGCTTCTGCTTCTGTTCTTCCTACAATAGGACTTTGCGTAGGCATAATGAGGAAGTCATCGGTTGCTCTTCCTGCAGTAGATACTCTTCTTTTTAACTCATGACTGAATTGCTTGGCATAATGAAAATCATCCCCATTTACAAGCACGCCTTCCGCATGTTTAGAAGCGATATCCATAAATTCGTATGAAGTTCCAGCTTGGAAGATCACAGGTCTACCTTGAGCAGAACGACTAATATTTAATGGACCATCAACTGAAAAGTACTTTCCTCTATAATTCAAGGGATGCATCTTATTGGGATTCAAAAAGATCCCACTTTTTTTATCCCGAATAAAAGCATCATCTTCATAAGAATCCCAGAGTCCTTCAACAACTTCCAGAAACTCCTCTTTCATCGGATAAAGATCAGACTTCGAAAGATGTCTCCTACTATAGTTAGCCAACCCTCCTGGATTTGAAGTAATGGCATTCCAACCAGCTCTCCCTTTGCTTATTTTATCGAGTGATGCTATTTGTCTAGCTACTGTAAATGGGTCTGCATAAGACGTTGCAATGGTTGCGACAAGTCCAATATGACTAGTTACCATACTAAGTGCCGACAGAATCGAAATACCTTCAAACATGCTTAAATAGTGTGGTATCATTCCAGGTCCAACATGACTTACATCAGCTAAAAAGATCATATCAAATTTACCTGCTTCTAATCTTTGGGCTTTAGTTACATAAAACTCTATATTCTCGCTTGCATTGGTAGGCATATCAGGATGACGCCATGCTGTATGACTCCAACCTAGGCCATCGACAATTGCGCCTATTTTAAGTTGTTTTTTATTTCGCATGATGTCCCACTTTTCTGTTAAGGTTAAATTCTTTAGCCAATAATTGATATGCTTTTAGTCGTGCAGTCTGTTCGGGATAAAAATCTGCGATCATAATTTCATCAACCCAAGCTTCTTTTACCATTTTTCTTAGTTGGCCGGCTACACTTTCAATACTTCCGATAACAAATCTATCTCGATTATATTCTCTAGCTCTTTCTTCATCAGGAGTATAGACATGTGTTGCTGCTTCTTCTAAGCTAGGGAAGGTTAAATTAGGTGACCCAGTAACCATTCTTGCCCACATGAGTTCTACCGGACCACTCAAATATTTTGCTTCTTCTTCAGTTTCCGCAGTAATAACTGCGATAGCCAACATACTTTTAGGTTCATTCATATACAATGAAGGTGTGAAATTCTCGCGATACGCTCTCAAAACTGGTATTGCCAATTTTGGGGATATATGTGCAGCAAATGCAAACCCGAGCCCTTTTTCAATTGCAAACTGCACACCTCCCTGACTTGATCCCAACATATATAGATCGGGGATCAAAGATGCATCTCCAGGAGGATTAATATTACGATATGGATGATTGTCAGGAAAACTTCGCGAAAAGAAGGAAAGCAATTGGTCTAATTGAACTGAAAAATCATCACGTGATACTTGTAATGCCCTTGCTGTTAGACCATCTGTTCCTGAAGCTCTACCTATTCCAAGATCAACCCTTCCTGGGTGAAGAGCTTCAAGTAGGCTAAAGTTCTCAACCACTTTCAATGGACTATAGTTAGGCAACATTATCCCTCCTGAACCTACACGAATGTGTTGGCTATGGGATGCTGCATGTAGACTTAGCAAATCTGGCGACGTGCTGATTTGACTTGATGTATTGTGATGTTCAGTAAACCAATATCTCGTATAACCTAGTTGATCAGCTAACTTGACTACCTCAGTAGTATTTTCAAGACTTTCCTTAGGGTTAGAGTGCTTGTATACATGTACGAAATCTAATATCGATAATCTTAACGTTGGTTCTTTCAAAGTTGGATTCATGGGATTTACTCCTTTATAACGAATTAATTGATAGTGGTACTTTCAGATTTATTTAGCTTGCTAAACATTTAGTTAGCTTGCTAAATAAGTTTCAATTAAAGAGAACTTAAAATAAGTTACTCTCCATTTGCTGCATAAGTCGTCTTAGTAATAAGCGTTCATCTGGTGAAATCGATTGAAGTAATTTGTCTTGCTGCTGTCTCCACTTGATAGCTATGGGTTCTTCTAGTTCTTTACCCTGTTGAGTTAGAAAGATTCGCACAACCCTTGCGTCTTTTTCATCACGTTTTCGATAAATAAATCCATTTTGTTCAAGAGATTTAACCATATTAGATACAGTAGGTGGTTCACATTTTAAGTGTTCACATAGCTGCATTTGTGTAACGCCATCACCTGACCACAATCGATAAAGTAAATTATCCTGGCCTACATAAAGATTAAGATCTCTAAGACTTTCGCTATAATCTCGACGCGTGCGAGCTGATATTTTATCAAACAACTCACGAATATCACAATCAACTTTATCGCTCATGTGGCAACCCTCAAATAGTTATAATTTATTTAGTAAGCTAAATATATCACAGTCAAATTTATGAGTCAACATACTTCAGAATTTAAACTTATAGCTCCGTATAATATCTGAAAAAGAAATTACAAATCCCTGAGAAAAAGCCAAAAACATTTGTCGGAGAAAAGTACCTTCTATTTCACTTGGCTATTAATCATCATATTTAGCAGGTGCATTATTTTTAAAGCGGTGATTTTTTAGACAGAAGACGGATCCAGTTCTCATTTTCCTTTTGAACCGTGAAAGTGATATTTTTTGCTACACATGCTCGCTTATTTGGATTCTTAGGCGCTAATCTTTTTTGATTTTTCTCCATAACTTAGAACACACCTTTTCCGATTGTTTTCAATAGTTTATGCGAAAAATCGGAAAAGTAACCAAAAAAAAGAGAAAGCAATAATACAATCGCTTTCTCTTTTTAATTTATTTTATTTAGCTTGTCTAATTACGTCCATGTCGTTTGATTTCATTCGTCCAATTGAGCGTTCCATGTTAATGGTTGTTGGTCGTTTATTTGGATTTCTAGGAGGCACAGTGCTGTGACGGGAAGCCTGGTTTGTTTGTTTATTCCGTTGTGGTTTTAAAGGTGACTCAACTGACATATCTTCCACTCTCCTTTCACTGTTGACCTTATCATATCATATGTATCAATGGATTTCCAACTTATTCTCATGACTCTGACTCATCATCGATTTCAACATCATGAGACAATAAATCATCTTCGTTTGCTTTTAACCACAAATCGAACGTGTATAACAGATTTAACATTAGAGAAGCATCTGCGCCTGTTACCTCACTTTTTTTCCTCGAACTAACAAGAAAGATCAAATTGTAATACTCCCCAAAGTAAGGGAATAACACAGAGGAGCAATCACTTTCAATTATTTCGATGTTTTCTCCTTCAAGAATCGTCTTGATACCCTGACTACTTCTCATGCCAACTCCCCTTAAAGAGAGGTTGTGATCCTTCATAATTTCATTGTAGGCAGCTGTTACATTCTCTTTAAACTCCCTCTCAATAGGAGAAGACTCTACGATATAAGAATAGACATCAAACTGGAACGATGATGCAAAGCTTCTTAAATATGCGAGAACTGATTCTTCATATTTTTCAGAAGTGAATTGAAACTCATCCATATGCCAGTCAGACATATTTTTTGGCACTATTTGATTTACTTTAATGAGTTTTTCACTTAACTCAATAAACGTTCCCCGATTTTTATTGATACTATCAACTAACCCTTCTTGCTTTAATTCATTCGACATGAACTTCGTAATATCAGGTGTTTGAAAGACGAATAGATCAATGATAACTACACTTATCACTAGAGTGATCAAATGCTGAAGGTTTTCTCCCACATCGGGAAATACGCCAAATAACCATAAAAAGAAGGACGAGACAACAACCACACCGTAATATATCTTTCGAATAGCTACGCGATGCTTCAGATAAAACTCTCGATTCCAAATGTATAGACCTATGCTGAATGCGATCCCCACCAAAAATATGATGAATATTAAAACCATATACCAAGTTGCTACCAATCGTATACCTCCTTTCTTTTTCCATTATACTTCATAATCTTTACTCCTTCACTATTCATTTTTTCTCAAGATCGGGCTGCCGAATATGCCAAAGGCTGATCATCAATAATCTGATGATCAGCCTTTGACACCCACTTATTCTTATTTGTTAATTTTGATTACTGCACATATTAAATTATTTTAGTTCAAAGAAGTTAATTGTTTTTTTGCCAAGTGCGGCAACCTCGAGCAGTTCCAATGTTTTACAGTATTCATTCTTAATCTCTCCGTCTATCATATCTAGGTCATCCTCTAAATAATCCACCACGCTTACATCTTGAAACCAATCACCCGGTTCTGCTTCCGGCGGGCTGACATTTTTCCAAGAATGTTCAAGTTTTGGGCTGTAAATTCTCCTGGCTCCCTTGCGAAGCCGGCACGATTTTAACCTTAATGGATAAGTTTTTCCCGGTATAGCTTCATTTACATTATTGAATAAATGCGGCCAATAATCTTTCCTTGATCCAGTATGCGGATGATATTTCGCCCAACCAAGGGCCTGTCTATGAAAATCTGTATTTTTAAATAAAACGGCATACAGCCTTTTGCCAAGTGAAATTCGCTCATGGAGAGACTGGAATTGTTGAAGAGTCTGCCCCTTAACATTGTTACCCTCCGAAGGGAAAACAATGTAATTCAGTGGCAGCCAGTTCTGAAGATGAAATCCGATGTTGTTGAATATTTCTTTTTGATAATGGGGATTTTGAACGACCCTTTGTTCCAAGTAGCTTTGTTCATTGATGACTAACGCTATACAAAGAATATACGTATCTCGAACTCTCCAAAAATAGTTCCAAACCGTCTCCATAAACATAGAAATATTTAGTTGAGGGAGTAGATAAAACATGGGTCTATTATGCCTTAAACTCTCATCGTAAAGCAGAAATTGCGGGTATATATCTTGGAAAATCAGCCAGTTGCCGCGTTCTAAAAAATGAAAAAATGATTCCTGCTCCTTCCGTGAGAGTAGTTTGGATAGAAACTCTCCCTTGAGATCGGTCATATTCCATCCGCCGTTCCGTGATACCATATGTCCTAAAAATGCCCAGTGGATTTCAGGATGCCGAAGATAAACCTCGAGATAGGCCTTGGTTCGGGTCACATTATTTAGATTGTGCTCTTGGGTCATCCGTCTAATTTTATTCAAAAGCTCTTGCTCTGAAAACGTTAGCTTATTCGAAATGGAAGTGGAGTGTTTCATTTTTTTCTTTAATTCCTTGCGAATCGTTTCAAGTGGTGTTGTTTGGCGTTTTCTGGTGGAAAAGATATTAACCCACTCCCCTATGGAAACCGATGTCTATATGATTATTTTATTAAGGACTTTAGAAATTAATGACAGGGAATCAATCACCTGCTTTCTCCAAACAAGCTGACTGCTCCGCTCGTTGGCCGGGCCAGTGCAGTAATTTATTAATTTCATTATCATCTTCCACAACCAATATTTTTACTATTCCTTTTATTTCATTCTCCCCAGTCGCCCTAAGCTTTGCGCTGTCCGAAGAGATTACCCTGTATGTGTTAATTCTCATTGCTAACTTAAATAGAAAATACTCTATGTATTGTCGAATTTATCAATTGAAACATTTAGTTTATCTATTACGTAACACCATATTAACTAATGTTTTCAACGAATGGAGGAGTTGTAGTTGCATCTGGTGATCGAAGATATCGTCAAACAATTTGATGATAAAAAGGTTCTCCAAGGAGCTAGTTTTACATTTGAAAAAGGGAAAATTTACGGACTTCTTGGGCGCAATGGTGTTGGTAAGACGACATTGTTTAACTGCCTAAGCGGGGAAATGTCTTTCGATGGCGGACGAGTTTTGCTTGATGAGAATGGAGTTGTTAGGGAGTTAAATCACGAGGATATTGGTTATGTATACTCCCTTCCGATTCTGCCCGAGTTCTTGACTGGCTATGAATTTGTAAAGTTCTTTATGGATATTAATAAAAATAAAGTACAGATGGATCGAAGTATTGATGATTACTTTAACATGATGACTATTACAAATGAGGATAAACATCGACTCATAAAAGGCTATTCACATGGAATGAAGAACAAAATTCAAATGCTACTATTTTTAATAACGAAACCGCCTATCATTTTACTCGATGAACCACTTACTTCCTTTGATGTTATTGTTGCTATCGAAATGAAAAATATGCTCAGAGAAATGAAAAACGATCATATTTTAATTTTCTCCACCCATATTTTACAGCTTGCATCCGATTTATGTGATGAGCTAGTCGTACTGAACAATGGTAAATTATCCTCTGTATCAACTGAGCTGCTACATAGTACTGAATTCGAACAAAGTATTATAAATCTGTTGAAGGATGATGGTCATGTTGACAACACTTAAAACGCTTCTTAACATTCGTACTTCTACTCTAAGTAATTTATTTCTATATTACATACAGAATCTTCCATTTTTAGGCAAGCACATACCAGATCGCGTTTACGCCAATTTAAATATGAAAAAGGCTGTTGCGATTGTCGTATTTATTTTAAGTCTACTGTGGGGCTTTATGCTGAGATTTGCTTATGTAGGATTGTTTATCTTCTTACCTGTTATTATATTAGGTAAAACACTCTCTACAGCAGATCAACTTCAACATTTTATTCATATTTTTTTCTTTCTTAGTTTTATTATCGGAGCTGTCGGGGTTGCCACCATATTAGAGCCTAAACGTGAGAAATATGTTGCAATAAAATTAATGAGGTTATCTTCTGCAACATATATGCTAGCTTCATTAGGTTATCGTTATATTACTTTTTTGATGTATTTAGTACCATCAATCATAATATTCTCTACATTATTAGAAGCTTCTATCTTAGATGCAATTGTACTAACACTATCTCTAACTCTTTGGCGGATTCTAACAGAGTATCTCCACCTTAAACTTTTTACTAAAACCGGTATAGTCTTAATAAAAAATATGGTGATAGTATGGATGACAATCGGAATTGGCTATGCATTAGCTTATCTACCACTTCTTCTCGATGTGCTACCGATAACCGCTTCTCTCATTCTAAGCGTACCTGCCTATATCATATTCTTCATAACTGGTATTTTCGCTGCCGTTAAACTTGCACAATATTCCGATTACAGTGGAATTGTTGATGCAGCAACTAAGAAAGATGATCCTCTATTAGATATAGGACGTATGATGTCTGAAGCGCAAAAAACGAGCGTTGAGTCAAAGATAAGCGATTATTCCATAAACGACAAACAGCAAATGGTTGAATCTAAGCAAGGTTACAACTATTTGAACACTATTTTCTTCTCTCGACATCGTAGCTTAATTAGAAAACCGATATACATAAGAATAGCGATTATCTGTATACTCATCGCTGTAGGATTCGGTACTATTATTGCACTCCCTGAACAGGGAGAGTTAATAACTGCCGCACTCGGAACTATCTATCCGATTTTATTTGCAGTTATGTTTCTCTTGTCTGTTGGAGAAACAATAAGTAGAGCTATGTTCTATAATTGTGATTTAAGTTTACTGCGATACAGTTTCTATCGAAATTCGGTATTTGAACATTTTTGTATACGATTGATCAAAATTGTCAGTCTAAATTTACTAATCGCAGCTACATTAGCTACAGGTTTGACGGTTTTAATGATCGTGGCTGGAGCTGAATGGTGGAATACGGAATTACTCTTGCTGTGGGTATCTGTCATCTTTTTGTCAGTCTTTTTCTCCATTCATCATTTATTTATGTATTATATTTTTCAGCCTTACTCTACGGAACTTAATATGAAAAACCCGATGTATTATGTTATAAATATATTAATTTCGGCAATTAGTGGATTCTGTCTATTCTTAAGAGCTCCAGCTGATATTTTTACAGCTAGCGTAATTATTGCTACACTGGCTTATTTAATCCTTTCCCTTATTCTCGTTAGAAAATATGGTTTGCGTACATTCCGTATCAAATAAATCTATAGAAAGAGCATGGCGATCGTTCATTTAGCTCGTTAATAGAATTAGACCCATTGATGCTTTATCCAATCTGCCGATAGCAAAGATCCGAGTAGGAAAATTTACAAAGTCGATAATATTCCCTGCCACTTCTTTTGATGCCGTGCAAGTAACCCCAATTGGTTTATTGAGTGCAAGATAGACGGGCTCCGCTTTACTAGCTATCGGAGCTCCATCTATAAGTACGACATCACTCGGATTTACATCGGCCCCTGCCTCACATATAACACCATTTATCGTAATTCTTTTTGCTTCAATTAGACGATCAGTTTCCCGTCTCGAACAAAATCCAGTTTCACTTATGTATTTATTGATTCTCATGATGAGCCTACTTTCCTACTATTATGAAGACAACTAAGCTATCTCTGTTACAGCCAGTCCAACACCGGTCGCGCGTACTGTCGAAGGATAGACAAATTCCAGACGCAATTAATATTCCTTCCGTCTCCGAATTTCTCAATAAAGTATGCCGCAGTAAAATAGCCCGGAATCTGTGCCAGTGTTATGATCACCATAAGATCCACAAAGTAATCGTCGACTTACGGTGTTTTACGGACCAGACAGTCGCTATCCTAGCCTTAAAAGTAAACTTTCGACTTTGCAGTTTATTAAAGATTGGCGAGTCTTGAATAGCTCTCCTAAGATATAACGCGTAGAAATCTGGAAATGCACCGATTACAAAGGCCATACGCCAGCCATATTCAGGAATAACAAAGTAAGCGATCAGTGCCGCAGCAATCCAACCAAATGCCCAAAAACTTTCAAGTAGAACAACCGCACGTCCTCTATCTTTTATAGGTACCGACTCTGATACGAGCTTAGTCGCGACGGGCAGTTCACCGCCAAGGCAGAATCCAGCTATGAAGCGTAGTACACATCGATGTTATTTACTTAATAAAAGTAATAATTTCGACTATTATAAGTATGATCGTATATAACTTAAAAGGTTACAATAACTTTGCCTTGGGAGTGACCAGTAGCAACTTTTGTTAATGCCTTGTTTATGTCAGCAAACAAATAAGTTGAGTCTATAGAGGGTTTAATATCTTCTTTTTCAACAAGTGTAGTGATTTCTTGTAATTGACTTCCATTGGCTTGTACAAATAAAAAATGATATTCATTGTTATGTTTACGTGCTAAAGCATCAATGCGTGCACCGACCAAGCCAAACAATAATTTTTTCCACATGGGAAAATTATTGTCAACCGCAAAGCGATAATTAGGTACGGCTTTCAATGAGACTAATTTTCCATGGGGTTTTAAAATACCTAGTTCAGCTTTTATTTCTTGCGTTCCCAACGTATCGATCACATAATCTATATCAGATAAAATATCAGCATAGTTTTCCTCATGATAATTGATGAATTGATCTGCGCCAATTGACAATGTACGTGATCTACCTCGTTCACTTCCACTTGTAATGACATATAACCCCATTGATTTAGCGATAGGGATTGCCATGGCACCAAATCCGCCAGTACCGCCAGGAATAAATAGCTTTTGGTCAGGTTGAGCATGGAGTACCTCATTTAATGCTTGATACGCAGTCAAAGCAGTGAGAGGTACTGCTGCCGCTTCATTAAACGATAGATTTTTAGGCATGATAGATATAGCATCTGCATTGACCGCCGCATATTCAGCAAAAGCACCTATTTGATTCACTGGTAACCTCGTATATACGTGGTTACCAACTTGAAAGTTTACAACATCTTTTCCAACAGCCTCAATAACACCGGAAAGTTCATTCCCTAAAGTTAGTGGGAAATTATAATCAGTTACCATGCGAACACTGCCATTTAGAATTAGTATATCTAATGGATTTACACCAGCAGCTTTCACTTTAATAAGAACCTGATCGTTTTTGATTTCCGGCATTTTAACATCATTAATTACCACTTGTATTTCTTTAGAATATTTCAACATTTGAGCGGCTTTCATGTTTTCATCCTCTTCCTCTGCAGTCTTGTAGCACTCGCTTTATTAAAGTGCAATGATTATTCCAGATAAATTTATGGCGTACAATCATTAGATGTACGCCATTTTTTCAATACAAGCTATTTACTCTCTTGTTCCAAATCTTTCATCGTTGGATAATCCGTATAACCTTTGCTTCCGCCACCGTAAAATGTTGTAGGGTCTGCTGAATTTAATGGAGTACCTTTTTTCAGCCGTTCTACTAAATCCGGATTAGCTAATGACCATGCACCGACGGGTACTAGGTCAGCAAGACCATTATCAAGATCGATACTTAAATCTTCTAGAGCTCGTCCGGCACGATTGACTAACATAGGATTCGTCCAGATTGAGCGAATGTCTTGGAGCAACTCTTCGTTCCCGAGATGCATGATATGAAGATAAGCTAAATCCAATTGAGCTAATTCTTTTACAAGATAACGATAAAGTTCAGGGCCATGTTCACCATCTTGTATCCCACCAAGAGGTGTTCCTGGCGAAATACGGAAACCTGTTCTTTCTGCTCCAATTTCTTCGACGATTGCTTTTGTTACTTCAATCGCGAAGCGAGTACGATTTTCTATAGATCCGCCATATTCATCTGTCCGTGTATTTGAATTTTCACCGATAAATTGATTAATCAGATACCCATTTGCTCCGTGAATTTCAACGCCATCCGCACCTGCTTTAATTGCCGCAGCTGCTGCTTTTCGGAAGTCAGCAATGGTCGTTTGAATATCCCCTATACTTAATTCACGCGGAACAGGGATGTCCTGCTTACCTTTAGCGGTAAACATTTCAGCACCTGGTGCGATTGCAGATGGCGCAACAGGTTGACGATGATGTGGTGTATTGTCTGGGTGCGACATGCGACCAGCATGCATTAATTGAATATATATATATCCACCTGCTTCATGCACTGCATTGGTAACCTTTTTCCATCCTTCAATATGCTTATCCGTATATATTCCAGGTGACAATAAGTATCCTTGACCATCATCAGAAGGTTGTGTACCTTCTGTAATTATGAGTCCCATTGACGCTCGTTGAGTATAGTAAAGGGCTGTTAATTCTCCCGGTGTACCATCTTCATTCGATCTACTACGTGTCATTGGTGCCATTGCTAGGCGATGAGATAATTCCAAATTCCCGACTTTTGTTTTGCTCCATATTTTATCCATTTATTACACTCCTATTTAAAATTTGTCATTTGTATTAAGATAAATGTGGATATATCGCAGAAACCCCACCTGCAAGTGCGCTTTGTATGTTTCGACTTATTTCATCAGCAATAATTTCAAAGTGGTCGGCTTCTATACCATCAATAGCTATTTTGGCAATATCCTTTGGATTGGATTTGGAAGCTTCTAACCCTTTAAACATATCTGTGTCCATATACCCCACATGTAATCCTATTACTTTCACATTTTGAGGATACAGATTTAAACGTAGGTCGTTCGTTAATGCCCATTCAGCCGCTTTTGCAGCAGTATATGCCCCAACAGATCCGGAACTAACCCAAGACAAGGCGGAAAGAATATTGAGAATCGATCCTCCTCCGTTATTTGTAATAATCGGTGCGAAAGCACGAACCATGGAAAGCGTGCCAAAGAAATGTGTATTAAACTCCAATTGTATTTTATCAAGATCCCCGTCTAGTAAGGAAGCTCCTGTAGACGAACCAGCATTGTTGATTAAAAGTGTAGTATCCTTAGCGACCTTAGCCGCAGCAGCTACTTCTTGAGGGTTCGTAATGTCCAGCTTCACAGGTATTACACCTGGAATGTCAATGGTTTCCGGATTTCTTGCACCAGCATAAACCTTAGCCCCTCTTGATAGAAGTTCAAGAGCTAGTTGGCGACCTAAGCCGCGGTTTGCTCCAGTGACAAATGCGACTTGTTCAGAAATTTTCAATAGTAACTACTCCTTTTATCATGTATTATTTCATTTTTGTACTGCACCTATTCGGGAATGATCATTCTAGAAAACGCATAAGAATGGGTTACATAGAGAAAACTTCAAGCAAGCTTAGAAACAAATTCGAGAACGATCATTCTAAAATGTACATAGTGAACATTACCCTTACATCTTTCTTATGATAAGTAACTACGGGCTTACTAAAATAGGAACAGGAACAGGAACAGTCATCCTAAATATAAAATAGTTACTTATCTAATAGTTTTATAGAAAAACTTGCTATGCGTTGTATTTTTTCTTTCGGCATGGAGGTTCTTGTCATTACCCTTAACCCAACACATACTGCATGCAATTGTTCCGCAAGTTCGTTGGCATTGCAATCTGAGTTAAATTCCCCATTTTGCTGCCCCCACAGAATAATATCCGTGAATAGCTGCTCTGATAATGTGAACGATTCAGTTGACTTTGAATCCACATCGGCATCGCGTAGTGCCAACTCCACCGCTGAATTCACCATTAAACAGCCTGAAGGCGAATCCTCTTCACCATTTATCATAAAATCAAAAATAAATTCTAGTGCCTCTGTTGCAGTCTTAGAGCGTTTAACTTGTCCTGCAATCTCAGCATTCACCTTATCGCGGAATCGATCCATAGCCTTCAAAAACAGCGTATGTTTGTCGCCAAATGTGTCATACAAACTTCTGCGATGGATCCCCATATGCTCGACCAGATCTGTCATAGATGACTTCTCATAACCTTGTTCCCAAAAGAGTTTCATCGCCTTATCTAATACTACGTTCTCTTCGAATTCTTTGCTTCTTGCCACTCTGTTCTCCTCCTCCCATCGATAATATAACATATTGAGAACGATCAGTAAAGAAACGTAATTCACTATATATGTTCTTGTCCATTATTGGCTACAGATATAAGTTCTTGTTCGGAGAAAAAGACAAGAACTTATATCTATAAATCAATAAAACAATAAAACGCGCTAGCGAAGAATTGTGATCTATTTATACGTTATCAACTATCTGAATCCGAAATCGATATTGCCGAGATTAGGCTCCCGATTAGGAGTTCTCTCTTCTCATCGCCAGATTTATAAGAACCTCCAGTGAACAAAAATTTTCCTTTGTCGTTTCCAACGAGACTTATTTCGCCTGTCCTCGTCGTTTGGTCGCGATTCCGGACATGGACATTGAAATCAATATGATTGAGATCATCACGGTGTACTACATCTGTGGAATAGGAGGAATCCCAGCTAAATCTTGTAATCTGGTATCCGTTTTCTTTCCACTGCTGCAGATTCCTTATAAAATTTCTTTTACTAATCTCATAGAACTGCTCATACGTCAAATCTTTGTTTTTGTTATAGTATTCATTCCGATCCCTCAACCATTCATCGATGTCCTCTTCGGAAATCTTCGTACTTTCGTTCGTATAATAAAACTTATCATCCTTAAGCTTCTCGTATTGGAAATCTTCCTTGCGGAGCTCCTTCGCAACGAGTGGCAAACTTTCTTGCAAATCCTCGTAATAATATTTCACATACACATAAGTAAAGGCTTCCTCATAGTCTCCTTCTTTTATAGTATGAAAAAACCTGGACGCGCTGTAATGATCATAAAGATTCTTGTAAGAAATCCCTTCACCCCGATACTGATTCACGCCCAACCATATGAACGGTACGAGTAACAGAAGAACCGCCGCGCTAAGAGTCCATCTTCGCTTAATTCGTTTTAACACTCTCTTCGCAGCGAGATCGTGATTCATAAGGGTGGGCTGATCTTCTGAAGGTTGAAGCAGGCTGCCCTCCACCATTTCATTGGTCATCGCCGTCTGCTTCTCTCTGCACGCCGGGCATTCCGTCCAGCACTCCGTTTGCGTAGCCAGAATCTGCGAAATCCACAAGTGTGGTATAAATAAGCTACACCACATATTGGAAATGTTCTGTCTGTTAGTTGCGTCTAATCTGATGGAATGTTTACTGCAAAAAACGGTTAGTGGTGCAATCTCTTAGATATGTTTACTATAGCTGAGCAAAGAGTGCTTTTAATTCATCGTTTTCTAATTCTCTCCACTGTCACCATATATTATTTTTGCTTCAATTAAATGATCAGTTTCCCGCCTCGAACAACATCCAGTTTCACTTATGTACTTATTGATTCTCATGCTTAACCTACTTTCTTTCATACTATTATGAAAACTACAAAGCTTTCTTTGTAGCGGCGTCTTTATACTCAACATTAAAAGGAGCAGCTGCTGAATACAACTGCTCCATTTTACGTTTAACAAAGTTGTTGGAGATTATTCTAATTTTAAAAACTTCGTTCAAGTTCTTTATCGTATTTATTATAAATTGGTTTAGCAGGTTCCTTGAAAAATATTTTTAGCATTGGCGGAGCAACTAGAGTTGTGGCAATTACAACAAGAACAACCGAAGTGAAATATTCAGGCATTAGTAATCCAGCTTGTAAGCCCGTGGAAGCAATGATTAACGCAACTTCCCCTCTAGATATCATTCCAGAGCCAATTGCCCAAGAAGAACGATTATCGAATCCTGTTATTCGCGCTCCCAACGCACCACCAATTAACTTGGTAAGAATAGCGACTACTGTTAGTACAATCACAAAAGCAATCTGTTGTCCTATTCCTTCAAAGGATACGTTTAACCCAATGCTCACGAAAAATACGGGAACAAAAATGGAATATGCAATAGGTTCGATCTTAGTTTCAACTGCATGTTTAAATGAAGTTTGAGAAATAGCAATACCAGCTGCAAAAGCACCTATAATACCTGCCATACCCATTAAGTCAGCAAAATATGCAAAGGCAAAACATATCATTAACGCCATTGTTATAACAGCTTCCGTTACTTTAAGATTAGATAATAATTTCAAGAATCTTGGAACTACTAACCATCCTACTGCAACAATCACAACAAAAAATATAAGCTTTTTCCCAATAATCAATCCTAATGATATCTCTTCACCTGTCCCAAGAAAGCTCATCATGATAGCCAAGAGTAAAACAACTAATACATCATCTACTACTGCTGCTCCTAAAATGGTTGTCCCTTCCCGTGAATTCAGTCGATCCATGTCCTTTAAGACTTGAACAGAAATGCTTACCGATGTTGCACTGAATAATACACCCATAAATAAGGCGGAAATATGATTCAAGCCGAACAGTACTGCTACACCATACCCACCTATAAATGGAAGTATAATTCCAGCTACTGCAACTGAAAAAGCTGATTTCCAATTTTTACGCAACTGTTCCAAATCAGTTTCTAGCCCTGCAATGAACATAAGTAGTATTACGCCTATCTCTGATACATAATGAATGAAATCATTACTTTCAACCCAACCTAGAACCGCTGGACCTAATATTATTCCTACAATTAGCTTACCTAGAACAGATGGTTGACCTAGTCTTACGGATATATCTCCTGCAATCTTTGTGAAAAATAGAATCAATACTAAATATAAAATAAACTCCATCTAACTCTTCCCTTCTTTTGTCATTAATTAACCTGAATCAATAAAACACAAAAAGAGCCTGTCATACCAACAGTTGCTTTGCTAAAAAACCGCATAGCACACCCTTGGTGACAGGCTCCTCCGAGATCGTGATTTATTAAGTTGAATCAATTATACTGTATAGAACGGCTTATGTGCAACTTCTAATACATTTTTAGCGAGTAGCAATAAAGCCAGGTCTTGGTGTACCTGTAGAATATGGATCTTGAAGTCTATTCTCGACACTATTATAGACATAGAATGCATTGCTTCGTGGGTACGGGGAAATGTTGCCGCTGGAACCATGCATCAGGTTACAATCAAATAATAGAACGGATCCGGCTTTACCAACTGGCATTTGTATCCCGGATTGATTAACAAGCTTAGTTAAACTCTCTTCATCGGGAACCCCGTATTCCTGTCGTCTGAGAGAGTCTTTATAGTGATCATCCGGCGTTTCACCTGTACAGCTAACAAATACACGATGAGAACCAGGAATAACCATTAACGCTCCATTGTATAGCGTATTATCTTCAAGTGCGATGGAACAGCTTAGTGCCCGCATTCGCGGCATTCCATCTTCAGCATGCCAAGTCTCAAAATCCGAATGCCAATAAAACTCTTTACCTTTGAAACCTGGCTTGAAATTAATTCTTGATTGATGGATATAGACCTCACTACCTAGAATTTGTTCGATGATAGCCAATAATCGTGGAGAAGCTGCTAACTCCCTGAAACAATCATTATTCTCATGTACCGCGAATATGGATCTCACTTCTTCGCTCTCTGGTTCAAGAATAACTTCGGATTTTTTTGAGCCGTGACTATCAAGTAGTAGTTGTTTCATTTCCACTTGGATTTTTTCCACTTCATCTGCGCCAAAAAAATTCTCTAGGAAAAGATAGCCGTTTTCTTCATAAGAAGCAAGCTCTGCAACACCAATCTCCTTTTGCTGAAGCACCATATTGTGCACGACAGGATCCTTTCGTTCTAATAACCGAGGGGCAGCATACTTGCGTGTAGGATAATCATCCAATCTTTGATCTGTAATCATATTAAAAAAACTCCCTTTTTATTAGTTTGTTTCGGAATAATCCGCATATACTCCCTCTTCATCATGTACCTCTTGCCCTGTACAAGGAGGATTGAAAATACACACCATTCTCATTTCCGTGGTTCCTCGCAACAAATGCTTCTCATGACCATTAAGCACATACAGCATTCCTTCTCGAATAGGGAATTTTTCCTTCGTGTCAATTAATTCGATTTCCCCTTCTCCCTCAATGCAATAGACAGCTTCGATATGGTGCTTATACCAGATCATTGTCTCAGTACCTGCTTTAATCCGAGTATCATGTAAGGAAAAACCGACACCATCCTCTTTTAACAACAATCTACGACTATTCCATGTTGGGGTATCCACATCATTAGGGGTACCGATGCGTTCCTCCAAATACCTGACGATCATCTACATTCACTCCTCTACAATTGGGCTACTGGTGTCTTTAATTCTGCTGCTACATCATCTATACATTCATTTAATAGTTGGAGTCCTTTATTCAAGCCTTCCAAATCGATCGTAAGTGGAGGCATTAATTTAATAACTTCACTATCAGTTCCCGAAGTTTCCATAATTAGTCCTTGTTGGAAAGCTAACATCGATATTTTTTCGGCAATACCAGGTGCAAAAGCAATTCCTTGCATTAAGCCAATTCCTCTTCGTTCCCCTTCTAATTTTGGGAATCGATGAACAATCTCCTCAAGTGCATGATGTACAATAACAGACTTTTTCTCGATTTCTTCAGTAAAACGATTATTCTCCCAATAATTGAGTGCTTCTGTAGCTGTTATAAAAGCAGCATTATTGCCACGGAACGTTCCATTATGCTCTCCTGGGCTAAACAGATCGAGCTCTGGCTTTATTAACGTAAGTGCCATCGGTAGTCCATACCCACCAATTGATTTAGACAAGCATATGATGTCTGGTGTCAGATCACTTCGTTCAAAGCTGAAAAATGGTCCAGTTCTTCCACAGCCCATCTGTACATCGTCGACAATAAGTAGCATTTTATATCGTTTACACACTTCCCCTAATCCGTTTAACCACTCTGTGCTAGCGACATTTATTCCACCTTCTCCTTGAAGGGTCTCAACAATTACTGCTGCAGGAAGAGATATCCCGCTACCGCTGTCTTTCAAAAAGTTTTCAATGTAATCTAATGTATTGACATCCTTACCCATGTACCCGTCAAATGGCATTGATATGGCATGGTGTAAAGGGACACCAGCACCACTTCTTTTGAATTTATTGCCTGTAACAGCAAGTGACCCTAAAGTCATACCGTGAAATGCATTTGTAAAGCTCATCACAGTTTGACGTCCAGTTGCCTTACGGACAAGCTTCAATGCGCTTTCAACGGCATTCGTTCCAGTAGGTCCAGGAAACATAATCTTATAATCCATATTTCTAGGCTTGAGAATGACTTCATGGAACTTTGTCAAGAATCTTTCTTTGGCCTCTGTAGCCATATCTAAACTGTGAATAATTCCATCGTTCACAAGATAATCAATGAGTTTAGTCTTCATAGTCGGATGATTATGTCCGTAATTCAAGGCTCCTGCCCCTGCAAAGAAATCAATATAAGACTTACCTTCAGTATTCCATAATCGATAACCTGAAGCTTTGTGAAATTTAGTGGGAAAAGAACGACTGTAGCTTCTAACATCCGACTCTAACTGTTTGAAAACCTGTAACTCATCCATTGTATTCATATATATTCATTCTCCTTTGATCGTTTTGTTCCAATCTAACGGTCCGATCCGATAGAGATTTTCTTGTTCATGCTGCTGATTAGGGAAACAATTCAACCCGAATCCGTCCGATACAATCATATTTGTCTTATGTGTTGCAGACCATTTGTCGAATAAACGTTGAGAAGAAAGATTGCTAGGAGCAATGGTTGCTTCTACATAACGGATTTCTGAGCTAGCAGCGACTTCCTCTAATAATCTCATTGCAATGCTTTGTCCTCTGTATTGTTCATCAACAGCTATTTGCCAGATGAAGAGCGTATCCTTATTCGACGGTAATCGAAATCCAATCACTGCGCCAATTAACTGACTGTTCTCTGTATCAAATGCAACCTTGCAGCTATCTGAGAACCAATGACTCATAGCTACGTAAAAATACGATGAATTCAAGTCTAGCTTTCTGCTGTCTTTAACCAATGCCCATATTTTTGCACCATCTAAGCTGTTAGGCGAACGAATGTCTAGAGCTGTAACGATAGAGGTATCTTTCATTTGGCACCCGCTGCAACTTGATCATTCATGCCGATGTCCGTGCGTCCTTTCAGGAATCGAGTCAAAAATGCTTGAAGGCGTGGACTTTGAGGATCTTCAAATATTTGCTGGGGTGTCCCTTGCTCAACAATGATACCTCCATCGGTGAAAAGTACGCGATCGGCTATATCCTTCGCAAAATCCATTTCATGAGTAATAAGCATCATTGCCATGTTTCCTTCCGCGGCTATACCTTTTATTACATCCAGCACTTCTTCTACTAACTCAGGATCAAGTGCCGAGGTCACTTCATCAAATAACATAATTTGTGGCTGCATAACAAGCGCTCTTGCTATAGCAACCCTCTGCTTTTGTCCTCCTGACAACTGCACAGGAAAATGCAGAATATGATCTTGCAAACCTACACGACTCAACATTTCCAATGCTTGATGCTCAGCCTTCTCCTTAGGAATCTTATGAACTTGAATAAGTCCTTCCATAACATTGCGCAGTATCGTCATATGTGGGAACAAGTTGAAATGTTGAAAGACCATCCCAATACTACTTCGCACTCGATGTAAGTGCTTTTCATTTGCTGAAACCAATTTCCCATGTTTCTCTTCATGCCAAAGCATTTCACCATTGACCTCAATCGTGCCTGATGAAGGCTTTTCTAACGTCATTAACAGTCGTGCTATTGTCGTTTTTCCAGAACCACTTGGGCCGATAAGAGCAATGACCTCGCCTGGAAGAATATCTAAATCCAATTCTTTAAGGACGGTATGGTCTCCGAATGACTTTGTTACCCTTCGATATTTAACAATTGGTTCACTTATAGTTAACGGAATATTCTGACTCATTTAGCCAATCCACTCCTTTCCTTTTGTTTCATATGACGCTCCACGCCTCTGACTAGAAGGGAAGAGGGATAACTAAGTGCTAAAAATATAACACCTACTAGCGTTAGTGGCTCAAGATAATTGAAAGATTGAGAGCCGAGTTCTTTTGCTGTCATTAGTAGTTCTACTACCGTAATCGCTGACATCGTTGGTATTTCCTTGAACATGATGATCAGATAATTTCCCATCACAGGAATAGTTGGCGGAATAGATTGCGGAAACACAATTCTGAGCCATGTAGTCTTTTTACTAAAATTCAGAGCTTTGGCTGCTTCCCATTGTCCTTTTGGAACAGATTCAATGCCAGATCGATACACTTCTGCTAGATAGGTACTGTAGTGAATACCCAGTCCAACAATACCTGCTACAATTGGTGATAACGTTATTCCAAAAGCCTTTGGCAATACGAAAACCAATACGAATAATTGTATAATGAGTGGTGTATTGCGAATAAATGCAGTTAAGCCTCCAACGGGTAATGTGATCCATTTACTTTTGGATCGTTTTGCTAGAGCGATAGGTAATCCTAGCAGACAAGCAATAATAAATCCAGCAAAAGTAATCGCTAAAGTAATGGGGATGGCTTCTAGTAGCTTTGGTAGAATTGACCATGTATACTCCCAGTCCCACATTATAATCCCCTCCCTACAACGGCTCTGCGTTCCGCAAAACGAATAATGAGCGTTAACAGATAAGACGTTACAAAGTAAAGGATGAGAAGCCAGATAAATATCGCTGTTGTCTGCGACATATCATACGATCGCAGCATCATACCCTGATAAGTTAAATCCATTAATGTAATCAAATAAGCAAGCGAAGTCCCTTTTAATAATTCAATTTGTAGATTTCCAAATCCAGGTAGCATCATTACCCATGCTTGAGGCAAAATTATTCTTCTCATGCGCTGAAAAGGCGTTAAGTTTAGCGCAATTGACGCTTCAATTTGCCCTTTGGGTACAGCGAGTATGGAACTTCTAACTACTTCAGATCCATATGCTCCATAATTTAGCCCTAACGCGATGACAGCAGCACTCATCGCTGACAAATGAATGTCTAGCAGTACTGGTAAGGCAAAGTACATCCAGACGAGCTGTACTAGAAGCGATGTCCCTCGAAATATCTCAACATAAACGGTAGCGAGAATTCGTATTACTCGAAAAGGTGATAATCGGGCAAGTCCTGTAATCAAAGCGATGAACAGCGCGACTGCAATACTGTACACCGTTAAGAGAAGTGTTATTTTAAATCCCTTGAACAAGGTCGGTAATAAATCAAGTGATAAAAAATCCATTACTTTAACAACTCTTCCGTCGTTATGTCACCTGGAAGCTCTTGCTCTGTGAACCCGAATGATTGCAAAATTTCAAGTAATTGTCCTGAATCTTGTAGTTTTTTCAATTCTAAGTTAAAGGCTTCTCTAAAATCGTCATCTTCATGTCTGAAAACAGCTGCCCCATAGCCCCTAACACTTTCTCCATCGATGACGGGCTGTTCGAAGTCCATAACTCTTTCTATCTCATCATCCTTTGCGGACTCCAGCATCGCCTGTAGTGAAGGACCTGTCATCGTGATCGCATCAACACGTCCTGATTGCAACGCAGAAATAGCAGAAGGCTGATCTGGTACCTTTACAATTTGAGATTCCTCGACCCCTACACTTTCAAGATAACCCACTTCAATTGCACCGACCATAACAGCTACTTTTGCATTAGGATTCGCTTTAATATCTTCATAGCTATGCAGGTCCAACGGGTTGCCCGCTAATACTGCAATAGCTTCTCCGATACTATATTCTGGGTTAGCAAAGGCAACCTGTTCAGCGCGTTCTTTTGTAATGAACATTCCTGCAGTGATTAGATCAAATCGATCAGCATTCAAGCCTGGTATAAGTGATCCAAATTCTGTTAGAACACCGTCCATTTGTTCAATACCAAGATTAGATAAGATTGTGCGAGCAATTTCAACTGCTTCCCCTGTTATTGTTCCATCAGGTGTTGAATACGCATAAGGTCTCTCGTTGGCAAATCCAACCGTTATGGACCCCTCTCGTTGAGCTTTGGCTAATGTCGTTTCAGAATTCGTGCTTTTTGTCTGATCGGATTCAGTCTCCTCATTGTTGCCACATCCAATTAGTAACAAGCAAAATAACATCAGGCAAAGTCCAGCGTGAATATACTTTCTCATTTCCTCGTACTCCCTTCGATTTGATTAACACGGTTATAAGCGTAACATAGTTATCCAATTAAGCTCACCCCCGATAATAGACGCTCTCAGCGGCTCACCTGCCCTAAGCAAGGATGAGGAAAGTTGACCTGCCCCTTCCAGCTTTTTCCTGCCAATTCCTCCCTTATGCTCCCCTATTGAAAAATCAGATAAATCGCTTCCTATTAAGCAAATGAAAGAAAATAAAAGAAAACATTAATTTTTATTAATAAAATGGTGTTAAATGAGGGTATTTTGCCATTTTTCGCCGAGAAACGACAAAAAGATGAGCTGATACTGCTCCGGTTTGTATAGTGGAATTACTAAGGCATACAACAAGAACATCATAAAAAGAATATGACTATAAATTAATAGACCGGCACAATCACTATATAGTGATTGTGCCGGTCTATTAATTTGAAAAGGTTTTACTTAAGCAGGTGGAATACTTTGAGGGTTGTTAAATACATTGTTCGGATCATATTTCGCTTTTACTTTACGCAATCTAGCATAATTCTTCCCATAATAAACCGGTCCAGCATTTTTAATTCCTTGGTCTGGCACATTAATATAGGAACCTACGATATAGGGTTGAAGTTTTCGACGTGTTTGTCGAACTAATGCTATATTTTTAGCAGCATTCGATTGCTTAGTCCATGAGCTATTCCACTCCACATAAAATTTCGCTTTTCGCCAGTAGAATGCAGTAGCGGTAGGTGATACGCGACTCACTGCACCCCCCCAATTGAGGAAGTAGAAACCAGCAGTAGTATTCCCTTCCGCCTTTTCTAAAAACTCACGCATCGCTTTTAT
This sequence comes from Paenibacillus sp. Y930, assembly GCF_056786375.1. Taxonomy (NCBI): domain Bacteria; kingdom Bacillati; phylum Bacillota; class Bacilli; order Caryophanales; family Paenibacillaceae; genus Paenibacillus; species Paenibacillus sp. Y930. The sequence continues at coordinate 83,351 of NZ_JBXCIX010000001.1, read as the reverse complement.
AGCCTTTTTAGTAAATGGACGTCGACCAAAACCACTTGAGAACTGGTTGCTGAATCTTTGAGTAAGCACTGGATCAGGAGCTAACATAAAATCTAACACTTTGGTATAAGGTAGTAAGCGAACAATCTTTTGTGTAGGGGTTCCGATCTTTATTATAGGCTCTAATAGACGAAGTGCTTCCCTTTTTGACCCAAGGTATAGCCCTAACATCGTAACATTGCCGCCAACTTTAGGACCGATGGACAGTTCACTACCTAATTTGTTATTAACGGACGGAGCCCATTTTTGCCAGACTCTGAGTACCTTTTCAAATTGATTCCATGGCCAAGTGATCTGAAATACGGTTGCTTTCTCTGGAGCTCGTCGTACTTTAAACTTGTATTTCGTATAAACGCCGAAGTTACCGCCGCCGCCTCCACGAGATGCCCATAGAAGATCGTTGTTTCTTTTTCTGCTAGCATGAATGACTCTGCCTTTGGCATCAACCATTTCGACTTCTAGTAGATTATCACTAATGAGTCCTGTTGTCCGCTGAACCGGACCAATTCCGCCCCCGAGTGTAATGCCACCGATTCCTACTGAAGGGCTGTCTCCAAAAGGTGCCATATAGCCTCGTTTGGCTAACGTATAAACGATTTCTCCCACATTATTTCCTGTTTCTACAACAGCAGTTCCATGCTTTTTATTTAATTTTATGCTCTTCATTTGACTTACATCGATGACTAGTCCGCCGTCAACCTGTGAAAGATTGCTTTCCAGAGCATGTCTTCCACTTCTTGGTCGAATAGGAACACTATTTTTTCGTGCCCACCTTATAGCATTTACTACATCTTTAGTACATTTAGCAAATACAAATACTTTCGGATATCGGTCCGTATGTGGATCCCAGTTTCTACGTGCAGCTTCATAACCGCGTTCTCCTTTAAATATTACTCGACCAGTAAGTCTAAGTTTCGAATTCACACATTCATCTCCTCATGAGTAAATGACCAATTTGCATATTATTAAAATACACATGTATCACATTCTATGAGGAATGCTTGTATAGAGTATGGGCGTAAAATATATTTGAACTTACAGGTCCTTCTAAATTTTTATAATTAATTTCTTTTATTTAAAAAATCTACATATTTTTTAAATAAAATGGTAAATATAAATTAGTGATGATTTTGAAAAGATTTCACGCATAAATCATCACTAATTTTAGATATAGCCTTGAAAGGCGGTCTTATTTAGCATGGATAAAGGAAAAGTTAAACTATGGACAAACCAATATTTAATTATTATATTATTGTCTTTAGTAATGTTCTCTTCTTTTTATATGATTACAGCAGGTTTCCCAATTTTTGTATCGACCATTAGCGATAATCCTGCGATTGCAGGAATCATGACGACGACCTTAATGTTAGCCTCATTAATTACGCGCTTCTTTGCAAGTATAATTATCCAAAAAGTTAATATGAAATTACTCCTTATTATTTCCCTCCTTTATTTTTTGGGCACAATCGGACTTACTTTTTTAAACAATTCCGTCGGATTTTTAATATTTATTAGAGCATTACAAGGTATTGGATTTTGTATGCTTACGAGTTTAGTCTTTACGATATCAAGTAATATTGTTCCTAAATCTAGGTTAGGTGAAGGCATTGTTTTTTTCGCAATGTCTACAAGCGTTGGGACAACTTTGGGACCACTAATAGCTATTTCTTATCTTACAAAATATTCATTCCGGTCGATGATGATGTTAACACTGAGTCTTATGTTTTTTTCATTTGTGTGTAGTTTTTTTACGAAAAATACGGTTAAAAAAGAAGCAGAAAGACCACAGGAGTCAACTAAAGAACCTTTCTATAAGTACATGTTCGATAAGCGTGTCCTTCTCCCATGTATTTTGGTATCGTTCAATTATATGGCAATTGCAGGAATTGTTAACTTTATGGGGGCGTTTGGTAAAGAGATCAATGTTGGTGGTAGTATTTCACAGTTTTTCATCGCGCAAGGGATTGCAATGGTATCAATTCGGGCTTTCTCCGGTAAAATTTTTGATAAATTCGGTCACAGAATCCTTATTATTCCAGGTTCTATTTCAGGGGCTGGAGGTTTGATCATATTAGGGTTCTCTTCTAGTATGGGGCTGGTTTTGTTATCAGGGGTATTATTCGGAATAGCTTTTGCCATAATTCATCCAATTATCCAAGCTTGGGCATTAACTCTTGTTGAACCCGAGAAAAAAGCAACAGTCAATTCTATGCTTCTTATTTTTATAGATTTTGGTCTGGCCATTGGATCAGTAGGACTTGGAATTTTAGCAAAGAGTGTTGGGTACGGCATGACTTTTAGTTATTCTTCCGTTTTTATGATTGTTATTTTGTTATTGTATCTAATTGGGAGCAAGAAAAGGGTAACATTTATAGCTAATAAGGAAAAATGATCCTGAACGAACCACCTTTACAATACTACCTCTAATGTAACAGGATGACCCTTTTGTTATAATTTCATTCACGAACGAAGTTGGACACTAAGAGAGTATATGTATGGACGACAAAAAGACGGCACTAATGCCGTCTACATTCGATATGACTAGTTCACCATTTATTTGGTCCTTCATTCATCGTCATTTGAATCGATATCACTCTCTTTAGAATTTATCATTAATGTTACTGCTGAGCACGGACTTATGGCAGGATTGCTATTGCTACTAACGCCGTACAACAAGTTATTTCGTGTCAAATACTGGTGGTGGATTAAATCGTTCATTAATGTGATCTTCTATGTAAATACCTGGAGCAATATTGTAAAAAGTCAATTGTGGAATTTGGTGGAATCGCAGTTTGAGTCGATCGGTTACTACAGACCATTGTCTAAAGGGTTTAATTACGATGGTGATAAAAGGTTTGCTAATGATTTGTTGTAGCTAAGTTACCAATGATTGTGGAACTGAATGAGGTTCGCTAGCTTGAGTGAAAGAAGCTATATTAATGCATACCATCTCCACCTTTCAAGTATGTACATGACTTGGACTAGCTAATATAAATTATACGTACCACTTAGTTAAAAGGAATATTTTGTGATTCGGGTACATTCCGTTTACTTAGTGACCATATAACTACTGGAATAAGAAGCAGTGCAAGTCCACCTCCAACAAATGAAAGGGTTGCAAAACTTGAGTGTGCTACAACCATACCGGATAGAGCTCCACCTGCTGCCCCAGCTAATGCAATTAACACATCAATAGTTCCCTGAGTTTTGGCACGGGTTGTTGGATCAGTTGCATCTACAATGATTGCGGTACCGCTAATTAAGCCGAAATTCCAACCAATTCCCAGCAATGAAAGTGCAACAATCAGTACCATTATCGAATCTGGAGGAGCCATTGCAGCTACAATACCTGCAAAAAATAGAACTACTCCTGAAGCAATTGACATGGTAATACGACCAATCTTGTCTACTAAAATTCCTGTTATAAGTGAGGGTAAATACATCGAACCTATATGGATGCCGATAACTAGTCCTATGTCTCCTAGACTATGACCATGATGTTTCATATGTATCGGCGTCATCGTCATAATCGCGACCATGACGATTTGTGTCAATACCATTACTGTTGCTCCTACAACGAGTCCTCTGTTGTTATTATGCATTTTTTTATTGTCGAATGCCGGCGCACGCTGTGCAGTTTTCTTTGCTAGTTCTCTTGCTACAAGCAATGGATCGGGACGGAGAAAAATCAATAAAATCAAACCTGCCAAGATGAATGCCGAAGCAGCTAAAAGAAACGGACCAGTAAGTGCTGGAAAACCAATTACCGTGGCAAATCGCCCCGTAACTTCAACCGTATTTGGACCAGCAACTGCTCCGAATGTAGTCGATACCATCGCAATACTAATCGCTTTGGCGCGCTGGTTAGGCATTGCCAAATCTGTTCCTGCATATCGCGCTTGCAAGTTCGCTGCCGTTCCTGCTCCATAGATAAGCAGCGATACGAACAATAGCATTATACTATTCAATTGCGCTGCGATTACGACACCGATCGCTCCAAGGCCACCTACTAAAAATCCACCGGCAAGCCCGAACCGTCGCCCATGCCGTTGTGAAAGTCGTCCCACTAGCAAAGAAGCCACAGCAGAGCCAAAGGTAAGTAATGCGGTTGGTATACCTGCATAGCTTTCCGACCCCAACATATCCTGAACAAGTAATGCACCTACCGTAACCCCGGCAGCTAATCCCGCTCCTCCAAAAATTTGTGAAAGGACTATTATGAGTAACGATCTTTTATATAGCTTCCGTTGCATATCTGCGGTATCGAGGGAAATACGATTACTACTATTTATTGTACGCTCGGGTTCCTGCGTCATCACTTAGAACCACCTTTCTAGATACAATTAAGCTCTTACCATTTACGTTCTAACTTCATTATAACAGCTTATCTACATGGTTAAAGTCAATCTTTGTAGCCGAATAATTTCAAACACTTCACAACCAGTGAACGACAAAAAGACGACATTTCTGCCGTCTTCAATTTACGAAAAATTGCTGAATAAGTATTTCTCTCTTCTCTATCTCTTTACATCGATTGTGCACAACTCTCTTTCGCAAAATGATGTTGCTTCATGTATAATTAACACTAGTGTAATGGATACGGACAGTTCGTGAGCAAAGTTTTGGAGTGATATGATGAATAAGAAGCAGCAACAAACAACTCGAACAAAAAAACGTCATACAACATTCCTGCTAAGCTGGCGCCCAAAATTGTACCAAGGCTAGTATACGCAGAATTAAGTCCGGCTACATAACCCTGGTCTTCACCCGCTAATTTGGACAAGAATGTTCCTGCTGCAGGTCGTAAAAGATCACATGCTGCGAATATAACAATAGTAACTATTAGTAGTAACCAGAAGCTATTGACTAGCAGAATAGCAAGAATACTTATTCCCGCAATTGCCCCGACTGTCATAATCAGTACGATATCTTTCGGGCCAGAATTATGCCCAACATCCAAAAATAGTCCGAAGACTGTTTCAAAGTTTGAAAGAGCAAACCCAAGAACAAGTAATACAATTAGTGCCAAGAAATATGGTGCTTTCATCGAACTCATCAATTGCTGCGGATACAAAACCCATCCTCCAAGTATCCAATCGAATATGTTTTTCTAATCTGAATATTACGGATAGACAGTAATAACAAGATATAATTATTATAGAACAAACGTTCAGTATAAATCAATAAAAATGGACACACCACTAAGGAATGTGTCCATTGCTCAAATAGTTTCTGTTTAAACTACATTGTAATTTGGATAGTAAGTTTTTCTTGCTCATAATGAATAAAGATATCCCCTTGATACTTCATCGTTACTCTTCTTATTATACCTAAGCCATTTCCTCTTAACCCATCATTATTCACTTTTGAAGTATATCCATTTTGAAATAGGCTCTTATACTCCTTGCTGGAAAGCAGAGTAGGATTTTCGACAGTGAATATATACTTTTCACCAATCGTCTTACAAATAACGCTTATTATCTTGGGTTCCGTACCTGTATATACTTCAACAGCTTCAATGGCATTATCTAATAGATTGGAGAGGATTTTGACAACATCCATAGATTCAATTCGACTGAAATTACTTTGGTCTACTTCCAATTGAATATGTATATCTTTGGATTGAGCCAGTTCCCATTTGCTTTGCAATATGACCATCAATGCTGGATTTTGAATCCGAAGGGATACATCTAATGCTTTTGAGTCAACAGTAAGCTGTTTTAGATACTCTCCAGCTTTTTCATATTGTTTCAAATAAATCAGTCCATTAAGAACTTGAATATGATTCATGAGATCGTGTCGGCTTGATTTTAGCGTACCTACTATTTTACCTAGCTCGGATATATACATTTTTTCAATTTCTCTTTGATCCTGTTGTAATTTGTGTTTATACCATTTATGTAATAGGTACACAGCGATGATCAGTACGATAGCAAATAATATATCAATGAAGAAAGTAATTTTATTATTTATTACTACTTGATGGCTGACTTGCTCTAGCTCCTTGGCGTCTATATCAATGCCAACAACACCTAAAATTTCGCCATGATCGTCATAAAATGGAACACCAACCGAGAAATATGAAGTGTTATGTTCACCATCTAGTATTTTTGTGAAGTACTCCTGCCCGTTCTTGGCTTGTATAATCTGAAATTCAGGAACAGTACATACTGCTCCAATTGGTATTTCAGCTATACCATCTGGAATTGCTGCTATCATCACTTTTGATATATTACTTTCATCTAATAATAAAATGTAAGTAAAAAGTGAATTTATTTTCTTGTGATACAGTTCCAAATACTGTTTTATTTGTACTCGATTTAGATCGTCTTCGTGCGGATTTTCTAAAAACTGTTCATAAGCTTTTTTATCTAATTCATCTGCAATATTATTTGCGATTTTAATGTAATGTTTTGCCAAAGTAATTCGCGCTGAATTTTCGGTTGAATAGTATGAAATAAGTAATTTTGAACCTGTCAGAATGCTCAATATAACAATGGAGATAAGCATAAAAATAATAATTCTTTTAGTGGGATACTTTATTCTAAGTTTCAATGTTCAGTTCCTATTCCGTTGATATATTATGTGTTTGCTATTTTATTATATAGATAGTTGAGAAAAAAATGTATACATAATTTAGGAAAACCGAATAAGATAATATTTTATTAGCTTATTAGAAAATTTATATAGTTGCATGATTATTATAATTCGAACTCTATATTGTCATAATGAGTCATCCTTCCATCCCCTGTCAATAATTTAATAGACCCAGAACGGTTCTGGAGCTTTATTGCCAGAGCACCAGAAGCAACAAACTTTCTTGTGTGGCTTTATTCAGATTACGGTACAGTTAAGAGTTTTCGTCACATTCGAGGTCAGAACGAGTTGCTAACCAAATTCAAATGCTTCAACAAGGATAATTGTAATTACATGATAATAAAAACACTCCCAAAGTTAGATTGTAGTCTCTAACTTTGAGAGTGCTGCACCTAAGGGAACCCCTTCTACTTCCACCACGTATCGAATATCGTTACAGGTAGCTCTCTTTTGTGAGCTGTTGTCATGTAACGCTCACGAATTTGGTGATCGGTGGTTTCAGAAATCGGCTGATTGGTAAGGAATTGATCAATTATGTCATAACTTATTCCAAGTTCAGATTCATCTAGTTGTTGTGGCTTATCGTCTAACAAATCTGCTGTAGCTGGCTTTTCATAAACAATCTTTTCTGCACCTAATGCTTGTAGAAGCATTCTTACTTGCGATTTAACTAAGCCGCTCAAAGGCAAGATATCTGCACCGCCGTCTCCGTATTTCGTGAAAAATCCTGTGACAGCCTCGGCAGCATGATCTGAGCCAATGACTAGCATGTTTTTTTCTCCTGCAATGGCGTATTGCGTAAGCATTCTAACCCGTGCCTTTATATTACCTTTATGAAAATCTGAAATAGCGTTCCCTACACTCTGCTCATAGGTTTCCGTAAGTTCATCTACCCCAGCCGCAATATTGAACGTCACATTTTCCGTCGGCTTGATAAAGGCAAGTGCTCTTTGGGCGTCCTCTTCATCCTTTTGTCCCCCATAAGGCAGGCGAACAGCGATAAACTTTTTGTTATCACCACGCTCGTTCATTTGATCTATGGCAAGCTGTGCGAGCTTTCCGGCGAGTGTTGAATCTGCCCCTCCGCTAATGCCTAGCACGAATCCATTTGTGTTTGTTTTCACACTGTACTCTACTAAGAAATTAACGCGCTTTTGAATTTCAGCTTGTATATCAATAGTTGGACTGACATGGAGATCCGTAATAATTTCTTCTTTAGTTTTCAAATCTTTTCTCTCCCCTATCTATATAATCTCCTTTATCTGTACAATTGGTGTTTCTTCAAGTAGGCGTACACACTTTCAGGAATAAGATAACGCGCTTCACCGCCTAGCTTAAATTCCTCCCGCACATACGTTGAGCTAATCTCCATGGTGAGGCCCTTATCAACAAGATGAAAGGTTTGACCATCATCAACCTGACGCAATATTGGCGAGCGACCAATATCAACGAGTAAATCTGCGCCCATGATGAAATAAATGTCATCGTCAGCATATTTCGTTGTAAAGTGACGAAGTGTTTGGTAGGTTGCTATCTCCCAGCCTAGTTGCTGAAATTCGTAATCATCAACTTCAAATTTATCATTTCCCGCTAAAGCTAACTGGATCAAAGGAAGAACCGTAGATTCCAATCTTCATCTTATCTCTCCTCACGTGCTTGATCTAATGCTCTTTCTATGAGCTGTCGTTTGTTGTTCCAGCAAGCATCGCTTAACGTTACTGGATAGATAGGTGGATTGAGTAAACGGCGATATTCCTCCCAGAAAAGTGCTAGACTCTCTTTTGCATATTTCCTATTATGGTCTAGAGTAGGAAGATCATACACTAATAGTCCTTTAACCATTACATCTACCTGCAGCTGAATGGCTTCAAAGTTCTTGATCGTTTTCATCATATGGCTATGCAGTGGATGAACTAATCGGATCTGATCCTGCGGTAAATCTTCATTGTGCAATGTAATATAATCGCCCTCTGCGATGCCTGTTTCCTTATTAATTATTCTCCACATTTGCTTATTACCAGGATTAGAAATCTTATCGGGATTGCTACTAATTTTAATCGTATCGATCATTTGTCCATCGTCTTCAATTTGTACAAGCTTATAAACTGCTCCGAGTGCAGGCTGCGTATAAGCTGTTATAAGCTTAGTACCAATTCCCCACACATCAATACAAGCCCCTTCACGCTTAAGAGAAAGTATTGTCACTTCATCTAGATCATTAGACGCGTAAATCTTAGTTTGCTTATAACCTGCGTCATCAAGCATTTTACGTGCTTCTTTGGATAAATATGCTAAGTCTCCACTATCTAAGCGAATACCTACAAAATTGATGTTTTCCTTCATTTCATTGGCTACTTTAATTGCAGTAGGAACACCTGATTTGAGTGTATCGTACGTATCTACTAGGAAAACGCAATCTCGATGCGTCTGAGCATATTTCTTGAACGCAATATATTCATCACGGTACACTTGAACCATTGAATGAGCATGAGTTCCAGCAATTGGAATACCAAATAGCTTTCCCGCTCTTACATTAGAAGTTGCATCAAAGCCCGCAAGGTAGGCTGCACGAGTTCCCCATATCGCTGCATCCATTTCTTGTGCACGACGTGTACCAAACTCCATTGCAGTTTGATTACCTATTATATTTTTCAATCGACTAGCCTTCGTTGCGATCAATGTTTGATAATTTACAATATTGAGAATCGCTGTTTCGATCAATTGAGCTTCCACCAATGGCGCGTCAATAACCATTAACGGTTCATTGGCAAATACTACTTCACCTTCATGAACACTTCGCAGCTTCCCAGTAAAACGAATCGTTTCCAAAAACGTAAGGAAATCATCTTGATAGCCCTCTTCACGCAAGTATTGAAGATCCGTTTCGCTAAATTTGAAGTCTTGTAAATAGTGAACAACCCGCTCAAGTCCAGCAAAAACTGCATAACCATTGTCAAATGGTAGCTTGCGGAAATACACTTCGAAAATCGCTCGTTTTTGGTGTTCATTCTCTCTCCAGTACACCTCTGCCATATTAATTTGGTATCGATCAGTGTGAAGTGTTAAACTATCGTCCTGCATGTTGTATCTCATTATAATCGCTCCTTTTGCCCTCGTAACTTGTATTAAATTATCTTTGCGCCTAATGTATGCTGGAAATGTGCTAACGCCCATTCATGACCCACTTGATTAAATGAAGCGACTGCATCCTTCACAATAACGATGCGATAACCAAGATTGTACAGATCTACAGCAGTGTGCAGAATACAAATATCGGTACATACTCCAACTAAGTAAACCTCTTCAATTCCTCTCGCACGAAGCATTATATCGAGAGTTGTTCCTGCAAAGGCACTGTAACGCGTCTTATCTAGCCAATGTACATTGGGTTCGTCTCGACTTTCTTCATATACCTCCTGCAATTGTCCATAGAGCAATCTTCCATTCGTATTCCGCAGGTTATGCGGTGGAAATAATTTCGTTTCAGGGTGGTAAGCATCTCCTTCATCGTGTACGTCGATAGCAAAAATAATATCTTCACCGTTTTCGATAAATGTCTTCGTTATAGTGAGAACCGCGGCTTCGATGCTTTGACCTGCTTCTCCACAATTTAAAGTCCCATTTGTAGCAACAAAATCATTCGTATAATCAATATTCAATAACGCTCTATTCATCGTAAACACCTCTTATTAATATAATTTATAATTATTGAACTGTTAACTATTTAATTTGAAAGAAAGTACCACCTGATTAGCTCATGTGGTAAATCGAATAATTAATAGGTACTTCCTTAAAGCGGTACAATTGTGTCTTTCTTTTGGAAGTCCGTGTAACTGTTTTGCCCTCTATCGCTTCAATGAACGGAAGTTGCTTCATCTTACGAATAAAGGATGGATTAGACATAATCACTGGATCGTCCGTTACCGTTGCAAGTACTGCCTGTAATTCAGAATACGTAAATTCTGCCGGTAAAAACTCTTTTGCCGTTGTCGTTTGTAGCAGCTTCTGCGAGATGACAGCAATAGAATCTTGAATAATTTGCTTGTGGTCAAAGGCTAAATCCAACGAAAGAACTTCCTTCGCCGAAAACATCCGAACATCGGAAGCATCATCCCCTGCTTTTCGATTCGAAAGCTTATGATGGGGAACAATTGCATAAAATGCATTACTTATAATCCAACCACGTGGATCACGTCCTGGCTTATCATACACACTGAAATGCTCGATATGGAGATCCTTTACACCAGTCTCTTCTTCCAGCTCTCGATGTGCAGCCATATAACTCGTTTCTGACTCATCGATAAATCCTCCTGCGATCGCCCATTTACCTGCTTCGATATTCGGTTTGCCTTCAGAGTTCTGCATACTGCGCTGAATTAGCATCATTTGCAAATCCATAATAGGTGGAGAAAATGGCTTTTGCTCAATTGGAACGATTGTAAATACCGCAATATCTGCTGTATATCCATCAGGCGTGCGATAATCTTTAACACTGTATTGCTCAAGTGCGGCTTTATTTTGCTTGCTGCTCATATCTACCCTCCTAAAACTTTTTGTGTACTTCTCGAAATGCTGCTTGTCATAAAAAGTAGCATCGAAAGCATACGCTTAAACTTATATATTTACAATTAACAAACTGTTAATTAATATCCTTGAACTAATTAAACTATTCTTTTCATCTTTTGTCAACTCTTAATTTACTACCTTGCTGTTTTTTAACGACTTGTTCTGTTTATACAGAATAAGTCGTTAAAAAGTCCAAAATCTGGCGCACATTTGACTCCAAACTGTTCATATGCGTGTTTATTGTGATTTCTGGATGTACTGGTGTCTCATAGTTATCAGAAATACCAGTAAATGCTGCGATCTCACCTGTTATCGCTTTTGCATATAAGCCTTTTACATCTCTACGTACACATTCCTCCAATGGACAATGTACATATACTTCGATATATGACTCCAGTTCTGCTCGCGCATAGTCTCGCATTTCCAAATAAGGCGCAATCATAGAGATGACCGTCGTAACACCATTGCGGTTCAAGAGATTGCTTATATAGACAGCACGGCGAATGTTTTCCAGCCGATCTTCTTTACTGAACCCAAGCTCTCGTCCTATTTCACGTCTAAGCTCATCGCCATCCAAGCATTCGACCTTAACTCCACTTTCCCGAAGAGCAGTTGTCAGTGCTAATGCTGTTGTCGTTTTCCCGGAGCTTGGAAGTCCTGTTAACCATATTGCGGTTCCGCTCAATGTACTCAATATGCTGTTCCCCTTTACTGAATAAATGCGATTCGTTCAAGTAAGCGATCTCCATAAATAGGCTCTAACTGCAGCTCCTCCATATGGATGTAGCCGATATAACAATCACATTGCTTCATACGGCATGGGCGTTCTTGAGAAATTCCTTCCAGCCCATCCTTATACAGGTTTCCAATTACTTGACGATCCTTATAGCAGCGCTTAACACGGCCGTCACCTTGGACATAAAACACATTTTGCCCAGCACGACATGGCTTACCCATACTGTCATAATCTTTAGCATTAAGGACAAAATGGGGGTCCATTTTGGTCAAAAACTCTATATCCTCGTCAGAATAGTAATTCGGTTTATCTTTGAAAGAGTTCACCCACATATAAATATCTTCAGGTAATGCCTTCCTGAGGGAAGCAATGGAGTTGAACGCACTTTTGACACCGACACAGCCTACACTAAGCGGAATTTTTTGAGCATAGAGCTTGCCGCATTGCTCTAAAAATCGCTCTTCCTTCGTCTGCCCAGGATGGTAGGTTGCCCAGAAGGCAGCCGTCACTGGATTTAAATCGCTTGTCCAATCGAGCTTAACGGATAAATTAGTTTGTATAGCTACTTTAATTACATGTGGCATATGGGATAGCTCAACCAAGGCTTCCCTATACCAACGATGCGTAAGTCCTTCACCATAAGGATTAAAAAACACGGACAGCTGGTCCGCTTGATTCTTTACCCAATCGACAAAATTCCGCACCTGCAGCTGATCTTTAGCCAATGTCTCTAGGCTATCCGTGTTTTTGCTGAAAGGACAGTATGGGCAATCGTAATTGCATGAGCTTAAGCTGCCGCGAAAATAGATCGTTGTCTTCATGAGATCACACAGCTTTCCATATGAGCCCGTATCTCTGGAGAAATGAACCAATCTCCAACAGCATCCGAATACATCAGCCCTTCTTTCGTCAGGCGCAGCACCTCATCTTCGATAACAGCAAGCTCCGTATGCAGCAGTAGATTCAGCTCGGGATAGTCGACGAGAGCTGACGTTGCGAACCGCTCCACATAGCTACCTAGTGACAATCCTTCCGTATGCAGCAACGATTTTAGAATAAAGCGGCGCTGCTGATCGTCCTTACTCAGCACAATGCCGTAATCTGCAAATGTGTAATCAGTTGTAGCTACATAGTCGGCAATGATGCTTGCTGTAGCTGCACGCCCTACGCTGTAGCGTGAGGAATAATGGACGGAGTTAGTATAAGAGCGTGCGCCGCAGCCGAGTCCGATCATGCCTTCATCGTGACAGCCATAAGGAAGCAATGGTTTCTCCGAACCGGCTTCCGCCTTGGCAAATCTACGCATAGAATACTGAGTATACCCATTGGCAAACAACCGTTCCTGCGCTGCACTATAAAGCTTTAGTCTCTGATCCTCACCACTTTGCCTTATTTGCTCTGGTTTTACAATCGTGTGCTCACGAGTATATAGCGGATAAATAAATATCTCCTCTGGCTCATAAGAAAGTGCCTTATCTAGCGAATATATCCATGATTCAAGAGTTTGACCGGGAAGTCCATAAATTAAATCCAAATTAAGGATCGGAAATTGGTACTGCTTAAGCTGTTTCAGCGCTCTCTCAACTTCCTGCGGTTTTTGCGGACGGAAGATCGCTTCCGCTTCCGCTTCTATGAAGCTTTGAATCCCCATGCTAATCCGATCTACTTGCCTGCTTTTTAAAATATCTAGCCGCTCGGAGTTAATCGTTTCGGGAGAGGTCTCTACCGAGATTGAAGCTTGGACTGGATCCATACCCATTACATTGTGCGCAATTTGAAATAACCGATCAAGCTGAGCAGGTGCAAGTAAAGTCGGCGTTCCACCTCCGATAGCAAATCTAGCAATCGGCTTATTCTGAATGAATGGAGCCCACTGCTGGGCTTGTCTTTCCAAAGCATCGACATATTCGGTATGTACATCAGCTCTCTTGTCAGGCAATGTAAATAAATTACAAAATCCGCAGCGAGCCCCACAAAATGGGATATGCATATATAAAAAGAATGTGTCTGCCAATTCCTTGCTCCACAGCTCGGAAAGCGGCAGCTTCGTCTCCAATTTTCGATAGGAAGTTTTGTGCGGATATGAGTACAGATAAGATCGGTAAGGATCTGATGCTAGGCTGTCCTTCCAACTACGCATACTATCCGGATTTTGAATGATGTCCAAATAATTACTGTCCACCGTATAACTCATAATCATTTCCTCCTAAACTTTTTTGCTACATCATTGAATACGCCTTACGATAAACAAAAAAGTCACATCGAAAGCATACACTGCATCTTACAAAATAAATTCGCGATAAGGCACATTCCATACGACCTCGTGTGCAAGGCGGTGTCCGTCGTAGCCATCTTCACCGAAGGCGGTGCCATGATCAGAGAACACCATACAAAATACGGGTCTTTCCCGTTCCCTGAAAGCCTCAAACAATCGTCCAAGCTCGCCGTCTACATAGCGAAGTGCCGCACGCTGCGTCTCTACTGAGTCTTTCTTTGCTCCTGGTACGAAATAATGATTCGGTCCATGAATCGCTGAGACATTCATAAACAGAAAGAGGCGTTCCGACTTATCTGCATTTTGCAGCAGCTTGAGTGCATGGTTTACCTGATGCTCTGTAGAGCGTGGATTTGTCACACCAAAGGTCATTCTCCAATAGCTTTCCTGAAAATAGCTAGGAAGCACTTTTGCCAGCGGAACTTTTTTCGTGAAAAAGATCACTCCGCCAATACAAATGGTACGGTAGCCCTCAGCCTGAAGACCAGAGACTATATCTGTTGTATCAAATTGCCATGTATACGGATGTGTCTTGAATCCCGTGTTTTTCGAGTGAAATAATCGAACATGCTCTGACTTGTTTGTTGTAGCGGGCGTCGGCAGAAATCCACCAAAGAAAGCATGATGTGCCGCATAAGTGAAGCTACCTGGCGTGTGCCGCAATTCCCAATGTCCGTCACCGCATAAATTCGGGCAGTTTTCTTCCTCCATTACAGCGACATCATAGCGCAGCGTATCTAGTGTAATCATGAGAATGTCATGAGTTCCGACAATTTCATTCATATTAAACAACATAGTGTTCCCCTTCCATTTAGATAGTCGAAGGGCGTTCGATCATTCTCATCTCCCATTCATAGGGGGTATATCCTTCATAATGACTATCATATAGTAAATCTCCGAACGGGTTAACATCCAATATATAAGGGCGATAGGAGCCGCTGCTCAATAATACATCTATGCCGGCAACGGTAGAACGCGGAAAGACCGATAACGTTTGTTCGGCACATTGTTGCACGGCAGCTTGAAGCTTGTCAGATAAGCCAATCTCCTTCATGCTCAAGCGGTCGCTATCAAGATGCAGATTCGTTATGGGTGTTCTGCTTGCTCTAGCAATGCTGTGACAAGCCTTGCCTGCTACGACTAGCTGACGAATATCGAATGTGCGATTCTCATAAGAAGCTTTCGGAATCCATTGCTCCACATGAGCGCCATGTCCTAATAACCAGTTGATGATTTGGCGTATAGTACGGTGTTCTTTGTAGTTCACTAGCTTTTTTACGTTATAAAATAATGGAGGTCTGTTTTGATAGTTCTCCACACCTATTGTAGTTACAGCCGATTCTGCTCCTGTAACGGGATTGACTTGATACGCAATGACACCGCATGCGCCAGAACCTGCTGCTAACTTAATAAATAGACGGTATGTTCGCTCACTAGCCATAGCTTCACGGAGCGTTTCATAATCAGGAATAGCCTCTGGTGCTGCTAATCTTCTAGCGACTGGCAATCCAGCTGCTGATAATAGTTCGTGTGTATACCTTTTATCGAACATAGCCGCTATATCCTCAGGAGCATTCATCCATCGTGGTGTATTCCATAGTTGAATGGCCTCCCGGTCCAGTTGCGACAACAGTCTGCAATATCCGTGAAACCACTGGGAAGGATGATACAGCTTACCGTTGACTTCCTTCATGCTTCGGGCCATCCTTGCCGAAATAGGCGGAGCGGTGTTGTTATACTTAAGCCAACGCTCGTCTATATGAGTGTTGGCTGTATCAGCTGCGCCAAGTGCAATAAGCTCGCGTTCTACTTCAAAATCCTCCCCTGGTGCATCGATCCGTAGCAAGGGTGGTTCATTCATTGCTTGCCCCAGGCTTTGTATAATCGAACTTAAGGAAGCTCTTCCCTGCAGCACATCGAGATAATTCAAAACAAGGGCTGGGGATAACCCCAGCCCAGCTCTTGCCGCTTGCAGTCCTGCTGTTCTTCTGTTACCGGAATTACCAATAATAATCATCGATTTCATCGTTATTCCGTCAAGGAAGGATAGCGATAATCGTCGTCATCATCAGAATCCTGCCGATCGCCGATATCTACCTTCAAGCCTGACTGCTTCCAACGATTCATCATTTCATCCGACATATAATGATAGTTTAAATCAAGCAGTTCCAGTTTCTTTATCTTCTCACTTTGAATAAGTGCTTGAGCTCCCTCATCCGTCAACGTTCCCAAAGAAAGATCCAATGTATGTAATTGATCAACAATCGGTGCATTAGCTACAGCAATAGCAATTTCATCTTGAATTTCACTATCTTTTAGACCAAGATAGGTAAGCTTAGGAAATTTTCCAGGCTCGATCAGCGGAAGAATATCTTCGAGACTGCCATCAAATCCGTAATCCTCAACTCCTAAATAAAGCTCCAGCTTTTTCAGGTTTTTAAAACTGCCCTCGCTAATACTAGTAATGACGTCTTTTCCAAGTCCGCCGCAAATAATAGTAAGCTCCTTCAGCTTGTCATGATGAGCGGGATCAAGACTAAGCTCTGTGCTTCCTTTAATCGTCAATGATCTAAGCTCGGGATAAGCAGAAAGAATCGGTCCCAGGTTGGATTGATTAATCCAAGAGACTTCACATTCTTCAAAGGACATATCGCCAATATACAAGCTACACAGCTGTGGAAAACGGTCTTTCAAGCGAACAAGAGCTTCAACAATTTCACTTGAATCATTCTCGTATGCGCCGCCCCAGTCACCGATGATAAGGCTTTCAAGCTGTAAGCTCTCATCCTTGCCGGCAAGCTCCTCGATTAAATCTACTATTTTGATTCCATTCTCGTATTGATCATAATCGACAGATAGTTTACATTCGGACATAAAAATACCTCCCCCTATTATAATAAATTTAGTGTGAAACAAGGCTTCAGCCCTCGGATTAGTTTTTCTACATCTGCTTTATATTTGAAAATATAGGACTACTTATTGTGCTTCAACACGATAAATATAAAGTTCAAAATCGTCCATCTCTGGAAATGCAATACTTGAACCCTGCTTATATTCATATTTTTTTCCAGCACTCAATGTTGAGCTAGATTCCAATGAAGAGCCTCCAACAATTTTACCATCTTTTCTAAAGACAATTCCAATAGTATATGAAGCTATATCAACTGCACTTGTATTTTCGATAAATCCCTGGACTACATAAGATTGTAAAGCATTTCTCTCCACTGTCAGCTCACTTAAAGATAAGTCAGCTTGAGTAACCGGAGATTTTTCCTCGATGATCCAGTCTTCTTCTTTCATTTCAAGCTCCACACTAATTTCTGCAAATTCCTTATGTTGAATTGCTGGAAAGCTATGTACAATGGTTTCACCAGGTCGTATAGTTATAACTCTATTTGGTTCTGATATAACTACGCCATTATCATCGACAATTGTCCAATTAATTTTAGCATATTGAGCTGTATGTACACGATTTGGGTTTTTAAATATGCCGGCTACTTGCAAATAACCATCTGAATTACGCTCATACCCGTATTCTATTACTTCTAAATCTTTAATTTCTGCTTGCTGATGAACTGCTTCATCTTCTGCTTCATTCATTGATACATTATTATTAATTTTATTATTACCGCAAGCAGTCAACATGGTTACTATAGAAAGCAAACTTATAATATAAATAAATTTTCTCATACTTCCTCCCTTCTTCTTAATTGGATAATAATTACTTTCTAAGTATATCATAAAAAAGCCATCTCTCTAATATGAGCAATGGCCTATATCTTTAGTTCCATCCATTACAATTTGCTTAGTCTGCAAGTACCTGTAATATAAACGACTTTAAATCGACAATACGTAAGTATTGTGGTCTTTGATCTGACCCACTAATAATAAGTGGTACAAGCGACACTTCTTGATCAAGAGAACCGTGCCCACCTCCGCCTGTATGTGTTGGTGAACTATTGCCAGAGAATTCATAGCCTGACTTGGCAGTCACAACTAAATAGTTTCCGGGATGTGAGTGCAATGCACCAGACAATCGTTGCAATCCATCAGGATACTTACCATATTCTATTGACTGTTTATCCATTTTCAAATCTAATACATCTGGATCCCCTTCTACCGTCCATATTTGCTGGTAATAATCTTGCATCTTTCCATTAGCCTGAAATCTTAGCTCTTTGGTAGAGCATGATTGAATGACGTATATCCAATCATTTTCCTTCCATGAAATGATATCAACACGGGGATCAGCTCTTAATAAATTGGCTATGCCTCTTAACTTGTCCATTTGTAATGAATAGACATATGCCATCGTTTCGTTGACTGCAAGGACGATTTGAGTGTCATCCTTCACTGCTTCGTCTGGCTTTAACACATTATAGTCATTGAAAAAGGAAGTCAGCTCGATTGTAGGTTCATATTCAGCAGATTTAATCTGACTCATTCCACTATCTCCAGTAATAATAAAAACAGCCTTATCAAGAGCTTCATCCGCAGACCCAAAGCTTTCTAATACGGAGGCGATTTGACGATCTAGATCTTTGAGTCCTTCCAGATCGGTTGGACCATTTTTATGAAGCTTTTGATCTAAATCAGGTAAATAAACAAAAGAGAAATCAGGCAATTTATTTTCTCTTATTAAATAATTGATATTTAATATGGAAAAGTCATTGTTTAATCCTATACGATCTGTTATCCCATCAGGGAGTAGTTCTTTATCTTTTAGCGGATCGGATAACGCACCTAAAGTTAAGTAATCGGGTCCTTGTACAGTCATTGATCTTGGCAAGGAAGTGGCAACGTCAACAAGTGGAGGTATCGTTAAAGCATGATCGATATTACCGCGATAAATTAAACCGTTAATACTGCTTGATTTCAAGCCTAATGCATGTAAATCCTCATGAATGGTTGGTAACTGTCGGTTTAAGTGAACACCGTTTAAATTCAGCAGAATGTTTTCTAATACGGAGTCTACTCCAAGCCTCATAGACTCAATGGGCCCCGTTCCGTAATTAATTAGTCTTTTTTCGTTTGTAGAATACCATGTTAAGCCAGGAACACGATGTTCGTCTGGATATGCCCCTGTAAAAAGTGAGCTATCAATGGTAACGGACATCGTAGGGAAAGAACTGACCATATTCTTATAATATTGACCATGTTCAATTAAATATTTCATGGTGGGAAGGATGTCTTGCTGAATTCCTCTATCTATGGATTGAGCCATTAAAGAGTCGACAAGTAGATAAATAACTTTTTTCTTCTGATTACTTTGAATTGATTTTACCTGTAGTAGATCTTGTTCTTTATCATTATTTTTTTGAGCGGAGCAGCCTATTGTCATGATCAATAGAGAAATGGTTAGCATGAACAGCGTAATTTTTTTACTCATGGGTAAATTAATCCTCCTAATAGATTCCATTAAGATCGTTAGTTTTACCATTATATTGTGTATTTATGCCGTCGTTTCACTTTAATATAATTCCTCTTAGAAATTTTGCTGCAATCTCGTTAGATATTTGAATTGCTTCTGTTCTGCTATTAGCTGGCACTGTTATCATTTGACCACTTTCTGAATCCGATACAATTCCGTTATTATCCTCTAATTCATTTTGATCGAAAACAAATATAGTTGCTTTAGTAAAATCATTATTTATCACAATTGTTCCATACTGGAAATGGTGAACACTTTTGATTGCACCATTGTTTTTTTGATACTTATAATAAGGAAATACAATAGCTCCCCAGCCATCATCTGAAATGAGTATTGTTAGTTTTCTCTGATCTAATGGAACAGGTATATCTTCATCTTCTATGTTGATCGTACCTTCAAACTTCCTCTCACCTGTGATGCTTTTATTTAACTTTCCTTCAATTTGTACTTGTACTAGTTTTTCTGACTCTACAAGCTCAGTTCCTAATCTATATTTTATGCCTTGTGCATTGACATTAACTTCCTTGGGATAAAAATTGATTATAGTAAATAGAGCCCAAGCCATTAAAGCTATTACAAAAACTATTATAATAATTTTTTTCATATTAACTCCTTACCTATGTCAGTTTAAATATCTGGGTTGTCCGAGGTATCTTTGGTCCGCAATTAAGGCTCCATTTTCGTCAAACCCCCTAATTGTCCATGTATCTTCTGTATACTCATCAACAACAAATAAAACATAATGATTAACGACTTCTTTCAATTGATAACTATCCATATTTTATTTCACATCCTCCAAACTTAATTCATAACTTTCATCAGGGGACACGTCTTCCATATGGTTACCAAGTGCAATATATTTAATGTTAGAATCCTTTATTTATGATAAAGATTTTTATGATTTGAACAACGTGCGGATTATTTATGTATCTGTGCCTCCGCCCAGAATTACTCCAAATGTATTATCGTTTCTATCATAAGGATTTCGGTAAAGATCAACTTCCCCTACGGACATAAAATCCAAAATATCTCTACCTTGAGCTTGAGACAAGCGGCTAGGATAGTCTACCGTATCACTGGACATTTTGTCGGTTTTCCATTCACATGCTTTATTGCATATTTCATTAATGGTCTCATCCGGAAAATTATACAACATATTTTGAATATAAAACTCCGCTTCCTCCAAACTCATGTCTTCGGTACTAAAGCGATATTCAACATGACATTGGAATAACGCAAGCAAACCAAATCCAGACATAGCATTTTCATCTAAAGATTCATCTACTCCAACGCGTTCTAATTGAAATCTTTCAGTCACACTAGTTCTCTCCTCTCTATTAAAATTTAAGTTTGTTTATTTTTTGTGCGGAGGCGCGATATTGGATGTATTCTTGTCCGATTTATGATAGGATTTTATGTATACCAAAAGAGGAAGTGAATACGATTGATCCAGATTACTGTACCAAGTCCTGATGTTACCATTACGAAACAAGAAAATCCAGAGCTTAGCCATATTTACGGGTTTACCGATTTCCATCTTATTTCGCGCGATCAAGGCGGCATTTTCATGTTCTACAACGAGCAGGATGAGCTATTGTTCGTTGGAAAGGCACGTAAGCTACGCCCTCGCATCAAGAAGCATTTCGAAGACTCGGTATCCGTTATGAAAGAGAAACGCGACGAGGTGTTCAAAATCGAGGTTTGCTTGGTAGAGGATGCCGTTGAACGGGAAATCTATGAGACATTCATTATCAATCGCCGTAGAGCGAGATATAATATGGATAAAGTATATTACAAATAAGGGACAAGAAGACGCGCAGGGATTGAGAGTACCTCCTCAATCCCTATTTCTGATAAGTTCCTATCTCATATGAACTTAATTCATAACAATAAAAAAGTCGCCAGATGGCGACTTCTAAATCGTGTATGTTCTTCTCCCGTACATCATTCTAGATAGACCTTTCAGATGAAGCTCTAACTAAATGTGTTCCGCTTAAAAACCAAAAGTATATTGTTTCGGTACAGTCTTTTCAATTCTTAGTTGCTTTGCAGCTTCTAATGACCAGTATGGATTTCTCAGCATACCTCTTCCTACAGCTACAAGATCAGCATCCTCGTTTCCAACGATAGAATTAGCTAGCATCGGATCATCTAGTCTACCAACTGCGATAACTGGAACTTGTAGCGCTTCTTTGATCTGTCTAGCTAATGGTACTTGGTAAGCTACATGTGTACCTGGTCTTCCCCACGCGGCGATTTGGCCTTCTCCTCCGGACGAAACATCAAACATGTCAACACCAGCATCTTGATATACTCGAGAAAATTGGATACTTTCGTCAATACCATAGCCACCATCTACATATTCCTTTGCAGAGATTCGCATAATTAGAGGCATATCTTCAGGCATTTCTGATTTAACTGCTTCGATAATTTCCTTACCAAATTTAGTTAAATCTTGACCGTACTCATCATCCCTTTTATTGGTAAGTGGTGAATGGAATTGATGGATCAGATAACCATGTGCCCCGTGAATTTCAATGGTATCAAATCCAGCTTCAACAGCTCTTCTCGCTGCACTACGGAATTTCTCTACCATTCCTTTTACTTCTTCGGTTGAAAGTGCTCTTGGTGTTTTGGAATTTTCATCGAAAGGAATTGCAGAAGGAGCTACAGGAACAATAGCATCTTCTGCTTTACGTCCAGCATGAGCGATCTGAATTCCTACTTTAGCACCGTATGCGTGACAAGCGTCCACTATTCTTTTTAGCGGAAGAATTTGCTCGTCAGACCATAATCCAAGATCATAATCAGAGATTCGGCCATCAGGTTCAACATCAGTCATTTCAATTATAATCATACCTGTCCCACCAACAGCTCGACTCACATAATGCAAATAATGCCATTCCGTTGCGATCCCGTCTTTTTTATCGACCGAATATTGGCACATAGGTGGCATAATAATACGGTTTTTCAACTCCATACCTTTATACTTGTAAGGGGTAAATAAATTGATCATCGTAAAAACTCCTTTAAATTCATAATTACATGCTTGCGCATGCATTTATAATAACACAATGAATTTTTATTTGTCAAATTAGAAAAGCAACGCGGAATCTCCATCGCGTTGCTTTTCTAATTTGACATGACTTATTCTGTACTTTGAAATTGTTGAATTAATGTTTGGAGTTCTTTTTGGAATCCCTCTTGTAATTGAATTTCTTTGAAAATTTCGTTAACAGTAACTAATGCCATTTTACATTTATCCTCGCCTAACTCTGTTAATCGGGTATAAATACCTCTTCGATCATCTTCACAGATACTACGCTGCAGAGCACCACAATTGTTGGCTTCCATCCTGCCCACCAGTCTTGAAATTGCACTTTGGCTTAAACCTACCATTTCTTGTAATTGCTGCAGCCTTAATTTTTTTTCACTAGTTTGAGATAGAAAATAAAGAACATAAAATTCTTTTAATGATAAGCTATATTTCTCTTGTAAAACAGTTTCCAATTTATTATTAATGCTTGTTTGGATGTCTGTGAGAGACAACCAATTATTTAAAAGTTTATTATTATGCATCAAGTATTCACCTGTTCTGTTATATAATATTTTGTCGATTGGTCGATTATCTTGAACTTTCGATATTTTGTTCAGAAATAGTATAACCTTTATTGTGTGGCGAAACCAGCGTTTTTATTAAATAACAATCCTCTTCCAAAAGCGCTGTTTTGAAATCGCATTAATAAATTCATTGGTGAATTGTGTCATATCATCCTCTATGACTACTCCAGGTTGTCCTGCAAAATGGTTTGTCTCCATCCAATTCTTTACCTCTGCATTTGCACCAATCGGTTTATAATGAGAAAATGCTTGATCAATAAAATTAGCAGCATTTTGATTGAATTTTTGGCTGTCATTGCTAGCTCTTACTAGATAAACGGAGTCAAATAGGACTGACTTTGCTGTTAAAAATGTATATTCTGCTTCTAATGCTATTCCGTTGGTCCCTTCCACTACACCAATGTTTTCACTGATGATTTTAGGCATTACCCCTTCTGCTGTCAAACGGTTCAACACATATTTGAGATTCGGTCCGTTGAATCCATCTGTAACAATGACAGCGACTGTAAGTGTTTTTGGACTATCTATCGTATTTTCCATACTGAGTGCTGGCGAAGATTGTGTGACATTTGAACCGCCTGATGTTGGAGGATTTGCACCTATAATATGGGTGAAGGAATTAACTAATTCTAGACTTACGTTCGCAAACATATCGACAACCTGCTGTTTGACAGATTGACTCCTAACATTAGAAAGCTCAAAGCTGAATGCATCAACGATATGTTTTTTCTCAGTTGGGCTCATACTATTCCAAAATAAAGTTGCTTGAGAAAAATGATCCTTAAAGCTTTCGCTTCTAGCACGGATTTTTTTGCCTTCCACTTTTTCTTGATAGGTTTCATATCCACCTTCAGCTGGGCTGGCAGGTCTAGGGGTATTTCCTGCTAATGAATTTCGATGATAACTTACTTTACCCAAATTAATCGTTTGACGATGATATCCTTCACGTTGATTATTATGGAAAGGTACAACCGGTCTATTGATTGGAATTTCATGAAAATTAGGTCCGCCTAGACGGATTAACTGTGTATCGAGATAAGAAAATAATCGACCTTGTAGTAATGGATCATTCGTAAAATCGATTCCTGGGACAACATTACCTAGATGGAAAGCAACTTGCTCAGTTTCTGCGAAAAAGTTATCTACATTACGATTTAATGTCATCTTTCCTATAATTCTAACAGGGACTATTTCCTCTGGCCATAGTTTTGTCGCGTCCAAAATATCGACGCCAAGGTTAAATTCATCCTGCTCATCAAGAATTTGAACCCCTAATTCGTATTCAGGATAGAATCCGTTCTCAATGGCATGCCACAAATCATTACGATGAAAATCAGGATCGATGCCTGCAAGAATATGAGACTCATCCCAAACAAGTGAATGTACCCCTAGTAAAGGCTTCCAATGGAATTTTACAAAGTGTGCCTTCCCTTGAGCATTGACAAATCTAAACGTATGTACACCGAATCCTTCCATCATTCGAAAGCTTCTTGGTATCGCTCGGTCAGACATAATCCACATAATCATATGGGCAGATTCCTGGTTGTTCGCTACGAAATCCCAAAAGGTATCATGCGCAGTTGAAGCTTGCGGAATATCATTATTAGGCTCTGGTTTAAATGCGTGAACAAGATCTGGAAACTTAATAGCATCTTGAATGAAAAAGACTGGAATATTATTACCGACTAAGTCGTAATTTCCTTCTTCGGTATAAAACTTTGTGGCAAAACCTCTTGCATCTCGAACGGAATCAGACGAGCCTCGTGCTCCATTCACTGTAGAAAATCGAACAAATACAGGTGTTTTTGCAGATGTATCTTGTAAAAATTTTGCTCTAGTAAAATCCTTCATGTCCTCGTATAACTCGAACACTCCATGTGCAGCAAAACCACGTGCATGAACAACTCTTTCTGGTATACGTTCATGATCAAAATGCGTTAATTTCTCACGAAAATGAAAATCTTCCATTAATGTAGGGCCACGATCACCAGCTTTTAACGAAAACTCATCTTCAGATACCTTTAATCCCTGGTTAGTAGTCAGGAACGTGCCTTCATCATCGACTCGAAATGGTTCTAGCTGTTCATTCTTACTATTTTCATTGACATTACGCTCATCATCATTCATAAGTTACCCCTCCTATCGATAAAACTTATGAATATATCCAGAGGAATATACTAGAATAACAAAAAACCAGCCACCGAATATTTTTCGATAGCTGGTTGCTTAAAAGCTATTTAACTAAAGTTTTAACTGTAAATAATGCATATTATATTCTTCTCCCAAGAAATTCAATATTCCAGAAAATCCATGGAATTCCCATTCTCCCTCTTCGTTTTGATTGAAAATATATTCTCTGTTCCAATCTTTTAAGTTCTCGTCCTCACCACTATATTCTTCCTTAATGCTTAATCTAATCTTATTTAATGATTCATACTCGTAATAAACCTTATCAATGACAGCCTGCGTTATAGTTATTCCTTCATGAAAGACAGTAGGATAAAATGTATCTGACATTACATACGTATCCGATATGGAGTCCATATCATTTATAATGAACATCGGTAAAATTTCTTTGCCACGATCTCCAAACTCTTCGGTTAAAGCTTTCTCTGCTTGATCGTAATCCATTTTTGAAAGACTCTCTCTTAAAGCTACATCAAGGATAAGTTTTTCTTTCTTTTCAACCATTTCTATTGCAGTTTCGATGTCGAAATCAATAGTTTCTGCTTTTATCGGCTTTATTTGTTCAGATGAATTACAACCAGATAACATAACTACAACTATTATGAGTAGAGCATTGAACAATGATTTCATGATTATCTAACCCTTCTATTCTGTATATCTCTCATATTTCGTGTCTCCTTAAAGTTTTTCTTTATAATTAATATACCATAATATTACTGTTCTATGGGAAATGAGGAATATTAAAGACATATAGACATCCACGGTAAGTATCTACCAATGACATCTATCAACTATTGACGTTAGTTGATAATGATAGAAATAGGTAATCCACTTAGTTCCTGCAAGGGGACGTGTACATATAATGCAAATGAATACACAAGTCAATCAAAAATGGAGGATGAGAAAACATTAATTACTAGAGAGAAAGAGATGAATTCTATGCGAATAGAGGTTGAAGTTAATGCACAATGCTATGATAGCCCTTACTATTATTACCTTCTTGTGTACGATATGTTTCATTTTCTGGCGTCCCAATGTGAATGAGGCTATACCAGCAACTATTGGTGCTATTTTCGTTCTACTTAGCGGTAGCGTTTCATTAACTGATTTACGAGTAATAACCGAAACGATAGGAGGTGCCGCTATAACCATCATCGCAACGATTGTCATGGCCATCGTAATCGAAAGCTTTGGTTTCTTTCATTGGGCTGCTGACAAGCTGTTAGTAAAAGCAAAAGGTTCAGGTATCCGATTATTTTGGTATACCACCCTTCTTTGTTTTCTAATGACGCTCTTCGTTAACAATGATGGTAGCATATTAATTACGACACCGATTTTATTGATGCTGCTTCATAAT
Organism: Paenibacillus sp. Y930; assembly: GCF_056786375.1. Lineage (NCBI taxonomy): Bacteria > Bacillati > Bacillota > Bacilli > Caryophanales > Paenibacillaceae > Paenibacillus > Paenibacillus sp. Y930. The sequence goes on along the minus strand of NZ_JBXCIX010000001.1, from coordinate 56,542 downwards.
ATAGGACTTAAAAACCATCAGAAAATCCCTTATTTATTGTCGGGTGCTTTAATTGCAACGGCTTCAAGTGCACCAATCGGAGTTAGCAATATTGTCAACTTGATTGCGTTGAAAATTGTTGATATGGATCTTTATATGCACACAGCGATGATGTTCGTTCCCGCCACTCTAGGGCTTGTTCTCCTTTCGCTCTTGCTATATGCCTACTTTTACCGCATAATTCCTCGTAAAATACCTGAGGCCAGGAGATTCTCGAATTATGCTTTAGAAAAAGGGTACCATCCCTTAAAAGAAGACATACCTCTCATACCGAAAGAGAAACAAACCAAGTTTATGCTCAATATATTAATCTTTGTATTTCTAGTACGAATAAGTCTCTTTGTAGCTTCCTACATCAACTTTCCAGTCCCTGTAATGGCAGTTATCGGTTCTATCTTTTTACTAACTTGGCGTTGGGTTTATTTGAAAATCCCTCCTACGGATATGTTGAAGAAAACCCCGTGGTACATCCTTCTCTTTGCCTTCAGTATGTATGTCATTATTTATGGGTTGCATAATATCGGCTTAACAGAGCTACTCATAAGTTTCTTTCAACCGATAATATCTGGAGATTTACTTCATGCTAGTGTCATGATGGGAATCCTTGTATCCTTCCTTTCCAATGTATTCAATAATCATCCTGCTTTGATGGTTGGCACCCTTACGTTAACGAACATGGATCTTGATCCCCTTACTCTAAAAATTTCCTACTTAGCAAGTGTAATTGGTAGTGACATCGGTTCGCTTCTTTTGCCAATCGGAACACTTGCTACGTTGATGTGGATGCACATTCTTAAGAAAGGTAAAGTGAAAATAAGTTGGGGGGAGTATTTAAAAGTTACTTCAATCGTTATTCCGATCACAGTAATTTTCACATTAGTCATTTTGTCATACTGGGTATCATGGTTATTTTGATGATGATAATTAAACTAGGAGGTTTTAGATATGAATGCTCTTCACCAATTTATTAATCAACAAGTGGAAGTAGAGATCTCCGGAAATATCTTTTATACAGGAACATTAATCGACATTGGAACTGATTTAATTGTGCTCTTTTCTGAAAACCGATTCTTTTATATCCCCTTAGTCCATATCCAAAATATTAAAGGTTCAACATCTAATAATGAAGCAGACAATCCTCCTGAAGTTCCTATTGATAATCAAACAGACAACCTTTCTTTTCGGAAAATATTACAACATGCAAAAGGTAGTTTTGTAGAGATTTATATTGGAGGAAATAAATCTATCCATGGCTATTTAACTAGTATTATGAATGACTACTTCGTATTCTACTCTCCTATCTATAAAGCCGTGTTTGTTTCCATGAATCATCTGAAATGGTTGATTCCTTATAGTAACAATGCCACGCCATATTCTCTGAATAATCAACCCCTACCTCTTGTTAATATCACTTTATCGCGAACATTTGCCGAGCAGTGTAAAAAACTTGAAGGAAGTTTAGTAGTTTTTGATTTCGGAGATAATCCCAATAAAATAGGCTTACTTCAGAAGGCAGACAGCCAAATTATGGAGCTTATTAAAGCTGATGGAAACATACAATGTTGGAATATCCATCACTTAAAAACAGTGTATAAGCCATAATGGAGTACAACTACCAAATATAGAGTATAAAAAAACGACCTTCAAAAGCAGAAGGTCGTCTAAATAGCCTCTTCCAACTATTTCAATGGACGCAGGCTGTTTAGTTTGGCTTATTAGTTGTATACTTACGAAACATTTTGGCGTTTCAAGATACGATAGACATTGCTGAACATACTCATAATTACTACGACAGATAAAGTAGTTATGGGGAAATTAGGAAAAAAAATCCGCACCTGAGTCAAGGTGCAGATCAGTTTGCTATTTGTGACCATAGTTGACTATCCACTACTTTAGTTTTGTAATATTTAGATGATACTAAGCAACATTCCTCCTGCAGCGCCTGTAATAACTATGATCCATGGAGGAAGCTTCCAAAATATAAGCATAATAAATAAAATAACTGCAAGAGCAAAATCACTAGGTTCCAAAATAGCAGTAGTCCATAACGGGTCATACAGTGAGGCTAGTAATATACCAACGACAGCTGCATTAATCCCTACCAAAGCTCCCTTGATTTTCGGGTTAGTCCTTAGAGTGTTCCAAAAAGGCAGTGCACCCGCAACAAGAAGAAATGCTGGCAAAAATATAGCAGTTGTTGCAATCAATGCTCCAGATAAGCCTCCAGCCATCGTGCCGAGATAACTTGCAAAAGTAAATAATGGTCCTGGAACAGACTGAGTAGCACCATATCCTGCAAGGAAATCTGCCTGGCTTACCCATTCATTAGCAATGACTTCGCTTTCTAAAAGCGGTAATACAACATGCCCACCACCAAAGACCAAAGAACCTGTACGGTAAAAGCTGTCGAACATCGTAAGCCATTCGATCCCTCCCCACTGACTTAAAAGTGGCAGTGCAATAAGCAGAATAAAAAATAAGGATAGACAGACGATTGCTACAGAACGACTTATTGTAACATGTAAATTATTCACAACATGTTCTTCCTTGTTGCGATAATACGATAGCCCGATAAGGCCTGCAACTACAATGATCAGTACTTGACTAAATGCTGTCTGCCAATATAACGAAACTACTGCAGCGATCACTGCAATCGTTACTCTCTCACGGTCAGGGGTAAGTTTTTGCCCCATCCCAAGAACTGCCTGAGCAACGATTGCGACAGCTACAATCTTCAATCCATGTATCCAACCTGAGCTTCCTATATCATAGCCTTGTAGTAAGTAAGCAAAGAGCACTAAAGCAATGATCGAGGGTAATGTAAAGCCTAACCAAGCGACAAAACCGCCCAATAATCCTGCTCTTAAGATTCCTATACCTATTCCGACTTGACTACTAGCTGGTCCCGGCAGAAACTGACAAAGCGCAACGAGATCCGCATAACTTTGTTCATCCATCCATTTCCGACGACGTATGTACTCATTATGGAAATATCCCAAATGTGCAATTGGCCCTCCAAAAGAGGTGAATCCGAGTTTTGTTGATACGCTAAAAACTTCAATTAGTGTAGAAAGCTTACTTTTCTTATCACTCTGTATCGCTACTGTTTGTTGCGCTCCCATGCCGATGCCTAGCTCCTTTTATCCATCACTACGCTTGCTAGAGTGAAAATTGTCAACTCTGTACAGTGACTTTGTAAGATGCTTACATTGTAAGCTTACCGTCGGTAAAGATATAGCCACTTTACAGAAACTTAATATATTAACGAGAGCATATGAAATAGTAGAAAAGACCACCGCGAGGTGGTCTTTGACAATTTGGAATATAGGTGTGAAACTTCATAAGGATAACAAGCTCGCCCAATCGTTCGGCTATTCCAGCTTAATATTGATATTAATGAGATGCAGCTTCGCCAATTGCTTCTCGGCTTCTTGCTCATCCCCATCATAAATGACCTGACCTTTATAAGTTAGTTCACCCTTTGACAAATCAATGGCTACAACGGTTGGTTCCTGCATATTTCGATCAAATATATATAAATAATTACCTTCTAGCTTCATTGTACGTGTAATTTTCGCTAAACCTAGCTCTTCAGCTGTAAAAGCTATGTACTGTGGCTTGAATTCCCTCGTGTCTAATTCATATCGAGATACTATAATTTGCTCCTCATCGTACTCAACATAAGTGAATACATTGCCTTGTAATAGACTTAACGAATTATTATTAGGTTCGACAGGTAATTCAAACACTTCTTCTGTTCGATAAGAATAGCCATAATAGGAGGTTTGTGTAGGGCTATCCTGATTCTGTTCGCTTTGTTCTAAAGTCTCTGTTTTCACCTCAGAAAGCACAATATAATCACTAGGAACAGTTAGAGTAGCATCGGCAATTGCTGATACTTGTACTTGCATCGCCTGCATATTATGTTCATCGACTATTTGTGGCTCTCCTACAATTAATTGGTCAAAGCTATCAAGTGATCCAAGCTGCAAATCAATAATATAATGATAGAGATAAGACTTGTCATTTCTTACTTTTTCATCTGCAATAATGTTGATACGATCATCTACAAGCTGGACATCACGAATGGAGAAAAAATCTCTGCTATTTAATTGATAATCATACTCCTGAACAAGCTCTGTTTTTTTATTCAATGTAGTTACATACAAATTGACATTAAATAAACCATTACTTCCTTGCCTATTTTCTGAATCGACATAAATGATCCACTCATCATCTACGTACAAACCAACAGTATTAGATTTACCCCTCATAAAACCTTTATAGTTTTCAACAAGTTCATTAATGCCAGCATGACTGAAATGCCAAACCCGATCATTTAGAGTCTGCTGTCTGAATGAACTATTTTCAATACCATATTGACTCCCCTTGTCATTGACGGATAAATGTGCGAAGTACTCACCCAAATAATATGCGCCAGACAACTCTATATTAGTTGCATTTTGTTCATCTCCTGCTACGGTAACTAGCTTATAATCTGGCAAATGATTGACTGCCCCATATAAATAACTAAAGCTAATGCTACCAATCGCAAAAATTGCTAGAATGATTGAAAATAAATAACGTCGCAATGAACTCCCCCCTTTATACTGTAATCTTTCTATTAATAAGGTAATGCCCTATCCATATATTAGCCAGTAATACGATAACGCAGCAGCAAAGCTGGATAACAAAAAGCTCATTAGGATAAACGAAGGAAATCATTTCATGATCAAACGCTGCGATGACATGCGGTAAAAATATAATGACACTGCAAATTGTTATATAGACAGCGGCGTATAGCAAACCTATTTTGCGAAAGCTTCGTTCTAACAAAATCGCGGTAAAGATCGTTAACATAATAATCGTGCCTAGTCCGTAGGAAGTAATAAATTGCTCAAATTGATGCGGTAAAATAGTAGGGAAAAATCGAATGGACAAAAAATACTCGGTGAAGTAGGAAGCCTTGATGATATGTGAGGGAACAATGCTGTTAAAGATTAGCTTTTGTATCCAAAACAAAACAATTTGAAACGACAATAAGCTGAAAATAAATGTCAGTATCGCTGTAGCCTTTGCTAAATAAATATGAAATCTTGCTGTTGGCAGCATAAGTAAGCGATATATGAAGGTCGAGCGACCGAACCAGTCTCGATACCAGATTACTAATATGTAAGCACCTATGATAACGATACTAATTAGCATGGAAAGCTTGAACCAAAACTGACCATTTGCCAAAATCATTGAAAATGATATGAATTCATAGCGGTTATAACTGACTGCTAATGCATCATTAGTATAATAAATAACCGACCCAATTTCCAAAACCGCGGTTAGAGCCATCAACGCTAATAAAATATAACGAAAGCGAATAATTTCAAAATGAACAAGCTTCAAGTAATGCTTCAAGATTGGTACACCTCCCTCATGACGTCTGTAACTGACTTACTATGTAAGCTTCGCATGTCCTCACAATCGAAGGCTTGATTAATCACGCCATTTTTAAGCAGCACAGCTCGATCGATTAAATACTCCATCTCCTGAATTTCATGGGTTGTTATTAAAACACCGCGATCCTCAATCAACTCACTGGAAAACACCTCAGCAATTTGTTCGCGCGCTAGTAAATCAATCCCAGAAAATGGCTCATCCATAATGATATACTCTGTGGACTGACTTAAGCCAAGTAATAAATTATATTTTGCAGCGGTTCCCTTTGATAGATTACCAATACGATCTGCTGCATTCAGCTTGAAAAAGGATAGTAGCTCCACAGCTCGCTTCATATTCCAGTTGCTATAAAACTGCTCCATCCACTGTATCCCTGCATCCATGGTCATTCCTAAAGGCATCGTAAGATGATCGGGAACAAAAGCAACCTTCTCATAGCTTTCTTTCGTAAATGGAGCACCGTCTATTAAGATACTTCCACTTTGTACAGGAGTTAAGCCCATAATTGCCTTTAGAATCGTAGATTTCCCTGCTCCATTCAAACCAATAAGGCAAGTAATCTTACTTTTCTCAGCAGTGAAGGATATTCCGTCTAGTACCGTTTTTCTGAAGTAACGTTTTCGAAGGTCGACAACCTCGATGCTGCTATTATTATTTTGCATCTCTTTACTGATCCTCCTTTCGCAAATGCGTATACTTACGACTTACTAGCTCCAACAGTTCATCCAGCGGTACATTGATGTTTTGTACAGATAATAAAAATAGGTCAACAGATTCAGTAAGTAGCTCAGTCCGAATAGAACGTAATATCTGTTCATCGCTTGTCATTCGACTTGGAGAATTTCCTTCTGTTACAATCAACCTCTGTTCCTCCATTTCCTTATACGCACGTTGAGCGGTATTTGGATTTATCTTTAATAATGCTCCCAATTCTCTTCTAGATGGAATGATTTGATCTGCTTGAAGCTTTCCCATCGCAATCAGCTCCTTAAAATGCCGAATAACCTGTAAATAGAGCGGATCACGATGATTAAAGATAACTCCTGTCCATTCGCTATCATATTTCATAAGGTAACCTCGCATTCTTAATAAAGTGTATGTATTAAGTGGTTCATACACTTTTAATGTATTATGCGCTTAACACACAATTAAGTCAATAGTTTACATTTATGTATTAAATGTATGCGCCGATTTTATAACCACGTGACTTTAGCTCCTGAAGATACGATCAGAGTTGTTAACTCACCATTTCCACAGGCCAGATTAATTGAAAAAAGAGCTAGGTTAGCTGTATCTAAATTAGCCACCTAGCTCTTATGACATCATGATGCTTTTACTCTTTTTTACTTATAAATTCATTCGGTACTTCTTCACCATCAGGATTATTATTTTTAATTTTACTAAGTCTTCCATTTCGGAACTCGCCGACATTAACTTTATTCTGTCTCTGATCATTATTATCAGTAAGTTCATGATCGTTATGAACATAGTTCTCCGCATCTGACATATTGCACAACTCCCTTTCTGTTACGTATACAGCTTAGAATATGCAATCTATCCTAGAGATATAAAGAAGTTTAATATATGAATGTGAAAATGGATGTCGAGATTTTATCGACAGCCTAGTTTTAAACTTAATATTGATTCTGGTGTTTACTATGGTAAAAGTAAAGCACCTGTAAAAGTAATACCACCGACAGCAGTTGCTGTACCAGCAAGTGCTAATGCATTTAACGAATAGGTTACATTTCCAGTCCCAGGTGTAAGATCGACATGGTTAAGACTAGTAGTTGCAAATCTGTTATTCCCACTCCCATGTGCATTGATGCTAAAAATAATAGTAGCCCCGCGGAGTATTTGAAACTGGATTATTGAACTCCCAGAAGTATCTTGCCAACCAACAATTCCAGTTAACCAAATACGACTTCCAGCAGTAACTCCTGTAATTGTGATCATTTTTAGTGTAGACGAGACAGCAGTTATTAAGTTTGCAGAACTACCTGTTGTATTGGGGCTGTTTTCAGATACTTGAAATTGTTGGAATAATCCAGTAGCACCTGTGCTTCCTGTTGCGCCCGTAGCACCAGTAACTCCTGTAGCTCCGGTAATTCCAGTTGCTCCAGTAAAACCAGTGACTCCTGTAACTCCGGTAATTCCAGTTGCGCCTGTAACACCAGTGACTCCTGTAACTCCGGTAATTCCAGTTGCGCCAGTAACACCAGTGACTCCTGTAACTCCGGTAATTCCAGTTGCTCCAGTAAATCCAGTAATTCCAGTTGCTCCTGTAACACCAGTACTTCCTGTAATACCTGTGGCACCCGTAGATCCAATATCGCCAGTAGCTCCGGTAACGCCAGTAGCACCAGTACTTCCAGTACTGCCGCTATCTCCTGTTGCGCCTGTAGATCCAACATCGCCAGTAGCTCCGGTACTTCCGGTTGCGCCAGTAATGCCTGTGGCACCGATATCGCCAGTTTCTCCAGTAGCGCCCGTTGGCCCAACATCACCTGCAACACCAGTAACTCCGGTACTGCCGGTTTCTCCGGTAGTGCCTGTTGCACCCGTTGATCCAACATCACCTGTGGCTCCAGTTGCACCAGTATTTCCTGTAGCTCCTGTAACTCCTGTAACTCCGGTAACGCCAGTAGCACCAGTTGCGCCTGTAGATCCAACATCGCCAGTAGTTCCAGTAATTCCAGTAGCTCCGGTACTACCGGTTTCTCCAGTAGCCCCTGTTGCCCCTGTTGATCCAACATCACCTGTGGCTCCGGTAATTCCAGTAGAACCAGTGACTCCAGCAGCACCCGTAGCACCAGTAATGCCTGTGGAACCCGTTGGCCCAACATCACCTGTAACACCAGTGATACCAGTACTTCCGGTACTTCCGGTTTCTCCATTAGCCCCAGTTGGACCTGTTGATCCAACATCGCCTGTGGCTCCGGTAATCCCAGTTGCTCCAGTAAAACCAGTAATACCTGTGGAGCCCGTAGCGCCAGTTGCGCCCGTAGATCCAACATCGCCAGTAGCTCCTGTAATTCCAGTAATTCCAGTAACACCAGTACTTCCGGTATTTCCTGTTGCGCCAGTTTCTCCAGTAGCCCCTGTTACACCCGTTGCACCCGTAGATCCAACATCGCCAGTAGCTCCGGTACTTCCGGTTTCTCCAGTAGAACCAGTGCTTCCTGTAGCTCCAGTAATGCCTGTGGAACCCGTAGCTCCAGTTGACCCAACATCACCTGTAACACCAGTAACTCCGGATACTCCGGTTACTCCAATATCACCAGTAGCTCCGGTAGCGCCAGTTGTGCCTGTAGATCCAACATCACCAGTAGCTCCGGTAGTGCCGGTTGCGCCAGTAATGCCTGTGGCACCGATATCGCCAGTTTCTCCAGTAGCGCCCGTTGGTCCAACATCACCTGTAACACCAGTAACACCAGTAACTCCGGTACTACCGGTTTCTCCAGTAGCCCCTGTTGATCCAACATCGCCAGTAACTCCGGTAATTCCTGTAGCGCCAGTTGGCCCAACATCGCCTGTGGCTCCGGTAATTCCAGTAGAACCAGTGACTCCAGCAGCACCCGTAGCACCAGTAATGCCTGTGGAACCCGTTGGCCCAACATCGCCTGTAACACCAGTAACTCCAGTAACTCCGGTACTACCGGTTTCTCCATTAGCCCCAGTTGGACCTGTTGATCCAACATCGCCTGTGGCTCCGGTAATCCCAGTTGCTCCAGTAACTCCAGTACTTCCGGTTTCTCCAGTAGCCCCTGTTGCACCCGTTGCACCCGTAGATCCAACATCGCCAGTAGCTCCGGTAATTCCATTGGCACCAGTTACACCAGCACTTCCAGTACTACCGGTATTACCTGTTGCGCCAGTGATACCTGTGGTTCCGGTAGCGCCAGTTGCGCCTGTAGATCCAACATCACCAGTAACACCAGTACTTCCAGTATCTCCGGTAGTGCCTGTTACACCCGTTGCACCCGTAGTTCCAACATCGCCAGTAGCTCCGGTACTTCCTGTAGCTCCGGTAACGCCAGTACTGCCAGTTGCTCCAGTAGAACCAGTGCTTCCTGTAGCTCCAGTAGACCCAACATCACCTGTAACACCTGTAACTCCAGTAACTCCGGTAACTCCAATATCACCAGTAGCTCCAGTACTTCCAGTACTACCGGTATCTCCTATTGCGCCAGTAATACCTGTAGCTCCAGTAATGCCTGTGGAACCCGTAGCTCCAGTTTCTCCAGTAGCGCCCGTTGGCCCAACATCACCTGTAACACCTGTGACTCCAGTAACTCCGGTACTGCCGGTTTCTCCGGTAGTGCCTGTTGCACCCGTTGATCCAACATCACCAGTTGCACCAGTATTTCCTGTAGCTCCTGTAACTCCGGTAACTCCTGTAGCTCCGGTAATTCCAGTTGCTCCAGTGACTCCTGTAATTCCAGTTGCGCCTGTAACACCAGCGACTCCTGTAACTCCTGTAGCTCCGGTAATTCCAGTTGCTCCTGTAACACCAGTACTTCCTGTAATACCTGTAATACCTGTAGCACCGATATCGCCAGTTTCTCCAGTAGCGCCCGTTGGTCCAACATCACCTGTAACACCAGTAACTCCGGTACTGCCGGTTTCTCCGGTAGCCCCTGTTGCACCCGTAGATCCAATATCGCCAGTAGCTCCGGTAACACCAGTACTTCCAGTACTGCCGATATCTCCTGTTGCTCCGGTATCTCCTGTTGCGCCCGTTGGCCCAACATCGCCTGTAACACCAATGACTCCTGTAGCTCCGGTTTCTCCGGTAGCACCCGTTGCGCCCGTAGATCCAACATCGCCAGTAGCTCCGGTAATTCCAGTGGCACCAGTTACACCAGCACTTCCAGTACTGCCGGTATTTCCTATTGCGCCAGTAATGCCTGTGGCTCCGGTTTCACCGGTAGCGCCTGTTGCGCCTGTAGATCCAACATCGCCAGTAGCTCCGGTAATTCCAGTTGCACCAGTAATACCGGTATCTCCTGTTGCGCCAGTAATACCTGTAGCTCCAGTAATGCCTGTAGCTCCGGTAGTGCCTGTTGTGCCGGTAACGCCAGTAGCGCCCGTAGATCCAACATCGCCAGTAGCTCCGGTAATTCCAGTTGCACCAGTAACTCCAGTACTACCGGTATTACCTGTTGCTCCGGTAGCGCCAGTAGCGCCCGTAGATCCAACATCGCCAGTAGCTCCGGTATTTCCTGTTGCTCCAGTAACACCAGTACTTCCAGTACTACCGGTATTTCCAGTTGCGCCAGTAGTACCTGTAGCTCCAGTAATGCCTGTGGAACCCGTAGCTCCAGTTGGCCCAACATCACCTGTAACTCCAGTAACTCCAGTAACTCCGGTTTCTCCGGTAGCGCCAGTTGCGCCTGTAGATCCAACATCGCCAGTAGCTCCTGTAATTCCAGTAACACCAGTACTTCCGGTATCTCCTGTTGCGCCTGTAGATCCAACATCGCCTGTGACTCCAGTACTTCCGGTTTCTCCAGTAGCTCCAGTAATGCCTGTGGCACCGATATCGCCAGTTTCTCCAGTAGCGCCTGTTACACCCGTTGCACCCGTAGATCCAACATCACCAGTACTTCCTGTAGCTCCGGTAACGCCAGTACTGCCAGTTTCTCCAGTAGAACCAGTGCTTCCTGTAGCTCCAGTAATGCCGTTGGAACCCGTAGCTCCAGTTGACCCAACATCACCTGTAACACCTGTAACTCCAGTAACTCCGGTTACTCCAATATCACCAGTAGCTCCGGTTTCTCCGGTAGCGCCTGTAGATCCAACATCGCCAGTAGCTCCGGTAATTCCAGTTGCACCAGTAACTCCAGTACTTCCAGTACTACCGGTATCTCCTATTGCGCCAGTACTTCCAGTACTACCGGTATCTCCTATTGCGCCAGTAATACCTGTAGCTCCAGTAATGCCTGTGGAACCCGTATCTCCAGTAGCGCCCGTTGGCCCAACATCACCTGTAACACCAGTAACTCCGGTACTGCCGGTTTCTCCGGTAGCCCCTGTTGCACCTGTTGATCCAACATTGCCAGTAACTCCGGTAATTCCAGTGGCACCAGTAACACCAGTACTTCCAGTACTGCCGGTATTTCCTGTTTCACCGGTAGTGCCTGTTGCGCCCGTTGATCCAACATCACCAGTAGCTCCGGTAATTCCAGTGGCACCAGTTACACCAGCACTTCCAGTACTACCGGTATTACCTGTTGCGCCAGTGATACCTGTGGCTCCGGTTTCACCGGTAGCGCCAGTTGCACCCGTAGATCCAACATCGCCAGTAACTCCGGTAATTCCTGTTGCGCCAGTGATACCTGTGGTTCCGGTAGCGCCAGTTGCGCCTGTAGATCCAACATCACCTGTAACACCAGTGACTCCTGTAGCTCCGGTTTCACCGGTAGCGCCAGTTGCGCCCGTAGATCCAACATCGCCAGTAGCTCCAGTAATTCCAGTAACACCAGTACTTCCGGTTTCTCCAGTAATTCCAGTAACACCAGTACTTCCGGTTTCTCCAGTAGCTCCAGTAATGCCTGTGGAACCCGTAGCTCCAGCTGGCCCAACATCACCAGTAACTCCGGTAATTCCATTGGCACCAGTAACACCAGTACTTCCAGTATCTCCGGTAGTGCCTGTTGCGCCAGTAATGCCTGTGGCACCGATATCGCCAGTTTCTCCAGTAGCCCCTGTTACACCCGTTGCACCCGTAGTTCCAACATCGCCAGTAGCTCCGGTACTTCCTGTAGCTCCGGTAACGCCAGTACTGCCAGTTTCTCCAGTAGAACCAGTGCTTCCTGTAGCTCCAGTAATGCCGTTGGAACCCGTAGCTCCAGTTGACCCAACATCACCTGTAACACCTGTAACTCCAGTAACTCCGGTTACTCCAATATCACCAGTAGCTCCAGTACTTCCAGTACTACCGGTATCTCCTATTGCGCCAGTAATACCTGTAGCTCCAGTAATGCCTGTGGAACCCGTAGCTCCAGTTTCTCCAGTAGCGCCCGTTGGCCCAACATCACCTGTAACACCAGTAACTCCGGTACTGCCGGTTTCTCCGGTAGCCCCTGTGGCACCCGTAGATCCAATATCGCCAGTAGCTCCGGTAACACCAGTAGCACCAGTAGCACCAGTACTTCCAGTACTGCCGATATCTCCTGTTGCGCCCGTTGGCCCAACATTGCCTGTAACACCAATGACTCCTGTAGCTCCGGTTTCACCGGTAGCACCCGTTGCGCCCGTAGATCCAACATCGCCAGTAGCTCCGGTAATTCCAGTGGCACCAGTTACACCAGCACTTCCAGTACTGCCGGTATTTCCTGTTGCGCCAGTAATGCCTGTGGCTCCGGTTTCACCGGTAGCGCCTGTTGCGCCTGTAGATCCAACATCGCCAGTAGCTCCGGTAATTCCAGTTGCACCAGTGATACCGGTATCTCCTGTTGCGCCAGTAATGCCTGTAGCTCCGGTAGTGCCTGTTGTGCCGGTAACGCCAGTAGCGCCCGTAGATCCAACATCGCCAGTAGCTCCGGTATTTCCTGTTGCTCCAGTAACGCCAGTACTTCCAGTACTACCGGTATTTCCAGTTGCGCCAGTAGTACCTGTAGCTCCAGTAATGCCTGTGGAACCCGTAGCTCCAGTTGGCCCAACATCACCTGTAACACCAGTAACTCCGGTAGCGCCAGTTGCGCCTGTAGATCCAACATCGCCAGTAGCTCCGGTAATGCCTGTGGAACCCGTAGCTCCAGTTTCTCCAGTAGCGCCCGTTGGCCCAACATCACCTGTAACACCAGTAACTCCGGTTACTCCAACATCACCAGTAGCTCCGGTAATTCCAGTGGCACCACTAACACCAGTACTGCCGGTATTTCCTGTTTCTCCGGTAGTGCCTGTTTCTCCAATAGAACCAGTGCTTCCGGTAATTCCAGTATCTCCGGTAGCCCCTGTGGCACCTGTTGATCCAACATCACCAGTAGCTCCGGTTTCTCCGGTAGCGCCCGTAGCTCCGGTAACACCAGTACTGCCGGTAGCTCCAGTATCTCCAGTATCTCCAGTAGCACCAGTGACTCCCATAGCTCCGGTATTTCCTATTGCGCCAGTAATGCCTGTGGAACCCGTTTGCCCAACATCACCTGTAACACCAGTAACTCCGGTACTTCCGGTTTCTCCAGTAACACCAGTACTGCCGTTATCTCCTGTTGCGCCAGCTTCTCCAGTAGCCCCTGTTGCACCCGTAGATCCAACATCGCCAGTAGCTCCTGTAATTCCAGTTGCACCAGTGACTCCAGTAGCTCCGGTTTCTCCGGTAGCGCCATTAGCGCCCGTTGATCCAACATAGCCTGTGGCTCCGGTAATTCCAATAGAACCAGTGACTCCTGTATCACCCGTAGCACCAGTAATGCCTGTGGAACCCGTTGACCCAACATCACCTGTAATTCCATTAACTCCAGTGCTTCCTGTAGGTCCAACTTCACCTGTAGTACCGGTTTCTCCAGTAGCTCCTGTAGCACCAGTGCTTCCTGTGACTCCGGTAGGTCCAATTGGAGTTGAAGGTAACTCGATACTAACGATAGCAGAACCTTGTGTAACATTTATATCTAGTGTAGTAGATTCAAATGATAGTGTCTGCCCTAATAGTACTGGTACCGTATCACCTGTAGGACCTTCAACAACTAATATTGTTTGACTAGTGCCAAAATCTCCAGTAGCCCCTGTTGCTCCTCTTGCCCCTTTTTTCCCAGTATACCCCCGAGGTCCTCGTTTACCTTTCTTTATCTTTATAGAGCATTTATTTCCGCTCTTATACCATTTACAAGTACAATATTGGGTCCAATAGATACATGTTTTTTTTCTTTGACTCTTTCGATGATAAGCGGTAAGTTTTTTCTTTCGTTTTTTTACGGTTTTCTGATGCTTGAATTTGAATTTTTGGGTTTTGGATAATTTAGATTTTTTTGTTACACGATGGCTTGATGATATCTTTCTTTTTTTTATAAAGTTATTTATCAACTCATGTCACCTCCATTCTTATAACGTATGAGGTTAAAAGTTCATTGGAATGGACGAATGTACATAGAATTATCTTGGAGATTTGGAATGGGAAAATAAAGAAGATTTGTACTATTCACGCTTGTGATTGAGGTGGGCGAAAAATCAATTTAGAAACCAACCAGATACTTATTATTAAATCTTGAACAGACCTGTACTCAGCAATACTGCTGAGTACAGGTCTGTTTCTTCTAATAGTCATTAAAATAATCTCAATGTTACTTTGTTAGCTCTTTAATCGCTATAACCCGCAATCGAGATGTATCGATCAGCAATTGACCATCGCGAACGAGTTGAGGCACAACCTTTGCTTCAATAGCACGGTATATCAATTCTTTGTCTGCAGCGGAGACATCGTTGAAGAAGTAATTGGCAAACCCATCTAGCCATTTTCTAATACCCAATTCACTCTTGAGTGGAGTTGGCTTATCGAAGTGCTGAGCGAACATAACTCTGAAACCGGTCTGCTCCAACAGGCTAGTGTATTGACCAATAGTGGGTAAATACCATGGATTCCTTCCTTCCCATTCATAACCATGTACCTCCAACTCCTCCTTAATAGCTGAAGTTATTACGGCTACATTACCACTGCCAGCGAATTCTGCTACAAAGCGTCCTCCTCCTCGAAGTGCAAGCCAAATGGATTGAGCAACT
The DNA here is from genome assembly GCF_056786375.1 of Paenibacillus sp. Y930. Lineage (NCBI taxonomy): Bacteria > Bacillati > Bacillota > Bacilli > Caryophanales > Paenibacillaceae > Paenibacillus > Paenibacillus sp. Y930. Next base: position 41,332 of record NZ_JBXCIX010000001.1, on the reverse strand, counting down.
GCGGGGGCATTTTGAATCCAGTGTATAGTAGCGTTGGAGAAAACAGCGTCAAAGTTAGTATCAGTAACATATTGAGAGGCATCGTGTACTTGTAGATTAAGTTCTGGATATTTTTCTTTCGCTCGCTTGATTGTGTCTTGCGACATATCAATTCCAGTAGGGATCGCACCACTCGCTGCGATTTGAGCTGTTAAATTCCCATTACCACAGCCCAAATCTAAAATTTGTTCCCCTTTTTTTGGCTGAAGTAAGGACATAATATCTGCTCCGATAGAAGTAATGAAATCTAGTTCATAATTATTTAAACCCACAATGGAATTATGAATTGATTGTTTGCTATTCATTGAATGACTCATTCTCCTTCTTGTCATGACATCCCAGTACTTAAGAATGAATGATTAATAAAGTATATCAGAATATTTGACCTATTACGGATATAACATATCTATAATAGCAATGATAATAGGAACATGTCAATTATGAATCCAACAATAAGCATGTTAAAAAAAGGATATATAATTAAGCTATCGAATAAGCTACTTAGAGTACTATTTCCGAGAGGAGTGATGCATGATGAAAAATATTCAAATCTCAGTGGTTTTAAGAAGGGTTATGAAATATTCGTAGAGGATAAATTCCTCTGCGAAGTAAAATTTGGAGGGGATTTCGTATATTAATTGCATTAAAGCCAGTGTCTATTGAAAATTGGTATGAGTGTACATTGCTTAAAGTTAAACCAGAACAGCTTAATGTCTTTCCTGCACCAGTTGTTTATTGGATTGCAGAATCAAAATATGTTGATGATTTTGAATTACGGGCTATTTATTTGGCTGAGGTTTTAGTCGGATTTATCGTATTTTGTATGAAACCAGACAAAGATGACCACTATTGGATTCCTGCCATGATGATTGATGAAAAGCATCAAGGAAAAGGTTATGGCAAGGCAGCATTGGAAAAGTTGATTGAGTTTATGATTATTTCAAAATGCAATAGAATAATGATTGGACATCGACCAGAAAATCTAATTGCTGGAAAGTTGTATGAATCTGTGGGGTTTCTAAAAGTTAGTGAAGAAGTTATTGACGGTGAAATAATACGTCTTCTTAAAATCGATTAGCAATATCAATTGACTGTTAACACATGTAGGATTATTTATTATGATTCTACAACGAATGGCAGAATGGAAATAAATAAATAAATAAATAAATGAGGAGCGAAATCGGTCTTGTACTAGCTAGCCGATCTCGCTCCTCACTTTTTGCAGAATTATTTATTTTTGCTTATAAATTCATTCGGTACTTCTTCACCATCTGGATTATTGTTTTTAATTTGACTAAGCCGTCCATTTCGGTACTCACCGCCATGAACTTTATTCTGTCTTTGATCATTATTATCAGTAAGTTCATGATCGTTATGAACATAGTTCTTCTCATCTGACATATTGTAAAACTCCTTTCCTGTTACGCATACAATTTAGAATACGCAATCTAGCTTAGATCTATACGGACATCCTGTGTATGTTTAACTTTACCAATGTTGAATCATTCTCTTTCCTCAGTTATCCATTGTTCTAATTCAGGAATCCTATCTGCATATTGTCTGATGACGTTTATCGTTTCTATTACTTGTGCAGTACCCAACCGTTGTTCGACTTCGTCTGTACACTCGATCCATAGTGAACGTTTAAAATTATATTCAAGCCATCCTAATTTTCCTAGAAAACCATTATCAAAGATGTCTTTCCAATTGGCTTCTACAGTTCCATATATACTTTTATAGCCTTCTATAAATGCTACAAATTTTTCTTTATCAATGGTTCCCTCTTCATTTTCAGACCAGTAAATTGCAGTTTCCGTCAGCTCTACCATTGGATGAATGAATCCTGCTGCTTCCCAATCAATAATCGTAGGGCAGTTGTTATCCCACATAATATTTTTGGGATCTAGATCTCTATGACTTAGAATACAATCATTTGCAAGAAGCTTTGCTGTATTATTTGCCCGTTCATTCCACTTATCAAGATCCTCAATGATCACAAGTAGCAGGTTCACCCACTCTGAGTTATGCTCCTGTCCTTTTTGTAGAAAGTATTTCCAAGCTATTTGCTCAACATTATCTGGATAATCATTAACAAGATCTAATTTAGAGTAATCTGCCATATGAATTTCGGCAAGAATGGAACCGATCTGCTCACAATGATCTTTATTGATCTCATGGAGTTTCAAACTTCTACCCTCTATCCATTGAAACAGAAGATAAAATTGACCCTCTATTTCGTGAATGAATTTCCCATGTATTACTAACGCAGGGAGTGCTTTAATTTTCTTAGCTGCTATGTTTGAAATACTTTCAGCATTGTAATAGTTCAGCCTAGCGGCAGGTCTAACCATTATTTGAGGGTTTAATGCTTTAATTGCGTACTTTCCGACTGTCGTTTCAACTGCATACATTCTATGTAAGAGTCCACCTGATATCTGTTCAGGCATACCAGCTATCTCACCCAATTCTAGGGAAGTACACAATTTTTCGAATTGTAAATTATACTGTATTTCACTCATAATAAAATTCCCCCTGGAGCTTTTCTAGTTATCGTATATCTCATATTTCTAATTAAATTCCGAATATTAAAAGTTTCATCTAACCCGAATGTTCTTGTTTGATGAAGATTGTCATCTCTGGCAAGAAGGTATTATAAGGATTAGTTAGTCGAGTACGGAGAGTGAAAGAAGACTACCATCTTCTTTGGAACGTCCATATTTTATCGTGATCGTATCCTTCGGGAATGGGACCTCTAATTCGTAGTAATCGAATGTCTCAGAACTAGTTTCGGCTATTTCCTTACTTTCATAGCCAAACTGAATGCCAGCATTTTTCATCAGCTCTAGCATTTGCTCTAAGCTCGCTCCATCGTACTGCTTTCGTAAGTAATTCGTCCATTCGAGTTCATTCCAATCTGGCGCCTTGACGTCTATATCCTTCAGCTTCATCAACTCCAATATTTCAACAACCTTTTGCCCATCGGCCTCTTGCAATGCTACAACAAGCGCTATATAAGCTCTATTAAGCGTGGGTAAATAATTCAGTTGATTTTTGATGGCAAGGAAATCAAAAATTTCTTCTGCATTATGTTCCTCGTTGAACCAGTAAGTATGGAAATACATTGGATTGACTTCGCTTGATCTCGGAATTAAGTACTCTCCATTATCGGAAACACGGAATACTTTTTGTACACTGAACCTCGTTGGGTATTGGAGTACAAATATATTACTACCATCTCCGCTTACCATTAGTTGGATGGATAAGGGTTCCCGAGCATGTTCACTGCCTTGCATAATTGAAGCGAACCCATTCATGCTGGAGTAGTAAGTCGTACCGTCTTGTGCAGTTTCACGAACAAGTCGATACATGAGCTTACTTTCTCGGGTAAAGGGCTGAACATCTATATGCGTTGAATACCCATCTACAGTTCGAACTTCTTCCATCACATTCCAAGTTATGTTCGCTATACCACGTAATTGCACTGGTTTTTGATCGCTAGACAAGTTTGGAAGCTGAATATCAATGTGATAATCCCCTGATTGCCACTCGTAAACTGTATACTGCTGCTGTGACAAATGAAAAACTTCAGAAAAATTCGTGAAAAAGGAAACACCTGAAAATCGATTTTTACTCCCCCAATCAAAAGCTACTAGAAGTTGGCCTGAGGACACAACAACCCCTACCGTAATTATTACTGGTACGAGCAGTACGGAAATAAATGTAGATAATCGACTACTTTTGACTTCGTGAAATGGCAACTGCGGTACCTGCTCATTATTTTCCTGCAGCTTCGTAATAAGTATTCCCATCAGCCCTCTGAGTAGCATAGTGCCTATTATGGCGAAAGCTACTAGCGGGATCACATAACCAAACGATGAAGTTAATGATTTCGTTAAGCTTATAAACAATGTGCAGATCAACGCCAAAATTGCTAACGGTAGCAATTTTCCAAAAGAACGGCGGAACACTCGTGGTGCTTTGGATAGTGCTTCACCGAATGATATGTGCTGCAGTACGATCAAATAAGGCGTGAGCGAGTAAAACATTAATGCAATGATTAAAATAACTCCTAGCGGAAAAAACATGATAGCTAGAAAAAATGTTATGATTCCCATCAGTAAATGAAACAGTGACCATGCCAGCATTCCTTTGAAAAACTTACGTCCACATGCGAACAAAGGAACAGAGGTTTCTTGCATTACCGCTGCTTTTAGACCGCCAAGATACATGCCGCGGACAAAGCTTTGCATGACAATCATCACTGCACACATAAGAAAGGATAGCACTCCCCATGATACTGCTCCAGGCTGCAGATGTGTATATGGAACTTTCAAGTCTGAGAGCGTCGGCATATATAATGGGATTGTTGCATTAAAACCGCTTGATTGTACGGCATGTTCTACCGACGATATTGTTGCTTCAAAGACCGGAAATGCAGTAAAACCGAAATAGATGCCAAGTACGACAAAGGCTGTAGTAAGCACTTCGAATGCTATAACTAGCATGATCAATCGAAAGTTCGCCATTGTTGCCTCCTTATCAAGTTTTTATTGCGACTCGACCTCAGTAGTATCTATTTTGTAAGTTTGAAAAAATTGCTCAATAAAGTTAACTACTACTACTTCATTTGCGAATATGCATTGTAAGTGATCTTCCTCTAAGTCCAAAAGAGCAGTTCCTGTGAAAAGGTTAAGTAGCGTCTCATAATACAAAGGAGATCGTGTTCCAATTAATTTGGAAAGCTGTGCAATTTCAAATCCTAATTGTTCAACCGTTACGTTCATGCCTAGCTGCTCAAAAATATGATCATATTGCATAGAGTTTGTCGGTAGCTCGGGGTTTTCTGCTGTAAAGTATTGATCGCTATAGGAACGAATGAGATTCGAATAATCCTCAGCTTGAATACTTCCTAGTAAATCTTCATAATAATCTCGTTGCTCACATGCAATGCCGAAGGTACGCGTTTCACTACTCCAGTCCTTATACAGTTGTGAGCTCAATACTTTAGTCATAACTTCTTCTACCGCTAATTCTTCCTTCAAATATGTACGTGCTAAACTTGTGATTGCTTGAGACAATTCCCAATCTCGTTGAAATATTTGATCGTTCACAATTCGCCTCCATAATTTTCCTTAACTGTATAGACGAAAATCATCAAATATTGTTGCACTTTTATCCTTCAAACCTTCTACAATCTCGGTCTACCATGATGGTTATCATGTATTTGAAGTAACAAAAAGACCACCGCTAAAGGTGGCCTTCGATGATTCGAAGTGGAACATATATGATTTTACATCTACTGATTTGTATTCATTGGCGCCAAGTCTGTTAATTTAGTAGTTTTGAGATGCAGCTCCATCTTCATCTCCGCTTCCTTCATAACGGCTTGAATCGAACATTCGTCGCTATGAACAAAGTTACATTCAAATAAGGATGCTGTACCTTCTATCGCGTGGATAATATCCAAAAATGTAATATCGTCTTTTTTACGTAATAATCGGTAGCCGCCATTAGCTCCAGAAACCGATTCGATCATTCCTGCTTTCACGAGTCTCGTTAATATTTTGGACAGATAAGTTGGTGAAACACCTTGTGTTTCAGCTAATTGCTGGACACCTACTAGCTTAACTGGAGAATCGTCAACGAGTAATAGCATCGTGTGTAGTGCGTAATTTGTCGCTTTTGTAAATTTCATCAGGTCACCTCAATCAAAGACTTATTGTATCCATAATATCCTTACCATCGCTGAAGTGTCAAGGTAGATCATTACATTAAACTATGACCTACCTATCGACTTAATTAACTAGCAATGACCAAATATCATCAAAGAGCAAGGATCTTCGTAGCCACATTCTCACAAAACTCTCTATCATGCTCGACAAACAGAATCGTTGGTGCATATTCTAGCAGTAACGATTCGATTTGCATACGTGAAATAACATCAATGAAATTAAGTGGTTCATCCCATACCAGCAAATGAGCCTGCTCGCTAATACTTTTGGCAATGAGCACTTTCTTCTTCTGTCCCCCGCTAAATGTGGAAATATCTTTTTCAAATTGAACTCTCGAAAAATCCAGCTTTCTTAGCATCGCTTTGAAGATACTTTCATCGATGCCGTTGTCTGCAGCAAAGTTAGATAAATTCCCTTTAAGATGGGATGTGTCCTGTGATACGTACGATATTTTCAACTGATTATCTGTCTTGAAGCTACCAGTATAGTGAATGCCCTCACCGCAAATAAGCTTGATAATACTTGATTTTCCCGAACCATTAATACCCGAAAGTGCAATTCGCTCACCTTGCTCAATCGTAAAACTAATATCGGAGCATACCATCTTCTCATCATAATAAATTGAAACGTGATCAAGTTCGGCAAGCCGGTGTTTATGAAATGTAAGATGCGATAGTTCAAGACTTTCAGAGTTCTCAATATTTTTTAGCAGTTTGGACTTTTCTCCGATCGCAGAATGCTGTCTTTGCTCGATTGATTTGGAGCGTTTCATCATTTTCGCAGCTTTGTGACCAACATAGCCTTTATCTACTTTTAAGCCCGAATTTCTTGTGCCGTTTTTGGTTTTCTCTACCTCGTGTGACCAATCGCCCGTTCGTTTCGCTGATTGGGATAAGCGGTTAATATCTCTTCTAAGCTTTTCATTCTCTGCGAGCTCGAAGTTATCTTGTCTCGACTTATTTTCCCACCAACTTGAAAAATTACCTTTTTGAATTTCGATATTTGTTTTATTGATTGAAAGGATATGGTCTACGCAGTTATCAAGAAACGATCGATCGTGTGACACTAATATATATCCGCGTTTTGTATTGAGATAATGACTAACGAGCTTTCTCGCATTCATATCAAGATGATTCGTTGGTTCATCGATTAATAGGAAGCTATTTTCCTTAATAAATAAAGTAGCCAATAATATTTTCGTCTGCTCACCATTAGATAATGAAGCAAATGGTCGATACAGAACATCTTCAGCAACTTGTAGCAAAGAAAGCTCACGCATTAATTTCCAATGCACATAGTCAGGAAAGATATCGTTAATAACGTCGATTGTATCATTTTGCTTGTTATCAACTGGGAATGGGAAATATTGAAAGTCAACCTGTGCCGAAATCGTTCCACTATACTCATATAGTCCTTGCAGCAGACCGAGAAATGTTGTTTTACCTCGCCCGTTCCTACCTGTAAACCCTAATTTCCAATCCGTATCGATTTGAAAGCTTACATTCTCAAATATATTATCATAGCTACCTTCATAGGCAAACGTTAAGTTTGTAACATTAATTAATGACATAAACTAATCCTCCTGTATAAAAATAAAAGAGCTACAAGAAAGTTAGCTCTCTTGTAGCTCAAATAAATACAGTTAAACTAACCCAAAATAGAGTTAGAGTAGGATATATTGTTTGAGTGAAAAGATGTAGCAACTTTCTTGCATATAAAAATAAAACATACGAAAATAAGCATTCATAGTTTTATTAATTTATATTTCTACAAGAAATTGTACATGCTTCTTTTCAACCCCAATCACTAATTTGAAAATATCATATCATACTTATTTTGGAAGATCAATATATTCACTTTACTTACTTCGCGATTAGCTGCTGTAAATGCTCTAGTGAAACGCGTTGAATGAATTTCTTAAACTTCTCTTTCCCTTTGGCGTGCTCACTATAATAATGAATAAGTGCCATAACAATGGGAACAAGCTGCTCTTCCCGCAATCCTGATATAAGTGATTGAGCAAGCGAGGCTTTGAGTCCTTTCGGTTCGCCACCTACGAAAATTTCATACGTATTACGCATTTTCACGACGCTAATATCTTTCAATAAAGGCTCACTCGTTCCAAGTGCACAGCCAGCATAACCTATTTTAATCGGCATCGGCGTTATAATACCTGCGATCGATGCATTTAATGTTTTTGCTACGTCAAGGCCAGCTTCCTCAGCGCCCTTACAAAAATTACAAGCGATTAAGCTTTTGGTTACAAATCCTGCGGGATATAATTCTAAGCCTGCCTGTTCCAGCTTTTCAGTAATGAGTTCTCGCTCGTCTAAGGGAAGCTCCACATAAAGTTGCCCAAAAGGCGTCATCTCAATACTTGAATTTGCACCTACTACAGCACCAATTGTCGTAAGCTGCTCTGCTGTAAAAAGACTTCCACCGACCTGGATTGGTGGACTTATTGCTACTTTTATCGTTTCTAACATCGCAGTTCTCCTCTAGTTGAAAGACATATACTATTTCACATCAACAACGAAGGGAACGGTAAACACTTCTCCATCCTGCGGAAAGGATAACGACATGACCGACATCACCTAAATATTGTTCTAAGTTGTCGATCGCCGTCTTAGTTGTAGCATCTAAGAAGGTGAATGTTAACGATACGTATTCCTTCGACTTAGTACTACTTAGAGATAGCTCAATTTCCTTGTCACTTACTTCTTTCACTAACTGCTTGTTAGGGGGAAGTATCCCTACAAATTAACTGCGTATTTTCACACGCTGTAGACGAAGCGCATTAAGAACAACAGAAACTGAACTTAATGCCATCGCTGCACCTGCTACCCATGGCGCCAATAGACCGATTGCTGCAATTGGAATACCAAGTGTGTTGTAACCGAGTGCCCAGAAAAGATTTTGCTTAATATTAGCCATCGTTTTACGACTCATATAGATTGCATCGGGTATGCTCGCAAGATCACCACGCATTAATGTAACATCGGCAGCTTCCATTGCGACGTCTGTACCTGTACCGATCGCCATTCCGATGTCAGCTGTTGCTAATGCTGGTGCATCGTTAATGCCATCTCCGACCATTGCCACCTTTTTACCTTGAGCTTGTAATTTCTTCACTTCTTCCGCTTTACCTTCAGGCAGAACTTCAGCCAGTACATGATCGATCCCAACTTGAGCGGCAATTGCCTTAGCCGTCCGCTGGTTATCACCCGTAATCATGATGACTTGAATACCCATTTCCTTCAAACGGCTAACAGCAGCCTGTGAAGTCTCTTTAATCGTATCTGCTACTGCTACCATACCCATATATTTGTTATCGATAGCAACAAGCATCGCTGTTTTTCCGGATTCTTCTAATGTAGACATTGTGTTATAAGCATGCTTTGCGTCGACAGCGAATTTTTCCAATAGTCTTCTTGTACCGATAAGCAACTCTTTACCTTCGACTGTAGCTTTAATCCCGTATCCTGGAATGGCTTCAAAGGATTCTGTTTTTGGAAGTTCAATATTTCTTTCCATAATGCCTGCCACAATAGCTTCTGCAAGAGGATGCTCTGAGTTTTTCTCGGCTGCACCTACAAGTTGAAGAAACTCGGTTTCGTTACCTTCAACTATTACGTCGGTAAGCTCAGGCTTACCTTTAGTTACTGTGCCTGTTTTATCTAGAATAATCACATCAATTTTATGCGTTTGTTCTAAATGCTCGCCGCCTTTAAATAGAATGCCTAGCTCTGCAGCACGTCCAGAACCTGCCATAATAGATGTTGGTGTCGCTAGACCTAACGCACATGGACAAGCAATAACTAGAATTGCAATTGCTTTTTCCAATGCTCCTGCGAAATCACCAGGTGTGACAACGAAGTACCATACTAAGAATGCAATGACGGCAATTGCGACAACGATAGGAACGAAAATCCCCGAGATAACGTCGGCTACCCTTTGTATTGGAGCTTTAGAGCCTTGGGCTTCTTCCACAACTTTAATAATTTGTGCAAGGGCAGTTTCTTTACCTACCTTCGTTGCTCTAATACGAAGCATACCGTTTTTATTAATTGTCGCGCCAATAACGGAATCTCCAGCTTTCTTCTCAACAGGAAGACTTTCGCCCGTCAGCATAGATTCATCTACGGAAGACATGCCTTCTAATACTTCACCGTCGACAGGCACTTTATTACCTGGTCGAACGAGTACAATATCGCCAGCGATAACTTCTTCGACAGAAATCGTTATTTCTTGACCGTCACGAACTACTAATGCGGTCTTCGCTTGTAAACCCATCAATGATTTGATCGCTTCAGACGTTCTACCTTTTGCTAACGATTCAAATAATTTACCCATTAATACTAATGTAATAAGTACCGCACTCGTCTCATAATACATCGCTGGACCGTGGTGAATGTTGCCGCCCTCGACTGCCCAAGCAATCGTAAGATATAGACTGTAAAAATAGGCTGCAGATGTACCAAGCGCAACTAAAACATCCATGTTGGCACTACCGTTACGAAGTGCTTTATACGCTCCGATGTAAAATTGTCTACCTATATAAAACTGAACTGGAGTTGCCAATACCAATTGGAACCATGGATTCATAAAGAGATCGGGCAGCCATATCCAAGTGGTGAATGAAAAGTGACTGACCATCGCCCATAGCAACGGAAAGGATAATAACGCAGAAACTAATAGTCTTCGTTTTTGTTTAGATAATTCTTTCGCTCTTCGCTGCGAAGGATCTCCTTGTTCTTGCTTGAGAACGGCTTTGTATCCAAGCTTTTCAACTCGTTGCTGCATATCAGTAACCGAGATGTCAATAGGATTATATTCGACATGGGCGGTTTCCATAGCAAAGTTAACATTAGCCGTTGTTATACCTGGCAGCTTGTTCAAAGTTTTCTCGATTTTCAAAGCGCAAGCCGCACAGGTCATACCTTCTAGTTGTAATTCAATCGTTTCTTTAGCAGTACTATAACCAAGCTTCTGAATACTATCTTCCATTTTACTCACGTCTACTTTAGTTGGGTCGAAAGTGATTGTTGCTCTTTCTATTGCAAAGTTTACGTTAGCTTCAGTTACACCTTCGAGTTTGTTCAATCCTTTTTCAATACGGTTAGCACAAGCGGCACAGGTCATCCCTGTAATTTGTAAGGAGGTTTGTTCTTTTCCCGCTCCAGTAGTTGTCATGATATGAACACCTCACTTCTTTTAGATATCGTATCCTTGTTCTTCAATTGCTTCTTTGATGTTATCTAAAGTAAGCTTGTTTTCATCAAATTGTATTGTAACAGTTTTAGCACTAAGATCGACAGTTCCGGTTGCTCCTAGCTCTTGCAGGGCACCTTCAATTGATTTAACACAGTGACCACAAGACATACCCTCTACGTTTAATACTATATTTTTCATAACTCATTTCTCCTCTTATTGTAAATTTCATTCGTAACCATTATTTACATGGAATACGATATGTAAACTCTCTCGATAATATTAGTATACCCCCCTACCCTATATTAGTCAATATAATTAAAGCAAAAAAGGATTCAATGTTGAATCCTCTTTATTCATTATTTAATTAATTTTTGGATCGTAACTAATAGCTCATCAATAACTTCGTCTTCGCCTTCTTGAATGCGTTCTATAACACAGCTTTTCATATGATGCTCTAGTAGCAGCTTACCTACGCCGTTCAAAGCAGATTGGACAGAAGCGATTTGATTGAGCACATTATCGCAATACGTGTCTTTTTCGATTAACCCTTTCAGTCCTCTTACTTGACCTTCAATTCTATTGAGTCGGCTTATTAAGTTCTTTTTTGTTTTATCAGAGTGATGACTTTTCCGATCATCTGATGAACATGATTCGTGCTCATGAGTTACATTTTCCATAAACCGCTCACTCCTTTAGATTGCATTATAATATACTATAGTCCCCCTATACTATATAAAGCAAGCAACAAAAAAGAACTCTCGTATTGGAGAGCTCTTTCTCGATATTACTAGTTGATTCAACAAAACATAATAGCATTTTTTCCAGTAATCGCTTAATTTAAACGATACGTATGCTAATCAAGTTCGTCGGCATTGTCATCATATTCAACATCATAATGACTCAACATCTCTATGAAAGATAAATAATGGTTGCTCATACCTTATCGTGCGAAATAAGCAAATAAGATTATGTTAAATTGGGGAGTAGCTTTTCATAAATAATGAAACCATCTGTTTCACCCATGTAGTTATAACCACATTGCTTATAAAAGTTATTAAGCTTTTCATTATGGGCAATGCAATCTAGTTTAATTCGATCCCTTCCAGTAAAATGGATGCCATGATCGATCCACGACAATATATGTGAACCTAATCCTTTACTAGAGTACTCGCGATTGACGATAAAGCGATGCAAGTATACGGCATCGTTCTTACTTGTAGCTATTTCTCCCCAAAGTTTCCGATCCCATTCACTTGGATGATGTTGCAAAATGACTGAACCAGCTAAAGCATGCTCTCCTGCTTTTCGAAAAACAATCACTTCGCCATTGGCTATTGCGTTGGCCAGATATTGGTCATCTTGCTCATTAGGCAGACTATTCCATTGTGTTGAGCCTATACTTTTCAACCAGTTTACTGTATGTTCAATCAAAACGCGAATCGCGTTCATATCTTCAATAGTAGCCTTAAAAGCATAAATGTCTTCGTTTATAGACTGATTTTTTATTTGTAAACTTGTCATGCTACACCTCTCATGTCGTTTAATAACTCAAAAATAATCCGAAAAATATGGATGCTCTTGTCTAATCAATTTTTCAAGTATTTCGATCGAAGCTTCATCCGCTTTAATTCGTCCAATTCGCGCTAAGTAAGTTGGACGTTTATAGCCCATCATCATCGTAGTTAATGTGGGAACATCAATAATGAATGAAGGATTCACGCCTCCTTCATGTAGGCTACCCTTACCAGTAGTATCTACTGTCAAAGTAAAGGTGCCTTGATTCCATTCCAACATAGGGTCGTGCAAAGTGAATGTTAGCTCGTATACTTGATTAAGACTCCGAAAAGGGTATTGTTCAACAAATAATTTGACGTCTACAATCCGAGCCATATAGTAAGGAGCTATCTTTTCCTTAATATCCCCGTCATCTAAAATAAAGGATAAAGGTTCATTTTTGTAGATATCACCTTTGACTAGTTTTATCATAGAAAAATGAGCACTAATAAAATTCCATAACCCAGTACGCGCCTCTTCTATAATGTATACCATTTCTTTAATATAAAATATTTCTTCAGCTACCCAATATAACAAATAGCCCACAGGTAAATTATTATCATCATAATAGATGGCTACCGTCATATCATCTAAATCCCAACGTAAATATTCTTCCCAAGCTAAATTGTTGCGAAGCATTGCTCCATGGTGTGATAAAGCAAACTGTTCATATATCAATTTAATATCTGGATGGTCAATCGTAACCCTTTCTACGCTTCCTGGAACGTATTTCGTCTTGGGTAACTGAGTATCAGGAACTTCAAAAGATATTTTATCAGTAATGATTTCCCAGCCTTTTCTCCTGTAATAAGGAATGGAGTATGGATAAAGAAATGAAATCGATTGCTTATGTTCCTTCATTTTTGTTAAAGCATGAAGCATCAGTTTATTCATTAAGCCCAGATTCGCATATTCAGGATAAGTACCAACACCAGTAATCCCCGCCATCTCATAAATATGTCCGAAAATATTTACTTGAAATGGGTAAATGGCTAACTGAGAAATTAATTTATCTCTATCGAACCAACCTAATACTTCTGCATGCTTGAGCACTGCTAATTTGGCTTGAGTAATTTCTCTATTTTCCCAACCAAAGGTTTGTAAATCACGATTGGTTACTTGAAACACATAGCGTAATAAATCGTTAAATTGCTCCCCATGTTTAGTTTCAACATTTCCTAATCTGAGTCTGTCCTGTAATTTACTACGACTCATCATCATGCCCTCCGATTCATTGTGAGTGAGTTATTTCCGGCCGTAATCAGCTTTAATCTGACCCCATTCTTTCGTATTCCATTTCATCACTTTGGTGTCATACTTATTATTCTGCAACCAAGCTATGGCACGATCAACTAATTCCCATATTTCTTGTGTAGAAGCATCTCGAACTAATGTAGACGAAACGTTTTTTTTCTTCACCCAATTAATTGCATTAACCGAGTCGCTATATATATTTCTTGAGCTTCCGATCTTTTTAAGATAAGCAAGCGCATGGACAATTGCAAGAAACTCACCAAGATTGTTCGTACCTTTCGATATCGGACCAACCGAGAAAATAATTTCACTATTACGTGTATCGACTCCTTTGTACTCGACTGGGCCTGGATTTCCACTTGTGCCAACATCTACAGAAATCGCATCGTAATCAATTTCACCGGCGCTTGGACTAAGTGAACTGGTCTTGGCAGTTGCTTTCGTACTTGGATTGGCACTTCCTTGCCCCCAATGCATCTCCCACCCGTCTTTGAATGCTTTGGTTGCCGCATCCTTTGAATCATATGCTTTATATTTCGCACCGTACACTTTAAGGACTTGCTGCTGACATTCTGGCCAACTCATATATATTCCAGGCTTTTTCCCGCTCCACACGACATAATATTTTTGCTTTGCCATAATTGAAAACTCCTATCTACTGTATAACAGTATCTTCTATTGTAATGCTCACTTTATAACCTGAAAACTTTCTCATATTGATAACGGCATGTTCAAAGATAAAATAATTTCCCTTTATGCCAATAAGTCGATCGTTAATGATTGGAGTTTTTGTTAATGTTTAGTCTAAGCACTCCAAGTCACTTTGATAATAATTTCTTATTTAATAATAACGCATTAACTGAAAAATAAATACAACCTCTACTAGTGTAGAGGCTGTAGCTTGGTCAATTAGCTATTCATAAAACTTCTTATTGTGGGCTATCTTGCTTTTTCGTAATAACGACACGTGAATTCCCCATCATAAAGACGAATATAACTGCTGCGGCGATTGGGATGATAGCGAGTAAGAAAATATGTGCAATCGAGCTGGACATCGCATCGACAATCTTTTCGAGAATAGGTGCGGGTATCGTTTCGCGTACACTCGGCTCGAAAATTTGTCTTGTGTCACCAATATTGGACATTGCTGCATCAGCATTACCGCCCATATCTTGGAAACCCTCTGTTAGCTGCTTCGTGAATACTTTGTTTTGAATCGTACCAAAGATCGTAATTCCCATCGTCATCCCAAGTGTACGAAGGAAAGCATTCGTAGAGTTGGCCGTTCCCCGATAGCGAGGCTCCAAATTATGCTGTGAAGCAGTTGGTAGTAATGAGAAGGAGAAGCCCATGCCGAACCCGACGATAACCATAAATAGCGTTAATAACATTCTTGATGTGTCTGGTGTAAGCGTGCTAAGCAGCGACATTCCCGCCAGGTAAGATACTACAGATAGAATCATTAAGTTACGATAGCTTGTTTTCGTAGAGAATATACCACCTATCGAGCTACCTACAACAGAGCCTAGCATCATCGGCGTTAGAAACAGTCCAGCACTCGTTGCCGAACCACCGAACACTGCTTGAATAAAGATCGGAATATAGACGGTCAATATAATAAATGTACCGCCGTATAAGAATGCCAATATTTGCGATGAAGCAAATAAACGACGCTTAAATAAGAAGAATGGTAAAATTGGTTCTTCTGCTCGTAATTCTACAAAGAAAAATACAATAAAGAAGAGCGCAAAGCTCGCAAATAAAGCAATAATCGGTGTTGAATTCCAGTCGTATTTATTACCGCCTAGCTCTAAGGCAAACATGAGACTGACTACCGCGATAACAAGTGTTGATGCCCCCCACCAATCGATCTTTTGCTTCGTATGAATCGGGGTTTCGATATAATTTTTCAAAATAAGGATTAATGCAATGATACCGAGCGGAACATTGATGTAAAATACCCACTCCCAGCCGATAGAGTCTGTAATATAAGCACCAAGTAAAGGTCCCACTAGACTTGCCAAACCGAACACGGCTCCTAGCAGGCCAACCATCTTCCCTCGTCTCTCCGGTGGGAAGATATCGAAAATGATCGTAAATGCTATTGGCATTAACGCACCGCCACCAATACCTTGGATCGCACGGTAAATGCTTAGCTGTTCTATCGTTTGAGCTAAGCCACAAAGAGCTGAACCGATGAGAAATACCGTTAATCCAAACACGAAAAATCTTTTCCGTCCGTACATATCTGATAATTTACCGAAAATCGGCATGCCGGCCATCGTTGTAACCATATAAGCTGATGTTACCCAGACAAATTTTTCTACGCCACCAAGTTGCGACACAATCGTTCCCATTGCCGTTGCAACAATCGTATTGTCAATGGCTGACATGAATATAGCAAGCAATAAGCCTGCCAAAACTAATGTAATATTGCTCTTTTTCAGTTCCACTAGTTAACCCCTTTGCAAAAAAGTATCTTATTCATTGTGTAGGTAATGAATAGGACGTTATCCCTTTAATTGATGTATTAGTGGATAACGTCCTTTGTTTGTAGCGATTATATTTGTTCAACTGTATACAAAGATTCGTTAGTTGCTACTTCTCCAATTTTCCTTGCAACGAGCTCCTCATCACTTTCAATAACTTCATTAGCCAGTTGCATAAGCTGAAGATGATTACCTACACATACCGAGTAATTCGCAAAGGTAAACATCGAGAGGTCATTTGCATCATTCCCAAATGCTATATAGTCATATGGCGCTATACTTAACGCTTGAATTCCAGCCCATTTATCAATATTTTGCGGGCTTATATCGATAATATCCTCATTGCCATGCTTCGAAATGACGACAGGCAATTTTGTAAGCTCCTCTAGCATCGCTTCATTATCGTCACTGTCTAAAATGACTACTTTAACAAAGCCAGGTAAGCTATCTACCGGTCGGTTATATGCTCTTTGCTGCGGATCTAGATTTCTACGAATCGCGTAATCTTTCCTAGCGTAATAAGCATAATCCCAGCTACTATCTATCAAATAATCCGCATTATATTTCTTAATCAGCTGTAGTATAGACTGCGCTATCTCTTGTTTGAAAAAAGTCGTCTTAATGTGTAGCGGGTCAACAGCGACAAATGCTCCATTGCCTCCGATCATCGGATAATGCTGCATCGATTGAGGTAAAATCGGAAGCAAATCACGAATCGGTCTAGCTGAAGCAAATATAATAGAATGCCCATATTGTTCAAGTGATTGTAGCGCACGTACGATCACTTCCGATAAAGGTTGTCCCTTAAAGCAGATCGTTCCATCCAAATCAAAAATAAAATTCATAATAATTACGCTCTCCATTTATAGGTAAGTAGATATCGGTGCAGTTAGTTTACTTTCGTTAACAAAATAACTTGTTTCGTCCGTGGAGTGAGCACTACTGTAAGTAAATCATCCACATTGTATAGCTTATATTCTCGCTTAGCTAGACGAATCGTCAGCTCTTTGTTGTTGCTCATTTTGATTCTCATATCTCTACTATAAAGTGAGATAACTTCAGCTTGAATTGTCGTTCTGCTTGTACTGAACAGATCTAGCAGTAATAGTGTACTAATAACGGTCAATACAATCCCAAGGATTAGAAAGCCTAATGCAATCATAGTACTATTTTCTTGAAAAGTAATTGCAGAACAAATAAAGCAAATGATCGTTACTACGATTGCACTATATGTAAGAAATCGAAACGAATTCAATCGGTCCATATCTACTCTCCTTTGACTGTAAAATAAATTATGTATTAGAGGTAAATCATTACTGACTCATTATATTCGACTCTATCTAGCAGATCAACCTTACGCATTAAGAAAGGCTAGATCGCAACCTGGGCAATTCGATATCTCTAGTGCGAGATCAGCTCCGCATGCAGGACAATGACCTCTATTTACTTCACTTTGCAGTTTTCTAGTAGAAGCTTCGTTGCTGGCAGGATTTTCTCTATCATTGATTAATTGCTGGACAAGCTGTTTTAATTCACTGACTTCCGTAGCTAGCTTTGATGATTCAAGTGCACTCGTGACGATCCAGTAAACTAATATAATAACTAAGGATATTCCAACCAACCAAGTTAATAAACTTATGGCTATTTCCCACATATAATAATTTCTCCTATTTCAATGTCAACAATCTTTATTCTCAACCCTATTTGATGAGACAAAATCCAATCCTTTTGCTTTAAGCGCTGGTTCGAGAGTTCGAATCGTTTTTGGGCCTAACCCATGTAATTTCAATAATTCTGTAATACTATGTCGGCTAACCTCTTCAAGTGTATAAATATTTGCACTCAATAATGCTCTAAGGGCAGGTTGGGATAGTCCGTCAGGAAGTTGGTGTTCTTTCATAAATGCTTCTGCTCCTTTGTAATCTCGATAAGTCGATAAATGGCTAGTTCAAGGTCCTTGGTATGAGTAAGCTGTAGTTTCAATACGTTCCAGCAACCTATACCAATGATAATAATGATTAATAACATAAGTATGATAATGATATAAACCATAGGTACTCTCCTAATAGTATAATTTTCGCATTTAAATTGATCACATAAAGATATTATACTGCTGTCTATCAGCTTCGTCGCATTGAACAGAAATAGAATACATCATACAAATTTACAATAGTATACAGTTAATTGCGAGAAGAAAAATATTAAGATTATATTATGTTGATCTTATTATTCGAATCCATACAGCCAATATCGTGCCGCTAATGAGACAAAATAATGTGCATGCTACCTGCACGATAATTATAAAGCCAACAGTATAATCATCGCCTTGGACTTCAGTTGTACCTCCAAAAGAAACAACAGATAGAAAATAGGCGCACTGATCATATTAATAAAGGCATTAGTAAGGAGCTTGATATCATAGAAGCGGGCATGATCGTTTCTCCTCACTTTTTCTTAAGCTGTTCCCTTTGATCCTCATCTCGCTGCATAGCTTCCTTTACATAATCACGTTTTGGAATTCGACTGCTTATGTCGAGCAGCAGCACAATAATGATAAGCAATAATAAAATAACGATGAATTGCATAGTCGTCCACCTCTTTAATGAGATTTATTCAATAATTTGCATATGCTGTTCATCGAACTTCCAATGCTCAGAATAAGCTACCTCCCAATAGAAACCATTTGGATCGGAGAAGTATCCACTATAAGTGTAATTAGATTAATTCTATTCATTATTATACCTACCTTTATCAATAGATTAGAACTTATATATTACTGAAAATAAGATAATTGTTTAATTTGAGTAATAACACGATCATAGCTCTTCTTTAGCTTATTTCTGTTATCAGGAAGTAATGTTAGATGAAGTTGAGTAGCAATCTCCTCTACAACTTGATCAATAGTTTTCGAATCTGTATGTAAGTAAGTTTGAAATATAGGATCTGAGAGGGTTTTCACACACCTATCGATTTGTTGAGCCGGCCAAGAGTGTGATCCTTCTCCACGTTTTCCAAGCCTTTTCAGTAACGTTTCACGAGAAGCTCCAAGTGTAAAGTGATGAATAAGGAATCCATCCTCTCGAAGTCGTTCTACAATCTCAGTAAAGTATTGTGAATTAACAATGGTCATTGGAACGATGATGGTACCTTTATACTGCTCTATCATATTACGAAGCATGGAATAGTTGAACTCACGCCACAAGGGATAATCTTGAAAATCATTCGTTTTCATATTTTGTGGAATGTTCTTACGAATGAAATAACCAACGTTTTCAGGATCATAAATAAAAGAGTTGTCGATTCTTCTTTGCAATTCATGTGCGGTTTGCGTTTTACCAGCACCAAATGCTCCATTAATCCAAATAATCATTTCAATACCTCGCTTACTTAACTGGCTCTATTTGTCCATTTATAAATACAACGATAAATAATGTAACCTATTATAAAACCAATACTATTAAGTATATAATCATCAACATCAAAGCTTCCTCTGCGCAATAATAATTGTGAGAGCTCCATTATCGTAATACCGCTAAGAAAGACGGCCAGCAGGAAGATTAGCTTCTTACGAATGATAGCTGGTAGCAAAATGCCGAACGGCACAAATACGATAATATTACCTACAATGTTGATAAGTAGCGTTCTACTGAACAATGAATAATGCTGAAACATTTCAATAATAGTAGCTAAAGGTATTATATTGTATTGATAATGTAGTTGAGGACTTCTGCCAAACCCGAAGAGCATCCAGTAAATAAGCAAGCCTGTATAAGCTATTAATAGTAAGAAAAAAGATTTGTTTTTCATCATCTACATCCTAGTCTATTTATTCCACTTCGAAGATTGAATCAACAATAATCGGTAAATTGGCCCGAACACTCGCAGCGCCAAATACGGATCTAGCATGTACGCCCTTCGCGCCGAAAACATCATAGAGAAGATCAGAAATACCGTCAAGCACTTTAGGATGCTCTTCAAAATGAGGTTCAGCATTAACAAACCCTTGTATCTTCACAACTCTTTTCACTTTGTCCAAGCTACCTAACGCATCCTTCACTACAGCTAATATCTCGATGCCAGTATTACGCGCAAATTGATAACCCTCCTCCGTCGTATATGTACTACCTAATTTACCTTTTGGATTACCGCTGGGGCCTTTCCCTGAGACGAACATCAATCCATTGACAATAACGAAATTCGTATATGTTCCTGCTGGATTACTAGCTATAGGTAATTCGATATTTAATGACATTAATCTTTCTTCTATAATATTAGCCATTACATTCCCTCCTGTATTTCGATGTTTGGTTGTGATGAACTTCTGTTATGAATTATTGTAGTTGTAATTCGATAAGCTATCATACCGATTATTGTTCCAATGACGAGTGTAAGTAAGGAGTAGGATAATACAAGCAGACAAAATACAAAGCTAGGCATAAACAATGTTTCCAGTGCAATTTCTAATTTCATCACTGTTGCTCCGCCAAATATAAGAGCAAACAAAGTATACAATGTAACTGAAGTACGCATCACTTTCCAAGAGCCTTTGCAAATGAGTGATGTACTCACTGCGGAAGTTAAGATTAGCATGATAATAGCAGTAGTTAGCACTGCAGAAAGATTCGAATGATCGGCTTTGAGTAGTAAGCTTAAACATATCAAAGTTGCAATACAGTGCACAGTAGCAGGGATTAAACGTAATGCGAAATTTTTCATGATCACGCCTCCAAATCGTAACATATCGTTAGTTAATCGGAATTATTGTGTAATAATCATGATGTATAAATCGGTCTAGCGAATGTCTACTAAGCGCAGTTTAGGCCATCTATCCAACCAGCCTTTTGATTGGTGTCTCGTATAATAATAATCTAAATTAGTAAACAAATCTGTTTTACGAAGCTTCATATGTAATAGATCGTCTAATCCATATGGCGCGATAATTTCAATACGCCCGGTGTCATCTAGCCTCATACCAACAGCAGTAGCAGTTTCTGGCCAATATCGCATTGCATCAAGTGTGCTTGTGTAGGGTAAAGTGCCATTCGTGAGATGCATTCGTGCTTGATTTTTCACTGACCAACTGTATTGGGGCTTCCACTTATTCAATTGCTGCTCTGCTTCTACTTCTTGGTCAAAAGCTAGATTTTGAGCATCGTAAAAGATAATATCAACATCATTTAACGGTAAATGATGTTGATAATTAGATAAATAATCCCAACAGTAATTGCGAATGTATCCCGCAGCGATATAGCATTGCGGGAGAGCTAATTCCTTAATATATTGTAAGTCGTCGAGCAAACCATCTTTAGTCATCATGATGTTTTTTAACTGATCTTCTTTCAATCGATTAACTCCTTTGTCATTCGTTGTATGCATTCTACTCGATTATCGAATGGATCTCGGAACTCAAAGCGTTCATAACCAGGTATAGGCACACATTCAACTATCGAAATACCTTGTTCGATGATTATATTGCGCATTGCTGATAAGTCGCTAACTTCATAGCCGATATGTGCTTTGGTAAGATTACGCTGGACACCATCTTCCGTTCCGATATGCACCTCGCGATCTCCAACTTGTATCCAAAACCCACCTCTACCCTGTAACGAAGCGGGTTTATCTATTTCCGGTAAATTCAATA
Organism: Paenibacillus sp. Y930; assembly: GCF_056786375.1. Lineage (NCBI taxonomy): Bacteria > Bacillati > Bacillota > Bacilli > Caryophanales > Paenibacillaceae > Paenibacillus > Paenibacillus sp. Y930. Next base: position 19,409 of record NZ_JBXCIX010000001.1, on the reverse strand, counting down.
CATCGCAATAAAAAGCTTTAGCTGCTAGTTCCGCATTTTGGGGAATAGTAATTTGTACATGATGTATTCCTATAACCATCACTGCATCATCCTTCGCAATAATGTAATAAGTTGCTTCTTTAACTTTGCTAATACAAGAAAGAGTTACATCCTCTTAATTTATACCTATAAATTATATCATAAATGCATAATAATGGTTCACATTTACTATCCACGAGAATAGGAAGTGTAATGATTAAGTATGAATATAACTGCGAATAGTTTCATACAACTTTTGTTTCTCCGTATTTCGAATATCATGTCCTGAATGCATAAATTGAACTTCATCTATATGAGCGAATAATATTCTATATTGCTCCATGTTGTACAACGCTAATAATATCCTTGACATGATCTTCTAGGTTGTAGCCAACAACTGGTGAATCACTGAGCCCTCTGCCTCTAAAGGACAATACAATGCCTCGTCTAGGCCATATTTCATGGAGCAGCTCTTCGTATTCTTCCGCAGTCTCAGATAGTCCAGGACATATTAGTAGTGGAATTAACGACGGATCAGCATCTTCATGTGAATCTAAGTAGTGAATGTTTATCTTTGATCGTATTATTTCTGATCGTAATTTCACCGGGTTCACCTTCTATATCTATTGTTTGCTACCGATGTACATGATATGTGAAGAACTTCCTAAAATATATGGATTTTCTGACTGTTCTAATACGAGGTTCATGATCTGATTGAATTCTACCTCTCCTCTATCTTTCCAATAATCCCATTGCTCCTTTGACAGATTGGTTGCTACACTACTAGAGCCAATGAGTTTAATCGTCTGAAAACCTTGAGATTCCATAAACGGAGATATTTCATCAATAGGATAGTAGTAGGCTTCTGTAAATCTTCCTTCATCACTATGGTTGAATACTCCTGTTTCTAGAAATGTAGTTATCCCTTGCGAAGTATGATTAGGTTTCCAAAATTGTGGATGGTGTAAAGATGTTTGTAAAAACTTTGTTCTCGACATAAATGCAACGAAGACAACACCGCCTGATTTGGTTACTCGATATAATTCTTGAATAGCCCGTATTCTAGCTTCTTCACTTTGTAAATGATACATTGGACCAAGCATAATTGTGGCATCGAATTGCTCATCTGGAAATGAATCTAAGTCGCATGCATCCATAACATGAAATCCATCAAAGTGATCTTGAAGTTCGAATTCTTTTACTTTGTGTTGTGCGATCTCAACTAGTCGAGGGGTTAAGTCAGTTAATGTAATTTGATATCCTTGCTTCGCTAATTCAATTGAATACTTACCAGGTCCTGCTCCATTATCAAGGATTCGGCCTGACAGCGGTAAATGAGCTCGTATATGATGCATGTTGATCATAAACTCTATTGGTTCACGATCAAGTCGACCCCATTCATCAAACTTATTGTAATAATTAATAATAGAATTCATTAGAAGTTCCACCTCTCTTTTTTGAACTATTATTCAAGTAAACATATCTCGGAATCGTTCAATGACTTCACCATATACATTTTAAATGATCAATTATTAGTTGCTTTACTATTTCTAATTTATCAACTGATACATTGGTAGGTTCAAGCCACCCAAAGCCATCTCCAATGTATCGTGGAAAGAGATGCATATGATAATGATCTAAATCATTAAAAGATCCGCCATTTTGCATAACAGATATACCGCTAGGTTGGTATATTTGCTTTAATGCTTTTGAAATATAAACCGAAGCTTGCATAATTGCTTGCAGTGTTAGATCGTCTATCTCGTCAAGTTCGCGATAGTGCTTTTTAGGTAATATGAGTGTATGACCATTATGAAGCGGAGCTATATCTAGAATACAAGTAATGAATTCATTTTCATAAACGATGTGTACGTCAGTAATGCCATTAGCTAATTCACAGCCAAGACAATTCATATGTTCAGTCCTTCCAAATTAATTAACCATGTTAACTATTGAAGTTGAATATACATCTCTTTCACAAACACAGCAGTACCAGTAATTGAAACATTTATTTTATCGTTGCTTCTGCTAGCATTAACGATTACTCTACCATCTCTTCCGATGTCCTGCCCTTGTTCAACGATAAATGTAGTTTCATTAATCTCTTTGTTAATGTAGGTTAAATAGTAAGCCCCCATTACTCCAGAGGCTGTGCCTGTTACTGGATCTTCTATTGTACCCGAATAAGGAGAAGAGAAATGTCTTGCATGCATAAAGGCATCAGCATGTACAGTTTCCAGACAAAATGGATGTATTGAAGCTCTTGGGTTCTCTAATAATACTTGAGGAAAGTCTTTATTGAATGGAATCATTTTTTTGAAGGAATCTAGTTGAACTATAGGAATCAATAATGTCCACGTCCCTGTACTTCCGAATACAATTGGTTTGGAATGATCTATATCGCTGACAGATAATCCTATCGACTGTGCTAATTTATGAACATCACCATTAAAAGGTCTGAAAATAGGTTCGCTTTGATTCATTTCAATATATATCTGCTTATTTTTTGTGGAAAAATGAATATCTAGTATTCCGACATTCGTTTCAATCGAAATATGATCTTTTCCCTCTAACAACCCTCTAGTCTTTAGACAATATAGTGATGCCATTGTTGCGTGTCCACACAGATTGATTTCATGTCCAGGAGTGAAAAATTTCAATTTCACATCTGCTATGTCTGATTTGATAATAAATACTGTTTCATTAAAGCCCACATTGTACGCTACTTTTTGCATTTGTTCTTCGCTTAAATGTTCTTCAACTATGACTACACCTGCTGGATTTCCTTTATTAGCAAGATTGGAAAAGGCATCATAATGATAAACAGTAACTGCGGAACTCATTAGACTGTCACCTCATCTCTCCAAAAGATATGCTCATCGGGAGTTTTCCAAAGTGGCGATACTTTACAACTTAAATGTATCGCGGATTATAGCTGCTACCTCGATTGGTGTTAAGTTTGTATTGTTAATCTTCACGTAGTTATCTGATTGTATCTCATTAGGATGGGAATTCAATCTATGATGTTTTAATGTCTCTAGTAGATCATGTTCGGATCTGGCGATATTTCGTTTGGTTGGTTTATGTAATAGTCTATTGTCACTTTTGTTTCTTTCAAGTCGCTCTTCGAGGTCGGCTTCAAGCTCTACCAAATAAACCGTTCCATTCTCATTTTCAAAGATAGAACTAATATTCTTAACATATTCCCAATCGTCAGCAAGATCTAAGCCCCATACGAAGGTGAAGATTAAGCCTTCAAGTTCGCTTTTGGCTACTTCTTCAAATATTTCTTGTCTGAATAATCCGACCAACCGTTTGCCAGATGAACTTCCGTAATCAAAGAAATTAGATACCAAATCAATCGTCATATGATTATGGAAAAGCTTCAGATTAGTAATCTCAGCAAGGTGTTGTCCTACCGTCATCTTCCCTACAGCCTGTGGGCCAAATATGATGATTAGTTTCATACCGAGCGAGCCTCCTTAATTATTGAGTCATTTATTTGGTACCAATACAATAAAAGAATGAGCCTGAATAAAATCTATTAGGGTCTTGGCAGAATGTTTCTACCTTCTCGACGAAGTCAATTCGCTGTTCTTCCGAAATTAATTGTGCTTGAACGAGATGTCTAGCTTGTTCTCTGCCCATTGCTAATCGTAAAGGGAAAGGTATTTCATCATAAAAACCTGTGAAATCACTAGTGTCGGTAATGACTTTAACATCGTCTATGCCAACAGATTTATATAGAAAAAATAACTTCCTACCAATTAATCGATCTGTACCATTGGTCTTTGCATATCGTACATTAGCTCGAATTAGCTCTGAAAACTCATCGGCAAAGGGGTAGAAGATCATTGTCTCGTCATCAACATCAACGCAGACAATGGTTCCTTTAGGTTTACATACACGCTTCATCTCCTGAATAATATCTTCAGGATATTGATTATGCATAAGTACTAAGCGAGTATATACAAAGTCGAATGTATTATCATCGAATGGAAGTCTAGTCGCTTCAGCTTGTAGTACAGTAACGTTATTCAACTGTTCGGATTGTAAGCTTCTTAATATATCTTGACTACTATCTATTCCTATAAATTCGGTCTGTGGAAGCATATTAGCAAATAAATTTAGCATCGCACCCGTTCCACAACCAACATCAAGCACTTTACTTGAATGTATAAGACCATGGTTAAGGAATATATCTGTAATCGTTTTTGAATGAATATCAACATTTTTAGTTAGTCTTTCTATTTCAGTGCGTTTTAGATTCTCTTCAAAAGCATCGAATGGATATGTCTGCTGCATATAGGATCCCTCATTCTAGTTTAGTTGTGACATTGCCAATCTCTAGTGCATGCCTTCTCTAACAACTCTTAATAGTTCGTTTTTATGGTCAGGATGACATGCAATTAGGTAAGGTTCATCATTCATCCCAATAAATTCATTGCCTTCAAAGTCGATGACAATCCCGCCAGCTTCTTTTACCATTAAAATACCAGAATAAAGATCGTCGCCCTCGGAGTTATATAATATAATCCCATCGATATCACCCTTGGCTAACATACACCATTGCAGTGTCGGAGCCCAAAGTCTCATCATTCTCTTAAATTTCAAATCAATATGTTGTCTCAATCCTACCGCAATCGTGTGGTTTTGTACTTTATGGCCTTGAATCCAACCTAGATTACCTTTGAATAGATTCGTATTACTTTTGACTAACATAGGTAATCCATTACATGTCGCGCCATTACCTTTCTCGGCAATAAATAAACGTTCTGTCATCGGCTCATAGATGACGCCAAGAACAGGTTCAGACTGATACATCAGTGTAATAGAAGTAGAAAATACGGGTAGACCAATCGCGAAATTATTAGTTCCGTCAAGCGGGTCGATTAACCAAAGCCAGTCACTTTCTACTCCTAGATCCCCTATTTCCTCACTATGAACGTGGTGGTCTGGAAATGTCGTTAAAATCGCATTGACAATTAATTGCTCCGTCAAATGATCTACTTCAGTTACTATATCTCCGAACTCATCTTTCAATTCTAAACCTTTGAAGTTATCGAATTTACTTTTTGCTATATTGCCAGCTTGAATAATGATAGATTCACATAACTGTCTTGCATCGTTTATTATTTGATAATCCACTGATGCACCTCTTCTATTTATTATAATGAACTTAGAATATTCAGACTATTATAACTTCGAATGTCTTAATATGGCAATAGAATATTGATGAGGGATTTTGAGGACAGCGTCAAAAGTTGATATTCTATCCATTAGTTCATTTGTTATTATCGTTTTGGATTGATCACTTTCGTTAGTCAACCAAGATACAGATCTAATCTTTCCGCACCACTCTTCATGGGTGAATTCAAGCATATAGTCTTGTTGCCACACATCAATCAGTTGCAAGGAATGACTCTCCCATTCATCGAACCAATTAAGTGGGAACCCCATTTTACGTTCAACAGCATCAGCGTTAGACCCTGCTGGTTTGAGGACAATCTGATTGTTCGTTAGAACTTCAAAGGTCATTCTAGCAATCTCAGAATCAGGTTTGAATATTGAGTTGATTACAATTAAATAACCGTCATTGTCTAAATGTTTTTCAATGTTGCGTAAAACTTCAGAACGATCGAACCAATGCCATGCACGAACAGCAATTATTATGGGAACTACTTGTGCATATTCAAAATCCTCTGCTGTTGACAAAATATACTTTATGTTAGTAACTTCTAATTGTTGATCCATCTGAACAGCTTCTTCGATCAATTCAATGGAAGGTTCAATCCCAATCACGTTCGCACCATATTCAACCAAATGCCTACTCACGATCCCTGTACCAGCACCTAATTCAATGATTTCTCTATTCTTGATAGTAATACCTTTTTCCTCGAGTTGTTCAAATAACACCTCTGGTAATCGATCACGATACTTAGCATAATCATTAGATACTTTTCCAAAATTAATTTTCAAATCTATCACCTCATTAGAATATAACTTTGACAACGTATTTGCAGTTATACGCTTAGATAAGTTGCCAAAGCAGGTATTGATATGCTAGGAGCTAGCACTACTTAACAAATGTATTTGCAACTCGCTCTGATCTTATAAAGTAAGGTATCCATATCGCGCAAGTAATTGCTGAACGAATAATATCAGTGATTGTACTACCATCCTCAAGTTCTTGAACTAACGGTATTTGTGCAAGAAGTGCTGCGTCAATGATCCCGACTAATAAACTTGAACCATACAAAATAATCATAAGTTTAGGGAAAATAGATTTTTTGAGATATAAATTAATTAAGGAGAAACAACAAAAGATTAATAAACTTATATTCCAAACGACTTCAAAGATTATAATAGTACTCCACAAAGGATGAAAAAATACTGAATCTATGGAAGTGAATTGTGACCAAACTTCAGGATCTAGTGATGGCAAAGAGTACTGAACAAGCTGCACGAGTAAACTAATAATCGTAATGTATAGTCCTATTTGAACTAAAATTAACCATCCTCCTAAACCTGATACTCCCAGTGCACTATAGTTTATGATTTTTTCTTCTCTATTAGGTTCCATATCATATTCCCTCTCATTTTTCACGTACTTACATACGTATTAAATTTATTTCGTTATTTGTTTCTAGCGGTTTTACGTTTATTAACATACATCCGTATGAAGTAATAAGGTGCGGAAAATATTAGAAATACACCCACTAATTCTAGTAAATCATCTAGTCCAAATGGATGATCAACGCCAAATAATATTGATGGACTAGTCCAATATGCAATGTGAACCGTGCCGTTAGAATGATTGAGAAAAGCAGTGTCTACAGTTATTTCAGTAGATAACTCACTAGGAAACTCGCTGGATAGGTTTTGAGTGTTCAAATAACCTTGTAAAACTTGCCAGCCAATAATTAATGCCATTAATAATATTGCGAAAATTATAGATTCTATCAATATTCTTTTATTCATTGATTACCCTCCATTCTCTATTCCGATGAACTAACCAGATTTTGTACTCGGTAATTTCATCTTTCAGCTCGTAAACGGCATTCATATCCATGTAATGTCCTACCGCAGTTATTGGTATTCTAATTTCAAGTTTGGTTGTTTGCATCTTTGAAAAATCAATAAACAAACCTTCCTTTGTCGCGTTCAACAGTATTTTTGAAATGTCACTAGGTATATTTGTTATTTGTTTTCTTGTGAATTTTCTTAATTTGAACGTAATAGCTCTGGATAATATCAATTCATAGTCTTCTAGCTCACGGACATAAAGCTTATTAAACCAACCATCATCATGTGCATAATATGCAAATCTGCGTTTGGGAATAACATGTAATGGTTTAGCAAGATGTCCAAAGTAAAGTAGCTCAGCGATTTGAAGTGCCGTCAAATTATCGAGATCGTCTTCTTTATTGAAATCTACCCAACAAAAATCTCCATATCCGTATACATCATCAGCAATTAACTCATCAATTTCCTGAGAGGTTACATATTCGAATCTTGAGTCTAGGTTCAATTGTGCGTTATCAAAATTATGTTTCAATAGAATTAGATTCTCTGGTCTTTGTTCAACGCACGACATAAACTCATAAAATTCTATTCCATATGAGTAAAAGCATTTATTATCTAATTCCCGACCATTTATATAGATTACATCTCTTACTCGCTGTTTTGTCTTCATTAGGCCGTCCCTCTATACTGATCATTTTTATATAAAGAATATTTAATCTATCAGCATTTTCGAAACATGCACTGCAATAGCCCCAACATCTATCGAGTAGTTACATAATGCGATGACACAAACTTCTTCTTCTATTAGTCTACACATAACTGAGTTAAAACCATGGATACCACCAGTATGGAATACGACTTCACGACCATCAAATTGTTGAATAATCCAACCATAACCGTAGTGTTCAAGATTAGGTGTAAACATCTTTTTCATCAAGTCAGCATCTAGCAGTTTATTACTACGTAATCCCCTATCCCATTTATACATATCTTCAACAGTAGAATATAGTCCCCCAGCACCTTGTGGAATGTCCATGTTAATATAGGGAACATTTCTAATAACTTCATTGTCGAAAAAATAACCAGCAGCTCTATTTGTAATAATATGGGTATTGTGATCGTAACCTGTATCGTTCATCTCAAGTGGCTCAAAAATATTTTCTTGTAAGTATTGTTCATAGCTAGTATCAGCGAGCTGTTCAATTATATAAGTGAGTAATATGTAATTGGAATTTGAGTATTCAAAGCGCTCACCGGGTTTGAATTGAAGTGGCTTATTTTTAAAAGTATCTATCGTAGCTGTCAGACTTGAATTACCCTTATACCACTCCATGACATCTTCACGGTTAGAAAAATTGTAAATACCAGAAGTGTGTGATAACAGATGATGAATAGTAATTTCATTGCCGTCTTGGAAATCACCTATGTATTTATCAAGCGTACAGTCTAATGTTGTTTTATGCTGACTAATAAGTTGAAGAATTGCAACAGCAGTAAAGGCTTTCGTTAGTGAACCTATTCTATATTTCGTTCGAGAATGATTAGGAACATTCATCTCGATGTTGGAGAATCCAAATGATTCATTAACAATAATCCCATCGCTATTCGCAGCTAGAATACTACCATAAAATTGTGAATGATTATGTTGTTCTGTTACATAGGTAACAATTTCTTCTCGTAATGATTGTGTGTTGATCATATTATCCTCCCAATGCTCAATTGATTAAATATTTGGCCGTCTCTTCACTATTGAAATTCCACTCATCATAAAATTGTTGTAAAAAGTTTTCTATAAACTGATGTCTTTCTTCAGCAAGTTGCTTTGCATATGTTGTATTCATCAAATCTTTCACAAGTAACAATTTATCATAAAAATGCATGATAGCTGTCTTGTTTGATGACCTATAATCTGAACTACTAATAACTTGGTCAGGATCATGCAGCAATTGTCCTTTGCGACCTGAATAAATAAATGTTCGTGCTATTCCAATTGCTCCTAAAGCATCTAAACGATCAGCATCTTGTACAATTTCCCCCTCTAATGTGTTCATAGGTGGATTCGAGCCGCCGTTATAAGACATTGTAGAAATGATTTCTAGTAAATGATTAATAATCGTTTCATCATCAATATGATGGCGAAGCCAGTTGTCTACTTTACTCATTCCAGCAAGCTTACTTTCATTCAATTTTTCGTCAGCGACATCATGCAATAAAGCTGCTAGTTCACATATAAATAAATCAGCGTTCTCTTCAGAAGCAGCAAGAGTGAGCGCCATTCTTCGAACTCTTTCAATATGCCACCAGTCATGCCCTGTTGTATCATTTTCAAGTTCATCTCTCACATAAAGCTCTGCTTGCTGAATGATGTGTCTATAGTTCATTAGATAAAACCTCCTAACTAATGATGTAATAATATATTTTGTAAATGTTATTCCTGAACTACGTAGATAGGATCATTTGTCTTTACCGTTCCAACTTTTATGAGTTTAAGCAGACTAACATCCTTCTCTAACGTATCTGGATCGATTGTAATCATTGCACAGCGCTCACAAGGATACTTAATCGTAAGCTTACTATTTCCGATCATAAGGCGTCGACCAATAAGATCAACTTCATTAATATCTTCTTCAAGTGTAATATAGAAATTCGCTCTAAATCTTCGATGATCAATTCGTTTGCCATAAAGCTCCTGCAGCTTCTCTAATGAACGATCTGTAATAATTAGTACACTCGCATCATCAACGCCAAGAAGAGGACTAGACTCTAGTTCAAACTGTTCCATCGATATCGTTGTCTTTGAATATTGCTGAATTTCCTGTAATAGCTTCGCATCCCATTTATTCTCTCATGATGAACGATGAGTATATGAGCATCTAGCTTAATTGTAGATTACTCCGTAATTTCCATCCATCGATATGAAAGCCACCCGCTTCTTGTAACACATATTCTGTCAGCCTGCTGTAGTATTGAAGCATCTGATCTGCAGTTTCTACTATCATTGCTTCGATGTACATATTACTGAATAGTTGGTCTGGAAAGGCTTGTTTCATATACATCTTCAAGTAGGCTGCTTCCGTTAAGTAACGACTAATCTGATAATGAGGAATTTGCTCTATGTGAAGTATAGAGCAATATGTATCGAACAATTGACACATGGAGTTATAATAAACAAATTTGAAATCAGATCGTTTTTGCTCATAACAATCCAGTAGATTATCGTATGCATCCCATAAAGTGTATTTCTTCACTTCAATCAGTGAAGCGGGCAGGCTCTCGTAGCTTTTGGATTTCCAGCTTAGCGCTTCCTGCTTTAGCAGCTCGATAACTCCAGTATGATCAAAGATAACTTTGCCAGTAATAAATTGAACCATCGCCATCGTACGATGTTCATTATAATCTTCCTGGAAGTAGCTTCGGATTTGTTGAGGTGGATTAGCGAAATACTCGATTAACAATCCGTTAATGATGCAATTCCCTCTTTCCCTCCACTCAACTTCATCTGACAATATAATATGAACATCGATATCTGATCTATTAGATGGTTCGCCGGTAATATAGCTACCGCAAACCAATGCGCCAACGACATCTTCGTTATGCTCCCAAGTTGCTAAAAACTGTTCGAGAGCTATTTCCCATGGTTTCATGAATGAATCCCCCTGATGTTAATAATAAATGCTTTCTATCTTTATAAGACTAACTATACCCAAGTTGAATGATCTGTCTGCTGAGATGACGATTGTTTTCTCTGTAAAGAAATTAATTGCTTCAGAGATTTATCGATTTCTTTAGAATAACTCAATTGGCTTTTCAATGTTAATTCGATACTAACTACACAGATAAGAATTATAACCAACAAAACGATTACGATAAACACGATGGTGACCTCCATTTTAAATGTTATCCAAAGAGAATATCCATGACAGAACCTAGTGTTCCTGCCTTCTTTCCATTCAAGACACTAGGATCATAGATTTCAACGTAGCCACAGTTGTTACATGAAACAAATAGGAAATGATTATGCTGAATATCAAATAATTTACTTAACCCATTACCCGTCATCGCAACTTCCTTCACTCGACAATCATCGCATTTACACTTTGCACACTTAAAATTGCCTCTGATCAAATCTTCTATAGAAAGATCATATCCATATTCTTCATCTGAATAATGTAAAGGTTCTGAGTCTGATGAATCTGATATAGCAAAATCACGCTCAGATACGTCGTGTAACTTACGATGACATTCTGGACATTTACCGTTCTTGATTTCTATCTCATTTTGACACCAAGGGCATTCTATCATATCAGCACATCCTATCTATTAAATGATCAACAATATTCGGATGATCTATAAACAAATTAAATTCTCGAGTTATTAATAGTCACTACTCAATTCGCTTATGCAGAAAAATAAGTCTTTCAATCACTTGAAATCCGTTCTTTGTATAAAATTTTTCTGCTGGAATCCCCCTGTTTGTCAATAACGTTATATTTCGTATACCATTAGATATTAAATTTTGCTCTACATGTTTCATTAATTGTGTTCCTATGCCTCTTCTTTGCCCATCAACTTGAACACACATTTCATTAATGTAAAATTCATCGCCTTCCCACCATCTTTTTCGAAATCCCAATATAAATCCTTGGACAACTCCGTCTTCCTCCGCAATATATCCTTTAAACCCAGGAGTACATACATAGTCTGTTAAATACTGCGCAGCACCTTCGATCGACCAATTGTCATTCCATGGTTCACGATTAAATACGTTCAAAAAGAGAGTAATACAATTATCAAAGTCTTTACTCTCTACAAATTCACGAATATTCATGATGAATGATTCCTCCCCTTGTCCTCGATTTTAATCATACTCATTCGTATTTTCCAAATGATTGAAGCTACTATCACGCCAAGAAAAGTTCCACTAATTGGTGCAACAAACATTATTCCAAGGACGTTATGACTTGCTGATAGCAATAATTTCGATATTGTGACAACGAACGCGGTTACAAGAACGATCAGCCAATATATTCTTTTCTGTTTTTTCGTAACAGCTGTTCCTGCTTTTTGAGAAGGATGACTACTGAACAGGTAATAGCCAACCATACATACAATAAATACAAGTCCTACAATAGATGATGTATATTGTAGTGCTTTATACGTTGGTATATTCATAATAAGCACCTCATTCAATGCAGGCAGTAAGTCGACGAAAAAACCATGTGCATGAGTAAAACCATCAATAATAATATGAGTTCCAAATCCTATTATTATTGACATGATGAGTACTAACCATGATCTCACTGTATTTAAGTTCTCCTGATGTAAAAATTGATAGAGTCTTGAACTAAGATTATAATGTGACGTTACATGAAGAGACAATGGCATTTTTATTAGATGATGAACGAGATAAGCAATTATCATTGAAATAGGTATAGCTTGAAGAAATAAGCCTGCTAATGAATGGCCAATACTTCTAAATGGCTCTAGCCTAATGAAATATTCAAAGTCAGGAGACATACTTCCTAATATCAATCCTGTCGTACTGAAATACTTTGGCTTAATATACTTTAAGGGTACTGCGAACATTGCATGTGATAATGTAAACGGCATAATGTACTCCTATTCAAAATGAATTATAGTTAATCAGATCTATGTAACGAATCGGAAAGATAATTAATGATTTCTGCATTAATTTGCTCTGCTTGCTCGTGATTGATCGCATGGCCCGCATTTTGAATGATCTTATAGTTGAATTGATTCTCATTAAGCCTTTTTATTGCTTTTGGATAGTTACTTAGCATATCTTTATCGCCGATTAGAAATAATGATTTTTCTCTAACTAATCTAATTTGCTCAGTAGTAAATATAGTTATTTTATGCTGCATCATCGACTTATTATTGAAATATTTAAGTAGATAAAACCAATGGTTCATCAACTCACCATTATTTTCAAATACGGAGTAATTCGATCCACTTAGCTTTCTCAGTAATTTTTTACAATTTTTCTCTGTAGGAAATAATGCTTCTGGAAGAAATGCTTTCATCATTTTGCTCATCACTTCAAACTGGCTACTTGCGATTCTCCCTGCCATACAAACAATTTTAGTAACTTTAGAAGGTCTCATGATTGCATAATGATAAGCTAGGTAGGCACCATAGGACACACCAGCAATATGCGTTGTTTCTATACTCAATGATTCTAGTAGTTCATCAAGCCAAATTGTCTGGTCAAAATTTTGATAATAGTTATCAATTGGTTCACTCTTACCAGACCCTCCAATCGCATCTACAGCAATAACATAAAATCGTTCAGATAGCTGTTGTATATTATAGATCCACATCATCGCCGAGTTGTCTGCCGTCCCATGTAACAGTATTAAAGGAGGATTAGTTGGTGCACCTGCTAGAATAAGATGTGTACTTCCATACGATGTCACAATGTCTTTCTCTTCGTATATGACATCCCATTGTACCAATAATCTATTATAGGATTCGTAGATAAGATGCTGCCCTTCGCTAGATTTGTATCTTTTCACTAGATTTCACTCCTAGTTTAGATTAGTGGTTGAGCATAGACCTTCCTTCAATCGGATTTGAAATTTAGTTAACATAATTGCGGAATTCATCTAATAAAGTAATGCTTCATTCAAGTATTTGTTACTCATTAAAATTTTTTTGACTTTCGAGATCGTATTAGCTCTTTTTGGAACTGCTGCTATTCTACTGAGTAAAATAAATCTTAGGCAAGCGATGGCTTCGAATATTTCTAGTTCATCGCGAGTGTACTTCGTATCACTGATAAGATCATTCGTTATTTGTTCAACCTTTCCATACGATTAGTACCACTAGATATCGTGATAGTGTTGTATTGCCCATCCTGAAAGATTAAACCGTTTAACTGTAGACCGTATGCACATCCACCATCAATCCCTATCTTATCTTCACCAAACCAAACATCTGCTTTGCCATGTATATCAATAACCTTCGTATGACCGAATACTACCTTCTTATCTATGACTGTTGGTTGCGAGATAAATTCATCCTTAATATACATAAAATCATAATCGGATTGTTCCTTCCAATTACTATAATTAGGGTTAATGCCTGCATGCACATAGAGATGATGATCGTCTTCGTAATATAGAGCTAGTTTACTAAGAAATTCAATATGATGACTGTAATTATCCTTAATGATAGAGATCGCGGTATTCAAGTCTATATCTGAATTTCCAAACTTATAGCCACAATAACTATTCATCGTTTCAATACCACCGTGCTCGATGAATTTCGACTCAATAGTTTTATCTGGTTTTCTAATTAAATCTACTAATCGTTGATCGTGGTTACCTCGTAATGCAATCGCGCCATATTCTTTAACTAGCAATATGACTTTATCAACCACCTCTTTACTATTAGGGCCTCTGTCGACATAATCACCAAGTAATATTAACTTATCCGAAGCTGAACTTAACTCCAACGCAGTGATTAATTGATCAAATTGATCTATACATCCATGAATGTCACTTATCATTATAATTCTACTCATACATTGCCTCCTATAAAATAAATCTTTTTCATTATTTGTAACATCCTTACATTTAATTACGACAGAACCCTACCTATTGCAGCTTTCGCTTTCTCTAGGTAGGGTTCTCTGTTGTCGAATATGATGGAATTTGATATTTAATGAGTGCGAAGAGTCCTTGTTTAGACATCTTCTTTTTGATAAGGTGTATTTCCTTCCTCAGATGCATGTATTGGCTGCTTTAATTTTTGATCTTCAAAAATCTCTTTCATTCTATTGATATCATATGACCTTTTACCAATTTTGTCATATATCATGACTAAAAATATTGAAATAACCGCAAAATTATAAATTAGAAACCCTGCAATTCCAGCATTCATATAGATAACGATATTAACGACGATAAAAACTACAAATAAAAATAAATACCCCATAGAAATTGGCCTCCCATTCAGTATCCCTATCATTTGTATGTCTTTTACTTGTCTGAGTTTAGTTCAGCATAAAAGATGATTCGATTACCAAAAGGATCCGTTACACAACATTCTTCGTTTCCCCAAGGGGTTAATTCTAATCCAGGTCTTGAATAGTTATAGTCTTTATTAATAAGCTCGCGATGGAAATCTTTAATTCCATCGACTTCAATTCTAATGGCAGCTCCAGGGCTACAATCCCCGTGATGTTCGCTTAAGTGAATCTTAATATTGTTCCTTGAGACTTGCATATATAATGGTAAATCCGAATCAAAGCGATGTTCCCAATCTAACTTGAATCCTAAGTAATGGATATAAAACTCTTGAGCTTTCGTTATATCAAATATACGTAGAATTGGTACAATTTGTTGCAGCAATAACGTCAACCTCCTAGTTGTTAAAGGAAATTACCTTACTTTTTTGAATATTAATGAATACTCCCGCCACTTACCAAAGCTGTCGCTTCGATTGAAGTGGGGGTTTCTGATGGTTCATCCCATTTATTTCAGGATGCTTAACACCAGTGGAGTTGACTCGTTGATGGTCTGGTTACCATCCAACCCCTCTATCCCATTCGCTCCTTTGACAGATACGTTTGGGAATACTTTTCGCATAATATTGGCTGCACCGTTGACATCGGCATGAATCAAACCCTTCGTGTTCTGATACAGACCACGAGACATCCGTTTGCCTGAGAAGTTCCATGTCCCTTCTTCACCATAACTCGGTAACGGATCTTGATCCACAAAACTGGCTTTCGAAGTATACGCCTCTTCGGTCAGGATCACGATGATTCCCTGCTCAGCTACCTTATACTCGATCATCTTGATGAGCATGTGATGGGGAATATGATGGAAGGACTGATTGTTTCGCCGTCCGATTCCGTGCGATTGTTTCCATACATCGTTATGTAAAAGTGGCGATCGTACCGATATTGTATTCCACGGCTAACCGAACAATATGATAGCTTGTCTTGTGGAACAAGTCTTTGATCCTCCGATGGCGTTTCAGATGGAGCCGTTGTATACGCACCCTCACGAGGTTCTTTACCCTGACGAAGAATGCTAGTATAATACGTTTTCATCTTGTTGTAATACTGATTGATCGCTTTCACGATCTTGCCCTTCACGAGGATCGGTTTCGCTCCGGTCGTCGTGACGATGGTTGCAAGATTGACGACACCAAGATCAATCGCCAGCATGTGGTCTTGTACTCGTTCCTTCGTATCGAGCGGATAAGCGAAGATTAATTCAACGACGTATTGTTTTGATCTCTGGCAAGCCATAATAGCCAATGTTTGTGCGTCTATATTAATCATTCCTTTTTAATCTTCATAATAACTTAGCAGGTATTGATCAATTTCATCAATTCGCCCTAAATCATCTTGTCCATTCCAAAATACAATCTTATCTGCTTCTGTATTTGGAATAAATGGTCTTGTCTCCTGGATCCATGCCGTGAATAAACCAGCGTATTCTGTCTTTCCATTATGTAATTTGAATTTCATCAATCCCATGAACTTTATCGTAGCTGGTCTTTGATTGGATTCTTCTTCCATTTCTCTTAATGCACACTCTCTTAAAGTTTCTCCTTCTTCTTTAATCCCTCCGACTAATTCCCAATTCTGTTTCCAGTGATTAAGAATAAGTAAAAATCCATCACTATTTTTAGCTACTACGAGTGCGTGTGTTATCGGATAATCTAATTTAATCGTAGCTGCTTCTTCCTCCGTTATCGGTAAAACTGTCTCAAAAATATCTCCTCGTTGATTTTTACAAAGAGTCATTACGTTAGCTCCTTTAAAATTCATTGTATTTTATTGTTGTTATTAATTTGTTAGTCGACGTATACTACTTCCTATTAAGCTCATTTATCATGACTATTACTCCTTTTGCAGGTATTAATAAAGGCTAATGAATATGATAAACGCCCACTCTAGATAGCTTTTATCTTAGGTGGGCGTCTGAGTTGGTATGCTGCTTCTGCGTTTTATGCATTAAGTGGGTAGTAGATTGTCTAAATATTCATTTTTCAGAATTCCCATAATTATTACATCTGAATAAATGCCTTTAGAGAAATACCTCTGTCGCAGTCTACCTTCTTCTTTAAATCCACATTTCTTATAGCAGGCAATCGCTCGTTCATTATAATCAAATACTTCAAGTTGTAATCTATGTAAATTTAATTGTTGAAAGACAAATTGCTGTAATAATTGTATAGCTTCTGTCCCAATCCCTTGATTGTGAAATTGAGTATCTCCAATTACCATTCCCATTTCAGTACTTCTATTTTTCCAATCAATATGCGACAAATCAATCTGACCAATGTATTGTTCTGAGTCTTTATCGGCAATAATAAATCCTTTCTGCCCGGTTTTCCCTTCTAGTATTGAATTAAGATATGATTCAGTTCCGTTGACAGTATGTGGGTATAAGAAGGTATCCGACAAGAAGTTCGTAATGGCTGGATTATTACACCAGCTTCTAATGTATTCTAAATCTTCTGATCTATATTCTCTTAATATAATTCGGCTACCTATAATATGTGGCAAGTGATTTCCCTCTATTCCTTTATATATATTCTGACACTCTTGATTGTAACAAATCAATTAGTTCTTCATCCATGTATTCATATTCATCTGGAATATCTAGTCGTATCATTCTCTTCTGTTCCAGCTGATCGAACTTCATATAAGTTAATGCCATTAAATATCTTTTCAGCCGTTAAACTTCTCCACTTGTTTCTAGCTAGCATGTCCCGTTAGTGCAAAGATTCTTAAACACGAGCCCCCATACAACTAAACATGCCTTTGAAGCTTAACATTACATTCTGACGTTGTCGCAGTGACGTACTCCATGTAATTCACAGAGCCGTTAAAGTTCAAATAAGCCTCATAACGCATTCGTATTGCGGGTAAAGTGATCAAATCGAGAACATTTTCCTTTGGAACCCACCTGCACTCGCTCGTTTCATCAGAAGTAGCTAACTCTCCTCCTACTACTTTGCACACGAAATCAAACATGACCTTCGTAGGTACATCAGTCACACCGTCGTACCACTTATGGATCGCTGTATTCGAAACAACACTAATTAAATGGCTAACAGTGGTGTCTATTCCACTTTCCTCTTTGATTTCACGAATCACGCCATCAATCAGGTTTTCTCCAACTTCAGTTATCCCACCAGGATACACCCAACCATCGTCATGTACTTTTACTAATAGGATATTTCCAGTTCCATCTTCTACAATTCCGCCTGCCGATACAATATGTGTCGGAAACGCCATTTCACGACCTCCCAAAAACTTTTTGTAGCTACCTGATATAACTTCTGTGAAACAAAAAGTTACTTCGGAAGCATAAACCAAACGTTAAATCTGTATATTTATTCCATGTTGATTATTGCGGTATAGTTCCCTGTTAGTACAATGATTCTCTATAATCGAAGCTTGAGCTATACTTTCCCCCAAAATATCTCAGTTTCATAATCGAATAGAACAATACCATCCTGCTTATTCCTATCAAATAGATTTCGAAGTTCCGTCATCATCGGATCGTAATTCGGATGCCCAGGTACAGGACTGTAGGAAGAGGATAGCAAACGGCCTCTCAAGCCCTCGAAATCGAACTCCTGACTCATTCCGAATCTCCCTACTTGCATCGTACCTTCCTTAAAAAAAGAGAGAAGCATCGTCTGTGAAATATTTTTATGATTGATTTTTTCGTAGTCAGTTCCGTATGTATGAAGCAGCTGATCGTATTCTTCGCGAAATGCCGTACCGTTAGTAAGACGGGAATTCCAGATTAGTATTACTCTCCCACCTGGCTGTAGAATTCTACGGAACTCGGTTTGGGCAGCTAAGCGATCAAACCAGTGAAACGCTTGTGCGCAGACAATAAACTCAACCGACTGATCAGGTAATCCAGTAGATTCTGCAGAACCCGATATAGTCTGAAAGTTCGGATTGCTTCCTAACATTTGCTCGGCTGCTACCCGCATTGCCTGATTCGGCTCGACCGCAATCACATTGCTTCCGCGTTCCAGAAGTAGCTTTGAAAAGATCCCTGTTCCGGAACCGATGTCTGCTATTTTACTGTTCGAACGCAAACCGATGATGTCGTACAAATAATTAATAGCCTCTTTCGGATAGCTCGGGCGGTACATTACATATGAATCGACCCGGTCCGAAAAACGTTCTTTACTGTTCATTTTTCGTCACTCTCCTAGTGCTTCATTTTTTGGTCTGTTAGTTGAGAAAAGGCTGCCTTGATGGCATTGAACTATCGTTCCCCGTTAGTGAAGCAAGTAAAAATATTGATGTTATACAGTTTCACGGATTCCGATAGTATGTTCAAATATCTCAGATA